>CAWIUT010000003.1:0-609471 GCA_963839365.1 uncultured Actinomycetota bacterium
GGAGCACGGGTGGGGGTGACAGGTCGGCGTCCCTGGACGACTCGTTGGTGGTTGTCAGCCAGCAGTTTGCCGGATGCGCTTCTTGAGGTGTTTCTTGACCTGCAGCGGGGTGCGTCCGGTCATGTAGTCGCCGTGGTTGGGGCGGTGGTGGTTGTAGTCGGTGATCCAGGCCTGCAGCGACCGGTTCAGCAGGGCGATGTCGTCGACTCGGCCGCGGTGGAAGTGTGGCCGGTAGAACTCGCGCAGCACGGTGCCGTGGAAGCGTTCGCAGACCGCGTTGTGGTTCGGCGAGCGGGGCGGGATCCGGTCATGGACCAGCCCGAGCTCGCCGATGCGGGTCTTGAACGCCTTGCCGGTGAACTCCGGCCCGTTATCGGACAGCACCCCGGACAGCTTGATGCCGTGCTTGCGCAGCGCCTTCTTGAGGTGGTCGAGGAAGCCGGCCGCCACGGTGGCGGTCTTGTCTCCGACGACCAGCTGGCACACCGCGAGCCGGGTGGCCACGTCGACCGCGGTCAGCTGCCAGACCGCGCCGATGCCCTTGAGTCGGCCGACGTAGAAGGTGTCCAAGGCGACTACCTGACCGGGCGCGGAGGCGTACAGGCAGAACCCGAACGGGCCCTCCAGCGCCTGCTCGGTGACCTGTCCGGTCTCGGCCGCGGTCAGCGAGGCAAGCGCGGCGACCCGCTGCCGGGCCGTACCGAGGTTGTGCCGGCCCAACACCTTGGCCACCCCGGACGCGGAGCGGTGCACCCCGCGGGCCTCGAGGTGGCGCAGCAGCGATCTGGGACCCAGCGTTGGCCGGGAGACCGCCTCGGCCAAGATCACCGAGACCTCCTCGCTGCTCATCGCATTCGGCTGGTGCGGCCGGCGCCGTTCTCGCGGAAGCAGCGCCGACAGCCCGTAGGCCTGCGTCTTCTTCAGCCACTCGTAGTAGGTCTTGCGCGAGACGCCGAACACCCGGCACGCCTCGGCCACGTTGCCGATCTTCGCGGCGTAGTTGATCAACCGGACACGACGGTCGTAGACAATGTTCTCGTGGGTCACGGGATGGCTTCCTGTTCTCTAGATCTTGAGCAATCCAGAGACTGCCTCCCGTGGCCCACACCTGCACGGAGGCTGGCCGGGTGTCACCCCAACCCGTGATCCCTAAGACCTAACCGAGTTGGCCGACACCGGCCCTACAAGTCTAGTAGCCGCCGGTCGGCCAACAACGACGGCACCCTCAAGCCGCAGACCAGGCCGCAGCAGCCCACGACCAAAACGCCAATCCGACCACAGCCACACGCCAGCGGTGATCGCGGCCCCGTGGGCACCGGACCGGGCACACACGGGTCCCCTGCGTAACCGGATTTGGCCGCTGACACGGAGTTGGCGAAGCTCACGCTCTACCAATGACTCAGGTCCCCGTTAGCGGCGTTGATGCTTCGGATCTGAGGTCTTGGGCCTTCAGCGTCAGAAGCGCCGGTGGCCTGTCGACCGCCCGACCTCACGAGTAGTCGGGCCGCGTGAAGTGGCCATCAACGGTGTCGGTAAAGTCGGGCCGTGCCGTCGAACGTTGCTCCCCGCACCCTGTAGTGGACGGAGACTTCGCTGCTGAGGCGAACCCTTCCGGCATCAGCCTGCTCGGTCTGGTCCTTGTCGCAAGCGTCGTCGGTGTTGTGACCGGAACGGTTGCCTCCACCTTCGGCCTGCTGATCAAGCAAGCCAGCGCAGCGCGGGGCGACGTGGAGCGTTGGGGACATCACCACGGCCTTGCGGGGTTCGTTGTCCTGATTGCCCTCACGGGCATGCTGGTCGCGGCCGCGGTCTGGATGGTGCACAGGATCGAGCCGCACGCCGAGGGGAGCGGTATCCCTCGGGTCGAGGCGGTAGTAGAGGGGCGGGCCGAAGCTGGCCGGCTCCGCATCCTGCCAGTGAAGTACGTCGGCGGTCTGCTCGCCATCGGCAGCGGCCTCGCTCTGGGCCGTGAGGGACCGTCGGTCCAGATGGGCGGTGTCATCGCAGCTGCCTGTGCGCGCCTGGCCAGGCTCAGCAAGGCCGACCTGCGAATGGTGGTCGCCGGCGGCGCCGCGGCGGGGCTGGCCACGGCGTTCAACGCCCCGATCGCCGGCGGGGTCTTCGTGCTGGAGGAGCTCTTCCGTCGTTTCGAGCCTCGCGCCACCTTGGCCACCTTGGCCGCCTCCGCGGCCGCATTTGCGGCAACCCACTTCCTCGGTGACGGCGGCACCGACTTCACCGCGCCGCACCTTCCGGCCCCCACCCTGTCCGAAGCACCTGCCGTGGTGGCTGTCGGCGTGGTCTGTGGCGTACTCGGCGTCGCCTACAACCGGTGCGTCCTGGCCGGTCTGCGGTTCGTGGACTCCAGTCGCATCCCGACCACTGTGCGTGGCCTAGCCGTCGGCCTTGCCGTCGGCGCTTTGGCCTGGGTCGCGCCAGCCTGGGTTGGAGGCGGCGACAACCTCACTCAGCAGGCCCTTGACGGCCACGGGATGCTGCTGACCCTGGTCGTCCTCCTGGCGACCAGGTTCGTCCTCGGGGTCGTCTCCTATGCCGCGAACGCCCCCGGCGGCCTGTTCGCACCCATGCTGGTGCTCGGGTCGCAAACCGGTCTACTGGTCGGCCTGCTCGCTGTCAAAGTGGTGCACCTGCCGGCTGGTGTTCCGGCAGCACTCGCACTCACCGGAATGGCAGCGTTCTTCGCAGCCTCCGTGCAGGGTCCGGTGACAGGTCTGATCCTCGCCACCGAGATGACCGGTGTCGTCTCCTGGCTTGCGCCCATGCTCGGCGCGGTCGCGATCGCGATGCTGCTGGCCCGCCTCCTAGATTCACCACCGATCTACGACGCACTGGCCGAACGATCCGCCCACAACGCCCGTATCAACCTCGAGGAAGCTGCAACCCAACCAACTGGCTGACCGTATGCACCCGGCCCAAGCCTCCGTTCATGCGCACGGTGAGCATGGCAAGGCCGGACGGGGCGCTAGCCATCTTGTCCAGGTGAGGCGTGGTCGGGCAGCTCGGAACGCAGGCTGCGCTCGTGATGATTAGTACGCCGTGGTTCACGAACCCTCCTTTCCACGCGCCCCGTTGGGTTACGTCGAGTCGCGCCACTCCGCCGCCGATGCCGCGCACACTGTCGACCGAAGCAGAAAGGGGCAGGCCGGTGGGCCCGCCCCTTCCGCTAACGGAGACTGGAATTCTCAGCTGCAGCCGCTGGTGCTGCCGCAACCCTCGCAGACGAAGCAGCTGCCCGCTGGCCGCATCTTGGTGCCGCAGGTGAAGCAAAGCGGGCTGTCCACCGCGGTGCCGGTGATCGACTCCATCAGCTCGGCGGAGGTGTGCGCACCCTGCGGGGCCTCACGGCCGGTCTCCGCGGTGCGAGGCGCTTGCTCCTCCACCGGCGACGCGTCGCCCTGGACCACCTCGACGGAGCCCTGGTCGACCTCGGTGTCGTCGGTTTCCGGCGCGGTGTAGGAGCCGGTCTCCAGCTGGCGCTGGCGCTCCTCGGCGCTGTAGATGCCCATCGCGGTCCGGGTCTCGAACGGCAGGTGGTCCAGCGCCAGGCGCCGGAAGATGTAGTCCATGATCGACTGCGACATCCGAACGTCCGGGTCGTCGGTCAGGCCGGCCGGCTCGAACTTCAGGTTGGTGAACTTCGAGACGTAGGTCTCCAGCGGCACGCCGTACTGCAGGCCGATCGACACTGCGATCGAGAACGCGTCCATCACGCCGGCCAGCGTGGAGCCCTGCTTGC
This sequence comes from uncultured Actinomycetota bacterium, assembly GCA_963839365.1. Taxonomy (GTDB): domain Bacteria; phylum Actinomycetota; class Actinomycetes; order Propionibacteriales; family Nocardioidaceae; genus DASSKA01. The sequence goes on from CAWIUT010000003.1 coordinate 3,758, forward strand.
CGAGCTTGAGGAACACCTCGCCGAGGCCGTCGTCCGGGTAGGAGCCGGCGGTCATGTAGCCCTCGGCACCACCCACGGTGAACGAGGTGGTCTTCGACGGCCGCGACTTCGGCAGGCGCTTGCGGGTCGGGCGGTACTCGACGATCTTCTCCGGCTCGGCCTTGTCCGCGGCCTTCTCCTTCTTCTTGCCGTCGGACAACGGCTGGCCGACCTTCGAGTTCTCGCGGTAGACCGCGAGAGCCTTGATCCCCATCTTCCAGGCCTGGAAGTGGATTTCCTCGATCTCCTCGACCGTCGCCCGCTCCGGCAGGTTCACGGTCTTGCTGATCGCTCCGGAGATGAACGGCTGGCAGGCGGCCATCATCCGCACGTGCGCCATGGGTGTGAGCGCCCGCTCCCCCATCGCGCAGTCGAAGACCTCGTAGTGCTCCGTCTTCAGCCCCGGCGCGTCGATGACGTGCCCGTGCTCGGCGATGTACTCCACGATCGCCTCGATCTGCTCGCCCTGGTAGCCGAGCTTCTTCAGCGCCCGCGGCACCGTCTGGTTGACGATCTGCATCGAGCCGCCGCCGACCAGCTTCTTGAACTTCACCAGCGAGAAGTCCGGCTCGATGCCGGTGGTGTCGGAGTCCATCATGAAGCTGATCGTGCCGGTCGGGGCGAGCACCGAGGCCTGCGCGTTGCGGAAGCCGTTCTTCTCGCCCAGCTTGACGACCTGCGCCCAGGCCTTGGTGGCCAGCTGGTGCACCTCGGTGTCGGCGACGTGCAGGGTGCGCACCGCGTCGTTGGCCGCCTGGTGCTTGCGCATCACCCGCTTGTGCGCGTCGGCGTTGCGCGCGTAGCCGGCGTACGGGCCGACCACCGCGGCCAGCTCCGCCGACCGCTTGTACGACGTACCGGTCATCAGCGACGTGATGGTGGCCGCCATCGCCCGCCCGCCGTCGGAGTCGTAGCCCAGCCCCATCGCCATCAGCAGCGCGCCGAGGTTGGCGTAGCCGATGCCGAGCTGGCGGTAGTCGCGAGTGGTCGCGCCGATCGCCTCGGTCGGGAAGTCCGCGAAGCAGATCGAGATGTCCATCGCGGTGATGATCAGCTCGGTCGCCTTGACGAACAGCTCCCCGTCGAAGGTGTCGTCGTCCTTGAGGAACTTCATCAGGTTCAGCGACGCCAGGTTGCACGAGGAGTTGTCCAGCGACATGTACTCGCTGCACGGGTTGGACGCGGTGATCCGGCCGGTCTCGGGGTTGGTGTGCCAGTCGTTGATGGTGTCGTCGTACTGCAGGCCCGGGTCGGCGCACTCCCAGGCGGCCTGGGCGATCTTCTTCCACAGCTCGCGGGCGTCGATGTCCTCGATCACCTCGCCGTTCTTGCGGCCGCGCAGCCCGAACGTGGTGTCGTCCTCGACCGCGCGCATGAACTCGTCGGTGACCCGCACCGAGTTGTTGGCGTTCTGGTACTGCACGGAGGTGATGTCCTTGCCGCCGAGGTCCATGTCGAACCCGGCGTCGCGCAGCGCGCGGATCTTGTCCTCCTCGCGCGCCTTGGTCTCGACGAACTCCTCGATGTCGGGGTGGTCCACGTCGAGGACCACCATCTTCGCCGCCCGACGGGTGGCGCCGCCGGACTTGATGGTGCCCGCGGACGCGTCGGCGCCGCGCATGAACGACACCGGGCCGGACGCCGTACCGCCGGAGGACAGCAGCTCCTTGCTCGAGCGGATCCGGGACAGGTTCAGGCCTGCGCCGGAGCCGCCCTTGAAGATGAACCCCTCCTCCTTGTACCAGTTCAGGATCGAGTCCATCGAGTCGTCGACGGAGAGGATGAAGCACGCGGACACCTGCTGCGGGGACGTGGTGCCGACGTTGAACCAGACCGGGGAGTTGAACGAGAAGTACTGGTGGACCAGCAGCCAGGTGATCTCGTGCTCGAACAGCTCGGCGTCCGCCGCGGAGGCGAAGTAGCCGTTGTCCTCGCCGGCCTTCCGGTAGGTCTTCACCACCCGGTCGATGAGCTGCTTGAGGCTCCACTCCCGGGCGTCGGTGCCGACCGCGCCGCGGAAGTACTTCGTGGTCACGATCGTGGACGCGTTCAGCGACCAGAAATCGGGGAACTCCACGCCGCGCTGCTCGAAGACCGCCTCGCCGGTCTTCCAGTTGGTCTGTACGACGTCGCGACGCTCCCACGTGACCTCGTCATAGGGGTGCACGCCCTCGGTGCTGAAGACGCGCTCGATCTTCAGCCCCTTGCCCGGCTTGCGGCCGGAACGGGCTGCGCCGCTGACTGTCTCGGTCATGTGTGTCCCCTAACGCTTCGTCGTTGAGCTGCTGAACTGTCTGGAAAAGTGGTGTGCCCGGCGCGCCGCTTCCCCACGACGCACCGGGCAGATCGTGGGTCAGCCGGTCGGGGCCGGCTGGGGGGTGGTTTCGAAACGGCTCGCTGCGCTCGCCTGCTCAACCACCGGGGCGCCGGCGTCGCTCGCCTCGTCGACCACCGGTGCGGCGGCGCGGTCGGCGCGCAGCGCGGCGATCTCCTCCTCGAACGCCTCGGCGCTCTCGAAGGCCTTGTACACGCTGGCGAACCGCAGGTAGACCACTTCGTCGAGCTCGCGCAGCGGGCCGAGGATGGCCAGCCCCACCTCGTGGGCGGGCACCTCCGCCCAGCCCTCGCTGCGCAGCGCGTCCTCGACGGCCTGCCCGAGCCGGGCCAGGTCGTCCTCGCTGACCGGGCGGCCCTTGCACGCCTTGCGCACCCCGGCGACCGCCTTGCTGCGGTCGAACGGCTCGGTGGTGCCGCTGCGCTTGAGCACGGTCAGCTGCATCTGCTCGACCGTGGTGAACCGCTTGCCGCAGGCCTGGCAGGTGCGCCGACGGCGGATCGCGGACCCGTCGTCGGCCACCCGGCTGTCCAACACCCGGGTGTCGGTGTTGCGGCAGTATGGACAGTGCATCCTCGCCGCCTCCTCTCCCGGACCGGACCCGTCGGGTCACCTGCTAGTACAACAACCGCCCCCGACGGTTTCTGCCGCGTCCACCGGGGTCCGGGGCGCTGGTTTCTGGACGCCTCGGACCTCGGCCGACTGGGGAGAACCTGTGGGTAACGGTGGGGACATCCGGTCGTCACATGTGGGTAAGTCCGCCCCAGCTGTGAACTAGATGTGGAAAACCACAACCATGTAACTACTAGATGTAGTGGCAACCGTACGACGGGGTCCCCACCGGCGCAACTGAATCGGGGAACTTCCCGGACCGTTTTTTCATCGGCGGCAAAACCGCAGGTCACAGGCTTGCCAAGGGGTTCCCCGGGCGTGTCGCGGCACGGCCGGGCGTGCCGCGCCGAGCACCCGAACCGGGGCAGGGAATACTGCGCCCCGTGGCAGGTGGCAAGCGACGCGCGCAGCGGCAGGGGCACGGCGGGCCGCGCGTCGGCGCGCTGTCCCGACTCGGCGGCACCGTGCTGGGGATCGTGCTCGGCGGGGTGGCCTGGTGGGTGCTGGTGCGGGCTGCGATCGACTTCGGACACCTGGCTTCGCTCGGCCAGAGCCGCGCCTGGCTGTTCACCGCCGTGGCCGCGGCCGGCGCGGCGGTCTGCCTGCTGCTGGTGCTGGTGCTGGTCTCCCGACTGCTGGTGGCGCTGGGGGTGGTCAGCCGCTACCAACCGCGCCGGGCCGCGCCCCGACGCCGCGGCGAGCCGCAGCCGGGCTCCCGGAAGAAGGAGACCGCCGGGACCCGCAAAGAGTAGTGCCGCCGACCCCGGGTCGAGGGAGGTCGGCGGCACGTCTGGGAGCCTCGCGCGGCGGCGCGGCTGTCGGTCCGGGCGCTCAGCGCACCGGCACCGCAAGGCGCTGCCCCACCCGCAGGGCAGGACCGGGGAGCGCGTTCAGCTCCTCGATCTGCAGAACTGTCTCACGCACATGCCCGGGAGCCGCGACGTTGGACGCGATGTCCCACAGCGTGTCGCCGGGGGTCACCTGCACGATCCGGGTGGGCACCGGCGCGCCGGGCTGGTCGGTGGCCGCCGAGCGCGCCCCGACCATCACCGCCGCGAGCAGCACCGCGCCGAGGAACAGCGCCGTCACCGCCAGTCGACCGCGCCGGGTCAGCCGCGTCGGGGCGGTGTCGGCGTAGCGGCGCGCGCCCAGCCTGGCACCTGGCCGGGCGGCGGCGAAGCTGCGCTGGTCGAGGACGGCGATGCTGCTCATGGGTGACCTCCTGGGGAAGCGGGACGACCGGGGGGCGCGGGCCCTGTGGTCGGCCTGTGGGTCGTACGCGGTGTTCATGTCGAACGTTGTACCGAGGCCCTCCGACAGTTTTCCGACGGTCTTCGTCGCGCTGCCGCCGGATGGCTCTGGAGCGGTTCTCGAATTCACGTTCGATCGAACATGCGTACGACATTAGAGCAGGTGTTCGAACGAAGGCAAGTCGAACCCGTGTTCGAGCGTGTCGCCTCTCCCCGTGATGCACAGCCGTGGCGCACAGCCCACGGCGCCCGACTGCCCCGGACTCAGCGGGTGCGGCGGCCCATCACCCGGCGCCCCAGCGCGACCATCGCCGCGAACCCTCCGGAGGACACCGAGGGCGCCACCGACCCGACCCGCATCAGTCCGCCGCGCCACGGCGGCAGCGACCGGACCACCCGCCGCGAGCCGACCAGCGCCACCGCCCGGTCGGCGACCTCCTTTGCGGTGAGCAGCCGGCCGCCGGAGTGGACCAGGGCCTTGGCGCGACCGTCGTCGGCCATGCCGGCCACCAGGTCGGTGTCCACGCCGTCCGGGCACAGCACGTGCAGCCGCACCCCGCGGGGCACCTCGACGGAGACCAACTCGGTCACCGACACGACGGCCGCCTTGGTGGCGGCGTACACGCTCAGCCCCGGCACCGGACCGAGCCCGGACAGCGAGCCGAGGTTCACGATGTCGCCACCCTCGGGGCCGAACGCCGCCAGCGCGGCGCGCATCCCCCACAGCGTGCCGAGCAGGTTGGTCTCCACCAGCCGGAGCACCGTGGCCGGGGCCAGCTCGGCCAGCGTGCCGTCGTCACCCACGCCGGCGTTGTTCACCCACACCGCGAGCCGGCCGTGCCGCGCGGCCGCCTCCGCGAGGCGCGCGTGCGACCGCTCGTCGCGCACGTCCTGGGGAAACGCCTCGGCGGCGCCGATCTCCTCGGCGGTACGACGCACCAGGTCGGCGTCGAGGTCGGCCGCGACGACCGCGTACCCCCGTCGTACCAGCCGGGCGGCCACCTCCCGACCGATCCCCCGCCCGGCTCCGGTGACCACCGCGGACGAACCCGTGTCTGCCATGCGCCAAATCTAGCGACACGCCCTTCGAACAGGTGTTTGAAGTCGGGGGGTGCGCCCGACTACCGTGAACGCGTCCGCTCGGGATGCGCGAGGAGCAGAGGAAGGCAGAGCAGTATGGCAGCAGACAAGGGCACCCATCGGGGTTCCGGCAAGGTGCGTGAGCTCCCCGACGGACCACCGGACGCCAGCGGTCTGACCCCGCGGCAGCAGCGGGTGCTCAACGTCATCCACGACTCCATCGCCCGCCGGGGCTACCCGCCGAGCATGCGCGAGATCGGCGAGCGGGTCGGGCTGACCAGCTCCTCCTCGGTCGCGCACCAGCTGCGGATGCTGGAGGAGAAGGGCTTCCTCAAGCGTGACCCGAACCGGCCCCGGGCGCTGTCGGTGTACCGGCCCGAGGACACCGCCGAGCAGCTCGACGCGACCGGCAGCGGCGACACCCGCCCGGAGCCGTCGTACGTGCCGGTGGTCGGCCGGATCGCCGCCGGCGGCCCGATCCTGGCCGAGGAGCGGGTCGAGGACGTGTTCCCGCTGCCGCGCACCCTGGTCGGGGACGGCACGCTGTTCCTGCTCGAGGTGGCCGGCGACTCGATGATCGAGGCGGCGATCTGCAACGGCGACTACGTGGTGGTGCGTCAGCAGCCGACCGCGGAGAACGGCGAGATCGTGGCCGCGATGATCGACGGCGAGGCGACCGTGAAGACCCTGCAGCGCAAGGACGGCCGGGTCTGGCTGCTGCCGCACAACCCCGCCTACGAGCCGATCGACGGCTCCGAGGCGAGCATTCTCGGCAAGGTCACCGCGGTGCTCCGCCGCATGTGACAAGGGCTTTTACCTTTGTCACCCATTGGGGGTACCACAAGTCTCGTGTAAGAACAAGACTGGAAATTAGGTATTCCCAGATATCAACTGGCTCTCATCCGAATTCCCCGTGATGGGAGACATCGTGATCCGAGCCCCCCGTTCAACGCTGGCGCTGCTGAGCAGCGCGGCGCTCGTCGCGGCCACCGCAGGCACTGCCGTGGCCGCTCCTGGGCACAGCGAGCACTCACGTGCGCGGCTGGCGGGCAGCGTGCCGAGCTGGGCCACCGCGGCCCACCGGCAGCACGCCACCGCCGGGCACGCCCCGGTCGACTTCAAGCTGTACCTGGACTGGCGCCACAGCGACCAGGCCGCCGGCTACGCCCAGGCCGCCTCCACCGGCAAGGCCACGTTCTTGACCCCGGCTCAGTTCCGGAGCAGGTTCGCGCCGAGCCGGCAGGAGGTGAGCGCGGCCAAGCAGTGGCTGCGCTCCGAGGGCTTCACGGTCGGCTTCGTGCCGTCCAACCACAAGTACGTCGAGGCCAGCGGCACCGCCGCCAAGGCCTCCCAGGCGTTCGGCACCTCGTTCGCGCAGTACCACGTGCAGGGCATCTCGCTGCGCTCGAACACCACGCCGCTGTCCGTGCCCGCGGGGTTGCACGTGGAAGCGGTGACCGGCCTCGACCAGTCGTACGCGCTGGCCAAGTCGGACGCGCCGCCACCGGGCGGGTTCCGCAACGCCCGCCCCTGCTCGCACTACTGGGGCGAGAAGACCGTGCAGGCCACCCCGGCCGAGGACGGCACCGCCCTGCCACAGGACCCGCCGAACTGGACGGTCTGCGGCTACACCCCGAAGCAGCTGCAGGCGGCCTACGGGATGAAGAAGCTCATCGCGAACGGCCACGACGGCTCCGGCGTCACGGTCGGCATCATCGACGCCTACGCCTCCCCGACGGCCGAGTCCGACCTGAAGCAGTACTCCGCCGACCACGGCCTGCCGCCGGCGAACCTGAAGCAGTACTACTCCCCGGGCACGGCGAAGCGCCCGAACAACAAGCAGCACTCCCCCTCGGGCTGGAGCGGCGAGGAGGCGCTCGACCTGGAGGCGGTGCACTCCATGGCCCCGGGCGCCAACATCGTCTACGTCGGCTCGCCGAACAGCCGGCAGGACATGGACGCCGCGCTCAACAAGATGGTCAACAACGACCTCGCCGACATCGTGTCGAACTCCTACGGTTTCGCGGGCGAGGCGGTCCCGAGCGGCTACCGCAAGCCGTTCAACGACATCGCGCAGCAGGCGGCCGCTGAGGGCATCAGCCTGTTCTTCTCCTCCGGTGACTACGGGGACGAGACCGGCGGGAGCAAGGACTACGCGAAGGCGACGCCGGACTGGCCGGCCTCCAGCCCGTGGGTGACCGCGGTCGGTGGCACTTCCCTGGGCGTGGGCCAGAACGGTGCCCGGGACTTCGAGCTCGGCTGGGAGACCGCCAAGGGCAAGCTGACAACCGGCCCGGACGGTCAACCGGCGTGGGGCGAGCCGCAGTACGTCTACGGCGCCGGCGGCGGCACCTCGCGGTTCTACTCCGAGCCGACCTGGCAGCAGGGCGTCGTCCCCTCCACCATGGCGACCGCGGGCGGCCACCGTGCGCAGCCGATGCGCGTGGTGCCCGACGTGGCGGCGCTAGCCGACCCGACGACCGGCATGCTGGTCGGCCAGACCCAGCAGTTCCCGTCCGGGACCAAGTACGCCGAGTACCGCATCGGCGGGACCAGCCTGGCCTCGCCGCTCTACGCCGGCATGTTCGCGCTCGTGGTGCAGGACGCGGGCCGGATGGGGCTGGCGAACCCTGCGCTGTACTCCACGGCAGGCAGCGACGCCAACCACGACATCGTGCCGCAGTCGCAGAACGCGACCGACCCGACCACGAACCCGGCGGGCGTGGTCCGGCCCGACTACGCCAACTCGATCAACCCCAGCGGCGGTTACGTCTACACACTGCGGACGTTCGACGACCACTCGCAGACGATCGGCACCGCTGTCGGGTACGACGACGTGACCGGCATCGGCACGCCGAACGGGCTGGCGTGGGTGCACGCGCTGGTGCACTACGGCCGGCAGCACCACGGCTGATCATCCAGCTGCACTGATGACGCACCGGACGGCCTGAGCCGGGGGTGCACCTCGGGAGGAGAGGGAGCCGGGTTCGCCCGGCTCCCTCTCCTTGTGCGGGTCCGCCGGGCTCGTCGCGACGGGCCGCCCCGCTCAGTCCAGCCGGACCAGCAGCAGCGGTCCCCCGTCGTAACGGCCGCCGTCGACAGCGATCACCTGGCCATCGGCGTACAGGATCGGGTTCTCCACCTGCGGGGACGGCACCTCGAGCAGCACGCCGATGATGGTGTGCCCGTGCACCAGGCACTCCCCGCCGTAGGTGCTGAGCATCTCCGCGGCGTGATCGGTGCCGTGGCGGCCGGTGAACGCGAACCGGTCGGTGAGGTCGGCCCACGCCTGCCAGTGCTCGTGCTCGCGGGTCGGGTCGGCGAGCCGGGCGCGCACCGCGTCGTTGACCTCCTCGAGGCTTGTCCCCCATTCGAGGTACTTCAACGTGTCGGAGTGGGCGAGCAGGTAGTCGCCGACCCGCCCCAGGGCCGGCAGCTGCGCCAGCCAGGACACCTCGTCGTCGGTGAGCTCCTCCTGGTCCTCCGGCCTGCCGCCGTTCATCAGCCAGCTCTCCGCGATCCGGCCGCGGGGGAACCGGTTCATCGCCACCGCGAGCGCCTCGTGGTTGCCCATCAACACGTGCATGCGGCCCGGCGCCTGCTGCTGCAGCGCGCGCAACATCCGGACCACGCCGATGCCGTCCGGACCGCGGTCGAGCATGTCGCCGAGCACCCACAGCTCGGCGTCCGCACCGGCCCACCGGGCCTCCTCGTCGACCAGCCCGGCCTCCTGGAGCACCCGGCACAGGTCATCGAGGTGGCCGTGCACGTCGCTGATCACGTAGAGCGCGGTCATCTACTCATCCTTCCCCAGCCGCTGGTCGTTGCACCGTTCCCGGCCGGCGCGGCGCGTCGGCGTGGTCAGCCGCCGGCGAGCCGGCGCAGCGCGCCGAGCACCACCTCGCGGTCGGTGGTCGACCACATCGGCGGCAGCGACGCGCGCAGGAAACCGCCGTAGCGGGCGGTCACCAGCCGCGGGTCGAGCACGGCGACCACTCCCCTGTCCTGGGTGCTGCGGATCAGCCGGCCGGCCCCCTGCGCCAGCAGAAGCGCTGCATGGGTCGCGGACACCCGCATGAACCCGTTGCCGCCGGCGGCGTCGACCGCCTTGGCGCGGGCCGACATCAGCGGGTCGTCCGGGCGCGGGAACGGGATCCGGTCGATGAGCACCAGCTGGCAGGTCTCCCCCGGCACGTCCAGGCCCTGCCACAGCGACAGCGTGCCGAACAGGCAGGTGGCCGGGTCCTCCAGGAACAGCCGGGCCAGCTCGGGCAGCTGCGCCTCGCCCTGGGCCAGCACAGTCAGGTGCGGCAACCGCTTGCGCGCCTCCTCCGCGGCGGCCTCCGCGGCCCGCCGGCTGGAGAACAGTCCCAGGGTGCGGCCGTTGGCGGCGTCCACCAGGTCGACGATCTCGTCGATCTGGGCCCGCCCGAGCCCGTCGCGGCCGGGCGGCGGGAGGTGCCGGGCGACGTACACGATGCCCTGCCGGGCGTAGTCGAACGGCGAGCCGACGTCCAGGCCCCGCCACGGCAAGCCGTCGTCGCCCTCCGGCGCCACCTCGTGGCCGGCCTCGTCGACCTCCAGCTCCGGGGTGGCCGGCGGCTCGGAGTGGTCCACCCGCTCGCCGGGCACCAGCCCGATGCTCGTGGCCAGCGCGTCGAAGTCGCCGCCCAGCTTCAAGGTGGCGGAGGTGAGCACCACCGTCTTGTCCCGCATCAGCTTGTCGCGCAGCTGGCCCCACACCTGCAGCGGCGCCACGCACAGCCGGTTGCCGCCACGGGCCCGGTCCCGCTCGGCCAGCCACAGCACGTCGGACTCGGCGTTCGCGGCCATCCGCTCGGCGGTGGCGAAGATCTCCTGCAGCCAGCCGCGGGCCTGGGTGCGGCCGGCGTCCCCGTCGGGGTCCGGGGAGGACTCCTTCGGGAACGCGGACAGCATCGCCCGGGTGCCGTCGCGGACCAGGGTGAGCGCGGTGCGCAGCGCGTCGGGCACGGTGTCCAGCCGGCCCGGTGGGCAGTCCTCCAGCGCGTCCCGGTAGGCGTCCGCGGCATCGGCCAGGTCGTCGGCCTCGGTGCCGGTCCCGGGGCTGGTGCTGGTCCCGGGGGCCGACTCGACGAACCGCCGCGCCCGGCGCACCGCCCGCTCCACCTCCGGCGCGGACAGCTCGTCGGTGGCCGCCTGGGTGACCCGGGCGGCGAGCTCGTGCGCCTCGTCGACGACCACCACGTCGTAGTCGGGGATCATCGGCACGCCCTCGACGGCGTCGATGGCCAGCAGCGAGTGGTTGGTGACGATCAGCTGGGACTGGGCGGCCTTCTCCTTGGCCCGCTCGGCGAAGCACTCCTGGGCGTACGGGCACTTGGTGGCGCCCAGGCACTCGCGGTGGTTGACCGACACCTGCCGCCACACCCGGTCGGTGTGCTTGGGCGCGGAGTCCCGGTCGCCCGGCCCCTCGGCCCCGGCCTGCTCCTCGGCCCAGGCGCGCAGCGCCACCACCTCGGCGCCCATCGACCCGGACTCGGTCGTCCCGAGGTCGAGCACGCCCTGGTCGTCGGGCACGCCCTCCCGGATCCGGTGCAGGCAGGCGTAGTTGGAGCGGCCCTTGAGCACGGCGTACGACGCGTCGGCGCCCAACGCCCTGCCCTCCGCCTCGGTCTCGAGCAGCGCCGGGATGTCGCGCTGCACCAGCTGGTGCTGCAGGGCGAGCGTGGCGGTGGCGACCACCACCCGACGCTCGTGCAGCAGGGACGGGACCAGGTACGCCAGCGACTTTCCGGTGCCGGTGCCGGCCTGCACCAGCAGGTGCTCCCCGCCGCTCATCGACCGGGCCACCGCCCGGGCCATCTCCACCTGGCCGGGCCGGTGCTGGCCGCCGAGGTGGGCCACGGCGGCCTCGAGCACCTCCTCCACGGAGCGGCGGGCGGCGGTCACGGACACCGCAGCACCCTAGCCCCTCGCGCCGGCGCCCGCCGGGGCCCGTCCCCAGGGTTCCGGAGCGACCCGCCGTTGCCCCCGCCGCTTCGTCCCGGGGTCACCCCTAGGGGACAATCAGGGGTCCAACCCGTCGCCCACCGGATAGCGGTCGGCCCGCATCCACAGAAGGCTTCTCCCCATGATCGAAGTTGACCAGCTCTCCAAGAGGTACGGCCCGTTCCTCGCCGTCGACGACGTCTCGTTCGTCTGCCGGCCCGGCGCCGTCACCGGCTTCCTCGGCCCGAACGGCGCCGGCAAGTCCACCACCATGCGCATCATCGCCGGGCTCACCCCGGCGACCAGCGGCACCGCCACCATCGCGGGCCGGCACTACCACGACATCCCGAACCCGGCGACCCAGGTGGGGGTGCTGCTCGACGCCTCGGCGCAGCACGCCGGCCGCACCGGCCGGGAGGTGCTCACCCTCGGCGCGCTGACGATGGGGCTGCCCCGGCGCCGCGTCGACGAGATGCTCGAGCTGGTCAGCCTGACCCCGGCCGAGGCCAAGCGCCGGATCCGGGACTACTCGCTGGGCATGCGGCAGCGGCTCGGCATCGCGCACGCGTTGCTCGGCGACCCGAAGATCCTGATCCTCGACGAGCCGGCGAACGGGCTGGACCCGGCCGGCATCCACTGGATGCGCGGGCTGCTGCGGGAGTACGCCGACCAGGGCGGCACCGTGCTGCTGTCCTCGCACCTGCTGCACGAGGTGGAGGTGATCGCCGACGACCTGCTCGTGATCGGCAACGGCCGGATCGTGGCCCGCGGCTCCAAGGCGGAGCTGCTGGAGGGCGCGGGCACCTACGTGCGGGCGCTGTCCCCACGGCAGCTGGCCGACGCTCTGTCCGCAGCCGGTCTGGAGACCACCCCGGCCCCCGATGGGGGCGTGCACACCTCCGCCACCAGTGAGCAGGTCGGCCGGGCGGCGGCAGCCGCCGGCGTCGTACTCCTCGAGCTGCGGCCGGCCGGCAGTGCCGGCCTGGAGGAGATGTTCCTGCAGCTGACCTCCGAGAGCCAGCGCGAGACCGTCCTGGAAGGAGCCTCCGCATGAGCGCTACCGCGACCGCGGCCACCCCCGTCACCGTCGACGACCGCGCACCGGGCATCCCGTGGCTGCGGCTGGTGCGCATCGAGATGCGCAAGATGGTCGACACCCGCGCCGGCTTCTGGCTGGTGCTGGCCATCGTGATCGTCAGCGCGCTGGTCACCGCCGCGATGCTGATCTGGACCGACCCGCGCGCCCTCACCTTCGGGCAGATGTTCGGGATGATGAACATCCCCACCGGGGTGCTGCTGCCGGTGCTCGCGATCCTGCTGGTCACCAGCGAGAAGACCCAGCGCACCGGGCTGGTCACCTACACCCTCGAGCCGCGCCGGTCCCGGGTGGTCTCGGCGAAGCTGGCCACCAGCCTGGTCTACGCCGCGTTCGCAGTGGTCGTCGCGCTGGCCTTCGGGGCGATCGGCACCGTGCTGGCCGGCGTGTTCCACGGCAGCATCGCGAACCAGTGGGACATGACCTGGGCCGGTCTGCGCAACTCCGGGCTGCTGCAGCTGATCGCGCTGCTGGAGGGCTTCGGCTTCGCGATGGTGATCATGAACTCCGCCGCCGCGATCGTCTCGTTCTTCGCGCTGCCTACGCTGTGGACGCTCATCACCCGGATCGTGCCGTGGCTGCATGTGCACATCGAGCCGTGGGCGTCCCTGGACTTCACCGAGCGGCCTTTCCGGAGCGGCAACGCGATCACCGGCGACCAGTGGGGACACCTCGGCGTCTCAGTGGCCCTGTGGGTGCTGGTGCCGCTGCTGCTCGGCCTCTGGCGGCTGTCCCGCTCCGAGGTGAAGTAGCCCGGCGCGCCCTCAACGGCCGAGCAGCTTGTCCGGGGTGACGGGCAGGTCGCGGACCCGGGTGCCGGTGGCGTTGTAGACCGCGTTCACGACCGCCGCCGGTGACCCGGTGATGCCGATCTCGCCGATGCCCCGGATGCCCATCGGGTTGGAGTGCGGGTCCTGCTCGTCGAGCCAGGTCGCCTCGATGTCGGCCACGTCGGCGTTGACCGGGACGTGGTAGTCGGCGAGGTCGTGGTTGACCACGTGTCCGGTGTGGGTGTCGAGCACACCCTCCTCGAGCAGCGCCGCGGACAGCCCCCACACCATGCCGCCGATCAGCTGGGACCGGGCGGTGGAGGGGTTGACGACCCGCCCGACCGAGAACACCCCGAGCATCCGGGGCACCCGCACCTCGCCGGTGACGGCGTTCACCCGCGCCTCGGCGAACTGGGCGCCGAAGGAGTGCATCGCGTAGCTCTGCTGGTGCGGGTTCTTCGGGGTCTCCGCCCGCGACGAGGCTCCCGGTGAGGGCGACCCACCGTGCTCGGAGCGGAACCTCCGCGCCGCGGCCACCACCGTGCTGCCCCACGACGACAGCCCGGACGAGCCGCCCTCCACGCTCGCCGACGGAAGGGTGGTGTCCCCGATCTCCAGGCGAACGTCGGACAGCGGACGCTCCAGGGCGTCGGCGGCGATCTGGGCCAGCGCGGTCCACGTGCCGGTGCCGATGTCCACGGCCCCGATGCGCACGGCGTAGCAGCCGTCCTCGCAGTACTCCACCTCGCACGCCGAGCCCGGGATCAGGTTGACCGGGTACGTAGCCGCGGCCACCCCCAGCCCGACCAGCCACTCCCCCTCCCGGCGGGCGCCCGGCTCCTGGCGGGCCTCCCAGCCGAACCGGGACGCGCCGGCGCGCAGGCACTCGGGCAGGTTCCGCACCGACCACGGCTTGCCGCTCTTCGGGTCCGTGCCCGGCTCGTTGCGGATCCGCAGCTCGACCGGGTCCATGCCGAGCGCGCAGGCGAGCTCGTCCATCGCGATCTCGGGGGCCACCATGCCGGGCATCTCCCCCGGCGCCCGCATCCACGAAGACACCGGCACGTCCAGCCGGACCATGTTGTGGTGGGTGCGCCGGTTCGGCGCGGCGTACATCATCCGGCTCGCCAGCCCAGAGGTCTCCACGAACTCCTTGATCGCCGCGCTCTGCTCGTAGACCTCGTTCCACAGCGCGGTGAGCCGGCCGTCCCGGCCGGCGCCGAGCCGCACCCGCTGGATGGTCGGGGTGCGGTAGCCGGCCAGCGCGAACATCTGCTGCCGGGTCAGCGCGAGCTTCACCGGCCGGCCGCCGGTCAGCTGGGCGGCCAGCGCCACCAGCACGTTGTGCGCGTGCGGCAGCCCCTTGGAGCCGAACCCGCCTCCGACGTACGGCGAGACGACCCGGATGTCGTCCTTGTCCAGGCCGAGCACCGGGGCCAGCGTCTTGCGGACCACGTGCACGCCCTGGGTGGAGTCGTACAGCGTCAGCGTCGGGCCGTCCCCGCCCGGGGACCACACCGCGATGCTGGCGTGCGGCTCCATCGGGTTGTTGTGCTGCCGCGGGGTCGAGTAGGTCTGGTCGACGACCACCTCGGCCGCAGTCAGCGCGGCATCCACGTCGCCCTCGTCGGTGTCCCCGCTGAAGCCGTCCTTGTCCTCGCCGGGGTCGTAGAAGTCGTCGCGGTCGGTGCCGAACACCGAGTCGTGCGGCTGCGGCAGGTAGCGCAGCCGCAGCAGGCCGGCCGCCTCGCGGGCGGTCTCCGGGGACTCCGCGACCACCCCGGCGACCAGCTGGCCGCGGAACGCCACGGCATCGTCCTGGAGCACCGCGAGCTCCCGGTCGTCGACGTCGGCGAGCCGCGGTGCGTTGCGGTGGGTGAGCACCACCAGCACGCCGGGCAGCGCTTCGGCGGCCGAGGTGTCCACGTCCACGATCCGCCCGCGCGGGACGCTGGCCTGCACCGCGTGCAGGTACGCCGGATCCTCCACCGGCTGCTCGAACGCGTAGGTCGCGGTGCCGCGCACCTTGGCCGGCCCGTCCTGGCGGGTGAGCGCCGAGCCCATCGACCGGGCGGTCATCGGCTGGTCCATCACGCCTCCTGCCCGGCCAGTCCGCGCAGCACGGCCACCAGGGTGTTGCGCAGCATCGGCACCTTGAACGCGTTGCCGGCCACCGGCTCGGCGCGCTCGAGCTCGGCGTCCGCGGCGGCCCGGAACCGCTCCTCGGTGGGCGGCTGGCCACGCAGCGCCTCCTCGGCGGCCAGCGCCCGCCAGGGCTTGTGCGCCACCCCGCCGAACGCGATCCGCGAGTCGCGCACCCGCCCGTCCTCCACATCGAGCGCCGCGGCGACCGACACCAGCGCGAACGCGAACGACGCGCGGTCGCGCACCTTGCGGTAGGTGGAGACCTTCGCGAACGGCAGCGGCGGCAGCTCCACCGCGGTGACCAGCTCGCCGTGCTCCAGCACGGTGTCCCGCTGCGGGTCGTCGCCGGGCAGCCGGTGGAAGTCGGCGATCGGGATGCGCCGCTGCCCGTCCGGGCCGGCGACCAGCACCTCCGCCTCCAGCGCGCACAGCGCGACCGCCATGTCCGAGGGGTGCACCGCGATGCAGTCCGGCGAGGCACCGAGGATGGCGTGGTAACGGGTGTAGCCGTCCCGGGCCGCGCAACCGCTGCCCGGCTCCCGCTTGTTGCACGGCGTGGTCACGTCCCGGAAGTAGACGCAGCGGGTGCGCTGCAGCAGGTTCCCCGCGGTGGTCGCCGCGTTGCGGATCTGCCCGTTGGCGCCGGCGAGCAGCGCCCGCGCGAGCAGCGGGTACGCCTGGCGCACCAGCGGGTGCGCGGCCAGGTCGCTGTTGCGGACCGCCGCGCCGATGCGGATCCCGCCGCCGGACAGCGCGACCACCTTGTCCAGCGGCAGCCGGGACACGTCCACCAGCAGGTCGGGGGTCTCCACGCCCAGCTTCATGTTGTCGACCAGGTTGGTGCCGCCGCCGAGGTACGTCGCACCGGGCCGGCCGGCCACCGCCGCCACCGCGGCGGCCACGTCGTGGGCACGCTGGAGCTCGAACTGCTTCACGCGCCGGCACCCCGTCCCGCGGTCTCGCCGGCCACCGACCTGATCGCGGCGACGATGTTCACGTAGGCGCCGCACCGGCACAGGTTGCCGCTCATCCGCTCCCGGATCTCGTCGTCGTCGAGCACCACCTCGGCGTCCAGGTCCGCGCTGACGTGGCTGGGGTGGCCGTGCCGCGCCTCGTCGAGCATGCCGACGGCGGAGCAGACCTGCCCCGGGGTGCAGTAGCCGCACTGGAAGGCGTCCTGGTCGACGAACGCCTGCTGCACCGGGTGCAGCCGCTCCCCGCCCCCCGATCCGTCCGGACCCGGCTGCGCGGCCAGCCCGTCGGCGGTGACCACCTCGGCGCCGTCATGGGCGACCGCCAGCGCCAGGCAGGACAGCGAGCGCCGCCCGTCCAGCAGCACGGTGCAGGCGCCGCACTGGCCGTGGTCGCCGCCCTTCTTCGGGGAGGTGACCCCGAGCCGCTCGCGCAGCGCGTCCAGCACGGTGGTCCGGGGGTCGACGGTCAGCGTCCTCGCCCGGCCGTCGACGTTGAGAGTGATCGGGACGTCCACGAGGCTCGGCTACCCGCGTCACCGGCTTCCAAACTCACCCGCCGCCCCCACCGGCCGGACTCACCGGCTGCACCCGCCTGCCGGGCGCGGGCAGGCGCCGGCACGCGCTCAGCCCCGGTGCCGGCCCCGGCGTGGCCGCACGGTCTCGGGGATCAGCGGCTCCACGGTCTCGTCCTCCACCCGGCGCCGCAGGTGGGCCACCGTCGTGGGCGAGGCCAGCGCCTGCTCGCCGTCCTCCAGCCACGCCTCCAGGTTCGGCTTGCGCAGCCGGGCCCCGCTCAGCGCCGGGATGAGCAGCGCCGCGGCCAGCCCGACACCGGCCAGCGCGAGCATGGCCATCAGCCCGATCCCGATCCCCTGCGACAGGGCGGGCAGCGCCTCTGCGACGTACACCACGACCGGAGTGACCGCGTAGGCCGCCTCGGAGCGCAGCAGCTCCACCAGCGCGAACGCCCGGGCCAGCTTGGTGCTCGGCACCCCGAACGCGGCCAGGAACAGGCCCGGGGAGACGGTGGCGCCGGCGCCGAAGCCGAGCAGGAACGAGGCGCAGCCGACCAGCACCCCGGTGCCGCCGTGGCCGAGCAGGAGCAGCAGCCCGGTGCCGACGGCGAGGGTGACCAGGCCGGCGTTGACCAGCATCGGCAGGTAGCGGGTGCGCAGGAGCGCCCCGAACAGCACCGCAGCGACCAGCAGCCCGAGGGGCAGCGGCCAGAGCTGCAGGTTGGCCGCGAGCGCGGACTGCTGGTCGACCTGGCCGAGGTACATCTGGGTCAGCTCGACCACCGTGACGAACACCGCGCCGGCCAGCATCGCCACGATCGTGCCGGTGACCGGCAGCTGGCTGGACAGCGCCTTGACCGGCATCAGCGGGTTCTGCTTGCGGAACTGGTTCACCACCAGCGCCACCAACGCCAGCAGCCCGACCAGGAACGGCGCCAGGAACACCGGCGCGGTGACCGAGCTGCCGACCAGCATGGAGGTGGCGAAGAACGGCAGCACGGTGGCGGCCAGCGCCAGCCCGAGCGCGGGCTTGTCCACGGGCAGGTCGGGGTTGGGCGGCTCGAGCTCGACGTAGCCGAGCAGCGCCACCACGAAGCCGACCAGCCCGAGCAGCGCCACGATGCCCAGCAGCACCCGCCAGGCGCCGAGCGCGACGGTGACCCCGCCGACCAGCGGGCCGAGGGTGCTGGCGCCGAACAGGCCGACGTTCACGATCACGACCGTGCCGGGCAGCTTGCCGACACCGAACCGGGTGATCAGCGGCGGCAGCGCGCTGATCAGCATGAACCCGGTCGCCGCGCCCTGCAGCATCCGGCCGGTGAAGAACAACCCGATGCCGGGCGCGACCGCGGCGAGCACGCTGCCGACCACGAACAGCGCCTCGAACCACAAGAACAGCCGGCGCTGCACGTAGCGCTGCGCCAGCTGGGCGGCCAGCACCGCGCCGAACGCGTAGCCGGCGTTGCTGAGCCCCTCGGCGAGGCCGAGCTGCAGCGAGGAGGCGCCGAGCTGCCTGGCGATCAGGTCGCTGAGCGGCACGAAGGCGGTGGTGAGCACGATGTTCGGGCACAGCCCGAGCAACGCGATCCCCACCGCCATGCCGTAGCGGCCCCGGAACCGCCCGGTGATGGGCACAGGCACCCACGTCTCCCTGCTGAAGGGGGCTTGTCGTGTGCGCTTACCCAGCGCGGCGGCGCCGCAACCGCGAGCTGTCAGACGGCCGCGGTGAGGTACGGCACGAGCTGGCCGGCCAGGTCGGCGTGCACCCGGCCCCGGACGACCGTGCCGTCGCTGGTGTGCTCGAGGTGGTCCACCTCACCGCTGATGTGGATCTTGCTGAGCAGGTCGCCGCGCTCGTAGGGCAGCAGCGCCTCGAACTCCACCGCGGGGTGCGGCAGCTCGTCCTCGATCGCGGCCAGCGCCTCCTCGATGCCCTCGCCGGTCTTGGCCGAGACCACCACCGAGTGCGGCTCGCGGCCACGGAGCCGGGTGAGCACCAGCGGGTCGGCCACGTCGGCCTTGTTGACCACCACCAGCTCCCGCACCTGGTCGGCGCCGATCTCGCCGAACACCTCCCGCACCGCGGCCAGCTGGCCCTCGGGGTCGGGGTGGGACCCGTCCACCACGTGCACGATCAGGTCGGCGTCGGCGACCTCCTCCAGGGTGGAGCGGAACGCCTCGACGAGCTGGTGCGGCAGGTGGCGGACGAACCCGACGGTGTCTGAGAGGGTGTACTCCCGGCCGTCGGCGGTGGTGGCCCGCCGGGTGGTCGGGTCCAAGGTGGCGAACAGCGCGTCCTCGACGAGTACGCCCGCCTTGGTGAGCCGGTTGAGCAACGAGGACTTGCCGGCGTTGGTGTAGCCGGCGATCGCCACCGACGGCACCTGGTGCCGCCTGCGGCCGGACCGCTTGGTGTCGCGGGTGGTGCGCATGTGCGCCAGCTCACGGCGCAGCTTGGCGATCTTGGTGTTGATCCGGCGCCGGTCGGTCTCGATCTTGGTCTCACCAGGACCGCGGCCGCCGATCCCGGCGCCGCCGGCCACCCGGCCACCGGCCTGCCGGGACAGGTTGCCGCCCCAGCCGCGCAGCCGCTGCTTCATGTAGTTCAGCTGGGCCAGCTCGACCTGCGCCTGGCCCTCGCGGGACTTGGCGTGCTGGGCGAAGATGTCCAGGATCAGTGCGGTCCGGTCCACGACCTTGACCTTGATCCGGTCCTCGAGGTTCCTCAGCTGGGACGGGGCGAGCTCACCGTCGCAGATCACGGTGTCCGCGCCGGTGGCGTGCACGATCTCACGCAGGGCGTTCACCTTGCCGCGGCCGATGAAGGTCGCCGGGTCCGGGTTCGGGCGGCGCTGGTAGAGCGCGTCGAGCACCTGCGAACCGGCCGTCTCGGCGAGCAGCGCCAGCTCGGCCAGGGAGTTCTCGGCGTCGGCGACCGAGCCCTGCGTCCACACGCCGACCAGCACCACCCGCTCCAGGCGGAGCTGGCGGTACTCCACCTCGCTGATGTCCTCCAGCTCGGTGGACAGCCCTGCCACCCGGCGCAGCGCGTGACGCTCGGCCAGGTCCAGGTCGCCGGCGTCCTCCGGGTGGTCGGCCCAGTCGGCGTCGTCGTCCGCGTAGCCGGACTCCCAGCCCTCTCCGGGGGCGGCTTCGGTCGCGGGAGCCGTGTCAGGGTCGGTGGCCACGAGCTGTCTGGGCTCTGTGGGCTCGTCGGGCCAACGCTCGGTGCTGTGAGAGTTCGTCATATCCACCTGGTGGAACATCGCGCGGGCCGGGGGGATTCCCGGCGGGTCTGTCGAGAATGACACGGCCGCCCGGCGGGGGCGAGTGATTTAGCCACCGGCGCGGATCCCGGCCCGGTCGACCTCGCCCTCGGCCACCAGCACGGCCGGCCCGGTCAGCACTGCGGTCCCCTCCGCGGTCAGCGTGACGGTGAGCGTCCCGCCCGGCACATCCACCCGCCAGGGGTCGTCCGCCGCCACCTGTGCGCCCGCGGCGGCGGCTGCCACCGCGCAGGCGCCGGTGCCGCAGGACCGGGTCTCCGCCGGCCCCCCGCTCGTGCACCCGCATGGCCACGTGCCGGGGACCGCGGCGGACCACGAACTCCACGTTCACCCCGTCGGGGAAGTCGCCGGCGACGTAGGACGGAGGGGCGGTGAGCGGTCCGGCGTCGCCGAGGTCGTCGACGAACGCGACCGCGTGCGGGTTGCCCGTGCTCACCCGGCTCGCCGGCCAGCTGCGGTCCCCCACGCCCACCTTGGTCTCGCCGAGCAGCTCGACCCGGCCCATGTCCACGCCGACCTGCCCGTCGGCCGCGAAGTGCGCCACCTTGACGCCGTCCCGGGTGCCGATCGGCAGCGGCCGGTCGGTGGCCACCTCGGCGTGGTCGGCGAGGTACCGGGCGAACACCCGGACCCCGTTGCCGCACATCTGCGCCACCGAGCCGTCGGAGTTCCGGTAGTCCATGAACCACTCCGCCCGGTCCCGGGCCGCGACCGCCCACGGGTCGTCGTACGACGCGCAGCGGACCGCGCGCAGCACCCCGTCACCGCCGACTCCCGCACGCCGGTCGCACAGCCGGCGCACCAGGTCCGGGGACAGCTCCCCGTGCACCCGGCCGTCCGGGTCCGGCAGCACCACGAAGTCGTTCTCGGTGCCGTGCCCCTTGAGGAATGCGAAGCGGTCGCCCACCCGGCCAGGCTACCGCCCGGCGGCACGGGCGTGGCTGACCGAAAATGTCCGGACAGTCTGGCAACCTCGAGGTCATGGAGAACGCATCCGAGGTCTTGATGCTGCGAGGGGTCTGGGCGCGGTGCGCCGACTGCGGCGGAGAGCAGGCGTTCCTGCCCGTCGAGAACGGCGAGTTCTGCTGCACCGGGTGCGACGCGGCGGTGTTCTTGATGGACGTGCTCGTCAACACCGGCAGCACCGGCAGCAGCGCCCGCGAGGTGGCCTGAGGCCGCTGCCGCACCCCCACCGGCTGCGACGCGCCGGCGGGACTAGGTTGGGGCCATGCCTCACAAGCCCCCGCTGCTGCGCGTGCGCGGGCTGCGCCGCCGGTTCGGTGAGGTGGACGTGGTGCACGACCTCGACTTCGACGTCCGGGCCGGCACCGCGGTGGCGCTGACCGGCCGCAACGGCTCGGGCAAGTCCACGGTGCTGCGCTGCGTCACCGGCGCCGACCGGCCCACGGCAGGCAGCGTCGAGCTCGACGGCGTGGTCGTCGACGAGCGCTCCCCCAAGATCCGCCGCGACCTTGCGGTGGTGATGGACGACATGGATTTCTTCCCCGACCTGAGCGTGGTCGAGCACCTCGACCTGTTCGCGCAGGCGCACCGCGTCGACGACGTGGAGGCGGTGGTCGACGCGGTGCTCGCCGAGGTCGGGCTGGTCCCCCAGTCCGCGCAGCTGCCCGGCACCCTGTCCTCGGGCCAGCAGCGGCGGCTGGCGCTGGCCAGCGCGTTCGTGCGGCCGCGCCGGCTGCTGGTGCTCGACGAGCCGGAGCAGCGGCTGGACCGTCCCGGGCTGGACTGGCTGGCCGAGCGGCTGGCCGGCGAGAAGAAGGCCGGCCTCGGGGTGCTGCTCGCCAGCCATGACCGCACCCTGGTCGAGGCCGTCGTCGACCGCGTGGTCGACCTCGGGTGAGCGTCCTGACCAGCGGCGAGGTGCGCGGCGGCGCCGCGGAGGTCCGGGATCTGCGCGGCCAGATCCGGGGCTGGCGCCGCGGCCGCGCGGAGCTGTCCTTGATGGAGGCGGCCTCCGACGCCTACATCGCGTTGTTCGCGACCGTGATGCTCGGCTCGATGGCGGTCAGCGTGATCCTCGACCTGCGCAACGCCAGTGGCGCGGTGTGCAGCAGCGCCGCCTGCACCGCCGCGCGGGACCTGATGCCCTGGCTGTTCGCCGGGGTGGAGGTGGCGGTCTGCCTCGGCGTGGCCCGGCTGTTCGGTCCGATGCTGGTCTCCCCCGCGGTCGGCACCTGGCTGCTGTCCGCGCCGGTCGACCGCAGCGCGCTGCTGCGGCCCCGGTTCGCGGTCACCGGGTCGGGCGCGTTCCTCGCCGGTGGTGCGCTGGCGGCGGTGATCGGGACGCTGGCCGGGTTCTCCTCCGGCCTCGTCACGGCCTTCGCTGTCGCGGTGGCCGCGGCCTGCCTGTGCACGGTCACCCTCACCACCCTCGTCCAGGCCCGCGGCGGGCCGGCCGCCCGGGTCGCCACCTGGCTGGTGGCCGGGGCGGTCTGGGCCGCGGTGCTCGCGCTGGTCCTGCAGGTGCTGCCGGCCCAGTCCGTGCCGCCCACGTTCTCCCCCGTCTGGGTGGCCGCGGTCGCCGTCGCCGGCGCGCTCGCGGTCGGCTCCGCGGTCCGCGCGCTGCTGGACCTGCCCCGGATCCACCGGGACCGGCTCACCCCGGGCGGGTCGCTGGTGCCCAGCCTGTCCGGCGCGCTGGCCACCTTGGACCTCGCGCTGATCTACGACATCCTCATCTCCCGTCGCTGGTTGGCGCGCAGCACGGTGCGCTCGCGCCGCGGCGGGCCGGCCGGGGCCGCCGCGCTGGTCTGGCGGGACGTGATCCGGCTGGGGCGTTCACCGCAGACGGTGGTGGTGCCGGCCGCGGCGCTGGTGCTGCCCTACCTGGGCGCCACCCTGGGCCTCGGCGAGGGCGTGCTGCTGCTGATCGGGGTGACCGGCTTCCTGTCCGGGCTCGGGCTGTGCTCCTCGCTGCGGGTGCTCAGCCGCACGCCGGGGCTGGTGCGGTGCCTGCCGCTGGAGGCCTGGGAGGTGCGCTCGGCCAGCCTGGTCGTGCCGGCGGCGGTGCTGGTGGTCTGGGGACTGGCGACCGCGCCGGCGGTGCACGAGGCGGTCCCGACCACCTGGAGCGCCGCGCTGTGGGTGGGCATCGCGCTCGGCGCGGCGGCCCTGGCGTCGGTGGCCCGGTGGATGACCGCGAAGCCGCCGGACTACCAGAAGCCGCTGGTGTCCTCGCCCAGCGGGGCGGTGCCCACCTCGGTGTTCGGCGCGGTGCTGCGCGGCTTCGACGTGCTGCTGCTGCTGTGCGCACCGCTGCTGCTCGCCTCACCGGCGAACGGAGCGTTCATCTCCCTGGTGCTGGCCGCGATCGTGGTCACCGTGCTGGTCCACCGGACCTGACCGGTCGAGCAGCCGCAGCGCCTGGCCCGCCCGGTCCGGGGCGTCCCAGGCCACCCAGCCGATCCGCGGGTCCTTGCGGAACCAGCTGTCCTGGCGGCGGGCGAACCGGCGGGTCGCGGCGATCGTGTCCTGCTTGGCCTGCTCCTCGGTCACCTCGCCCTCGAGGAACGCGAGCACCTGCCGGTAGCCGAGCGCCCGGTTCGCCGTACGCCCCTCCCGCAGACCGCGGTCGGTGAGCCGGCGCACCTCGTCGACGAAGCCGGCCTGCCACATCTGCTCCACCCGGGAGGCGATCCGCTCGTCGAGCAGCGGCCGGGGGATGTGGATGCCGATCTGGTGCGCGTTCGCGTAGTGGTAGACCAGCTCCGGCAGGCTCGCGGAGAACGGCCGGCCGGTGATCTCGACCACCTCCAGCGCGCGGACCACCCGCCGCCCGTTGCTCGGCACGATCCGGGCGGCCGCCTCCGGGTCCACCTCGGCGAGCCGGGCGTGCAGCGTCTCGGCGCCGACCCCGGCCAGCTCCTGCTCCAGCCGGTGCCGTACGGCGGGGTCGGTGCCCGGGAACTCGAAGCGGTCCAGGACCGCCCGCACGTAGAGCGCGGAGCCGCCCACCAGCACCGGCGGCACGCCGCGCGCCCGGCAGTCGTCGATCACCGCCCGGGCGGTGGCCTGGAACTCCGCCACGGTCGCGGGCTCGTGCACCTCGAGCACGTCGAGCAGGTGGTGCGGCACGCCCCGCCACTGCGCGGGGCCGAGCTTGGCGGTGCCGATGTCCATCCCCCGGTAGAGCTGCATCGAGTCGGTGTTCACGATCTCCCCGCCCAGCCCACGGGCCAGGTCGATGGCCAGCTCGGACTTGCCCGCGGCGGTCGGTCCCACCACCGCCACCAGGGGTGGCTCGCCGGGCCGGGGCAGCGGGTTCATGCCCCCGAGTGTGGCAAAGCCGCCGGCCGGGGCCGCGCCCGGATCGTTTCGGTGACCGGAGGGCGGGTACCGGCTCGGGTGCAACGCCGGCGCCATGGCCGGCCCGTCGACCGCTGAGGAGGCGCCCCGTGGCTTCCGAGGAACACCCCGAGCGCGAGCACGACTACCAGCCCGAGCGCGATGCCGCCGCGCCCGCCAACGTCCCCGACCCGCTCGAGGAGTCCAACCCGAACGCGGGTGGGCCGCAGCGGCTGCAGGGCGACATGGGCGTCAGCAGCGAGCGGCCCGGGCCGCTCGGCGGCGAGCGCAGCACCGACCGCGGGGTCGAGGGTACCGGCACGACGTTCTCCACCGCGGCCAGCACCGACGGCAAGATGGCGACCTTCCCCGGCGGCGCGGACCCTGCCGACGACCGGTCCGACGACCGGGACGACGACCGGGCCGACCACCGGGCCGACCACCGGGCCGACCACCGGGACGACGACCGGCCGGGCACCGGGAGCCGCGGACCGGGCGTGGACCGTACGGCGGGGGAGGACAACACCGCCGAGGTGCCGCCGCACGCGAACCACCCGCGGAAGAACGCCGGGCACTCGCACGGGACGTAGCCGCGGGTCCGTCCGGGGCGCCGCGCACCGACCTCGGGCAGTGGCTCTTCAGGGGTTCTGACCCACATGCCCGAGGTCGGCGATCTCAGGCTAGACCGTCCCGCGTTGTCATGGAGTCCGTACTCGAGCGGAGACCGGGTCAGTTCGTTCCGCAAGCGGGGGCGGCCGGAGCGCTCGCGGGCACCCCCACCGTGGGCAGGCCGAGCAGCACGCCGGTGTCGCGGACTCCGTGGGTGCGGGCCTCCCAGGCGTCGCCGGCCCGGGTGCGACGTACCGCCTTCACGGGGCCGTCGGCAACCAGGTGGTGCGGCGCGCCGTAGGTCACGGCCACCTCCACCATGTCTCCCGGGCGGACGGCCAGCCGCTCGCCATCGGTGTCGACCGGGGTGAAGTGCACCAGCCGGTTGTCGCGGGCCCGGCCGGACAGCCGGTGGGTCTGCTGGTCCTTGCGGCCCTCCCCCTCGGCGACCAGCAGCTCGACCGTGGTGCCCTCCAGCCGGCGGTTCTCCGCCCAGGCGGTGTCGTCGGCCAGCGCGACCAGCCGCTCGTAGCGGTCCTGGACCACCTCGCGGGGCACCTGGTCGTCGAGGACCGCCGCCGGGGTGCCGGGACGCTTGGAGTACTGGAAGGTGTAGGCCTGGGAGAACCGGGCCTGCTCGACCACCCTCAGGGTCTCGGCGAAGTCCTCCTCGGTCTCGCCGGGGAAGCCGACGATGATGTCGGTGCTGATCGCCGCGTCCGGGATCGCCGCGCGCACCCGGTCCAAGATGCCCAGGAACTTGTCCTGCCGGTAGGAGCGGCGCATCGCCTTGAGCACCCGGTCCGAGCCGGACTGCAGCGGCATGTGCAGCTGCGGCATCACGTTCGGGGTCTCCGCCATGGCCGCGATCACGTCGTCGGTGAAGTCGCGCGGGTGCGGGCTGGTGAACCGGACCCGCTCGAGCCCCTCGATCTCGCCGCAGGCGCGCAGCAGCTTGCCGAACGCGTGCCGGTCGCCGAACCCGACCCCGTAGGAGTTCACGTTCTGCCCGAGCAGGGTCACCTCGGCCACGCCCTGGTCCACCAGGGCACGGATCTCGGCGAGGATGTCGCCGGGCCGGCGGTCCTGCTCCTTGCCGCGCAGCGAGGGCACGATGCAGAACGTGCAGGTGTTGTTGCAGCCCACGCTGATCGACACCCAGGCGGCGTACGGCGACTCCCGCTTGGTCGGCAGCGTGGAGGGGAACACCTCCAGCGACTCGAGGATCTCCACCTGAGCCTCGTCCTGCACGCGGGCGCGCTCGAGCAGGGTGGGCAGCGACCCGATGTTGTGGGTGCCGAACACCACGTCCACCCAGGGCGCCTTGCTGGTGATCCGGTCCCGGTCCTTCTGCGCCAGGCAGCCGCCGACCGCTATCTGCATGCCCGGCGTCCTGGCCTTGACCGGCGCCAGATGGCCCAGGTTGCCGTACAGCTTGTTGTCGGCGTTCTCCCGGACCGCGCAGGTGTTGAACACCACCACGTCCGCCTGCTCCTCGGTCGCGGCGGGCACGTAGCCGGCGTCCTCGAGCAGCCCGGCCAGCCGCTCGGAGTCGTGCACGTTCATCTGGCAGCCGTAGGTGCGCACCTCATACGTGCGCGGCGGGTTCTGGTCAACGCTCATGACCGGTCCAGGGTACGCGGCTCGGCGCGGCCGCCGGTCAGGAGTCGGTCTGGCCCGGAGGGCTCTTCTTGGTGGCCTTGTCGGCCGTCGAGCCTCCGGTGCTGTTCTTGCGCGTCGTCCTGCTGTTGCTCGACTTCTTGCCGGTCGTCCTGCTGCTGGTGGACTTGCTGCTGGTGGACTTGCTGCTGGCCGACTTGCTGCTGGCCGACTTGCTGCTGGCCGACTTGCTGCTGGCCGACTTGCTGCTGGCCGCTTTCTTGCTCGGTGCCTTCTTGGTGGGCGACTTCTTCGCGGCCGGCGTGTCCGCGGACTTCTTCGCCGGGGTGCTGGTCGACGCCTCCGCCTGCCTCTTCCGCGGCGGCAGTTTGTCGCCCGGGCCGGCGTCGGCGGGCGGCGCGGCCGGCTGCTTCTTGGCGGCCTTCGCGACGTCGGCGGGGGTGGCGACCGGTGCCGAGGCGGCCGGCTTCTCCGGCGCGGGCGCCGGCTCCGCGGCCTTCTTCGGCTCGGGCTCCGCGGCCTTCTTGGCCCCGGCCGGGCGCTGCTCGGCGGCCCGGAACTGCTCGGGGGGCACGGGACCGGCCGCCTCGTTCACGTCGGGAACCGGGCGCAGCCCGGGGCTCCTGCCGGGTTTCTGGCCGGCTGTCTGGCTGGGTGTCTGGCCGGCTGTCTTGCCGGACCTGCGGGAGGCGACATGTCCGGCGACGGTCCCGACGGTCTCCGTGGCCTTGCTCAGCGCCACCTGGCCGAGCGCGCCCGCGAGGTGGCGCCCCACCGACGCGGCCCCCTTGGCCTGGGTGAACACCTTCTCGGCGGTGCCTTTCGGGTCCTTGAACGAGCCGACCGCCGTCTCGGCGATCCTGTCCAGCGGGTTCTTGCGGGCCACGATGTTCCTTCCGTCGAGGACACTGTTCCTCCGCCCCCGTCCGCACCGTCGCGGCGGGCGAGCCGCCCCACGGGCGGGACGCCGGGCCGAGTCGCTACGTTGCTTCCATGACCGCGTCGGGCGAGGCACCCGAGGACGAAACACCGCTCGTCGTCCTCGAGCATGTGAACAAATGGTACGGGCAGGTGCCCGCCCTTCGGGATGTGCATCTGTCTGTACGGCGTGGTGAGGTGGTCGTCGTGATCGGTCCGTCCGGCTCGGGGAAGTCCACGTTGTGCCGGGCCATCAACCGGCTGGAGACCATCGACTCGGGACGGATCTGCATCGGTGGGCAGCCCCTGCCGGAGGAACCGCGCGCGCTGGCGCGGCTGCGCGCCGAGGTGGGGATGGTGTTCCAGTCGTTCAACCTGTTCCGGCACCGGACGGTGCTCGAGAACGTCATGCTCGGCCCGGAGCGGGTGCGGGGCCGCTCGCGTGCCGAGGCCGAGACCACCGCCCGCGAGCTGCTGGACCGGATGGGGCTGTCCGAGTCCGCCGACAAGCTGCCGGGCACGCTCTCAGGGGGCCAGCAGCAGCGGGTGGCGATCGCCCGGGCGCTGGCGATGAACCCCCGGCTGATGCTGTTCGACGAGCCCACCTCCGCGCTGGACCCGGAGATGACCAAGGAGGTGCTCGACGCGATGACCGACCTGGCCCGCGGCGGGATGACGATGATCGTGGTCACCCACGAGATGGGCTTTGCCCGCACCGTCGCGGACCGGGTGGTGTTCATGGACGGCGGCAGCATCGTGGAGGAGGCCGGCTCGGAGGAGTTCTTCACCGCGCCGCGCAGCGAACGAGCGCGCAGCTTCCTGGACACCATCCTGCGGCACTGACCCAGCCGCCCGGGGCCGGCGCGGGTGGTGCAGCGGGGGTTCAGCGGGCGGTCTCGGTGGCCCGGGACTCGCGGATCACGGTGACCCTGATCTGCCCCGGGTAGGTGAGCTCCTCCTCGAACTGCTTGGCCAGGTCCCGTGCCAGCACCTGCGCGCCGAGGTCGTCGACCTGCTCCGGGAGGACCATCACGCGCACCTCGTGCCCGGCCTGCATCGCGAACACCTTGTCCACCCCCGGCTTGGCCAGCGCGATCGCCTCCAGCCGGTGCAGCCGTTCGACGTACGCCTCCAGGGACTCGCGGCGCGCCCCCGGCCGCCCGCCGCTCATCGCGTCCGCGGCCTGGGTGAGGATCGCCTCGACGGTGCGCGGCTCGACCTCGTTGTGGTGCGCCTCGATGGCGTGCACCACCTCCTCGGCCTCGCCGTACTTGCGGGCCAGCTCGGCTCCCACGATCGCGTGCGACCCCTCGGCCTCGTGGGTGAGCGCCTTGCCGATGTCGTGCAGGAACGCGCCGCGCACGCACTGGGTCGGCTCGACGCCCAGCTCGTGGGCCAGCAGCCGGGCGGCGTGCCCGGACTCGACGAGGTGCTTGAGCACGTTCTGGCCGTAGGACGTTCGGAACTTCAGCCGGCCGAGGGTGGCGACCAGCTCGGGGTGCAGATCGGTGATGCCCATCTCGAACGCGGCGTCCTCCCCGGACCGCAGGCACAGCTGCTCGACCTGCTCCCCGCAGCGCTCGTGCACCTCCTCGATCCGGCTGGGGTGGATCCGGCCGTCGGCGAGCAGCTCCTCCAGGGTCAGCCGGGCCACCTCCCGGCGCACCGGGTCGAAGCAGCTCAGCAGCACCGCCCCGGGGGTGTCGTCGATGACCAGGTTGACCCCGGTGGTCTGCTCGAACGCCCGGATGTTGCGGCCCTCGCGGCCGATGATCCGGCCCTTCATGTCGTCGCCGGACAGGTGCACCACCGAGACCACGGACTCGCTGGTCTGCTCGGTGGCCAGCCGCTGGATCGCGGTGGCCAGGATCCGCCTGGCACGGACCTCGGCCTCGTCCTGGGCGGTGCGCTCGATGTCCCGGGCAAGCACCGCGGCGCTGCGCTTGGCGTCGCTCTCGATCGACTCGACGAGCTGACGGCGGGCGTCCTCGGCGGTGAGCCCGGCGACCCGTTCGAGAGTCCTGCGGCGCTCGGCCTCGATGTCGAGCAGCTCCGCGCGCCGCTGCTCGAGCTCGGCCTCCTGCCCGGACACCCGGTGGGAGCGCTCGTCCAGGGACCGGCTGGTGGCCTCCAGTCGCTCCTCGCGCTCGGTGAGCCGGTGCTCGCGGCGTTCGATGTCGTGCCGCTGCTCCTGCAGGTCGCGGTGCAGCTCCTGCTCCCGGCGGGCGTACCGCTGCCGGCCGAGCAGCAGCAGCACCGCGCCGGCCAGCCCGACCACCACGACGGCGACCAGGACCGCGATGACCAGGTCGAGCCCCGTGGCGGTCGTCATCGGGTCGGCCGGTGCCGCGTGGACCGCGGACAGGCCCGTGAACAGGGCCGGGGAAAGGGTCGGAAGGTCCATTCCTGCAGCTCCTGTCCCTCCGGGCGCCAGGACTGCTCACGCGGCCCGTGCGGACCACGAACACCCGGGGCGACGCACGCCGCTCCGCGACTTCGAGCCAGGTCTTGCGCGTTCCGGCGTACGCCGGTTCATGGTCGGTCTCAGTGCCCGGTGACCCGGGCGATCAGGTGATTTGAGGCTAGGCCGCGGCGTGTCGCGGGTCAAGAAATCGCGCGCCCGCAGCGCGGTGGCGCTCTCCCGGCGTCAGGGAAGGTCGAGATCGTCGGGTTCGCAGCCCTCCAGCCCGGCCACGTCGAGCTCCTCGCGGACCACCCGGAACGCGACACCGGCCGC
This sequence comes from uncultured Actinomycetota bacterium, assembly GCA_963839365.1. Classification (GTDB taxonomy): domain Bacteria; phylum Actinomycetota; class Actinomycetes; order Propionibacteriales; family Nocardioidaceae; genus DASSKA01. The sequence continues at coordinate 34,020 of CAWIUT010000003.1, forward strand.
GTGGCCCTTGCGGGCCAGCATCCCGGTCAGCCGCCGGGTGGCGGTGGCGCGGTCCAGCCGGCGCACCGAGCGCAGCTTGCGGCGCACCAGCATCCGGGCTGCCTCGGTCTCGTCCTCGGGGTCCACCTCGTCGAGGGCGTCGCGGGCCACCTGGTCGTCGATGCCCTTGCGGCGCAGCTCGTGAGCCAGCGCGCGGCGGGCCAGCCCATTGCCGGCCTGCCGGGACTGCACCCAGGACCGGGCGAAGGCGGTGTCGTCGACCAGGCCGACCTCCTCGAACCGGTCCAGCAGCCGCTGCGCGACCTGCTCGGGCACCTGGCGCTTGGCCAGCTTGCCCTCCAGCTCGGCGCGACTGCGCGCGGCGCCGGTGAGCTGGTCGAGCAGGATCTTGCGGGCCACCTCCTCGGCGTCGGCGTCCGGGCCGAGCGCGGCGGTGTCCTCCGGCGGAGAAGAGAAACCGTCCGTCTGGTCCCCTGGGAGGGAGGGACCAGACGGACGGCGATCCGTGGGTTCACTCACGTGAGTCAGAAGTCGACGTTGGTCGGCTCCGCGGGCTGATCCTCGTCGACCTGGGCTCCGATCCCCAGCTTCTCGAGGATGCGCTTCTCCAGCTCGTTGGCCAGGTCCGGGTTGTCGCGCAGGAAGTTCCGCGCGTTCTCCTTGCCCTGCCCCAGCTGGTCGCCCTCGTAGGTGTACCAGGCCCCGGCCTTGCGCACCAGACCTGCTTCCACCCCGACGTCGATCAATCCCCCCTCACGACTGATTCCCTGTCCATACATTATATCGAACTCGGCCTGCTTGAACGGAGGCGCGACCTTGTTCTTCACGACCTTGACCCGGGTCCGGTTGCCCACCATGTCCTGGCCGTCCTTCAGGGTCTCAATTCTCCGCACGTCGAGACGTACTGACGAGTAAAACTTCAGCGCCCGTCCCCCGGTCGTCGTCTCAGGTGAGCCGAACATGACCCCGATCTTCTCGCGCAGCTGGTTGATGAAGATCGCGGTGGTGCCGGCGCCGCTCAGCGCGCCGGTCATCTTGCGCAGCGCCTGGCTCATCAGCCGGGCCTGCAGGCCGACGTGGCTGTCGCCCATCTCGCCCTCGATCTCGGCCCGTGGCACCAGCGCGGCCACCGAGTCGATCACGACCAGGTCCAGCGCCCCGGACCGGACCAGCATGTCCGCGATCTCCAGGGCCTGCTCGCCGGAGTCGGGCTGGGAGACCAGCAGCGCGTCGGTGTCGACACCGAGGGCCCGGGCGTACTCGGGGTCGAGGGCGTGCTCGGCATCGATGAACGCGACGATGCCGCCGTCGCGCTGGGCGTTGGCGACCGCGTGCAGCGCGACGGTGGTCTTGCCGGAGGACTCCGGCCCGTAGATCTCCACGACGCGGCCGCGCGGCAGCCCGCCGAGGCCGAGCGCGATGTCGAGCGCGATGGCCCCGGTCGGGATCACCGCCAGCGGCGCCCGCGTCTCGTCGCCGAGCCGCATCACCGAGCCCTTGCCGAACTGGCGCTCGATGTTCGCCAGGGCGGCGTCGAGCGCCTTCTCGCGGTCTCCGCCGACGGTTGAAGTGTTGGGCATAGAACTCATCCGTCCATTCGTCCGCTTGCTCGCGGATCCTGCAGTCCTCTTGGTCGACAGCGACACTAAACAAGCCTTCCGACAGTTTGACGAGCCCCACCTGCGGGGCTGGGGACAACGCTCGCCGTGTCGCCCTCTGGGGTTGTCGGACCCAACCCTAGCCCGAACAGGTGTTCGAGGGGCCCCGACACGCCCGGACAGAAGCTGTCACCAGGCCAGCGGCTCCTCGCCGGCCGGGCGGTGCCGCGCGGCACGGCGGGCCACCTCCCCCGCGGTGGCCACGCCCGCCGCGAGCACGGCGGCGAACAGCGTCAGCGCAGCGTAGTCGAGCACGCCGACGATCAGCCCGGCCAGCGCCCCGGCTGCGGCCGCCACCAGTCCCATCGTCAGGTCCGCCGCGCCCTGCACGTCGGTGCGCACCTCGTCGGGCGCGGACTCCGAGAGCAGCGCCGAGGCCGCCACCGTGCTCAGCGACCAGCCGAGCCCGAGCAGGAACAGGCCCACCCCGATCCGCACCGACGCCCCCCTCGGCGAGGTGCCGGCCAGCAGCAGCGCGAGCAGGAGCACGACGGACCCGGCGATCAGCACGGGCGGCCGGCCGAACCGGTCCGCGGCCCAGCCGACGGCCGGCGCGAACGCGTACATCCCGAGCACGTGCACGCTGATCACGAACCCGATCAGCTCCAGCCCGGCGTGTCCGGCGCTCATGTACAGCGGGGTCATCACCATCACCGAGACCATCACCGCGTGCCCCAGCGCCAGCCCGGCCACCCCGGCGGCCACCCCCGGCCGCTCCCGAGCCACCTGGAGCACCCGCGCCCAGTGCGGCCCGGAGCGGCTGACCGGCCGGTCGGCGACCGCGGCCTGCCGGGCCACCAGCAGCGGGTCGGGCCGCAGCAGCAGGCCGATCACCGCCCCGGCCAGCAGCACGCCGACCAGCGCGACCAGGAACGGTCCGGTCAGCCGCGGCAGCCCGAGCACGCCCGCCAGCCGGCCGGAGACCCCCGTCAGGTTGGGACCCAGGACCGCCCCCAAGGTGGTGGCCCACACCACCGTGGACAGCGCCCGGGCGCGTCGCTGCGGCACGGCCAGGTCGGTCGCGGCGTACCGGGACTGCCCGTTCGCCGCGGTGGCCGACCCGAGCAGGCAGGCCCCGGCCAGCAGGGTCGCGAAGGAGCCGACCACCCCTGCCAGCACGCACAGCCCGGCACCCAGCGCGCCGAGCAGGTAGCCGAGCATCAGCCCCGGTCGCCGGCCGCGCCGGCCCATCAGGTGGGCCAGGCCGAACGAGGCGACCGCCGCGCCCAGCACCTGCGCGGTCTGCGCCAGCCCGGCCAGCGTCTGCGTCCCGGAGACCTGCGCGGCCAGCAGCGCCGCCACCGCGATGCCGATGGAGGTGCCGACCCCGCCGAGCGCCTGGGCGGCGACCAGCGTCCAGAGCGTGCGGCGCTGCACCGCGCGAACCCGGTGCTCGGGCCAGCGGATCCCCCCGACCATCCCGCGGGCGAGCTCGGCCGCGTCGCGCCCGAGCCGGTTCGTCAGCCGCCGGCCGCGTCGCGCGGGGGCGCTCACCGGTCCGCCGTCGGGGGCTTCATCGGTCCCGGGCGGGCAGGCCCAGGGTCTCCCAGACCGCCCTCCACACCCGCTTGGGTGTCTCCCCCTGCGCCAGCGCCTCCCGCACGGTGCGGTGCTCGAGCGACGCCAGCACCTGCTGCTCGGCCCAGCTGCGCGCGTACGCCGGGCCCAGCGCCTGCTCCATCCGGCTCCAGAACTCGGTGTGCCGCACGTCGCCTCCCTCTCCTCGCGGTCGTCCGTCCACGAGCGTACGACGTGCGGGACGGAGCGCCCGGCGGCTGACCGAACGAGGTTGGAAGAATGACACGCATGGACCCCGACATAGTGATCAGGCCGGCCGTCGTAGAGGATCTGAGCGACATCGCCGCGATCTACGCCCATGAGATCGCCACCAGCGTCGCCACGTTCGACCTCGAGCCACCCACCCCGTCGTACTGGCAGCAGAAGCTGGCCGGCAACCATCCCGGGGACCACCTCCTGGTCGCGGTCGACGCCGACAACGACGTGGTGGGCTACGCCTACTCGTGGTCCTACCGGCCGCGGCCGGCCTACCACCTGACCCGGGAGACCTCCATCTACCTGGACCCGTCGGCACGCGGACGCGGCATCGCCCGCCGGCTCTACCCGGCGCTGCTGGACACCATGGCCGGGTCCGGCGTGCACACCGCGGTTGCGCTGGTGGCGCAGCCGAACCCGGCGAGCGTGGCGTTGCACAAGGCGTGCGGGTTCGAGTTCGTGGGCACGATGTACCAGGTCGGCTACAAGTTCGACCGGTGGATCGACGTGGAGTGGTACCAGAAGATGCTCACCTCGTCGGCCACCCCGTGACGAGGCCCCCCGCGGGCTGCCCCAGCCGGACCTGAGGAGGCGCAGATGAGCCAGACGCTGCTGTTCGCCCTTCTCGGCCTCGGCATCGTCGCCCTCACGCCGTTGGCCAAGAAGGTCAGCATCCCCCAGCCGGTGCTGCTCACGCTGTTCGGGCTGGCGCTCGGGTTGCTGCCGTTCAGGACCTCGCTGCACCTCGCCCCCGAGCTGATCCTGCCGGTGGTGCTGCCGCCGCTGCTGTTCGCCGCCACCCAGCGGACCACCGCGCGGGAGTTCCGGGAGCACGCGGACGCGGTGCTGCTGCTCGCGGTGGGGCTGACGCTGGCGACCATGGGCGTGGTGACCGTGGTCAGCCACCTGCTCGGCCTGCCGTGGGCCGCAGCCGCCGTGCTCGGTGCGATCGTCTCCCCGCCCGACCCGGTGGCCGCGACCGCCGTGGCGCGCCGGCTGCGGCTGCCGCAGCGGCTGGTGTCGATCCTGGAGGGCGAGGGGATGTTCAACGACGCCACCGCCCTGGTGCTCTACAAGGTCTCCGTGGCGGTGACCGTCACGGGCACGTTCTCCGCCGGCCACGCCGTCATCGACCTGGTGCTGGCGGTGGGGGTGGGCGTCGGCATCGGTCTGCTGATCGGGGTGCTGACCCGGATGGCGCTGGCCGCCCTGCACGAGCCGGCGCCGGAGACCACCGTGACGCTGATGGCCCCGTTCGGCGCCTACCTGGTCGCCGACCAGCTGCACGGCTCCGGGGTGCTCGCGGTGCTGGCGCTCGGACTGTACGTGCGCACCACCGCGCACTCCGCGGTCACGTCGCAGGGCTGGCTGCTCGGCCGTGCGGTGTGGGAGTACGTCGACTTCGCGATCACCAGCCTGGTGTTCGGGCTGGTCGGCTTCGAGCTCGTGAAGGTGGTCACCGGCACGGACGGCGGCAACGGCACCTACCTGCTGGCGGCAGTGGTGATCGGCTCGCTGGTGCTGTTCCGGGCTGCGTGGATCTTCCCGGCGGCCTGGCTCGCCCGGCGGCGGGCCCGGCGGCGCGACTACCCCTCCCCGGTGGGCTGGCGGGAGTCGGCTGTGGTGTCGTGGGCGGGGATGCGCGGCGTGGTCACCGTGGCGACCGCACTGGCGCTGCCGTTGACGGTGGCCGGCGGCGGGGCCTTCCCGCACCGGGAGGAGATCGTGATCGTGGGGCTGCTGGTGGTGCTGGTGACCCTCGTCGTACAGGGGCTGACGCTGGCGCCGCTCACCATGCGGCTGCACGTGGCGAGCGAGGCAAGCGGCCTGCGAGAGGCGCTCCGGCTGCGCCAGCGGGCCGCCGAGGCGGCGCTGCGTCAGGTGGAGAGCAACACCGACGACGTGGCACCGGAGGTGCGGGAGGCCGCGGTCCGCCAGTACCGGGGCTACCTCGACGCGCAGAAGGCGATGATGACCGCCCGGGACGCGGAGACCGACAGCGACTCCGAGGCCAGCGACGAGTTGCGCGAGGTGCTCCGCCGAGCGATCGGCGTCGAGCGCGACCTGGTGCTGGCCGCCCGGCGGCGCGGCGAGGTGACCGCTCAGACCGCCGACGAGGTGCTGCGCGACATCGAGGGTCGCGCGGTGCGCGACTCGGCCTGACCCATCCGCCTGGCCCTGCCTGAGCCATCTGCCTGACCCTGGCTGACCCACCTGAGAGAGGAGACACAGCGCATGCCGATGTCGGAGTACATGACCCGGATCCGCGCCAAGATCGGCTCGGACCTGCTGCTCACCCCGGCCGTGGGCGTGGCGGTCTTCGACGAGCAGGACCGGCTGCTGCTCGCCCACCACGTGGACACCGGCCGGTGGGCGACCGTGGGCGGGGCGATGGACCCCGACGAGTCCCCGGTCGACGCCGCGCTCCGCGAGCTCGCGGAGGAGACCGCGCTGCGCGCCGAGGTCGTGGGCCTCGTCGACGTGTACGGCGGGCCGAAGCTCCGGGTCAGCTATCCCAACGGCGACCAGGCCAGCTACGTGGTGACCATCTACGCCGCCCGGTTCGCCGGCGGTGAGCCGAGGCTGCAGCTCGACGAGATCGACGACCTCGGCTGGTTCACCCGTCCGGAGGCCGACGCGCTGCCGAAGCGGGTCGACATGCACCTCATCGTCGCGGACTGCTTCGACTGGTGGAGCGCCCACCACTGAGCCCGCCCGATGTGCGGTCAGGACAGCAGCAGGATGTCCAGCCGGCGTCGTACGACGGCGAGCCCGACCAGACCCATCGCGGACAGGTACACCACCGACGCGAGCGACCCCCAGGTCACCGCGCCGGTCGTCAGCTCCCGGCACAGCACCACGCTGCGGTAGAGCGGGGTCAGCTCCACGACCCAGCGCAGCGCGGTGGGGAACGCGGTGATCGGGAAGAACGTGCCGGAGAACAAGAACATCGGGATGATCGCGAGCTGGACGAACTCGAAGTCCTGCCAGGACCTCATGAACGTGGTCAGTGCCATCCCGACCCCGGAGAAGGCCAGCCCGGTCAGCAGGGTCGCCGGCAGGGCCAGCAGCGCCCACCACGACGACACGTAGCCCATCGCGGCCATCACCGCCAGGAAGCCGGCGGAGTACACGCCCGACCGCAGCAGCGCCCAGGTGATCTCCCCCCGCGCCACCTGGGTGGTGCGCATCGGGGTGGCCAGCACCGACTCGTAGAGCTTGTCGTACTTCAGCTTGAAGAAGATGTTGTAGGTCGAGTCGAGGATCGCGCCGTTCATCGCCGACGCGGCGAGCATCCCCGGCGCGACGAACACCGCGTAGGGGATCGTCTGGCCGTGGTAGGAGAACCCGTGGATCATCTGGCCGACGCCGACGCCGATCGAGAACAGGTACAGCACCGGCTCGAGGAAACCGGTCAGGAAGAAGATCCACGCCCGGCGGTAGGCGAGGTAGTTGCGGTGCACTAGCCGCCACGACGACGCCCGCGGCCGCTCCTCCAGGCGGCGGCCGACGAGACCGACGGACAGGACCGACATCAGTGCTCCAGCCTGCGGGTCAGGGCCCGCACCGCCAGGGCCCAGCCGACCGCGGCCAGCACCGCGAGGTAGCCCACGTGCACCCCGGCCAGCGGCCAGTCCACCCGGCCGAGCACCAGCATCCGGGTCAGGTCGACGCCGTGCCACAGCGGCGTGAACCGGGCGACCCACTCCAGCGGCGCGGACAGGTTCGAGATCGGGAAGAACGCCCCGGAGAACAAGAACAGCGGCAGCACCACCAGCCGGAAGATCACCGCGAACCCCGCCTCGGACTTCATCGCGGCCGCGTAGGCGAAGATCGGCGCGGCGAACGCCAGCCCCACCAGGACCGAGGCGAAGAACGCGCCGAGCACACCGGGCGCGGACGCGAACACCCCGAAGGGCGCGAGCACCAGCAGGAACACGCCGCAGGTCGTCGCCACCCGGAACGCCACGAACAGCAGCTGCGCGCTCACCACGTCGGCGACGCCCAGCGGTGTCGCGGTCATCCCGTAGTAGGTGCGGTGCCACTTGATCATGCCCATCACGGGGTAGGTGACCTCCCCCGTCGCGGTCTGCATCGCCTGCGCCGCGACCAGCCCCGGCGCGATGAAGGCGAGGTACGACGGGGCACCGTCGAGGTTCGCGCCACCCCGGTTGATGAACCCGCCGAGCAGCACCCCCATCGCGAGCACGTAGAACAGCGGCATCACGAACGAGGTGACCGCCGTGCCCTTCCAGGTCCGCTTGTAGACCGTGAGCCAGTAGTCGAGCTGGCGCAGCACCAGGCTCAGGTGGCCCGGCGAGCGGATCACCGGGCTGCTTGCCGGGCTGCTTGCCGGGCTGCTCACTGAGCCGCTCATTCGATGAGGCTCCGTCCGGTGAGCCGGAGGAACACGTCCTCCAGCGTGGAGCGGCGCACCAGCACCGCGACCGGGTTCAGGCCACGCTCGTGCACCCGGGCCAGCGTCTCCTCGCCGTCCGAGGTGTAGAGCAGCAGCCGGTCCGGCAGCACCTCCACCCGCTCGGCGAGGTCCTCCACCTTGGCGGCCAGCGCGTCGTGCTCGCCGACCCCGAACCGCAGCTCGGCGACCTCCCGGGTGGAGTGCGCCCGGATCAGCTCGAGCGGCGAGCCCTCGGCCACGATCTCGCCGGCGTCCATCACCACCAGCCGGTCACACAGCTGCTCGGCCTCGTCCATGTAGTGGGTGGTCAGGATCAAGGTGACGCCCTGCTGCTTGAGCCGGAACAACCGGTCCCAGACCAGGTGCCGGGCCTGCGGGTCGAGCCCCGTGGTCGGCTCGTCGAGCAGCAGCACGTCGGGTCCGTTGACCAGGGACCGCGCGATCGTCAGCCGACGCTTCATCCCGCCGGACAGGTCCTCGACCTTCGCCCGGGCCCTGTCCTGCAAGGACACGAAGTCCAGCAGCTCGTCGGCGCGCGCGGCGACCTCGGCGCGCGGGATGCCGAAGTAGCGGCCGTAGACCACCAGGTTGTCGCGCACGTTCAGCTCGACGTCGAGGGTGTCCTCCTGCGGGCACACGCCCAGCCGGCCCCGGATCGCCGAGCCGTGCACGGCCGGGTCCATGCCGAGGATGCGCAGCTCGCCACCGGTGGGTGGCGAGACCGCGGCGATCATCCGCATCGTCGAGGACTTGCCGGCGCCGTTGGGGCCGAGGAAGCCGAACGCCTCGCCCTTGACCACCTCGACGTCGATCCCGCGCACGGCCTCGAAGTCCCCGTAGCTCTTGCGCAGGCCGCGAGCGATCACCATCGGCTCGGCCGCCGGAGGCGCGGTCTCGGACACGGTCCCGGACGCGGGCTGAGGCACGGTCCGGGGGGTGATCTCGGGCACGCAGTCGACCCTAACCGCTGCCCACCCCCGGTTCATTCCGATTTCCGGCCGCGGAGCCCAACGCCCGGGCAACCTTCCGGGCCCCTCACGCGTCCTTCCGTGCGAGAGGCCCGGATTCGGGCCTTGGTCAGGACGTGTCGGGCATGGGCCGGAGCGAGGCAGGATGGCAGTGAGCACGGCGGGCGCGGCGCCGTACCAGCTCACGGCGAACGGGGTGAGGATGCGCGACCAGGACGGGTTCGACGCGTTCGTGCGCGCGCACCTGCCCCGGTTGCTCGCGTTCGGCCGGGTGCTCACCGGCAGCGAGGACGCGGCCGCGGACCTCGTGCAGGACGCGCTGGAGCGCACCCTGCTGAACTGGCAGCGCATCGAGTCCCGGGAGAGCGCGGAGGGCTACGTGCGGCGGATCATGGTCAACCGGAACATCTCGCTGTGGCGGCGGTTCCGCCGCGAGACCGTCACCGACCGAGTGCCCGAGCAGCCGGTCGAGCCCACCACCGGCACCGACCGCGACGGCGTGGCCTGGGCGGCGCTCCTGCGACTCCCGCCGCGCCAGCGCGCGGTGATCGCGCTGCGCTACTACGAGGACCTGTCCGAGGCGGAGATCGCCCGGGTGCTGGGGTGCTCGGTGGGCACCGTGAAGAGCCAGGCGAGCCGAGCGATGAGCAAGCTGCGGCAGCTGGTGCCGAGCGAAGGGATGCTGTGATGGACGAGCTCGAGGAGTCCGTGCGCAGCGCGCTGCGGGCCGCGGAGCAGCCCGCCGATCCCGAGGAGTTCCTGCAGCGGGTGCGCTCCGGCGCGCGACGCCGGCGGCGCCGGCACCAGCTGGCCGCCGCGACCGCGCTCGCCGCGGCGGCCGCCGTGGTCGGGGTGGTGCTGGCCACCTCCCTGCCCCTGCAGCGCCCGGCTCCGCCGCCGTACGCCGCCCGGCAGACCATCGACCTCCCGCCCGCCGGCACCGGGGCGGTGCTCTCGGTCAGCGCCGCCTCCCCCGAGCGGTGGTGGGTGCTGTCCTCGGCGCCGTGCCGAACGTTCGCGACCGGGTGCGCGGTCGTCGGCGGCACGAACCTCGACCACGCCGTCCGGGTCCCGGCTTCCACCCCTGGCGACACCGACATCCCGACTGCGAGCACCGTGGACGAGGTCCGGTTCGCCGTCGACGGCAGGGACGGCTGGTTGTTCGGCGGCGCGTTGTGGGCGACCCACGACGGCGGGCGCACCTGGCACCGGCAGGCGCTGCCCGGCGGTACGACGGTGGAGAGCCTCGCCGCCTACGGCGACCGGGTGTACGCGCTGACCATCGGGGCGCACAGGAGGGTCGGCATGCTCACCTCGCCCACCTCCTCGGACAGCTGGACCCGGCAGCGCCTGCCCCGGGGCATCTCCGTCCACGGCAGCCGGCTGGCGCTCTCGCGCGGTGTGCAGGCGTTCGCCGCCAAGACCCCCCGGGTCCGCGGCATCGTGGTCAGCCACGACGGCGGCCGGACCTGGAAGCTCACGCGCTCCCCGTGCGGCACCGCTGCGCTGGCGGCGACCGGCACGTCACTGTGGGCGACCTGTCCAGCCGACTCCGGCGGCGCGGTCTACACCTCTGCCGAAGGCCGGAGCTGGCGCCGGGTGGGGGCGGTGATGCTCGGGGAGGGCACCCAGCTGGCCCCGCTGACGAACCGGGACACTCTGGTCTACCTCGACCACCGGGTCGACCTGCTGGACCAGGACGGCGCCGTGCACCAGGTCGCCGTGCCGCTGCGGCCCGGCGAGCAGATCCGCTACGTGGGGTTCAACGACGCCACGCACGGCTTCCTGGTCACCACCTCCGGGCGGCTGCTGGTCAGCAGTGACGCCGGGCACTCCTGGACCCAGGCGAGGTAAGGCCTCTCGCTGCCCGCGGGACCGTCGGCCCGATGGGTCAGGATGGTGGGGTGCGAAGCGACGGCGTCCCGGCCGCGGACCAGGCCCCCGACGAGGCCCCCGACGAGGCCCCCGACGAGGCCCCCGACGAGGCCCTGAACGGGTTCGGCGACCCCACCCGGGCCTGGTTCACCGCGTCGTTCGCCTCCCCGACCGCGGCCCAGGCCGGCGCCTGGCGGGCGGTCTCCGCGGGCCGGCACGCCCTGGTGGTCGCGCCCACCGGGTCCGGCAAGACGCTGGCGGCGTTCTTGTCCGCGATCGACAGGCTGGCCTCCGAGCCCCGTCCGGCCGAGAAGCTGCGCCGCTGCCGGGTCCTCTACGTCTCCCCGCTGAAGGCGCTCGCGGTCGATGTGGAGCGCAACCTGCGTGCGCCGCTGACCGGCATCGGGCACGCCGCCACGCGGCTCGGCGGTGCGGCCCCCGACCTGACCGTGGGGATCCGGTCCGGTGACACCCCGGCGGCCGACCGCCGCCGACTGGCCACCACTCCCCCGGACATCTTGATCACCACCCCCGAGTCGCTGTTCTTGATGCTCACCTCCAACGCCCGCGAGGCATTGCGCGGGGTCGAGACGGTGATCGTCGACGAGGTGCACGCCGTGGCCGGCACCAAGCGGGGCGCCCACCTCGCGGTGACCCTGGAGCGGCTCGACGCGCTGCTCGACCGGCCCGCCCAGCGGATCGGGCTGTCCGCGACGGTGCGGCCGGTGGAGGAGGTCGCCCGGTTCCTCGGCGGCACCGAGCCGGTCCAGGTGGTCGCCCCCCGAGCCAACAAGCGCTGGGACCTGCGGGTCGTGGTCCCGGTCGAGGACATGACCGAGCTCGGCGGGCCCAGCGGCGACCTGGAGGGCTCGGCGGCCGGCCCCGAGCGGCGTACGTCGATCTGGCCGCACGTCGAGGAGCGGATCGTCGACCTGATCGACGAGCACCGCTCCACGATCGTGTTCGCCAACTCCCGCCGCCTCGCCGAGCGGCTGACCGCCCGGTTCAACGAGATCGCCACCGACCGGGCCGAGCTGTCAGACGCGGCGCCGGCCGGAGGCGGTCACCCGTCTGAGAAGTCAGCGGCGCCCGCGCAGCTGATGGGGCAGGCCGGGCAGTCCGAGGGGGCCGCGGTCACCGTTGCCCGGGCGCACCACGGGTCGGTGAGCAAGGAGCAGCGGGCGCTGATCGAGGACGACCTCAAGCGCGGCCGGCTGCCCTGCGTGGTGGCCACCTCCAGCCTGGAGCTCGGCATCGACATGGGCACCGTGGACCTGGTGGTCCAGGTCGAGTCGCCCCCGTCGGTGGCCAGCGCGCTGCAACGCGTCGGCCGGGCCGGGCACCAGGTCGGCGAGGTGTCGCGCGGAGTGCTGTTCCCCAAGCACCGTGGCGACCTGGTGCACACCGCGGTGTCGGTGGAGCGGATGCGCGAGGGCGCCATCGAGGCGCTGCGCGTGCCGGCCAACCCGTTGGACGTGCTCGCCCAGCACGTGGTCTCGGCGACCGCCGTGGAGGAGTGCCGCGCCGACGACCTTTTCGAGACGGTGCGCCGGGCCGCGCCGTTCACCTCGCTGCCGCGCTCGGCGTACGACGCGGTGCTGGACCTGCTGGCCGGCCGGTACCCCTCCGACGAGTTCTCCGAGCTCCGGCCGCGGATCGTCTGGGACCGGGTGGGCGGCACGCTCACCGGCCGGCCGGGGGCGCAGCGACTCGCGGTGACCTCCGGCGGAACCATCCCCGACCGCGGCCTGTTCGGGGTGTTCCTGGTCGGGGAGAGCGGGCCGGGCCGGCGGGTCGGCGAGCTCGACGAGGAGATGGTCTACGAGTCCCGGGTCGGCGACGTGTTCGCGCTGGGCGCCACCAGCTGGCGGATCGAGGACATCACCCACGACCGGGTGCTGGTCTCCCCCGCCCCCGGGCAGCCGGGGCGGCTGCCGTTCTGGAAGGGCGACCAGCTGGGCCGGCCCGCCGAGCTGGGCGCCGCGATCGGCGCGTTCACCCGCGAGCTGGCGGCCACACCGAAGGCCGCGGCGGTGCAGCGCTGCCAGGAGGCCGGCCTGGACGAGTGGGCGGCGCAGAACCTGGTGCGCTACCTCGCCGAGCAGCAGGACGCCACCACCACGCTGCCGACCGACCGGACCGTGCTGGTGGAGCGGTTCCGCGACGAGCTCGGCGACTGGCGCATCGTGGTGCACTCCCCGTACGGCGCCCAGGTGCACGCGCCCTGGGCGCTGGCGATCGGGGTGCGGCTGCGGGAGCGGTACGGCATCGATGCGCAGGCCCTGCCCGGCGACGACGGCATCGTGCTGCGGGTGCCGGAGACCGACCAGGACCCGCCCGGCGCGGACATCGTGGTGTTCGACCCCGAGGAGATCGAGGACATCGTCACCACCGAGGTGGGCGGCTCGGCGCTGTTCGCCGCCCGTTTCCGGGAGTGCGCGGCCCGCGCCCTGCTGCTGCCCCGCCGGGACCCCGGCCGCCGGTCGCCGTTGTGGCAGCAGCGGCAGCGCTCCGCGCAGCTGCTGCAGGTCGCCGTGCGCTACCCGTCCTTCCCGATCGTGCTGGAGGCGGTGCGGGAGTGCCTGCAGGACGTCTACGACGTGCCGTCCCTGGTGGCACTGATGAAGGCGCTGGCCGCGCGGCGGGTCCGGGTGGTCGAGGTGTCCACCCAGCAGCCCTCGCCGTTCGCCCGGTCGCTGCTGTTCGGCTACGTCGCCGCGTTCGTCTACGAGGGCGACTCCCCGATCGCCGAGCGACGGGCCGCGGCGCTGTCCCTGGACCAGGGGCTGCTCGCCGAGCTGCTCGGCCGGGCGGAGCTGCGCGAGCTGCTCGACGTCGACGTGCTCGCCGAGGTGGAGGCCGAGCTGCAGCGGCTTACCGAGGACCGGCAGGCCAAGGACGCCGAGGGGGTCGTCGACCTGCTGCGGCTGCTCGGTCCGCTGTCCCTCCAGGAGGTCGCGGCCCGGTGCCGTCCCGGCTCGGCGGTGGAGACCTGGCTGGACATACTCCGCGAGGCGCGCCGGGTGGTGCTGGTCCGGGTGGCCGGTGAGGACCGTTGGGCCGGGGTGGAGGACGTCGGCCGGCTGCGCGACGGGCTCGGCGTGCCGGTGCCGATCGGCACCCCGGAGGCGTTCACCGAGCCGGTGGGGGACCCGCTTGCCGACCTGGTGGGGCGGTACGCCCGCAGCCACGGGCCATTCGCGGTCGCCGACGTGTCGACCCGGCTCGGGCTCGGCTCTGCCGTCGTCCGGCACACGCTCGCCCGGCTGGCGGCGCAGGGCCGGGTGCTGGAGGGTGAGTTCCGCCCGGCCGGCTCCGGCTCGGAGTGGTGCGACGCCGAGGTGCTGCGCCGGCTGCGACGCCGGTCGCTGGCCGTGCTCCGCAAGGAGGTCGAGCCGGTCGAGCCGGCCGCGCTGGGCCGGTTACTGCCCACCTGGCAGAGCGTCGCCGGGCAGGGCAACCGGCTGCGCGGCGTGGACGGGGTGCTCGCCGTGGTCGAGCAGCTGGCCGGCTGCGCGGTGCCGGCCTCCGCGCTGGAACCGCTGGTGCTGTGCTCGCGGGTGGTCGACTACTCCCCCGCGATGCTGGACGAGCTGACCGCCACCGGTGAGGTGCTGTGGGCCGGGCACGGGTCGCTGCCCGGGTCCGACGGCTGGGTCTCCTTGCACCTGGCCGACTCGGCACCGCTGACCTTGCCGGAGCGGGACGAGCCGGAGCTGTCCCCGGTGCACGAGGCGGCGCTCGACGCGCTGGCCGGCGGCGGGGCGTTCTTCTTCCGGCAGCTCGCCGACACGGTCGCCGGGCTCGGGGTGCGCGGCGACGACAAGGCGCTCGAGGCGGCGTTGTGGGACCTGGTGTGGGCGGGGCGGCTCAGCAACGACACGCTGGCCCCGCTCCGGGCGCTGACCTCCACGGGCACCTCGGCGCACCGCTCCCGGCGCAGGCCGCCGCGCGCCCGCTACGGCTCCCGCCGACCGGCGGCGCCGCTGCGGGGGGCCGGCCGGACCGGGACGCCCACCGCCGTGGGCCGTTGGTCGCTGCTCCCCGAGCCGGACCCGGACCCGACCAGGCGGGCGCACGCGACCGTCGAGGCGCTGCTGGACCGGCACGGCGTGGTGACCCGCGGCGCGGTGGTCAGCGAACGGGTGCCCGGAGGGTTCGCCGGGGTGTACAAGGTGCTGTCGGCGTTCGAGGAGTCCGGCCGCTGCCGGCGCGGCTACTTCGTGGCCTCACTGGGCGCCGCCCAGTTCGGGGTGCCCGGCGCGGTGGACCGGCTGCGCAGCTTCACCGACGACGAGGAACGGCCCGGCAAGCAGCCGACCGCGGTGGCGCTGGCCGCGACCGACCCGGCCAACCCCTACGGCGCGGCGCTGCCGTGGCCGGAGCGGCCGCCGGCAGCCGGCGCGGCGGACGGGACCGGGACCGGGACCTCCCCGGGGCACCGGCCCGGACGCAAGGCCGGTGCCCTGGTGGTCCTCGTCGACGGCGACCTGGCGGTCTACGTCGAACGGGGCGGCCGGACCCTGCTCACCTACCGCGAGGAGCCGACCGTCCTGGGCCCCGCCCTCGAGGCGCTGGCCCGAGCGGTGCGCGAAGGAGCCCTCGGCCGGCTCACCGTGCAGCGGGCGGACGGGGAGAACATCCTCGGCAGCGGCGACCGGCCGGCCGCGCTGCGGGAGGCCCTGCAGACGGCCGGGTTCGTGGCCACACCGCGGGGGTTGCGGCTGCGTGCCTGAGGGAGACACGGTCTGGCGCACCGCCCGGCACCTGGACCAGGCGTTGACCGGGGCTGTGCTGCAGCACAGCGACTTCCGGGTGCCGGACCTGGCCACGGTGGACCTGTCCGGTGCGCCGGTGCTGGGCACGGTGTCGCGCGGCAAGCACCTGCTCACCCGGTTCGGCGGCACGGGACCCTCGGCGCCGCTCACCCTGCACACCCACCTGAAGATGGAGGGCAGCTGGCACCTGTACCGGCCCGCGACCCGCTGGCAGCGGCCCGGTCACCAGGCCCGGGTGGTGCTGGTCACCGAGACGTGGACCGCGGTCGGGTTCTCGCTCGGCATCGTCGAGCTGGTCGAGACCGCCGCCGAGTGCGACGTACTCCCACCGCTGGGTCCGGACCTCCTCGGTCCGGACTGGGACGCCGCCGAAGCGGTGCGCCGGTTGGCAGGCCGACCGGACCGCCCGGTCGCCGAGGCGCTCCTCGACCAGCGGAACCTGGCCGGGGTCGGCAACCTCTACAAGTCCGAGCTGTGCTTCCTGGTCGGCGCGCACCCGTGGGCGCCGGTGTCGTCGGTCGACCTCGACCGGCTGGTACGCCTGGCCAGGGCGGTGCTGGAGGCCAACAAGCACCGGGTCGAGCAGACCACCACCGGCGACCTGCGCCGTGGCCGGCAGACCTGGGTCTACCGCCGGGACAAGCAGCCCTGCCGCCGCTGCGGGACGCCGGTCCGGGTCGCCATGCAAGGCGACCCGTCGCTGCCCACCGGGGAGCGGGCCACCTACTGGTGCCCGACCTGCCAGCTCACCACCGCGGACGCCGGCGGCATTTGAGACTCGTGTGCTTCGATCTTTCCGTTTGCACACCGATTGCCGCCATGTCTCCCCCTTGCGGGACAGGGGACGCCCTGATTAGCGTCGAAACCAAGGGCGGGTCGACGTCGATCGACCATCTCGGGGGGGAACGCCGATGACCGGGACGACGCGCGTTGCGCTCGTTGAGGACCACGAAATCTTCGCCGACGCACTGCGAGTGTGCCTCGAGCAGCTGGGCTTCGAGGCCGTCAACGTTCCGCTTGCCCAGGCGGGAGTCAGCTGTGGCGAGCTGCTGCACGAGGTCACCAGCACACGACCACGGGTGGTGCTCCTCGACCTCGATCTGGGCCCGGCCGGTGACGGGTCCGCTCTCATCCGCCCGCTCACCGAGTCCGGCCACCGGGTGGTCGTGCTGACCGCGTTGCAGGACCGCGTGCGCTGGGGAGAGTGTCTCGCCAACGGCGCGCTCACCGTGGTGACCAAGCTCGACCCGCTCGAGGCGATCGTCGAGGTCATCCGGCGAGTGGACGACGGGCTGGCGGTTCTCTCCCACGAGGAGCGGGATACGCTCGTGCGGGAGTGGGAGCAGCGCCACACCGACGAGGATGAAGTGCGCACGCTGCTTGCGCGGCTGACACCGCGGGAGGCGCACGTGCTCGCACAGCTGACGCACGGCAAGCGCGTCCGCGAGGTAGCCGAAGAGGCCTTCGTCTCCGAGGAGACGGTGCGCACGCACGTGAAGTCCATCTTCGCGAAGCTGGGCGTCAACTCGCAGCTGGCGGCGGTGGCCATGGCGCGGGACATCGGGTGGGCACCACCGCAGCAGCACGATTACTCCGGCGAAACCACGGACACAACCGACACGTGACACCTTGCCACCGGGCTTTCCCCTTCGCAGGGCATCCGCGAGCGCCTGCGTCAATAGGCGCCTTCGGTGGCGAGCACCACGCGGACGGTCCGCCACAAGATGGCGAGATCGAGGAGGAGGGACCAGTTCTCGACGTACCTCAGGTCCAGGCGCACCGCCTCCTCCCAGGACAGGTCGGAGCGACCGCTGACCTGCCAGAGTCCGGTGATGCCGGGCTTGACCGCGAGACGCCGACGGGCATCGCCGTCGTATCCCTCGACCTCCACCGGAAGAGGGGGCCGAGGGCCGACGAGAGACATCTGCCCAAGCAGGACGTTCACCAGCTGGGGCAGCTCGTCCAGCGAGGACCGGCGCAGGAACCGGCCGACGCGCGTCACCCGCGGGTCGTCACGGATCTTGAACAACAGGCCGTCGGCTTCGTTCTGCTCCTCGATGTCCCGCCGCCGGGCCTCTGCGTCGACCACCATCGTGCGCAGCTTCAGCAACGTGAAGCGGTGGTCATCCTTGCCCACGCGCTCTTGCTGGAAGATGGCTGGTCCCCTGCTGTCAAGACGTACGGCGAGCATGAGCACGGCCAGCAGCGGCAGCAGCACCACCAAGGCAGCCGCCGCGGAGATCCTGTCGAACACCTCCTTCACCGCACGTCGCAGGCCGCGCAGCTCGGCGTGGTCGACGTGCAGCAGCGCCAGGGCTCCCACGGGCGCGACGGTGGCACGCCGGCGTGCGACGTCGAGCAGCCCAGGCGCCACGAACATCTGGGTCTCGCTGCGTTCGAGCTCCCACGCCAGCCGCCTCAGCCTCGCCGGCCCCAGGTGGTGGCACGGCAGAACCACGACCGTGTCCGCATGCGCATTCGTGGCAGCGTCCGCGATGCGGTCCGCACCGAGGCTGACCGGAACGTCGTACGAGGCCCCTGCCTTCTCACCGCCCACCAGGCAGACAGCCACGACCTCGTGTCCGTGGGTGCGGCTGCGTCCCAGCTCCATCACGACACCCCTCACCGAGTCGTCGTGACCGGCTACCAGCACTCGACGCATCCAGCCTGCACCTGATCTACGGCGCACGAGGAGGCCCACTCGGAGGACGAGGCGACCGACCACGGTGGCGGTGAACGCCAACGTGACGAGGACAAGCAGGTAGCCGCGGGATAGCTCGAGCTTGAACGCATAGGAGAACAGCGCCCCCGCGGTCGCGGTCGCGAGCGCGGCACGGCCCACCCGGCGGAACTCCTCGATCCCGACGTAGAGGAAGCGCGGCTCGTAGGCCCGCATGGTCCCCACGCAGAGCACCCAGTAGATCGGGAACAGGATGCTGGTCACCAAGAACAGCAGCCGCTCCCGAAAGAGGACGGCCACCAGGCCCGCCGCCACGCCGGCGACCAGGTCGGCCACCTGCAGCCGGCCGATGTAGCGCTGCTCGTGCGCTCCGAACCGGAGCCTGCGCGCCCGGTTCGCCCACGCACGGCTGGCGTCGCCGAGTGGCACCGCATGTTCGGGCACCACCGCGCGACCGGGGGGCCGGGAGCTCGGTGCCACTCCTCCCGGAACCGCGTCCGTGGGGCGCCGTGGGACCTTGGAGTTCTTGTGCGACAGCAGGCTCATGTCTCAGCTGGCACGCATTGAATCGGTCCGCCTCACGGGCCCTACCGTCCGCCCGCTGTGGGCGGGCATGGCCCGCGCTTCGAGATGCCGCGTCAAGGTCCGGGCGGTGTACCGGGCTCCGAGCACGAAACGCATGAGCGGCCCGAAGGCCGCCGCCGCTGCTGCGCCAACGAAGTAGAGATTGGGTACCGACGTCTCGAAATGACGGGTGAGCGCGGGGAAGGTCTCCTCGCTGCGCAATGCCCCCCGGAGGTTGGGATCCAAGAAGGGAAGGCGTGCTAGGTCGACGCGATACCCAGTCGCCGAGATCACCTGTTGCGTCCGGATCTCCCGACGCTCCCCATCGACATCGAACTCCAGCACGACCTCTGAGCCGTCCATCTGCGCCGAACGCGGGTGGTGCCGGAAATGCATCGGCACCTTCCCCTCGACACGGTCGCGAAGCCACCACGCGCCGGCGGGCCCGAGCGTCGAGGTCGCGAGGTGTACGCGCGTGCTGTCGGGCAGCGCATGAAAGACAAGTGGACCGTGCTCGCTGATCCAGCAGCGCTTCCCGCTGCACAGTCCGCCGGCGGGAGACCACAACCGCTGCCAGAGGGGCCGGTCGAGTGGGTGTGGAAACGAGTTCCACTTCACCGCACCGGCGCGCGCCGCCAGCACCACGTCTGCCCCATGCTCGTGCATCAGCGCCGCGTTCTCCAACGCGGACTGGCCGGC
Organism: uncultured Actinomycetota bacterium; assembly: GCA_963839365.1. Classification (GTDB taxonomy): domain Bacteria; phylum Actinomycetota; class Actinomycetes; order Propionibacteriales; family Nocardioidaceae; genus DASSKA01. Next base: position 53,435 of record CAWIUT010000003.1, read on the forward strand.
GCCGATCACGACGACGTTCCGCCCGGCAGACGCCGCAGGCTGCAGCTGCTCGCCCGCGACGCCGGAGATCCCGATGCCTCCCCGGACCGCCGAGGAGTGCGCGCAGAGCTCTGGCGGCAGCTCACGCAGGGCCGCGGGTACGTACCGGAAGTGCGTGAGCCCGACCGCGACGACGACCTGCCGCGCGAACAGGCACTCACCGTCAGCGAGCTCCAGCGCGAAGCCACGATCGGTCCGCGACAGCTGCACGACATGCGTGTCCTCGACGGGAGCGGCCGTCTGCTCGGCGAACCACGCGCCGTACTCGCAGTAGACCTCGAGGGGAACCGGGACACCCCACCCGCCGACCGTATAGCCGCGCTCGGCACAGAACCGCTCGAGTGTGAAGGCGTCGTCTGGATCGGACAGGTTCGACGCGAACCCTTCCGAGCGAAGCCACATCCCTCGGGGCATGTGCTGGCGCCACGTGTGCATCGGTGTGCCGAAGAGCCGGAAGTCGACGCCACGGCGCGCAAGGTGGGACGCGACGGACAGGCCGTACGGGCCGGCGCCGATGATCGCGACATCGACAGCTTCAGTGGTCATGCCAGCTCCTTGCCTTGCATGAGCGGTCAGCCAGACAACGCGCGCTGATGGGTACACCTGTTAACGGAGCCCGCACCCAGAGCATCAGATACCAGCACCGGAAGATCCCCCATTCTTGGGAGGGACTCGGGGCTGCCTTCTTGCTAGACAGGAAGCTAATGACGGCCGTTCCCGGGGGTGGCGATGACGGAGACGCTCGCAAGCAATGAAGTCTCTGAGGTTGCGGACCTTGTGCACCAGGCGGCCGCCGGTGACCGATCGGCCTGGGAGCAGCTCGTCGACCGGTATGGGGGGCTGGTGTGGCGCGTGACCCGCGACTTCCGTCTCAGTGAGAGCGACCGTGCGGACGTCTCCCAAACCACCTGGCTGCGGCTGCTCGAGCACATCGACCGACTCGACCAACCAAGCCGTGTCGGGGCCTGGCTGACCACCACGGCGCGACGGGAGTGCCTGCGCCTCAGCTGCCTTCGGAAGAGGGTCGTGCTCGCCTACGACGGAGACGTCTTCGAGGCCAAGGAGGCTGTTCAGCCCGCCGTGGACGAAGGCCTCCTCGTGGCCGAGCGCGCCGACGACGTCCGAAACGCCATCGAGCTGCTCCCTGCTCACTGGCAGAACCTGGTCCGCCTGCTCATGGCAGACCCGCCGTTGTCCTACGCTGAGATCTCCGACAGGCTCGGGCTGCCGATCGGCAGCATCGGGCCAACCCGTGGCCGGTGCATGCATCGGCTGCGCGCACTGCTGGACCCCTGACAGGCGAGGGGCTCCAGAGCTCGGGAGCAGCTCAGAGGCGCACCCAGGCAGTCTTCAGCAGGCTCCGCTCGGCGTGCGCCCACCGGATGAGCACGCTCGTCAGCCCGGGGGGCACGTCGGTGAAGAGACCGCCCCCGCGTTGCAGTGACTCGACGCGCCCAGAGGCGTCGAGAGTTCTCACCGACATGGTCGCCGGCTCGTCCGGCGAGACTCGCACGTCGAGAGCAAGGGGTCCACTCCCGCGCACGTCTACCTGGACCACGCAGCCGTGGCCCGCGAAACGGAGTCGACGCGTGCTCCCGGGGAAGCCCGCTGCCGCGTCGATCAACGTGTCCGCGACGATGTCCAGCACAAGGACGCCCACCTCGTGCTGGTCGAAGGCAGCGAGCGCCGCATCGCGGACTCGTCGTGGAACGTTGTCGATCTCCGTCTCCTTTCCGACAGTCCACGGCGATGCAACACGTCTCCTCGTCAACGCGGCGAGGCACCGCAGACAGCACCACGATCCGCACCGCGGCCCGCGGGATCAGGCACCGGCTCGACGGGTGCGCCGAACTTGGGTGATCCGCCTTCAGGCCGTCCCGGAGACGGCCCGATCCCCAGCTCAACCCTCATGTTGCCAGAGAGACGTCAAGTCCTAGGGGTGATACGCGTTCGGGGCCGCATCGACACAGATGGGGTTCGCGTGGCCGCCTCGACCATCATCTGTACGAAGGGTGCAGGATCGTCGGCCGCGAACCACGCCGTCTCCGCGACACCATGCAGAGATCGGACCCACGCCACCGGACCGAGACCAGGCCGCAGCAGGCGCAGCGACGCATAGAGGTCATGCGGCTCGTCGAGCCAACGCCGGCCATCCGGAGTACGCGACGGCGGCACCACTTGCCCAGTGAGGTCGAGATACTGCGCTCTGACCACATCCACTTCGCTGTCCACGAAGAGTCGGAAGGTCGCACCGATCCGGGGGTTCACGTCGAGCAGCTTGTATCGCCGGTCCCTGGGGTCGTAACGGCAGCCGAGATCGACGATGCCCGTGTAGCCGAGGTCCGAAAGGAACGCGGTCGCCTGCCGCACCACGGTCTCGTTCGCGCGACATACGCCCAGGCTCGTCGGCCCGGTCTCCGGGGGACATTGACGGAGCTTGACGCCGGTGAACGCAGCCAAGCACCGCGACCCAGCGTCGAAGTAGGCGTTCAACATCCACACCGACTCTGCTCCGCCAGGCAGGTACTCCTGCAGAACCAGGTTCGGCGTACCGTCCTCGCCGGACGCGTGGTGATACACCGCCAACAGCTCACGAAGGTCCCGAGCGATGGTGACGCTTGGCGTTTTGGCGCACCGACGCCTCGGGTCCATCAGCTTCACAACGATGGGAAAGCCGGTCGCGGCGGCATGGTCCACCACCTCAGCAACACTGGCCGGTACCGCCGTACGCGCAGTAGGCATGTGCCGTTGCGTGCAGAGCCGATGCAACGCTGCCTTGTCCGCCAACGACGCCGCCAGCTCCGGAGGCCGCCGCTGGAAGAGGTAGCGCTCACCGAGTGCATCGGCGTGCTCGTCCACGTACAAGGCGGCAGTGTCGTCCACGGGGACAAGGATCGCCTTGCCATCCATGCGGTCCGCCATGCCCAACAGGTCCGACAGCAGCTTGTGCGGATCAGTCGCATCGGCGCACACGGGGAAGCGTCCCGCCACGTACCGGGAGCGATCGTACGGCAGCGGCGGGCCAGGGTGCGCGATGTGCACGGCAACACCGAGTCGACCAAGGCTGCGCGCAACGGCGAGCGGCGTCTGCAGCAGGCGCTCGGCCGTGGTCGTGAGCACCAGCACAGGTGTGGAGGTGTCCGGCACTCTCATCTGGCCAGGCCTACTCCCGCCGGGCCCGCGTCATGTTGCCGAATGCCACGGGGGTCCCAGCAGCCGGTGACCGCAGTGCGCTTCTGCCAAAGGAGTCGGAATGCAGACCGTACCGGTAGATCTCCACGCGCAGGATCTCCTCCAGGCGAACGTTGGACAGTCGCACCTCCGCCCCGAAGTGGTCCATCAGCGCGAACTGGCTTCGCTTCGTAGGCGCCTCGTAGACCACTTGTGTGAGCCCGAACGTCCCGGCGAACCGGTCGGCGAGACGTTGGTTGAGTCTCCCTCGCCGGTCGAAGAGTCCGACGTCCCGTGCGTTCTCTCGTGCCTCCACGACGAGTACGGCGGCGCCCGCATCGAGCCAGCGGCGACCGACCTCCAACAGCCGCCGCACGACGGCGCTGGTGAACGGGCCGCCATGCTTCGAGCCCAGCTCGAACTGCACCTCGAGACCGCGGCAGCGTGCCATCGACATGACCTGATCGATCTTGATGTCACCCTGCGTGAAGCCCTGGCCACACTCGATGCGCGTGAACCCCATGTCGGCACACAGGTCGAGATACCCCGGCAGGGAACCCAGTGCCCTGGCGATCTCGAACGGGCCGCCACCGGTTGTCGTCGGGACCCCAAGAGCCTGGGCAGCAGCGATCTTGGCGCGGGTCACGCCCTCATCGGCCAGCAACCAGCACGCCATCGAGATCTTCAGCGCCGCCATCAGCGACGCGCTCTGCTGGAGGTGGCCTTCCAAGGTGTGAAGGTCATAGCCAGGGTCGAAAGGACACGTTCGAGGCGTGGGCGGCGCGACACCGACCGCGCTCAGGAACGCGGACGTGCTCACTACCACATCGATCTCCCCACGCGCACCCACAGAACCGACACCTCAAGAGAGTCAGCGGCGTGGACCACTGATACCGGAACGTCGCCGTTCGGCAAATGCAGGAGGCCATCCTGCGAAACAGCCGGCACTGCTCGGCGGAGCACGATCAGGCGGCGCCGGGTTCCGGCGACTCCCGCCGCGGCAGGAGCGCGTAGCGGTACCGCAGCAAGAGGGGCCACGTCATGGTGGTGACAAGGGCACGATCCCGAAGTCGCATCCTGTGGCGCCACTCGTCGTCGAGACGCAGGGTCACGTCTCCGAGCCGAAACCGTCCAGGATTCCCCGAAACCGAATGTGTCGGCGCCAGCCGAACAGTCTGGTCCGCGGTGAACGGCAGTGGGGCGGGCATGCCGACCCCTTCGACCAGGCGAGCAGTCGCCGGTACCGGGTCTGCCATGAAGTCCTCGTAACGCAGCAGCGTGAAGGAGGCCGCGCGTGCCGGGAGCAGCCAGCCGCAGAGCGCGTGGTTCTTCGTCCACCGGCGCGCCGTGACGTACGGTTGCTCCCGGGGCATGAGCCTGCCATCCCCGAAGTCGGGAAGCGTCCGGAGGCGGGTGTTGGAGAACGCCGCCGCGCGTGGATCGCGGACCAGATGCAGGACGTGCAGCCGGACGCCCGGCAGCGTCGCGAGCAGCAACCCGTACACCGGAGACTTGGACGAGTCCACGATGACGCGGCAGCCGGTGACATCGCGCACAGCGCGGTACAGCGCTGCGAGCGTGCTTCGGTACTCATCACCATCGAGTGGCCGGTCTGTGCGGGCGTTCCACACGGACCGGACCCATCCGCTCCGGAGGTGCTCACGCGTGAGCACGTCGAGTCTCTCTGCGTCGTGCCTGTCGAGCTGCCGGCCGAACGCCTTTTGCAGGATGCGCTCCCACTCCGGGCAGGAGCAGACCGGCTCTCCGCAACCGCACCGCCGACCCTCGACGATGCCGCGTCGCCAGATGTTCCACAGCTCGCCGACGGCGAAGTAGCCGTCGAGCTGACCAAGGATGTTGGCGACGATCGTGCTGCCGGTACGGCTGGAGCCGGCGACGAAGAACACTGTGATGTCGTCGTTCATGTCACTGGTACTCCAGCTCGCGCAACGTGCTTCGGCAGGCCAGCGACGTCAGCGTGCGTAGCACCGGGTCGAGCCCGCGGCCCGCCGTGCCGACCCTGGCGCGGTACACCGCGCACCCATCCGCGGACGTCGCCCGCCGCTTGGCGGACTCTTCGTAGTAGAGAGACCGTACGTCGTGCTCCTGCTCCTCGTGATGCAGCACGGCGTCGTCCCAAGGCTCTCCGAGGAACTCGAGCATCCGTCCGACGGTGGCCTTCGTGTCGAGGACGAGGTCCTCGTAACGCAGCTCGTGGTAGCGGCCCGAGGGCAGCCGGTGCCCCGCCTCCCGTGCCGTGCGCACGTAGTACGGCCACTTCGCGGTCGCCTTCACCCCGGACAAGTACCCCCAGCTGCTCCGGTGCGAGGCCACCACGTCCCGGCCGTCTCTGATGAGGTGGACGATCTGGCAGTCCGGGAACATCTCGGCGACCACTCCGACGGAAAGTGCGTATCGCGGGGTCTTGTCCGCCCAGCGCGCCTTGCCGCGGCGCGCTGCGTAGTCGGACTGGAAGCGGTCGAACATCGCCGCGATCTGGCGCAGCCAGTAATCGCGGGGGAACCCGTAGTGCGCGAAGTGCGGCCAGTTCCGCTCCCCGACGATGCGCTCTGCGAACTCGGTGAGAAACAGCGTCTCGGGTCCACAGCTGATGTTCGGATGTGAGTCGAGGATGAGCCGGAGCAGGGTGGTTCCCGACCGGTGGCAGCCCACGACGAAGATCGGTGCGCTGGTTCTGTCGCCCATGCCAGATACGAGCGCGATGACGACCAACAGATACCGGTATCAAGCCCGCGGTGTGCTCGGTCTGTCCGATGACACGGTGGGACGTGGCAGCTGTGTCTGCAACAGTGCGCCCGGCATGGCGCATCCGGGAGGAGGCGGGTCCGTGACAGAGACCCCGAGCTTCGTGTTCCTGCTCAGCAACGGCCGGTCGGGCTCCAGCCTGGTCCACGAGCTGTTGGCCCGCCACCCGGATGTCGGGTTCATCTCCAATGTGGAGGACAACTTCCCACAGCTCCCTGCAAGCTTCGGAAGGAACAACAACGCGTTGTACCGGCGAGTTCCGCAACAGCTCACCCAGAAGGGGCGCCTGAGATACGCACCGTCGGAGGGATACCGGCTGCTTCGGTACAGGGTCTCGCCGGCACTGGTGGCGAGCTGTCGTGACCTGCTTGCCTCAGACGCCGACCCCTGGCTGGCCACACGGTTCCGCAACCTGTTCACCGACCGCGCACGGGCGCAGCGCAAGCCCGTGTTCGTGCACAAGTTCACCGGATGGCCACGTAGCGGGTTCATCAGCGCGGCCCTCCCCGGCGTGCGTTTCATCCACATAGTCCGCGACCCGCGCGACGTGGCCACGTCCGGGCTCAAGAGCTCGTGGTGGAGCGGCTGGCGCGGGCCGATGGGCCTGAACTTCGGCACCCTCTCCCCGTCGTACGCGGAGACGTGGGAGAGGTCGGGTCGGTCCTTCCCCGTGTTGGCGGCACTGAGCTGGAAGACGGTCATGGACGCCTTCGAGGCGGCGCGCGCATGTGTGCCTGCCGGCGGGTGGCTCGACGTGCGGTTCGAGGACGTGCTCGCTGATCCGGACACCCAGTTCAAGAAGATGACGGACTTCGCCGGGCTTCACGAGGATCCCCGGTTCCGGGCTGCCCGTTCGGGGACGGTCTTCGAGGGTGACCGCGTCGGGGCGTTCAAGCGAGACCTCGACCCGTCCTCGGTGGCCGCCATGGAGTCGTGCCTGGAGCGCGAGCTGAGCTACTGGGGTTACCGCTAGTGCCGACCTTCCCAGCGCCGTGGCGGGCGTCGACCGGGCCACGCGTGCCGTTGCCGGACGTGGACACCGAGACGCCGGCGGTCGTGCTCAAGCTCGGCGACAACCCCTTCGACCACGGCGGCCTGGGAGCGGCCCGCAGCCTCGGCCGGCTGGGGGTTCCGGTGTACGCCGTGGACCGTGCCCCCGGCACGCCGCCGCTGGCGTCGAGATACCTGCGCGGCCGCTGGCTGTGGCGCCCCGATCCGGACGATGCGGGCCAGGTCCGCGAGGGAATGGTGCGGCTCGCGGAGCGGATCGGGCGTCCATCCGTGGTCATCCCCACCGACGACCTGAGCGCGGTCTTCCTCGCCGAGCACGGGGCGGACCTCCGCCCGTGGTTCCTCTTCCCGGCCCCGCCCTCCGACCTCCCTCGCCGCCTGATCGACAAGTACGCGCTCTCCTCGTTGTGCCATGACCTGGACATCCCGTGTGCGGCGATGAAGCTGGTCCGATTGGCCGAGGAGGCCGAGGAGTTCGCCGAGCGAGTGGGGTTCCCGCTGGCGGTCAAGGTGCGGGTGCCCTGGCAGAGCGGGCACGGGCTGACCCGGCGGACCACACTCGTCGGGTCGGGCCGGCAGCTCACCGCTCTGCTCAGCCAGGTGCGCGCCGAAGCGGGCCTGCTGGTGCAGGAGTACGTCCCGGGCGGCCCCGGCCATGACTGGTTCTTCCATGGGTACTGCGACGCCACCTCAACATGCCGGCCCGCGTTCACCGGGGTCAAGGAACGCTCCTACCCGGTGCATGCCGGCCCCACGGCCCTCGGCCGCTCCGTGCCGAACGCGGGACTCGTGGCGCAGGTGCGCAACCTGCTGGCCCGGCTCTCGTACCGCGGCATCATGGATCTCGACATCCGCCTCGACGGCCGCGATGGCCGCTACAAGCTGCTGGACTTCAATCCGCGGCTGGGAGCTCAGTTTCGGGTCTTCCGCAACGAGTCCGGTGTGGACGTCGCCGTCGCGGCGCATCTGGACCTGACCGGGCGTCCCGTCCCCGACGCCGCGCAGGTCGACGACCGGGCCCTCCTGGTGGAGAACTACGACGCGCCGGCCGTGTTCGGGTACTGGCGCCGCGGCGAGCTAGGACCGCACCGGTGGCTGAACTCGCTCCGTGGGGTCGAGGAACTCGCCTGGTTCGCGCGTGACGATCTCCGCCCGTTCGGTCTGATGTGCCTTCGGGTCTCCGGACGGATCTGCAGAAGAGTGACCCGCACGTGACAACGTGGTCGAGGTGTCCGACGCGGTCACCAGCCGGGCGACCGTCGTACGTGCTGCTACCGGAGCTCGGAGTAGATCTTCGCGAGGCGGCGCAGGTGCGCGTCCGGCGCGTGCTCGCTCTCGACGTATACCCGCGCCCGCCGTCCCGCCTCGAAGGCCCCGTCTGGATCCATCAGTAGGCGACGCAGCGCAGCCGCGAGCGCGTCCGGCTCACTCGGGACGACAAAGCCTCGCTCCCCGCGCCCGACAAGCTCGGGAAGGCCGCCAAGCGCCGTCGCGACCACCGGGACCCCGCACGCGAACGCCTCCAGCACCGCCATCGGCTGGTTCTCATGACACCGGGAGGGCAGCACAGCGACCGAACTTCGACGCACGTGGTCGAGCACAGCAGGCTTCTGTAGGTGCCCATGGAAGCGGACCCGCCCCGGCGCGACCTCGGCTGCCTGCCGCCGCAACGACTCCAGCAGCGGTCCGGTGCCCAGTACGTGCAGGACGACACCAGGTAGCAGGCCGACGGCGTCGACGAGCGTGTCCAGACCCTTCTCGTGGCTCAGCCTGCCGACGTAGACGAGGTCGCCACCGGGCCGATGCTTCGGCTGCACCGCGGCCGCGTCCACGAAGTTGCCGACCACGTGCAGCCGGTCGGGGAACACGCCGGCGCGGGTCATCACGTCGGCGCAGAAGCTGCTCGGACAGATGAAGGCGCCGACGGGCGCGTAGGCGCGGGTCGCGCGCTGCACCGCCGACTCGACCGCGAGCAGCGCGCTCGCGGTCAACGATCCGTCCTTGCACCGGCGCCTTACCGGGCTGAGTGGTGAGCCGCCGACGCAGGCGTCGCAGACCTGCCCGTGGTCGAGGAGAAGGTATGACGGACAGGCCAGCTTGTAGTCGTGAAGTGTCATCACGGCCGGCAACCGGGCTTCGGTCACGGCTCGAAGCACTGACGGTGACAACTGGTGGTAGATGTTGTGCAGGTGCACGATGTCTGGGCCGAAAGCGCGGATAACCCTGCGCAAGCCCTCCCGGCTCGCAGGCGAGTACATCATCCGACCCGCGGCCCTGGCCCGTGGCACGATCCCGCCCGGCGGCGGTTCGAGCTGTACGTGGGGCGGGAAGTCTGCGTCGTACTGCAGCGGCGGGTTCTCCGGGTGCGCCATACCGAAGAAGGCCACCTCGTGGCCGGCGCGCGCTTGCAGGGCAGCGAGGTCGAACAGGTACGCCTCTGCGCCGCCGCGCCGGTAGAGAAACTTGTTCACGTGGAGGATGCGCACCGGGCCTCCCACCATTGTGAAGCCAACAACGCAAACGCTGCCGGGCCTCGTTGCGGTTCGACGACGTACCTGCGCAGCTCGAACGGCGGTGTGGTGGCCGCGTTGCGGCCCCCGTGCGTCGTCCACGCGCCCGCGTAGCCCGCCTGGCGCGCGGCGCCGATCGTGGTGTCGTCGTAGTCTGCGCGCTTGCCGTTCGGGTAGGCGAGGTGTCGAACCGGCACCTGAAAGGTGGCCTCGAGGACGCCGCGGGAGTAGGCGAGGTCGGCCCGCTGGCGGACAGGGAGCTCCTGGGAGAGGATGTGATGGGCGGACGAGTGCGAGCCGATGCCGAAGCCGGACCTCGCGATCTCGCCAGCGGCCCCCCAGTCCAAGAACATGTCCCCGCCGGGTGGTGCGCCGTCGGGACGGCACCGGTCACGAAGCTCGTCGATCGCGCAGTCACGCGCCGCGGCGTCACGCCGCTTGAGCAGTTCGGCGACCTCGCGGGCCGCGGCAACGCGCTCGGCGTCGGTACGCAGCGGGAGCAGCCGCCCCTCGAATGTCACGGACCTCACGGCCGCCTTCCGGAACACCCACGCTTCCACCTCCCACCACGACGAGGTGGTGCCATCGAGCAGACCAGGCACGAGGAAGAAGGTCGCGGGAAGCCCGAGCTTGCGCAGGAGCGGGACTGCAACGTCGAGGCTGTCGCGGTACCCGTCGTCGAAGGTCAGCGAGACCGCGCGAGGTGGGAGCGGCCGGCCATCGGCCAGGTGCTGCGCGGCCCGATGCAACGGCAGGACGTTCGTCACCCGCCGAAGAAGGTCGAGCTGGCGGGCAAGACCCCGTGCACCCGCCCCCGGGGCTGCGGGGAAGCACCACGTGGGGTGCACGTTGTGCCAGGTCAAGACGAGCAGCCGACTGCTCATGTCTGTCTCCTCGGTCTCAGCAGCGCCACGGTCCGGTGCGCGAGCATCCGGGCGACCAGCCGGTCCTCAGTGCGCCGGTGCAGCAGTGCAAACGCCAACAAGTAGGCCCCGGCCACGGTGGCCGCGCCGACGACGAGCCGGATCGGTCCGGAAAACGGATGTGCCAGGAGCAAGCCACAAAGACCCGCCACCGCGGCGGCCGCGAACGTGCGCAGCTGACCGAGCCCGAACGGGGCCATCCGCAGCAGCAGCCACACCTGCACGACGCGCGCCCCGTTGCAGACGATCAACGAGGCCGACCAGGCGACCGCCGCACCGACGATCCCGTAGCGCGGGATCAGCACGAGGTTGAGCGCGACGTTCAGCGCCAAGGTGGCGACGTTGTCAGCGAGTCCCCATCCCGGCCGGCCCGACATGGTGAGCATCATGCCGCCCGGACCGGTGGCCGCGTTGACGAGCTGTCCGGCGACGAGAACGACGGTCACGGTGACGGCGACAGAGAACGAGGGACCGAACAAACCAAGGAGCTGCGCGGGGAACGCCAGCAGCAGGACGAACGCGGGCAGGGAGAGCGCCAGGTTCCAGCCCGTCACCACGTAGTACGCGTGCCGTAGCTCCGAGTGCCGGCCGCGGTGGTACAGGTCGGTGATACGAGGCGCGAACGCCTGGCTGACTGCGGGCATGACGAACGTCGCGAGCGCGACGATCCGGGTCGCTACCGCGTAGACACCGACCTCGGCGCTGCTGCGCAACGCACCGAGGATGAGCGTGTCCGCCCATACCAGGCCGTTGGTGGCGAGCCAGGCGGTGCCGCTCACGAGGGAGAATGCGACGAGCGCGCGCGGCTGGTAACGGGGCGGCGCGGCCACCGGGCCGAGGTACCGGCGCAGCGCACGAACAGCCAGCACGGCCTCGAGGATGCTGCTCATGACAAGTGCGACCATCGCTCCGATCAGCCCGACACCGACCAAGATGAGTCCGACCGTGAGCCCCAGCCGTACCAGGGGTTCGAGCACCAGCTTGACGAAGGCACGCGCCCGCATGCGGCTGAACCCGACGGTGGCGAGGAGCGCCGTCTCAGCGAGCGCGGCCGGCGGGAGCGCCACCGCGACGAGGCGCAACGGAGTGACCAGGCCGGCGTCCTGGAAGACCTGGTGCGCCGCGACGCTAGCGAACGCGAACAGTGCCCCAGCAAGAAGGACTGAGCATGCCACGGTCCCACCGATCGCCAGTCGCACGGACCCACGTAGCGCCCCGACGTCGCGGTCGGCCCGGTGCATCGCGACGAACCGGGTGACGCCGGACCCTAACGGCAGCTCGGCGACCGCGACCAGCACCGTCAGGAGCGCGTACGCCTGCGCGTACCTACCGACCGCAGAGGCTCCGAGCCTCCAGGACAGCACCACGGTGATCGCGAGGAGGGCCAGCTTGGTGCAGGCCGCGCCGACGAGGTTGAGGCTGGCGCCCCTGGCCATGGGCATGATGTGCTCGTCGGGCGCTGCTCGGTCCATGCTCGAAAGGAGTGTCGGCGTCGCCGCGCTGATACCTGCGTCACCAGGACCCAGGACAGTTGGCCTTGAGCTGCTGGTCGAGATCGGCAGCCGTCGCGGGCTTGTCACCGAACTGGTCGTGTTCCACGAAGCAGCTCCCCATGGCGATGGCGCGATGAACGGCGTCCTCGACCGAGAACCCACGCGCGGTGAGCATGCTGTCTCCCTCGGTCTGGAAGCCCTTGGGCGGGGGCAGCGAGGCGAGCCAGCACCACATCGAACCGGCGGTCCGGAGCGGCTGCTCGCGCTGGCAGCCTTCGTCGCCGCCCAGGCCGTTGTTCTGCACCAGCAGCTTGGCGCCGTAGCGGGATCGCATCTGGTTGAGCAGCGCCCGCTCCCTTGGCCACGACGGCCGCACCCCAGAAGGGGCGACTCCCGGCCCGACCACCAGCTGCCACGCTGTGTGAGTGGCGAGCGAGATCCTGGTCCACCGGAAGGCCCGGTCCATGATCTGCATGCTCCGCTCCAGGCAGTAGCGGTCGCTGGCCGGGTTCAGTCCGGCGCTCCAAAGCGCCAGATTGGCGGTCCGGTTGTAGCCGGTCAGGATGAACGGCTCGGCCCACGTCGTCGTGCAGGCCGAGTTCACCACGTCCAGGATCCGCGGCTCGCGGTCGTAGCGACGGGCCACCTCCTCCATCAGGCCCTGGTAGGCCCGCAAGAACGCGGGCGTCCAGAAGCGTGGCACGCATGAGGGGATCTGGCTGGTGGGCGACTCCATCTCGACGCAGCCGCCGCTGATCTGCTTGACCCAGTCAGGCGCCTCGCGGCCGGCCAGGATCCGTATCCGGAACTTGTACCGGGGCCAGTTGCGGAGCGCGGCAGCGATGCGGTCCCAGCCAGGACCCGAGAAGTCCCCCGGTCGAGGCTCGAAGTCGGCCCAGGCGCCCCCCACCACCGCATGGTCGATGGACCGGAACCCCGGTTGGGGCTGGTCGGTGTAGTAGAGGCCCGCACCAACCGGCTTGAGCCCTTCGCCCGGGTGCCACGCCGGTGACGGGGCGGGCGGCGCAGTCGCCGGGGGTGTGGGCCGGGTCTGGGGCTCGTTGGGCTGGGTGCAGCCCAGGAGCAGCAGCGCCAGGCCGAGTCCGATCACCACGGCCTGCAGGGCCCGTCGGCGCCCGGCGGCTGCCGCATCCGCACGCCGCACCACCCGCGCCGAGATCGGGTGCTGGCGGGAGAAGGGCAGCGGCAAGGTCATGGCGCTGGCCCGGCGTACGACTGGTCGCGCGCTTCAGCCGCCTCGGCGTCACGATGTGCTGACGCCCGGCGTACCACCGCACTGGCTGCGGCGGCGAATGCCACGAAGTACCAGAGCTGGGCGACGCCGTTGATCTCGTTCGACCCAAGGCTCGTCGTGGCCATGGCCACAGCGCAGCCGAGGTACCCCACGGCGACGCCGCGGTCGAGGCTTCCCGGCGGAGCCACCCGCACGGCCCGTAGCCCGAGCCCTACGAGCAGCACGATGACGACCAGGTACACCGCGAGCCCGATCAGGCCGGTCTCGACGTAGGCGCGCAGGTAGTCGTTGTGCGGCTGCTTGCCCTGGGCTGTCAGGTACGCCGTCATGCCGTACCCGATGCCAGTGGCGGGGTTCCTGTCCGCCAGATGCACGATCTGCGACCAGTAGCTGATCCGCCACGCCAGCGAGTTGCCCCCGTGGATGGAGCCGGCGTACGTCGAGGCGTTCGTGACCGCGCCCAGTCGTTCGGTGAGCGTCGGTGCGAGCGACACCGCCAACACCAGCGTCGCCGCGATCGCGAGCAGCAGCCGCTTGCTCTGCCGCATCGCGACCACGACTAGCCCGAGGAGTGTGCCCAGCAAGGCGGCGATCGTGTACGTGAGGACCAGGCAGACGCCACACACGATGAGCAGGACGAGCAGACCGGTGCGCACCCTACCGTGCACGTGCGGGAACAAGGCAGCGCCGACGATGATGAGCAGCATGAGGTACGCGCCGAACGCGTTGGACTGCACGAACGTGCCGACGACGCGGGTGACGCCCTCCTTCACCTCCACCGGCGGATTACCCATCAGGAAGCCGGCGGCCGTGTAGAGGATGGGGAAGATCGCTGAGCAGAACACCGCGACGAGGGCGCGTCGCATCATCTTCGGATCAGCCATCAGCTGTTCGAGCACGGTGTACATCAGCACGATCGCGAGCAGCCGCAGCACGTCACTGAGGCTCTCCTTCGGGTCGACCGCGTTAGGCACGCTGACGAGGCTCGCCCACACCAGCACCACAAGCGCGGTCCGCAACCCCGATCCCGGGAGTCGGCCCTGCTGCCGGTAGGCGGCGACCAGCCACAGGGCTGCCGCCACGATGAACAGGACGCCGATGATGGTCGACGGCGTCAGAAGCTGCGCCGCCGCGTCGCTCGAGCTGAGGTTGCCGGCGTCGACGCTGGCACGGACCAACAGCATCAGCAGCACGAAGACCGCGAACCGCGTCAACGCGATGAGCGCGACGATGATCCCGGCGCAGAGGGCGACCGGGAGCAGCACGAGAAGCGTGGAGTGGCTCGCGACGCCCACCGCCGTGAGCGCGGCGGCAGCGCCACAACAGAGCGCTGCGAGCGCGACGAGGACCCCCGGCACGCCACGGCCGTTGAGGGGCAGGGCGGAGTCGCTCATTCCGCCGCGTTGAGCTCGTCATGCGCGATCGGCTCCGACGCTGGAAACGCCGCCGACGGCTTGCCTGGATGCCCCTGCCGCCGCGGGATGCCGCTTGCAGGGCGGAGCCTGTCCCAGGCCATCATGCCGCGCAACCGCAAGGTCTCGACCACCGACCTCACGGATGCGCCCAAGACCGGGCGGTGGTCACGGACTCGCTGCGGACGCCGCAGGGCGATCAGCTCGAGGAGCGCGACCAGCACGATGGCCAGGAAGACGCCGACTGCAGCAGCCGGGAGCACGCTTGTCACCACGAGGTGGACCATCGGCACCTCGACCGCCTGGGGCGCCCGAACCTGGTGCGGGTCGGCTGCGGCGAGCTGCGCCTGTGCCTGGGCAAGCACCTCCTGGCTCATCGTCAGGGTGCTGGCGGCGGCCGCCTGCTTGGCGAGCAGGTCGGCGTGCTCGCCGGTCAGCGGTGCCAGTGTGGCAGCCTTCGCCCGGAGCTTGTCGATCTTGCCGGCGAGCTGGCCAGCACTCCAGGTCAGACCCATCGACTGGTCGTGCGCCTTTTCATTCTCCAGCGCCGTGATCTGCGCCGTCAGTGTCGAGTACTGCTGATCGACGGGAAGGCTGCCGTGCTTCTCGGCGAAGCCGGCGAGCGCCTGGTTTGCCGCGTGCAGCGTAGCGGTAGCCGAGTGGACCGCCGCTTGAGCGATCGGGACCTGCGTCGCAAACATGGTCCGCAGTGTCTGCCTCGCGACGGCGGCCGCAACCGGGCCGGCCGTGGACGGGTCACGGCTGGTGTAGGTGATCTCGACCCGAGAACTGACGTCCACCTGCTGAACGCTCAAACCGTTCTGCAGCGCGCCCAGGCTCACGTGGGCCTGGCGGGCCACAGCCTCCTCCACCGCGGGTGAGGTCGCGGTGGCCACGAAGTCGCTCGGGAACTGGCCCGCTGCCGCGACGCCTTGGTAGGTGCCGTACTGACTTCCCATCAGGGACGGCGCCGAGACGTCCACGGTCGCGACGTACGGGCGCGGATTCGCCATGATGTAGAGAACGGCGAGCGCAGCCGCCAGGATCGGGACGCCCGCCAGGACCAACAGATGGCGCCTGGCGAGCCGCAAGTAGTCAACTATCTCCACGGTCACTCCCTGTCCGCATGCTCCATGCCCCTCCCCTTCGGGACTAAGAGCAGCGCGGCGGCGCTGAGATACCCCGTATCTGCAGTGGCTCCGACGGCTCTTCCTGGCGGAGAAGGGAGAGCCGATGACATCGAACGCGCAGCAGTTGGACATTCGAGTCCCGCGCGGCACCGCCGAGCCCATCACCGGGGAGGGACGGTCGCTGCGGATTGCGATGATCGGGCAGAAGGGACTCCCGGCCACCCACGGCGGCGTAGAGAGGCACGTGGAGGAGATCGGCGCCCGGCTGGCCGGCCTCGGCCACGACGTCACGGTCTTCTGCCGGTCCAGCTACTCCGCCGGGGCCGAGACGTCGCAGATCTCCGGGGACTACCGAGGCCTGCACCTGCGACCGGTCGCCGCGCTGGAAACGAAACATCTCGATGCCATCACCCACAGCGCACTCTCGACGGCGGCCGCGATGCGCATGCGGCCCGACATCGTGCACTACCACGCGCTAGGCCCTGGGCTCGTGGCGCCGGCGCCACGGATCCTCTCGTCGGCTCGGGTGGTGCTGACCGTCCACGGACTGGACAACGAACGCGCCAAGTGGAGCTGGCCGGCGCGTGCCCTGCTGGGCACCGCCCACTGGATGAGTGCCCGGGTGCCCGACGCGACCGTTGTCGTGTCGCGGGCACTCGTCGACCACTACGCCGGACGCTACGGGCGGCAGACCATGTATGTGCCCAACGGCGTGGATCGCCGACCAACGCGCCCACCCAGCGCGGTTCTGGACGAGTACGGCCTGACCCCCGGCCGGTACCTCCTGTCCGTGGGTCGCCTCGTCCCGGAGAAGGCGGTGGACCTGCTGGTGCGCGCGTACGGCCGGCTTCCCGGCAGCCTGCCGTTGGTGATCGCCGGCGGCTCGTCGTTCACCGACGAGTACGTCGCCAACCTCCGTCGGCTCGCGTCCGAGGACCCGCGCGTCGTCCTCACCGGCTACGTGTACGGCGATCGCCTCGCGGAGCTGTACTCGAACGCCGCAGCCTTCGTCCTCCCCTCGCACCTGGAGGGGATGGCCCTCACCCTGTTGGAGGCCATCTCCCATGGACTGCCCGTGGTCGCCAGCGACATCGCACCCAACCGCGAGGTCTCCGGCGAGGGCCCCGGGTACCGCCTGTTCCCTGCGGGCGACGAGGCCGGGTTGGCCGCGGCGCTGATCCGGGCGCTCGAGGGCGACCGGGCCGAGCGGCAGGGCGCGGCCCTGCTCCGCGAGCGGGTGCTCGCCGAGCACAGCTGGGACGCCGCGGCCCAGCGCCTGCAGGAGATCTACCTCGGGCTCGTCCGCTCACCGGCCCTGGCGCCGGCTCGGTGAGGGGCCCGATCCCCAGCCGGGCCGTCTACAGCGCGACACCGAGATGCGCGCGCAGGTGGTCGAGACAAGCGGCCTCGAGCTCGGCGGGGTGCTGGTCACGCAGCAGCCGACGAGCGACGGGCAGGAACAGCCGGGCGCAGGCCAGGTGCGCCTCGATGACCGACTCCCGTTCCGGGCGCGGCACCGGCAGGTCGGCGAGCGCGGAGAGCTCCTGGCCGGGGAGCACCCGGCTCAGGTGCAGGGCCCCGCTGAGCCGGTCGCCCTCGGCCCGGTAGCGCAGCAGCGTGATGAGCATCTGGCGCAGCAGCCCGGCCCCGGAGACGCCGGCGACCAGCTCCCCTCGGTCGATCACCACGTCCAGCAGCCCGAGCACCCGCAGGAACTCCTCGGTCATCTCCCGCACCACGGCCAGGTCGGCGCCGCGGTGGCCCGGTGAGCCCGGCGCGGCACCGTCCTTGTTGAGCAGCTCCTGGACCCGGCGCCGGTCCACCCGGGCGAGGTCGGCGCTGTTGCCGATCACCACGTCCCAGCGCAGCCAGCCGGGCAGCACGTGGGTGTAGACGGGTGCGCCGGGCAGCCGGGCGACCAGGAGCGGGTCGTAGCGGCTGACGAAGCGTGGCCAACCACCGGCCAGCCCGTCGCGCTCGGAGTCCGGGACGAGCAGGAACATGTCGATGTCCGAGTGCTCGTCGGCGGTGCCGGCCCCGAAGCTGCCGATGAGCCACAGGCCGCGCACCACCTGCAGGGCATCGAGGTCCGCGCGCACCCTGTCGATGAACGCGTGCTGTGAAGACCCCACGGTGGACGGTCAGGCGGCCCGGTAAAGGCGGTCCGGGTCAGGCGGCCGAGACCACGACGTCGCCGCGCGGCGAAGCACCGTCGCCGGCGGTCTCGGGAAGGCTGGTGGTCTCCAGCTCCACCTCGAGCCGCATCGCGAGGGCGGCCTCTTCGAGCGCCACCGCGTCGCTGACCTCGGAGAGGATCTCCGAGAGCGGAGCGTCCAGCGCGTCGCACAGCGCCGCGAGCAGCTCGGAGGACGCCTCCTTCTGGCCGCGCTCGATCTCGGAGATGTAGCCCAGGCTCACCCGGGCGTCCGCGGAGACCTGGCGCAACGTGCGCCCCTGGTGGACCCGGCGGGAGCGGAGCACCTCACCGAGCAGACGACGAAAAAGCACCATGCCCCTGCTCCTTCCCGCGAGTGCTGCCGGTGGCTCAACGCTACCCGGCGACGGAAACTTCCCGACCCCCACCCTAGGGGACCAGAACGGCGAGGACGGCCGAGATCGCCTCACGCACAGTCTGTTCCCTGATCGAGGCCCGGTCACCCGATAGGTCTAGAGAGGTGGTGGTCACACCCTCCGGCGCGGCCACCCCGATGAACACGGTGCCGACCGGCTTGCCCTCCTGGGTGGCGGGCCCGGCCACGCCCGTGGTGCTCACCGCGACGTCCGCACCGAGCAGCCGGCGCGCCCCGGCCGCCATCTCCGCCGCGCACGCGGAGGACACCACGCCGTGCTCGCGTACCGTCTGGTCGGAGACGCCGAGCACCTTCTGCTTGACCGCGGTGGCGTAGGACACCACCCCGCCGAGGTAGGTGTCGCTGGCCCCGGGTGCCGCGGACAGCAGGTCGCCCAGCGCCCCGCCGGTCATCGACTCGGCCGTCGCCACCATCCAGGAACGGCGCAACAGCTCGGCGTGCAGCGTCGCCGCCATCGTCTGCGGATCAGCGGTCGACTTCGCGGCCCGCGCCTCGTCTGTGCCCACCGGGAGATGCTAACCGGAGCAGGGTGCGCACCCCGGACCCGACGGTGCCGCTCCGCTACGGTGAGCCTCATGGCTCTACGGATCGAGGACTACGCCGTGCTCGGGGACACCGGGACCGCCGCCCTGGTCAGCCGCGACGGGTCGGTGGACTGGCTGTGCCTGCCCCGCTTCGACTCGCCGGCCTGCTTCGCGTCCCTGCTCGGCGACGACCAGAACGGGCACTGGCTGCTCGGCCCGGCCGGAGAGGCCCGGGTCAGCAGGAGGTACGTCGACGAGAGCACCGTGCTGGAGACGACGTACACCACCGACACAGGGACCCTCCGGGTCCTCGACCTCATGCCGCTCGGAGACCGCCGCGCCGACATCGTGCGCCGGGTCGTCGGGGTGGAGGGCTCGGTCCGGGTCCGCCACGAGTGGGTGGTGCGCCCCGGCTACGGCAAGATCCGACCCTGGGTGAGCCGCCGGGACAACCACGGCGAGGAGGTGATCGTGGCGATCGCCGGACCGGACAAGCTGGTGCTGCGCGGCCCGCGCCTCCCGGTCGCCCACGACGGCCGCCACATCGACGAGTTCGACGTCTCCGCCGGCGAGGAGCTGACCTTCGCCACCACCTGGGTGGCCTCCCACCACCCGCTGCCGCAGCCGCTGCCGTTCGACGAGCGGATCGACCACACCCTCGAGCAGGCGCGGACCTGGGCCGCCAAGTGCGACTACCGCGGGCCGTACCGCGAGATGGTGGTGCGCTCCCTGATCACCCTGCGGCTGCTCACCCACGGCGGCACCGGCGGGATCGTCGCGGCGGCGACGACCTCGCTGCCGGAGGACTTCGGAGGGGAGCGCAACTGGGACTACCGGTTCTGCTGGCTGCGCGACGCCTCGCTGACCCTGGAGGCGCTGCTGGCATGCGGCTACGCCGACGAGGCGCGGCTGTGGCGCAACTGGCTGCTGCGCGCGGTCGCCGGCGACCCCAAGGACCTACAGATCATGTACACCGTCGACGGGGCCCGGGACCTGTTCGAGCGGGAGCTGGGCCACCTCGCCGGCTACGAAGGCTCCAAGCCGGTGCGGATCGGCAACGGCGCGGCCGCGCAGCGGCAGACCGACGTGCTCGGCGAAGTGATGATCTCGCTGCAGCTCGCACGCCAGCACGGCCTTCAGGAGAACCGCGAGTCCTGGTCCCTGCAACGCACCCTCGTCGAGGAGATGGCCCAGCACTGGGACGCCCCCGACAACGGGCTGTGGGAGATCCGCGGACCGCTGCGGCACTTCACGCACTCGCGGGTCATGGTGTGGGCGGCCTTCGACCGGGCGATCGCCGCCGTGGAGCGGCACGGACTGCCCGGGCCGGCCGAGGAGTGGCGCGCGATCCGCGACAAGATCCGCGACGAGGTGCTGGAGAAGGGATTCGACACCGAGCGCAACACCTTCACCCAGCACTACGAGACCAAGGAGGTCGACGCCGCGCTGCTGATGCTGCCCGAGGTCGGCTTCATCGCCGGCGACGACCCGCGGATGCTGGGCACCGTCAAGGCCATCGAGGAAGACCTGATGCACGAGGGCTTCCTGCTGCGCTACCGCACCAGCAGCGGCGTGGACGGGCTGAGCGGCTCCGAGCACCCGTTCCTGGCGTGCTCGTTCTGGCTGGTCGAGGCCTATGCCCGGGCCGGCCGGCTCGAGGACGCCGAGAGGCTGATGGAGCGGCTGCTCGAGGTGCCCAACGACGTGGGCCTGCTCGCCGAGGAGTACGACCCCGTCCAGAAGCGGTTCGTCGGCAACTTCCCGCAGGCGTTCAGCCATCTGACCCTGGTGCAGGCGGCGGTCACGCTGGCCGCCGCCAAGCAGAGCGCCGGGTCGCCACGACGGTCCACGACTGCCCAGTGATGCTGCCCAGTGATGCTGCCCAGTGATGCTGCCCAGTGATGCTGCCCGTGAGACTGCCCGGTGAGGCTGCCCGGTGATGCGCCCAGTCAGGGCCGTCACGGGGCGGCGTTGCGGCCGGCCCGGCGCACCTCCAGGGCCTTGACCACGTAGTCGGCCCCGGTCAGCACGGTCACCACGACCGCTGCGGCCATCAGCACCACCGCGAGCCACCACAGCACCAGGCCGAACAGCTCCCACGGGCCCGGCAGCAGCCGCAGCGGCAGGATCAGCAGCCCGAGCGCGAAGGTCTGCAGCAGGGTCTTGAGCTTGCCGCCGCGGCTCGCGGCGATGATGCCGTGCCGGATCACCCAGAAGCGCAGCAGGGTGATCCCCCACTCGCGGACCAGCACCACGGCGGTCACCCACCACCACAGGCCACCGACCAGCGACAGGCCCACGAACGCCATTCCGGTCAGCGCCTTGTCGGCGATCGGGTCCGCGATCTCCCCGAAGCCGGTGACCAGGTTGCGGCTGCGCGCGATGTCGCCGTCGACCTTGTCGGTGATCATCGCGGCCACGAACAGCAGGTAGGCCACCATCCGCCACAGGATCGAGTGGCCGCCGTCGGTGAGCAGGGCCCAGCCGAAGAACGGCACCATCACGATGCGCAGCATGGTCAGGGCGTTGGGCAGGTTCCAGATCCGCGACCACGCGGACGCGGACCCCGGCTGCGGCGGCTCGGTCACCGGGGACACCTCAGCCGCCCGGGACGGCCACGAGGTCCACCCCGTCGGAGCCGATGACGGTCGCGGTGACCAGGTCGCCGACCCGCGCCCCGTCCGGGAGCCCGGTGAGGCTGGTGCAGCCGTCGACCTCGGGGCCCTGGTGCTCGGCGCGCCCCTCTCCCTCGCCCCCCTCCACGGACTCCAGCAGCACCTCGACCCGCTGCCCGACCCGCTCGGCGGCCCGCGCAGCGGTGATCTCCTCCACCAGCGCGGTGACCCGCTCCACCCGGTCGTGCACCTCGTCGGGGTCGACCCGGTCGTCGTACGACGCTGCTTCGGTGCCGTCCTCGACGGAGTAGCCGAACACCCCCACCACGTCCAGCCGCGCGTCGACGAGGAAGCCGCACAGGGTGCGCAGGTCGCTCTCCGTCTCGCCCGGGAAGCCGACGATGACGTTGGAGCGGATACCCGCCTCCGGCGCCTGCGAGCGGATCGTCTCGACCAGGTCGAGGAACTGCTCGGCGTCGCCGAAGCGGCGCATCCGCCGCAGCACCGGAGCAGAGGCGTGCTGGAACGACATGTCGAAGTAGGCGGCCACGCCCGGGGTCCCCGCGATGGTGCTCACCAGGCCGGGGCGTGTCTCGGCCGGCTGCAGGTAGGACACCCGCACCCTGGCCACCCCGTCGACGGCCGCCAGGTCGGGCAGCAGCCGCTCGAGCAGCCGCAGGTCGCCGAGGTCCTTGCCGTACGACGTGGAGTTCTCACTGACCAGGAACAGCTCGCGCACCCCCTGACGGGCCAGCCAGCCGGCCTCGCCGAGCACGTCGGTGGGCCGCCGGGACACGAACGACCCGCGGAAGCTCGGGATGGCGCAGAACGAGCAGCGCCGGTCACAGCCGCTGGCCAGCTTCAGCGGGGCCACCGGCCCGCCGTCCAGCCGGCGGCGCACCGCCCGCGGACCGGAGTCGGGGCCGGCCCCGTCGGGCAGGTCGGGAGCGGCGATCGTGTGCCCGGGCAGCACCACCGCCTCCGGGTTCCGCTCGGCGGGCGCGATCGGCAGCAGCAGCCGGCGGTCCCGGGGCGTGTGCGGGTGCAGCTTCTCGCCGGCGAGCACCGCCTGGAGCCGGCTGCTGATGTCGGGGTAGTCGTCGAACCCGAGCACCGCGTCGGTCTCCGGCAGCGCCTCCGCGAGGTCCTTGCCGTAGCGCTCGGCGAGACAGCCGACCGCGACCACGGCGCGGGCGTTGCCGGTCTCCCGCAGGTCGGAGGCGGCCAGCAGGGTGTCGACCGAGTCCTTCTTCGCCGCCTCCACGAACGCGCAGGTGTTCACCACCACCGCCTCGGCGCCGTCCGGGTCGTCGACGAGCCGGAACCCGCCCGCCTCGAGCCGGCCGGCGAGCTCCTCGGAGTCGACCTCGTTGCGGGCACAGCCGAGCGTCACCACCGCGACGGTGGGTGTTGCGTCCTGGGAAGTAGTCATGCCGCCTTCGAGTATGACGGTCGTCCGTGGCCGGGCGCGAACCGCGCCCCCTGGGACGGTCCCCCCGACCTCGGCCAGCTCTGCAGGTCAGGGGCGGAAGGTGCGGCGCCCGGGCTGTCCGTCCGCCCCCAAGGCACCGGCGTCGTGCCCGCCGAGCCGTACGTCGACCGAACCGGCGTCTGCGGCGCGCACCCGCACCGGCGGGGTCGCGTGCAGGCGCTTGCGCTCCCCCTGCGACAGCGACCCGCTGAACACGATGCGTCCGTGACCGTCGCGCACCACCACGGTGCCGGTGGCCCGGGTGGCGACCAGGGTCATCCGCAGCGGCACCGCCGCCCCGGCGGGGGGCTGCGGGTAGGCGTTGTTGTGGACCGCGGGCGCCGACTGGACCGGGCCCACCGGCACCAGCTGTTCCTGCGGGGTGCCGCCGAAGAGCCGGACCACTCCCCAGACCAGCACCAGCGCGAGCACCACGCCGACGAGCAGCCCCCAGCTCGGGCCGCCGCCGGTCCGACGCATGCTGCCGGTCATCCCGGTGGCGAGCTCGGCCTCGAACACACGCCGGGCGTCCAGCGGCGCGGTGGCGTAGCGCTCCTCGAAGGCGGCCAGCAGCGGGGCCGGGTCCTGGCCGAGCACCCGGGCGAGCGTGCGCAGATGGCCGCGGGCGTAGAAGTCGCCGCCGCACGGCGCGAAGTCGTCGACCTCGATGGCCTCCAGCACGTGCGGCCGGATCCTCGTCCGGTCGGCGAGGTCGTCGACGGTCATGCCCAGCCGGGTGCGGGCGGCGGCCAGCTCCGGGCCGACCACCGGGTCGTAGGCCGGCTCGACGACGAACTCGTCGATCACCAGCGGCTCGACCGCTTCCCCGGCCCGGGCGATCGGGCGGACGGTGCTCGGTTCCGGGGGCTCGAGGACGAGGTCCACGCTGCCGGGACGGTGCAGGCTGCTGCGTTCGAAGGTTGCGGCGCGATCGCTGTCCTGCTGGTCGGTGTCCCGCTGGGCGGGGTAGAGATGCAGCGCCGCGTTGCCGAAGGTGGCCGGCAGGTCGCGGGTCACCTCGGCCCGGGAGGCGGGCCGGGTCGGCCGCAGCGGGCTCGCGGGGCCGGCCGACGGGGTGGCCGACTGGGGGGGCACCGGCGCGGACGGCGCAACACCGGCCCCATCGCCGGACCCGGCGCTCTCGGGACGCTTGGCGCCGCGGGACACGATCGTGCCGAGCGTGCCGAACAGGGTGCGTCGAGGGGTGGCGGGCTCCGGGTCGGGCGTGGGACGGGCGAACGGCTCGTCAGTCGTGGGTGCCTCGGGGGCGGCGGAGGCCGTGGAGGCGGCGGAGTCGCCGGGCACCTCGATGACGTCCACGCGGCCGGCGGCGAGGGCGGCGAGGTCGTCACGCACCGCGTTCCTGCTGGACAACCGGGTCGTCATCCCGAGCGGTACGGCGAGCGGGGCGCCGTACGCCCTCACGGCCAGCCGGGCGTGCCAGCGGCCGCGGGAGTCCAGCCCGGCCATCGCCCGGTCGGGGTTGCGGGGCGCGAACAGCAGCCTGCCGTCGCGGAGCAGCCCTCGCCGCGGCCGCACCACGACCTGACCGAGCGCCTCCCAGGGCAGTCCGCGCCACTGGCTGCCCAGCCGGATCCGGACCCCGAGGTCGTCGGCGACGAGCAGCGGGGTGCGCGAGTCGACGAGGGCGACCAGGTAGGCCGCGCCGATGAGCGCCATCACCACGCAGAGCACCCAGTCGACGGCGGCACCGGTCTGGGAGGCCCGCCACAGGTAGGCGATCGCGATCGCCGAACCGGCCGCGCCGATCAGCGCGGCCAGGCCGGCGTTGCGGCGCACCACCACCGGGCTGCCGAGCGCGGTGTCGTCCCGCGCCGGTCCGTCCGAGGTCCGCTCGGGACCGGACTCGTCGGGACCGCACTCTTCGGGACGGAACTCCTCAGGCATGGCGCTCATGACTCTCCCGTCAGTGGGCCGGCGAGCCGGCTCATGTCTGGTCCTGGAGGGTGGCGAGAACCTCGTCGAGCTCGTCGGGCTTGACCAGCACGTCGCGAGCCTTCGACCCCTCGCTGGGGCCGACCACACCGCGGCTCTCCAAGATGTCCATCAACCGGCCGGCCTTGGCGAAGCCGACCCGCAGCTTGCGTTGCAGCATCGACGTGGAGCCGAACTGGGTGGAGACCACCAGCTCGACCGCCTGGACGACCAGCTCCAGGTCGTCGCCGATGTCGTCGTCGAGCTCCCGCTTGGACTGCGCCGGCGCGGTGACGTCCTCGCGGTAGGTCGGCGTGAGCTGCTGCTTGCAGTGCTCGACCACCTCGTGGATCTCGGCCTCGGTGACCCAGGAGCCCTGGACGCGGACCGGCTTGTTCGCGCCCATCGGCAGGAACAGCCCGTCGCCCTGTCCGACCAGCTTCTCCGCACCCGGCTGGTCGAGGATGACCCGGCTGTCGGCCAGCGAGGAGGTGGCGAATGCCAGCCGCGAGGGCACGTTGGCCTTGATCAGACCGGTCACCACGTCGACCGACGGGCGCTGCGTGGCCAGGATCAGGTGGATGCCCGCGGCGCGCGCCAGCTGGGTGATCCGGACAACCGCGTCCTCGACGTCGCGCGGGGCGACCATCATCAGGTCGGCGAGCTCGTCGACGACCACCGTCAGGTACGGGTACGGCGCGAGCACCCGCTCGCTGCCGGCAGGTGGCTGCACCTTGCCGGCCCGGACCGCCTTGTTGAAGTCGTCGATGTGCCGGAACCCGAACGCCGCCAGGTCGTCGTAGCGCATGTCCATCTCGCGCACGACCCACTGCAGCGCCTCGGCGGCCTTCTTCGGATTGGTGATGATCGGGGTGATCAGGTGGGGCACGCCCTCGTAGACGTTCAGCTCCACCCGCTTGGGGTCGACCAGGATCATCCGCACCTCGTCGGGCGTGGACCGCATCAGGAGCGAGGTGATCATCGAGTTGACGAAGCTGGACTTGCCGGAGCCGGTGGCGCCGGCCACCAGCAGGTGCGGCATCTTCGCCAGGTTGGCGACCACGAAGCCGCCCTCCACGTCCTTGCCCAGCCCGACGATCATCGGGTGGTGGTCGTTGCGGGCGTTGCTGGAGCGCAGCACGTCGCCGAGGGAGACGATCTCCTTGTCGCTGTTGGGGATCTCGATACCGATGGCCGACTTGCCGGGGATCGGGGACAGGATCCGCACGTCCGCCGAGGCGACCGCGTAGGCGATGTTCTTGCCGAGCGCAGTGACCTTCTCGACCTTCACCGCGGGACCGAGCTCGACCTCGTAGCGGGTAACGGTCGGGCCGCGCGTGTACCCGGTGACCTGGGCGTCGATCTCGAACTGGTCGAGCACCTCGGTGAGCCGGTTGACCACGTCGTCGGAGGCCTTGGAGCGCGCTTTGTGCGGGCTGCCCGGCTTCAGCAGGCCACCGCCCGGCAGCGCGTAGGTGACGTCGCCGGACAGCGCCAACTGCTCCACCCGGGCCGGCAGCGGGCTGTGCTGGGGAGGCTCGAGCTCCGCCTTCTCCTCCGCGGCAGGCTCCGTGCCACCGGCCGGACCCGCCTTCTTCTTCTTGCCCAGCTCGCGTCCTTCGAGCACCGGGCTGTCGTAGGGGCGCTCGCCGGACTCGGCGTCGTCGTACACCGCCACCCGACGCCGCGGCCGGCTCCGCTTGGTCTTCGCCGGCGGCGCCTCGGGCTCGGTCGGCTCCGGCGGGGTCCGGCCGAGGAGCCGGTCCCGCAACGCGGCAAGCCGCTCGGGGATCTGGTACACCGGCGTGCCGGTGACCACCAGTACGCCGAACACCGCGAGCAGCACCAGCAGCGGCGCCACCACGATGCTGCTGCGCAGCAGGTCCATCAGCAAGGTGGCGACCACGAAGCCGAGCGCGCCCCCGGCGTGCTCCAGGGCCTCGATCTGGCCATGGTTCGGGGCGGGCATCCCGTTGGCGACCTCGACCAGACCGAGCACGCCGAGCAGCAGCGCCGTCCAGCCGATCGCCTGCCGGCCGGCGGGCCCGTTGCTCTCCGGGTTGCGCAGGTTGCGCCAGGCGACGAAGCAGAGCAGCAGGGGGACGATCCAGGCCACCAGCCCGACGGACCCGGCGACCACGATGCGCACGAAGCGACCCAGCCCGCCGGGCAGCTGCCACCACACCGCGGCGGCCACCACCACCGCCGAGCCGATCAGGAAAAGTCCGGCTCCGTCGCGCCGGTGCTCCGGCTCGAGCTCCGCGGCGGAGTGCCCCACCTTGCGGACCGCACCGCCGACCAGGTGGGCCAGCCCGAGCCAGACGCCGCGCAGCACGGTGACCGCGCCGGTCAGCAAGGCGCCGAAAAGGGTCGACACGGGGCCAGGCCCGTTACGCACCGCCCTCGGCGCCGGTCGTCTGCTCGACGAGCGGCGCGAGGAGGTCCTGCGGGTCTGGCTGCCGGACGACCGGCTCCTCGAAGAAGCCGAACGGGTCCGGCTTGTTCGCGACGCCGGTGGGGAAGACGTACGGGTCGCCATGCTGACCACCCTAGGGGAATGTCACATCAGCCACACGTTTCACACGCCGACCGGCTCCCCGGTCCCGCTCAGGGTTGTCCGGACCGGGAAACGGGTACAGGCCCAGTCGCAGGCATCAACTGCCCGTGCGACGACAGGGGACGCGGGCGTGCTGCAGGAACGAGGTGGAGAACATGTCCGCAACTCAGCATGTACCCATGGCCAACCGCTTCCGGGTACGACGCAGCAGGGGCGCCGTCAGCGGGCTCGCGCTGGTCCTCCTGGGGATCTGGGGCGCGCTGATCTGCTTCATCGGCCCGATCTTCCACTACGCCTACTCCCCCGCGACGGCCTGGACCTACACCAACGGCCGGCTGTGGCTGGAGATCCTTCCCGGCGCCGCCACCGTGGTGGCCGGCCTGATCCTGCTCGGGAGCACGAACCGGCTCACCGGGCTGTTCGCCGGCTGGCTGGCCGCCGCAGCGGGGGCCTGGTTCGTGGTCGGCCCGATCCTGAGCACGCTGTGGACGGTGCACACGCCGGCGGCCGGTGTGCCGGTCGGGGTCTCGACGGTCCAGCGCGTGGTCGAGCAGATCGGCTTCTTCGCCGGTCTCGGCGTGGTGATCACGTTCTTCGCCGCCCTGGCGGTGGGCCGGATGTCCGTGCTCGGGGTGCGCGACGTGACCCCCACCGACGAGGAGCGCCGTCTCGAGGCCGAGCGGCACGCCGAGCGTGAGCGCGAGCTCGAGGAGCGTGCGGAGCGCGAGCACACCGAGGAGCACCCCGACGAGCACGCCCGGGAGGGCGAGCACCACGTGCACCGGGCCGACCCGGTCGAGGCCGAGCGCAGCTAGGCCAGCGAGGCCAGCCAGGGCCAGGCGACGAAGACCGTCGGGAGCACGACGACCGCGACTGCCGTCGCCAGCTGTGCGGCCGCCAGCAGCCGGTGCGGCCTCTCGTCCCTGATCAGCTCGAGGCGGGCGAGCAGGGACGCGGGGCCGCCCGCGGCCCCCAGCGCGGTGCCCGACTCCAGGGGCGGGCCGGCCCCCTCGACGAGCGCGGCCAGCGCCCGGGCCAGCGGCCTCGGGCCGGCCGTTCGGCGCGCGGCCCGGTCGGCGAGCACCTCCACGAGCAACCGCACCTCGGCCAGCGCGGCGGCGCTGGACACCACGCGCGGGAAGGCCTCGTGCAGCACCGTGAACGCCTCGAGCACCAGGTCGTGCCGGGCCCGCAGGTGCGCCCGCTCGTGGGCGAGCACGGCCTCGAGCTCGTCGTCCCGCAGCACCTGCCGGGCGCCGTGCGAGACCACCACCCGGGAGCGCTGCACCCCGGGCAGGCAGTAGGCCAGCGGCGCGTCGTGCTCCAGCACCCGGATCCCCGCCTCCTCCGAGGCGAGCAGGTCCAGCATCTGCCGGTGCCGGCGGCGGGCGGCGCGGATCCGGGTGCCCACCTGGTGCCCGCGCAGCAGCAGCCGCCCCAGCACGGTGGCCGTCAGCGCCAGCGCGAGCGCCGCCACGGCGTACCACAACCGGGCGCGGTGCGGGCCGAGCGCGGAGCCGGTGACCAGCGACAGCCCGGCCCCCAGCGCGGCGAGCACCGCCGCGAGCGCGACGGCCTGCCACAGCACCATCGCCGAGCGCGGCGCGCGGCGCAGCAGGGGTGCACGGGCCAGCAGCCAGGGCGCCGGCCCGCACAGCAGCCCGGCCAGCGCTGAGAGCACTCCGCTGGTGATCGGGGTGGTCATGCCCGGGGTCAGTCGTCGCCGAAGGCAGCCAGCGCCTCACGGAGCGCGGCCCGCTCCTCGCCGGTGGCCTCCCCGACGAACGCGACGAGTGCGGTGCGCCGGTCGTCGACGGCGAACTCCTCGAGTGCCTCGCGCATCAGGTCCGCGGTCATCGCCTCCCGGGACGCCGCAGCCCGGTAGCGGTAGGCCCGGCCGTCGCGCTGCTGGCTGACCAGCCCCTTCTTGGCCAGCCGGTCCAGCACCGTCATCACCGTGGTGTAGGCGATGTCCCGCTCACCGGCCAGCGCCTCGTGCACCTCGCGGACGGTGAACCACGAGTCGGCGTCCGCGGTCCACAGCCGGTCCAGCACCGCTCGCTCCAGCTCACCCGTTCGGGACGTTCGCGCCATGGGGTCGAGTCTAAAGCCCCTGCGCGACCGATTACTACCTGATGTAGTATCTACGACGGTTTGTAGTAGCGCTCGAGAGGACCGCTGTGGACGTCGTCGACATCGCCAGGTGGCAGTTCGGGATCATCACCGTGTACCACTTCCTGTTCGTGCCGGTGACCATCGGGCTGTCGGCCATCGTGGCCGGCTTCGAGACCGCGTGGCTGCGCACCAAGCGCGAGCAGTACCTCCGGCTGACAAAGTTCTTCGGCAAGCTGTTCTTGATCAACTTCGCCATCGGCGTGGTCACCGGGATCGTGCAGGAGTTCCAGTTCGGCATGAACTGGTCGGACTACTCGCGGTTCGTCGGCGACGTGTTCGGGGCCCCGCTCGCGATCGAGGGGCTGCTCGCGTTCTTCTTGGAGTCCACCTTCCTGGGGCTGTGGATCTTCGGCTGGGACAAGCTGCCCCGGGCGCTGCACGCCGGCTGCATGTGGGTGGTGCACCTCGGCACCCTGCTGTCGGCGTACTTCATCCTGGCCGCCAACTCCTGGATGCAGCACCCGGTCGGCTACCGCTACAACCCGCACACCGGCCGGGCCGAGCTCACCGACTTCTGGGCGGTGCTGTTCAACAAGGTGCAGCTGGCGACCTTCCCCCACACCATCACCGCCTGCTACATGACCGGCGGTGCGTTCGTGCTGGGCATCGCCTTCTGGCTGATGAAGCGCAGGCGCACCCCCGACGCGGACCGGCCGATGTACCGCACCGCGGTCCGACTCGGGGCCGTGGTCGCGCTGGTCGCCGGGCTCGGCGTCGCGGTCACCGGCGACCACCAGGGCAAGGTGATGACCGAGGTGCAGCCGATGAAGATGGCCGCCGCCGAGGCGCTCTACCACACCGAGAAGCCGGCCAGCTTCTCGCTGTTCACGGTCGGCACCCTCGACGGGTCGCGCGAGACGTTCGCGGTCAAGGTGCCGCACGTGCTGTCCTTCCTGGCCACCGGCACCTGGGACGGCAAGGTGCAAGGCATCGACCAGCTGCGCGCACGCTACGAGAAGACCTACGGGCAGGACCCGGGCGCGAAGTACTACTCCGCCAGTGGCTACGCCCCGATCATCCCGGTCACCTACTGGACGTTCCGGCTGATGATCGGCATGGGCGTGCTGGCCGCCGCAGCCGGCGCGGTGATCCTCTGGGTGACCCGCAAGGGGAAGATCCCGCGGCACCGGGCCTGGGCCTGGCTGGCGGTCGCCGTGCCGCTGCTGCCGCTGCTGGCCAACAGCTTCGGCTGGATCTTCACCGAGATGGGCCGCCAGCCCTGGGTGGTGTTCGGGCTGATGACGACCGTCAACGCCGTCTCGCCCGGGGTGAGCGTCGCCGAGGCGATGACCTCGGTGGTCGCGCTGACCCTGGTCTACGCCGTGCTGATGGTGATCGAGCTGGGCCTGATGCTCAGCTACGTGCGCCGCGGAGCGGAGAAGTTCGAGGAGCCCCCGGACCCCAAGCGTGGGGCACCCACGGACGAGCCGATGGCCTTCGCCTACTGATTCCTGCTACCTGGGACGGGACGACTCATGGAACTCACCACAGTCTGGTTCACGCTGATCGCCGTGCTCTGGATCGGCTACTTCTGCCTGGAGGGCTTCGACTTCGGCGTCGGCATGCTGATGACGCTGCTGTCGCGGGACGAGACCGAGCGACGGGTGATGATGAACACCGTCGGCCCGGTCTGGGACGGCAACGAGGTCTGGGTGCTGGTCGCCGGCGGCGCCACGTTCGCCGCGTTCCCGGAGTGGTACGCCACGCTGTTCAGCGGCTTCTACCTGCCCCTGCTGCTCATCCTGCTCGCGCTGATCGTGCGCGGGCTGGCCTTCGAGTACCGCGGCAAGCGGAACGACCCGCGCTGGCGCGCACGCTGGGACCTGACCATCTTCGTGGGCTCGCTGGTGCCCGCGCTGCTGTGGGGCGTCGCGTTCGCGAACATCGTGCACGGCGTGGCGATCAACGCGGACAAGGAGTACGTCGGCGGCACGCTTGCGCTGCTGAACCCGTACGCGCTGCTCGGCGGGGCCACCACGCTCCTGCTGTTCCTCACCCACGGCGCGATGTTCCTCGCGCTGAAGACCGACGGCGACATCCGGCACCGGGCCCGCCGGCTGAGCGGCTGGCTGGGACTGGGCGCCGCGGTCGTCGCGGTCGGCTTCTTGACCCTCACCCAGCTCGACACCGGGACCCTGGCCTCCGGCGTGGCGTTCGCGGTAGCCGCGGTGGCCCTGCTGGCCGGGGTGCTCGCCGCGTGGCGTGGCCGGGAGGGCTGGGCCTTCCTCGGCACGTTCGTGACCATCGCGGTGGCGGTGGCCGGGTTGTTCCTGGCTCTCTTCCCGGACGTGATGCCGACGACCCTGGCCGGCGGGGTCTCGTTGACCACCACGAACGCGTCGGCCACGTCGTACACGCTGACGATCATGACCTGGGTCGCGGCGATGTTCACGCCGCTGGTGCTGCTCTACCAGGGCTGGACCTACTGGGTGTTCCGCAAGCGGATCTCGACCAGGCACATCCCGACCGAACCCGGCCCGCGCGACGTCGCCGAGGCCGCCTGATGAAGCCGCTGGACCCACGGCTGCTCCCCCACCTGGCGCCGGCCCGGTGGCCGCTGGTCGGGGTGCTGGTCGGGGGTGTGCTCTCGGGAGGTCTCGTCGTGGCGCAGGCGTTCGCGGTGGCCGCCCTGGTCAGCGCGCTGCTGGCCGGGAACCAGGCCACCGCGTGGACGGCCGGCCTCGCGCTGGCCGGTGTCACCGCCGGCCGGGCGGGGGTCGGCTGGGGGGTGGACGCCTGCGCCGCGCGGGCCTCGGCGAGCGTGACCACCACCCTGCGCCGGCGGCTGGTGGCCGCCGCGCTCGCGCTGGGGCAGCTCGGCCTGTCCCGCCGGCGCAGCGGCGAGCTGGCGCTGCTCGCCACCCGTGGGGTGGCCGCAGTGGACCCCTACCTGACCCGGTACCTGCCCGCGCTGGTGCTGGCCGCGACGCTGCCGCCGTTGACGCTGCTGGCCATTGCGTCCCAGGACCTGCTCAGCGCCGGCATCGTGCTGCTCACCCTGCCGCTGGTGCCGGTGTTCGCCGCCCTGGTCGGCATGGCCACCCGGGACCGCGCCGAGCAGCAGTGGCGGGTGCTGGCCGGGCTGTCCGGCCACTTCCTGGACGTGATGCGGGGCCTGCCGACCCTGGTGGTGCACCGGCGCGCCACCGCGCAGGCGGCGTCGATCCGGCGGATCACCGACCGCTACCGCCGCGCCACCAACCAGACGCTGCGGCTGGCGTTCGCGTCCTCGGCCGTGCTGGAGCTGGTGGCCACCGTCTCGGTGGCGCTCGTCGCGGTGGTGGTCGGGCTGCGGCTCGCGGCCGGCACGCTGGACCTGCGCACAGCGCTCACCGTGCTGCTGCTGGCCCCGGAGGCGTACTGGCCGCTGCGCCGCGTCGGCGCGGAGTTTCACGCCGCCGCGGAGGGAACCGCGACGTTCGAGGCCACCGATGCGCTGTTGGCCACGGCGTCCCCGCCTGCCGCACCTGCCGCGGAGGCGCCGGGAGCCTGCGGACCGGGGAGCGGCATCACCCTGGACGCGGTCAGCGTCTGCTTCCCGGGGCGCAGCGTCCCGGCGCTTGCGGGACTGAGCGGGCACATCCCCGGGCGCGGGCTGACCGCGGTCACCGGACCGTCCGGGTGCGGGAAGTCCACGCTGCTCTCGGTGCTCACCGCCGAGCTGCCGGTGAGCGGCGGCCACGTGGGCGTGGGCGGCACCGACCTGGCCGCAGTGGACCGGGAGCAGTGGCAGACGCGGATCGCGTGGCTGCCGCAGCGCCCGTGGTTCCTGCCCGGCACGGTGCGGGACAACGTCCGGCTGGGCAACCCGGACGCCGGCGACACCGCGGTGTGGGAGGCGCTGGAACGGGTGGGACTCGGCGAGCGGGTACTCACCCTGCCCGACGGCCTGGACCAGCTGATCGGCGAGGACGGCCTGGGCCTGTCGGCCGGCGAGCGTGCCCGGCTGGCGCTGGCCCGCGTGGTCGTCGCGGACCGGCCGCTGGTGCTGCTGGACGAGCCCACCGCCCACCTCGACGAGACGACCGAGCAAGTCATCGCGAGCACCCTGCGCTGGCTGGCCGACCACCGCGCGGTGGTCGTGGTCGCGCACCGCGCGAGCCTGGTGCGGGCCGCCGACCACGTGCTCGCGCTACCGGCCTCCCCGGGCGCGTCGGCCCCGGCACAGGTCGGCCGGCCCGGCACGCCCGGTCCCCCGGCGCCCGCGCCGGTGCCCGGGTCTCCCGAGCAGCCGCCACGGGGGCCGTCCTGGACCCGAAGGCCCGGCGTGCGCCTCGCGGCCGGCGCGCTGCTCGGCGCGCTGGCCGCCGCCTCGGGTGTCGCGCTCACCGCGACCGCCGGCTGGCTGATCGCCCGGGCCGCGCAGCAGCCGCCGGTGCTCACGTTGATGGTCGCCATCGTCGCGGTCCGCGCGTTCGGGCTGGCCCGACCGGGGCTGCGCTACGCCGAGCGGCTGGTCTCGCACGACGCCGCGCTGCGGCTTCTGGCCGAGCGGCGGGCCGCGGTGTACGACGTACTGGTGCCGCTCGTCCCGGGCCGGCTCGGCCGGCAGCGCGGCGACGTGCTGGCCTCCGTCGTCGACGACGTGGACGCCCTGATGGACAAGCAGCTGCGGGTGCGGGCACCGCTGGCCACCTGCCTGCTGGTGGCAGCGATGTCCGTGGCCTTCGCCGGCTGGGTGCTGCCCGCCGCCGGGCTGGTCGTCCTCACCGTCCTCGTCGCCGGCGGCGGACTCACGCTGCTGGTCGGCCGGCTCGGGGTGGCCGCCGCCGAGCAGGACGTGGTGACCGGCCGCGGGCGGGTCTCCAGCCTGGTGGTGCAGGTCCTCCAGGGGGCGCCGGAGCTGCGGATGTGGCAGGCGGGCGACCGGGTCCTCGACGGGATCGACCGGGCCGGCCGCGACTCGGCCCTCGCGGGCCGGCGGTCCGCCCGCGCCGCGGCCACGGGCCGGACGGCCGCCGTGCTCGCCGCTGGCGGCGGGATGCTGGGGATGGCGAAGGTCGGGCTCACCGGGCTGGCCTCGGGTACCGTCTCGGGACCGATGGTGGCGCTGCTCGTGCTGCTGCCGCTGGCCCTGCTCGAGGTGCTCACCCCGCTCGCCGACGTGGCCGCGCTGCAGGTGCGCACCCGGGCCGCCGACGCCCGGCTCGCCACGCTGGCCGCCACCGAGCCGGCGGTCGCCGACCCGGTTGACCCGGCGCCCGCGACCGGGAGCACCGCAACAGCCCTGGACCGGGTGTCCGCGGGCTGGGGCGCGGCTCCGGCACTGCGGGACCTGTCCCTGGACCTGCCACCCGGCCGGCGGCTCGGCGTGGTGGGACCGTCCGGCAGCGGCAAGAGCACGCTGGCCGCCCTGCTGCTCCGCTTCCTCGACCCGCGGACCGGCGCGGTGCGGCTGGGCCCGCTGGACCTGCGGCACATCCGGCTCGACGACGTGCACCGCACCGTCGGCCTGGTCGACGACGATCCGCACGTGTTCGCCTCCACCCTGGCCGAGAACGTCCGGCTGGCGCGGCCGTCGGCCACCGATGCCGAGGTGGAGCACGCCGTGCGCTCGGCCGCGCTCGGAGCGTGGCTGGACGGGCTGCCGCACGGCCTGCACACCATGCTCGGCGACGGGCACGCGCACGTCTCCGGCGGCGAGCGGGCCCGGATCGGGCTGGCCCGGGCGCTGCTGGCCGATCAGCCGGTGCTGGTCCTCGACGAGCCGACCGCCCACCTGGACACCGCCACCGCCCGCACGGTCACCGACGACCTGCTCGCTGCCGGTGCGGACCGGACCATCGTGTGGATCACGCACGGCACGGTCGGGCTGGACCGGATGGACGAGGTGCTGGACCTGGTCAGGCCTCCAGCACCACTGGCACGATCATCGGCCGCCGGCGGTGGGTGTTGTTGACCCATCGGCCCACCACCCGGCGGATGGTCTGCTGCAGCTGGTAGTTGTCGTCGGTGCCCTCGGCGACCAGCCGGTCCAGGGCCTCGACGATGGCCGGCTTCACCTCGTCGAAGGCGGAGTCGCCCTCCAGGAACCCGCGGGCGTGGATCTCCGGCCCGCCGGACACCTTGCCGGTCACCGAGTCGATCACCACGATCACCGAGATGAAGCCCTCCTCGCCGAGGATGCGGCGGTCCTTCAGCGAGGACTCGGTGACGTCGCCGACCGAGGAGCCGTCCACGAACACGTAGCCGCAGTCCACCTTGCCGGCAAGGTGGACCAGGCCGTCAACCAGGTCGACGACCATGCCGTCCTCGGCGACCACGACGTTCTCCGAGGGGATGCCGGTGTCGCGGGCCAGGTCGGCGTTGGCGCGCATGTGGCGGTACTCGCCGTGCACCGGGAGCACGTTGCGCGGCCGCACGATGTTGTAGCAGTAGAGCAGCTCACCGGCGGAGGCGTGCCCCGACACGTGCACCAGCGCGTTGCCCTTGTGCACCACGTTCGCACCCCAGCGGGTCAGCCCGTTGATCACCCGGTAGACGGCGTTCTCGTTGCCGGGGATCAGTGAGGAGGCGAGCACGACGGTGTCCCCAAGCTCGATGTGCACGAAGCTGTGGCTGCGCTGGGCGATCCTGCTCAGCGCCGACAGCGGCTCGCCCTGCGAGCCCGTGGAGATCAGCACCACCTTCTCCGGCGGGTAGTCGCCGAGCTCCTTGGCGTCCACCAGGGTGTCCGGTGGCACGGTCAGGTAGCCCAGGTCGCGGGCCACGCCCATGTTGCGCACCATCGACCGTCCGACGTACGCCACCTTGCGGCCGTGGTTGACCGCGGCGTCCATCACCTGCTGCACCCGGTGCACGTGCGAGGCGAAGCAGGCCACGATGACCCGCTGCGCGCTGGTGTGGAACACCCGGTCCAGGACCGGGGCGATGTCGGCCTCCGAGGTGGTGAACCCGGGCGAGTCGGCGTTGGTGGAGTCGACCATGAGCAGGTCCACGCCCTCCTCGCCGAGCCGGGCGAACGCCCGCAGGTCGGTGATCCGGCCGTCCAGCGGCAGCTGGTCCATCTTGAAGTCGCCGGTGTGCAGCACCATGCCCGCGCCGGTGCGGATCGCCACCGCCAGCGCGTCCGGGATGGAGTGGTTGACCGCCACGAACTCCAGGTCGAAGGGGCCGAACCTGATCCGGTCGCCCTCGCGGACGACGTGCTGGGCGGTCTCCTTGAGGCGGTGCTCGCGCAGCTTGGAGCTGAGCAGCCCCAGGGTCAGCTTGGAGCCGACCACCGGGATGTCGGCGCGTTCGCGCAGCAGGTAGGGCACCCCGCCGATGTGGTCCTCGTGCCCGTGGGTGAGCACCAGCGCCTCCACGTCGCCGAGCCGGTCCCGGATCGGCGCGAAGTCCGGCAGGATCAGGTCCACGCCGGGATGGTTCTCCTCCGGGAACAGCACGCCGCAGTCCACGAGCAGCAGCCGCCCGTCGTACTCGAAGGCGGTCATGTTGCGGCCGATCTCGCCCAGTCCGCCGAGAGGAGTCACCCGCAGGCCTCCGGGCGCCAGGGGTGCGGGCAGGGACAGTTCGGGGTGCGGATGGCTCATAGGCTGAAAACGATCCTTCAGTTGTCGTGGGTGGGGAGGAGTCCGGCGTCGACGAGCGCGGAGCGAAGCCCCGCGACCAGCTCGTCGGAGGCCGGCACCAGGGGGAGTCTCATGGTGCGGTTGGCGAGCACGCCCAGCAGCTGCAGCCCGGTCTTGGCCATCACCGCGCCCGGCGCCCGGCGCATCACCGCCTCGACCACGGGCGCGAGCCGCCGGTAGCCGTGCAGCGCGGCGGCCAGATCGCCCTTGTCGACGGCGGTCACCATCTCGGCGTACTCGTCGCCGGCGACGTGGCCGACCACCGACACGATGCCGGCGGCGCCGTGGGTGAGCCAGCCGAGGTTCAGGTCGTCGTCGCCGGAGTAGAAGGTGAGCCCGGTCTCGGCCATGATCCGCACGCCGCGGCTCAGGTCGCCGACCGCGTCCTTGACGGCCACGATCCGGTCGTGCGCGGCCACCCGCCGGTAGGTGTCCTCGGCGATGGCCAGGCCGGTGCGGCCGGGGATGTCGTAGAGCAGCACCGGCAGGCCGGTCGCGCTCGCGACGGTCTCGAAGTGCGACGCCACGCCTTCCTGGCTGGGCTTGTTGTAGTACGGCGTGACGAGCAGCAGACCGTCGGCCCCGCACTTCTCCGCCTGCTCGGCAAGCGCGACGGAGTGGGCGGTGTCGTTCGAGCCGACCCCGGCCACCACGTTCGCCCGGTCGCCGACCGCCTCGACGACGGCACGCAGCAGCCGGCCGGCCTCGTCCTGGCTGACCACCGGGGACTCCCCCGTGGTGCCGAGCACGACGACGCCGTCGTGGCCGTGGCCGACCAGGTGCTCGGCCACTCGGCCGGCGGCCTCGAGGTCCAGGGACCCGTCGTCGCGGAAGGGGGTGACCATCGCGGTCAGGACCCGGCCGAACGGGGCCGGAGGAAGCACTCCGGACGTCATGGCACCAGGCTAGCGGAACGCCCCGCCCCGCCGCCCGCCACGCGGGTCCCGGGCGGTTCGGCGGTCAGCGCGAGCGCTCCCACCACACCACGTCGTACCCCTCACCCGGCTCCCGCTTCACCTCGACCCACTGCGACCGGTCGAAGTCGGGGTAGTGGGTGTCGCCCTCCGGGGCGGCGTGCACATGGGTGAGGATCTGCCCGTCGGCCAGCGGCAGGGCGGCCGCGTAGATCTCGCCGCCTCCGATGACCATCACGTCCCCGGTCAGCTCCCGGGCGCGGGCGATCGCCTCCTCGACGCTGTGCGCGACGACCACGCCCTGGGCGGACCAGTTCGGGCGTCGGGTGACCACCACGTTGGTGCGGTTCGGGAGCGGGTGACCGATCGACTCGTAGGTGCGCCGCCCCATCACCACCGTGTTGCCGGTGGTGACCTGCCGGAAGTGCTTGAGGTCGGCGGGGAGCTTCCACGGGATGTCGCCGGCGGCGCCGATCACGCCGTTGTCGGCGACCGCGGCCACCAGCACCACCTGCTTCTGGCTCATACGGCGATCGGCGCCTTGATCGCCGGGTGCGGGTCGTAGCCGTCGATGGTGATGTGCTCGAGCTCGAAGGCGTCCAGCTCGGTCACCGACGGGTCGAGCCGGAGGGTCGGCAGCGGCCGCGGCTCCCGGGTCAGCTGCAGCCGGGCCTGGTCCAGGTGATTCAGGTAGAGGTGCGCGTCGCCGAGGGTGTGCACGAAGTCGCCCACCTGCAGCCCGGTGACCTGGGCGACCATGTGGGTGAGCAGCGCGTAGGAGGCGATGTTGAACGGCACGCCGAGGAACACGTCCCCGGAGCGCTGGTAGAGCTGGCAGGAGAGCCTGCCCGGCCCGGACTCCGAGGGCGCCACGTAGAACTGGAACAGCGCGTGGCAGGGGGCCAGCGCCATCCGCGGCAGGTCGGCCACGTTCCAGGCGCTGACCACGTGCCGCCGCGAGTCCGGGTCCTTGCCGATCGCCTCCGCGACGTTACGCAGCTGGTCGATGTGCCGACCGTCGGGGGCCGGCCACGACCGCCACTGGGCGCCGTACACGGGGCCGAGGTCTCCGTGCTCGTCGGCCCACTCGTCCCAGATGGTCACGCCTCGCTCCTGCAGCCAGCGCACGTTGGTGTCCCCGCGCAGGAACCACAGCAGCTCAGCGAAGACCGAGCGGGTGTGCACCTTCTTCGTGGTGACGAGCGGGAAGCCCTGCCCGAGGTCGAAGCGCATCTGGTGCCCGAACACGCTCAGGGTGCCGGTGCCGGTGCGGTCGGGCTTGCGCACGCCGTCGTCCAGGATCCGCCGGAGAAGGTCGAGGTACTGCTGCACCGGCTCAGCCTAACGCCCGCGGGCTGCTCGCCCGGGCACTCAGGGCTGGTGTGGCTTGTCCCCGCGCAGCGCCCCCAGCGCCGCCTGCGGCGTGAGCCAGCCGACCAGCCGCTTGCCCTCCAGGTCGAGGACAGGGACGGCCGAGCCCTCGCTGTCGTCGAGCACCGGGATCGCGTCGTTGAGCGAGCTGCTCGCGCGCAGCTCGCGGGGCAGCTCGACCGCTGAGGAGACCACCGCGTCGTCGTGCTTGCCGTCGGAGAGCACCTCGGTCACCGCCCTGGCCGTGATGGTGCCGAGGTAGGCGCCCTCGGAGTCCACCACCGGCAGGACCGGGTACGACGAGGCGCTCAGCCGCTGCGCGGCGTCCATGAGCGTCATGTCCTCGGGCACGGTCGGCGGGACCTGCTGCATGATGTCGGCGACCTTCAAGGTCGCGGCCCGGACCGCGACCGGCTGCTCGTTCAGGTCGATGCCGCGACGGCGCAGCTTCAGGGTGTAGATGGTGTCCTTGGTCATCGCGTGCGCGACCCCGGTGGCCAGCACGATCGCGGCCATCAGCGGCAGGATGATCGCGTAGTCACCGGTCAGCTCGAACATGATCACCACTGCAGTGATCGGGGCTCTCGCCGCGCCGGCGAACACCGCGCCCATGCCGATCAGCCCGTAGGCTCCGGCCGGGCCAGCCATGCCGGGCGCGAGCTGGTGCAGGACCTGCCCGAAGACGCCGCCCAGCATCGCGCCGATGAACAGGCTCGGAGCGAACACGCCACCGGACCCGCCGATCCCGATGGTCAGGCTGGTGGCGACCATCTTCCCCACCAGCAGGAGCAGCAGGAAGCCGACGGCGTACTTGCCCGCCACGCCGTTGCCCAGCACCGGGTAGCCGACGCCGTACATCTGCGGAAGCGCGAGCAGCAGCAGGCCCAGCAGCACACCGCCGACCGCCGGCCGGGCCCACTCCGGACCCTTCCACAGCGTGTCGCAGGCGTCCTCGACCCAGTAGAGCACCTTGGTGAACATGACCCCGACCGGCCCGGCGACCAGGCCGAGGAACGCGAAGAGGAAGTACTCCTCGAAGTGCTGCACGTGGAACTGCGGCAGCTGCAGGAACGGGGTGCCGCCGAACGCGGACCGCCCGATCACGCTGGCCGTCACCGAGGCGAGCACCACCATCCCGAAGGACTGCGCGGCGAAGTTCGCCAGGATCAGCTCCATCGCGAAGAACACCCCGGCCAGCGGGGCGTTGAAGGTGGCGGCGATGCCGCCGGCGGCGCCGCAGGCGACCAGCACCCGGATCCGGGGCTCGGCCACCTTGGCCAGCATGCCGAGCGTGGACCCGAGTGCCGAGCCGATCTGGACGATGGGACCCTCACGGCCGACGGACCCGCCGCCACCGATGCACAGCGCCGAGGCCAGCGCCTTGACGACGGCCACCTTCGGGCCGATGCGCCCACCACGACGGGCCACGGCGTACATCACCTCGGGCACCCCGTGACCGCGCGCCTCCCGGGCGAAGAAGTAGACCATCGGCCCGTAGAGCAGCCCGGCGACCACCGGTGCGGCGATCACGAAGTACTCGCCGAGCCCGGGCACGAACGGGTTGATGGCGTGCCCGGCGTTGGAGTAGTCCGCGTGCCCGGAAAGGATCTTGGTGAACTCGGTGATCAACCAGCGGAACACCACGGCTCCGGCCCCGGCGCCCGCGCCGACCAGCAGCGCGAGAAGGAGCAGGCTGGTCTGTGACGAGCGCAGCCAAGTGACCGCGCGTCCCCGGGGGCTCTGCACCGGGAGGGAGTGTTCGGTGAGCACCCCCCACCAATGGACTCCCCGGATGCTCATGGGCGCATTATCGCAAGTGCCGTGTCGCCCTGCGAAACCGGGTCAACCGTTGGGCAAACGTGACGCAGACCTCAGGCGTCGTAGTCGAGGACCACCGTGTCCGAGGTCGGGTGGGACTGGCAGGTGAGCACGTAGCCGTTGTCGATCTCCTCCGGCTCGAGCGCCCAGTTCTGCTCCATCTCCACGGTGCCCTCGACCAGCTTCGCGCGGCAGGTGCCGCACACCCCGCCCTTGCAGGCGTACGGCGCGTCGGCGCGCACCGCCAGCGCCGCGTCGAGCACCACCGGACCGTCGCTGGGCAGTCGGAACGTCGAGCGGCGCCCGTCGAGGGTGATGGTCACCTCCGCGCCGCGCTCCTCCCCCGCCGGCCTGGGAGCACGCCGCACCGGCCCGGTGCCCTTGTCGACGTGGAACACCTCGG
The DNA here is from genome assembly GCA_963839365.1 of uncultured Actinomycetota bacterium. Taxonomy (GTDB): domain Bacteria; phylum Actinomycetota; class Actinomycetes; order Propionibacteriales; family Nocardioidaceae; genus DASSKA01. The sequence continues at coordinate 95,093 of CAWIUT010000003.1, forward strand.
CGTGCAGCGAGCGCTTCGACACGCCCTCGCCGATGAGCAGCTTCCTCAGGTCGGCCACCATCTGGAACGGGCCGCACAGGAACCAGTGGTCGACCGCGTCCGGGGGCACCACCGCTTCGAGGAAGCGCTTCATCCGGTCGGTGTCGAGGCGGCCGGAGAACAGCTCGACCGGTTGCGGCTCCCGGGTCAGCACATGGATCAGCTGGAACCGGTCGGGGTAGCGGTCCTTGAGGTCCTCGAGCTCCTCGAGGAACATCACCGACTTGTGGTTGCGGTTGGAGTAGATCAGCGTGACCTGCGAGCGCTGCTCGGTCTCCAGGGTTGTCGCGATGATGGACAGGACCGGGGTGATCCCGGAGCCGGCGGCGATACAGACGTAGTGGTGCTCGTTCGCGGGGTCCAGCTGGGTGAAGAACCGGCCGCTCGGCGTCATCACGTCCAGCTCGTCGCCGACCTTCAGCACCTCGAGCGCGTGCTCGGAGAACGCCCCGCCCGGCAGCCGCTTGACGGCGATCCGCAGCTGCCCGGACGACACCGGAGAGCAGATCGAGTAGTTGCGGCGCACGTCGTCGCCGGCCAGCTCGGTGCGGATGGTCAGGTGCTGGCCCTGGGTGAACCGGTAGGCCTCGCGCAGCTCCTCGGGCACCGCGAACGTGACCGCGACCGAGTCGTCGGTGAGCGGCTCGATCTCGGCGACCTTCAGCCGGTGGAAGACGGAGTGGTGCGGGGCCGTGGTCTCCTCGGTGCTGGTGGTCATCAGTGCGCCTTGAAGTGGTCGAAGGGCTCCCGGCAGACGTTGCACACCCACAGCGACTTGCAGGCCGTCGAGCCGAACCGGCTCAGCTCCCGGGTGTCCGGGGAGCCGCACTGCGGGCAGCGCAGCGTCAGGGCCAGGGGCACCACGCCGTCGGCCGGCCGGGGCTGCGGGGGCGCGATGCCGTAGTCACTGAGCTTGCGACGACCCGCCTCGCTCATCCAGTCGGTGGTCCACGCCGGGGAGAGCACCAACTCGACCTCGACGTCGTCGAAGCCCGCCTCCCGCACGGCGTGCTCCACGTCGGCGCGGATGGTGTCCATCGCCGGGCATCCGGAGTACGTCGGGGTGACCCGCACCCGCACCGCGCCGGTGGCGGACACCTCGACGTCGCGCAGCACCCCGAGGTCCTCGATGGTGAGCACCGGCACCTCGGGGTCGAGGACGGCCGCTGCGGCCTCCCGTGCCGAGACGGTCACCAGGACGCCCCCGGGTGCGACCGGGCCAGGTGCTGCATCTCGGCCAGCAGGTAGCCCATCTGCTCGGTGTGGATGCCCCGTCGGCCACCGCCGGTCGCGGGCGCGACCTCGGGCCGGGTCAAGGTGGCCTCGGCGAGCACCTCGTCGACCCGCCGCTGCCAGGGCTCGCGGAGCCTCGCGGGGTCGACGGCCACCCCGTCGTCGACCAGCTGCGGTGCGACGTACGAGCCGTCGAACAGCTCGGTGGCGTAGGGCCACTCGGCGTCCAGCCCGGCCTGGATTCGCCGGTGCGAGTCCTCGGTGCCGTCGCCGAGCCGCAGCACCCACATGGTGGCGTGGTCGCGGTGGTAGTCGACCTCCTTGACCGCCTTCGCGGCGACCGCGGACAGCGTCTCGTCGGTGCTCGAGACCAGCCGGGAGTACAGCGCGTGCTGGTAGGTCGACCAGATCAGCATCCTGGCCATCGTCACGCCGAAGTCGCTGCCGGTGTCGTCGGGCAGCGCCCAGGTCCGCTCGACCAGGTGCACGTTCAGGAAGTCCCGCTCGTCGCGGAGGTAGGCCAGGTCGTCCTCGCTGCGCGGCGGGTCCGTCAGCGAGCCGGCGTAGCCGAGCAGCGAACGGGCCTGGCCGAGCTGGTCCAGCGCGACGTTCGCGAGGGCGACGTCCTCCTCCAGCTGCGGGGCGGCCGCGATCCACTCACCCAGCCGTTGCGCCATCACCAGCGCGTCGTCACCGAGCGCGAGCACGTACCGCGCCAGTGGGGTGCTCACAGGTGCTCCACGCCTTCGGGGACGTCGTAGAAGGTGGGGTGCCGGTAGATCTTGTCGCCGGCCGGGTCGAAGAAGGAGTCCTTCTCGTCCGGGCTGGACGCGGTGATCTCGCTGGCCGGCACCACCCACAGCGAGACGCCCTCCTGCCGGCGGGTGTAGAGGTCGCGGGCGTTGCGCAGCGCCATCTCGGCGTCCGGGGCGTGCAGCGACCCGGCGTGCACGTGCGACAGTCCGCGGCGGGCGCGCACGAACACCTCCCACAGCGGCCAGTCCCGTCGGCCGGCGCCCGAGCCTGTCGACGTCACCTCACGCCACCTCCGTCGTACGACGGGCCCGCTTCGCGGCGTACGCGTCCGCGGCCTCCCGGACCCACGCACCGTCCTCGTGCGCCTTGCGTCGGTGGCCGACCCGCTGCCGGTTGCACGGGCCGTTGCCCTTGATGACCTCGAACAGCTCGGTGAAGTCGATCTCGCCGAAGTCGTAGGAGCCCCGCTCGGCGTTCCAGCGCAGGTCCGGGTCCGGCAGGCTCAGCCCGAGCGCCTCGGCCTGCGGCACGGTCATGTCCACGAACCGCTGGCGCAGCTCGTCGTTGGAGAACCGCTTGATCCCCCAGCGCATCGACTGCTCGGAGTTCGGCGAGTCGGCGTCGGGCGGGCCGAACATCATCAGGCTGGGCGACCACCAGCGGTCCACCGCGTCCTGGGCCATGGCGTGCTGGGCCGGCGTGCCGTGCGAGAGCGTGTGCAGGATCTCGAAGCCCTGCCGCTGGTGGAAGGACTCCTCCTTGCAGATCCGCACCATGGCCCGGGCGTACGGGCCGTAGGAGCAGCGGCACAGCGGCACCTGGTTGACGATCGCGGCGCCGTCGACCAGCCAGCCGATGGCCCCCATGTCGGCCCAGGTCAGCGTCGGGTAGTTGAAGATCGAGGAGTACTTCTGCCTGCCCGCGTGCAGCATGTCGAGCAGGTCGGCGCGGTCTGCCCCCAGTGTCTCGGCGGCGGAGTAGAGGTAGAGCCCGTGTCCGGCCTCGTCCTGGACCTTGGCCATCAAGATCGCCTTGCGGCGCAGGCTGGGCGCCCGGGTGACCCAGTTGCCCTCCGGCTGCATGCCGATGATCTCGGAGTGCGCGTGCTGGGCGATCTGCCGGATGAGCGTCTTGCGGTAGCCGTCCGGCAGCGCGTCGCGCGGCTCGATCCGCCCGCCTGCGTCGATCACCGCCCAGAAGTCCTCGTCCATGATCCCAGGCTAACACCGCTTGTTACACACCATCGCAGCCTGGCCGTTGGGTTGTAACAACCACGGCCGCGCGAGAATGGCCGCATGAGCGAGCAGCACCCTCTTCCGCCACCGGACACCCCACCGGACACCCCACTGGACCCACCACCGGGCGACCGACCTACCGCCGACGTCTCGGTGCGCGTCGGCTGGTCGGAGGACGCGGCCGGCATCGCGGCCGTGCAGGTCCGCGCCTGGCGGGCGCAGTACGACGGGGTGCTGCCCGCCGAGCTGCTCGACCGGCTCGACACCGACGAGCTCGCCGGCGTCTGGCAGGCCTCGCTGGCCGCCCCGAAGGACGCCCGCAACCGGGTGCTGGTGGCGCTGGAGCGCAACACCGTCCGTGGCTACGCCCTGACCGCTCCCGCCTCGGACCCCGACACCGACCCGGTCGCCGACGGCGAGATCAGCGAGCTCACCGTCGACCCTGGGCAGACCCGGCACGGGCACGGCTCCCGGCTGGTGCACGCCGCGGTGGACACCCTGCGCGCGGACAAGTTCGCGCGGGCGGTGACCTGGCTGAACAGCACCGACGACGCCCGCCGCACGTTCCTCGCCGAGGCCGGCTGGGCGCCGGACGGCGCACACCGGGAGCTCGACCTGCACGGCGACGGCTCGGTCCGGGTCAAGCAGATCCGGCTGCACACCGACCTCACCGAGGAAGAGGCCCCGCACCGGGTTTGAATTGGTCTGGACCGGGGCAACCTCTGCCGGGCATCGCTCGTCCTTAAGGGGGAGGGCCCGGCACGGGACCGGGCCACCAGCGGGCGATCAGTGAGGAGTCGAAGTGTTGGGTCCACTACCCACGATCTACCGGGTCGTTGTCGTCGCCTGTGCGCTCGTCACCTGTGTGGGAGTCGGTGCCTGGGTCGCCGCCAAGCTGCCGGGCCCGATGCTCGCCGGCGGCGGCGCCGGGGTCGGTGCGGCGTTCGGCGCCCTCCTCGCCCTGCTGCTCGTGCACGACTTCGGAAGCACCCACCCGGGGACCCCGGTCCGGGTGCGGTCCCGGCACCGCCGGTACTGACCCGTAGAACAGCGTCACCGCGTGGCGCACCGCGGCCCGCGCACGGGCCCGGTCGCCGGCCGCGTCGTAGGCCAGGCCGAGCCGGTACCAGACCCGCCAGTTGTCCGGGTCGGCCCCCGCCTCGACCCGCATCTGCTCGAACAGCCGCTGCGCGGCGGTGCGGTCGACGCGGCCGGAGGGGCGCCGGGGCAGGTCGTCCACGGGCAGCCCGCCCTCCTGCTCCAGCACCGCGGCCAGCCGCGCGGAGCGGCGGCCGAAGTCGATCTCCCGCCACACCAGGTACAGCCCGACCAGCGGCAGGATGACCAGCGCAACCCCCAGCAGCACGCCCACCACGGTTCCGCTGCCGAACAGCTCCACGCCCTTCCAGCCGATCATCGCGGCGTAGAAGGCCAGCACCACCACCAGCACGGTGACGGTCAGCTTGGCGCGCATCAGTCCAGGTCCATCAGCTCTTCGAGGCCGACGGTCAGACCCGGCATCCCCGCGATCCGGCGCAGCCCGAGCAGCACGCCGGGCATGAACGAGAACCCTGTCCAAGGAGTCGTGACGGATGGTCAGGGTCTCCCCCGGGCCGCCGAGCAGCACCTCCTGGTGGGCGACCATGCCGCGGATACGCAGCCCGTGCACCCGCACCCCGGCGACGTCAGCGCCGCGGGCCCCCTCCAGCGCGGTCGAGGTGGCGTCCGGCATCGGACCGGAGCCCGCCCGGCGGCGGGCCTCCGAGACCAGCTCCGCGGTATGGCGAGCAGTGCCGGACGGCGCATCGGCCTTGTCCGGGTGGTGCATCTCCACGATCTCCACCGACTCGTAGAAGCGGGCGGCCTGCACGGCGAAGCGCATCATCAGCACCGCGCCGATGGCGAAGTTGGGGGCGACCAGCACGCCGGTCTCCGGCGACCGCTCGAGCCAGCTGCGCACCTGCGCCAGGCGCGCCTCGTCGAAGCCGGTGGTGCCCACGACGGCGTGGATGCCCCGGCCGATGCAGTAGGCGAGGTTGTCCATCACCACGTCGGGGCGGGTGAAGTCCACGACCGCCTCCGCCCCGGTGTCGACCAGCCGGTCGATCGGGTCCTCCGAGCCGATCCTCGCGACGAGGTCCAGGTCATCGGCCTCGTCGACGGCCCGGCAGACCTCCGACCCGACGCGCCCCCCGGCGCCCAGCACGGCCACCCTCATCGGGCACCCCCCTGGGCACGGGGGTGCGGCAGCGCGTCGTCGAACGGCCCGACGGCGGCCAGCGTCTCCGGCTGGCTGAACAGGTCCTTGGCGAGCACGTGCACATCATCGCGGGTGACCCCGTCGATGCGGGCGATCACCTCGTCGATGCCCAGCAGCTCGTCGTACAGCAGCTCCGCCTTGGCCAGCCGGGTCATCCGGGAGCCGGAGTCCTCCAGCCCGAGCACCAGGCCGCTGCGGAGCTGGCCCTTGCCACGCTCGAGCTCGTCGGCGTCGATGCCGTCCTCGGCGACCTTGCGCAGCTCCTCGCGGACCACCGAGAGCACCTCCTCGGTGCGGTTCGGCAGGCAGCCGACCGCGACGCCGACCATCCCGGAGTCGGCGTAGTGGGCGGCGAAGGAGTACACCGAGTACGCCAGGCCCCGGTGCTCGCGGACCTCCTGGAACAGCCGGGAGGACGTGCTGCCGCCGAGCGCGGCGTTGAGCACCCCGAGCGTGAACCGGCGGTCGTCGGTGCGGATCAGCCCGTTGACGCCGAGCACGAGGTTGACCTGCTCGAACGGGCGTACCGCCGCGATCTCCCCCTCAGCGGTACGGCGCCCACGCTCCCCGCGGCGGACCGGCGCGGGACGGGCCGACGAGGCCAGGAAGCTCCCGCGGGAGAACGCCTTGCGCACCTGGCGCACGACGGCGGCGTGGTCCACGTTGCCGGCCACCGCCACCACGATGTTCTCCGGGCGGTAGCGACTCCGGTAGTAGCGAGCGATCTGGGCGCGGGTCAGCGACCGGACCGACTCCGCGGCGCCGGCCACCGGCCGGCCCAGGGGCGAGGCCCCCCAAGCCTTCTCGGCGAACAGGTTGTGCACCACGTCGTCGGGGTCGTCGTCGTGCATGGCGATCTCGTCGAGGATCACCTCGCGCTCGGCCTCCACGTCGGCGGAGGCGAGCAGCGAGGAGGTCACCATGTCGCCGAGCACGTCGACGGCCAACGGCAGGTCCTGGTCGAGCACCCGGGCGTGGTAGCAGGTGTACTCCTTGGCGGTGAACGCGTTGAGCTCACCACCGACACCGTCGAAGGCCACCGAGATGTCCATCGCGGTGCGGCTCGGGGTGCCCTTGAACAGCAGGTGCTCCAGGAAGTGCGAGGCCCCCGACAGCGTCGCGGACTCGTCGCGGGAGCCGACGCCCACCCACACCCCGATGGAGGCGGAACGGACGCCGGCCATCGCCTCGGTGACGACCCGCAGCCCCCCGGGGAGCACGGTGCGACGGGCCCGGGATACCACCGAGCCGCTGTCGTCCTTCTCCTCCAGCAGGGTGCGGGTCGTCCCGGGCTTCTGCGAGGCAGCAGACACCTTGGTCACAGGTTCACACTCACTGCGCGGGCGCGGCCTCCTGCGCCGTCTCACCCGAGCCGGACTCCTCGACGACGGGGATCAGCGAGAGCTTGCCGCGGTCGTCGATCTCGGCGATCTCGACCTGGATCTTCTGGCCGACCGAGACCACGTCCTCGACCGCCTCGACCCGCTTGCCGCCGGCCAGCGCCCGCAGCTTGCTGATGTGCAGCAGGCCGTCCTTGCCGGGCAGCAGCGAGACGAACGCGCCGAAGTTGGTGGTCTTCACCACGGTGCCGAGGTAGCGCTCGCCGACCTCCGGCATCGTCGGGTTGGCGATGCCGTTGATGATCGACCGGGCGGCCTCGGCGGCCTCGCCGTTGGTGGCGCCGACGTAGATCGTGCCGTCGTCCTCGATGGTGATCTGCGCGCCGGTGTCGTCCTGGATCTGGTTGATGACCTTGCCCTTGGGGCCGATCACCTCACCGATCTTGTCGACCGGGACGGTCATGGTGATGATCCGCGGGGCGTGCAGCGACATCTCACCCGGCGCCTCGATGGCCTCGGCCATCACGTCCAGGATGGCCAGCCGGGCGTCCTTGGCCTGGGTCAGCGCCTGGGCGAGCACCTCGGCCGGGATCCCGTCGAGCTTGGTGTCGAGCTGGAGCGCGGTCACGAAGTCCCGGGTGCCGGCCACCTTGAAGTCCATGTCGCCGAACGCGTCCTCGGCACCGAGGATGTCGGTGAGTGCGACGTACTTCTGCTCCCCGTCGATGTCACCGGAGATCAGCCCCATCGCGATGCCGGCGACCGGCGCGCGCAGCGGCACACCGGCGTGCAGCAGGGACATCGTGGAGGCGCACACCGACCCCATCGAGGTCGAGCCGTTGGAGCCCACCGCCTCCGACACCTGCCGGATCGCGTACGGGAACTCCTCGCGGGTCGGCAGCACCGGCACCAGCGCCCGGCCGGCCAGCGCACCGTGCCCGATCTCGCGGCGCTTCGGGGAGCCGACGCGGCCGGTCTCACCGGTGGAGTACGGCGGGAAGTTGTAGTTGTGCATGTACCGCCGGGTGGACTCCGGGGACAGCGTGTCCAGCCGCTGCTCCATCGTGAGCATGTTCAGCGTGGTGATGCCGAGGATCTGGGTCTCGCCGCGCTCGAACAGCGCCGAGCCGTGCACCCGCGGCACCACGCCGACCTCCGCGGACAGCGACCGGATGTCGGTCAGCCCGCGGCCGTCGATGCGCACCTTGTCGCGCAGCACCCGCTCGCGCACCAGCTTCTTGGTCAGCGCCCGGAACGCGGCGCCGATCTCCTTCTCGCGGCCCTCGAAGTCCTCCGCGAGCCGGTCCAGCAGCGCGGCCTTGATCTCGTCCAGGCGGGACTCGCGCTCCAGCTTGGCGCCGATGGTCAGCGCCTGCGCCAGGTCGCCGCCGGCCGCGGCCTCGACCGAGTCGTAGACGTCGTCCTCGTAGTCGAGGAAGATCGGGAACTCCTGGACCGGCTTGGCGGCCTGCTTGGCCAGCTCGACCTGCGCCTCGCACAGCTGCATGATGAACGGCTTGGCGGCCTCCAGGCCCTTGGCGACGACCTCCTCGGTCGGCGCCTGCTTGCCGGCCCGGACCTGCTCCCAGGTGGACTCGGTCGACTCGGCCTCGACCATCATGATCGCCACGTCGCCGGTCTCGGTGACCCGTCCGGCGACCACCATGTCGAAGACCGCGTCCTCGAGCTGGCTGTGGGTCGGGAAGGCCACCCACTGGTCGTCGATGAGGGCGACCCGGGTGCCGCCGACCGGGCCGGAGAACGGCAGGCCGGACAGCTGGGTGGACAGCGACGCGGCGTTGATCGCAAGCACGTCGTACGGCGTGTCCGGGTCGAGCGCGAGCACGGTGATGACCACCTGCACCTCGTTGCGCAGGCCCTTCTTGAAGGTCGGCCGCAGCGGCCGGTCGATCAGCCGGCAGGTGAGGATCGCGTCCTCACCGGGCCGGCCCTCGCGACGGAAGAACGAGCCGGGGATCCGGCCGGCGGCGTACATCCGCTCCTCGACGTCGATGGTCAGCGGGAAGAAGTCGAGCTGCTCCTTGGGGTGCTTGCCGGCCGTGGTGGCCGACAGCAGCATGGAGTCGTCGTCGAGGTAGGCGGTCACCGATCCGGCGGCCTGCCGGGCCAGCAGCCCGGTCTCGAACTTGACGTTGCGGGTTCCGAACTTTCCGTTGTCGATGACGGTCTCGACGGCCGTCACGATGGGTCCCTCCACGGGGTACCCCTCTCTGTGTCTCGCGGAGCGCTCACGCGAGGGCGCCCGGGTCAGTCGCGCAGATCCTGGTGTCTTGTGCGGGTCTGGCGGGGCGGGGCCGGTCTTCGATCGAGGCCTGCGGGGACGTGGCCCGGGGCGGACCCGGGTGCTCCCGAAAGCCACTACCGAGGACCGGGCCGGACGTCCGCGGTCGCTCCTGGTGTGGTGATTGAGTTGTCTCGGTCTCCGACCCTAGCCGACGGACCGGCCGGGCCGGAGACCAACCAATGGCCTCAGCGACGCAGGCCGAGCCGCTCCACGATGGAGCGGTAGCGGTTGATGTCCTGCTTCTGCATGTAGTTCAGCAGCCGACGGCGCTGACCGACCAGGAGCAGCAGGCCACGACGGGTGTGGTGGTCGTGCTTGTGCTGCTTCAGGTGCTCGGTCAGGTGGGCGATCCGGTGGGTCAGCAACGCGACCTGCACCTCTGGGGAGCCGGTGTCCCCGTCGCTGGTGGCGTACTCGGCGATGATCTTCTTCTTGGTCTCCGCGTCGGTACCAGTGGACACGCGGGCTCCTCTCGATGGTTTGCTGCGCGGCGCGCCGGGGCCTGTTCACCCGGGCACTCTCGATCCGCGGCCGTTCTGACGGCACGTCGCCCGGCGTCGGGCAACCGGTCAAGGGTAGCCGACACGCGCCCCCACCTGCCAATTCGCGGCCCCCCGGACGAGCCCGGGCGAGCCCGGGCGCCCGGGCCTGCTCAGCCGAGCTCCGGCAGCAGCGCGCGCACCGCCTCCCGCGCCGTGAGCGGGTCACGGGCCCCGAGCGCCGCCTCCGCGGCGTGCTCGCAGACGTCCATCGACACGGTGGCGATCCGGGCGCCGACCGGGCGGACGGCCGCCAGCGCCATCGACAGCGAGGTCACGCCCATGCCCACCAGAGCGGTCGCCAGCGCGGGGTCGGCGGCCGCCTCGCCGCAGACGCCGACCGGCTTGCCGGCCTGCCGACCCGCCTCGGCGGTGATCGCGATCAGGGAGAGCACGGCCGGCTGCCAGGCGTCCGTGAGGTGGGCCAGGTCGGTCGCCGTCCGGTCTGCGGCCATCGTGTACTGGGTGAGGTCGTTGGTGCCGATGGACAAGAAGTCCACGGCCTCCAGCATCCGGTGCGCGAGCAGGGCCGCGCTCGGCACCTCGACCATCACGCCGGCCCTGAGCCCGTGCGCGCGCACCTGCTCGGCGAACCGCTCCGCCTCCGCGACGGTGGCCACCATCGGCGCCATCACCCACGGCTCGGTGCCGGTGCGACGGGCCGCCGCGGCGATCCCGGCCAGCTGGCGCTCCAGCAGCCCCGGGTTCCCGACCGCGAGCCGCAGGCCCCGCACCCCGAGCGCCGGGTTCTCCTCCCCCGGCCGGGTGGCGAACCCGATCGGCTTGTCCGACCCGGCGTCCAGCGTGCGCACCACCACGTGCCGGCCCCGCCCGAAGGCGGCGAGCACCTCGCTGTAGATGTCGGTCTGCTCCTCCACGCTCGGTTCGTCGTTGCGTCCGAGGAAGCACAGCTCGGTGCGGAACAGGCCGACTCCCTCCACCGGACCCGCGGCGGCCACCCGGGCGGAGTCCGCGTCGGCCACGTTCGCGAGCAGCTTGACCAGCGTGCCGTCCGCGGTCGCGCCCGGTCCGGACCACAGCTCCAGGAGCGCCTGCGCCCGCCGTGCGGCCGCGACCCGCTCCGTGGCGGCCCTGCGGTCGGGAGCCAGCTCGACGGCACCGGCGCCGCCGTCCACCAGCACGCCCGTCCCGGCGGGCACCTCACCGAGACCGGCCACCCCCACCACGCACGGGATCCCGAGCTGACGGGCGATGATCGCGGTATGGCTGGTCGGACCGCCCCGCTCGGTCACCAGGGCGACTACGCTGCGGGCGTCGAGCCCGGCGGTGTCGGCGGGCGCGAGGTCCTCGGCGAGCAGCACGGACGGCTGGTCCGGGACCGGCAGCCCCGGCTCGGGCTGCCCGACCAGGCGGGCGGTGACCCGTCTCTCGATGTCGCGCAGGTCGCTCACCCGTTCGGCCATCAGGCCGCCCGTCTGGGTGAACAGCCCGGCGAACTTCTCCACCGCGGCCGCCAGCGCGGTCAGCAGCGGGTCCCCGGCGCCAAGCCGCTTGGCCACCGCTGCGCGCAGCCCCTTGTCGCGGGCCAGCCCGGCGGTGGCGACGAGCACCTCCGCGGCCGCGCCGCTGGCCCGCTCCGCGCGGCGGGAGAGCCCGTCGGCGACCCGGGCGACCGCGGTGTCGTAGCGGGCGAGCGCACCGTCGGGGTCGTCACGGTCGACGGCCGCAAAGGCGGCGAGCGCGTCGGCGGAGACCGCGGTGGTGGCCACCACGGCAGGCCCGTAGGCGACACCGGGGACCACCGGGGTGCCCCGGAGCACAACCGGGAGCGCGGGAGGCGCCGGGGGCCCGGGAGCAGGGTCGAGAGCAGGGTGAAGAGCGGGGTGAAGAGCGGGGTCGAGGTCTGGCATACCCGAAACGATAAGCCCGGCACCCCCTTGACAGTCAACAGATCCGGGCGTAAAACAACAGATACAAAGATCCATTCCCACTGGATCCAACACGCAACCGAGGGAGCCAGTGTGTACGCCGAGGAGCGCCAGCAGAGCATCGCGCAGCTGCTCAGCCGCCGTGGCCGACTGTCCGTCGCCGACCTGGCCCAGGAGTACGACGTGACCACCGAGACGGTGCGCCGCGACCTGTCCGCGCTGGAGCGGGCCGGTGTGGTCCGCCGGGTGCACGGCGGCGCGGTGCCCGCCGGGTCGCTGACCGTCCTGGAGAGCGCGGTCTCCGACCGGGACCAGGCACAGTCTGAGGAGAAGGACCGGATCGCCAAAGCGGCCCTGGCCTTCCTGCCGGCGCGCGGCGGCAGCGTGCTGCTCGACGCCGGCACCACCACCGCCCGGCTGGCCGGCCAGCTGCCCGGCGACACCCGGCTGACGGTCTACACCAACGCGGTGCCGGTGGCCGCCCGGCTGGCCGGCAGCGCCGGTGTGGAGCTGCACCTGCTCCCCGGCCGGGTGCGGACCACCACCCAGGCGGCGGTCGGCGAGGACACCGTCGACGCCCTGCGGCTGCTGCGCGCCGACGTCGCGTTCGTGGGCACCAACGGGCTCAGCCTGGACCACGGCCTGAGCACCCCGGACCAGAGCGAGGCGTCGACCAAGCGCGCCATGGTCCGCTGCGCGCACCAGGTGGTGGCGCTCGCCGACTCCTCCAAGCTCGGCCGGGAGCACACCGTGCGATTCGCCGAGCTCGCCGACATCGACGTCGTGGTCACCGACGGCGGCATCACCGACGAGGACCTGCGGGACCTGGAGCTCGCCGGCATCGAGGTGGTGGTGGCATGAGCAGCCCGAGCCCGCCGATGATTCTCACCCTGACCCCGAACCCGAGCGTGGACCGCACCGTTGCCCTCACCGGGCGGCTGGAGCGCGGCGCCGTGCTCCGGGCCCGGTCCGTCACCTCCCAGTCCGGTGGCAAGGGCGTGAACATCTCCCGCGCGGCGGTCGCAGCCGGGATCCCCACGATCGCCGTGCTGCCCGCCGCCAAGGACGACCCCTTCGTGATGGAGCTGCTGCGCGACGGAATCGACTGCCGGCCGGAGCCGCCCACCGGCCCGGTGCGGGTCAACCTCACCATCACCGAGCCGGACGGCACCACCACCAAGATCAACACCCCGGGCGCCGTCGCGGACCCCGACTCGCTGGAGCGGCTCGCCGCCGCGCTGCGGCACTATGCCCGGCACGCGAGCTGGGTGGTGCTCGCCGGGTCCCTTCCGCCGGGCGCACCGGCGGACTGGTACGCCGCTCTCGCCGCGTCGTTGCGGGACACCGGCGCCCGGGTCGCCGTGGACACCTCGGGCGCGCCGCTGACCGCGCTCGCCGACCGGCTGGCCGAGGCCGGCCCGGACCTGTTGAAGCCCAACGGCGAGGAGCTCGCCTCGTTGACCGACGGGGATGCCGAGGCCATCGAGGCGGACCCGGCCGCCGCGGCACAGGCGGCCCGCGAGCTCGTCGACCGCGGCGCCGCCGCCGTGCTGGCGACCCTGGGTGGCACCGGCGCGGTGCTCGTCACGCCGCGCGGGGCCTGGCACGCCGCCCCTCCCCCGACCACTGTCATCAGCACCGTCGGTGCCGGCGACTCCAGCCTCTTCGGCTTCGTGCTCGGCGACCTCCGTGGTGCCGAGCCCGCGGAGCGGCTGCGTCTCGCAGTCGCCTACGGCAGCGCCGCCGCCGGTCTGCCCGGCACGACCGTCCCGAACCCCGACCACGTCCGTCCCGACACGGTGCAGGTCCACGAGCTGGCGCTCGTCCCTGCGCAGAACTAGAGGATCGCCATGTCCGAAGCCCCCACCACCTCGATGATCACCCCCGCCCTGGTCCGGCTCGATGCCACGCTCGGCCGCGACAAGGAACAGGTCATCCGGGCCCTCGCCCGCGTCGTTGCCGACGGCGGCCGGACCACCGACCCGGACGGTCTCGCCACGGACGCGCTGGCCCGCGAGGCCACCTCAGCGACCGGGCTGCCGGGCGGGATCGCCATCCCGCACTGCCGGACCGCGCACGTGGACGTGCCGACGCTGGCCTTCGCCCGGCTGCGTCCGGGCACCGACTTCGGTGCCAAGGACGGCCCCGCCGACCTGGCCTTCCTGATCGCCGCGCCGGCCGGCGGGGACGCCACCCACCTCAAGGTGCTCACCCAGCTGGCCCGCGCCCTGGTCAAGGCCGACTTCACCGACGGGCTGCGCGCGGCCGGCTCACCCGAGGAGGTCGTCGACCTGGTCGGCACGGTCGTCTCGCCCCCGCCGGCCGCTGCCCCGGCCGCCGTACCCGCCCCGGCCACGGCTGACCCCGAGCCGGTGGCCGCCACGACCGGCACCCGGCGCCTGGTCGCGGTCACCGCCTGCCCGACCGGCATCGCGCACACCTACATGGCCGCCGAGGCGCTCGAGGCGGCCGCCGTCCGCGCCGGGGTGGAGATCGCCGTGGAGACCCAGGGCTCCGCCGGCGCCACCCCGCTGTCCCCGGAGACCATCACCGGGGCGGACGCGGTGATCTTCGCCGTCGACGTCGGCGTCCGGGACCGGGGCCGGTTCGCCGGCAAGCCGGTGGTCACCTCCGGGGTGAAGCGGGCCATCGACCACGCCGACGCCATGGTGACCGAGGCGCTCGCCTCCGCGACCGACCCGCAGGCCCCCCGGGTGGAGGGCAGCGCCGCCACCACGACCTCCCACCACGAGGGCGCGGAGGAGCCGTGGGGGCTGCGCATCCGCCGGGTGCTGATGACCGGGGTGTCCTACATGATCCCGTTCGTCGCCGCCGGTGGGCTGCTCATCGCGCTCTCCTTCCTGATCGGGGGGTACGAGATCGCGCTGTCCGGCAAGGCCACCTCGATCCTCACCCACAACACCTTGTTCCACCTGCCGAACGCCCAGGTGCTCGGGCTGCACCACGCGTGGGGCGACCTCGGCGCCTACCTCGGCGCAGCACTGTTCGCCATCGGCAGCACGGCGTTCAAGTTCCTGGTGCCGGCGCTGGCCGGCTACATCGCCTACGCCATCGCCGACCGCCCGGGGATCGCCCCCGGCTTCGTGATGGGCGCCATCGCGGTCGACCTCGGCGGGTTCGGCACGGCCCAGTCCGGCTTCCTCGGCGGCATCATCGGCGGGGTCCTCGCCGGCGTGATCGCCTACTGGATCGCCAGCTGGAAGACGCCGACCTGGCTGCGTGGCCTGATGCCCGTGGTGGTGATCCCGCTGCTGACCACGCTGCTCGCCGGGGCGGTCATGCTCGTCGTCCTGAGCAAGCCGCTCGGCGTCTTGATGACCTCGCTGGACAACGGGCTGACCAGCATGAGCGCCGGCGGCGCCGGCATCATCCTCGGGGTGGTGCTCGGGCTGATGATGGCCTTCGACATGGGTGGCCCGCTCAACAAGGCCGCCTACCTGTTCGCCACCACGGGCCTGGGCGCCGCGGCGGCCGCCACCGGTGACGCTCCGCAGCTGGAGATCATGGCCGCGGTCATGCTCGCCGGGATGGTCCCGCCCCTCGCCCTGGCGCTGGCCACCGTCCTACGCCCCGGGGTGTTCACCGAGGCGGAGCGGGAGAACGGCAAGGCCGCCTGGCTGCTCGGCGCGTCGTTCATCACCGAGGGCGCCATCCCGTTCGCTGCCGCGGACCCGCTGCGGGTGATCCCCTCGATCATGCTGGGCAGCGCGGTGACCGGCGGCCTGTCGATGGCCTTCCACGTGACGCTGCGGGCCCCGCACGGCGGCATCTTCGTGCTCTTCGCGGTGGGCCACATCGTCTGGTTCCTGGTCGCTCTGGCGGCCGGGGTGGTCGTGGCGGCCGCCAGCGTGGTCGCGCTGAAGGCGCTCACCGAGAGCAAGGACGAGATCGAGGAGCTGGCCGAGACGGCCGCCTGACCCCCCTGCCTGACCCCCTGCCAGACCCCCGGGGCCCCACGAGACCACCACGACGAAGGAGATCCCATGCCCACCAAGACCGTCACCGTCGGCTCCGCCGTCGGCCTGCACGCCCGGCCCGCCGCGATCATCTCCGACGCAGCCGGCGAGCTCGGCAGCGAGGTGACCCTGGCCGTCCCCGGCGGGGAGCCGGTCGACGCCGCCTCGGCGCTGCTGATCATGACGCTGGGCGCCGGCAAGGGCGACACCGTCGAGGTCGCCGGCGACGATCCGGTGGCCGTCGACAAGATCGCCGCCCTGGTCGAGCAGGACCTGGACGCCGCGCCGGCCGAATAACCGGCTGCGAGGACGGCCTCCCGGTGCGAGACTGGGCCGGTGAGCTGGCTGGACGAGCACATCGAAGTGACGCGTCCACGGTGGAAGCAGCTGCTCCTCGACGACGGGGCGTTGCCGTGGACCGGCGTCGCCCTCGGCCTGCTGGTGCTGTGGGTGCTGCTGCTCCTGGCCGAGATCCAGTCCCCGAACTGGCTGTACTGGAGCGGGAACACCGTCCAGGGCACCAACCGCGGCGGCATCGTCTTCTACCGGGTGGACGGCCAGACCTACACCCTCGACGACCCCAAGCTCACACCGAACCGGCCGACCCCCGAGACGGTCTGGTACCAGCCCGGCGACCCCGGCACCGCGCTGCTGGACGAGCCGGCGCGGCTGGTCGAGGCGGGAGTGTTCACCGGCCTCGCCGGCGCGGTGGTGATCACAGCGGGAGCCGGGATCGTCCGTGGCGAACGGCACCGCCGCAGCACACGGCACGCGCCGGTCACCTGACGCACCGAGCCGCCGGATGGAAAACTGGGTCCTGTGAGCTGGCTGGACGAGCGCATCGACGTCGACCGTCCACGGGTCAAGCAGCTCCTGTTCGACGACGGGGCTCTCACGTGGCTGCTGGTCTCGGTCGGCCTGCTGGTCCTGCTCGGGCTGCTGGTGCTGGTCGAGATGCAGTCCCAGCGCTGGGTCTACTGGTCCGGGGCCACGGTGACCGGCAGGAACGAGGGCGGCATCGTCTTCTACTACGTGCACGGCGAGCAGTACACCCTCGACGACCCCGGTCCCACCCCGGACCACCCGACCCCGCGGCGGGTGTACTACGACCCCAACGACCCCTACGTCGCCATGCTCGACGGTCCGCTACGGCTGGTCGAGGAAGGGGTCTTCTACGCGCTCGCCGGCGGGGCGGTGGTCAGCTTCGGGGGCGGCATCGTCGTCGGCGAGGTGCGCCGTCGACGACGCGGCGGCTGGAGAGGGCCCAGCAGCCCGTCGTGAGGCCGCCCGGCTCAGGCCTCCTGCAGCCCGAGCAGCAGCCGGGCGCGGTCGCAGTCCTCGGCCATGGTGGCCACCAGGTGGTCGACGGTGTCGAAGCGCTTCATGCCACGGATCCGGGCCACGAACGAGACCTCCACCTCGGTCCCGTAGAGGTCCAGGTCGTCGCGGTCCAGCACGTAGGACTCCACCCGGCGCTCGCGCTGTCCGGCGAAGGTGGGGTTGGTGCCGACGCTGATCGCGGCCGGCATCGGGTCGCCGCCGTCACCGGCGCCACCGTCGAGGCGACGCAGCCACCCGGCGTACACCCCGTCCACCGGCACCGCCCGGATGCCGGCGGTGGGCACGTTCGCGGTCGGGTAGCCCAGCTCACGGCCCCGGTGGTCGCCCTCGACGACCACGCCGTGCACGGCGTACGGCCGGCCCAGCGCCTCCGCGGCGCCCTCCACGTCGCCGGCGGCCAGGCAGTTGCGCACGTACGTCGACGACCACACCTGCGGGCCACCGTCGAGCGTGATGCCCTCGATGACGAAGTCGTAGCGCTCCCCCAGCTCGCGCAACGTGCCGACGTCACCGGCGGCCTTGCTGCCGAAACGGAAGTTCACCCCCACCACCACCGCCTTCGCGTGCAGCGCCTCGACCAGGATCTCCTCGACGAACCGCTGCGGCGACCAACCGGCGACCTCCCGGGTGAACGGCAGCACCAGCACGTCGTCCACGCCTGCGTCGCCGAGCAGCTCGACACGGGACTCGACGGTGGTCAGCGTCAACGGCGCGTGCTCGGGGCGCAGCACGGCGATCGGGTGCGGCTCGAAGGTGACGGCGACGACGTGGTGCACGCCGAGCCGGCCGGCCGCCTCCCGGGCCTGCCGGATCACGTGCTGATGCCCGAGGTGCACGCCGTCGAAGTTGCCGACCGTCACCACGGTGCGGCCGAGGTCGGCCGGCACCTCCTCGAGTGATCGCCAGATCCGCACGCTCACCGGACTCCTGTCTGTGCTGGGTACGTCCTGCATGTTCCCACATGCTCCACGGCACGCCACGGGAGCCGGGTCACACGAACACGGCCACGGCTCGGGCCGCGGCGGCGGGGTCCTGCTGCTGGTAGAGCGCCAGGAAGGAGCCGTCCGGGGCGAACACCGCCACCGGCTCGGTGCTGCCGGTGGCGACCTGCAGCGGCCGGCCGTGCGCGACCGTGGCGACCTGCTCGGCGTCGAGGTCGACAACGGGGAAGCAGCGGCGGGCCACCTCCGCCATCGGCGTGACCCGGAAACAGCCGGCGAGCTCGTCCAGGGTGGTCGCCTCGTGGACGCCGAACGGGCCGACCGCGCTACGTCGCAGCGCGGTGAGGTGTCCGCCGACCCCGAGAGCGGCGCCGAGGTCGCGGGCCAGCGCGCGGATGTAGGTGCCGCTGGAGCAGCGCACCGTCAGCGGCACGTCCACCACCTCGCCGGCGCGGCTGCTCGGCCCGGCCTCCAGGTGGTGGATGGTCACCGGCCGTGGCGGCAGCACCACGTCCTCACCGGCGCGCACCCGCTTGTAGGCGCGTTGCCCGTCGACCTTGACCGCCGACACCGAGGACGGCACCTGCTCGATGCGCCCCCGGAACCGGCCCAGCGCGTCGCGAATCTGCTCGTCGGTCAGGCCGGCCGCCGAGGACCGCGCCACCGGCTCGCCCCCGGCGTCGTCGGTGGTGGTGGCCTCGCCGAGCCGTACGACCGCGTCGTACGCCTTCTCGGTCAGCGCCAGGTGGCCGAGCAGCCGGGTGGCCCGTCCGACGCCGACCAGCAGCACGCCGGTGGCCATCGGGTCCAGGGTGCCGGCGTGCCCGACCCGCCGGGTGCCCGCCAGCCGGCGCACCCGAGCGACCACGTCATGGGAGGTCAGCCCGGCCGGCTTGTCGACCACCACCAGGCCAGCGACCTCGGAGCCACTCACTCCTGGTCGCTGTGCTCGGGGTCCTCGGCGGCCGCCGGGTCGTCCGCGCCCTCTGCGGGCGCGGGCCGCCGGTAGGGGTCGGACTCCCCTGCGTACGCCGCCCCAGCTGCCGACGCGGCGACCGCGGCGTCGGAGGCCCGCGCCCTGGCGAGCAGGTCCTCGATGGCTCGCGCGCTCTCGGGGAGGGCGTCGTGGATGAACTCGATGGTCGGCACGTGGCGCATGCCGAGCTGCTTGCCGACCTCGGAGCGGATCACCCCCTTGGCCGACTCCAGCGCGGCGGCGGTGCCGTCGAGCTGGTCCTGCTCGCCGAGCACGGTGTAGAACACCGAGGCGTTCTGGGTGTCGCCGCTCACCCGGACGTCGGTGACCGTGATGAAGCCCAGCCGCGGGTCCTTGATCCGCCGCTCGAGCATCTCGGCCACCACGACCCTGATCCGGTCCGCCACCTTGCGCACGCGCGCGTTGCTCATCGCCTTGCTCTCTGTTCGTGACCCTGGCGCCTGGGGACCAGGGGGTGCGGGAAGACGACGTCTCCCTGCACCACCTGGCCGGCGGCTCGCTCAGTCGCGGGGGATCTCCCGCATCTCGTAGGTCTCCACCACGTCACCGATCTTGATGTCGTTGTAGTTGCGCAGGACGAGGCCGCACTCGAAGCCCTCGCGGACCTCGTTCACGTCGTCCTTCTCGCGTCGCAACGACGCCAGATCGAGGTCCTCTGTGACCACGGCCCCGTCGCGGAGCAGCCGGGCCTTGGCGTTGCGGCGGATGACTCCGCTGCTCACCATGCAGCCCGCGATGTTCCCGACCTTGCTGGACCGGAAGATCTGACGGATCTCGGCGGTGCCGAGCGAGACCTCCTCGTACTTCGGCTTCAGCATGCCCTTCAGGGCGGCCTCGATCTCCTCGATCGCCTGGTAGATGACCGAGTAGTAGCGGATCTCGACGCCTTCCTTCTCCGCCACCTCGGTCGCCTTGCCCTGAGGCCGGACGTTGAAGCCGATGATGATGGCGTCGCTCGCGGCGGCCAGCATCACGTTGGTCTCGGTGATCGCACCGACACCGCGGTCGATGACCCGCAGGCCCACCTCGTCGCCGACGTCGAGCTTCGACAGCGAGTCCTCCAGCGCCTCGACGGAACCGGACACGTCGCCCTTGAGGATGAGGTTGAGCTCCTGGCTCTCGCCCTTCTCCATGGAGGCCATGAAGTCCTCGAGCGTACGACGCCCACGGCGCTGCGCCTGCAACGCGGCGCGCTCTCGCGCCTCCCGCTTCTCGGCGATCTGCCGGGCCACCCGGTCGTCGTCGACGACCAGGAAGTTCTGGCCCGCGCTCGGCACGGCGGTCAGACCGAGGACCATGGCCGGCCGCGACGGGTCGGCCTCCTCGATGTTGTCGCCGTACTCGTCGAGCATCGCCCGGACCCGGCCGAACGCCGGGCCGGCGACGATCGAGTCCCCGACGTGCAGGGTGCCGCGCTGCACCAGGATCGTGGCGACCGGTCCGCGTCCGCGGTCCAGGTGCGCCTCGATGACCAGGCCCTGCGCGTCCTGGTCCGGGTTGGCCCGCAGGTCCAGCGCTGCGTCAGCGGTGAGCACGATGGCCTCGAGCAGCTTGTCGAGGTTCTCCTCGGCCTTGGCGGACACGTCGACGAACATGGTGTCGCCGCCGTACTCCTCCGGGACCAGGCCGTACTCGCTGAGCTGACCGCGCACCTTCTGCGGGTCGGCGGCGGGCATGTCGATCTTGTTCACCGCGACCACGATGGGCACCCCGGCAGCCTTGGCGTGGTTGAGCGCCTCGACCGTCTGCGGCATCACGCCGTCGTCGGCGGCGACCACCAGCACTGCGATGTCGGTGGCCTGGGCACCACGGGCACGCATGGCGGTGAACGCCTCGTGGCCGGGGGTGTCGATGAAGGTGATCGGCCGCTCCGCACCGTCGACCTCGGTGGCCACCTGGTAGGCGCCGATGTGCTGGGTGATCCCACCGGCCTCCTTGGCCACCACATTGGCCTTGCGGAGCGCGTCGAGCAGCTTGGTCTTTCCGTGGTCGACGTGGCCCATCACGGTCACGACCGGCGGACGCGCCGCCATGTCGGCCTCGGAGCCCTCGTCGGTGCCGAACTCGAGGTCGAAGGACTCGAGCAGCTCACGGTCCTCGTCCTCGGGCGAGACGACCTGGACGTCGTAGTTCAGCTCCTCGCCGAGCAGCTCGAGCGTGCCGTCGTTGACCAACTCGGTCGCGGTCACCATCTCACCGAGGTGGAACAGCATCTGCACCAGCGAGGCCGGCTCGACGTTGATCTTCTCCGCGAAGTCGGTCAGCGAGGCGCCGCGGGCCAGCCGGATGGTCTCTCCGTTGCCCTTGCGGACCCGGACGCCACCGATGGTCGGGGCCTCCATGTTGTCGAACTCTTGACGACGCTGCCGCTTCGACTTGCGGCCACGACGCGACGGGCCGCCGGGACGCCCGAAGGCACCCTGGGTGGACCCGCGACCGCCGGGCCGGCCACCGGGACGACCGCGGCCGGGCGGGAAGCTGCCGCCGCCGCGGCTCGGTGCCCCGCGGTTCGGGGCGCCACGGCCGGGCGCACCGGAGCGGCCCTGCCCGCCCGAGCGGCCACCGGGACCGGAGCCGAACGCCGCAGGCGACTTCGGCATCATCGCCGGGTTCGGGCGAGGCATCCCGGAACGGCCAGGCTGACCGCTGGTGCGGCCCGGGCCACCCTCACGGGCGGCGGGACGCGACTGACCACCGGCCGGAGGCGCGGGACGGCGTCCCATGCCCTGCGTGGACGAGAACGGGTTGTTGCCCGGGCGCGGGGTGCCGGGCCGCGGCGCCGGACGCGGCGGCGGGCTCGGCTTGCGCTGGGTGCCGGCCGAGGCGGCCGGGGCCTCCGGGGCCGAGGCGGCCGGCGACTCGGGGGCGGCCTGCTCCTGGGTCGCCTCCTCGGCCTGCGCCGGCTCCGGGGCCGACCGCTCGGGGGCGGCCGGTCGCGGGCCCGGCTTCGGCGCCGGGGCAGCCTTCGCCGCCGGCGCCTCCTGCTGGGCCGGGGCGCCGTCGGGCGACACCTCGGGGGCACTGGGGCCGACGCCGTTGCCGGTCGCCGCGGGCGGAGCCTCGGCAGGCGCCTCCGCAGGCGTCTGGGCCGGCGCCTCGGTGGGCGTCTCGGGCGGCGTCTCGGCCTCGGCCTTCTTGGCCGGCTTCTTCGCCGTCTTCTTGGCAGCCTTCTTCGCCGCCGCCTTCTCGGCGGCAGCCTTCAACTCGTCACCGTAGGTGTCGGTGAACCTCTTCACGACCGGAGGTTCGACCGTCGACGACGGCGACTTGACGAACTCCCCCATCTCCCCGAGCTTCTCAAGCACCTGCTTGCTCGGGATGCCGAACTCTTTGGCGAGCTCGTGGACTCGGACCTTAGCCACGCTTCTCCTTCTGGCCCGAGCCGTTTCGCGGTCCGGACCTTTAGCTGGTGTGCATGCTCATCGCAACGTACTCATCGAGTGCTCATGAGCTGCTGCTCCATCTTCTGTCGGTCAACACGGACGCGCGGGCGAGGTTCCGCCCGCGTCCCCGGACGGGCCGGGGTGTGGTGCATGCTGCTGGACGTAGGCCTCCACCGGTGTGCCGGACAGGGGACCCGCGGCCTTGAGGGCCCGCGAGAACGCCTTCCGGCGGATCGCGAGCGCCAGGCAGTCGGGATCGAGGTGCAGGTATGCGCCCCGGCCCGTTGCCCGGCCCGCAGGATCGGGGAGTACGGCGGGACCGGACCCCTCGTCACCTGCGACGACTCGAAGCAGCTGATGCTTGGTGTTTCGTTTCCGGCAACCTACACAGGTACGCAAGGGGCGCGTGCGCGCGCAGGCTGAACTGCCGTGTTCTCGAACCACCGAGCAACAGTCTACCGGCTCGGCGGCCCAGACTCGAAACCGGAATCAGACCGCCGGTGGTTTGTCGGGGGTCGCCTCCACCCCGGCGGGGCCGGCAACCGTGCCCGTGGTGGGGGCCTCGTCGGAGCGGATGTCGATACGCCACCCGGTCAGCCGGGCGGCCAGCCGGGCGTTCTGGCCCTCCTTGCCGATCGCCAGCGACAGCTGGTAGTCGGGGACCACCACCCGCGCCGCCCTCGCGGCCGGGTCGACGACCTCCACGCTCGAGACCCGCGCCGGGGAGAGCGCGTTGGCGACCAGCTGGGCGGGGTCGTCGGCCCAGTCGATGATGTCGATCTTCTCCCCGTGCAGCTCGTGCATCACGTTGCGGACCCGCTGACCCATCGGGCCGATGCAGGAGCCCTTGGCGTTCACGCCCGGCACCGTGGAGCGCACGGCGATCTTGGTGCGGTGGCCCGCCTCTCGGGCGATCGCACGGATCTCCACCGATCCGTCGGCGATCTCCGGCACCTCGAGCGCGAACAGCTTCTTGACCAGGTTGGGGTGGGAGCGGGACAGCATCACCTGCGGGCCGCGCATCCCCTTGCGCACGCTGATCACCAGGCACTTGATGCGGGTGCCGTGGTCGTACTGCTCCCCCGGGGCTCGCTCCCCGGCCGGCAGCAGCGCCTCCAGCCGTCCGAGGTCGACCAGCACGTCATCCGGGTTGCGTCCCTGCTGGATGGTGCCGGAGACGATGTTGCCCTCCTTGCCGGAGAACTCGCCGAACTTGAGCTCGTCCTCGGCATCGCGGAGGCGTTGCAGGATGACCTGCTTGGCAGTGGTGGCGGCGATGCGTCCGAAACCGACCGGTGTGTCGTCGTACTCCCCGACGACGTTGCCCTCCTCGTCGGTCTCGGCGGCGTAGACGGTGACGTGTCCGGACTTGCGGTCCAGCTCGACGCGCGCGTTGGTCTGCGCACCGGGGGTCTTGTGGTACGCCGTGAGGAGGGCCTGCTCGATCGCCTCGACCAGGATCTCGAAGGAGATCTCCTTCTCGCGTTCGAGCGAGCGCAGGATCGACATGTCGATGTCCATGCGGCTCAGCCCTCCTTCCGGTTGAACTCGATCTGGATCCGGGCCTTGGCCACGTCGGTGTACGCCACCTCGTGGGCGTGACCGTCCACGTCCAGCACGGCGCGCTGCTCGTCGCAGTCCTTGATGCGCCCCGTGACGTCCCGGCCGTCGTGGGTGACCACCTTGACCTGCCGTCCCTGGTTGCGTCGCCAGTGCCGCGGCAGGGTGAGCGGCCGGTCCGCGCCTCGCGAGCTCACCTCGAGGGTGTAGGGCTGCTCGCCCATCACGTCGGACTCGTCCAGCGTCCGGGAGACGATCCGGGTCGCATCGGCGACCTCATCGAGGGTGACACCGCCGTCCTTGTCCACCGCGACCCTCAGCACCCGGCGCTTGCCGGCGGGTGCAAGCTCGATCGTCTCGAGGTCCAGACCCTCCGCAAGCAGGGCATCGCCGAGCAGTCCGGCAAGTCGGTCCCGGACCTCTTGCGTGCTCACCGGTCACCTCTCTGCTGTGCTGTTGTCAGTGTCCTGCACGGGACCCATCATCGGGCCCTCCGTGCGCCGCTCGGGGCTCACGTCGCAGGGCAACCCTAGCGGACCGCCGAGTCACCAGCACCCGACCGCGCCCGGGCGCCGTCGGAGCCCGTAGGGTCGTCGCGTGCATGATCGCGAGGACCGCGCGACGACGGCGGCCGGGCCGGACCGGCCCGTGGGTCGACGCCGTGCTCTGCTGCTCGGCGGAGGTCTCGCGCTGGGGTCGATCGTGGCGCTGAGCGGCTGCACCGTCGGCAGCACCTCGGAGCCGCTCCCCCCGGTCCACGAGCCGACACCGGGCGTCGACCCGGATGTGGTGCTGGCCGGCAAGACGCTGAACGCCGAGCAGGCGATGCTCGACCGGGTCAACGCGACCATGACCCGGCACACGGGACTGCGTGCGCTGCTGAGCCCGGTGGCCGCCGTGCACGAGGCGCACGTGAAGCTGCTCATCCACGCAGTACCGGGCTCAGGGCCTTCGCCCGGCGCATCACCCAGTCCCTCACCGTCGCGAAGCCCCTCTCCGACCCCCTCGGGCACGACCGCCGCGGCCGGCGCCACCGCGAGCGGAAGCCCCTCGCCCAGTGCCTCGCCCAGTGCCTCGCCCAGTGTCTCGCCCAGTGTCTCGCCCAGCTCCGAGCCGGTCCCCCGGGACCCTCGCCGAGCCGTGCACCGGCTCGCCCGCCACGAGGACGAGCTGAGCCTCTTCGACAAGCAGCAGGCGTTCAGCGCGCGCAGCGGCGCATTCGCCCGTCTCCTCGCGAGCATGGCCGCGGCCGCGGCGCAGCAGGCGGTCACGCTCGGGCATACCGCCCATCACCGGGCTGGTGCGCGATGACCGCGGTGCCGTCCCTGCAGCAGACGTTGGCCGGGGAGTACGCCGCGGTCTACTGCTACGGGGTGATCGGAGGGCGGGTGTCGTCGTCGAAGGACCCGGTGCTGGCCAGCCGTGTCGCCCAGGCGTACACCACCCACCGGGGTCGCCGGGACCAGCTGATCGGGATGATCCGGGACGCCGGCGCAACCCCACAGGCCTCCGCAGTCAGCTACGAGCTGCCCGGGCCGGCCCGGACAGCGCATCAGCTCTCGGCCGCGGCGACCGAGCTGGAGAAGCGCTGCGCCAGGTTGTACGCCGACATGGTGGAGAACACCTCGCTGCTGCACCGACAGTGGGCCATCGACTCACTGGCGGACGCCGCCGTGAGGGAGCTGGGCTTCTCCGGCTCCCCGAGCGCCTTCCCCGGGGAGCCCGGCCTTCATTTCTGAAGGCCCACCGCCCCGCCCCGGCACGCACCCACCGACAGTTCCTGCCGACGCGAAGCCCACTGGTCACCCGGACCAGCGACAGTCTCCAGGAAGAAGTACTCCCTTGTGGTGCAGGGAACTCGTCAGGCTCGAGCGCCGGGCCGGTTGGGCGCTGACGCATCCTGCCGGTCGGGTCAGTGCACCCAGGCGGCCACCACGTCGTACACGTCGGCGAGCCGGTCGACGATGGCGTCCGGCTCTCCCTCCGTGTGGCCGATCTGCTCAACGGGGATGTCGCTGTGCGGAACCAGGACGGTGCGCATGCCGACGTTCGACGCGCCCCAGATGTCGTCGAACAGCCGATCGCCGACGAACACGCAGCGCGAAGGGTCGTCCACGCCCACCGCGTCCATCGCCGCGGAGAACGCCTGCGGCGACGGTTTCGTCCACGCGATCTCACTGGTGTAGACGGCACCGTCGATCATGTCCAGCACGCCGTCGCGTCGGAAGTACTCCTCGTGCCACTCGCGCGGCCACAGCGTGTTGGAGAGCACGCCGACCCGGAACCCGTCGATCTTGAGCCTGCTGATCAGCGGCACCGCATCGGGGTCGGTGAGGCTGTGCGGCTCCCAGAACTCCCGGTAGGCGGTCAGCATCGACTCGTCGTGGGAGAGCCCGGCCTCGGCGAACACGTCCGCGATCGTGGCACTGGTGTGGTCGTCACGGGAGCGACCCCAGATGGCCTCGCCGGCCTTGCGCAGCGCCAGCGGCACCGACGCGTCGGCGTCGGCGACGGCGGCGGCCAGCGCCTTGCTCTCCTCCTCGAAGTCCACGGCGTGCCAGGGGGTCAGCGTGCCACCCCAGTCGAAGATCAGGGCATCGACGGGCTCAGGCACCCGCCACCACCTCACCCAGCCGCACGGCGGCCGTCTCCACCGGGACCTCCTCACGCTCACCGCCGGCTCGGTCGCGGACCTCGACCACGCCGTCCTGCAGCCGCTTGCCCACCACCACGATGGTGGGGACGCCGACCAGCTCTGCATCCTTGAACTTCACGCCCGGCGACACCTTGGGCCGGTCGTCGTAGAGCACGGTGATCCCGCGGTCGGCCAGCTCGTCGGCCAAGCGGGAGGCCGTCTCGAAGACTGCCTCGTCCTTGCCCGTGGCGACCAGGTGTACGTCGGCGGGGGCGACCTCGCGCGGCCAGGCCAGCCCGAGGTCGTCGTGGGTGTTCTCGGCGATCGCCGCCACCGCCCGGGACACCCCGATGCCGTAGGAGCCCATGGTGACCGTGACCAGCTTCCCGGACTCGTCGAGCACCTGCAGGCCGAGCGCCTCGGCGTACTTGCGGCCGAGCTGGAAGATGTGCCCCATCTCGATGCCGCGGGCGGTCTCCAAGGTGCCGTCGCAGCTGGGGCAGGGGTCGCCGTCGCGGACCTCGGCCGCCTCGATGGTGCCGTCCGGGGTGAAGTCCCGGCCGGCCACCAGGTCGATGACGTGGCTGCCCTCGACGTCCGCGCCGGTCACCCAGCGGGTGCCCTCGACGACGCGCGGGTCGACGAGGTAGCGGATTCCGGACTCGTTCCTCTCCCCCAGCACACCCGGGCCGATGTAGCCCTTCGCCAGCGCCGGGTGCTTCTTGAACTCGGCCTCGTCGAACGGTTCGAGCTCGGTCGGCTCCAGCTGGCCCTCGAGCCGCTTGACGTCGACCTCACGGTCACCGGGGATGCCGATGGCCAGCGGCTCGCGGCTGCCGTCGGAGTGCTTGAGCACCACCATCACGTTCTTCAGCGTGTCGCCGGCGCGCCAGGGCCGGTCCTCGCGGGGGAACTTGTCGTTCAGGTGGTCGACCAGCGCGTTGATCGTCGGCGTGTCCGGGGTCTGCTCGGCATGGGCGGCCGGGACCCCGTCGTACGGCATCGGCGCGGGCGGGCGCACCTCGACCGCCTCCACGTTGGCGGCGTAGTCGCAGCTCGTGCATCGCACGTAGGTGTCCTCACCGTGCTCGGCGCGCGCCAGGAACTCCTCGGACTTCGAGCCGCCCATCGCCCCGGAGGTGGCCTTGACGATGACGTAGTCGAAGCCGAGCCGGCCGAAGATCTTGATGTAGGCGTCGCGGTGCGCGGCGTACGAGGCGTCGAGGCCGGCGTCGGTGGTGTCGAAGGAGTAGGAGTCCTTCATCACGAACTCGCGCCCGCGCAGCAGCCCGGCGCGCGGACGCGCCTCGTCGCGGTACTTGGTCTGGATCTGGTACAGCCACAGTGGAAGGTCCTTGTAGGAGGAGTACAGGTCCTTCACCGTCAGGGTGAACATCTCCTCGTGCGTGGGACCGAGCAGGTAGTCCGCGTCCTTGCGGTCCTTGAGCCGGAAGATGCCGTCGCCGTACTCGGTCCAGCGCCCGGTCTCCTCGTAGGGCTCGCGCGGCAGCAGCGCGGGGAACTGCAGCTCCTGGGCGCCCACCGCGTCCATCTCCTCGCGGACGACCCGCTCGATGTTGCGCAGCACCCGCAGTCCGAGCGGCAGCCAGGAGTAGATGCCCGGAGCGGCGCGGCGGATGTACCCGGCACGCACCAGCAGCCGGTGGCTCGGCACCTCGGCGTCCGCCGGGTCCTCGCGCAGGGTGCGCAGGAACAGGGACGACATCCGCAGCACGCGCGCGTTCGTCGAGCGGCGAGCGGGTTCGGGAGACATCATTCCGCAAGGCTATCGAGGCGTTCCGTGCCGCCGCACACCCGTTTGGGCGCGGCGACGCGCGCCGGCCGGGATCAGGTCCGCGGCCACCAGGACGCAGTGGTCAGCGGCCGGGTCAGCGGCAGCGCGAGCAGCGCCGCGATGGCCCCGATGACCACGGCGGCCACGATGTCCTGGACGTGGTGCACGTGTGCGGCCACCCGGGCGGCGCCGATGCCGACGCTGATCACCATCAGCACGATCCCGATCGTGCGCCGGTAGAAGGTGACGATGGTGGCGACCGCGAACGTGAGCGCCGTGTGGTCCGAGGGGAACCCGTTGTCCGGCGGGTGCGGGAACATCGGCTTCAGCGACGGGTCCTGCACGAACGGACGCGCGTCGGTGTGCACCATCCCCGCCACCTTCACGAAGATCGCCACCAGGATCACCGTCACGATCGCCTGCGCGGCCAGGTCGAACTTCTGAGGCCGCGACACCAGCAGCCAGGCGATCACGGCTCCGACGGCGACGACGTAGATGGCGTACTGCGCGACGATCACGATCAACTGGTCCACGGACCGAATCGTCCCAACGAATCCTGAGAGTCGGTTGAGCGGGGTGGGGTCAGGGCTCAGAACATGATCGTGGCGAAGGTCGCCGACTGGCGGAACCCCACGGACTCGTAGGCCTTGCGGGCCGGCTCGTTGTGCTCGTTGACGTACAACGCGACCACCGGCGCGATGTCCCGTAGGGCAAGGGCCACCACCGCAGCCATCCCGGGTGCGGCCAGGCCTTCGCCACGGCGGGACGGGTCGACGTAGACGCCCTGCACCTGGCAGGCGTACGGCGAGGCGGCGGCCACCTCGGCCTTGAAGACGACCTTGCCGTCCTCGATGCGTGCGAACGACCAGCCCTTGGAGATCAGCTGGGAGACCCGGGCGCGGTACATGTCGG
This sequence comes from uncultured Actinomycetota bacterium, assembly GCA_963839365.1. Classification (GTDB taxonomy): domain Bacteria; phylum Actinomycetota; class Actinomycetes; order Propionibacteriales; family Nocardioidaceae; genus DASSKA01. Next base: position 124,230 of record CAWIUT010000003.1, read on the forward strand.
CCCCACCGCCCGCCTCCGGCGAGACACCGACCTCCTCGGAGTACATCGCCACACAGGCGGGGTAGAGCACGTCGAGGTCGGCGGCCCGGGTCCGACGCACCAACGGGTCGGGCTCGACCAGCGGCGGCCCGCACATCTCCAGGTGCGGCTGGTTCCAGCGGAACTCCCGGGGCGAGGACCAGTGCGGCTCCAGGCGCGACCAGAGGTCCACCACTGCGTCGGCCGGTCCCACGATCGTGGAGCATCGACGACCCTGCGCGATCGCGCGGCCGGCGAACGCCGCGAGCGCCGCGGAGGTGGCGTCCACCGGCACCAGGTTGGCCGCCGAGTGGCACAGCGACTGCAGCCGCCCGTCCTCGGCGTAGCCCCAGACCTCTCCGCCCAGCCAGCGCGGGTCCAGGTGGGTGAGCCGGGCGCGGTAGTCGGCGAACACGTTCACGACCGGGTTGCGCGCCAGCAGCTCCAACGTCTCGGAGAGGTCGGAGGGGCCGAGCAGCCGCAGGCCTGGCTGAGTCCTGAGCACGTAGGGGAGCCTACGCGACCACCCTGCTGCCAACCAGAAGCGTCAGCCGCCGACGGAGACGGTCGGCGAGCCGCTCTCCCCCTCGACCGGGGTGCCCATCTCCTCGGAGATGCGCATGGCCTCCTCGATCAGGGTCTCCACGATCTGCGACTCGGGCACGGTCTTGATGACCTCGCCCTTGACGAAGATCTGGCCCTTGCCGTTGCCGGAGGCGACGCCGAGGTCGGCCTCGCGCGCCTCGCCGGGACCGTTGACCACGCAGCCCATCACGGCCACCCGCAGCGGCACCTCGAGTCCGTCGAGCCCGGCGGTGACCTCGTCGGCCAGCTTGTAGACGTCGACCTGGGCCCGGCCGCACGACGGGCAGGACACGATCTCCAGCCGCCGCGGGCGCAGGTTCAGCGACTCCAGGATCTGCAGGCCGACCTTGACCTCCTCGACCGGAGGCGCGGACAGCGAGACCCGGATGGTGTCACCGATCCCCTTCGACAGCAGGCTGCCGAACGCGACCGCGGACTTGATGGTGCCCTGGAACGCCGGGCCGGCCTCGGTGACGCCGAGGTGCAGCGGCCAGTCGCCGCGCTCGGCGAGCATCTCGTAGGCCTGCACCATGACCACCGGGTCGTTGTGCTTGACCGAGATCTTGAAGTCGTGGAAGTCGTGCTCCTCGAACAGGCCGGCCTCCCAGACCGCGGACTCCACCAGCGCCTCGGGGGTGGCCTTGCCGTACTTCTCCAGCAGCCGCTTGTCCAGCGACCCGGCGTTCACGCCGATTCGCAGGGAGACCCCGGCATCCTTGGCGGCCCTGGCGATCTCCTTGACCTGGTCGTCGAACTTGCGGATGTTGCCCGGGTTCACGCGGACCCCGGCGCAGCCGGCGTCGATCGCGGCGAAGACGTACTTGGGCTGGAAGTGGATGTCGGCGATGACCGGGATCTGGGAGTGCTTGGCGATCTCGGGCAGCGCGTCGGCGTCGTCCTGGGAGGGGCACGCCACCCGCACGATGTCGCAGCCGGAGGCGGTCAGCTCGGCGATCTGCTGCAGCGTGGTGTTCACGTCGGCGGTGAGCGTGGTGGTCATCGACTGCACCGAGATGGGCGCGTCCCCGCCGACCAGCACGTCCCCGACCTTGATCTGCCGGCTCTTGCGCCGAGGCGCGAGCACGGGAGGCGGTGCGTCAGGCATCCCAAGGTCGACCGAGGTCATCGACGAGTCCCTTCTCTAAGTTCTGTCCGCAAGAATCTCCATACCCGACGATATCCCGGCTGACACAACTCAGCGGATCGGCACCGGCGCCACGATGTCGGCGTAGACCAGGATCACGCTCACCAGCAGGATCGCGCCGGCCATCACGTAGGCCACCGGGAGCAGCTTGGCGACGTCGAAGTAGCCGGGATCGGGCCGGCGGAAGATCCGGGCCAACCCGCGTCGTACCGCCTCGAACAGCGCACCCAGGATGTGCCCGCCGTCCAGCGGCAGCAGCGGCACGACGTTGAGGATGCCGACGAACAGGTTCACCCCGCCGAGCAGCATCAGCACGCTGAAGAACCGGTCGCCGGCGGGGATCTGGTGGTCTGCCGCCAGCTGTCCCGCCGCGCGGCTCGCGCCCACCACGCTCATCGGGCTGTCCTGCGACCGGGGTTGCAGGCCGAGAGCGGCCTTCCCCGCCCCGATCACCTTGCCAGGCAGCTGGCCGAGCGCCTGCATGGTCCGCCAGGTGTAGTCGGCCAGCGTGTTGACCACGTAGCCGGGCCCCTCGCGCTGCAGCGTGAGCGTGGGGCTGATGCCGAGGAAGCCGACCCGCACGATCTTGTGCGGATGGGCCGCAGACTCCGGGCGCGCGGACACAGTGGTGTTCGTGTGGAGAGTCGTCAGGTGGCCGTCGCGGCGCACCAGGATCGTGGCCGCGCCGTCGCGGTTGGCGCGGATCACCCGGGTCAGCTGGTCCCAGGAGTGGATACGGGTGCCGTTGAAGCTGACGATGGTGTCTCCGCGCCGCAGCCCGGCCTGCTTGGCCGGCGCGACGGGGTCGCTGGGCCGGCAGTGCCGCTGGGCCTGGGTGGAACTGGCCGACGTCGCGGCGATGACGCAGTCCGAGACCTGGGAGACCGTGGGCTGCGGCACCCGGACGCCGTGCACCATGAACACCAGCGCCAGCAGCACGAAGCCGAGCACCAGGTTGGTCAGGATGCCGGCCCCCATCACGGTGATCTTCTTCCACCACGCGAGCCGGTAGAACAACCGGTCCTCGTCGCCGGGCTCGACCAGCTCGTACTCCGCGCGACGGGCGTCGGAGACCAGCTGCTGGAACATCCCGGTGTTGCTGCGGCGCACCTTGACCGGGTCGTCGCCCTTCCCGGGCGGCAGCATCCCGACCAGCTTCACGTAGCCGCCGAACGGGACCAGCTTGACGCCATACTCGGTCTCACCGCGCCGGGTCGACCAGAGCGTGCGGCCGAACCCGATGAAGTACTGCGTGACCTTGACCCCGAACATCTTGCCGGTGACCAGGTGACCGAGCTCGTGCAGCCCGATGGAGACCGCCAGGCCAACCACGAACAGCAGCACGCCGAGCGTGTACAGCAGCACGGTCATGCCCCGCCACCCCTCCTGCTCACGACTCGGACCGCAGCCGGCCCGCTTCCTCGCGGGCCCAGGCATCGGCGGCCAGCACGTCCTCCACGGTCAGCTCCCGACCGTTCCAGCCTACGTCGTGGGCCTCCAGCACCCGCTCGATCGTGGGCACGATGTCGGTGAACCGCATCTCACCGCCCATGAAGGCATCCACGCACACCTCGTTGGCCGCGTTGAACACCGCTGGGGCCGTGCCGCCGCGCGAGCCCGCTGACCGGGCCAGGCGTACGGCGGGGAACGCCGCGTCGTCGAGCGGGAAGAACTCCCAGGCCTGGGCGGTGCTCCAGTCCACGGCGGGTGCCGCGTCCGGGACCCGGTCCGGCCAGCCCATGCCGAGCGCGATGGGGATCAGCATCGACGGCGGCGAGGCCTGCGCCAGCGTGGAGCCGTCGTAGAACTCCACCATCGAGTGCACCACCGATGTCGGGTGCACGACCACCTCGATCCGGTCGAACGGGATGTCGAAGAGCAGGTGCGCCTCGATGACCTCCAGGCCCTTGTTCACCAAGGTGGCGGAGTTGATCGTCACGACCGGGCCCATCGACCAGGTGGGGTGCGCCAGCGCCTGGTCCGGGGTCACGTCGTGCAGCCCCTCGCGGGTGCGGCCCCGGAACGGGCCTCCCGACGCGGTGAGCACCAGCCGGCGCACCTCGTCGGCGCGTCCGCCGCGCAGGCACTGGGCGAGCGCGGAGTGCTCGCTGTCGACCGGCACGATCTGGCCCGGCTTGGCGCGCGCGGTGACCACCGGGCCGCCGATGATCAGCGACTCCTTGTTGGCCAGCGCCAAGGTGTTGCCCGCGTCCAGCGCGGCGAGGGTGGGCCGCAGTCCTACGGCCCCGGTGATGCCGTTGAGCACCACGTCGCAGGGCATCGCGGCCGCCTCGCAGGAGGCGTGCTCCCCCACCCCGGAGAACGCCGGCGCGAAGTCGGCGACCTGCTGCTCGAACAGGTCCGGCCGGGAGCCGCCGGCGGTCAGCGCCACCACCCGGAACCGGTCCGGGTTGGCGCGCACGATCTCCAGTGCCTGGGTGCCGATGGAGCCGGTGGACCCGAGCACCACGACGTCACGACGGGCGTTGCTTCCGGTAGCGCTCACGGCTCCATCCTCGCAGGGACGACGCGCGGGGTCAGAGCGGCAGGCCTGCGAGCACCATCACCCGCTCGTAGGTGAGGTCGGCCATCGCGTAGCGGACCCCCTCGCGGCCGACGCCGGACTCCTTGGTGCCGCCGTAGGGCATCGCGTCGGCGCGGTAGCTCGGCACGTCCCCGACGATCACCCCGCCCACCTCGAGCTCCCGGAAGGCGCGGAAGGCGGTGCGCAGGTCCCGGGTGAAGACCCCGGCCTGCAGCCCGTAGCGCGAGTCGTTGATCTTCGCGAACCCCTCGTCGGTGGAGGACACCCGCTCCAGCACCAGCACCGGGCCGAAGACCTCCTCGCACACCACCTTCGCGTTTGTGGGCACGCCCTCCAGCACCGTCGGGCTGTACGTCGCACCGGCCCGCTCGCCGCCGACCAGCAGGGTGCCGCCCGCCTCGACGGCCTCGCCGACCCACTGCTCGACGCGGCGGGCCTCCTGCTCGCCGATCATCGGGCCAACGTGGGTGTCCGGGTCCGTCGGGTCGCCGGTGCCGAGCGCCTTGGTGGCCTGCAGCACCCGGTCCCGCACCTCGTCGTAGACCGACTCGTGCGCATAGACCCGCTGCACCCCGACGCAGGACTGGCCGGCCTGGTAGGTGGAGAACGCCGCGACCCGCTGCGCTGCGTGCTCGAGGTCCGCCTCGCCGGCCCAGTCCTCGCAGAACAGCACCGCCGCGTTGCCGCCGAGCTCGAGCACCACGTGCTTGCGCGGGGCGGCGTCCTGGATGGCCCGCCCGACCGGTCCGGAGCCGGTGAAGGAGATCACCGGCAGCCGCGGGTCGGCCACCAGCTCGGCGGCCCGGTCGTTCTCCACGTTGACCACGCTGAGCATCTGCGCCGGCATGCCGACCTTCTCCATGGCGGCGGCGGTGACCTCCGCGAGCAACAGCGACGAGAGCGGCGTCCGTGGCGCCGGCTTGACCACGACGGGGGCGCCGACGGCGAGGGCCGGCGCGACCTTGTGGGCGACCAGGTTGAGCGGGAAGTTGAACGGGGTGATGGCCAGCACCGGCCCCTTGGGGACCCGGCCCACGTAGGCCATGCGGCCCTCGGCGGCGGGGTCCGCGTCCAGCCGGAACACCTCGCCGGACCAGGTGCGGGTGTGCTCGGCGGCCCAGCGGAACACCGACACCGCACGGGCCACCTCCCCGCGCGACCAGGTGACCGGCTTGCCGTTCTCGGCGGTGATCACCTGCGCGAGCTCCTCGGCGCGCTCGCCGATCGCCCGGGCGACCTCGGCGAGCACCTCGGCCCGCACGTGCAGCGGCAGCGCGGCCGCCTGCTCGCGCACCTCGTGCGCGGCGGCCACCGCGCGCTCGACCTGCGCCGGGGAGGCGTACCAGGTGGTGGCGTACCGTGAGCCGTCGTAGGGCCGGTGCACTTCCAGGGGGCGCTCGCCGGGCTGCCACTCGCCCGCCACGAACAACGGAATTGGACTGTCCAGGTCCACGTTCACCACCGTTTCCTTGCGACGTCGCGCTTTTCACACCGGCATCCGTAGCGTTATCCGGCATGCGCACCCTAACCTGGGACCATGACCGATGCAGCCACTCACCGTCCGTCGGGCGGACCGGACCTGCCGCAGGAGCGGCGCCTCGTCACCGAGATCCCCGGACCGGAGTCGGTCCGACGCTTCGCGCGCCGCCAGAAGCACGTGGCCAACGGCGTGAGCACCACGCTGCCGGTGTTCGTGGAGGCGGCCGGCGGCGGCGTCCTGCTCGACGCCGACGGCAACTCGCTGATCGACCTCGCCTCCGGCATCGCCGTGACCGGGGTGGGCAACAGCGCCCCCGAGGTCAGCGCCCGAGTGGTCGAGCAGGTGCAGGCGTTCACCCACACCTGCTTCATGGTCACGCCGTACGACGCCTACGTCGACGTGTGCGAGAAGCTCGCCGAGCTGACCCCCGGCGATCACGAGAAGCGCTCCGCGCTGTTCAACTCCGGTGCGGAGGCTGTCGAGAACGCGGTGAAGATCGCCCGCTCGCACACCGGCCGGGACGCGGTGGCGGTGTTCGACCACGCCTACCACGGCCGCACCAACCTGACCATGGCGATGACCGCCAAGAACATGCCCTACAAACAGGGCTTCGGACCGTTCGCCAACGAGGTCTACCGGGCCCCGATGTCCTACCCGTTCCGGGAGCCCACCGAGATCAGCGGCGAGCAGGCCGCGGACCGCGCCATCGGGATCCTCGACAAGCAGGTCGGCGCGTCCAACCTCGCCTGCGTGGTGATCGAGCCGATCCTCGGCGAGGGCGGCTTCGTCGTACCGGCGGACGGGTTCTTGCCGCGACTTCGGGAGTGGACCGCCGAGCACGGCATCGTCTTCGTGGCCGACGAGATCCAGAGCGGGTTCTGCCGGACCGGCGACTGGTTCGCCTGCAACCACGAGGGCGTGGTCCCCGACCTGATCACCACCGCCAAGGGGATCGCCGGCGGACTGCCTCTGGCGGCGGTGACCGGCCGCGCCGAGATCATGGACTCGGTGCACGCCGGAGGCCTGGGCGGCACGTACGGCGGCAACCCGGTGGCCTGCGCCGCCGCTCTGGGGTCCATCGAGGCGATGGCCAACAACGACTTGCCCGCCAAGGCGCGCAGGCTCGGGGAGATCATCACGACACGGCTCACCGCGATCGCCGAGAAGCACCCGTGCATCGGCGACATCCGCGGCCGTGGCGCGATGATGGCCGTGGAGATCGTCGGCGCGGACGGGCGGACCCCTGACCCCGTCCGCGCCGGCTCGGTCTCGGCGTTCTGCCACGGTCACGGCGTGCTCACCCTGACCTGCGGCACCTACGGGAACGTGCTGCGGTTCCTGCCGCCGCTGGTGATGCCCGAGCATCTGCTCACCGAGGCCTTCGGTGTGCTCGCGGAGGCGTTCGACGCCACCGCCTGAGCACAGTTCGGGCATTCCGCCACGCACCGGCCCATGACTCGCTACCCTGCTGCAAGGGGTAGCAGCAAGGGGTGGGGCATGGGCGTTTCCGCGACGGGAACAACCGGGTGGTCGATGACGACCATCAAGACGGTCTCCGCGCTCGGCGGAGCGGCCGTCGGCGTGCTGTTCTACCTGTTCGGGCCGGTGGTGACGCCGACCCTGCACGCCGCGGCGATGTCGTCGTGCAACGAGCGCACCGGCGGCAACTTCAGGAACTTCTCGGTGCAGTGGGTGATGGGCACCGCGCCGCACTGGAACTGCTGGGACACGAGCAACCCGGCCCGTCCCCCGATCGACCTCGGCTGGTGGGCCGACGGGCGCTGACCGCCCGTCGGCCACGCACCGCTACTCGCCGATGTAGGACATCACGTGCTTGATGCGCGTGTAGTCCTCCAGGCCGTACATCGACAGGTCCTTGCCGTAGCCGGAGTGCTTGAAGCCACCGTGCGGCATCTCGGCGACGATCGGGATGTGGGTGTTGATCCACACCGCGCCGAAGTCGAGGTGCTTGGCCATCCGCATCGCCCGGCCATGGTCCTTGGTCCACACCGACGACGCCAGGCCGTACTTCACGCCGTTGGCCCACGCGAGCGCCTGCGCCTCGTCGGTGAACTTCTGCACGGTGATCACCGGGCCGAAGATCTCCTCCTGGATGGCCTCGTCGTCCTGCTGCAGCCCGGAGACGACCGTCGGGCTGTAGAAGTACCCCTTGTCGCCTTGCCGGCTGCCGCCGATCTCGATGTTCGCGTGGCCGGGCAGCCGCTCGACCATGCCGGTCACCCGAGCCAGCTGGTTCTGGTTGTTCAGCGCGCCGTAGTCCACGCCGTCCTCGTCGGGCCGGCCGGTCTTGGTGTTCTTCGCCTGCTCGGTCAGGGCGGCCACGAAGTCGCCGTGCACGCCCGGACCCGCCAGCACCCGGGTTGCGGCGGTGCAGTCCTGGCCCGCGTTGAAGAAGCCGGCCGCCGCGATACCTTCCGCGGCCGCCTCGATGTCGGCGTCGTCGAACACGATGACCGGCGCCTTGCCGCCGAGCTCGAGGTGGGCACGCTTGAGGTCCCTGGCTGCGGACCCGGCGACCTCCATCCCGGCGCGCACCGACCCGGTGATCGACACCATCTGCGGGGTGGGGTGCTCCACCAGGCTACGGCCGGTGTCCCGGTCGCCGCACACCACGTTGAACACGCCGGGCGGCAGGAACTCCTGGCACAGCTCGGCGAACATCGTGGTGCTCGCCGGGGTGGTGTCCGACGGCTTGAGGACCACGGTGTTCCCGGCGGCGAGAGCCGGAGCGATCTTCCAGACCATCATCATCAGCGGGTAGTTCCAGGGTGTCACCTGGGCGCACACGCCGATCGGCTCGCGGCGGATCATCGAGGTGTGGTCCTTCATGTACTCCCCTGCCGCGCGGCCCTCGAGCACCCGGGCGGCGCCGGCGAAGAACCGCAGCTGGTCCACGCAGGGTGGCAGCTCCTCCTCCTCGGTCAGGCCGAGCGGCTTGCCGGTGTTCTGGGACTCCGCCTTGACGAACTCCGCGGAGCGCGACTCCAGGGCGTCGGCGATCTTGAGCAGCGCCTTCTGCCGCTCCGCGGGGGTGGTCTCGCCCCACGAGTCGAAGGCCTCCGACGCCGCCTTCATCGCCCGGTCGACGTCTTCGGCCTTCGACGCCGGGGCGTTCGCGTACACCTCCCCGGTGGTCGGGTCAACCAGGTCGTAGGTCGCGCCGTCGGCGGCGTCGACCGCCTTGCCGCCAATGATGTTCCGGAACTGCTGTGCCATGCCTGAGCCTGCCTCCAGCTAGAAAGCGTGTTTGTCTCGGGGCACCGAGCCTAACGATCACCCAACGAAATCGGTAGTCCTACCCGACCTTTGTCACGAAATCGGGGTTTGCACACAACTTTCACTGTCGACATCGCCGGTTGACGCGGGCATCGGACCGCCGACTCCGTGGCTCCTCCGGGGCTCAGCAGCCTGAGAACACCGTGCGCCCTGCGACCCAGGTCTGCCGGACCCGGGCCGCACCGATCTCGGCCGACTCGCCGGCGAAGGGGTCGCGGTCGAGCACGGCGAGGTCAGCGAGCATCCCGGGCGCCAGCACCCCCGTGTCGTCGAGGTGGTTCACGAACGCCGAACCGCTCGTGTAGGCGGCGAACGCCTGCTCCACGGTGAGCGCCTGCTCGGGCAGCAACGGCTCCGAGCCGGCCCGTCCGGGTTCTTGGTACGCCCACCGGTTCACGGCCACGTGGATGCCCTGCAACGGACCGGGCGTGGTCACCGGCCAGTCACTGCCGGCCGCGAGCAGCGCCCCACCGCGCGCCAGGTCCCCGAACGGGTACTGCCAGGCCCTGGCCGCCGGGTCGAGGAACGGCAGCGTGAACTCCTCCATCTGGTCGTCGCGATGCGCCCACAGCGGCTGGATGTTCGCGGCCACCCCCAGCTCAGCGAACCGGGGTCGGTCGTCGGGGTGCACCACCTGGACGTGGGCGATGTGGTGCCGGTTCCCCCGGTCGCCGTTCGTCCGACGCGCCGCGCCGAACGCGTCGAGGGCCTCCCGCACCGCGCGGTCCCCGATGGCGTGCACGTGCACCTGGAACCCTTCCGCGTCGAGCCTGGTGACGTGCCGGCACAGCGCGTCCGGGTCGACGAACGACAGCCCGCTGTTAGCGGTGGGACGACCCGCCTCGTCGCGGTAGGGCCGGGTCATCGCGGCGGTGAAGTTCTCCGCGATCCCGTCCTGCATGATCTTCACCGAGCCGGCGTCCAGGCGACCCTCGGTGTAGGTGGCTCGCCGCTCGAGCAGCTCCTGGACCTGTTCGGCGCCGCGGTCGCGCTGCCACCACAGCGCACCGCGCACCCGGGCGGTCAGCAAGCCGTCCCGGACCGCGCGCAGGTAGGTCGACGACGGGTCACGAGCACCGGCGTAGTCGCCCAGGATGGCGTCCTGCCAGGCGGTGACCCCCAGGGAGTGCAGGTACTCCTGGCCGACCAGCAGGCCGTGGAGGTACTCCTCGTCACCGGTCGGGGGCAGCAGTGCGGCGACCAGCTCCATGGCCCCCTCGTGCAGCAGCCCGGTCGGCTCGCCGCCGGCGCCGCGCTGGATGCGGCCGTCGGCCGGGTCCGGGGTGTCCCGGCCGACCCCGCACAGCCACAGGGCGCGGGAGTTCACCCACGCCCCGTGGTGGTCCCGGTTCGGCAGGAACACCGGCCGGTCGGCGCAGACCCGGTCCAGGTCCAGCGCCGTGGGGCCGCCGGGACCGAACGCGGCGATCTCCCAGCCGCCGCCGAGCACCCAGGAAAGGTCGGGGTGCGCCCGGGCATACTCGCCCACCGCGGCCAGGTACTCCTCGGGCGCGCTCAGCTCGGACAGGTCGCAGCGCGACCGCTCCAGGCCGCCCTGGACCGCGTGCACGTGCGCGTCCTGGAAGCCCGGCAGCACCATCCCTCCGGCGAGGTCGACCACCTCGGCCGCCCCGGCGAGCTCGGCCAGACCCGCCTCGGGCAGCACCGCGGCGATGCGTCCACCGCTGACCAGCAGCCCGGTCCCCGGCCGGTAGCGGTGGCCGTCGAAGAGATGGCCGTTGCGAAATACCGTGATCCGTGGGCCTGTCTGTTGGTTCATACCATCCCCTGCAACGAAATCCGTAGGTGCAACCCTCCCACAGACACGGTTGTTGCACACTCGTCGACCAATGGCAACGGATTCGCTTGCGTTCGGCGCGCGAGCGGAGCAGGATAGGAGGAGCTGAGCAACTGCCGAGGAAGGGTCACATGTCATCTCAACCGATGGACGCCGAGGTCTACGCCGGGCTCCAGCAGTCCGCGCGCGACCACCTGTGGATGCACTTCACCCGGATGTCGAGCTACGACCAGGCCGACGTCCCGGTCATCGTGCGGGGTGAGGGTCCGTACGTCTACGACGCGCACGGCAAGCGGTACCTCGACGCGCTCGCCGGGCTGTTCGTCAACCAGCTCGGCCACGGACGCACCGAGCTCGCCGAAGCGGCCGCCAAGCAGGCGTCCCAGCTCGCCTACTTCCCGCTGTGGTCCTACGCGCACCCGAACGCGATCGAGCTCGCCGACCGGCTGTCCGGCTACGCTCCGGGCAGCCTGAACCGGGTCTTCTTCACCAGCGGCGGCGGCGAGGCGGTGGAGAGCGCCTGGAAGCTGGCCAAGACCTACTTCAAGCACACCGGCAAGCCGATGAAGCACAAGGTGGTCAGCCGTGCGATCGCCTACCACGGCACCACCCAGGGCGCCCTGTCGATCACCGGCCTGCCGGACATCAAGGCCGAGTTCGAGCCGCTGGTGCCGTCGACGGTCCGGGCACCGAACACCAACTTCTACCGCGCCCCCGAGCACGGCGACGACCTCGAGGCGTTCGGCCGCTGGGCCGCGGACCAGATCGCGGTGGCGATCGAGAACGAGGGCCCGGACACGGTGGCCGCGGTGTTCCTCGAGCCGGTGCAGAACTCCGGTGGCTGCTTCCCGCCCCCGCCCGGGTACCTCCAGCGGGTCCGCGAGATCTGCGACGAGTACGACGTACTGATGGTCAGCGACGAGGTGATCTGCGCCTTCGGCCGGCTCGGCCACATGTTCGCCGGTGAGCGCTACGGCTTCGAGCCGGACATCATCACCTGCGCGAAGGGCATCACGTCCGGCTACGCGCCACTCGGGGCGATGGTCGCCAGCGACCGGCTGGTCGAGCCGTTCACGAAGGGCACGAACATGTTCGCGCACGGCTACACCTTCGGCGGCCACCCGGTGTCGACCGCCGTGGCGCTGGCGAACCTCGACATCTTCGAGAACGAGGGCATCCTCAAGAACGTGCGCGCCAACGAGGGCGCCTTCCGCTCCACGCTGGAGAAGCTGCTCGACCTTCCGATCGTCGGCGACGTGCGCGGCGACGGGTACTTCTACGGCATCGAGCTCGTGAAGGACAAGGGCACCAAGGAGACGTTCAACGAAGAGGAGTCCGAGAAGCTGCTGCGGGGCTTCTTGTCCAAGGCGCTGTTCGAGGCCGGGCTGTACTGCCGCGCCGACGACCGCGGCGACCCGGTGGTGCAGCTCTCGCCGCCGCTGATCTGCGACCAGCAGCACTTCGACGAGATCGAGCAGAAGCTGCGCGGCGTCCTGGAGAAGGCCGCCACGCTGCTCTGACCCCGCCCCGGAGACCGGGGCCCACTCGCCGGGGGGAAGCCCGGACAGGGAGGGAACGACGGCCGGGCCGGCCATCCGATGGATGGGCGGCCCGGCCGTCGCACGTCACGCCGGGCTGGTCTCGGACTCGTAGCCGCCCGCGTAGGTCCGGTCGTCGGAGATGTCGGAGCGCGAGTAGTCCTTCAGCGCCGCGCAGGCGGCCAGCGTGATCGCCGCGGACACCAGGATGTAGACCGAAACCGCGTAGGCGGTCCCGAACTGGTGGATCAGGAACGTGGCGATCAGAGCCGCCGGCCCACCCGCGATGATCGAGGCCATCTGGTAGCCGAGCCCCGCACCGCCGTACCGCATGGACGTCGGGAAGCTCTCGGCGATCAGCGAGGCCTGGGGGCCGTACTGCATCGCGTGCGGGATCAGGCCGAGCGTCAGGGCGATGAACACAAGCCAGCCCATCCCGGAGTTCAGCAAGGCGAAGTACGCGAAGCCCCACACGCCCATGAGCGCCGCACCGGTCATGTAGATCCGCTTGCGGCCGAGGGTGTCGGACAGGTGGCCGAACACCGGCACCAGGAAGAACTCCACGGCGGCAGCGACCAGGGTGCCGATCAGCACGAAGTTGCGGCTGTATCCATGCTGGTCGTCGGTGAGGTAGGACAGCACGAACGCGGTGACCACGTAGAACGGCATCTGCTCCGACATCCGGATCAGCGCCGAGAGCAGGATCTCCTTCGGGTGGTTCCGGATCACCTCGCGGACCGGGGTCTTCTTGACGGTCTTGGCCTGCACCAGCTTGGCGAACATCGGAGTCTCCATGATCCGCAGCCGGATGTAGAGGCCGATGGCGACCAGGAGTGCGCTGCACAGGAACGGCACCCGCCAGCCCCAGCTGTTGAACGAGGAGTCGGTGGTGACCGAGCTGAACAGGGTGAGCATCCCGGTGGACAGGATCAGGCCGATCGCCACGCCCAGCTGCGGCCAGCTTCCCATCAGCCCGCGCCGCTTCTGGTCGCCCCACTCCATCGACAGCAGCACCGAGCCGCTCCACTCGCCGCCGACCGCGACCCCCTGGAGCACGCGGAGCAGGATCAGCACCACCGGTGCGGCATCGCCCCAGGTGGCCTGGCCGGGAAGCACCCCGATCAGGAAGGTGGACAGCCCCATCAGCACCAGGGTGACGATCAGGGTGGCCTTGCGGCCGATGCGGTCGCCCCAGTGGCCGAAGATCGCGGCGCCCACCGGGCGGGCCGCGAAGCCCACGAAGTAGGTGGCGAAGGACTCGAGCAGGCCGATGTAGGCCGACGCGTGGGGGAAGAACAGGTGCGGGAAGACCAGTGCGGCGGCCGAGCCGTACAAGAAGTAGTCGTACCACTCGATGGTCGTGCCCACGGTGCTGGCGAGCGCGGCCTTGCGGACCTGGCGGGTGTGCTCTGCGGTGCCCACCGCCGCCGTGGCCTGGCCGGCCTGGCTTGGATCGAGCGTCATGTCGCGTGTCGCCTTTCTGCGGCGCGGGGGGCGCCGACGCTGGAAGACCCGGGATGGAAGGTCCCGGATGTGACGTCTTGCACAGCCGTTTTACTTTATTTCCGCCCCGTGGACCAGACCACCACGCCGACGGAGTCAGCGGCGGGCCGGATCCAGGGAGGGGGTACGTCGCAGCCAGATGGCCAGCAACCCGGCGACGACCACGAGCAGCAGGGCCAGCCCGGCGACGGCCGGCCAGGCGCCGGAGCTCCAGGCCCGGCCGGCGACGCTCCCGAACACCGAGGAGCCCAGGTAGTAGGCGAACAGGTAGAGCGCCGCGGCCTGTCCGGAGGCGACCCCACCGGCGTGCGCCCGGGTCGGCACCCAGCTGCTGACCACCCCGTGCACCACGAAGAACCCTCCGGTCATCACCGCCAGCCCGAGCACGATCACCGGCAGCGAGCGTGGCAGCGTGAGCAGGACTCCCGCGACGGTGACCAGGCAGCCGGCCGGCACCACCGCGCGCCGCGAGTACCGGTCGGCGAGCCGACCGCCGAGGGTCGAGGTGAGCGTGCCGACCGGGTAGACCAGGAACACCATGCCGGCGGCCCCCAGCCCCAGGTCGAACGGCGCGGAGGTCAGCCGGAAGCCCATTGCGTTGTAGACGGCGACGAAGGCGCCCATCGCACACGCCCCGACGGCGTACAGCGCCAGCAGCCCGGGGTCGCAGACCGCGCGTCGGATCATCTCCAACAGCTCGCGCGGCCGGGCGGGCACCGGCACGAAGTGCCGCGAACGCGGCAGGGCCAGTCGCACCACCACCGCGCACAGCAGCCCCACGACCGCGATGGTCGCCAGTGCCCACCGCCAGCCGGCGACGTCCCCGATCGCGCCGGTGAGCAGCCGCCCGGTCATCCCGCCCAGCGCTGTGCCACCGATGTAGAGGCCGGTGGCCCGGGCGTGGGTGTCGACGTGCAGCTCCTCACGCAGGTAGGCGGTGGCCACCGCCGGCAGCCCGGCCAGCGTGACCCCCTGCACCAGCCGGAGGGCGAGCAGCACGTGCCAGCCCGGGGCGACCGCGCAGCCGAGCGCCACGAACGACGACAGCGCCAAGGACAGGTGGATCAGCAGGGTGCGGCCGAGCACCTCCGACAAGGGACCGGCGACCAGCAGCGCGACGCCGAGCCCGGTGGTGGTCAGCGACAGCGACAACGTGCTCTGCGCCGCGGACACCGAGAACGACCTGGCCAGCGCGGGCAGCAGCGCCTGGGTGCTGTAGAGCAGCGCGAAGGTGGCCACGCCGGCCGCGAACAGCGCCACGGCGATGCGGCGGTAGCCGGGCTCCCCGGTGCGGTAGCCCTGGTGCGTGGGTACGTCGGTCGTCACTTCCTGCCTGATACCCAGAACCGGGCAGACCGACCGGTCAGGAGTCGAAGCCGAGCCCGAACCGGTCCAGCGAGCGCAGCCACAGGTTGCGCCGGCCGCCGTCGGCGTCGGCTTGTTCCATGGCCCGGCGGGTCAGAGCGATCCCGACGCTGCGCAGCGGCTCGGGCGGGAACGGCAGCGGTCGCTCGCGCACCATCCGCAGCCGGGTCCGCTCGGTGTCCGCACCATCGAGCAGGTCGAGCATCACGTCGGCGCCGAACCGGGTGGCACCCACCCCGAGGCCGGTGAACCCCAGCGCGTAGGTGACCCGTTCGTCGTAGGCAGTGCCGTAGAACGCGTTGAACCGCGTGCAGGTGTCGATCACCCCGGCCCAGCGGTGCGTGAAGGACAGCCCGCGAAGCTGCGGGAAGGTGGCGAAGAAGTGCTGGGCGAGCCGTTCATGGGTCGGTCCGCGCTGTTCGAGGCCCGGTCGGATCCGGCTGCCGTAGTAGTAGACCGCGTCGTAGCCTCCCCACAGGATCCGGTCGTCGCGGGTCAGCCGGTAGTAGTGGAACATGTTGGAGGAGTCCCCCACCCCCTGCCGGTGCGCCCAGCCGACCGCCTTGCGCTGCTCGGCGTCCAGCGGCTCGGTGACCAGCACGTAGTCGTAGACCGGCACCGTCATCAGCCGCAGCCGGCGCAGCAGGGACGGGAAGGCGTTGGTGGCCAGCGCGACCCGCCCGCTCCGGACCCGTCCGCCGCGGGTGCGCACCAGCATGCCGGCCCCGGAGCGGGTCAGGCCGGTGACCGGTGTGTCCTCGTAGATCCGCACGCCTGCGTCCAGGCAGGCCCGGCGCAGTCCCCAGGCGAGCCGGGCGGGTTCTACCATCGCCGTCGAGTCCGGCTCCCAGAGGCCGGCCAGGTAGGTCGGGGAGCTCACCTCCGAGCGCACCTGCTCGGTGTCGAGCAGCCGGGCGTCGTGCCCCGCCTCACGCAGCTCCTCGGCCAGCTCGGCGAGGTCGTCGGCCTCGTGCGACGCCGAGGCGACCGACAGCTCGCCGGTCTCCTCCCAGCCGCAGTCGATCCCGTGCCGGCGCACGGTGTTCGCGATGCCTCGCAGGTTCTCCGCCCCGAGCCGGTCCAGCGTGGTCATCTCCTCAGGCCAGCGGGCCTGCCCGTTGGAGTAGCCGTGCGTCAGGCTCGCGGAGGCGAAGCCCCCGTTGCGGCCGCTCGCCTGGTCGCCGCAGCCACCGGCCTCGACCAGCACCACGTCGGTCTCCGGCCGGCGCTCCTTGGCGCGCAACGCGGTCCACAGGCCGGTGTAGCCGCCGCCGACCACGGTCAGGTCGGCCCTCTCCTCACCGGCCAGCGCCGGCAGCCGCTCGGGCCGGTCCGGGTCGTCCAGCCAGAACACCGCGGGTCGTGCCGCCGCCAGGGCGCGCGGGGCCCAGTCGTCGGTCCCGTCGGCCCTGCTGACTGTCTGCACCATGCTGTGGATCCTGTCAGACCGCCGTACTCCGGACAAGCGATTCCGTGGCGAGCCCATTCTCATGCAACGAAATCAGCCGAATTGGCGGCCTGACACCTTTGACGAAGGCTGGTCCAGACTGCCAAGATCACCCGGTGAGCATGCGCAACGGCAAGGGGGAGCGGACGAGCAACCAGCTCGACGCGGTGTCCAAGGCGATCATCGAGCAGCTGCAGCAGGACGGCCGGCGCTCCTACGCGGCCATCGGCAAGGTGGTCGGGCTGTCCGAGGCCGCCGTCCGGCAGCGGGTGCAGCGGCTGATCGACAGCGGGGTGATGCAGGTGGTCGCGGTCACCGACCCGCTCGAGCTCGGCTTCGCCCGGCAGGCGATGATCGGCATCCGGACCCAGGGGCAGCTCGACCGCATCGCCGACGTGCTCGCGGCGATGGACGAGGTGGACTACGTGGTGATCACCGCCGGCTCCTACGACCTGCTCGCCGAGGTGGTCTGCGAGAGCGACGAGAAGCTGCTCGACGTGTTGTCCACCCGGATCCGCACCATCGAGGGTGTGGTGTCCACCGAGACGTTCATGTACCTCAAGCTC
Source organism: uncultured Actinomycetota bacterium (assembly GCA_963839365.1). Lineage (GTDB taxonomy): Bacteria > Actinomycetota > Actinomycetes > Propionibacteriales > Nocardioidaceae > DASSKA01. Next base: position 141,516 of record CAWIUT010000003.1, read on the forward strand.
CGCAAGCAGACCTACTCCTGGGGTGTTCGCTGATCCATGGACTACCGCAACCTGTCTCTTTGGCACGCCACCGTGCCCGACGACCTGACCCCACGGGCGCCGCTGCCCGGTGACACCTCCGCGGACGTGGCGGTGGTGGGGGCAGGGCTCACCGGGCTGTGGACCGCCTACTACCTGCTGCGCGAGGACCCTGCCCTCGAAGTGACGGTGATCGAGTCCGACATTGCTGGGTTCGGCGCGTCCGGGCGCAACGGGGGCTGGTCCTCGGCGCTGTTCCCGGCCTCGCTGGGGAAGCTCGCGACTCTTCCCGGCTCGAGCCGGGAGGCCGCGCTGGCCCAGCACCAGGCCATGCGGGACACCGTCGACGAGGTGAGCCGGGCCGCGGACCGCGAGGGCATCGACGCGCAGTACCAGAAGGGCGGCACCATCACGCTCGCCCGCAGCCGGGCGCAGCTGGGCAGGGCGCGGGCGGAGGTCCACGAGGCCCGCGCATGGGGCCGCGGCGAGGACGATGTGCGGCTGCTGTCCGAGGACGAGGCGCGGGCCCGGCTGGCCGCGACCCACGTGCTGGGTGCGACGTACACCCCTGACTGCGCGGCCATCCACCCGGCCCGGCTGGCCCGCGGGCTGGCCCGGGCGGTGGAGCGGCTCGGTGGCCACGTCTACGAGCAGACCCGCGCTCACGCGCTCGAGCCGCACCAGGTCCGCACCGACCGCGGCACCGTGCGCGCCGACCACGTGATCCGGGCGACCGAGGGCTACACCCGTCGGCTGGCCGGCCTGCAGCGCGCGATGGTGCCGGTGTACTCGCTGATCATCGCGACCGAACCGCTGTCCGACGAGACCTGGGAGCAGATCGGGCTGCGGGAGCGGGAGACGTTCTCCGACTACCGCAACCTGTTGATCTACGCCCAGCGCAGCGCCGACGGCCGGCTCGTCTTCGGCGGCCGTGGGGCGCCCTACCACTTCGGCTCGACCATCAAGCCGGCCTTCGACCGCAACGACCGGGTGTTCGCCTCACTGCGCAAGGCGATGGTCGAGCTGTTCCCCAGCCTCGCCTCGACGCGGATCACGCACGCGTGGGGCGGCTGCCTCGGGATCGCCCGCGACTGGTGCGCCTCGGTGGGGCTGGACCGCGGGACGGGCCTGGGCTGGGCCGGGGGCTACGTCGGTGACGGCGTGAGCACGACGAACCTGGCCGGCCGGACCCTGCGGGACCTGGTCCTCGACCGGGACACCGAGCTGACCCGGCTTCCGTGGGTGAACCACCGCTCCCCCACCTGGGAACCGGAGCCGCTGCGCTGGCTGGGCGTGAACGCCGGGCTGCGCACCATGACCGCCGCGGACACCGAGGAGCAGCTCACCGGTCGGCCGAGCCTGCTCGCCAAGGCGATGTCGCCGCTGCTCGGCGGCCACTAGCTGCTCGACCCGGCGGGAACTCATTCCCAGGCGCACCACCCCCATGTCCCTCGACCTCTCCCCCGCCGGGCCCGGCTCGGCTGACTTCAGCTTCGACTTCACCGCACTCCAGGACCCCGGCGACGGCCAGTCCTGGTCCCCCTGGCTCTCCCCGACTGGGTGGTCACCAGCCAGGCCGATGGAGCTCGTGCAGGTCGACGGTGCGGCCGTGCCACGGCTGGCGCAGACCCGGCCGACCGGGGACCTGCTCACGTCCTCCTTCGAACAGCTGCGCGCGGCGATGGCAGAGCTCGCCCGTCATGGCCTCGCGCCCGGTGACCTCGAGGACGACCTGTTCGCGGAGGTGCTGGCCTCCGCGTTCTGACCGCACCACTCGGCTAGGTTGTCGCCCGTGAGGACGCGCGGCCGGACCATCGAGGTGGAGAGCCTGGCCGAGCTCGACGAGCGTCTTGCACAGGGAGCGGCCTCGCTGTCCGGCTGGCACATCCGCTCGCTCGACCTGAGCCGGCGCGGCGAGGCGCTGACCAAGGTGGACGTCACCGGCGCCCTGTTCCTCGGCTGCCGGTTCGCGCCCGGCATGGAGCCGGACCTGCGCACACGCGGCGCATTGCTGTTCCCCGTCGTACCCGGCGTGCCCGTGGACACCTACCGCGCCGAGCTGTACAGCCCCGCCGAGCTGTACGCGGGCCTGGACCGCGACTACCAGGCCACCCTCGACGCCCGGGTCTACGCCTGGTCCAAGCAGACCGGCTCCCGGGAGATGTCGCTGGCCAAGTCACTGCACGACCACGCCATCGACGACGCGCTGCGGCGGTTCGTCGACGAGAAGGCGCTGGTCGGCGTGATGGGCGGGCACGACCTGGACCGCGGGTCGCCTGACTACCTCGACGCCGCCCGGCTCGCGCACACGCTGGCCGGCAACGGCCGGTTCGTGTGCACCGGCGGCGGGCCGGGCGCGATGGAGGCGGCCAACCTCGGCGCCTACCTGGCCGGCCAGGACGAGCACGACCTCGAGAGCGCGGTGAAGTCGCTGGCCGCGGTCCCGGGCTACCGGCCATCGGTGACCGGCTGGGCGCGGGCCGCCTTCGAGGTGCTCGGCCGGTGGCCCCACGGGCACGAGTCGCTGGGCATCCCGACCTGGCACTACGGCCACGAGCCGCCCAACGCGTTCGCCACCTCGGTCGCGAAGTACTTCAAGAACGCCATCCGCGAGGACATCCTGCTGCACGTGTGCTCGGCCGGGATCGTGTTCCTTCCGGGGTCGGGTGGCACGGTGCAGGAGATTTTCCAGGATGCCTGCGAGAACTACTACTCCGACGCGACCTCGGTAGCGCCGATGGTGCTGGTCGGCAAGAGGTACTGGACCGAGACCGTCCCCGCCTGGCCCCTGCTGCACGCGCTCGCCCGCGGCCGGGCGATGGAGTCACTGGTGCACCTGGTCGACGACCCCGCCGAGGTCGCCGCGCGGCTGGCCGGCTGAACGCTTCAGCGACGCTGCGGAATCCCGTCACCGGGCACCGCTGCCTCGGTGTCCAAGTCGAGCATGCTTCAGCCCTCGTGCGCGGCCAGCTGCCCGCAGGCGCCGTCGATGTCTCGACCCCGGGTGTCCCGCACGGTGGTCGGCACCCCCTTTGCCTCCAGCCGCCGCACGAACTCGCGCTCGTCGGTCGGGTCGGAGGCGGTCCACTTCGACCCCGGGGTCGGGTTCAGCGGGATCAGGTTGACGTGCACCCAGCCCCACTCGCCGTAGGAGGTGAGCACGTCGGCAAGCAGGTCGGCGCGCCAGGCCTGGTCGTTGATGCCGCGCATCATGGCGTACTCGATGGACACCCGGCGCTTCGTCGTACGTGCGTAGTGCCACGCCGCCTCGACCGCTTCCCGCACCGACCAGCGGGTGTTGACCGGCACCAGGTCGTTGCGCAACTCGTCGTCCGGTGCGTGCAGGGACAGGGCAAGCGTGACCGGGATCCCCTCCTCGGCCAGCTGCCGGATCCGTGGCACCAGCCCGACGGTGGAGATCGTGATGCCTCGCGCGGACATCCCCAGACCGTCCGGTGTCTTGTCGGTGAGCCGGCGTACGGCGCCCAGCACGGCCTTGTAGTTGGCCAGCGGCTCCCCCATGCCCATGAACACGACGTTGGACACCCGGCCAGGACCGCCCGGCACCTCGTCGCGCGCCAGCGCCCGCGCTCCGGCCACCACCTGCTCGACGATCTCCGCGGTGGACATGTTCCGCTGCAGACCACCCTGCCCCGTCGCGCAGAACGGGCAAGCCATCCCGCAGCCGGCCTGCGACGACACGCACATCGTCACCCGGTCCGGGTAGCGCATCAGCACCGACTCCACCAGGGCGCCGTCGAACAGCCGCCACAGCGTCTTGCGGGTGGTGCCCTTGTCGGCGTGCAGGGTGCGCAGCGGAGTCATCAGGCCGGGCAGCAGCGCCTGCACGAGCCGTTCGCGGTCGCTGGCCGGCAGGTCGGTCATCTCGCCGGGGTCGTCGACGAGCCGGGCGAAGTAGTGCGTGGCCAGCTGCCGGGCCCGGAAGCCGGGGAGTCCGGCGTCCTCGGCGAGCTTCTTGCGCTCGGCGGGCCCGAGGTCGGCGAGGTGCCGCGGCGGCTTGCGACGACCGCGCGGCTCGTCGAACACCAGGGGAAGGGAGATGGGCTGCTCAGACATGACCCTTCCAGTGTCCCATCCGGGGCCGGTTGCCTCCCAATCGCGGCTGCGCCCTCCGTCGTACGACGGGGGCGACTCACCGCACGACCGGCACCAGCCAGAACAGCACCAGCCAGACCGGCGCCACCACCGCGAGCAGCGAGTCCAGCCGGTCCATCAGGCCACCGTGCCCGGGCACCACCGAGGACATGTCCTTGATGCCGAGGTCCCGCTTGATCACCGACTCCACCAGGTCGCCGGTGGTTGCGAACACCACCGCCACCGCGCCGAGCACCAGGCCGACCCACCACGAACCGTCCAGCAGGTACACCACCGTGGCCCATCCGGTCGCCAGGCAGAAGGCCACCGACCCGGCGAAGCCCTCCCAGGACTTCTTCGGGGAGATCGCCGGTGCCATCGGGTGCTTGCCGAACAGCACACCGACGGCGTAGCCGCCGACGTCGGAGGCGACGGTCACCAGCAGGAACGTGACCACCCGCTGCACCCCGTCGGGTCGGGCGAGCAGCAGCGCCACGAACCCGGCCAAGAAGGGCACGTACGCCGCGGTGAGGACGCCCGCGCTCGCGTCACGGACATAGCCCTGCGCACCGGCCCGAAGCCGCGCCATCAACACGGCGAGGACGGTGATGGCGAGCGCGACCACCAGCACCACCGAGCCGCCGAGGTAGGCGCCGAGCACCATCGCGACCGCACCGGCCATCACCAGCTCCCAGCCGAACCGGATCTCGTGGGCGGCGAAGGCCTCCTTCAGCTCCCAGATGCCGACCAGGATCGCGGCGAGCACCACCGCCAGGAAGGCCGGCTTCCAGAACACCAGCGAGACGATGATGATGGTGCCGAGCACCACGGCGGAGGCGATGGCCACCGGCAGGTTGCGCCCGGCGCGGCTGGGCCTGCCCACCGGGACAGGCTCGAGCGGCGGGATGTCAGAAGAGCTCATGAACAGGCTGCGGGGCGCTCAGACCTCGAGCAGCTCGGCTTCCTTGTGCTTGAGCAGCTCGTCGATCACGTCGGTGTGCTTCTTGGTCATCGCGTCGAGACGCTTCTCCGCCCCGACCACATCGTCCTTGCCGACATCGCCGTCCTTCTCCAGCTTGTCCAGCGCCTGCTTGGCGTGCCGCCGGATGTTGCGGACCGCGACCCGGCCGTCCTCGGCTTTCGCGCGGGCCATCTTGATGTACTCCTTGCGGCGTTCCTCGGTGAGCTCGGGGAGCACCACCCGGATCGTCCTGCCGTCGTCGGTCGGGTTGACGCCGAGGTCGGAGTCGCGAATCGACTTCTCGATCGCCGGCATCGCGCTCATGTCGAAGGGACTGATCACGATCACCCGCGCCTCAGGCGCGGTGAAGGAGGCCAGCTGCTGCAACGGGGTCGGCGTGCCGTAGTACTCGGCGGTCAGCTTGTGGAACATCGACGGGTTGGCGCGACCGGTCCGGATCGCAGCGAAGTCCTCCCGGGCGACCTCCACCGCCTTGTTCATCTTCTGGTCGGCCTCGGAGAGAGTGTCGTTGATCACGGCTGCTCCTTCATGGTGTCGTCGCTGCGGTGGGTGCGTGGCTCCCGCCGCGCGTCAGGCGTCCCGAGCCACCGTCGTACCGATCTTCTCACCTGACACGGCACGACCGATGTTGCCTTCGACGGACAGGTTGAACACGATCATGTCCATGTCGTTGTCCCGGCACAGGCTCACCGAGGTGGCGTCGGCGACCTTGAGCCCGCGGGCCAGGAAGTCGTCGTAGGTGAGGTGGTCGAACTTGACCGCGTCCGGGTTCGTGTGCGGGTCGGAGTCGTAGACCCCGTCGACGCCCTGCTTGCCCATCAAGATGACCTCGGCGCCGATCTCGAGGGCCCGTTGAGCGGCCACCGTGTCGGTGGAGAAGTACGGCATCCCGGCACCGGCGCCGAAGATGACCACCCGGCCCTTCTCCAGGTGCCGGATCGCGCGGCGAGGGATGTACGGCTCGGCCACCTGGCCCATCGCGATCGCAGACTGGACGCGGGTCTCGACACCCTGCTTCTCCAAGAAGTCCTGCAGGGCGAGGCAGTTCATGACGGTGCCGAGCATGCCCATGTAGTCGGCACGGGAGCGGTCCATGCCGCGCTGCTGCAGCTCGGCGCCGCGGAAGAAGTTGCCGCCGCCGACGACCACCGCGACCTGCACACCGCCGCGCACTGTCTCGGCGATCTCCCGGGCGATCTGGTTGACCACGTCGGGGTCGACACCGATCGCACCTCCGCCGAACACCTCGCCGGAGAGCTTGAGCAGGACACGCTTGTACGTCATCGACTTCCCTTGGTCCGGAGGCGGTGGCGGGTCGTCCGGACAGACGAGGAGGCCGGTGCTGCGGATGTTGTGCTGCGCTCCACCGAACCGGCCTCCCGTCGTCTGTCTGTGCCGACCCTAGTCGATCAGGCCCCCACCTCGAAGCGGGCGAACCGCTTGACGGTGACGCCGGCCTCGGCCAGGACAGCACCGACCGACTTCTTGTCCTGCTGCACCGACGGCTGCTCGAGCAGCGTGGCTTCCTTGAAGTAGCTGTTCACCCTTCCCTCGACGATCTTGTCGAGCACGTGCTCGGGCTTGCCCTCCTCCTTCGCGGTGGCCTCGGCGATCTCCTTCTCCTTGGCCACCACGTCGGCCGGCACGTCCTCGCGGGAGAGGTACTGCGGGCGCATCGCGGCGACCTGCATCGCCGCACCGCGCGCCGCCTCCGCGTCGTCGCCGTCGTACTCCACGAGGACGCCCACGCTCGGCGGGAGATCGGAGGCCCGGCGGTGCATGTAGGCGACCACCGGTCCGTCGAAGACGGCAACCCGACCCAGCTCGATCTTCTCGCCGATGCGGACCGCGAGGTCCGCGACGACCTGGCCGACGGTGGAGTCACCGAGCGCGGCCTCCTTGAGCGCCTCGGTGTCCGCGGGCTTGGCAGCGTCGGCGGCCTCGGCCACCTGTTGGGCGGTCGCGATGAAGTCCTGGTTCTTCGCGACGAAGTCGGTCTCGCAGTTCAGCTCGACAAGCGCGGTGCCGGCGGTGGCGACCATGCCGGAGGACGCGGTGCGCTCGGCACCACGCTTGGCGGCCTTGGCAGCGCCCTTGACGCGTAGCACCTCGACCGCCTTGTCGAGGTCGCCGTCGGCCTCCTCCAGCGCCTTCTTGCTGTCCATCATGCCCGCGCCGGTCAGGTCGCGGAGCTGCTTGACGTCTGCGGCGGAAATGTTCGCCATGACTGTCCCTCTACCTCGTGTGTTCGTGGATGGAGTCGGGCAGCTGTGCCTTACTGACCCTCGGTCGACTGCGCCTGCTCGGCCTGCTCGGGCTGGTCGGCCTGCTGCGGCTGCTCGGCCTGCTGCGGCTGCTCGGCCTGGTCGGCCTGCTGCGGCTGCTCGGCCGCCTCGCTGGAGGCGCCGGTCGCCTCGACGGCCGGGGTCTCGGTGGTCGCGTCACCGCCGGTGGCCTCGGCGGCCGCACCGCTGGTCTCGGCGGCCGCAGCCTCCGCGGTGGTGGACTGCTGACCCTCCAGCAGCTCGCGCTCCCACTCGGCCAGCGGCTCCTCGGAGCCAGGCTCGCCCCCGCCGCTCTTGGCGCCGGAGCGGGCGATCAGCCCCTCGGCAACGGCGTCGGCGACGACCCGGGTCAGCAGGCTGACGGCGCGGATCGCGTCGTCGTTGCCGGGCACGGGGTAGTCGACCTCGTCGGGGTCGCAGTTGGTGTCGAGGATCCCGATGATCGGAATGTGCAGCTTGCGCGCCTCCTCGACCGCCAGGTGCTCCTTCTTGGTGTCCACGATCCACACCGCGGAGGGGGTCTTGGACATCTCGCGGATACCACCGAGCGTCTTCTCGAGCTTGTCGCGCTCCCGCTTGAGCCCGAGCAGCTCCTTCTTGGTACGACCGCTGCCGGCAACGTTGTCGAAGTCGAGCTCGTCGAGCTCCTTGAGCCGGTTGATCCGCTGGTGCACAGTCTGGAAGTTGGTGAGCATGCCGCCCAGCCAGCGCTGGTTGACGAACGGCATCCCGACCCGGGTCGCCTGCTCCGCGATCGCCTCCTGGGCCTGCTTCTTGGTGCCCACGAACATGATCGTGCCGCCCTTGGCGACCGTGTCCTTGATGTAGGCGTAGGACCGGTCGATGTAGGCCAGCGACTGCTGCAGGTCGATGATGTAGATGCCGTTGCGCTCGGTCATGATGAAGCGCTTCATCTTCGGGTTCCAGCGTCGTGTCTGGTGCCCGAAGTGGACGCCGCTCTCGAGGAGCTGGCGCATGGTGACGACCGCCATGGCTGTCGAACCTCTTTCGTCAAGACCCGGCACGGGTGCACCGTCCGCCGATCACGGCGGCTGCGGCACCTCCCGCGGCCCGGGTCGCCTCAGTTGTCGCAGGAAGCGGGTGCTGCCTGCCCTGACGCCCGCGCGCGCCCGAACCCACCGGTATCCCCGGTGGGACTGAAAGGACGTCGCCCGCGATGAACGGTGCCGGACCAGCCGGCATCGCTCGGTGCGGTCAGCGAGCGTGCGAAGTCAACCCGCGTAGACGGATTGCTCCGTCGATTCTACGCGAGGGTTGCCCCGGCGGCCAATCGCAGGCCGGCCGGCACCGGTCCCCAGCGCCCCGTCCCGGTTCGCCGTCCACAGCTCCGGGCGGGGAGGTTGGTACGCCGCGCGTCCGGATGCACCCTCGGGCCATGCTCCTCCTCGCCCCCGTCCAGCTGATGGCGGCTCCCCTGCTGACCGGGCTGATGCTCGCTGTCCCGCCCGCGGCCGCTCCCGGTCCGCCCCCGAGTGCGCCCGCGGGATCGCCCTCGGGTCACGACCCGGGCGCGCTCTGGCCGCTGGACCCCCGCCCTCCGGTGGTCTCCGGGTTCTCACCGCCCGCCGAGCCGTGGGGCGCCGGCCACCGCGGCGTCGACCTGCTCGGCCACCCCGGGCAGCCGGTCCACGCCGCCCGGGCGGGCACGGTGTCCTACGCCGGCACCATCGCAGGCGTCGGTGTGGTGGTGGTCCGCAACAGGGCGACGCGCGAGACCTACGAGCCGGTCACACCGGCGGTGCGGACCGGGCAGCAGGTCGGCGCCGGTCAGGTGCTGGGCACGCTCGCGACCTTCGGGTCGCACTGCTTCCCGCGGACGTGCCTGCACTGGGCGCTGCTGTCCGGTGAGCGCTACCTGGACCCGTTGAGCCTGCTCGGCGCCGCTCCGGTGCGGCTGCTGCCGCTGTCGTGAGGGCCGGCGAGCGTCGTCTCACGCGCGGGGGTGGGCCTGCTGGTAGGCACGGCGCAGCCGCTCGGAGGTGACGTGCGTGTAGATCTGGGTGGTCGCCAGCGAGGCGTGACCGAGCAGCTCCTGCACCGCGCGCAGGTCCGCGCCGCCTTCGAGCAGATGGGTGGCGGCGGTGTGCCGGAGACCGTGCGGCCCCAGGCCGGGAGCGTTCGGCACCTCGGCCAGTCGGGCGTGGACCAGGCTGCGCACCGCCCGTTGGTCGATCCGCCCGCCGCGCGCGCCCAGGAACAGCGCGGCCCCGGCACCGGGCGCGACCAGCTGCTGCCGTCCCCGGCGCAGCCACGCGTCCAGCGCCCGGACGGCGGGTCGGCCGAACGGCACGCTGCGCTCCTTGCGTCCCTTGCCGAACACCCGGAGCAGGCTGCGCTCGTGGTCCACGTCGTCGACATCGAGGCCGCACAGCTCACCGACCCGGACCCCGGTGGCGTAGAGCAGCTCCAGGATCGCCACGTCCCGCAGCCCGAGCGGGCTGCCGTCGTCGGCATGGACCGCTGCCGCGTCGAGCATCGCCCTCACCTCCTCGAGACGAAGGGCCGGCGGTAGGGTGCGGTGCGCCTTCGGCGTGCCGAGCAGGGAGCCCGCGTCCGTCGTACTCCTACCGGTGCGCTGCACCCATCCGGTGAACACCCGCACCGCGGTGGCCCGCCGGGCCATGGTGGTGCGGGCCCGTCCCAGGGTCTGCTGCTTGGCCAGCCAGCTGCGCAGCGTGCGCAGGTCGATGGTGGACACGTCGTCGTGGCCGAGCCGGGCGGCGTGCTCGAGCATGTCGGCGATGTCGGCGAGGTAGGCACGCACCGTGTGCGGGGCAAGGTCCCGCTCGGCGGTCAGATGCCGTTCGTAGGCCGCCAGCACGCCCACCATCGCCTCGGGCAGCGCGGCTGCCCGGCTCTCGGGCTCCTCGGACACGCTGTCGAGGGTAGGCGAGCCCGGGGCCGAGGACGCGGTGCCGCGCGTGGAGCGAATGCCGTGTCCTCCTCGCGCCGACGCAATATCGTGGTTGCGGGGGCACCGCGTGCCGCCGAGCGCCGGTCGAGCTTCGTGACCGGAGGTTCACCACCGGGCGATCGGAGGCAGCGATGAGCACCATTCCCGTCCCGCACGAGCGCACTGCCGCGACCAACGTCGCGCACGTGGCGTTGGTGCAGTCGGTGGCCGCACACAACTACCACCCGCTCCCGGTGGTGCTGACCGAGGGCCACGGCGCGTGGGTCACCGACGTCGAGGGGCGCCGGTACCTCGACTGCCTGGCCGGCTACTCGGCCCTCAACTTCGGCCACGGCCACCCTGTGCTGCTCGACGAGGCGCACGCCCAGCTCGAACGGCTCACGCTGACCAGCCGGGCGTTCCACAACGACCGGTTGGGCCCGTTCTGCCGGGACCTGGCTGCGCTCGCGGGCATGGAGTGCGTGCTGCCGATGAACACCGGGGCCGAAGCCGTGGAGACGTCGCTGAAGGTCGCCCGCCGATGGGGTTACCAGGTCAAAGGGGTGCCCGCCGACCGCGCGGAGATCATCGTGGCCGCCGGCAACTTCCATGGCCGCACCACCACGATCGTGAGCTTCTCCACCGATCCGGAGGCCCGCGAGGGGTTCGGGCCGTTCACGCCGGGCTTCGTGGTGGTGCCCTTCGGGGACGCCGAAGCCGTGCGCACGGCCGTGACCTCCCACACGGTGGCCATGCTGGTCGAGCCGATCCAGGGCGAGGCCGGCGTGGTGGTGCCACCGGCCGGCTACCTGGCCGAGCTCCGCCGGATCTGCACGGATGCGGGCGTGCTGCTCATCGCGGACGAGATCCAGTCCGGGCTCGGGCGCACCGGGGAGACCTTCGCCTGTGAGGCCGAGCAGGTGGTGCCGGACATGTACGTGCTCGGGAAGGCGCTGGGCGGCGGCATCGTGCCGGTGTCCGCGGTGGTCTCGCGCTGGGACGTGCTGGGCGTGCTGACCCCGGGCAGCCACGGGTCCACCTTCGGCGGCAACCCGTTGGCGGCAGCGGTCGGACAGGCCGTGGTCCGGCTGCTGGCCACCGGTGAGTTCCAGGAACGGGCCCGGGTGCTCGGCGAGGTGCTGCACCACGGGCTGCGGCGCCTGGTGGGGCAGGGACTGCTCGCGGTGCGTGGCCGCGGGCTGTGGGCAGGCATCGACATCGAGCCCACCTTGATGTCCGGCCGCCAGATGTGCGAGCGGCTGATGACCCAGGGGGTGCTGGCCAAGGACACCCACGGTGCCACGGTGCGGCTGGCGCCGCCTCTCGTCGTCGGGCCCGAGGACGTGGAGTGGCTGGTCGCGAAGGTCTCCGCGGTGCTGCAGGAGGCGCGCGCCGCCTCCTGACCAACCACTCCTGACCAGCCGCCCCGGCTGACCACTCCGGTCAACCGCGGGGGGCCAACCGCCAATGGCCACCGTCAGACTCCACGAGACCGAGCCTGCCCAACCGCTGCAGGCTCGCGGTCACCTCGGCCGGTCCCATCCCGGCGGTCCGCCCGATCGCCGCGCCGGTCACCGCAACGGTCACGGGCACGGCATCGAGCACCTGCCGCTCCCGGTCGGTGAGCCGGTCGTACGTCGTGACGGGCGCCCGCGGCTCGGGAGCCAGGAAGCTGCCCGCCGGGGTGAGCAGCTCGAGGACGTCGGCCCCGCGGGCGACCAACGTCGCCTCGCCCCTGCGGATCAGCTCGTGCACGCCCTCGGACGGGGCGCTGGTGACGGGGCCCGGGACCCCCATCAGCACCCGGTGCAGCCGCGAGGACCAGTTCGCGGTGTTCAGGGCGCCGCTCCGCACCGCCGCCTCCACGACCACCGTTCCCCGGGTCAGCGCCGCGATCACGCGGTTGCGGGACAGGAAGCGCAGCTTGGTGGGTGCGCACCCCGGCGGCAGCTCGGAGACCAGCAGACCCACGTCGGCGATGTAGTCGAGCAGGTTCTTGTGCGCCGACGGGTAGGCGCGGTCCAGACCGCAGGCGAGCACCGCGACCGTCGGGCCGCGGGCGGCGAGCGCGCCGCGGTGGGCGGCCTGGTCGATGCCGAAGGCAGCACCGGAGACCACGGGCGCCTGATGGCCAGCGAGATGGGCGGCGATGTCCGAGGCGACCTGGGTGCCGTACGTCGTCGCGGACCGGGACCCGACCACGGCGGCGGCGCTGCCGGTGACCTCGGCCAGGGACAGTGGCCCCTTGACCCAAAGGCCGACAGGCGCCCCACCGCGCCCCTGCACCGGTTCGGCCCCGTCGAGGTCGTCCAGCACGGCCGGCCACTCCTCGTCGCCCGGGCACACGAAGCGGATGCCGCATGCCGACGCCGTGTCGAGGTCGCGTTCCGGGTCGAGGGCCCGGAGCCGGGCGGCGACGTCGGTGTAGACGTTCTCGGGGTCGCGCTCCTGGCTGAGCAGCTCGTAGAGGCGGACGGCGCCGAGCTCGCGGACGAGGCGGGCCATCTTGAGGTCTCCGGGCTCTCCCAGGCGGCTCAGCGCCGCCCGGGCCACCCGGTCGGTGAGGGTGCTCATCCCGCCCGCTCCCCCAGGCTGTCCAACCGGAGCGGATCGCCGCTGCGCAGCCGGAGCGCGACGTCCAGCTCCCGGGACCCGGGGCGACCGGTGTCACCGAGGTCGGCGACCGTCCAGGCCAACCGGTGCACACGCGTCGCGCCGCGCCGGGTGAGACGTCCCGCGTAGACCTCGGTGTCCAAGGACCCGGCTGCTTCCTGGGTCAACGGCCAGCGCTGATGCAGCACCGGACCGGGCACGTCCGCGTTCAGCCGCCAGGGCGTGTCCGCGTAGCGCTGCTGCTGCCGCGCTCGCGCTGCGCTCACCCGGTCCCGGATCGCCGCGGACGGCTCCGGGCGGGCCAGCGGGTCGGCGAGCTCGTGCGGCCGGACCGGCTCGACGTAGCGGGTGATGTCGATGCGGTCGGCGACCGGTCCGCTGAGCTTGCTGCGGTAGGCGCGGCGTCTGACCTCCGAGCAGGTGCACCGGTTGTCCCGGTCGTGCGGGTGGTACTCCCCGCAGGGGCAGGGGTTGGCCGCCATCACGATCATGGCGCGGGCCGGGAAGGTGGCCACCTCCTCGCCGCGCGCGATGGTGATCTCGCCGCTCTCCAGGGGTTGGCGGAGCGCGTCGAGCACGTCGGCGTTGAACAGCGGGAACTCGTCGAGGAACAGTGCGCCCAGATGGGCCCGGCTGACCTCCCCGGGCCTGACCCGGCCGCTGCCGCCACCGAGCAGGCTGGCCTTGGACGCCGAGTGGTGCGGCGCCCGGAACGGCGGCCGGCTCAGCAGCGACTGCCCCGGCGGCAGGCACTCGGCCAGTGAGTAGATCGCCGTCAGCTCCAGCGACTCCTCCAGGGTGAGGTCGGGAAGCAGCCCGGGCAGCCGTTCGGCGAGGGTGGTCTTGCCGGCGCCCTTGGGCCCGGCCAGCATCAGGTGATGCCCGCCGGCGGCGGCCACCTCGAGGGAGTACCGGCTGTCGGCCATCCCGAGCACGTCGGCCATGTCCAGGTCGGCGACCCGCTCCTGCCCGCGCCAGCTCAGCAGCGGTCCGCTCGCCAGGGGTGCGACCGGGGGCGCGTCCGGCACCGGTTCTCCGCAGAGCTCGGCCACCACCTGGCGCAGGGACCGGGCCCCGACCACGGCCATGCCGGGCACCATGGCCGCCTCCTCCGCCTGTGGCTCGGGCACCACCACGCACCGCATGCCCCGGGCCGAGGCGGCCAGCGCCATCGGCAGCACGCCCGGGACCGCGCGCAGCCGGCCGTCCAAGGTGAGCTCACCGATCAGGACCCTTCCCGCCAGGGCGTCCCTGGGCACCGCGCCGGAGGCGGCCAGCACCCCGATCGCGATGGCGAGGTCGAAGTGTGGTCCGCGCTTGGGCAGGTCGGCCGGGGACAGCAGGATGGTCACCCGCCGGGTGGTCGGCCAGTCGAACCCGCTGTTGTCCAGGGCGGCCCGGCAGCGGTCGCGGGCCTCGTTGATGGACGCGTCCGGCCGGCCCACCAGCGCGGTGGCGACCAGGCCCTGCGCGACGTCGACCTGCACGTCGATGAGGTGCCCGGTCGCGCCCTGCAGCGAGATCGTCCGGGTCGTGGCGACCGGCATCAGCCGATCCCTCGCACGTGGTCGACGACCGGGGCTCCCCGGGCCGGCACCAGGACCCCCACCAGGTCCAGACGCACTTCGTCCGGCCGGAGCGCGTGCTCGGTGAGCCAGCGGGCCGCCAGCCGGCGCATCCGCTCGGCCTTGCGGGCGGTGACCGCCTCCAGCGGGGAGCCGTAGGCGACCGACGAGCGGGTCTTGACCTCGCAGACGACCAGGGCCGCGCCGTCGCGCAGCACCAGGTCGATCTCGCCGAGCTCGCAGCGCCAGTTGCGGTCGAGCAGCACCATCCCGCCCGCGGTGAGGTGGCGCGCCGCCAGCCCCTCGCCGTACGCCCCCAGGGCCTGCCGCCGCGCGGCGGGGCTGCTCATCGTGCCTGTCATGGGCCACCTCCTGCCGAGCAGGGTGACGCATTCCAGGGCCGCGCCGGAGGGGGCACCGCCGGCCCTGTGGACGACCGGCCGGGCAGACGGCCTGGGGACAGCACCCGGCCGGCTCAGGCCTTGGGCAGCTCGATGTCGGCCTGGTTCAGCTCCTCGACGTTCACGTCCTTGAAGGTGAGCACCTTGACGTTCTTGGCGAACCGGGCCGGCCGGTACATGTCCCACACCCAGGCGTCGGTCATGGACACCTCGAAGAACACGTCCCCGGCCTCGGTGCGGGCCTTCACGTCCACCTGGTTGCACAGGTAGAAACGCCGGTCGGTCTCCACGACGTACTTGAAGATCCCCACCACGTCGCGGTACTCGCGGTAGAGCTGGAGCTCCATCTCGGTCTCGTACTTCTCGAGCTCTTCCGCGCTCATCGAACCGTCTCCATCGGGTCTGCCTCCAGCCAGCCGGGGACCGCGCCGTCCCCGCCATTGTCTCCCAGCACGCGCTCGTCGACGGGCACCGGCGCACCGCAGTCGTCGGGCACATCCTCCCCCATGGCGCGGCGTACGTTCACGAACCGACGCCGGTGCACCGGGCACGGGCCGTGCTCGATCAGCGCGGCGTTGTGGGTCTCGGTGACATATCCCTTGTGGGTGGCGAAGTCGTAGGCCGGGTACTGCTCGTGCAGCTTCGTCATGATCCGGTCCCTGGTCACCTTGGCGATCACCGAGGCCGCCGAGATGCACGCCGCCACCCGGTCCCCTTTCCACATCGCCAGTCCCGGCGCCCCCAGCCCGTCGACGGGGAAGCCGTCGGTGAGCACGTACGCCGGGACGGGCGCCAGCTTGGCGATACTGCGCCGCAGTGCTTCCACGTTCGCCACATGCATGCCCAGCCGATCGCACTCCTCGGGGCCGATGACCACCACCGACCAGGCCAGCGCGCGCCGGAGCACCTGGGCGTAGCAGCGCTCGCGTGCCTTGGCGGTGAGCAGCTTGGAGTCCGCGAGGCCGGGCACCTGTCCGCGCTTCCCCTCCGGGAGGATGGCGGCCGCGGCCACCAGTGGGCCGGCGCACGCGCCGCGTCCGGCTTCGTCGACCCCGGCCACCGGATCCAGGCCGGCCCGGCGCAGCGCCCGCTCGTACCCGTACGGGCCGGCGTCGCGGCGGATGGTCAGTCCCCGGGGCAGCTCGCTCATCTCGCCACCATTGTCACGCCGCGTCGCGGGCACGCAGCGGGCACCCCCGCCCGGCTACCGCGAGCCGACGGCGTTGAAGGTGGCCGGGCGGTGCAGCAGGGTGGCGTGGTCCAGCGGCCACACGATCGCGAACACCTTGCCCACCACGTCCGTGACCGGGACCATGCCGCCGCCGGGGTCGCCGAGGTGGACCCGGGAGTCGGCGGAGTTCGACCGGTTGTCGCCCATCACCCACAGGTATCCCTTGGGCACGTGCACCTTGAAGTGGATCAGCGACGGCGGCTCGTGGTCCTTGACGTAGGACCGCTCGTTGAGCGGCACCCCGTCGACGGTGACCCGACCCCTGGCGTCGCAGCACTTGACCGTGTCGCCGCCGACCCCGATGACCCGCTTCACCAGGTGTCCGCCGGTCGGGTACAGCCCGAACAGCTCCAGCGCTCGCGCGACCGGGGTGGTCGCCGGACGCTCCTCCGCGGGGTCCAGCCAGCCACCCGGGTCGGAGAACACCACGACGTCACCGCGCTGCGGAGACCCGCCGCCCCAGCTGGTGACCTTCTCGACCAGGATCCGGTCGTTGAGCCGCAGCGTGTTCTCCATCGACCCCGAGGGGATGTAGAACGCCTGCAGGAAGAAGGCCTTGATGACGATCGCGAGGACCAGGGCGAGCACCAGCAGCAGGATCATCTCCTGCCACAGCGGCAGCTGCTGGCGCTCCTCGCGGGAGCGCGCCGCTCGTCCCCTGGCGTGCGAGGCGGGTGCGTGTTCGGACGCGGGCTCCGGCCCGGCTTCCTCGCGGTTGGTCACCCAGCGAGCCTAACGAACCCGCTCAGCTGGCCGGGGTAGCCTCGCGCTTCTCCTTGATCTTGGCTGCCTTGCCCCGCAGGTTGCGCAGGTAGTACAGCTTCGCGCGGCGGACGTCGCCGCGGGTGACCACCTCGATGTGGTCGACGATCGGGGTGTGCAGCGGGAAGGTCCGCTCCACCCCGACACCGAAGGACACCTTTCGGACCGTGAAGGTCCGGCCGACACCGGACCCCTGGACGCGGATGCACACGCCCTGGAAGACCTGGATCCGGGAGCGGTTGCCCTCGACGACCCGGACGTGCACCTTCAGGGTGTCGCCGGCGCGGAACTCCGGAATGTCGTCGCGCTTGACGGACGCGGCAAGGGCGTCGATGACGTTGCTCATGGTGTCTCCTCGTCGGTGCCACAGGTCACCCACGGAAATCGCCGGATGAGTGCGGGTTCACACTGGTGCGCCGTGCGGAACTCCCCCTGTGGCAGGTGGACCGCCGACTCCCGGCACCGGGCCGGGTGGTCGCGACGCGTGGAACCGAGGATCCAGTCTGCCACAGCGGCCCGGTCCCCGAGAAACTGACCCCGGCCCCGGGACCGGGGGTCAGTCCGGCTCCGGTTGCACCGCCCGCCCCTCGTGGATCTCCACGGTACGGTCGCAGCGATCGGCGATCTCCCGGTCGTGGGTGGCGATCACCACCGCTCCGTCGGGGCGGCCCCGTCGCAGCAACCGCTCCACCACCAGCTCCCGGTGGCCGGGATCCTGCTCGGCGGTGGGTTCGTCGGCGAGCAGCACCAGGGGCTGCAGGGCCAGCGCACGGGCCACCGCGACCCGCTGCTGCTGACCTCCGGACATGTCCTCGATCAGGTGGTCGGCGAACGGGCCGAGCCCGACCAGCTCCAAGGCCGCCGCCGCGGCCTCGACGGCCCTGGGTGCGGGATGTCCCGCCGCGCGGAGGGTGACCTGGATGTTCTCGGCGGCCGAGAGCAGGGACAGCAGGCCGTAGCCCTGCAGGACCAGGGCGACGGCCGGACCGGGAGGTGTCAGCCGGCGGTCCTGCAGCCGGATCTGCCCACTGTCGGGACGCTGGATCCCCGCGAGGGTGGTGAGCAGGGTGCTCTTGCCCGAACCGGAGGGACCCACCACGGCCACCGTCTCGCCCGGCTCGAGCCGGAAGGACACGCCGTCGAGGATGGTCCGGCCGGACCGGCCCATCGTGAGGTGGTCCGCGGCGAGCAGGCTCATCGCCCCTCCTCCCGCTCGTGCGAGGGGTCGGTCCGTGCCGGGGCGGACGCCTCGGTCTCGTCCACCGGGTGCAGCTCGAGCACGTCGCCACGGCGTACGACGCGCGCCAACGTCCCCGGCGGCAGCAGGTCCAGCACCTCCGGCGGAAGGTGCAGCCCGCCGTCCCGGCCGACCACCACGAACTCCCGGCCCGCGCGCCCCTCCGTGCCGATGCGGCCGTCGCGGATGGTCGCTGTCCGGTCCATGGCGGCGGCGACGTCCTCGTCGTGGGTGACCACCAGCACGGTGCTGCCGAGGTCGGCGCTGGCGGCCTTCATCAGCTCGACCACGGCCTTGGCGGACTCCTTGTCGAGCTGGCTGGTCGGCTCGTCCGCCAGCAGCAGCTGCGGACCGTTCGCGACCGCGATCGCCATCGCCAGGCGCTGCTGCTCCCCGCCGGAGAGCGCGCCGGCGCGGGAGCCGCCGAGGCCTCCCAGCCCGACCGCCTCCAGCAGCGCCAGGGCCCGTTTGCGCTTGACCGGCCACCTGCGCCGGGTGGGCGACTGGGCGAACAGCACGTTGTCCAGCGCGGTGGCGTAGGGCAGCACGTTGCGGCTCGGGTTCTGCATGAGCACCCCGACCCGCCGGGCTCGCATCGATGCCAGCGCCCCCTCGTCCCGGTCCCCGAGCAGCTCACCGCCGATGAACAGCTGGCCGGCGGTGGGTCGGATCAGGCCCGCGAGCAACCACAGCAGCGTGGACTTTCCCGACCCGGAGGGGCCGAGCACGGCGAGGGTCTCGCCCTGCCGGACCTCCAGGTCCACTCCGCGCAGCGCCACGACCTCGGCGCCGGCCTCGCCGTACACGTGCACGAGGTTGACGCAGCGCACCGCCGGCTCCTGCGGGGCGGTGTGGTCCACGTCGTCCACCGGCAGGTCGGTCCGGGCCTGGCTCATGCGCGATCCTCCCTCAGCTGTTCGGGGCGGGCACCGGCAACCAGCGTGAACGAGCTCACCACGGCGACCACGGCCACCAGCGCGACGACCACGGCGAGCGGGACGGCGAGCAGCAGCCAGTCCGGGCGATACAGCAGCGCCGGCGCCGCGGGGACCTGGACGAACTCGGGCACCGCGGGCATCGCGAGGTACACCGCCGCCAGTCCGGCGCCCACCCCGGCGACGACGCCCAGCCCGAGGGTGGCGGCCTGCTCGAGGAGCAGTCCGGAGCGCAGCGGCCGGAGACCTGCCCCGGTGGCGCGCAGCGCGGCGATCTCGTAGCGGCGGCGACGGGCGGACAGGTGCAGTCCCGCCACCGCCCCCAGCGCGGCCAGCAGCGCCGCGGCGCCGGCGTCGGCCAGGAACAGCAGGATGGCCAGCGCCGGGCCCTGCTCCCCGAGAAGCCGTTCGGCGTGGGCGGCGGTCTGCACGTCCACGATGTGCACCCCGGCACGCCGGAGCTTCGCGGGGAAGGTGCGCACCGCGTCGGGGGTGACCCAGACCTGCTCGGCAACGGTGAGGCTGGTGTCGAAGGCCTCCCGCTGGGCGTAGCTGCGGTCCACGATGACAGCGTTGGTCGGCGCACCCGGGACGGGGACACCGGCCACGGGACGGATCGCCACCGGCTGGCCGTCGAGCCCGTTGACCATCACCCCTGTCCCGCGCCGCTGGTGCAGCAGGTTGCCCGTGACCAGCGCCGGGAGCGGGTGTGGCCAGGAGTACGCCGCCCACGTCATCGGCACGCCCACCGGGACGTCGAACCGCAGCTGCAGACCTGAGCCGCCGGGGGTGGCCCGCAGCGTGCCGGGGTGCCCCTGGGGGCCGGTGTAGGTCCACCGGCCGGCCTTCTGGAGCCCGGCATCGACCGGCTGCCACCCCGCGGAGGTGCGCGTCTCGACGCCGGCGATGGTGGCCTGCCCGCTGGCCCCGTCGCTGGGGTTGACGGTGTTCAGCTCGAGACTGCGCAGCACGCAGGGGCAGCCGGTCAGGCGGGTCTCCAGCACGTCTGTGCCTGCGTGCACCCGCCCCAGGGTGATCGGCGTCTCGGCCGTGGCGTGCGGCACCTCGAGGTCGACCTGGAAGAACAACGGCGTCGTCGAGCGGGCGTGCGTGAGCGTGACCCGCAGGCGGTCCCCGACCAGCCGGACCGGCGGCGGGGCGGCAGGGTCCAGCTGGGCGGCGAGCGAGGCCCGGCTACGCGACGAGAAGTCGCTGCGCCAGTAGGCGACCTTGGCCCAGCGCGCCGGGTCCACCGCAATGGTCTCCCGGGAGGCGTTGGAGTAGTCGGTGTAGACACCGACCTCCATGGCGTGCTGCCCGGAGGGGTCCAGCCGGTCGACCAGCACCGGCAGGTCCTGGCCCGGCGCGGGGGCGACATCGATCACCGCTCCCGCCCCGGTCCGGGTGGCGGCGACGTCGGCGATGTTGCTGCGCGAGACGGTCCAGGCCGAGATCGAGAAGCAGGCGAGGGCGAAGGCGGCCGCCAGCACGGTGAGAGTGCGCATCCCGGCCGGGCGGCGGGCCACCTGACGGACAGCGAGGAAGCCGCCGATATGTCCGTGCCGGGCGGTGAGCCGGAACAGCCGGCGACACAGCCAGGGCAGCAGCCGGGCGACCAGCACGGCGGTGGCCAGGCCGATCAAGCCGGGCACCAGCAGGGCGAGCACGTCGGTGGAGGCGGAGGCGAACGCGCCGGAGACGTACAGCTCGACCAGCCCGGCCGCGGTGGCCACCAACAGGGCGAGGTCGAGGGCCCACCCCCGCCGGTTGCTGGCGCGGCCGGCGCGCCGCCACTGCTCGATCACCGGTCGGACGACGATGCGTCGGGCGGCCATGGCGGCGGCTATCAGCCCTCCGGAGACCGCGATCGCAGCCGCAAGCACGGTGCAGCCGCCGACGGTGACGGGGGTGCCGGGCCGCAGCACCGCCCGGGACAGCGCCAGGGTGGACACCCAGCCGAGCGCGATCCCGGCGGGCAGGGCGAGGAGCAGGAGCGTCACTGGTTCGGCGAGCCCGAAGCGGAGGGTCCGCAGCCGGGTCAGGCCGCGCACCTTGGCCAGCGCCAGGTCGGGGCCGCGCAGCTCCGCCGCGTCGGTTATCGCGAGGAACAGCAGCAGCCACACCAGCACGAGCAGCTGAGCGGTGATGAGCACGACCGGCACCAGCAGCTTGCTCCAGCTGGCGGTGGCGTCGTCCAACACCGTCTTGATGCCGCTGATCGATGACGCGTTGTCAGGGGCGAGCTTGACGGAGATGTGGTCGATGCTCGCGCGCAGGGCCGGCGCCATCGCGGGTGTGACCGCGTCCAGGTCCAGGAGCAGGTCGTCGACGGTGGTGACCACCGCGGTCGACGGGAGCTGGCCGAAGCTCGCCCTGACGGTGAACAGCGCGTCGACCGGCTGCTGCCCGGGCACCTGGACGAACACGCCCTCCTGGGGGAAGTAGCCGCGGTTGAACCAGTAGCGGGACTGCGGGTCGCGGGGCATGTACACGCCGACGACCCGCCGGGTCAGGGAGGTGTGCAGCCGGTCGCCGACGGCCACGTGGTTCATTCGCGCGTAGGGCCTGCTGACCACCACGTCACCTGCCTGCTGCGGACAGCGACCGGCGACCATGCGCAGGTGTGCGCACAGGCCGCTGCGCCAGGCGATGTGCGTGGTCTGCGCGCTGTTCGGGGAGTAGAGCTCCTCCTGGCCGAGCACCTTCCTGTCCAGCAGCTGCGGGGTGGCGGAGGACTTCCGGGCGGCGTCGGCCGCCGCGACAACGGCGTTCATCGCCGAGACGGGTCCCTGGACGCTGATCTCGACCCCCTGGCCGATGGTCGGTGCGGTGTGCAGCGCATCGGCGAGGATCGAGCGCTGGGCGGCGAAGTAGTACGTCGGACCGGTGGCAGCGGCCGCGGTGGCGATCACCGCGACCAGCGCGATCATCGCCGACAGCCCGCGTCGGGCCAGCAGCCCACGCCAGAGCAGACCGAGCCGGCCCATCAGGCACCCCCCTCGCGGAGCCAGGCCATGGCGTACCGGTCCTTGGGGTTCAGCCGGAGGGGGCCGACCGCAGTCGCCTTCGCGACGTCGAGAATGAACCGCTTGCCGGCCTGGTAGTCGTCGCAGGCCAGGTAGTCGTCTTGCGGGGACCACCGGCATTCGGACAGGGAGCCGTCGTGGACGGCGATGTCGTGGGTGACCGCGCGCGGGTGGGACATGTCGACGACGGTCACCGTGCGCCGTCCCGACCCGATGATGGCCAGTCGGCTCCCGTCGTGCGACCAGGACGCCCACACGGCGCCCTGCGACTGCAGGTCGTACGCCTCGGTGCCTCCGCGGCTGAGCACGACGAGCCCGTGCGCGGCCGAGCTGCCCGGACGCAGCTGGTCCAAGGTCACGGCGACCAGCTGGCCGTCCGGCGAGAACCGGGCGCCTACCTGGTAGGGGACGTGGGTCGGCAGCCCGATCTGCCGCGCCAGGCCCGCAGTGGTCGCCAGCGGGGTGCGGTGCCCCGGAGTGCGCAGCTCCAGGCTGGTGCTGGGCATCGCGGCGTAGTCCCCCATGCTGACCTCGGCCTTGCCCGCCACCATCACCAAGGCGCCCTCTCGCACGGGATCCCCCACTGCGTCCGCGGCGCCGCCTCCCAGCGAGTGGACGCGCCCGCCCATGATGTCGGCGATGCGGACGTCGGCGTGGCCGCCACCCACGGTGATCTGGACGACCCGTCGGCTCTCGTCGGCCCAGGGCTGCGATGCAGGCGTCCACCCCCCGGGTGGGCGGTCGGCGATGAGGGTGACCTTGTCGCCCTGGAGGCGGTACATCGTCCCCACCGACGACATCGCGAGGCTCTGGTCCGGGGACAGTACGGCGTAGTTGCCCATGAGGCTGTCGCCCTCCAGCGGCCGGAAGTGACGACCGCCCAGGTCGGTGCGTCCCACGTCGCCGGTGTGGTTGTCGAAGACCAGGAGCTGCCCGCCCGGGAGATTCGCAGGGCTGCTGGCCGCCGCACGGGCATCGGCCGAGCCGGTGGACGGACCCGGCCGGTAAACCACCAGCAGGACCACCACCGCTACCACGGCAAGGCCTCCGAGCACCCCGGCGAGCACCTGCCGGGCAGGGCGAGGAGGCGGCTCCTCGTCGAGGGCCGGGAACGTGGGCACGACCAGGACCTTCCCCCGTGGTGGACTTTTCGGCGCGTCAGGTTAGCGCAGCCCAGCGGGGATGCGTTCTCGCACCCGCCAACCTTCACGCAACTGAGACCTGCGGCCGCGGTCAGCCGCGGGCACGGCGCTTGGTCAGCCGCACCTGGTGCGGCCGGTCGTGGGCGGTCGGGCGGTAGCCGGCCTTGCGCAGGGCCCGCAGGTCGGACCCGGAGCCGGTGACGACCGCGTAGCCCTCCGCGTCCTGAGGGGCGGCGCTTTCCAGGTGCCCGAGCAGCCAGGAAGCCAGAGCGCCGTGCTGAAGGTCCGGGACCACCAGGAGCCGGTCGACCAGCCAGACACCCCGGTCGGCCCGGGCGCGGCCGAAGCCGACCAACCTGCCGCCCGCGCGCACGACCACGGTGGTCGACCTGGACAGCGAGGCGAGCAGGTCGGCGGTTTGCTCGCCGACTGGGGGCAGCGCCCAGGTGCCAGCCGCCGCGGCGTCCTGCACGAGGCAGGCGCGGTGCAGCGTGAGCACCTCGGGCACGTCGGCCGGCTCGGCGGACCGGACCTCGGCCTCCTCGTCGGGCGCCCCGGTCACCGCCAGGCGCTGGCTCGGGTGCAGCAGGTCAGGACGGCGCCCGGCGGTACGTCGTACCGCCTGCTCGCGGCGCCAGGCAGCGATCCTGGCGTGGTCACCGGCGAGCAGGACCGGCGGCACGTCCAGGCCACGCCAGCTCGGCGGCTTGGTGTAGACGGGGTACTCCAGCAGCCGTTCGGTGCCGTGGGACTCCTCGGTCAGCGACTCGGGGTTGCCCATGAAGCCGGGCAGCAGCCGGACCACCGACTCGATGACGGCGAGGGTGGCCACCTCCCCGCCGTTGAGCACGTAGTCGCCGACCGAGAGCTCCCGAACCTCCATCCGGGTGGCGGCGTGCTCGACCACGCGCGCGTCAATGCCCTCGTAGCGGCCGCACGCGAACACCAGCCAGTCGCGGCCGGCCAGCTCCTCGGCGACCCGTTGGGTGAACCTCTCCCCCGACGGGGTGGGCACCACCAGCAGCGGATCACGCACGGTCGCGCCCGGGTCAGCGTCCGGGGCAGCGTTCGTGCCCGTGGTCGGGCCGGTGGTCGATCCGGTGACCTCGTCCAGCGCCTCGCCCCACGGCCCCGGGCGCATCACCATGCCGGCGCCGCCGCCGTACGGGGTGTCGTCGACGGTGCGGTGCCGGTCGTGGGTCCAGGTGCGCAGGTCGTGCACCCGCACGTCGAGCAGCCCGGACCGGCGCGCCTTTCCCGTGAGCGAGAGGTCCAGGGCGTCGAAGTACCCGGGAAAGATCGAGACGACGTCGATGCGCACGCTCACTCCTCCGGGCCCACGGAGAGCAGTCCGGGGCGGTCTGCGACGACGATGCGTCCGCCCGCCGCGTCCACGGTGGGCACGAGCGCCCGGACGAACGGCACCATCGCCTCGCGCCCATCGGTGGTACGCACGACCAGCAGGTCCTGGGCGGCGCCGTGCACGATCCCGGTCAGCTCACCGGCGACGGCACCGTCGGTGGTCAGCACCTGCGCGCCGACGAGCTGGTGGTCGTAGAACTCCTCCGGATCGTCCGGGCGCTCGTCGCCGGCGACCGCGTGCACGAGGAGCAGGCCGCGCGCCGTCTCGGCGGCGGTGCGGTCGGGGATCTCCTCGAAGCGGACCAGCAGTCTCCCCTGGTGCCATCGCGAGTCCCGCACGGTCAGCCGTCCGGGACGGCCCGGCCCGTGCGGGGGTGCCCCTTGCGGCGTCTCGGTGCTGAGCACGGCGCCGGCGGCGAACCGACGGTCCGGTTCGTCCGTGCGTGGCTCGACCGCGACCTCGCCGTACAGGCCGTGCGGCTTGGCGACCCGGCCCACCACCACCTCGTTCAGCTAGCGCCTCCGGTCGACGTCCACGAAGTCGATGCGTGCACCCGACCGCCCGGCCAGCGCACCGACCACGGTGCGCAGCGCGGTGGCGGTGCGCCCGGAGCGGCCGATGACCTTGCCGAGGTCGTCGGGGTGCACGCGCACCTCGAGGAGCGGCCCGCGGCGGAGCTGCTTGTCCCGCACCGTGACGTCGTCGGGGCGGTCGACGATGCCCCGCACCAGGTGCTCCAGGGCCTCGGCGAGCATCATGCTCAGCCCTCGGCCGGCTTCTCGGCGTCAGGCGCCGACGCCTCGCCCCGGTCCGCCTCCGCTGCAGCACCCTCGGGGGTCTCGGCCTCGGGGGTGGGCTCCGGGGCCTTCTCCTGCTCCTTCTCCGGGGCGGCCTTGGCGGACTTCTTCGTGGCGGCCTTCTTGGTCACCGCCTCCGTCGCCGGCTCGCCGCCGGACTCCTTCAACGCCTCGTTGAAGATCTCGGTCTTGTCGCGCTTGGGCTCGCGCTGCTTCAAGGTGCCCTCCGCACCCGGCTCACCCTTGAACTTCTGCCAGTCGCCGGTGACCTTCAGCAGCGCGGCCACGGCCTCGCTGGGCTGCGCACCGACACCGAGCCAGTACTGCGCCCGCTCGGACTGCACCTCGATGAACGAGGGCTCCTCCTTGGGGTGGTACTTGCCGATCTCCTCGATCACCTTGCCGTCGCGCTTCTTGCGCGAGTCGACGACAACGACGCGGTAGTACGGCGCGTGGACCTTGCCCATGCGCTTCAGACGAATCTTGACGGCCACGAGTGTGGTTGTCTCCTCGAAATCGTGAGTGGGGTGAGCGTCCCGTGCCTGGTGGGGGCCGGTCGAGGCGCTGCGCGGTGCCACGGGGTCGGTTGAGAGGGTCCGGCCCGTGTGACTCAGCGCGCCATTCTGCCAGATGGGACCGCGCCGACTCCAATCGGCGCCGTCGCAGGACCGCCGGGCCGCGCGTCAGCCCACCACGGCGCCCCGCAGCACGATCCGCCGCGGGCTGCGCAGCACGCTCAGGTCCGCCAACGGGTCGCCGGCGAGGACCAGGAAGTCGGCGGCTGCCCCCTCGTGCAGGCCGGCGTCCTCGCCCAGCCAGGAGCGCGCCCGCCAGGACGCGGCGCCGAGCGCCGCCTCGGCGCTGAGCCCGTAGGTTGCGAGCTCGAGCACCTCCTCGGCGATCAGCCCGTGCGGAAGGACCCCGCCGGCGTCGGTGCCCGCGTAGATCGGCACGCCCGCCTCGTGGGCGGCCCCGATGGTGGCGCGGCGTCGCTCGAACAGCGCGGTCATGTGCGCGGCGTACGCCGGGAACTTCGTGCCGCCGGCGGCGGCGTAGGTCGGGAAGTTGTTCAGCTGCTTGGCCGTCGGCACGAGCGCGACACCCCGGGCGGCCATGGTGTCGATGAGGTCCTGCGACAGGCCGGTGCCGTGCTCGATGCAGTCGATGCCGGCACCGATCAGGTCCGGGAGGGCCTGCTCGCCGAACACGTGCGCGGTCACCCGGGCGCCGCGCTCGTGCGCGGCCCGCATCGCCTCGTCGAGGGCCTCCCGCGGCCACAGCGGGGCGAGGTCGCCGACCTCGCGGTCGATCCAGTCCCCCACCAGCTTCACCCACCCGTCGCCGCGCTCGGCCTCCTTCGCGACGTACTCGGCGAGCTCGCCCGGCTCGATCTCGTGCGCGTAGTTGCGGATGTAGCGGCGGGGGCGGGCGATGTGCCGGCCGGCGCGGACCAGCCGGGGCAGGTCGGCGCGGTCGTGGATCCAGGAGGTGTCCGCCGCCGAGCCGCAGTCCCGCAGCAGCAGAGCGCCGGCGTCGCGGTCGGCGAGCGCCTGCTTCTCCTGCACGTCCTCGGGCACCGCGCCGTTCTCGTCGAGTCCCACGTGGCAGTGCGCGTCCACCAGGCCGGGCACGATCCAGCCTTCTGCGACCAGCTCCGCGGAGCCTACGGGCTCGTAGGTGACCCGGCCCGCGACGACGTACAGGTCCCTCGGCTCGCCGTCGGGAAGGACCGGTCCACGAAAGCGCAGCGCGTTCATGACGGCGACGCTACCGCCCGCGCCGGTTCATCCGGTCAGCGGTTGAGGTACTTGCTGATGTCGTCGGGCAGCTCGAAGCTCGACGGGTCCGGGGTCTCCGCGTCGCCCGGGACGCCGAAGGGGTTGGCGCCGTCGCCGCCGGCCTTGGCGGCCGCGGCCTTCTCCTGCGCCGCCCGCTTCGCGGGGTTCCCGGACTTGCGCTTGGCCCTGTTCTTCTTCGGCGCCTGCTTCCCCTTGGCGCGCTTACCGCCGCCGGTCCCGCCCATGCCCGGGAGCCCGGGCATGCCGGGCATCCCCCCGCCGCGGGCCATGGACATCATCATCTTCCGGGCCTCGAAGAACCGGTCCACCAGCTGGTTGACGTCCGAGACCTGGGTGCCCGAGCCGCGGGAGATGCGCGCCCGGCGTGACCCGTCGATGATCTTGGGGTTGGCCCGCTCCCCGGGGGTCATCGAGTAGATGATCGCCTGGACCCGGTCGAGCTCGCGCTCGTCGAAGTTCTCGAGCTGGTCCCGGTACTGCCCCATGCCGGGCAGCATCCCCATGATCTTCGACAGCGAGCCCATCTTCCGGATCTGCTGCATCTGCTGCAGGAAGTCGTCGAGGGTGAACTCGCCGCCCTTGCCGGTCAGCTTGGCGGCCGCCTTCTCGGCCTGCTCGGCGTCGAAGGCCTTCTCCGCCTGCTCGATCAGGGTGAGCACATCGCCCATGTCGAGGATCCGCGACGCCATCCGGTCGGGGTGGAACAAGTCGAAGTCGGTGAGCTTCTCCCCCGCCGAGGCGAACATCACCGGCTTGCCCGTGACTGAGGCGATGGACAGCGCAGCGCCACCGCGTGCGTCACCGTCGAGCTTGGTGAGCACCACGCCGTCGTACCCGACCCCGTCCAAGAACGCCTGGGCGGTGTTGACCGCGTCCTGGCCGATCATCGCGTCGACCACGAACAGGATCTCGTCCGGAGTCACCGCGTCACGGATGTCCGCGGCCTGCTGCATCAGCTCAGCGTCGACACCGAGACGGCCCGCGGTGTCGACGATCACGACATCGTGCAGGGTGCGCCTGGCCTCCTCGACACCACCGCGGGCGACCGCGACCGGGTCTCCCACGCCGTTGCCCGGCTCGGGCGCGAACACGGTGACTCCGGCCCGCTCGCCGTTCACCTGGAGCTGGGTGACCGCGTTCGGACGCTGCAGGTCGGCAGCCACCAGCATCGGGCTGTTGCCCTGCTCCTTCAGCCACAGCCCCAGCTTCGCCGCGAGCGTCGTCTTGCCGGAGCCCTGCAGGCCGGCCAGCATGATCACGGTCGGCGGAGTCTTGGCGAACCGCAGCCGGCGGGTCTCCCCGCCCAGGATCTGGACCAGCTCGTCGTTGACGATCTTGACGATCTGCTGGGCCGGGTTGAGCGCCTGGCTGACCTCCTCGCCACGGGCCCGCTCCTTGACCGCCCGGACGAACTCCCGCACGACCGGCAGGGCCACGTCGGCCTCGAGCAGCGCGATCCGGATCTCTCGCGCGGTCGCGTCGATGTCGGCCTCGGACAACCGGCCCTTGCCGCGCAGGTTCTTGAACGTGTCTGCGAGCCGGTCGGAGAGAGTCGCGAACAAAGCTGGTCATTCCTCGGTCTTGGGAGCACGGTGCGGCGCACGCCCCGCTGGAGCGGCACCGGTCAAGGGTCCAGGGTAGCCGCGCAGGCCAGCTCCTGCCGTACGGCGTGCGCGACGGCGGCCGCACGAACCTCGGTCAGCGGACCGCCGCCGGGCTCACGCAGGTAGAACACATCCACCGCCTGGGGGCCGAGGGTGGCCGCATGGGCGGACCGGATGCCCACCTCCAGCCGAGCCAGCGTCCGGCAGACCCGGTAGAGCAGTCCCGGCCGGTCGTCGACGCGGACCTCGAGCACGGTCGAGGTCCGCGACACGTCGTGGCGGACCTGCACGACCGGCTCGGGGACTCGCGGGCGGGGGCCAGGCAGCCGGTCCGCCGGGCTCACCGCGCCGGAGAGCACCAGCGCCAGCCGCTCGCGAAGGAGGCGACCGTCCAGGGCGGTCTCGGCCAGCTGCCAGACCGACACCGCCGGCCGCCCCGGGTCCGGTTCCCAGGCCCGCGCCGCTCGGACGGTGAGCCGCTGGGCAGCAAACGCACCAGCCAGCGCGGCCATCAGGTCCGTCCGGTCCGGAGCGGCCACCGTCACCGTGGTCCCGGACTCGGTCTCCGCCAGGCGCACATCGACCCCCTCGGGACCGTGCACCGTGTCGTGCCCGCCCTCGGGGACGGGTTCGGGGTCGGCAGGCGGCCCGGCACCGAGGAGACGGGCGCGTACCCCCGCGGCGAGCTCACCGACGAGTCGGGCCCGCCACGTGGTCCACGCCTGCGGCGCCGTGGCCCGGGCATCCGCCTCGGTGAGCACCTCGAGCATGTCCAGGGTGGACACGTCCCGGACCTGGTCCGCAACCCGCTCGACGGTCAACGGATCGGTCACGTCACGGGTCGTGGCCTCCTGCGTCAGCAGCAGGTGTCGACGCACCAGCCGACCGACCAGCGCCTGCTCCTCGGGGCGCAGGCCGAGGCGGGCGGCCACGGCGGCCGCGACCGGTTCTCCCTCCACCGGGTGGTCGCGGACCCCACCCTTGCCGATGTCGTGCAGCACTGCCGCGACCAGCAGGAGATCGGGCCGGGCAACCCGCCGCAGCATCCGGGAGGCCTGGATGCAGGTCTCCACCAAGTGCCGGTCGACGGTGAACCGGTGGACCGCGGACGCATGCGGGAGCAGGCGGACCCGCGTCCACTCCGGGAGCACCCGGTCGAGCGCTCCGGTCTCGTCGAGGGTCTCCCACACCGGGAGCAGCCCCGGTCCGGCACCGAGCAGACGGACGAGGAGGTTGCGGGCGTGCTCGTCCCACGGTTCGGTCGGCATCACCCCGTCCCGCGCCAGCCGCGCCGCCGTGGTCGGGGCCAGCACCCAGTCGTTCTCGGCGGCCGCCGTCGCGGCGCGCAGCAGCAGCAGCCGATCCCGGCCGACCTCGGCGCGCCGGTCGAGCACCACCTCGCCGCCGCTCTCGGCCACCCCTGGAGCGACCGGGGTCAGCAGTGGGCCGCGGGAACGGATGACGCGCGGTCGCGCCAGCACCGCGTCCACCCGACGCCAGGTCAACCGGGACAGGTGGGTCGTGCGTCGGCCCAGGCGGCGGACGTGGCGCTGCATGCTGTCGGAGTCCGGGTGGCCGAGTGCCTCGGCCAGGTCCTCCCACAGCTCGGGACCCACCCGGTCCGTGGCCCGGCCGGCCACCTGGTGCAGAGCGTCCCGCACCTCGAGCAGCGCCTGCCGGCACCGCTCCAGGTCGGCGTGCGGCACATCGACGAGCCAGGTCGCCACCAGCGCCTTGAGCACGGTGGCGTCGCGCAGACCGCCCAGCGACTCCTTCAGGTCGGGCACGGCGGCATGGGCCAGCTCGCCGTGCCGTTCGCCCCGGGCGGTCACCAGCTCCCGCAGCCGGGGCAACGTGCCCCGCGCGCCACGCCGCCAGTCTGCGAACACCCGTGAGCGCAGCGTCAACGACAGCCCGGTGTCCCCGGCCACGTGCCGGGCGTCCAGGAGACCGAGCGCAACGCGCACGTCCCGCGCCGCGTCGGCCTGCACCTCGGACAGCGCCCGCACCGAGTGGTCGAGCCGAACGCCCGCGTCCCAGAGCGGGTACCAGACACGTGTCGCGACAGGCGCGACGTCCACGTGGTCGGCGTGGACCAGGACGAGGTCGAGGTCGCTGTGCGGGGCGAGCTCGGCGCGCCCGTAGCCGCCGACCGCCACCAGGGCAACGCCGTTGTCGTCGCGGGTCCCCAGAGCACAGCGCAGAGCATGCGCGCAGAGCGCGTCCGCCTCGACGGTCCGCGCTCTGCGCTCGGCGGCGGTCACGACCGGCTCAGATCGCCGCCTCGTCACGGTCGCCGGTGCGCACCCGGACGACCCCCTCCACCGGCACCACCCAGACCTTGCCGTCCCCGATCCGGCCGGTCTGCGCGCTCTTCGCGACGATGGCCACCACGTCGTCGGCGTCCGCGTCGTCGACCAGGATCTCGACCCGGACCTTGGGCACCAGCGCGATGTCGTACTCGGCGCCCCGGTAGACCTCCGTGTGCCCCTTCTGACGTCCGTAGCCGCTGACCTCGCTGACCGTCATGCCGGAGACCCCGAACGACTCCAGCGCCTCGCGGACGTCCTCCCACTTGTGCGGCTTGATCACCGCGGTGACGAGCTTCATGCCATGGCTCCTTCGTTGTGCAGGGAGGCCGCCGGGGCCGGCGTGCCGCTGAGTCGACCGCTGCCCGGATGCGCGAAGTCGTAGGCGGTCTCGCCGTGCTCGACGAGGTCGATGCCCTCCGCCTCGTGATCCTCGGCGATCCGCCAGCCCATCGCGTACTTGAGGGCCAGCCCGATCACCAGGGTGCACGCTCCGGACCAGATCACGGCGGCAGCGGCGATCAGCACCTGGACGACGAGCTGCCGGGCGTCGTGGCCGTAGAGCAGCCCCGTGCTCGTGGACAGGAACCCGATCAGCACGGTGCCCACCAGACCGCCCACCAGGTGCACGCCCACGACGTCCAGGGAGTCGTCGAAGCCGAAGCGGTACTTCAGCCCGACGGCCAGCGCGCAGGCGCACCCGGCCACCAGGCCCAGGACGATCGAGCCGACCGGGCTGAGGGAGCCGCAGGCCGGGGTGACCGCCACCAGTCCCGCAACCACTCCGGAGGCCGCACCGAGCGAGGTCGCCCGGCCGTCGCGGATCTTCTCCACCAGCAACCAGCCGAGCATCGCGGCGGCGGTGGCCACGCACGTGTTGACCCACACCATCCCGGTCTCTCCCACGAAGTTGGTGGCAAACTGCACGGAGTTGTCGAAGAACGCGGCCTGCTTGCCGGCGACCCCCTGGGTGGCCGTGGGCACGATCGAGCCGACGTTGAACCCGAACCAGCCGAACCACAGCAGGCCGGCTCCCAGCATGGTGAACGGGATGTGGTGGGGACGGAACACCTCCTTGCCGAAGCCCTTCCGGCCGCCGACGAGCAGGGCGAGCACCAGCCCCGCCGTGCCCGCGTTGATGTGGACCACCGTGCCCCCGGCGTAGTCCTGCGGGACCACCTTCGCGACACCGTGCACGAACCCGAACAGCTTCGCGGCCAGCCCGCTGGGGTCCGAGCCGCTGAGGAACCCCCCGCCCCACACCATGTGCGCCAGCGGGAAGTAGGAGAGGGTCACCCAGATCGGGGTGAACACCATCCACGTGGAGAACTTCACCCGGTCGGCGATCGCGCCGCTGATCAGCGCCGCGGTGATCACCGCGAACGTGAGCTGGAAGGCGACGAACACGTAGCTCATCGGGTCGATGCCGCTGAGACCGAACAGCGAGAACGGGCTTGCCACCAGGCCGCCGAGGTCCTGGGGCCCGAAGGACATCGACCATCCCCACAGCACGTAGACGACGGTGACCACGCCGAGCGCGCCGAACGACATCATCATCATGTTGAGGACGGACTTCGACCGGTTCATACCGCCGTAGAAGAAGGCCAGTCCGGGCGTCATGAGCAGGACGAGGGACGCGGCGGTGAGCATCCAGGCCGCATAGCCGGTGTCCATGGAACCTCCTGGGTGGTGAGTGACGTAGCCCCACCCTGAAGGGGAGATGTTTCGCCGCTCCGCAGGCCGTGTTGCAGCGGTGTGACATTGCGGCTGCTCGTGTTACGCCTCCGTGAACGGGTACCTCTCGACGATGGGCGTTGCGGAGGAGGGTCCGTATCGTGGATGACATGAACGGGCACGACAGGCCCGAGACGTCCCGCCGCCGGCGGGGCAGACCCCGTGACCCCGCGACCGACGAGCACATCGTCGCGGCCGCGGCGGACCTGATGCTGGCCCGCGGCTTCGACCGGATGACCGTGGACGACGTGGCCACCCGAGCCGGGGTCGGGAAGGCCACCGTCTACCGCCGGTGGCCGTCGAAGGAGGACCTGGCCGTTGCGGCGATGGACCGGGTGTACGGCGCAGCGGCGACCGCGCCGGACACCGGGTCGGTCGAGGAGGACCTGCGCCAGAGCTACCGGGAGGCACTGGCCGCCATCAACACCCCGGCGGGCCGGGACCTGCTGCGGGCCTCCATCACCGAGTCGCTGCGCGACGAACGGATCGCCGCCCTCTACCGCTCAGCCAGCGAGCGACGCGAGCAGCAGGCGCGCCGGATCTTCGAGCGGGCCGTGGCCCGCGGCGAGGTCCGCGCGGACGCCGACCTCGACGTGCTGGCGCAGTGGCTCAGCGGCCTGCTCGCGTTCCGGGTCGTCACGGAACGCCCGCTGCCCACGGAGGCCGACGCGGAGCGGCTGGTGGCGCTGACCCTGCGCGGCGCCTGCACCGGGGCAGCCTGACACCTCGGTGACGGTCCCCCTCAGGCCGGCAGGTCCAGCAGCGCGTCCACGAACGTCTCGGGGTCGAACGGGGCCAGGTCGTCGGGTCCCTCGCCGAGGCCGACGAACTTCACCGGCACCCCCAGCTCGCGCTGCACGGCCACCACGATCCCACCCTTCGCGGAACCGTCCAGCTTGGTCAGCACGATCCCGGTGACATCGACGACCTCCCGGAAGACGCGGGCCTGGATCATGCCGTTCTGCCCGGTGGTGGCGTCCAGGACCAGCAGCACCTCGGTCACCGGGGCCTGCTTCTCCACCACCCTCTTGACCTTGCCCAGCTCGTCCATCAGGCCGGTCTTGTTCTGCAGCCGGCCCGCGGTGTCGATCAGCACCACGTCGGCCTCGCGCTCCACGCCGCTCTTGACCGCCTCGTAGGCGACACTGGCGGGGTCGCTGCCCTCCGGGCCCCGCACCGCGGGCGCGCCGACCCGCTCGCCCCAGGTGGCCAGCTGCTCGGCGGCAGCGGCCCGGAAGGTGTCGGCGGCGCCGAGCACCACCTGTTTGTCCTCGGCGACCAGCACCCGGGCGAGCTTGCCGACCGTGGTGGTCTTGCCGGTCCCGTTCACGCCCACCAGCAGCACCACGCCGGGCACCCCGTTGTGGCGGTCCACGTTGATGGTCCGGTCCATGGAGGGGTCGACCAGGTTGAGCAGCTCCTCGCGGAGCACCTGCTGCGGGTCCGCGGCAGAGCCCTCGACGCGCAGCCGGGTGCGCAGGTGCTCGACCAGCTCCTGCGTGGGCTTCACCCCGACATCGGCCGTGAGCAGCGTGTCCTCGATGTCCTCCCAGGTGTCCTCGTCGATCTGGTCGCGCGACAGCAGGGCCAGCAGGCCGCGTCCGAGGGCTCCCTGGGACCGGGCGAGCCGCTCGCGGAGCCGGACCAGCCGGCCGGCCGGCGGCTCGGGCCGCTCGACGGTCGGCGCCGGAGCGACGAGCGGGAGGTCGGTGTCCTCGACCGTGCGGCGCGGCTCCTCCTGGGGGGGCGCCGCCTCCTCGCCGACCTTCGTCTCCTCGGGCACCGGGGGCGCTTCGGTGTCCGGGCGCCGGCGACGGAAGGTCGTGGTCACCAGACCGGCGATGATCGCGACCACGACGACCGCGATGACGATGATCAGATAGAGGAACTCACCCACGCGCACCATCCAAGCAGACCGGGAAAGAGCACCGGCTCGCCTCCCCCGCTCGCCCCGAGGCTCAGCGGGTCTGGTGCTCCCGTTGGTTGTCCAGCGTCGGCAGCATGTGCACACCGCGCCGCATCGCGTCGCCGACCCACGGGGTGTGCGGCACGTCCTCGCCGCGGTGCGGGAAGGCGACGTACAACACGACCACTCCGGCCATCATCATGATCACGAGCATCGGAAGCACGATCCAGACCACAGCGCACCACTTCTCCCAGAGGAGTCACACCGACGCCCGGCGCGACGGGACCCCTTTGCCCCGATTCGATCCCGACAAACCCGACCGGAGCCGGGCGTCCTCACTCCGCGGGACGGAGCAGCGGGGTGACCGCGGCCCGGATCTCGTCCGGGACCGGGCGTACGACGCGGTCACCGCCCGGGGTGTTGTCGACGTACACGTGCACGAACCGGCCCTCGGCGGCGGCTTCGTCGAAGCCGCCCTGGAACAGGCCGACGCGGTACACCACCGAGGAGTTCCCGACCCGCTCCACCGCGAGCCCGATGTCGACCGGGTCGGGGAAGCCGATCTCCCGGAAGTAGCGGCACCCCGTCTCGGCGACCACGCCGACCACGGGCAGCCGGCGGATGTCTCTTCCGGTCGCCTCGATGAGGTGGGCGTTCACGGCGGTGTCGAACAGCTGGTAGTAGGTGGCGTTGTTCATGTGCCCGTAGAAGTCGTCGTCGTCCCAGCGGGTGGTCGCCTGCCGCCAGACCACGTAGTCGCGACGGGTGGGGCGGGGCGGCCGCTTCGGGTCGGCCGTCATCGAGGGCTCACGCCGGCGCGGCCTCGCGCAGCCGCTGGGAGATGACCGTGGACACGCCGTCACCGCGCATGGTGACGCCGTAGAGCGCGTCACCGACCTCCATGGTGCGCTTCTGGTGGGTGATCACCAGCAGCTGGCTGGCCTCGCGCAGCTCCTCGTAGATCTCCAGCAGCCGGCCGAGGTTGGTGTCGTCGAGCGCCGCCTCCACCTCGTCGAGGATGTAGAACGGCGACGGCCGGGCCTTGAACAGCGCCACGAGGAACGCCACCGCCACCAGCGACCGTTCACCGCCGGACAGCAGCGACAGCCGCTTGACCTTCTTGCCCGGCGGCCGGGCCTCCACCTCGATGCCGGTGGTCAGCATGTCCTGGGGGTCGGTGAGCACCAGCCGGCCCTCACCACCGGGGAACAGCCGGGAGAACACCGAGTCGAAGGCCTCTCGCACGTCCTGCCACGCCTCGGTGAACACCTGCTGCACCCGCTCGTCGACCTCGCGCACGATGTCGAGCAGGTCCCGCCGGGTCTTGCGGAGATCCTCCAGCTGCTCGGTGAGGAACTTGTGCCGCTCCTCCAGCGCGGAGAACTCCTCGAGGGCGAGCGGGTTCACCTTGCCCAGCATGTTCAGGGCGCGCTCCGCGGACCGCAGCCGCTTCTGCTGCTCCTCGCGGACGAACGGCACCGGCTCCCCCGCCTCCTCATCATCCGGTGGTTGCACCGGCGGCACAAGGTTGTCGGGGCCGTAGTCGCCGACCAGGTTGTCCGCGTCGATGCCCAGCTCGTCGAGCGCGCGTTGCTCGAGGGCTTCGATGCGCATCCGCTGCTGCGCCCGGGCCATCTCGTCGCGGTGCACTGTGTTGACCAGCTCGTCGAGCTCAGCGGTGAGCTTGCGCAGCTGCCCGCGCAGCCCGGTCAGCTCCTCCTCGCGGCCGCGGCGCGACTCCTCGACCTTCGTACGCTCCGCGGCCGCGGCCTCGATGGAGCGTTCGAGCCGGCTGAGGACCAGGGTCACGCCGCGCACGACGGCGCGACCGACCTCGCCCTCCCTCGCCAGCCGCTCCCGTCGCGCCGCCGCGCGGGCCCGGGCCTCGCGCTCGGAGGCGGCCTGCCGCTCCAGGGAGTCGGCGCGGCCGGCCAGCGCCCGTGCCCGCTCCTCGGCGGTGCGCAGCGCCAGCCGGGAGTCCATCTCCTGCTGGCGGGCCGCGCGGGCCGCCTCGGCCAACCGTTCGACGGTGCTGGTGTCCGGCTCCTCCTCCGGCGCCTCCTCGGCGGCGGCGAGCCGGCCCTCCAGGTCGGCGAGCCCTGCGAGGTGCTTGTCGCGGGCGTCCCGGGCGGTGTCGATGGCGGCCGCCAGCCGGTCCGCCTCCCCGCGCGCCGAGCGCGCGAGCGAGCCGTACTGCCCGAGCTCCTCGGCCACGGCGGCCAGCGTCGCGTCGGACTCGTGCAGCTTCGCCAGGGCCACGTCGACGCGCTGCTGCGCCTCGACCCGCTCCTGCTCCAGACGGGTCAGGTCGAAGGTGAGCCGCTCGCAGGTGTGTCCGGCCTCCTCGAGCTTGCTGGTCGCCTCCTCCACCGCGGCCTGCACCTCGAGGAGGCTGGGCTGCGAGGAGGACCCGCCCGAGGCGAAGTGGGTGCCCAGCAGGTCGCCGTCACGCGTCACGGCCACCACGTCAGCGAGGTCGGCGACCAGCGTCGTGGCGGCGCCGAGGTCCTCGACCACCGCCACCTTGTGCAGCAGCCGCCGCAGGGCCGGCCGCAGCGTCTCGGGAGCGTCGACCACGTCGACGGCGTAGGTGGCCCAGCCCGGGAGCTCGGGCCAGGGCCGGTCTTGGGCTCCGGGGCCGGCGAGCAGCAGCCCGGCCCGGCCGAGGTCGTCGGCCTTGAGGTGGGCGATCGCGCCCACGGCCGCCGCCACGTGCTCGACCGCGACCGCATCGGCGGCGCTGCCGAGGGCAGCGGCCAGGGCCGCCTCGTGGCCAGGCTGCACGGTCAGCAGCGCGGCGACCGAGCCCAGCAGCCCGGACACCGGGTCGCTGGCCGCCAGCAGCGCGCCGGCACCGTCCTTGCGACGCAGGCCGAGCTCCAGCGCTTCCTTGCGGGCCGCCAGCGCGCCGCGCTCCCGCTCGGCCAGCTGAGCCTCGTCGCGTAGCTTGGCCAGCCGCTGCTCCACGTCGGCCAGCGCGGAGCTGGCCCCCTCGTGCTCGGCGTCGAGACCCTCCTCGCCGGCGTCCAGGCCGGCGACCTTGGTCTCCAGGGCGGTGAAGTCCCGCTGCGCACGCTCGGCGCGAGCCACCGCCTCCTCCCGGGCGGAGCTGAGCCGGCCGAGCTCGTCCTCGGCGGCTGCCGCCCGGCTCTTGAGCGCGTTCACCTGGCCGTGCAGGCGGGCCAGCCCCTCCCGACGGTCGGCCGCCGCGCGCCGCAACGCCGCGACCCGCCGGTCCTCCTCACCGTGCGCGGCCTCCGCCTCCTGCCGGGCACGCACCGCCTCGTCGAGCGCGGACTGGTGATGGGCCACCTCACCCGCGATCTGCTGCTCCTCGGCGCGCACCCGCTCCGCCTCCGCCTCCAGCTCCTGGGGGTCGCGGCCCGCCCCGCTGACCGGCTCGTCGCCGGCCTCCCGGGCGTTGCGCACCCGCTCCTCGGCCAGCCCGGCCGTGCCCTTCAACCGTTCCCGCAGCCCGGAGAGCGCGAACCAGGTCTCCTGGGCGCGGGCCAGGGCGGGCAGGCTCTCGCGCAGCTCGGCCTCCAACGCCGCTTCGGAGCCGCGCAGCCGCTCG
This sequence comes from uncultured Actinomycetota bacterium, assembly GCA_963839365.1. Taxonomy (GTDB): domain Bacteria; phylum Actinomycetota; class Actinomycetes; order Propionibacteriales; family Nocardioidaceae; genus DASSKA01. The sequence goes on from CAWIUT010000003.1 coordinate 179,808, forward strand.
AGCTCGGCCTCCACCTCGGCGCGGCGCTCCAGCAGGGCGGACTCGTCGGCCATCTCCTGCTCGAGACCGCTGCGGGCGCTCACCAGGTCGTCGGCGAGCAGCCGGGCCCGCGCGTCACGGACGTCGGCCTGCACCACGGCGGCCTTGCGAGCCACCTCCGCCTGCCGGCCCAGCGGCTTGAGCTGGCGCCGGAGCTCGGTGAGCAGGTCGCTGAGCCGGGTCAGGTTGCCCTCGGTGGCGTCCAGCTTGCGCAGCGCCTTCTCCTTGCGCTTGCGGTGCTTGAGCACGCCGGCGGCCTCCTCCACGAAGCCGCGCCGGTCCTCGGGGGTGGCGTGCAGGATCGAGTCCAGCTGGCCCTGGCCGACGATCACGTGCATCTCCCGGCCGATGCCGGAGTCCGAGAGCAGCTCCTGGACGTCCAGCAGCCGACACCCGGTGCCGTTGATGGCGTACTCCGACCCGCCGTTGCGGAACATGGTGCGGCTGATCGTGACCTCGGAGTACTCGATCGGCAGCGCCCCGTCAGAGTTGTCGATGGTGAGCGCGACCTCGGCCCGACCCAGCGGCGGCCGGCCGGAGGTGCCGGCGAAGATGACGTCCTCCATCTTGCCGCCGCGCAGCGACTTGGCGCCCTGCTCCCCCATCACCCAGGCCAGTGCGTCTACCACGTTGGACTTGCCCGAGCCGTTGGGGCCGACGATGCAGGTGATCCCGGGCTCGAGCTGCAGGGTGGTCGCCGACGCGAAGGACTTGAACCCCCGAAGCGTCAGGGTCTTCAGGTACAACGTGGTGCTCCTCACGGATCGCCGGTCGACTGGACGCTGAGACGGTCTGGCAGGTCACTCTCAGGACTGGGCATGCCGCGGGGAAGGTCAGCGGCAGCAGCCTACCTGGCGAGTGGGACCCGGCTGTGCCCCCACGCCCGGGTCCGGATCCGTGTCCTGGACGCTGCACGGAGGCACGCCACTGACCGGGCGCCTTGAAGAAGGGGCACCCGTCAGCGTCCGCTCGCGGCGGCCGCGCGAAGCAGGGTCAGGCCGGCTGCATGTTCTCGTCGAGAGTGAGCAGCGGCGACTCGTGCACGCTCGCGGCAAGCTCGTCGTTGTCGGCCTGAAGACGAAGCAGGTGGGCTTCGAGGTCGTCGACACGTCGACGTAGCTGCCGGTTCTCCGCGGTGAGCTGGGCGAGGACGCGAGGGTCGGTGCTGCTCATGTATCCGAGGAGCGCCTTGGCCATAGTGATGTCCTCCGGTGGATGAGGTCCTGTCACGCACCCTTGAGGGCGGCCCCGGGGGCGGCTGGGTCACAGCCGGGGGCAGGAGGGTGTCCAGTACCAGGGTCCCACCTGGGCACCTGCGCGGTCAATCCCGGCCAGCACGCACCCGCGGGCGCGGCTGGCAGCGTGGGCAGAAGTAGGACGAACGGTTCATGAACGGCACTCGGACGATCGGGGTCCCGCACCGCGAGCACGGCTGGCCGCTGCGGCCGTAGACCTCCAGGGACCTCTCGAAGTACCCGCTCTCCCCGTTCACGTTGACGTAGAGCGCGTCGAAGGACGTGCCGCCCTGGCTGAGCGCTTCGGTCATCACGGTCCGGACGCCGGCCAGCACCGCCTCGACCTGTCCGCGGCGCAGGTTCGCCCCGAGCCGCTCGAAGTGCACGCGGGCCCGCCACAGCGCCTCGTCGGCGTAGATGTTGCCCACCCCGGAGATCGCGGTCTGGTCGAGGAGGATCCGCTTGATGCCGGAGCTGCGCCGGCGGACCGACGCCTGGAACGCGGCGTCGTCGAAGGCCGGGTCCATCGGGTCGCGGGCGATGTGCCTGACCTCGGCGGGGAGCTCGGCACCGCCGGGTGAGAGCGAGAGCCCGCCGAACATGCGCTGGTCGACGAAGCGGAGCTCGGTACGGCCGAGCACCGGGGGCGCCTCCGCACCGGGGTCGGTGAGCTCCATCCGCACCCGCAGGTGCCGCTCGGGAGGGGCGGTGACCGGCTGGACCAGCAGCTGCCCGCTCATGCCGAGGTGCGCCAGCAGTGCGTCCCCGTTGTCCAAGGGCAGCCACAGGTACTTCCCGCGGCGACGCACCCCCGTCACCCGCCGGCCGGTGAGCGCGGCGGCGAAGTCGTCGGGGCCCGGGGCGTGCCGGCGCACCACGCGGGGGTGCAGCACCTCGACGTGGCTGATGGTGCGGCCGGTGACGTGCTGGTCGAGCCCGAGCCGGACCACCTCGACCTCGGGAAGCTCGGGCACCTCAGTCGTTCGCGACCGGGTGTGCCACCGTGACGCCGTACTCGGCCACGATGGCGCGGTACGCGGTCTCGGCGGCCTGCTGCTCGGCCTCCTTCTTGGACCGGCCGGTGCCGTGGCCGTACCGCTCCCCGCCGACCTGCACCTGGGCGGTGAAGGTCTTCTCGTGGTCGGGCCCTTCGTCCTCGATGACGTACTCGGGCACGCCGAGGGAGTGCTCGGCGGACAGCTCCTGAAGGCTGGTCTTCCAGTCCAGGCCGGCGCCGAGCCCGGCAGCGGTCTCCATCAGCGGGTCGAACAGCAGGTGCACGACGGCGCCGGCGGACTCGAAGCCGCCGCTGAGGTACACCGCACCGATCAGCGCTTCCACCGTGTCGGAGAGGATCGAGGACTTGTTCCGTCCCCCCGTCGACTCCTCGCCGCGACCGAGCTTGATGTGCTGGCCCAGCCCGATGGTGCGTGCGACGTCGGCGAGGGCCCGCGCGTTGACGACGGCCGCGCGCAGCTTGGCCAGCCGGCCCTCGGACAGGTCCGGGTGCGCGCGGAACAGGGTGTCGGTGACCACCACCCCGAGCACGGAGTCCCCGAGGAACTCCAGCCGCTCGTTGGTGGGCAGCCCGCCGTGCTCGTAGGCGTACGAACGGTGGGTGAGCGCACGCTCGAGCAGCTCAGGACCAAGGTCTGGTCGTCCGAGCGCCTCCCGCAAGTCGTCGTACGACGACGGCTCGCTCACGGTCGCTTCCCCTACAGGACCTGGCGCCGCTCCGTGCGGGCGCCGTACTGACCGCACTCGGGGCAGGCCCGGTGGGGCAGGTGCTTGGCACCGCACGCGGGGTTCGCACAGGTCACCAGTGAGGGCGCAGAGGCCTTCCACTGCGAGCGACGGTGCCGCGTGTTGCTGCGCGACATCTTCCGCTTCGGAACAGCCACGGTCTCACTCCTTGGTCGGGCCGGAGCCGTTCCGGCCGGTTTCGTCGTCAGGTCCTACGTCCAGCCCGCGAAGCGCCGCCCACCGGGGGTCGATCCGCTCGTCGTGCTGGTGCCCCGGGTCGTCTGCCAGCCTGGCGCCACACTCGGCGCACAGACCCGGGCAGTCCTCCCGGCACAGCGGCTGGAACGGCAGTGTGAGCACCACCGCGTCCCGCAGCAGTGGTTCGAGGTCGAGCAGGTCGCCCTCCAACCGGCTGGTCTCGTCGTCCTCATCGGCGTCGGTGTCGCTGTCGTCATAGACGAACAGCTCCTGGAAGTCGGCGACCACCTCGTCGTGGACCGGTTCCAGGCACCGAACGCACTCGCCCTCGAGCCCGGTACGTGCCGTGCCGGTGACCAGGACGCCCTCCATGACCGCCTCGAGCCTCACGTCGAACTCGATCGGCGACCCTTCGGGGACACTGAGCACTTCGATGCCGAGATCTGCCGGCGCCGGCTCCGTGAAGCTCATCCGGCGCTGGGACCCCGGGCGGCGGCCGAGCTCGCGGGTGTCGAGCACGAGCGGCGCTCTCGGGTCGAGACGCACGGTATTCACTTCCGTCAACGGGCACTACAGATCACGACCGTCGTCCTCCGCTGCAGCGGTGACCGCACCGATCGGACGACGGACCGTCCGCCAGCCTACCGGCACCGACCCGTCTCGGCCAATCCGGCCTCTGCTCCAGCGTGCCCAGCTCGTTCCAGCGTGGACCCCAGCGGGGGCTACCCCTCGGCGTGCCCCTCGAGGTGCTCGGGCAGCACGATCTTGTCCGCCTCCTCCTGCGTCAGGGAGTGGAACGCGGTGCGCCCCGCAAGCCGCTCCCGACCGCGGCGCACCGCCTCGATGGTGCGCTCCAGGGTGATCTCGAAGTTGGCCAGCTTCTGGTCGACGTAGTCGTCGGTCTCGTGCCGGAGGCCGTCCGCCTCGGCGCGGGTGTTCTCGAGCAGCTCGTCGGCCTTCCGCTTGGCCAGCCGGAACACCTCGGTGTCGGACAGGATGGCCTCTCGCTCCTGGCGAGCGTCGTCGACGATCTGCTCGGCCGCCCGGCGGCCGTCGTCCACGATGCCGTCGCGGTCCGCGAGCACCTTCCGCGCGTCGCTGAGCGCGGTGTCGACCCCCTCCCCGAGCTCGTCGAGCAGCGCGAGCAGCTCCCCCCGGTTGACCACGGCCGACGCCGACATCGGCATCCCGCGCGCCCCTTCGACCACCTGCCGGATCTCGGCAAGCTTGGCGTGCACGTCCACGGTGGACCTTTCTGGTTCGGCTCTTTCCGGCAGCTTCGCTCGAGTCGTTGACCCGCCAGTTCTCGACGGGTCCGCCTCCCCCCGGTCAGAGACGGCGTGACTGCCGCACTATGACGATACGTTGCCCCGGCTCGGTTCACCTATCCGTGCGCTGCTCGGCAAGCCGAGCGGTGAGCCGGCCGAGCACCGTGGGCGGCACCAGCGAGGACACGTCACCCCCGAACGTGGCCACCTCCTTGACCAGGCTCGAGGCCAGGAAGGAGTACTCCGGACTGGTCGGCACGAACACGGTCTCGATGTCGGCGAGCCGGGAGTTCATCTGCGCCATCTGCAGCTCGTAGTCGAAGTCGCTGACCGCGCGCAGCCCCTTGACGATGGCGTGCACGCCCCGCTCGCGACAGAAGTCGGTGAGCAGCCCTCGGAAGGAGGCGACGCTCACGTTCGGGTAGCCGGCGCACACCTCGGCGAGCATCTCGATGCGCTCCTCTGCGGTGAACAGCCGCTGCTTGGAGGCGTTCACGCCCACCGCGACGACCACCTCGTCGAACAGGGCCGAGGCGCGCCCCACGATGTCGATGTGCCCGTTGGTGACCGGGTCGAAGGACCCGGGACACACCGCTCTGCGCACGTTGCCCTCCCTCGTCTGCGCGCTCAGGCCCGCGGACCCGGGCCTGCGGCGTGACCGTACCAAAGAGTGGTGTCTCCGTAGGTGCGCGAGCGCTCCGGGACGTAGCTGCTCGGCCAGGTCAGGCCGGGGTCCCGTGCCGAGCGCTCCACCACCACCAGGGCCCCCGGCGTCAGCCACTCGTGGTCGGCGAGCAGCCCGAGCGCGTTGCCGAGCTCGTCGTCGGGGAGGGAGTACGGCGGGTCCACGAAGACGATGTCGTACGGCGCTCGGGGCGGCTGGGCGACGGCCCGCATCACCGGCACCGCGAGCACCTCCACTCCCTTGAAGGACAGGGTCTGCACGTTGTCGCGGATCAGCCCGGCGGTGCGCCGGTCCTGCTCGACCAGGGTGACCACCCCGGCGCCCCGGGAGCGGGCTTCCAGCCCTACCGCGCCCGACCCGGCGTACAGGTCCAGGAAGCGCAGCCCAGCGATCGAGCCGAGGGCCGAGTCGATCGCGGAGAACAGCGCCTCGCGCACCCGGTCGGAGGTGGGCCGGGTGGCCCTGCCCCGGGGCGTGCGCAGCCGCCGGCCGCCGGCCGTTCCCGCGATGATCCGCGTCATCGTGGCCCCCTGTCTGTCCGTCGATCTTGTCCGTCGATGACCCGCCCGGGCAGGCTACGCCTTGCCCAGGAAGGCGGCCTGGTCCGCTTCATCGAGACGGCGGATGGCCGCCGCGAGCTCGGGGTGGGCCGACAGCTCCGGGTCCTGCTCCACCACCCCGGCGGCGGCCTGCCGGGCGTCGGCGATCACGTCCTCGTGCCGGAGCACCGACAGCAGCCGCAGGCTGGAGTGGTGGCCGGACTGGCTCGCGCCGAGGACATCGCCCTCCCGGCGCTGCGCGAGATCCACCCGGGACAGCTCGAAGCCGTCGGTGGTGGCCGCGACCGCGTCCAGCCGGCCCCTGGCCGGGGAGCCGGCCGCCGCCCCGGTGACCAGCAGGCACAGCCCGGCCCACCGACCCCGGCCGATCCTGCCGCGCAGCTGGTGCAGTGCGGAGACCCCGAACCGGTCAGCGTCCATGACCACCATCACCGAGGCGTTGGGCACGTCGACCCCGACCTCGATCACGGTGGTGGAGACCAGCACGTCGATGCCACCGGTCGCGAACGCACGCATCACGGCGTCCTTGTCCTCCGCGCTCATCCGGCCGTGCAGAACACCCACGGACAGACCCGACAGCGGGCCCTCGGCGAGAAGCGGAGCGAGCGTCTCCACCGCGGCGGGCGCGACCTGGTCGGTCCCGGCCACGCCATCAGGCTGTTCCTCGTCCTCGGCGTGGGCGGAGTCCTCGCCGATACGGGCGCACACGACGTAAGCCTGCCGCCCCTGAGCGACCTCTTCGCGGATCCTCGCCCAGGCGCGGTCCAGCCAGGCGGGCTGCTCGCCCACCGGGACCACGGTCGTCTGCACGGCGGCCCGGCCACCGGGCAACTCGGTCAGCGAGGAGGTCTCGAGGTCACCGAACACGGTCATCGCGACGGTGCGCGGGATCGGGGTTGCGGTCATCACCAGCACGTGCGGCGGTGTCTCGCCGGCTTTCGCAGTCAGGGCGGCGCGTTGCTCCACCCCGAACCGGTGCTGCTCGTCGACCACCACCAGTCCCAGGTCGGCGAAGCTGACCTGCTGCTCGAGCAGGGCATGCGTGCCGATGACGATGCCGGCAGCGCCGGAGGCGGCGTCCAAGAGCACCTCCTTGCGCGCTGCCGTCCCCAGCGAACCGGTGAGCAGCCCCACGCTGGTGGCCTCCTCCGCACCGCCGAGCATCCCAGCGGCGGCCAGGTCCCCGAGCATCCCCGTGATCGAGCGGTGGTGCTGCTGGGCGAGCACCTCGGTCGGCGCGAGCAGCGCCGTCTGGCCGCCCGAGTCGACCACCCGGAGCATGGCGCGCAACGCGACCACGGTCTTCCCGGAGCCGACCTCGCCCTGCAACAGGCGGTGCATCGGGTGGTCGGAGGCGAGATCGGCGAGGATCTCCTCGCCGACCCGGCGCTGGCCGTCGGTGAGCTCGAAGGGCAGCCGCCGGTCGAACCGGTCCAGCAGGCCGCCCGTGCGGCCGGCACGCGGGCGGGCGTCCAGAAGCCGCAGCGCGGCGCGGCGCTGCGCCAGCACGGCCTGGGCCACGAACGCCTCCTCGAACCGCAGCCGCTGCTCCGCGGCGGACTTCTGCGCCCACGAGTCGGGGCGGTGGACCTGCTCGAGCGCCTCCCGGGCCCCGATCAGGCCTCGTTCCTTGCGGACCTCTTCGTCCAGCGGCTCGGGGACCTCGTCGACGAGCGCGAGCGCCACCTCGATGGTGTCCTGGATCTGCCAGGACTGCACGCTCGAGGTGGCCGGGTAGATGGTCAGCAGGTCGGGCTGCAGCTCCCAGGCGGCGTGCGCCTCCGCGGCGGCCTCGTCCTCAGAGCCGCTGCCGAAGATCTTGCTCTGCGGGTTGACCAGCTGCCAGCGGTTCCGGAACCGGCCGACCTTGCCGGAGAACAGCCCCACGGTGCCGGGCGCGACCGTGCGGACCCGCCAGTCGGCGGTCTTCTTGTGCTTGTCGAAGAAGGTCAGCGTCAGCTCGTCCTGCTCGGTGCCGACGACCACTTCGAGCCGGTAGGCCCACCCGCCGCGACGCCGGTCCTGGTAGGGGGCCTGCTTCGCGGACAGCACACGCGCGATCACGGTGATGTGCTCGTCGAGGGTGAGGCTGCCGAGGTCGCTGAGCGAGCCCTTGTCGACGTACCGGCGCGGGTAGTGACGCAGCAGCTCGCCCACGGTGCGGTAGCCGAAGGCCTTCTCGATCTTCGCCGCTCCCCTGCCCGCGACGGCGGACAGCTTGGAGTCCCAGGTGACCTGTGGCATGGAGTACCTCTACTACTCCACACCGACCAGAAGCGGGTACCGCTCCTGGCCGCCCTCGTAGACGGTGACCTCCACCATCGGGTGCCGAGAAGCGAGGTACGACGCGCACCGGTCGGCCAGCTCGGTGCCCTCGGCACCGGCGAGCACCGTGACCAGCTCCCCGCCACCACCGAGCAGCCGCTCGAGCACGTCGCGGGCGACGTCGAACAGGTCGTCGCCGACGACGGCGAAGTCGCCCTCGATGACGCCGAGCACGTCGCCCGGCTCGCACGTGCCCGCTGTCGTGATCGCCCGCCGGGTGGCCACCGTGACCGCTCCGGAGCGGGCGTGCCGCGCGGCCGCGGTCATCTCCACCACGTCGTCCTCGAAGCTGCGCGCCGCGTCGTGCACGGCGAGCGCGGCAAGGCCCTGCACCTGCGCAGTGGTGGGGATCACCGCCACGCGCACGTCCTCCCCCTCTGCCTTGTCGGCCGCCGAGGTGGCGGCGGCCAGGGTGCTGCGGTCGTTGGGGAGCAGCACCGCCTCCGCGGCTCCCGTCCCGAGGATCGCCGACAGCAGCGCATCGGCGTCCGGCCGTCGGCCTGGGCGGGCGGGGACAGCCGTGCCACCCGCCGCCTCGAAGAGGGCGGCCACGCCCTGCCCGGCGGTGACCGCGACCACGGCCCGCTCCGTGGGCCCGCCGTGGCGCGCTGCCTCCTCCAGGGCGGTGACCCGGACCCGGTGCGGGCGGCCGGCCTCGATGCCGGCCTCGATGGCGGCACCCGGGTCGGTGACGTGGACATGGACGTTCCACAGCCGCTGGTCGCCGACCACGACCAGGCTGTCCCCGAGCGGGGCCAGCCGTCGCCGCAGCCCGGGCACCGCGGAGCCCTCGGCGTCGAGCAGGTACATCACCTCGTAGACCAGGCCGCGCGGTGCGTGCGGGTGCGCGTGCGCGACCGGCGTGACCGGGTGCCCGGCCGGCGCCCCGGCAGAAAGCGTGGCCGCCGGCGTCGACGGGTCCGGGACCGGCCGGCCCGTGAGCATGCTGCGGGCGGCGTCGAGCACCACGCACAGGCCTCGCCCACCGGCGTCGACCACGCCGGCGTCGTGCAGCACCGTGAGCTGTTCGGGCGTGCGAGCCAGTGCCTGGGCCGCCGCGTCGGCGGCGGCCACCACCACGTCCGTCACCGTGGCGCCGGGGCCGGCCGCGCGGCCGGCGGCGTCTGCCGCGGCCTGCGCAACCGTGAGGATCGTGCCTTCCACCGGCTCCCCGACCGCGGCGTAGGCGTCCCTGGCGGCGTGCCCCAGGGCGGCGGCCAACCCTGCTGGCGGGTCCGGGGCGTCGCCGAGGTGCCGCACCAGCGCGCCGACGAGCTGGGCGGCGATCACGCCCGAGTTGCCACAGGCGCCGAGCAGGGCGCCCCGGGCCAGCGCGGCCAGCGCGGCGGCCTCGTCGCCGGGATGGTCCCGCAGCGCGGCTCGCAACGCGTCCCGGGCGGCTTGCGCGGTGACCAAGAGGTTGGTGCCGGTGTCCCCGTCGGGGACCGGGTAGACGTTGAGGGCGTCCACCTCCTCGCGCGCCTCGTCGAGGGCGGTCACCACGGCGTCGGCGAACCCGGCCAGTCGCTGCAGGTCGAGGACGGCAGGGGTGGGGCGCGCACCCCCCGCTCCGGGTTGGTGCTTCATCGCCTCACCTCCTCCGCGGACCCCTGTCACCGTAGTCGTCGCGCTCGATTGGCACCGGCGACGCCGGATCGGATAGTCTTGTGCGGTTGCCCGAGGCTATCGGGCACCGACCCAGAACCTAGCAATTCCAGGAGTTCACGGTGGCTGCCGTCTGTGACATCTGCGCCAAGGGGCCGGGCTTCGGTCACAACCGGCCGTGGTCGCGCAAGATCACCAACCGTCGCTTCAACCCGAACATCCAGCGTGTGCGCGCGACCGTGAACGGTACGCCGAAGCGCATGTACGTCTGCACGGGTTGCATCAAGGCGGGCAAGGTCCCCCGCTGACCAACCTCTGACGCCGCGCGAGGTCGCCCCTCGCGCGGCGTTCGCATGTTCAGAAGTGCGTGTGCCCGGTGCTGCCTTCGTACTCCTGGCCGTCGACGGTGACCCCGGAGCCGGCGCCCACCGCGCCGATGCGCCGCCAGCCCTCGGGCAGCGCTGCTCCTTCGGGGAAGGTGGCCGCCAGCGCATGGTCCTCGCCGCCGGTGAGGATGAACCGCATCGGGTCGGCGTTGAGCGCTGCTCCCACGGCCCGCAACGGCTCCGGCACCTCGAAGCTGCCCGTCTCGACGTCGATGGCAACCCCGCTGTCCTCGGCGATGTGACCCAGGTCGGCGAGCAGTCCGTCCGAGACGTCGATCATCGCGGTCGCGCCGCCCGCCGCAGCGGCCGCGCCCGCGTCGTACGGCGGAACCGGACGCCGGTGGGCCTCGACCAGCACCCGCGGCGAACGGAACCCGCGGGCGAGCACCGCCAGCCCGGCCTCGGCCCACCCCTGCCGCCCGGCCAGGGCCACGGCATCGCCCGGTCGGGCGCCGGAGCGGAGCACCGGTGCGCGGTCCAGCCGACCGAGCACGGTGATCGCGATCACGATCTCGTCGGCCCGGGCCAGGTCGCCGCCCACCACGCTGGCACCGACCAGCGCAGCCTCCTCGGCGATGCCGTCGGCCAGCTCGAGCGCCCAGGACACCGGCAGGTCGGGCGGAGCGGCGAGCGCAACGGTGAGCGCGGTGGCGCGGCCTCCCATCGCGTTGATGTCGGAGAGGTTCTGGGCGGCGGCCTTGTGGCCCACGTCGGCAGCCTCGGCCCAGTCCCGGCGGAAGTGCCGGCCCTCCACCAGCACGTCGGAGGACACCACCACCTGTCCTTGGGGAGCGGCCACCACGGCGGCGTCATCGCCGGGGCCGAGCAGCACCCCCTCGCCCTGGGGGAAGTGCGGGCGCAACGATGCCAGGAAGCCGAACTCGCCGACGTCAGCAAGGGTCGGGGTGCCAGGGGAGCCGGGAGACGTGGGGGAAGGCGGGGTCATGCTCGCCATTGTTTCCGATCCCGCCGGCGTGTTCCGGGACGGGCACGCCACAAGATAAGTTGGGCCCGGAGCGACCACATGCCCACGACGCCTTCCACGACGCCCCCACGACGCCCCAGGAGATGACCATGGTGGTTCAGGCATACATCTTGATCCAGACCGACGTCGGCAAGGCCGCCGAGGTGGCCGCGGAGATCTCCGAGGTGAAGGGGGTCACCCTCGCCGAGGACGTCACCGGCCCCTACGACGTGATCGTGCGCGCGGAAGCCCGCAACGTCGACGAGCTCGGCAAGCTCGTGGTCGCCAAGGTGCAGAACGTGGCCGGCATCACCCGGACGCTGACCTGCCCCGTCGTCCACATCTGAGCCTGCATGCTGCGACAGCGCCCCGTTCCGGCACGGACCGCGGGCGCTGTCCCCTGTCTGGGCCGGCTCACCGTGGCCGTGCTGCTCATCGCGACGCTGGCCGGGTGCGCGGCGGGCAACGTCACGGTGCGGACGCCCCGGGTCTCCGGAAGCACCTCCGGCCACTGCGCCGGCCTGCTGAAGGCGCTCCCCCGCTCCGTGGCCGGCCAGAAGCGGCGGGCGGTGAGCACCGGGTCGCACCAGTACGCCGCCGCATGGGGTGATCCGCCGATCGTGCTGCGCTGCGGCGTGCCGCGGCCGAAGGGCCTCACCCGGTCCGCCACCTGCCAGCAGGTCAACGGCGTGGGATGGTTCGTGCCGCCCGCTCAGATCAACCGTGGTCGGGGCCCGATCGTGATGACCACCATCGGCGTCCAGCCGCGCGTGCAGGTCCGGCTACCGGGCGAGTACTGGCCCCCGGCGGCTGCCATGGCCGACCTGGCCGGGTCGGTCAAGGCCGCGTTGCGGCACACCCGCTCCTGCGTGTGACGCTCCGCGGCAAAGACGCGGCTCAGCGCAGCCCGGTCCCCCGTCCCAGCGCCAGTGCGATGAGCCTGTCCACCAGGGCCCGGTAGTCCACTCCCGAGGCGGCCCACATCAGCGGGAACATCGAGGTGGGCGTGAAACCGGGCAGCGTGTTGATCTCGTTGACCACCACCCGACCGTCGGGCAGCACGAAGAAGTCCACCCGGGCCAGCCCCTCGCAGGACAGCGCTTCGAACGCCTCGACGGCCAGCTCACGGACGCACTCGGAGACCTCGGTGGGCAGGTCGGCGGGCACGTCGAGTGCGGTGTGCTCCTCGGGGAGATACTTGGCGGCGAAGTCGTAGAACTCGTGGGTGGGGTCGATGCGGATCTCGGCCACCACGCTGGCCTCGGGCGGCCGGTCGTCAAGGCCCTCGAGCACCCCGCACTCGACCTCACGGCCGCCTTGGGCAGCCACCTCGACGAGCACCTTCGGGTCGTGCTCCTGCGCCGCTTCGACGGCCTGCGCGAGCTCGTCCGGACCGTGCACCTTGCTGATCCCGAGGCTGGAACCGCCCCGGCAGGGCTTGACGAACACCGGGTAGCCGAGCGCGTCCACCGACTCCTGGCACGCCGTCGGGTCCTTCTTCCAGGCGCGGGCGCCGAGGACGACGTACGGCAGCACCGGGAGCCCACGGCCTTGCAGAACCAGCTTCATGTACTGCTTGTCCATGCCCACGGCCGAGGCGAGCACGCCCGCACCCACGTAGCGCACCCCGGCCATCTCGAGCAGACCCTGGAGGGTGCCGTCCTCCCCCCAGGGTCCGTGCAGCAGCGGGAAGACGACATCGACCTCGCCCAGGGTCCGGGGCACCGCGCTCGGCTCGTGCACCACCAGCTCGCTGGAGCCCGCGGTGTTGGCCAGCGCCACCGAGGCACGGCCGGGGTCCACGTGCGGCAGGTGGCCACCCGGGCCGATCGCAAGCCGCTCGGGATCGGCTGACTCGAGCACCCACCTGCCGTCGGTGGCGATCCCGATGGGCGTGACGTCGTAACGGTCGGTGTCGATGGCGCGCAGCACGCTGCCGGCGGTCACGCACGAGACGGAGTGCTCGCCGGACCGGCCGCCGAACACCACTGCGACCCGGGGCTTGCGGGCACGGGACGTGTCGGAGGTCATGGTGCGTCGACCCTACCGGTCGATCGCGGCCGCGAGCAGCACCCGCCTACTGTGGGGGCCATGTCGCAGCCGCCCGGACAGACACCCGACCAGTACACCGCGCCCGTCCGCTCCGCCACGTACCGTCCGGCCACCATCGCGGTCGCCTCCGGCCGCCCCCCGCACGAGCCGGACCAGCCGCTGAACGCGCCGGTCACCATGGCCTCCACGTTCGTCGCCGGTGGCGACCTGGAGTACGGGCGGTACGGCAACCCGACCTGGTCGGCGTTCGAGGAGGCCCTCGGCGAGCTCGAGGGCGGGCGTTGCCTGGCCTTCAGCTCCGGGCTCGCCACGGTCGCCACCCTGCTCGACCTGGTGGGCCCCGGGCAGAAGGTGGTGGCACCGCGGCACGCCTACAGCGGCAGCCTGATGCAGCTGGCGGACCTGGAGTCCCGGGGCCGGCTGCGCACGGAGCTCGTCGACGTCGCCGACACCGACGCGGTGACCGCCGCCTGCTCGGATGCCGCACTGGTCTGGCTCGAGTCGCCGACCAACCCGGCGCTGGAGGTGGCCGACCTTGCTCCCATCGTGCGGGCCGCCCACGACGCCGGTGCGTACGTCGTTGTCGACAACACCTTCGCCACTCCCCTGCTGCAGCAGCCGCTCTTTCTGGATGTGGACGTCGTGGTGCACTCGGCCACGAAGTTCATCGCCGGGCACAGCGACGTGCTGATGGGCGCGCTGGTGACGCGGGACGACGAGCTGTTCGACGTACTCAAGAAGCGGCGGGACATGATGGGCGCGGTGCCAGGACCCTTCGAGGCCTGGCTGGCGCTGCGCGGCCTGCGCACCCTGCACGTCCGCCTGGAGCGGGCCCAGGCGAACGCGCAGGAGCTGGTCCACCGGCTGGGCAACCACGACGCCATCGGCGAGGTCCGCTACCCCGGGTTCGGCGCGATCATCTCGGTGGTGCTCGACCAGGGCGCTCTGGCCGCGGACCTGCTCACCCACAAGACGCGGCTGTGGGTGCACGCCACCAGCCTGGGCGGAGTGGAGTCCACGTTCGAACGCCGTCGCCGGTGGCGGGCCGAGCCGCCCACTATCCCCGACGGGCTGGTCCGGATGTCGGTGGGCATCGAGGACGTCGAGGACCTCTGGGACGACCTGGCGGTGGCGCTGGACCAGCTGACCGCGACCGGCGGCTGAGGGCGTCAGTCCTTCTCGTGCTTGGAGTCTCGCGAGATCAGACTGGTCAGCATCGACCCGGCCGTCATCTCGCCCGAGACGACGGCATGCACGTGGGTCACGATCGGGGCATAGACCTCGGCGCGGTTCGCCAGCGCCAGCAGCGAGGAGCAGGACTTCACTCCCTCGGCCACCTGCCGGGTAGAGGAGGTGATCTCCTCCACCCGCATGCCGCGGCCGAGCTTCTCGCCGAAGCTCCGGTTGCGGGACAAGGGAGAGGAGCAGGTGGCCACCAGGTCCCCCAGCCCCGCCAGCCCCATCAACGTCATCCGGTCCGCCCCCAACGCGTCGGCCAGCCTGGCGATCTCGGCGAGCCCGCGGGTGATCACCGAGGCCGTGGTGTTGTTCCCGAAGCCGAGCCCGATCGCCATCCCCACGGCGAGCGCGATCACGTTCTTGTAGGCGCCGCCGAGCTCACAGCCCACGACGTCGGTGCTCGAGTAGGGCCGGAACGCCGCGGAGTGGCACAGCCGCCGCAACCGGGTCGCCACCTCCTCGTCCGCACAAGCCACCACGCTGGCCGCCGGCTCCCGCTGGGCGATCTCCGGCGCCAGGTTCGGACCGCTGACCACGCCGATGCGCTCGGGGCCGGCGCCGGTGAGCTCGGCGATCACCTCGCTCATCCGCATCAAGGTCTCGAGCTCGACCCCCTTCATCACCGACACCAGCGTGGCGTCGCGGGGCAGCAGCCCGGCCCACTTCCCCAGGTTCCCGCGCAGGGTCTGCGACGGCACCGCGAGCACCACCACCTCCGCCCCGTGCACCGCGCGTTCGGGGTCGTGGGTGGCGGTGATCGTGTCCGGGAGGATGATGCCGGGCAGGTACTCGGTGTTCTCCCGCTTCTCGTTGACGAGCGCGCAGACTTCCTCGCGTCGCGCCCACAGCATGACCTCGTTGCCCGCGTCGGCGAGCACCAGCGAGAACGCCGTACCCCAGGATCCGGCGCCGAGCACCGCGACCCGGGTCATCGGCGCGCTCCGCGACGACCGGCCCGCCGTTCCTGCGCGCCCCGGTCCGGGTTGCCGGTCTCCGACACCCCGGCGGTGCGGGGGTCGAACCGGACCGCCGGAGCCCGGCCACCTCGGATGTCCTCGAGCTGCACCGTCAGCGCGTCCATGATCCGGTCCGTCGCCTCACGCAGCAGCGCCGGGGTGATCGGCCGGCCGCGCAGGTCCTCGAGCTCCACCGGGTCGCCGACCTTCATGGTGATGGTCTTGCGGGGGAACAGACGCGCCTTCTTGGCGTACGGCGCGAGGATGTCCTGAGCGCCCCACTGGGCGATGGGGACGACCTCCACCCCGGCGGCGAGCGCGATGCGCGCCGCCCCCGTCTTGCCGGTCATCGGCCACAGCTCGGGCTGGCGGGTGATGGTGCCCTCCGGGTAGACGATGACGCTCTCGCCCCGCTGCACCGCTGCTACCGCGGCGCGGAACGCCTGGGACGCGTCGGTGCTGCTCCTGAACACCGGGATCTGGCCGGCCGCGCGCACGATCTTGCCGACGACCGGGATGTCGAACACCTCGCTCTTGGCCAGGAACCGCGGCAGCCGGCCGTGGTCGTAGACGAAGTGCGCGAACGTCATCGGGTCGGCGTAGGAGATGTGGTTTCCCACCAGCACGCACCCCCCGGTCGCCGGCAGCTTCAGACCGTCGATCCAGCGGCGCTTGGTCAGCAGCAAGAGCAGGGGCCGGAGGATCGCGACGCAGATGGCCATCGCCCAGCCGCGTCGTTGGGTCAGCTTCCGAGGCTTCGTCACCCGCTGTCTCCTCGCCTGTTGTCGACCTGTGGTCCTGGTCCGTCTGGGAAAGCATGCCTCATTGCGCCGCGTCGGGTCTCGGCTGGCAGGATCGGGGACGATGTTCGGTTCCCTGCCTCCCCGCTTCGCGGTGCTCGTGCCGGTCAAGCCTCCCTCGTTCGCGAAGTCCCGGCTAGCCCCTCTCGGTGACCGGGCGCGCAGCTCGCTGGTCGTGGCGCTCGCCATGGACACGATCGCGGCCGTGCTGGAGACACCCGCGGTCGCCGGTGTCCTCGCGGTCACCGACGACCACCGGCTTGCGGCCGGGTTGAGCGACCTCGGCGCGTTCGTGATCCCGGACGGGGTCACCGACGACCTGAACGGCACCCTGGATCTGGCGGCGTCGGAGGCGCACCGACGGTGGCCGGAGACCGGGCTCGCGGCGCTGTGCGCGGACCTGCCGGCCCTGCGACCCGAAGAGCTGGGCCGGGCCATCTCCGCAGCCGCGGCCGACCGGATGTCGTTCGTGGCGGATGCCGCCGGCGTGGGCACCACGACCGTGCTGGCCCCCACGCGTGAGGCGTTCGCACCCCGCTTCGGGCCGGAGTCCCGCAAGGCCCACCTCGACGCCGGGGCCCGGGAGCTCACGCTGTCCGACGTACCGACGCTGCGGCACGACGTCGACACGCCGGCGGACCTGGTCGCCGCGCTCGCCCTCGGGGCCGGCAGCCGCACATCGCTCGCTGCCGCCGGCCTTAGGCTCTGACCGTGCAGGCGACTGTGAGCAGCTACGAGGCGACGACCGGTGTGGGCGCCGTGGTGCTCGACGACGGCACCGAGCTGCCGTTCGACGGCGAGGCCCTCACCGGGACGGGTCTGCGGCTGCTGCGTCCGGGACAACGGGTGCGCATCGAGACCACCGACGACGGTGGACGGGTCGGTCGGCTGCAGATCCTCACCTTGGCCTAGCACGCGAGCGGCGGGCCGGCCCCCCGAGGGACCCGGCCCGCCGTTCGCGTGGATGCTGTCAGGACCTTCTGGAGGTCTTCTTCGCCGTGGTCTTCTTGGCCGTCGACTTCTTCGCGGGAGCCTTCTTGGCCGTGGACTTCTTGGCAGGCGCCTTCTTGGCCGTCGCCTTGGTGGCAGGTGCCTTCTTGGCCGTTGACTTGGTCGCCGGTGCCTTCTTGGCGGCGGTGGTCTTCTTGGCCGCGGTGGTCTTCTTGGCCGCGGTCGTCTTCTTGGCCGTTGACTTGGTCGCCGGTGCCTTCTTGGCGGCGGTGGACTTCTTGGCCGCGGTCGTCTTCTTGGCCGCGGTCGTGGTCTTCTTGGCAGCTGCCTTCTTGGTGCCGGCAGCGGCCTTCTTCGTGCCGTTGGCGCCAGTGGTGAGGCTCAGCTTCGGCAGCTTCTTGGCGCCGGACACCACGGCCTTCAGCTCCGCGCCCGCGTTGAACTTGGGAACTGCGGTCTTCTTCGCCTTGATCCGCTCGCCGGTGCGGGGGTTGCGAACCCAACGCGCGTCACGCACCCGCTTCTCGAACGAACCGAAGCCGGTGATGGCCACCTTCTCACCACGGGCGACCTCCCGCGTGATGGTGTCAAGCACCGAATCCAGCGCATGTGCGGCGGCGCGGCGGTTGCCTTCGTAGCGAGCCGCGAGGCTGTCGATCAGCTGACTCTTGTTCACTTGCTTCCCTTTCGTGAACCGTGGGCCGAGCCTCGTGCTCGACTTTCCCCTTGCACGCTAGGGAAAAGTCGGGCCCTCCACAATCACTACACGCGGATTTCGCCTGTGTCGTGGGTGAATTCGGCCGAAAATCAGCCTCGGAGCAAGCTATTGGCCTCAAACAGTGGTCGGTTTCCAGTTCGGACGCCGCGCCTCGAAGGCTTCGACGGCGTCCTCGTGGGACAGCGTGATCCCTATGTCATCAAGGCCTTCGAGCAGCCGCCAACGGGTGTAGTCGTCGATCTCGAAGTCGACGCAGAGCTCACCGGCACGCACCTGTCGTGTCTCCAGGTCGACGGTCACCCGGGTGCTCGGATCTGTCTCCACTGCCTGCCACAGCGCTTCGATGGCGTCCCTGTCGAGCTGGGCGGCGACCAGTCCTGCCTTGCCGGCGTTGCCCCTGAAGATGTCGCCGAACCGCGGCGAGAGCACGGCCTTGAACCCGTAGTCCATCAGCGCCCACACGGCGTGCTCGCGTGACGAGCCGGTGCCGAAGTCCGGGCCGGCGACGAGCATGGTGGCTCCGGAGTACTCGGGCCGGTTCAGCACGAAGTCGGGATCGCTGCGCCAGGCCTTGAACAGTCCGTCCTCGAACCCGGTCCGGGTGACCCGCTTGAGGTAGACGGCGGGGATGATCTGGTCGGTGTCGACGTTGCTGCGCCGCAGCGGCAGCGCCGTACCGGTGTGGCTGGTGAACTTCTCCATCACGATCCCTCTCAGTGAAGCGACGGCAGGTCGGCGGGCGAGGACAGGTGGCCGGTGACCGCGGTCGCCGCGGCTACCAGCGGCGAGACCAGATGGGTGCGTCCGCCCTTGCCCTGTCGTCCCTCGAAGTTGCGGTTGGAGGTGGATGCGCTGCGCTCGCCGGGCTGCAGCTGGTCGGGGTTCATACCAAGGCACATCGAGCAGCCCGCCCCCCGCCACTCGCCACCTGCCTCCTTGAAGACGACGTCCAGGCCCTCCTCCTCGGCCTGCAGACGGACCCGCACCGATCCGGGGACGACCAGCAGCCGGGTGCCGTCGGCGACCTTGCGTCCCTGGATGACCGCGGCCGCTGCGCGCAGGTCCTCGATGCGGCCGTTGGTGCAGGAGCCGACGAAGACCGTGTCCACCCCGATGTCGCGCATCGGCGTGCCCGGCACCAGGTCCATGTAGTCCAGCGCCTTCTTCGCCGCGATCTTGTCGCCCTCGTCGTCGAGGTCGTCGGGAGAGGGCACGGACTGTGACAGCGGGACGCCCTGCCCTGGGTTGGTGCCCCAGGTGACGAAGGGCGCCATCGCCGAGGCGTCGAGCACGATCTCCTTGTCGTACGTCGCATCCGGGTCGGTGCGCAGGCTCGACCAGTAGTCGACCGCGGCATCCCAGTCCTCGCCTTGCGGCGCCCGGGGCCGTCCCTTGATGTAGTCGAACGTGACCCGGTCGGGCGCTACCAGGCCGGCCTTGGCGCCCCACTCGATGGACATGTTGCACACCGTCATCCGCGCTTCCATCGAGAGCTCCTCGATGGCCTGGCCGCGGTACTCCACGATGTACCCCTGGCCGCCACCGGTGCCCGCCTGCGCGATCAGGGTGAGCACCAGGTCCTTCGCGGTGACCCCGTCGGGCAGGCTGCCGGTCACGGTGACCGCCATCGTCCTGGGCCGCGCCTGTGGCAGCGTCTGGGTGGCGAGCACGTGCTCCACCTCGCTGGTGCCGATGCCGAAGGCGAGCGCGCCGAACGCGCCGTGGGTGGAGGTGTGCGAGTCGCCGCACACGATGGTCATCCCCGGCTGGGTGAGCCCGAGCTGCGGGCCGACCACGTGCACGATGCCCTGCTCGACGTCCCCGAGCGGGTGCAGCCGGATGCCGAACTCCTCGGCGTTCTTGCGCAGCGTCTCCACCTGGGTGCGCGAGACGGGGTCGGCGATCGGCTTGTCCAGGTCCACGGTCGGGACGTTGTGGTCCTCGGTGGCGAGGGTGAGGTCGGGGCGGCGCACCGTCCGGCCCGACAGCCGCAGCCCCTCGAAGGCCTGCGGCGAGGTGACCTCGTGGATCAGGTGGAGGTCGATGTAGAGAAGGTCCGGCTCACCCGCGGTGCTGCGCACCACGTGCTCGGACCACACCTTCTCGGCCAACGTCTTGCCCATCGCCTGCTCCTTCGCCGTCGCTCACGCGTCACCTGGCCGCCTCGGGGCCGTTTCAGGGCCGTCTCGCGGCCGTCTTCAGGCTCTGCCACATCGGCCCCTCTGACGACTTGCGTTCCAGGATGCGAGACGGCATGATCAGAGTATGGACAAGACTAGCGGAGTCGGCGTTCTCGACAAAGCGGCGCTCGTTCTGTCGGCTCTCGAGGCGGGGCCGGCCACCCTGGCCGGTCTGGTGGCGGGAACGGGGCTGGCCCGGCCGACCGCGCACCGGCTTGCGGTCGCGTTGGAGCACCACCGCCTGGTGGCCCGGGACATGCAGGGCAGGTTCATCCTCGGTCCCCGGCTCGCGGAGCTGTCGGCGGCTGCCGGCGAGGACCGGCTGCTTGCCGCGGCGGGCCCGGTGCTGGCGCGGTTGCGCGACATCACCGGTGAGTCCGCCCAGCTGTGGCGGCGCCAGGGCGAGTACCGGGTGTGCGTGGCCGCCGCGGAGCGGCCTTCGGGGCTGCGGGACACCATCCCGGTCGGCTCGCAGCTGACCATGCGCGCCGGCTCGGCCGCCCAGATCCTGCTGGCCTGGGAGGACCCCGAGCGGATGCACCGCGGGCTGCAGAACGCGGCCTTCTCGGCCGCCGCGCTGTCCGGGATCCGGCGCCGGGGCTGGGCGCAGTCGGTCGGCGAACGGGAGCAGGGCGTCGCGTCGGTGTCCGCGCCGGTCCGCTCTCCCTCGGGGAAGGTGATCGCCGCGGTGTCGGTGTCCGGGCCGCTGGAGCGGCTCTCGCGCCAGCCCGGCCGGATGCACGCCCCCGCCGTGCTCGCCGCCGCGGAGCGGCTCTCGGAGTCGCTGCGCCGCGCCGCCGCCGAGTGACCCCTTTGTGACGAGGCGCTCTGAAGGTGCGCTCAGAACAGCGCGTCCTGCTCCAGGTCGAGCAGCAGCTGCTTGCGCTTCAGACCGCCGGCGTAGCCGGTCAGCCTGCCGTCGGCACCGACGACCCGGTGGCACGGGATCACGATCGGGATCGGGTTGCGGCCGTTGGCCAGCCCGACCGCACGGGAGGCGGCCGCGGTCATGCCGAGCGCGGCCGCGATCTGCCCGTACAACGCGGTCTCGCCGTAGCCGATCCGTTCCAGCTCCGCCCACACGCGCCGCTGGAACGGGCTGCCGTCCGGGTCGCGGGGCAGGTCGAAGTCCTTGAGGTCGCCGGCGAAGTAGGCCTGCAGCTGGCCCGCCGCCTCCACCAGCAGCGCGTTGCCGTCGTCGCGGTCCCCCCTCGGCCGGCCGGCCGAGGCCGCCGACGACCGCGCCGCCGACGACCGCGGCGCCGCCGGTTCGCGCATCGAGCCGTCGAACTCGATGGCCGTGATCGCGCGGTCGTTCGCCACGATCCGCAGCTCTCCGACCGGCGACTCAATCGTGGTCCACATGCCGCTCACTCTCCCTTTCCCAGTGTCGTTGCCTGCGGCGCGAGGCAGGCCCACAGGTGCATCAGCGCGTAGGAGCGCCATGGCCGCCAGCCCTCGGCCAGCTGCTCGGCAGGGTCCTCCCCCGTTGCGGGCCCGGCTCCCCCGGAACGCAGCGCACGCCGCACGCCGACGTCGGTCGGCAAGAACACGTCCGGATCACCGAGCGCCCGCATCGCAACGTAGTCCGCCGTCCACGCACCGATGCCGGGCAACGCCACCAGGCGCTGCCGCACCTCATCACGGTCTGCGCTGCGGTCCAGCGCGATGTCGCCCCGGGCGAGCGCCGCGCACAGGGCCACCAGCGCCCGGCCCCGGGCGCGCGGCATCGGCAGGCCCTCCGGGTCGACCTCGGCGAGCGCCGCCGCGGTCGGGAACAGGTGGCTCACCTCGGCGGTGCGCAGAGCAACGGGCAATGGCTCGCCGTACTGCCGGACCAGACGCCCCGCGATCGTGCGTGCCCCGGCGACGGACACCTGCTGGCCGAGCACGGCGCGGACCGCCACCTCCTGGCCGTCCACGTGCCCCGGCACCCGAAGCCCGGGACGGCGTCGCACCAGCGGCGCCAGCCGAGGATCCGCACCGAGCTCCTCGTCGACCGCGGTCGGGTCCGCATCGGCGTCCAGCAGCCGCCGGCAGCGCTCCACCGCAGCAGCGACGTCACGCACGTCGCGGAGCCGCAGCGCACACGCGACGTACGCCGTGCCACCCCGCTCAGCGACCGGTCCCAGCCGCACGGTGCCGACCCCGTGCGGAAGCCGCAGGCTGCGTTCGAACCAGTCCGGGCCGGTCTGTTCCACCCCGGGCACCGCCCGGGCGGCGAGGAACGCGTGCACCGCCGCCCAGTGGTACGGCGCGCGCGCCGGCAGGCGCAGCTCGACCATTCCCGCGGACCCCAGCGGCCCGCTCCGCCGGCCGCGCAGCTGGGACGGCGTACAGCCGTAGACGGTGCGCATCGTGTCGTTGAACTGCCGGATGCTCGCGAACCCGGCGGCGAACGCCACGTCCGCGAACGTCATGGACGTGGTCTCGATCAGGATCCGCGCGGTCTGCGCGCGACGGGCCCGGGCCAGCGCCAACGGCCCTGCACCCATCTCGGCACGGAGGATCCGGTTCAGGTGGCGGGCGGTGTAGCCGACCCGTCGGGCCAGCCCCTCGACGCCCACCCGCTCCACAACACCGTCCGCGATCAGCCGCATCGCGCGGCCACTGACGTCCGCGGCGACGTCCCAGTCCGGCGACCCGGGCGTGGAGTCGGGCCGACACCGCCGGCAGGCACGGAACCCGGCACTCTGGGCGGCGGCCGCGGAGCGGTGGAAGGTGACGTTCTTGCGGGCCGGGGTGATCGCCGGGCAAGAGGGCCGGCAGTAGATCCCGGTGGTGAGGACCCCGGTGTAGAAGACGCCGTCGAACCGCCGGTCCCGGCTCTTCACCGCCCGGTAGCAGGCTTCGGTGTCCTCGATGTCCATGGCACCATCCTGGCGCCCCACGCCGCCCACTGCTAGCGGGATTCAGACATCGGCTACCAGCGACCTGGGTGGTATCCCCGACCGGATACGCGCAACGGAGGGACCCAGTGACAGGTCGACGGCATGTACGCGCGCTCATCCACGCGCGTCGCTTCCGCGACCTGCACGCCCACGGCCTGATCATCCGCCTGCATCGTGGGTGGGCATCGAGGCGCTCCGCAACGCGACGGAGATCTGCTGTGACACCGGTGAGCCGCGGCACGCCCGAGGGCCGCGTATACCCGGAATTGAAGGCCAATGCGGAGTCCAGTGCCAGCGACGAGCTCATCCAGCTGTGCGCACTCGAAGGACTCCTCGCCCGGCTGACCGCCAGCGGGTACGCGGACAAGCTGGTCCGGGAGGGCGGTGTCCTGCTCGTCGACTCTGGCTGGCAGGTGTCTGTCCCGCTCTGAGGGGAAGCCCCTCAGCGGGTGCGCAGGATAAGTCCGGGGCTGCGACTTCCGCGGAGCGCGTTCGGCGTCTCCCCCAATCCAGCGTGCACCGCCCAGCCCCCTTGGCCCGGGGCCTCACACTGGAGTCGTGGTTGAGCTCGACCGCCGCAGGTTCCTGCTGCTGGCAGCGTCCGGCCTGCTGGCTGGCTGCTCCCGGGCGCCCACGCCTGGGGTCGCCCCGTCTCTGCCTCGAACGGCGGCCACGGGGAGCGCTGCAGCACCCTCACCTACGGCATCCCTGCCACGGGTCTCGCCCTGGCGGCCGGACGAGAACGACCTTGAGCCGTTCGCGAAGCTGGCCGCGGTCCGGCTCATCGAACGCCACGGCACCGGCCGGCACTCCACGGTCGAGGTCGTGGACGCCCAGTACGGCGGCCTGCTGGAACGCTCCGCGAGCGTGCTAGTCGTCACCCGCTCCTGGCACGTCATCCGGCGAGGTCTGCTGCGGACCGGTGGTGCGACGTACGACGTCCGGGTGGCGCGGACCGGACCACGGTGGCAGGTGACCGCGGTGCATCCCTCGCGGCCCGGACCACCCGCCCGGCAGCTGTCGGCCGCAGCCCGCGAAGTGCTCGCGCACCCGCGAATCGCCCTGCCGGCCGCCGCACACGCCGACGTCAGGTCCGGGCACGTCCACGACACCGTGCTCACCGCCATGCTGACCCTCGCCCACCGCCACCGGATCGGGGTGAGCGTGGTCCGCTCCGGCCACCCGCTGCTTGTGTTCGGTACCGACCGGCCGAGCGACCACCCGCCGGGGCGGGCCTTCGACACCTGGCGCATCGACGGGCACCCGGTGGTCGCCGCCGCGACGCCGCGCCGCGTGGTCACCAGCTACATGGAGGCCGCCGCGGCGGCGGGGTCCTACAACGTCGGTGGGCCGTACCTGCTCGGCGCCGCCCCGCAGTTCTTCACCGACCGCACGCACCACGACCACGTGCACGCGGGCTTTGCGACCTAGCTCGCACAGGCGCCAGCTCGAACAGACCCCGACCAACCGGGCCCGACCATCCGGCAACAGCCCCGCTGGGCCGTGTGCGTGGCCAACCGGGGCGCCGACCAGCAGGAACGGCAGGTCCGGGCAGGCGTTGCTCGTGGTACCGCTGGTCGCGAGAAGCGCGCTACCTGTTCAACACGACGTTGCAGTCGAAGAACTCCGGCGGCCCGTTCAGGACGTCCCCCATGGCGGCCCGGATGCGCTGAAGCGGCTCCTGGCGCCGAGGATCCTTGTCCCGCGCCCGAGCCTTGTCCTCACTCTCGAACACGACCAGGACGAACACCTCCGTCGGCTCTGCTTGGCTGCGTATGACCAGTGTCTGCAGGAGGCCGGAGTCATCCTGTTCGATGGCCCGCAGCTGCTCGAAGATGTCCAGCAACTGTGCTTCCTTCTCCGGATTCGTGCTGACCCTCTGCATCTGTGCCCACATGCTTGATCGCCTCCGCATCGGCTCGTCCCGCTCACGTGCAGCGTGGGTGCTCGGAGGTTAGGGGCACACCGCCGTCGAGACAAGACCCCGGACCAGTGCAGATGTGCTCGGCTGCTGAGTTGGCTCCGGGCGCTGATGTCCAGGCTACGCGGCCATCCGCACGCGCCGCGCCGCCGCCTTCACGGTGATCAGCCAGCTGCGTACTCGCCGCCAGCCGGGTTCCGCCAATGACCAAGATCCGGCGCGTCGGGCCAACCGGGGACGACGCCCGAAACTCGACGGGCTAGAGGAACTGGACCGGGTCGAACTCGTCGATGGGGATGACGCGGACGCGCGGCAGCTGGTCGTTGAACGCCTGAACGTCGTACTCGAGGTCGAAGAACTCCACCCCGTGTTCGGCCAGCTCCAGGAAGCCGTGGTTACGGAACTCGACGAATCCGATGACGCCGGCCCGCCGACCGTCGAGAAGGTCCGCCAACCCAGCGACGAAGTCCCCGTCGTTGCTCACAAGCAGCACGTCCGCGTCACGGTGCCCGAGCTCGGCCAGAGTGCGCTGGATCGCGATGTCGACCACCTTCTCCCCGACGCCGCCGGAAAGCGCAACGGGGCGGTAGCCGATCGCCAGCAGCGCTTGGACGAACGCCATCGGAAGCTCGTTGTTTGCGGCGAGGAAGAACAGCCCCCGTGCCGGTTGCCCCCAGCGCTCCCGAGCGAACTGCAGCACACGCTCCCACCGCGGGCGCTCCTCGGGGCGGGGGCGTCTCCCCAGGATCGAGGTGCCGAGAGTGGCGTCGATGTTCTCACCATCGATGAGGACGTATGTCGTGCGCGGTCCCTCGGCCATGAGAGGAGACTACGGGGCGCTTCCCAGATGCCCGGGGGCGACTATGAGGACTCGGTCTCGCGCGCCGGAGACCGAGGAATTCGGCTTCGTCTTCGCCCTGGCTCCGGGTGACGACGCCGTGCCTGGATCTGGCGGGTTCAGGCGATGAGAAGGCGGGCGCCAAGTCCTGCAGCGTCGAGATCGGCGAGGTTGCGGTTGCGTTCGGCCCGCCGACAGAGCGTCACTTCTTCTTCGTCGGGTGGATCTTGTCCGAGAAGGTCGCTTCGGACCCCTTGCTGCGCTTCTCGGCGCGCTTCTCCTTGATGGACTTGCCGGATTTCTTGGACATGCTCTGTCGCGGCGACTTGTCGCTCATGGGAATCTCTCTGAGAGGGAGCCTGAACGGCTCCGTGAGCCGATGGTACGCCCTCTCGCCGGACAGGCAGCCATGACCAATGCGAGGAGCCCCGGGAACTGGGGACAGGACCCCGCAGGCCAGGAGGCCGGGTCGACCCGGCGTGAACGCTGCGGCGGTGCGGATGCACGTTCGAGACCGTTGGGTGACCACGGAGTCGCCGCGTCAGAGGGTGGTCGACCCGGTTGCCCGCATCACGTCGGCCCCTGCGACGGTGCTGCGATCCTGGCCGTGCCCGCCGTACCAGTCCAGACACAGCACGGTGGCGTCGTCGGTCAGGGCATGCCCTGTGGCCTCGAGGACACTGTCTGCAAGAGCATTCGCTGCCTCTCGCGGGTGCTGCTCCTCCGACTCTCGGATCGCGGTCGGCAGATCGATGTTCGCGGCATTGCGTTCCAGCATTCCATCGGTCACAAACACCACCCGATCGCCCGGGTGCAGCTCAAGGTCAACCCCTTCATAGTCGGTGTCGGCGAAGATGCCGAAGGGGAGGTTGGCTGGGAGAGCGACGGCGCTCACCTTGCGGTTACGTGCCAGGTATGGCTTGATGTGGCCGGCGTTCACCAGGTGAAGGACCCCGTTGTTGAGGTCGACCCGCCCCACGAGACCAGTCACGAAGTCGTCGAGCCCACCGACGGTGGCGTGCTCGGCGACAGCGGTGTTGGCGCTGCGGGCTTGTTCGGTCAACGAGGCTCCCCTGCGCCGCGCCCCACGCAACGCACTCACGCACAAGGTGGCGGTGAGCGCCGCACCCACGCCGTGACCCCTCGCGTCGGTTACCGACAGATGCAGAGTGTCGCGCTCGACGCTGTAGTCGAAGGTGTCACCGGCAATGTCCGCCGCAGGTTCCAGCCAGCCCGAGAGGGTGAAGGCCCCGGCCTCGCAGGTACGCGGGCCCGGCAGGAGCCGTTGCTGAATCTCGGCTGACAGGCTCAGTGGCCGGCTTCGATGCCCCCACTCGAAGAGATCCGTATGCCGGCGGTTGGCGATGACCACGAACGCCAGCAGGTGCGCCAGCGACGCTATCTCAGCGATCTCGTCCTTGCCCGGCTCGTCAGGCAGCAGAAGCTCCAGCAGACCGATCGCCTCGCCCCGCTCGGTGACCGGCGCGAGAACCGTCCAGCCATCCCGCCCCGCGCGACCCTCCGGTGGCAAGACCGCGGGCCGCTGGCTGCGCACGACGCGCTCCCTCGGTCCGCCGTCAAAAGGCAGCATCCTGGCCGACTCCTCGCCCTGCCGCCTGTGCGCAGCCTCGGACGCGGATGCGCCAGGTCCTGGATCACGAGAACCCAGCGGAACGTGAACCAGTCGCACCAATGCGCGGCCCGACGTGTCGGCGACCAGGAACGATACCGACGAGGCCCGCAACCGCGTGCCGACCTCTCGCGTCAACGCGCTGACCGCATCGACCGGGGCAGCTGCCTCCACCGCGTTGAGCAGGAGGGGAAGTGAATCGAGCCCAGACACCCTCGGATAATAGAGGTCTGCCGGTGCCGGGCCAGCAGACACCTCCCCATTGCCGGGCCTGAAGCTGCTCCTGCAGCCTGTCGGCGGTCAAAGGCGCGCCGTCCGCGCGGGGTATTCGGCGCCAGTCCCACCTTTGGCTACACGTACGCCGCGGTCACCTGGGGGTCCTGGGCCGCGAGCCTCGCGACCGCCAGCGGTGCCGATGTGAAAGTCGTCCAACATGAAGCCCCCCGTGCGCGGCGCGGCGACCTGCGCGTTGTTGCCCGGGACGATCCTGCTGTTGCCCCAGCCCTCCGAGGCCGGCAACAGCGAAGCGGCCCCTTCCAGCGTTTCCGCTGGTCGGGGCCGCCTTTCTGACCGGTACCCCCGACCGGATTCGAACCGGCGCTACCGCCTTGAGAGGGCGGCGTGCTAGGCCACTACACAACGGGGGCAAAGAGCGGACGAAACTCTAGCGTTCGCTGAAGATCAGCGTCCAACCGGTACACCGCTCGCTGGGGTACTAGGACTCGAACCTAGACTAACTGGACCAGAACCAGTCGGGCTGCCAATTACCCCATACCCCATGGGATCTGCGCTTCCTTGCGAAGCCCGGACGAGAATACACGGCGCCCCTGCTCGGGACCAAAACGGCGTATCGCCGGTCCGGGGTGCGGTGAGCAGCCTCACGTCAGCTGCCCGACGGAAGCGCGGCCCCGGCGTACGAGGCATCCGCTGCCCTCGGCTGCGGCGGCCGGGTCCTGGTCTGGAGGTTCATCTTCTTGGCCAGCCAGAGCACCAGCAGCGCGTACACCCCGGACTGGGTGAGGGTGAGCGCGATGTTCCACCAGCTGGCCTGGGAGACGGTCAGCGTGCTGGTGAGGTTCCCGAACGTGAGCGCCAGCCCGAAGGCCAAGAAGTTGTTCAGGACGTGCATCGCGATCCCGGCCTCCAGGCCCCCGGTGCGCGTCACCAGCCAGGCGGCGATGAGGCCGAAGAAGAACCGGTCGAAGAACAATGGGAAGTTCTGGGCGCCGTGCGCGAGCCCGAACAGGCCTGCGGAGATGACGATCGCGATCCAGCGGAAGCGGAGCAGCGCCCCGAACGCCTGCATCAGGTAGCCGCGGAACACGTACTCCTCACCGGCGGCCTGTAGCGGGGTCGTGAACAGCACCACGAGCGCCAGCGCGACGGTGGTCCAGGTGAGGTGGTTGAGATGACCGCCGACGCCCTGGTCGTTGCCCGGCACCACTGTGCCGACCAGGACCTGGGCGACCAACGCCACCACGGCCAGGCCGAGGCAGGCGAACAAGAACTTCCAGCGCAGCTTGGGCATCACCGAGGCGAGCCATCTCGGCCGCATCCGGTGCATCACCCGCATCACGAACCAGGTGACCAGAATCATCGAGCCGAGCACCAGGTTCAGGTAGAGCAGGGCCGCCGGATCCACGGTCTGCAGGGTGGCTGCCTTCTCGAACTTGTGCAGGAACGGCCCACCGCCCTCGATGGCGACCCCGGCGGCGAGCACCGGCATCAGCACCAGGGGCGCGAGGATGATCATGCCGAACGCGACCACCACGAGGCCGAGCACCGGTCGCCACCACGCGTAGTTCCAGGTGCGCAGCATCTGGTGGTAGGCCCTCGGCTCCGGGTGCGGGAACGGCGGCAGCCGTCGCGGCTGGACCTGCTGAGGGGGTGGCCACGACGGCGTGCTCATCTCAGGCCCCGTCCACCGACGCGAGCCGCGCCAGCGACCGCTCCCGGCCGAGCAGCTCCAGCGACTCGAACAGCGGCGGTGACACCCGCCGGCCGGTGACGGCGACCCGGACTGGCCCGAACGCCTTGCGCGGCTTGAGCCCCATCCCGTCGACCAGCGCCTCCCGCAGCGTCTGCTCGATGCCCGCAGTCTCCCAGGTTTCCAGCCCGCTCAGCGCGTCGTGCGCGGTCTTCACGACCTCCCGGCCGGCCTCGTCGAGGAGCTTCTCGGCGTCGGCGGGGTCGCGCGAGAACGAGGCCTCGTCGACGAAGAGGAAGCCGAGCATGTCGACCGACTCGCCGAGCGTGGTCATCCGCTCCTGCACCAGCGGTGCGGCGGCCGCCAACAGGTCGCGCTGCTCCTCGGTGACGGTCACCGGCAGCACCCCGGCCTGCTGCAGATGGGGCACCACCCGGTCGGCCAGCTCCCCGACGTCGAGCGTCCGCAGGTGCGCGGCGTTGATCGCCTCGCACTTCTTGTAGTCGAACCGGGCGGGATTAGGGTTCACCCTCCGGATGTCGAAAGCGTCGGCCATCTCCGCCATGCTGAACACGTCCCGGTCCTCGGCGATCCCCCAGCCGAGCAGCGCCAGGTAGTTCAAGATGCCCTCGGGCAGGAAGCCGCGCTCGATGTACTCGGTCAGCCCCGAGCCCTTGTCGCGCTTGGACAGCCGCTTGTTGCCCTCGCCCATCACGATGGGCAGGTGCCCGAAACGGGGAGCGCCGTGGCCGATGCCGAGCTCGGCGAGCGCGTCGTACAACGCGATCTGGCGGGGGGTGGACGGCAGCAGGTCCTCACCGCGCAGCACGTGGGTGATCTGCATCATCGCGTCGTCGACGGGGTTGACCAGCGTGTAGAGCGGGTGCCCGGTGCCGCGCACGAGCACGTAGTCGGGGACGTGCTCGGCGAGGAAGGAGATCTCCCCACGCACCAGGTCGTCGAACGTGATGCTGTGGTCGGGCATCCGGAACCGCAGCACCGGACTGCGTCCCTCGGACTGGTATGCCGCGACCTGCTCCGCAGTGAGCGAACGGCAGTGCCCGTCGTACCCACTGGTCCGGTTCTGCGACCGGGCCGCCTGCCGGCGTTCCTCGACCTCCTCCTGCGTGCAGTAGCAGTCGTAGGCCTTGCCGGCCTCCTTCAGCCGCCGCGCCACGTCGGCGTAGATCTCGAAGCGCTCGGACTGCAGGTACGGGCCGTAGCGGCCGCCGACCTCTGGGCCCTCGTCCCAGTCGATGCCCAGCCACTTCAGCGAGTCGATCACCGAGGCGTAGCCCTCGGGGGTGTTGCGAGCCAGGTCGGTGTCCTCGATGCGCAGCACCAGCGTGCCACCGAAGTGCCGCGCGAACGCCCAGTTGAACAGCGCGCTGCGCACGTTGCCGACGTGCAGCGAGCCGGTCGGGGACGGTGGGAACCGCACGCGCACCTGCGCCGGCTCGAGGCCGCCCAGCACGTCGGCGAGGGAGTCCGGAGATGCTGCCGGGTCAGTCACGGTCAGCCACCTTGTTCGTCAGCGAGCCGATGCCGGAGATGCTGACCTCGACCTCGTCGCCGACCTGCATCGGGCCCACCCCGTCGGGGGTGCCGGTGAGAACCACGTCTCCCGGCAGCAGCGTCATCACGCTGGAGATGTAGGCGATCAACGTCGGGATGTCGAAGATCAGGTCCCTGGTGCGGCCGTCCTGCTTGAGGTCACCGTTCAGGTAGGTCTGCACGGTCAGGTCCGAGGTGTCAAGCTCGGTCTCGATCCACGGGCCCAACGGGCAGAAGGAGTCGAAGCCCTTGCTGCGGGTCCACTGGCCGTCGCTGCGCTGGAGGTCCCGGGCGGTGACGTCGTTGCCGATCGTGTAGCCGTGGATCACCTCCGCCACCTTCTCGGGCACCACGTCACGGCAGATCCGGCCGATGACCACGGCCAGCTCGCCCTCGTAGTGCACCTCCCTGCTCTGTCGGGGGTAGAACACCGGGTCGCCGGGGCCCACCACGGAGGTGTTCGGCTTGAGGAACATCAACGGTTCGGACGGCAGCTCGCTGTCCATCTCAGCCGCGTGCGCCGCGTAGTTCCTGCCGATGCAGACGACCTTGCTGCGCGGGAGGACCGGGGCGAGCAGTCGGACCTCCTCCAGCCGGTACTGCTTCTCGGTCGGCTTGATGCCGACATAGAGCGGGTCGCCAGACAGCGCGGTGACCAGGGAGTCCTCAGCAGGGATCCCGAGCTGGTCCACCTCGCCGCTGACCACCCCGAACTGGGGGTCGTCTCCGGTAGTGAATCTCGCGATACGCACGGGCCGAGCCTACCTGCGCGCGGCGTCTGCTTCGGTTACTACCCTGACCCTGTGCACACCTCGCTCGCCCGTGACCTCCTCGTGCTCGAGGAGCGGACCTGGCAGCAGCGGCGCGAGGCACACGAGACCCGGGTGGACGCGTGGACCCGCTCGCACCTCGAACGCCGCAAGCGCGGAGAGAGGCACCCGGTCGAGGACTTCTTGTTCACCTACTACGCCCAGCGTCCTGCGGCGCTGCGCCGGTGGCACCCCGGCTTCGGGGCCGGGCTGGCCGGCGAGGCCGCAGCGTCGTACTCGGGTCTGAAGGGGTACGTCGCCACGACGGGCTCGGCCGGCGCGGCCGTGGTCACCGTCCCGGTCCAGCACGTCGCCTCGCAGCGCCCGCTGGTCTCCGCGGTGCACGAGCTGCTGACCGCGACCGCCTCCCGGCCGGCGCAGCTCGGCTGCTTCGGGATGCACGAGTGGGCGATGGTCTACCGGTTGGGCCGGGACGAGGTGCGCCATGCCGAGTGGCCGCTGCGACTCGGCTCCGCGGGCACCGACGAGGTGGTGGAGTCACACCGGATCGCGTGCTCCCACTTCGATGCGTTCCGGTTCTTCACCGACGACGCGCGCCCGTTGAACCAGCTGCGCCCGCGCCGCGACGACCGGGCGTCGTTCGAGCAGCCCGGCTGCCTGCACGCCGGGATGGACCTGTACAAGCACGCGTTCCGGCTCTCGCCGATGGTGTGCTCGGACCTGGTGGCGGACTGCTTCGAGCTGGCACGCGACATCCGGGTGCTCGACATGCGCGCCTCGCCGTACGACCTCTCCGCGCTCGGCTACTCGCCGGTGCGTGTGGAGACGGTGGAGGGCAAGCAGGAGTACGTCGCAGCGCAGCGCTCGTTCGCCGAGCGGGGCGCGCCGCTGCGCGCTCGGCTGGTCGAGGAGTGCGAGCGGCTGCTCGCCGTCGGATGACCAGGTCCACACCGACCGGCCGGTAGCTCACCAGCAGGGCGGATGGCGGTCGGCCCAGGAGCAGGTGTCCTCGACCTGGGCGCACAGCGCCAGCAGCCGGTGGTCCTCCCCCGGCCGGCCGGCCAGCATCGCCCCGACCGGCAGGCCCTGCGGGGTCGTGTGCAGCGGCAGCGAGGCAGCCGGCATGCCGGTCAGGTTCCACACCGACGTGAACGGCGTGAACCGTTTCTGGTTCTCGAAGTCCCGCAGCGGGTCCTCGTCGTCGCGGATCTGGCCCAGCTTCAGCGGCGGCTGCGCCAGGGTGGGCGTGAGCACGGCGTCGTAGGGCGCGAGGTGTGCCAGGGTGCGCGCCGCGACCTGCCGCAGCTGGCTGATCGCCACCCCGAACTCCGGTCCGCCGACCGTGCCGCCGCGCTGCTGCAGCCAGCGGGTGAGCGGACGCATCAGGTGCTCCGCCCCGGGAGGCACCGGCCACAACGCGGTGAGCACCGCCCAGCAGGTCTCGAACGTCGGCACCGCGTCCTCGCCGATCGGGACCTCGATCTCCTCGACCTCGTGGCCGAGACCGAGCAGAAGACCGCTCGCGATGTCGTAGGACTGCAGGCACTCCGGGTGCACCTCGGCGTCGGCGATGACCGGGGTCGCGAACCGGGCGATCCGCATACGGGGCGGCTCGCGGTCGCACCACTCGAGGTAGCTTTGGCCGGCCGGCAGCGGCGGTGCCCAGTACGGGTCGCCCACCGCCGGTCCGGACATCACGTCCAGCAACGCCGCGGCATCCCGGACCGTGCGGGCCAAGGACCCCGACGTGCCGAGCCCCACCGGGTCGCCGTACACCGGTCCGCCGCTGATCCGGCCACGGCTGGGCTTGAACCCGAACAGCCCACAGCAGCTGGCCGGGATCCGGATCGACCCGCCGCCGTCGGACCCTTGCGCGAGCGGGAGCAGGCCGGCCGCCACCGCCGCGGCGGCCCCACCGCTGGACCCGCCGGCCATCCGCTCGAGGTCGTACGGCGTGCGCGCCGGCGGGGCGACCGCCGGCTCGGTGTAGCAGGGCGACCCGAACTCCGGGGTGTTGGTCTTCCCGAGACTGACCAGGCCGGCCCGCTCGATGCGCAGCACCACCTCGTCGGAGACCTCCGGCACGTAGTCGGCCATGGTCGCCGAGCCGAACGTGGTGCGCACCCCCGCGGTCATGTTCAGGTCCTTGATGGCAGTGGGCACCCCGAACAGCGGCGAGCGGTCCTCCGCGTCCGGGGGCGCCTCCAGCCGCGCCGCACGCTCGCGGGCCGCGTCAGCGGTGACCGTGACGAAGGCACCGACCTCGTCCGAGAGCAGGCTGATCCGGTCCAGGTAGTGCTCAACGAGGTCGACCGGTGACACCTCGCCGCTGCGGATCGCCTCGCCCTGTTCGAGCGCGGTGAGCTCGTGCAGTTCTGCCATGACCGCACGCTACTGCTCGGCCGCGGATCCGGCTCCCCCTCGCGCGAGCGGCCGACCATGGCCCGCCCGGGCTACCCGGACACGGCAACAGCGTGTCATTCGTCACCGATATCCGATTGGTTCGCGCGTGTTCTGCCGCGCCGGGCCGATTAACCCTGGTGAGATTGGCAACGTATCAGTGGGAGGAAAAAACATGCAGACCCTGCTCGACCGCCTGACGGCGGACCAACACCACGGTGTGGCCGGACAGGCCGACACCTGCCGCTGCGGACAGCCGCTGGAGGTGTGCACCTCGACGTACTGCCCCCGCTGCGGCACCGCGCTGCACGCCCACTGACCCGTCGCGGGGACTGGTCACCGCACGCGTTGCTGGCGTCGGCTGTGTCGGTGCAGCCCGAAGTTCAACGCGTCGCCGAGCGCACCCCAGGACGCCTCGATCACGTTGTGGCCCACCCCGACGGTCACCCACGAGCTCTCACCGTCGCTGGTCTCGATCAGCACCCGGGTGACCGCGTCGGTGCCGTGCCCCTGGTCCAGGATGCGCACCTTGTAGTCGATCAGCTCGAACTTGGCCACCTCCGGGTAGGCCTGACCGATCGCCTCCCGCAACGCCTGGTCCAACGCGTTGACCGGCCCGTTGCCCTCCCCTGTCGAGACGATCCGGCTCCCGCCGGCGTGCAGCTTGATGGTGGCCTCGGAGCCGGCCTCGGCTCCGGGTCGCGAGTCGGTGATCACCCGCCACGACTCCACCTCGAAGTACGACGGGCGGGCGCCCTCGACCTCCTCGCGCAGCAGCAGCTCGAACGAGGCGTCCGCGGCCTCGAAGGTGTAGCCCGCCGACTCCAGCTCCTTGACCCGCCGGGTGATCCTGGTCAGCAGCTCCTTGTCACGCCCCAGGTCGAACCCCAGCTCGCGCCCCTTCAGCTCGATGCTGGCCCGACCAGCCATGTCCGAGACCAGCAACCGCATGTCGTTGCCGACCCCGGCAGGGTCCATGTGCTGGTAGAGGCCGGGGTCCACCTTGATCGCGCTCGCATGCAGGCCGGCCTTGTGGGTGAACGCGCTGACCCCCACGTACGGCTGCCGGGCCGCCGGCGGAACGTTGGTGACGTCGGCGACCGCGTGCGCGATCCTCGTCGCCTCGCGCAGCCGTCCCTCCGGCAGCATCGGCCGGCCGAGCTTCAGCTCCAGGTTGGCCACCACGGACACCAGGTCGGCGTTGCCGGTGCGCTCGCCGTAGCCGTTGACCGTGCCCTGCACGTGGGTGGCACCCGCCTGCACCGCCGCCAGCGTGTTCGCGACCGCGCAGCCGGTGTCGTTGTGGCAGTGGATCCCGGCCCGCACCCCGGTGGTCTGCACCACGT
Source organism: uncultured Actinomycetota bacterium (assembly GCA_963839365.1). Lineage (GTDB taxonomy): Bacteria > Actinomycetota > Actinomycetes > Propionibacteriales > Nocardioidaceae > DASSKA01. Next base: position 214,989 of record CAWIUT010000003.1, read on the forward strand.
CGTGGACCACGTCGGCGACCCAGCCCGGCAGCATCCCGCCGTTGGTGTCGCACAGGGCCACCACCTCGGCCCCCGCCTCCGCCGCGACGCGCAGCACCTCCAGGGCGTAGTCGCGGTTGGCCCGGTAGCCGTCGAAGAAATGCTCCGCGTCCAGGAAGACCCGCTGCCCCTCGGCGCGCAGGTGCGCGACCGTCTCGCGGACCATCGCCAGGTTCTCCGCCCGCGTGGTGCGCAGCGCCAGCTCGACGTGCCGGTCGTGCGCCTTGGCGACCAAGGTCACCACCCCGGCGCCGCTGTCCCGCAGCGCCGCGACCAGCGGGTCGTCGGCCGCCTTCACGCCGGCACGGCGGGTCGCGCCGAACGCGGCCAGCCGGGCGTTCTCGAGGTCCAGCTCGGTGCGCGCGCGGGCGAAGAACTCGGTGTCCTTGGGGTTGGCTCCCGGCCAGCCGCCCTCGATGTAGCCGACACCGAGCGCATCGAGCTGGCGCGCGATCGCGAGCTTGTCGGCCACGGAGAGGTTCAGCCCCTCCTGCTGCGCGCCGTCGCGCAGGGTGGTGTCGTAGACGTGGAAGGCTTCGCTGCTGCTCATCACTGCTCGTCCCGGGTCGGAGGTGTCAGGGCAATCACAGGGCACACACAGGGCAAACAAAAAACCTCCCGTCGGGGACGAGAGGTCAGCGCGTCTGAGAGGCTCAGGCGCGCTAGCTGATAATGATCTGCCGCTGGTGCATGTCCCAGAGTCTGCCACCACGGTCCGGCACGTGGGCCGGGATCTCGCGATCCGGATACCTGGTTTCAGTAGCCGAGCAGGCCGCCCAGCATCGTGCCGGCCCCCCAGGGCGCTCCGCCGCCCGGCGCCCAGTCCACCCCCCCGGTGCCCGCGACGTAGCCGCACATCACCGCGCCCGCGGCCAGCAGCAGCGCGACGATCCGGGTCGGCCAGGCGCCCGTGCTCAGCCGGCCGACCAGCGCCCGGGTCGGTCGGCGCACCCGTCCGGAGCCGGGGCCGCACCACAGCGCGAGAGCCAGCACCACCCCCGTCACCGCGAGGGCGGGCCCCTGGGGGGCGCGGAAGAGCAGGTACCCGATGCCGGCGGCGAACGCCAGCCCGACGGCACAGGCCACCAGGACCACCGTTCCCACCGCGGCCACGAGGAGGTACCACGGCGTGCTCAGAGCGGTCAGCAGCCCGTCGTACCAGCGGCTGCGGCCTCGCCGCCACCTCCGCTCCCGCGCCGCCTCCGTCATCCACGACCCGGTGCGCAGCAGCAGCGCCAGGACCCCGATGGGCACCAAGGAGAGGTACGGCGCGACGGCGAACCCGGCGACCACGAGGGCGAACAGGGCCGCCAGCAGGACGGCCTGCCGGACCGGCGACCCCGTGCCCGGCCGCGGGGCCCACTCCTCCTCGGGTGACGAGTCCTCCTCGGGTGACCAGTCCTCGTCCTCGAGGTCGTCCTCGTCCACCCACGGCTCGGCACCGGGCAGCGCCCGCGTCGGGCCCACCGGCGCAGCCCGGCCGCTCAGCGTGACCGGTCCGGGGGCGGTGCCGGAATCCACCAGACCGGTGGGGTCGTCGTCGGGCGCCTCGGCGAGCACCATCGGCATGGTCGGTTCCGGGGACCGCCGCCAGGGCACGAGCCGCACGGTGCGCTCGTCGGAGCCCTCGGGAGGGCGCAGCGCCGCGAGCAGCGCCGCGGTCTCGGGCCGGTCCTCCGGCTCGGGTGCCAGCGCCTGCTCCAGGAGGGGCAGCAGGTCGGTCGGCACGCCGGCCAGGTCGTGCTCGCCCCGGCGCACCCGGTCCATGATCGCCACGGCCGGCCCGGTGCCGAACGGCGGCTCTCCGGTGGCCGCGAACGCCACCGTCGCGGCCCAGGAGTGCACGTCGGAGGCCGCGGTCGCGTCCTCGCCGTACAGGATCTCCGGCGCCAGGTAGCCCGGAGTGCCCAGCAGCCAGCCGGTGTGCGTCAGGCGTGGGTCGTCGGCGACCCGGGCGAGCCCGAAGTCGATGAGCACCGGGGAGCGGCCCTCCAGCAGCACGTTCGAGGGCTTCACGTCCCGGTGCAGCACCCCCACGGTGTGCACCGCGATCACCGCCTCGGCCAGCCCGGCCGCGAACCAGCGCAGGTCGCCGCCCCCGATCGGGCCGTGCTGACGGATGTGCTGGTGCAGCGACAGCCCGGGCACGTAGCGGGTGGCGACATAGGGCGTCTCGCCCCATGGGTCCGCGTCGATCACCTCGGCGACCCGCGGGCTGCGCACCCGGCCCAGCGAGGCGACCTCCCGGGCCAGCCGTTCCCGGCTCTCCTCGTCGCCGACCACCTGCGGACGAAGCACCTTGAGCGCGACCCGTCGACCCTCCGGTGAGCGGGCCAGGTAGACCAGTCCCATGCCGCCCTCGCCGATCTTCGCGAGCAGCAGGTACGGGCCCACCCGCGCGGCGGGGGGCGGAGTCGCAGCGCTCACCCGGTCAACGGTAGTCCAGGGGTCACACGACCCGGTGCATCCACCCGAAGGTGTCCTCGGCGCGTCCGTACTGGATGTCGACCAGGGTCTGCCGGACCTTCGACGTGACCGGACCCGCCTGCTCCCCGGGGTGCCCGACCTCCCCGCCGCGCCACTTCAGCGTGCCCACCGGCGTGACCACCGCAGCGGTGCCGCAGGCGAACACCTCGGTGATCCGCCCCGAGGTCACGCCGTCGCGCCACTCGTCGATGGAGAACCGCCGCTCCTCCACCCGGTGGCCGAGCTTGCCGCACAGCTCCACGATCGAGGACCGGGTGATGCCCTCCAAGATGGTGCCGGACAGCTCGGGGGTGACGATCGTGCCGTCGTCGTGCACGAAGTAGAGGTTCATGCCGCCGAGCTCCTCCACCCACCGGCGCTCGACGGTGTCGAGGAAGGCGACCTGCTCACAGCCGTTCGCAATGGCCTCCTGCTGGGCGGCCAGCGAGCTGGCGTAGTTGCCGCCGGTCTTGGCGGCACCGGTGCCGCCGACCCCGGCGCGGGAGTACTCCTCGGACAGCCAGATGGTCACCGGCTTCGGCCCCTTGGCGAAGTAGGCTCCGGCCGGGGAGGCGATCACCAGGTAGGTGACGTGCCGGGAGGGGCGCACGCCGAGGAACGCCTCCGAGGCGAACATGAACGGCCGGACGTAGAGGCTCTTCTCGCCTTCGGACTCGGGGACCCACCGTTCGTCGGAGCGGATCAGCGCGTCCACCGAGGCCACGAAGTCGGGGACCGGAAGCTCCGGCAGCGCCATCCGCCGGGCGGAGCGGGTCATCCGCGCGCCGTTCTCCTCGGGCCGGAACGTCCACACCGAGCCGTCGTCGTGCCGGTAGGCCTTCAGCCCCTCGAAGATCTCCTGCGCGTAGTGCAGTACGGCGGTGGCGGGGTCCAGGGTCAGCGGCGCGTACGCCGTGATCCGCGCGTCGTGCCAGCCCGCGTCCGGGGTCCACTCGGCGACGAACATGTGGTCGGTGAAGTGCTGGCCGAAGCCGGGGGCCGCCAGGATCTCCGTGAGCCGGTCGCCCGGGACCGGGCTCGTCGTGGGCGAAACCTCGATATCGAGAGAACTCTCCATGTGCGGAACGCTACCTCCTGCTGAGCGGTCAGCCGGCCACACGGGCGGCGATGGCGTCGCCCACCTCGCTGGTGCGGCGGGGGTCGACACGACGGTCGGCCAGGTCGGCGACCACCGCGTCCTCGACCCGCCGCGCGGCGGCGTCGAGGCCGAGGTGCTCGAGCAGCAGCGCCGCGGAGAGGATGGCCGCGGTCGGGTCGGCCTTCTGCTGCCCGGCGATGTCCGGCGCCGAACCGTGCACCGGCTCGAACATGCTGGGCGCGGTGCGGTCCGGGTTCACGTTCCCGCTCGCGGCCAGCCCGATGCCGCCGGTCACCGCGGCGGCGAGGTCGGTGATGATGTCCCCGAAGAGGTTGTCGGTGACCACCACGTCGAAGCGACCCGGGTCGGTGGCCAAGAAGATCGTGGCGGCGTCGACGTGCAGGTAGTCCACGCTCACGTCCGGGAACTCGCGGCCGACCTTCTCGACCAGCCGGGACCAGACCGCGCCTGCGTGCACCAGCACGTTGGTCTTGTGCACCAGGGTCAGGCGGCGCCGCGGGCGCTTGGCTGCCCGCCGGAAGGCGTCGCGGACCACTCGCTCCACCCCGAACGCGGTGTTGATGCTGACCTCGGTGGCGATCTCCTGCGGCGTCCCGGTCCGGACCAGGCCGCCGTTGCCGACGTACGGGCCCTCCGTGCCCTCGCGGACCACGACGAAGTCCACCTCGCCGGGCTCGGCGAGCGGCGACGTGACCCCGGGGAAGATCCGCGAGGGCCGCAGGTTCACGTAGTGGTCGAGCTCGAACCGGAGCCTCAGCAGCAGACCCCGCTCGAGGACCCCCGGCGGCAGGTTCGGGTCACCCGGCCGGCCGCCGACCGCGCCGAGGAGGATCGCGTCGTGTCCGCGGATCTCCTCCAGCACGGCGTCCGGCAGCACCTCGCCGGTGGCGAGGTACCGCGCGGCACCGAGGTCGTAGCGGGTGGACTCGAACTTCACATCGTCCGGGGCGGCCTGCTCGAGCACCTTCAGCGCCTCGGCGACCACCTCCGGACCAATGCCGTCGCCGGGGATCACGGCGAGCTTGAGGGTCTGCGTCATGGGGCCCGACCCTAGTTGTCGTCAGGCCGCTGGCCCCCGTTGTCCCGCCGGTCGAGCGCAGTCTGCAGCGCGTCGGCGGCGGCGTCGTTCTGGTTCGGCTTGGCCGGACCCCAGTCCGGGTACATGTCATACATCTTCTGCTCCGAAGGATCGAGTGTGGTTGCTGTCTGGCCGCAACAGGTCCGGCGGGATCTCCGCAGGGAACGAGCTGCCCGGTGGGGGCTCCGCTGCGAGCCGGAGAGTCGATCCTCGGTGCGGGTCACGCGGGGCCGAGGGTGCTCAACGAGGTGCGAGGGTGGTGCGTGCTGCTCGCCGCGGGCTTCTTCGAAGGCCAGGACCTGTCCGAGGACACGTCGTACTCCGCGGCGAGGTGGCCTACCTAACAGGCCCCGCCACGGCGGCGAATAAGTACGAAGAAGCTCCGCATGGTTTGGTCAGCGTAACAACCTCCTCGCGCGGGAGGCACCCGCCTACGGCGAGTGTTTCATGATGCGAGACGGCGTCTCGGCTCGCGGCAGGCCTGCGGATGCCTGCCACAATCGGCGCCATGAGCGCCCCACCCGAGCTGCCCCCTATCGTCGAACGGGCCTTCGCGGTGTCCCGCAAGCGGGGCTACGTGTCGTTCTGCCGCAACGAGACCGGGCGGCTGCTGGCCGCGTTGGCAGCGAGCCGGTCCGGCACGCTCGCCGAGTTCGGCACCGGGTGCGGCGTGGGGACGGCATGGCTGCGCAGCGGAGTCCGCCCGGAGACCCGGATCCTGACCGCCGAGCTCGACCCCCACCTCGCCGAGGCGGCCGGAGAGATCTTCCACGACGACGCCCGGGTCGAGGTGGTGGCCGCCGACTGGTCGACGCTGCGGGACCGCGGCCCCTTCTCCTTGTTGTTCCTCGATGCCCGGGAGCCGAAGGACATCGACGCCGAGGCGGTCGTGGACCTGGTGGAGCCCGGCGGGGTGGTGGTGCTGGACGACTTCACGCCCTGCTCGTCCTGGCCGCCGCTCTACGAGGGGCGGGTCGACTCGCTGCGGGAACGGTGGCTGACCGACGAGCGGTTCACCTCCGCAGAGGTGATGGTCGCCTCCGACGCCTCGGTGCTGCTGGCCACCAAGCGCTGAGCCGGCTTCCCCGGGACGGGCAGCAGCACGGTCAGCCGCGGCAGCAGCACGTGCACCAGCGGACCGATCGCCGCCGCGTAGACCACGGTTCCCACGCCGACCGGCCCGCCCAGCGCCCAGCCGGCGACCAGCACCGCCGCCTCGAGGCAGAGCCGGACCAACCGGACCGACCTCCCCGTACGGCGCACCAGTCCGGTCATCAGCCCGTCCCGCGGGCCGGGCCCCAGCTGGGAGCCGATGTAGAGGGCATCGGCGAATCCGTTCAGGCTCACCCCGGCCACCAGCAGTGTCCAGCGCAGCGCCGGCGAGTCCGGGGCGGGGAGCACGGCGAGGGTCAGGTCGGCGGCCAGCCCGATCACCACCGCGTTCGACACCGTGCCCAGCCCTGGCATCTGCCGCAGCGGCACCCACAGCAGCAGGACCAGCAGGCTGACGAGGATCACCACGGTGCCGAAGGACAGCCCGAGCCGGTCGGCCAGGCCTGCGTGCAGCACGTCCCACGGGGCCAGGCCGAGAGTGCTGCGCACCTGCAGCGCCGTGGAGACCCCGAACAGCACCAGACCCAGGTAGAGCAACGGCAGCCGACGCACCAGCCGACCGGCACGCAGCTGAGCCAGCGGGGAGAGCGCGGCGAGCTCGCGCTCCGGGACGACGGGGGGAGCAAGCGACATGGCCCCATCCTCTCCCCCACTGGCCCTTGAATAAATAGCCAATCATGGAACAGTGGCCTGCATGACTCCGCCTCTGTCGGCACATCGGATGGCCACCCTGCTGGGGGCTGCGGTGCAGCGGCGGCCCGCGTACCGCGGCATCGCCGATGCGGTACGCCTGTTGGTCGCCGACGGGCGGATCCCGCCGGGCACCCGGCTGCCGAGCGAGCGGGACCTGACCGAGGCGCTGGGGGTCAGCCGCACCACGGTCACCCGCGCATACGCTCACCTGCGCGACATCGGCTACCTCGAGTCGCGACGGGGGTCGGGCAGCGTGACCCGCCTTCCGGTGCGCGGACGCGCCGTCGAGGACCCGGTGCTCTCCCCCGCTGACGCGCGCCCGGGGCTGATCGACCTGACGACCGCGGCCCCTCCCGCCCCGCCCGGAGTGGCGGAGGCCTACGAGGCCGCCGTAGCGGCGCTGCCCTCCTACCTCACCGGAACCGGTTACTACCCCAGTGGGCTCCCCGCACTGCGGGAGCAGATCGCCCGCCGGTACGCCGCCCGGGGCCTGCCGACGAGTCCGGAACAGGTCGTGGTCACCGGTGGCGCACTGGCCGGCATCGCGGTGACTGCTCGGGCGTTCGCCGGCAGCGGAGACCGGATCCTGCTGGAGTCGCCCACCTACCCGAACGCCATCGCTACCCTCCGGCGCGCCGGCCGGCTCGTCGCCGCGCCGGTGGACCCGACCGGGTGGGATGTCGAGGCGCTCCTCGCCGTCGTGCGGCAGACGGCACCGCGGCTCGCCTACCTGGTGCCGGACTTCCACAACCCCACCGGCGCCCTGATGGGGGACGCCGACCGTGCCGGGCTAGCAGCCGCGCTGGCCCGCGGCCGGGCCCTTGCGGTGGTGGACGAGACCATGCTCGACGTCGACCTGGACTCCTCCTTCACACCGGCCCCGATGGCCGTGCACGCGCCGGACTCGGTGACGGTGGGCAGCGCCAGCAAGGCCTTCTGGGGTGGCCTGCGGACCGGCTGGCTGCGCGCCCCCGAGCACCGGGTCGGAGCGCTCATCGGCGCCCGGCTCACCGTGGACCTCGGGGCGCCGGTGCTCGAGCAGCTGGTGCTCACCGAGCTGCTGCAGCGCCCGGTGCTCGAGCGGCAGCGCGAGCGGCTGCGCGGCCGCCGCGACACGCTGGCGGCCGCGCTGGCGCAGACCCTGCCGGACTGGCGGTTCGAGCTTCCGCACGGGGGACTGTCGCTGTGGTGCCGGCTGCCCGCACCGCTGTCCTCGGCCCTGGCGGTCGCGGCCGAACGACACGGCGTGCTGCTCGCGCCCGGCGGCAGCTTCGCCCCCGACGGCGGGCTCGAGCGGTTCGTGCGGCTGCCCTACACGCGGCCCGAGGAGGAGCTGACCGAGGCAGTGCAGCGGCTGGCAGGTGCCTGGCAGGACGCGCAGCGGCACCGCAGCACGGCCGGCGGCCGAGCCCCCCTGGTCGCCTGACCCGCCGCTCCGGCCCCGCGGGACTCAACCGTCCAGGTCGACCGCTCGCACCTCGGCAGCCGCCATCGCGTCCTCGATCTCCTGCAGCACCGACGCAGGGATCCCCGAGTCGACGCTCAGCGCGACCAGAGCGTGGCCACCCTTGGTGTCACGCGCCACCTGCATGCTTGCGATGTTCACCCCCGCCGCCCCGAGGATGCCCCCCACGGTGCCGACCATGCCGGGCCGGTCGGCGTAGCGGAAGAACGCCAGGTGCTCGGTCGGCTCGATGTCCAGCTCGTAGCCGTCGACCTCCACGAGCCGCTCCTTCTCCCCGAGGCCGACCAGGGTCCCCGACACCGAGTGCTGCGACCCGTCGGCCAGGGTGCCGCGCAGCGTGATCAGGTTGCGGTGGTCCGGGCTCTCGCTCCGGGTGACCAGCCGCACCGCCAGGCCCCGCTCGGCCGCGAGCAGCGGCGCGTTGACGTAGGACACGGCGTTCTCCACCACATCGGCGAACACGCCCTTGAGCGCCGCGAGCTCGAGCACGCGTACGTCGTACTGCGTGATCTCGCCGCACACCTCCACATCGAGCTGCTGGGCCACCTCACCGGCCAGCGCGGTGAAGATCCGCCCCACCTTCTCGGTGAGCGGCAGGGCGGGCCGGACGTCCTCGGCGATCACCCCGCCCTGGACGTTCACCGCGTCCGGCACCAGCTCCCCGGCCAGCGCGAGACGCACCGACCTGGCGACCGCGATCCCGGCCTTCTCCTGGGCCTCCGCGGTGGAGGCACCCAGGTGCGGTGTCGCCACCACGTTCTCGAACTCGAACAGCGGGCTGTCGGTGCACGGCTCGTGGGTGAAGACGTCGAGACCGGCCGCGGCCACCCGCCCTTCCTTGAGGGCGAGGTACAACGCGTGCTCGTCGACGATCCCGCCGCGCGCGGCGTTGACCAGCACCAGGCTCGGCTTCACCTTGGCCAGCTCCGGCTCACCGATCAGACCGACGGTCTCCGGTGTCTTCGGCAGGTGCACGCTGATGAAGTCCGATTCCGCGAGCAGCTCGGCCAGGCTCACCAGCCGGACCCCGAGCTGGGCGGCACGACCGGCCTGCACGTAGGGGTCGTAGGCGACCACCTTCATGCCGAACGCGTTCAGCCGCTGGGCGACCAGGACCCCGATCCGCCCCAGCCCGAGCACGCCGACGGTCTTCTCGAACAGCTCCACGCCGGTGTAGGCACTCCGCTTCCACTCCCCCTTCTTGAGCGTGGCGTCCGCCGGGGCGAGGTGGCGGGCGGCAGCCAGCAGCAGCCCGATCGCGAGCTCCGCCGCGGAGACGATGTTGGAGGTGGGGGCGTTGACCACCATCACGCCGTGCTGCGTGGCCGCCTTGACGTCCAGGTTGTCCAGTCCGACTCCGGCACGGGCCACCACCTTGAGCTGCCGCGCTGCGGCGAGCACCTCGGCGTCGACCCGCGTGGCGCTGCGGACCAGCAGCGCGTCGGCGTCGGCGACCGCGGCCAGCAGGTCGGCCCGGTCCGCGCCGTCGCAGCGGCGGATCTCGAAGTCCTGGCCGAGCGCCTGGACCGTGGCGGGGCTCAGCTGTTCGGCGATGAGTACGACGGGCTTGCTCACGGCGACGGTTCCTCACGTGACGTGGTCGGCTTCAGCGGCCATCACCCCGCGCCGGCGGAGCGGCCGCGCACGACGCTGTGCCCGGGCTTCACTCTACAGCGGCCGCGCGCTGCGGCCGGACCCGACCACGGGACGAGACGCCCGTCTCGCCTCCTGACCGACCCGGACCCGCAGAGCGCGCGAACCGCAACAAAAGGCAGCCGTTACCGGATTGAAACCTGCCTGATCCGGGCATGAGGTTAGTTTGAGGAGCGCACGGGGCGGGGATGCTACGGTCACCAGGTCTCGGGGGGCGGACGCTCGGCCGCTGCACGGGCGGAGCGTTTCGTGGCCCGCCGGTGGGTGCGCCTTCACGTACCAGCGGTTTGCGGCTGTCGCCCTGGTGTGGTTGGTTTGCACACCGAAGGATTGTCCGACTCATGCCCAACGACATGCCCAAACGAGCACGTGAGGGGGTTCGTGTGCCAGCAATCTCGGCACACCATCTCTACAAGGTCTTCGGACGACGAGCCCGCGACGGAGTGGCTCGTCTGCAGTCGGGAGCCGATCCGGCCCAGCTGCAGAAGTCCGGACTCACTCCCGCCGTCATCGACGCCTCGTTCAGCGTCGAGGAGGGCGAGATCTTCGTGGTGATGGGACTCTCCGGTTCCGGCAAGTCCACGCTCATCCGGATGGTGAACGGGCTCCTCGAGCCCACCGCCGGCCACGTCGAGGTGTACGGCGAGAACCTCACCGCGATGGGGCCCAAACAGCTGCGCGCGGCGCGCCGCGACAAGGTCAGCATGGTGTTCCAGCACTTCGCCCTGCTCCCCCACCGCACCGTCGCGGAGAACGCCGCCTACGGGCTCGAGATCAAGGGGGTGTCCAAGGACGAGCGCCGCAAGCGCGCGATCGAGGCCCTCGAGATGTGCGGCCTCGAAGGCTGGCATGACCACAAGCCGGGTGAGCTCTCCGGCGGCATGCGGCAGCGGGTCGGGCTGGCCCGGGCGCTGGCCGCCGACACCGAAGTGCTGCTGATGGACGAGGCGTTCAGCGCCCTCGACCCGCTCATCCGTCGAGAGATGCAGGACCAGCTGATCGAGCTGCAGCACAAGCTGGGGAAGACGATCCTGTTCATCACCCACGACCTGAACGAGGCCATGCGGCTCGGCGACCGGATCGCGATGATGCGCAACGGCCGGATCGTGCAGATCGGGACCTCCGAGGAGATCCTCACCGATCCCGCCAACGACTACGTCGCCCAGTTCGTCGCCGATGTCGACCGCACCCGGGTGCTCACCGCCTCGTCGGTGATGGAGAAGCCGGTAGCCGTGCTCGGCGGCGAGCAGGGCCCACGCGTGGCGCACAAGCTGATGCGCGAGCACCAGCAGCACGGCCTCTACGTCACCGGAAGGGACAGGAAGCTGCTCGGCTACGTCACCGAGGACGCGGTGAACCAGCGCCTCGACGACAGCAACCTCGACGGAGTTCTCGAACCGGTCACCACCGTGGTCACCGCCGACACTCCGGTGGCCGAGCTGTTCGCGCCGGCGGCGCACACCCGGCTGCCGCTTCCGGTCGTCGACGACGACAAGCGGCTGATCGGCGTGATCCCCCGAGTGACGCTGCTTGCCGCCCTGGGCGCGCACACCGACTTCTCCAACAACGGGGACAAGGAGGCCGAGAGTGTTCACTGACCTGCTCCTCCCGCTGACCGCCGTTCCGCGTATCCCCCTCGGCCAATGGGCCAACGACGTGGTCACCTGGCTGCAGAACAACTGGGCTCCGTTCTTCGACGGCATCGCCACCGGGGTCAACACCCTCGTCGGCTGGCTGCAGACAGGGCTGATGGACCTCCCGATCTTCGCCGTGGTGCTCATCATGGCCCTGATCGCGCTGGTCTCCCGCGGCTGGAAGATGGCGATCGCGGCGGCGATCGGGTTCTGCCTGATCGACTCGTTCAACCAGTGGGCCAACGCGATGGAGACGCTGGCGCTGGTGGTCGTCGCCAGCGTGATCGCCATCGTCCTGTCCATCCCGGTCGGCATCATTGCGGCCCGGTCAAGAACCACCTCGGGGGCACTGAAGCCGGTCCTGGACTTCATGCAGACCCTTCCGGCGTTCGTCTACCTGCTGCCCGTGCTGTTCCTTTTCGGCCTGGGCGCCGCACCCGCCGTGCTCGCCACCATCGTGTTCGCGATGCCGCCCGGGGTGCGGCTCACCGAGCTCGGCATCCGGCAGGTGGACGCGGAGATGGTCGAGGCCGGGCAGGCGTTCGGAGCGACGCCCCGGGAGGTGCTGCGCGGCATCCAGATACCGCTCGCCCTCCCGACGATCATGGCGGGGATCAACCAGGTGATCATGCTGTCGCTGTCCATGGTCGTGATCGGCGGGCTGGTCGGGGCTCAGGGCCTCGGCAGCGCCGTGATCCAAGGGCTGCAGACGCTCGAGATCCCGCTCGGCACCAACGCCGGAGTAAGCGTCGTGATCCTCGCGATCTACCTGGACCGGGTCACCGCAGGCTTCGGCCAGGCCCGGCAACCGTTGTTCGCAGGGCTGCGGTCGCTGTTCGGGCGCCGCGGTCAGGAGGAGGAGTCCCCCTCGACGAGCGACGTGCCGCGGCAGAAGGCCGCCGCCTGACCCCGCGGGCGGCCTTCGACCGGCGTGGGCCGTTCGAGCGCGGGCCCGCTGCGCATGTGGTTGCAACGGATACGAACCAACGTGAACCGAAGAGATGAGGAAGAAGGAGTGACAACCATGAAGAAGCTGCGACTCGGCGGCGTGCTCGTCGCTGTGATCGCTCTCCTCGCCACCGCCGGCTGCGCCAGCGGCAACAGCGAGGCCGGCGGCTCAGGCGGTGGCTCAGGCGGCGGCTCGAACGGCGGCGGGTCGGGCAACAGCAAGCAGCTCACCATCGGCTACATCAACTGGGACGAGGACGTCGCGGTCACCCACCTGTGGCAGAAGGTGCTCCAAGACAAGGGCTACAACGTCTCGATCAAGCAGATCTCCGACGCCGGCCCGACGTTCGTGGGTCTCGCCAAGGGCGACCTCAACCTGTTCTTCGACGCCTGGCTGCCCAACACGCACAAGACCTACTGGCAGAAGTACGGCAGCCAGCTGACCGACATCCAGACGTGGTACGACAGCGCCCCGCTGACCATCGCGGTGCCGAAGTACGTCGACGTCACCTCGATGAGCCAGCTGAAGTCGCACGCGAGCGAGTTCAACAAGACCATCGTCGGCATCGAGCCGGGCGCGGGCCTGACCCGGGTCACCAAGACCAGCATGATGCCGAAGTACGGCCTCCAGGACTGGACGCTCAAGACCTCCTCGACCGCCAGCATGCTGGCGGCGCTGCAGAAGGCCATCGCCGCCCACAAGCCGATCGTGGTCACGCTGTGGCGTCCGCACTGGGCCTACGCGAAGTTCCCCATCCGTGACCTGAAGGACCCGAAGCACGCCATGGGCAAGCCGGACTCCATCCACGCGGTGGGCACCGGTGACTTCGGGAAGAACTTCCCGAAGGTCGAGGCCATGATCAAGAACTTCCACATGAACGACCAGCAGCTCGGCGACCTGGAGAGTGACGTCCTGCTGAAGAACAAGAACAACCCGAACAAGGGTGTGCAGGAGTGGCTGAAGGCCAACCCGGGCTTCGAGAAGTCCTTGACGTCCTGATCGGCGCTCAGCTGCTCTGACCCGGAGCGCTCCGAAGACGGAGCCGCCCCGTCCCGCGACCTCAGGTCGGGGACGGGGCGGCTCCGTCGTTCCCACCTGCGAGCAGCTGCCCGGGACCGTCCGCGAGCGCGCGAGCCAGGCGCGTGGTGAGGCTCGCGACGGCTTCCTTGAGCTCCGGCCCCCCGTCGACGTGGAACGGCACCGGCACCCGGGCCAACCACTCCTGCGCGTACATCGCGGGGTTGCTCGTGCTCCCCTCGAGCACGCACCCGCCCTCCGACGCCACCAGCCGCCCCATCGGGGCGTGGACCCAGGGAGCCACTTCCTCGGCCGGCGCCTCGAACACCACGCGGGTGGGGAACTCCCATCCGGCTCCAAGGTGCTCCTCGAGCGCCGCCACCGGGTCGAGCCCGTCCGGCGGCGCGAAGGGATGGTCGGTCTGCTGCACGCCCCCGACCCGGTCGATCCGGTAGGTGCGGACGGCGGCTGCGCGGTGTGAGTGGCACAGGAGGTACCAGCGCCCGAACCGGACGACGACGGCCCACGGGTCCACCTCGCCCTCCCACTCGCGGCCGGACTCGCTGCAGTAGCGGACCAGAACTCGGCGCCGGGCGGCGACCGCGGTGACCAGCGCGCTGGTGATGGCCGGGTCCGGGCGGGCAGAGTACCGGTCCGGCGCGGCAGCCGCGTGCTCGCGGAGCACCGCCGCCTGCCGGCCGACGCTCTCGGGCAGCGCCCGGATCACCTTCGCCAGTGCGGAGCCGACCAGGTCCTCGCTCTGCACGGCGGCCGGCTCGCTGTCGAGCACGGACATCACCAGGCCGAGCGCCTCGGCTTGCGTGAAGACGACCGGCGGCAGCCTCGTTCCGCGCCCCAGCCGGTACCCGCCATAGGGGCCACGGGTCGACTCGACGGGGATGTCTGCCTCCCTGAGGATCCCGACGTAGCGCCGGACAGCACGCTCGGTGACCCCCAGCCGCGTCGCGAGCTCCTCGGCGGTTACCCCGGGAAGGATGCGGAGGAGCTCGAGGACATGAAGGGCACGCGCGGTGGGGCTCGCATCGGTTCGCACACCAGCAGGGTAGGTGGCCTTCTTCGCGAACCGGAAGCAGATCGTCCGGAACCGCCCCTAGCGTGGGCGCATGGACATCGTGCTCATCGCCGGCCTCTGGCTCGACGGGTCCGCCTGGACCGACGTCGTGCCCTCGCTCGAGGAGCTGGGCCACCACCCGGTGCCGCTCACCCTTCCCGGACAGGGGGACGGATCGACGTCGGCCACCCTGGACGACCAGGTGGCAGCCGTCGTCGCCGCTGTCGACTCGGCCCCGGCCAAGACCGTGGTGGTCGGACACTCCGCAGCGTGCACCCTGGCCTGGCTCGCGGCCGACGCGAGACCTGAGAAGGTGGCAGCGGTCGTGCTCATCGGCGGCTTCCCCTCCTCCGACGGGGAGTCGTACGCCGACTTCTTCGAGCCGCAGGGCGGCGCCGTGGCCTTCCCGGGCTGGACCCCCTTCGACGGGCCGGACTCCGCCGACCTCGACGAGGAGACCAAGCAGCGCATCGCATCGACCGCCATCCCCGTGCCCGAGAAGGTCACCAAGGGCGTGGTCCGGCTCAGCGACGCGCGCCGCTTCGAGGTCCCGGTGCTGCTCGTGTGCCCAGAGTTCACGCCCGGTCAGGCCCGGGAGCTGATCGAGGGCGGTGAGGTGCCCGAGCTCGCCAGGGTCAGGCGTCTCGACCTGCTCGACATCGACTCCGGTCACTGGCCGATGTTCAGCAAGCCGGCCGAGCTGGCCCGGCTCCTTGCCTCAGCAGGCCGTCCCTAGCGCGTCGCGGTCCCCTCGGTGTAGTCGGCGTCGTGCGACTTCACCCACGACATCAGCTTGCGCAGCTCGCGGCCGGTATCCTCGATCGGGTGCTGCTCGCCCTTCGCGCGCAGCGCCTTGAACTCCGGCGCTCCGGCGTCCTGGTCGTCGATAAACCGCTTCGCGAAGGAACCATCCTGGATGTCGGCGAGCACGCCCTTCATGCGCTCCTTGACCGAGGCGTCGATGACGCGCGGACCGGAGACGTAGTCGCCGTACTCCGCGGTGTCCGAGCAGGACCAGCGCTGCTTGGCGATGCCGCCCTCGTACATCAGGTCCACGATCAGCTTCAGCTCGTGCAGGCACTCGAAGTAGGCGACCTCCGGCTGGTAGCCGGCCTCGGTCAGCGTCTCGAACCCGGCCATGACCAGTGAGGACACTCCGCCGCACAGCACCGACTGCTCGCCGAACAGGTCGGTCTCGGTCTCCTCGGTGAACGTGGTCTTGATGCCACCGGCCCGCAGCCCACCGATCGCCTTGGCGTAGGACAGCACCAGGTCCCAGGCCTTGCCGGTGCCGTCCTGCTCGACGGCGACCAGCACCGGCACCCCGCGACCCTCGGCGTACTCCCGTCGGACCAGGTGGCCCGGTCCCTTCGGGGCCACCATCGCCACGTCCACGCCGGCGGGCGGCTTGATGTAGCCGAACCGGATGTTGAAGCCGTGGCTGAAGAACAGCGCATCGCCCTCGACCAGGTTCGGCTCGACCGACTCGGCGTACAGCTTCCGCTGCACGTGGTCGGGCGCCAGGATCATGACCAGGTCCGCCTCTTCGCACGCCTCGGCGGGGGTGAGCACGCGCAGCCCCTCCGCCTCGGCCTTGGCGCGGCTCTTGGAGCCCTCGGGCAGGCCGACGCGCACGTCCACGCCGGAGTCTCGCAAGGACAGCGCATGCGCGTGGCCCTGGCTGCCGTACCCGAGCACCGCCACGTGGCGGCCCTGGATCACGGACAGGTCGGCATCGTCGTCGTAGAACATCTCAGCCACGGTCGGGCTCTCCTTCTTCGTTGTCTTCATTGCAGGAACGCAGGGGTACGACGCGGGCGGTTTCCGGTCCGAGAACCATCTCAGCCCGCGTTGCGCGGTGCAGGCACCGGGACCGGCCGCAGCGTCCGATCGGTGATCGACCGGCCGCCGCGCCCGATCGCCACCATCCCGGACTGGACGAGCTCGCGGACGCCGAACGGCTCGAGCACGCTCAGGAACGCCTCCAGCTTCTCGGCGTTCCCGGTGACCTCGACGGTGACCGCGTCCGTGGCCACGTCGACGACCTTGGCGCGGAACAGCTGCACGGTCTCCAGCACCTGGCCACGGGTCGCGGTGTCGGCCTTCACCTTCACCAGCAGCAGCTCGCGGGTGACCGACGCAGTCGGCTCGAGCTCGACGATCTTGATCACCTCGACCAGCTTGTTCAGCTGCTTGGTGACCTGCTCCAGCGGCAGGTCCTCCACGTTGACCACGATCGTCATCCGTGAGATCTCGGGGTGCTCGGTGGGGCCCACCGCCAACGAGTCGATGTTGTAGCCGCGCCGGCTGAACAGTCCCGCGATCCGGGCCAGGACACCGGGCTTGTTCTCCACGAGAACGGACAGCGTGTGTTTACTCATCAGAGTCCTCCCAAGCGAACGGGGCCCGCGGAAAGCGCGAGTGAATTGAGCGGTTTCGCCGGGTGATCACAGCTCGTCCTCGTCGAACTCCGGCGCCATGTCCCGGGCGAGCTTGATGTCGTCGTTGCTGGTGCCGGCGGCCACCATCGGCCAGACCATCGCGTCCCGGTGCACCCGGAAGTCGACCACCACCGGGACGTCGTCGATCTCCATCGCCTTGGCGATCGTCGCGTCGACGTCCTCCGGGGAGTCGCAGGCCAGGCCCACGCAGCCGTAGGCCTCGGCGAGCTTGACGAAGTCCGGGATCCGCACGGCCTCCCTGCGTTGGAGGTCGGTGTTGGAGTAGCGCTCGTTGTAGAACAGCGTCTGCCACTGCCGGACCATGCCGAGCGAGGAGTTGTTGATCACCGCCACCTTGATCGGGATGTTCTCGATGGCGCAGGTGGCCAGCTCCTGGTTGGTCATCTGGAAGCAGCCGTCACCGTCGATCGACCACACCGTGGCGTCCGGCCGGGCCACCTTGGCGCCCATCGCGGCCGGCACCGAGAAGCCCATCGTGCCCAGGCCACCGGAGTTGATCCAGGTGTTCGGGTGCTCGTAGCCGATGAAGTGGGTGGCCCACATCTGGTGCTGTCCGACTCCCGCGACGTACACCGCCTCCGGGCCGGCGATCTTGCCCAGCCGCTCGATCACGTACTGCGGCGCGAGCGAGCCGTCCTCGGGTGACTCGTAGCCGACCGGGTACTTCTTCTGGACCCCGCCCAGGAAGCGCCGCCAGGCCTCGTAGTCGGCCTGCCTGCCCGCCGCGGTCTCCGCCTGGAGCGCCACGATCAGGTCCGCGATCACCTCGCGGCAGTCGCCCACGATCGGCACGTCGGCGATCCGGTTCTTGCCGATCTCGGCGGGGTCGATGTCGGCGTGCACCACCTTGGCGTGCGGGGCGAACGAGTCCAGGTTGCCGGTGACCCGGTCGTCGAACCTGGCGCCCAGGCTCACGATCAGGTCGCTGCGCTGCAGCGCGGCCACGGCAGCCACGGTGCCGTGCATGCCTGGCATGCCGAGGTGCTGCGGGTGGCTGTCGGGGAAGGCACCGCGCGCCATCAGCGTCGTGACCACGGGGATGCCGGTCATCTCGGCGAGCACGCGCAGCTCCTTGGCGGCTCGGGCCCGGATCACCCCGCCGCCGACGTAGAGGACCGGCCGCCGGGCCTCCAGGATCAGCCGTGCCGCCTCGCGCACCTGCTTGCCGTGCGGTCGGGTCACCGGGCGGTAGCCGGGCAGGTTCAGCTCCCGCGGCCAGGCGAACGTGGTGCGGCCCTGCAGGGCGTCCTTGGCGACGTCGACCAGCACCGGCCCCGGCCGGCCGGTCGAGGCGATGTAGAAGGCCTCGGCGACGGTCTGTGCGATCTCGGCCGGGTCGGTGACCAAGAAGTTGTGCTTGGTGACCGGCATCGTGATGCCGCGGATGTCGGCCTCCTGGAAGGCGTCCGTGCCGATCGCGCGGCTGGACACCTGGCCGGTGATGGCGACGACGGGCACCGAGTCCATGTACGCATCGGCGAGCGGGGTGACCAGGTTGGTGGCGCCCGGTCCGCTGGTGGCCATGCACACGCCTACCCTGCCGGTTGCAGCGGCGTACCCCTGCGCAGCGTGCCCGGCGCCCTGCTCGTGCCGCACCAGGATGTGGCGAAGCCGCTTGGAGTCGAGCAGCGGGTCGTACGCCGGAAGGATCGCGCCGCCGGGAATGCCGAACACGTGCTCGGCTCCCGCGGACTCCAGGGACCTGATGAGGCTCTGTGCACCGGTGACCTCCCGGGGTCCGGCGGCCTGATCGGTCATGTTCTGCCTTCCTCACTCCTGGCCCGGTCCGTACCTCGGACGGGGCCCACCCAACAAAAAACCCCTCGGCCCGGGTGGGCGAACGAGGGGAGGACGCGTGCTGTGCCGTGTTGCTAGTCAGCCGCGCCTGGCGCCTACGAGAATGTCGAAACGCATGAGACAACCGTCTCCGCCGCGCCGCTCCCTCGTCAAGCAAGTGTGACAGGTGTCTCGGGATCTGGACCAGTTGTCCCACATCGTGACGCGCTAGGGGTGGATAATGCTGCGTCGCAGCGCCCAGGCCGCCAGCACGAAGAGCGCGGTTGCGTACCCGGCCAGCACCCCGATCTGCGGGAGGATGTCGACCAGCCCACCGCCGTGCCGGACCAGCTCCGCGAACCCGTCTCCGGCCCAGGCATGCGGAGTCAGGTGCGCGACCGTCCGCATCGTCGGCGAGAACAGCTCGATCGGCAGCATGGTGCCGCCCAGCGCGCCCATGCCCAGCGCCAGCAGCAGACCGAGCGCGATGGCCTGCTCGGTGCTCGTGGCCACCGCCCCCATGAGAAGCGCGGCCGCGCCGGCCACCGTCGCGAACACCAGCATCAGCACCCCGGCGGCGACCGGGTCTCCCCAGGAGACCCCGAACAGCAGCGCGGAGCCGACCATGATGATCACGCCTTGCAGCACCGCGATCGCGATCCGGCCCAGCCCCTCCCCTGCCACGATCGCGCCCATCGAGGTGGGCGTGGCGTACATCCGGACGGCGACTCCGAGCTTGCGGGTCTCGATCAGGGCGGTGGAGGCGGTCATCGAGGTCACGAAGATGAACAGCAGCAGCTCACCGCTGGCGCCGGTGTCGAAACGGCCCAGGTCGCGCGGGAGCAACGCGTGGCCGGCCGTGGTCGTCTGCACACCCACAGCAGGCACGGCGGCCGTCGTGGCATCGTGCAGCACGAGCGCGCCGGCCAGGTCGGTGCCGAGGTGGCGCGCGACCACCCGGGCCGACACGAGCCGGTCCGACTCCTGGCCGACCACCGTGGAGACCAGGGTGCCCAGCTGTTGGGCGCTGCGATCGGACCGCGAGACGTAGCGGACTGCCACGCTGCCGCCCCGCCGCAGCTCCGCGTCGAAGCCGCGAGGCAGCACCAGGGCCCCCTCCAGCCGGCCCTTCTCGACGGCTCCCAACGCGTCGCTCGCCGCGACGTACCGGCTCACCTCCAAGCCATGGTCCGCCCGCAGGCCGGTGACCAGCCGCTGCGCCAGCGGTCCGTGCCCGGGCACCACCAGCCCCAACCGGGGCACGTTCCGGCCACCGAAGGCGAGCCCGAGCACCAGGATCAGCAACATCGGGAACAGCACCAGGAAGAACAGGTTGGTGCGCACCCGCATGGTGCGGCGCAGGTTCGTCCAGCCGATCGTCCAGCAGGCGCTGCCGGGCCGGCTCCCGGTCCGGCTCATGGGGCGACCACCTTGTCGATGCGCAGCACCGCCACCGAGCCGGTGACGACCGCGAAGCACAGCAGGGCCCCCACCGCGGGCAGCACGCCGACGACGCTGCCGCCCTTCAGGTCGGCCAGGCCGCGGAGGAACCAGGCATGCGGGGTGGCCAGGCTGAGCGTGGCCAACACCGGGCCGGACTGCTGGATCGGGAAGAACGTGCCGCCCAGCAGACCGAGGGTGACCGCGACGATCGCCTGCCAGCTGCCGGCCTGGTCGGGCGTGCGCGCCAGCGAGGCGACCAGGGAGGTGATGCCGGTGCCGGCCAGCACCCCGGCCAGCACGAGCAGTGCTACGCCGATCGGGTTGCCCCAGGAGGCTCCGAGCAGCCAGGTGGTGGCGAGCACGAGCACGGTCAGGCTGACCACGCCGAGTGCGACGCTGGTCAGCAGCTTGCCGGCCAGGATCTCGGTACGTCGCACCGGCGCGGCCAGCAACCGCGCCAGCGTGCCGTCGAACCGCTCGTCGATGAGCGAGGACACCCCGAACTGGACGGTGAACAGCAGGAAGAACACCGCCATCCCGGCGGCGAAGTAGGTCTTGGTGTTCAGCACCCGGGCCCGCGCGGACACGTCCACCAACCGCATGGCGGGGGCGTGGGCGACCACCTCGCGCGCCACCGCGGCCAGCGCAGCAGGGGAGGTCCGCGGACGCTGGCGCGCGACCGCAGCAACCGCCACCCGCGCGCCGTTGAGGTCGGCGACGTAGGAGCGGGCGATCGACCGTGCCACGTCGGTGGCGGTCACCTGGTCGACGCTGCCCACCACCTGGGCCGAGACGGGTCGGCTGCTCTGCACCGAGGCAGCGAAGCCCGACGGGAACACGAAGGCCGCGTCCAGCGCGCCGCTGCGGACCGCGGCGCGTGCCTGCGGCCCGGTCATCGTCCGCACGGTGACGATACCCCGGGAGGCCAGCATCCCGAGCACCTGCTGCTCGAAGGTGTGGGTGATGCGGCTGTGGTCGTGGTCGACGACCGCGTAGTCGAAGGCACGGGGACTGGCCGCAGGGCCGAACAGCGCACTGAAGATCGCCGCCAGGGCGAGCGGCACCACGACCGCGAGCAGGATCGCCGAGCGGTCCCGCATCCGCTGTCGCAGGTCCTTGCCGGCGATGTGCAGGCTGGCGCGCACGTCAGTCGCGCAGCCGCTTGCCGGTCAGATGCAAGAACACCGCCTCGAGGTCGGGCTCCTCGATGGTCACCGAACGCAGCGAGCACCCGGTCGAGCGCACCCCCTCCATCACCGCCGGCAGCGCGGACTCGGCGTCGGCCACCAGGACGTCGAGGACGTCCCGGTCGTGACGGGACCCGGAGACCACCAGCAGCGCGTCCACCGCCTTGCGAGCCTGATCGACGTCCCCCTCGACGGCCATCACGATGTGCTCCGCGGCGCCCAGCCGGGCGGTCAGGTCACGCGGACGCCCCTCGGCGACCAGATGCCCGAGGTCGACGATGCCCACCCGGTCGCACAGCCGTTCTGCCTCCTCCATGTAGTGGGTGGTGTAGAGCACGGCCATGCCGGCGGCGCTGAGCTGCTCGATGCTGTCCAGGATGGCGTTGCGGCTCTGCGGGTCCACCCCGACGGTCGGCTCGTCGAGGATCAGCAGCCGGGGTCGGTGCACCAGCCCCACCGCGATGTTGAGCCTGCGCTTCATCCCGCCGGAGTACTTCTTGACCTGGTCGCCGGCCCGGCCGGTCAGGCCCACCACCTCGAGCACCTCCGCGACCCGGGTTCGGGCCTCCCGTCGCGGCAGCCGGTACAGGGCCGCGAAGAACAGCAGGTTCTCCTCGCCGCTGAGGTCCGGGTACAAGGCGATGTCCTGCGGCACGTAGCCGATCCGGGACTTCACCTCCAGCGCGCCCGGCAGCATCCGCACCCCGTCGACGAGCACCTCCCCGCCATCGCCCTCGAGCACCCCGGCGACCATCGAGATGATCGTGGTCTTGCCGGCGCCGTTCGGCCCCAGCAGCCCGTAGGTCTCCGCCTCCGCGACCGAGAAGGAGACGTCGTTCACGGCAACCAGGTCACCGAAGCTCCGCCGCAGGCCGTTGCACGCGAGCACAGGCGAGCTCACCGCACCGCTCCCGGACGACATGCCCCGAGCGCACCACCTCCGGCCCGTCCGGGGCAGGGCACAGCGGAAGCCGGACCCGGGACCTACGTCCTGCGAGTAACGGCGTGCCGGTGCGCGGACCTCGACCAGGCCGCCGGAGCACGGCGGCCCGGGAGTCCCGGAGGGCGGGCCGATGAGAACCCAGCGACAACACCACCGGCGCGCGAGTGGGGGACTGGAACGACACCGGCTCAACGCCGTGCGATCGTCTGGAAGATGCAGATGATGATCGACGACGCGCGGCCGTACCTCATCCTCACCTACGACTCACGACTGGACGGCTGGTCGCACAAGTGGACGGGCTTCGTGGAGTCGACGCAAGGCATGTTCAACAACTTCTCGGCCCGGAGCCTGCTGTCGGTCCATCAGTCCTAGCCGCAGACCGCCCCCACCGCCGCCGACTGCACCACCTTGGCGTACTTCGCGAGCACGCCCCTGGTGTACTTCGGCTCCAAGGGGGACCAGCCCTCGCGGCGTGCGGCGAGCTCGGACTCGTCGACGGCGACGTCCAGCCGCCGGTTGGCCACGTCGAGGCGGACCCGGTCCCCGTCGCGAACGAAGGCGATCGGGCCGGCGTCCGCGGCCTCCGGGGCGACGTGCCCCACGCACAGACCCGTCGTACCGCCGGAGAAGCGGCCGTCGGTGAGCAGCAGCACGTCCTTGCCGAGCCCGGCACCCTTGATGGCCCCGGTGATGGCGAGCATCTCGCGCATGCCGGGGCCACCCTTGGGTCCCTCGAAGCGGATCACCACCGCGTCCCCAGGGGCGATCCGCCCTTCGGCGAGCGCGTCGAGGGCGGCACGCTCCCCGTCGAAGACCCGCGCGGTGCCCTCGAACACCTCCTCGTCGAACCCGGCGGTCTTCACCACCGCGCCCTCGGGCGCGAGCGTGCCCTTGAGGATGGTCAGGCCGCCGGTCTTGTGGATCGGCTCGGACAGCTGGCGGATCACGTTGCCGTCGACGGCGCGGGGAGCGAGCTGCTCGAGGTTCTCGGCCATCGTCCTGCCCGTCACGGTCAGGCAGTCGCCGTTGATCAGCCCGGCGTCGAGCAGCGCCTTCATCACCACCGGGATGCCGCCGACCTTGTCGACGTCGTTCATCACGAAGCGACCGAACGGCTTGAGGTCACCGAGGTGCGGCACCTTGTCGCCGATCCGGTTGAAGTCGTCGAGGGTCAGGTCCACGTCAGCCTCGCGGGCGATCGCGAGCAGGTGCAGCACGGCGTTGGTGGAGCCGCCGAGGGCCATCACCACGGCGATCGCGTTCTCGAACGCCCCCTTGGTCATCACCTGGCGGGCGGTGATGCCCTCGCGCAGCATGCCGACCACCGCCTCACCGGAGCGGTGCGCGAAGCCGTCGCGGCGCCGGTCCACGGCGGGTGGGGCCGCCGACCCTGGCAACGACATCCCCAACGCCTCGCCCACCGCGGCCATCGTGTTCGCGGTGTACATCCCACCGCAGGCACCCTCCCCGGGGCAGATGGCCCGCTCGATGCGGTCCACCTCGTCCCGGCTGATGCGCCCCGCCAGGCAGGCGCCGACGGCCTCGAACGCGTCGATGATGGTCACGTCGCGGCCGTCCACCTGGCCGGGCATGATCGAGCCGGCGTAGAGGAACACCGCGGCGAGATCGAGCCGGGCGGCGGCCATCAGCATCCCCGGCAGCGACTTGTCACAGCCGGCGAGCAGCACCGACCCGTCGAGCCGGTCGGCCATCATCACCGTCTCCACGCTGTCGGCGATCACCTCCCGCGAGACCAGCGAGAAGTGCATCCCCTCGTGTCCCATCGAGATGCCGTCGGAGACCGAGATGGTGCCGAACTCCAGCGGGTAGCCGCCGGCCGCGTGCACCCCGTTCTTGACTGCCTTCGCGAGCCGGTCCAGCGACAGGTTGCAGGGCGTGATCTCGTTCCACGACGAGGCCACACCGATCTGCGGCTTCTCGAAGTCCTCGTCGCCCATGCCGACCGCGCGGAGCATGCCGCGGGCGGCCGCCTTCTCCAGTCCGTCGGTGACGTCGCGGCTGCGGGGCTTCAGGTCCGGGGTGTCTGCCATGCCGGGATGCTACGCCGTACGACGCGGCTCCTGCCGGAGCGGTTCGATCCCCGAGAACCAGCCGGATGGACTCACAGCACCGCGGCGCGCACGCACAGCACGTCGGGAAGGTGCTCGGCGACCAGCTGCCAGGAGTCACCCTCGTCCGGGCTGGCGAACACCGTGCCTTCCCGGCTACCGAAGTAGACGCCGGCCGGGTCACCGTCGTCGACGCACATCGCGTCGCGCATCACCGCGGCCCAGAAGCCCTCGTCGGGCAGGCCCAAGCCCCGCTCCTGCCAGGACTGGCCGGCGTCCCGAGAGCGGTAGACCCGGCACCGGCCCCCGTGCGGCCAGCGCCCCTCGGCGGCGTCGAGCGGGAAGACGTAGAGGGTGCCGGGCCGGCGGGGATGGGTCACGACCGGGAAGCCGAAGTCGGCCGGCAGCCCGTTCGAGATCGAGGTCCACTTCTCCCCCGCGTCGTCGGTGCGGTAGACGCCGCCGTGGTTCTGGGCGTAGAGCCGGCCCGGGTCGCCCGGGTCCCGGGCCACCTTGTGCACGCACTGGCCGAACTCCGGGTACTGCACCTCGCCGGGGAAGAACTCCGCCTTGATCCCCTGGTTCGCCGGCGCCCAGGTCTCGCCGCCGTCGAGGGTGCGGTACACCCCGCCGGTGGACATCGCGACAGTCACCTGGCGTGGGTCGGTGGAATGCGGCAGCACCGTGTGGATCGCCGGGCCACCGAAGCCGGCGCCCCACTCCGTGCGGTGCGGGTGGTTCCACAATCCTCGAACCAGCTCGAAGGACTCCCCGTAGTCGGTGGACCTGAACAGCGCCTGGGGCTCCGTGCCCGCCCAGACGACACCGTCCTCGCACGGTGACGGAGCGATCGCCCACACCGCCTCGAGGGACGTGCCGGTGTCCTCGGGAAACGTGACCGCGCCGTCATCGGAGCGCTGCCAGGTGGCGCCCAGATCGTCGGAGCGGATCACCTGAGGCCCCCAGTGCCACGACTTGCTGGCCATGAGCAGCCGCGGAGTCTCGCGGCGCTTGTCCACCGCGACCGCATGGACCTCGCTCATCGGCTCCTCGGGGCCGCGGACACTCCAGGTGCGCCGCTCGTCGTCGCTCGTCGCGAGCCACAGGCCCTTGCGGGTCCCGATCATGAGCACTGTCTCGTGGGGGATCTCAGGGGCCATCAGCCAACTCCCTCGCCCGGTGACCTGGGTCACGCCGCGTATTCCGAATAGGAACACTACACTGGCGGGGAGATGAGTCAAGACCTTCCCGTCACGTCGTACGCCCTGCTCGGGCTGCTGACCTTCGGTGACGAGCTGACCGGCTACGAGCTCAAGCAGCGCGCGGACCGCACCCTCGGCTTCTACTGGGTGTCGCCGGCCATGAGCCAGGTGTACTCCGAGCTGGGCCGGCTGCACCGGCTCGGGCTGGTGGAGGCCCGCGACGAGGGCACGGACGGCCGCAGCACGCGGCGCTACCGGATCTCGGAGGAGGGGCGGCTGCGGCTTCAGGGTTGGCTGTCTGAGCAGCCGGTGGAGTTCCCGGTGCTCAAGCATCCGGTGGCGCTGCGACTGCTGCTCGGCCACCTGGTCGAGCCGGAGCAGAGCAGGTCGCTGCTCGAGCAGCACCTCGAGGCGCTCACCCGGCGGATCACCGACCTGCAGGCGGTCCGGGACTCGCTGCGCGGACGCGACGAGGCGGGCCAGCCGTTCCGCTACCCCGCGATGGTCGCCGACTGGGGGCTGTCCTACTTCGCCTCCGAGCACTCCATCGTGGAGAAGCTGCTGACCCGCCTCGAGGAGGTGGACTGAGGAGGGGCGGCACGCCTCGGTCGAGCGCGCGCCGCCCCTCGGCTCACTTCACCAGCAGGTGCCACATCGGCCGGACGCCACCGCGCCGGTCCCCGGCGTGGCCGAGGTAGGGCATGTTCCAGTTCTGCTCGATGGTGGTCAACAGGGAGTAGTGGTTGAACCGTGCGTACCCCACGTAGTGGTGCGGTCCCTGCGGGGAGACGATGATCGCCGGGATCAGCCCCCCGCCGTAGGTGCCGCCGGGCCACCGCGGGCTGACCCGGGGGTCGCCCTTGGCGACGTACGGCGAGTCGCAGCAGCCGGCTGCGTTCTGCCAGCCGCCGGTCCGCTTGGTGCCGGTGTAGTCGTTCTCGTCGGTGAGGATGACGATCGCGGAGTGCTTGGTCCACGCCTTCGAGGTGCGGATCGTGTGCACCGCGTGCCGCACGAACCGGTCAGCCTTGTGCTTCAGCGCGGCGTCGTTGGCGTCGTCCTTCGTGCTCCCGTAGGGGCACGGGGTCTCCGGATGACCCTTGATCCGGGCATAGACGCCGCCGTGCATGTCGTGGCACTGGTTCGGCGAGATCCACACGAACTGCGGTGCGTTCTTGCTGTTCAGGTCCTTGGCCATCCGCGAGTAGTCACGCACGTGCCGCATCCGCTGCTGGTTGAACTTCACGCTGTCGAAGAGCACGAACGGGTTGTGCTTCTTGGCGTAGAGCGGGTTCTTCTCCGAAGGGGAGAACCGGGCGAGCTTGTTCTTCGGCAGGTCCTCCATGTAGGCAGCCCAGCGCACCTGGTGGTGCGCGAGCTGGTCGACGAGGTTCGGCTTCTTCAGGTGGACGATGGTGTTGTCGTCGTCGGACTGGATCCCGAAGTTGCTGCCGGCGATCGCGGCCAGGTAGTTCGGCATCGAGGGGTGAGTGACGCCGTAGTAGTGCGCGGCCGTCGCCCACCGCTTGGACAGTCGCGTCATGAACGGTGCGTTCTCGTCACCGATGACGCTGGACTTCGAATGGTTCTCCAGCATGATCACGAAGATGTGGTCCAGCCGTGGCGCCGACTGGCTGACCGCGGTCCCCGCCTTCGCCGTCGGCCGGGGACCGGCGGCGAACGCCTGCGTCCCCAGCGACGAACCGGCGAGGGCCGCGGCACCCAGAACGGATGCGACCTTGATGGGTGTACGCATGCTTGCTCCCTCGATTTCCGGTATCGCCCCATGCGACACCGGCACCGAGTCAACACGGGTTCAACCGGCCCGTCCAGGTTCGTGGAGCCCTTCGTCGTGTCGGGCGCGCGGCGCAGTCAGTAGGCGCCGGTCATCACGTTCGCCAGGGGCTCGCCCTGGGCGAACCGGTGCAGCTGCTCGCGGACCACCCCGAAGGCACGCGGGCCCATGGCACTGCTCGCACCGCCCACGTGCGGGGTGATGAGCGCGCCGGGCGCGTCCCACAGGGCGTGGTCGCCCGGAAGCGGCTCCGGGTCCGTGACGTCGAGAGCAGCGCTGATCCGTCCCGAGTGGAGCTCCTTGACCAACGCGTCGGTCTCGACCACCGCCCCGCGGGCGACGTTGACCAGGACGGCACCGTCCTTCATCTGCCGGAGGAAGTCGGCGTCGACCATCCCGCGCGTCTGGTCGGTGAGCGGCACGATGAGCACCACCACATCGGCCTGCGGCACCAACCCGGGCAGCTCGTCGAAGCCGGCCACCCCGTCCCGGGCCCGTCTCGCCACCCGCAGCACCTCGGTCTCGAACCCGGCGAGCCGGCGCTCCAGCGCGGCACCGATCGCGCCGTACCCGACGATCAGCACGGTCTTGTCGGCAAGCGCGGGCAGCATGGTGTGGTCCCAGCGGTGCTCCTGCTGCGCGCCCACGAAGCGCGGGATCCCCCGCAAAGTGGCCAGCATCAGGGTCATCGCCAGCTCGGCAGTCGACGCGTCGTGGATGCCGCGCCCGTTGCACAACAGCACCCCGTCGGGCACGAACGGCCGGATGTGCTCCACCCCTGCGGTCATGGTCTGCACCACCTTGAGCCGCGGCATCGCAGCGAGCAGGCCGGACCCCTTGTCCGACCACTGGTAGGGCGGGACGTAGAACTCGACGCGCTCCACCCAGTCCGGAAGCGTGTCCCCGGGCTCGGGCACGAGGGTCTGGTAGTCCAGCCCGGGAGGCGGGTCCCCGAGCCGCTCGGGGTCGAAAGGCAGCCAGACCAGCGGTTTCGAGCTCACAAACCGACCCTAGCGGGGCGACGCGGACAGCGGGTGCGACGGGGCCTGCGGGGTGCGACGGGGCCCTCTGTCAGAGGCCTGTCAGAGGTTCCGGCACTGCCCCCGCTTGTGGCCGAACACCACGTTGGTCGCGCCCTGGGAGTCACCGACCTGCGGCGCCGGGGTGTTGGCCCGGCACACCAGGTTGCCGAAGATCCGGTTGGTCACGACCTCGTTGGCGTCCTTCTCGGCCGGGGTGTTGCCGATCAGCCGCACCGAGCCGTAGGTCACGTTGCGGATGTAGCCCAGCCAGCAGCCGGTCCAGCCGCGCACCCGGGCACCGCCGTACAGGTGGTTGTCCTTGATGACGAAGTTGAGCGGCTTGGGGCTCTTCTTCTCCTCGCAGCTTGGCCCGAACCCGCCGGCGCCGCCCCCCTGCGCGCCCACGTGGCCGTACACCGTGGAGCAGTCGAGGTAGATGGTCAGGGCGCCCAGCGCGCGGACGCTGCCGTGCACGATCGCGTGCGCGTCCGTTGGGCAGCCCTTGCCCTCGTTCGGGACACCGAGGCCGAGCACCGCGCCGTCGGTCGCGCGCACGTTGCCCATGATGTCGATGTTGGCCGGGGCGAGCGCCATCAGCGCCGCGCCCTTGCCGGTGACCGTGACCGGGCCGTTGACCGTGATCGTCGCACCCTGGGGCACCTGGCAGGCTCCGGTGATCGTGAGCGAGTCGTACGTGCCGGAGTCGAGCGTGCCGCCGTGGCACTGGCCACCCCCGCCGGCCTGGGCGGCCGGGACGACCGCGAAGGCGACGACGAGGGACGCGACCGCCGCGAGCACCGCGGCGATCAGCGCGTTTCGGGGATGGGATCTGGACATGGGCGCTCACCCTTCCGAGCGGGTTGGTCCTGGCGTGGCCCGGAGGTCGGGCCGGGCCCGACGCTAAAACCGATGGCTGAGCGCGGCATCCTGCGAATGGCGTAGCAGTCGGGTCAGGTGAGCTTGCCGAGGATCAGCTCACGCACCCTCGCCGCGTCGGCCTTCCCCTTCATCTGTTTCATCACCGCACCGATCAGGGCCCCGGCCGCAGCCACCTTCCCGTCGCGGATCTTGTCCGCGACGTCGGGGTTGCCGGCGATCGCCTGGTCCACGGCGGCGGAGAGCGCGGCGTCGTCGGAGACGACCTCGAGCCCGCGGGCCACGATCACCTCGTCGGGCGTCCCCTCCCCCGCCAGCACTCCGTCGAACACCTGGCGCGCCAGCTTGTCGTTGATGCGCCCCGCGTCGACCAGGGCCTGTACCCGGGCCACGTCTTCGGGCGTGATCGCCAACGCGGTCAGGTCGACGCCGGCCTCGTTGGCCCGCCGGGCCATCTCCGACAGCCACCACTTGCGGGCCGACTGCGGGGCGGCACCGGCCGCGATGGTGGCTGCAACCAGCTCGAGCGCACCCGCACCCACGGTGTCGCGCATCTCCAGGTCGGAGAAGCCCCAATCCGCCTGCAGCCGGGCACGCCGCTCGCGTGGCGGTTCGGGCAGCTGCGCGCGCAGCTTCTCCACCCAGTCCTTGGCCGGTGCGACCGGAACCAGGTCCGGCTCCGGGAAGTACCTGTAGTCCTCGGCGTCGGACTTCTCCCGGCCCGAGGTGGTGATCCCGGTGTCCTCGTGCCAGTGCCGCGTCTCCTGTACGACGGACCCGCCGTCGGCGAGCACTGCGGCCTGCCGCTGGACCTCGTAGCGGACGGCGCGCTCGACCGAGCGGAACGAGTTCACGTTCTTGGTCTCGGTGCGGGTGCCGAGCGGCGCCTCCGAGGACGGGCGCAGCGACAGGTTCACGTCGCAGCGCAGCGAGCCCTGCTCCATCCGGACGTCGGAGACCCCGAGGCCGAGCAGCAGCTCGCGCAGGTGTGCGACGTACGCGCGCGCCACCTGCGGCGCCTTGTCACTGGTGCCGGTGATCGGCTTGGTGACGATCTCGATGAGCGGGATACCCGCCCGGTTGTAGTCCACGAGCGAGTGGTCGGCGCCGTGGATCCGACCGGTGGCGCCACCCACGTGCAGCGACTTGCCGGTGTCCTCCTCCATGTGCGCGCGCTCGATGTCGACCCGGAAGGCCTCGGACCCGTCTGCGGTGTCCACGGTCACCTCGGTCCAGCCGTCGAAGCAGATCGGCTCGTCGTACTGCGAGGTCTGGAAGTTCTTCGGCATGTCCGGGTAGAAGTAGTTCTTCCGGGCGAACCGGCACCAGTCGGCAATGGAGCAGTTCAGCGCAAGCCCGATCCGGACCGCCGACTCGACCGCCTTGCCGTTCACGACCGGCATCGCGCCGGGCAGCCCCAGGCACACCGGGCACACCTGGGTGTTCGGCTCGGCGCCGAACCCGGTGGCGCAGGAGCAGAACATCTTCGAGTCCGTGTTCAGCTCGACGTGCACCTCGAGTCCGAGCACCGGGTCGAAGCGGGCAAGCGCCTCGTCGTAGCTCATCAGCTCCGGCGTGGTCGTGGTCATGCCGAGACTCCCTTCAGCTCCGGGGCCCGGTCCAGCAGCGGGCCACCCCAGCGGTCGACAAGGAGCGCCTCGAGCGCCGCGCCGACCCGGTAGACCCGGTCGTCGGCCATCGCCGGCGCGAGCACCTGCACGCCGGTGGGCAGTCCGTCCTCCTCCGCCAGCCCGCTGGGCACGGAGAGGCCGGGCACCCCGGACAGGTTGGCCGGGATGGTGGCCAGGTCGTTGAGGTACATCGCGAGCGGGTCGTCGACCTTCTCCCCGATCTTGAACGCCGTGGTCGGGGCGGTCGGCGAGACCAGCACGTCGGTCTGCTCGAACGCGGCGGCGAAGTCGCGACTGACCAGGGTGCGCACCTTCTGCGCCTGGCCGTAGTAGGCGTCGTAGTAGCCGCTGGACAGGGCGTAGGTGCCCAAGATGATGCGCCGCTTCACCTCGTCGCCGAAGCCACGGTCGCGGGTCGCGCGCATGACGTCCTCCGCGCTCGGCGCCTGGGAGGGTCCCGGGTCCTCCGGCAGCACCCGCAGTCCGTAGCGCATCGCGTCGAACCTGGCCAGGTTCGAGGAGGCCTCCGCGGGCAGGATCAGGTAGTAGGTGGCCAGCGCGTGCACGAACGTCGGGCAGGACACCTCCACGACGTCGGCGCCGGCCTTCACCATCAGCGCGACCGCCTCGTCGAAGCGGGCCTGCACCCCGGCCTGGTAGCCCTCGCCGGTGAGCTCCTTGACCACGCCGATCCGCACGCCGGCCAGGTCGCCGGACGCGCCCTCGCGGGCCGCGGCCAGCAGCGAAGGCAGCGGCTGGTCGACGGAGGTGGAGTCCCGCGGGTCGTGCCCGCCGATCACCTCGTGCAACAGTGCCGCGTCGAGCACGGTGCGGGTCACCGGGCCGGCCTGGTCCAGCGAGTTCGCCAGCGCGACCAGCCCGTAGCGGGACACCCCGCCGTAGGTCGGTTTCATGCCCACCGTCCCGGTGACCGCGCCGGGCTGCCGGATCGAGCCACCCGTGTCGGTGCCGATCGCGACCGGCGCCTCGAACGCCGCCACCGCGGCCGCCGACCCGCCCCCGGAGCCTCCGGGGATCCGGTCCAGGTCCCAGGGGTTGTGGGTCGGGCCGTAGGCGGAGTGCTCGGTGGACGAGCCCATCGCGAACTCGTCCATGTTCGTCTTGCCGAGGATCGGCAGGCCGGCTTCCCGCAGCCGGGCGACCACGGTCGCGTCGTACGGCGGCACCCAGCCCTCGAGGATCCGCGAGCCGCAGGTGGTGGTCAGCCCCTTGGTGGCCAGCACGTCCTTGACCGCGACAGGGACCCCGTCCAGCGCCGACGCGGGACTGCCGGCGGCACGCCGCCGGTCCGCCTGCCGGGCGGCCTCCAGCGCACCCTCGGCATCCACCTGCAAGAAGGCGTGCACCGGGCCGTCCACCTCGCCGATCCGGTCCAGGTGCGCCTGGGTGAGCTCGACCGAGGAGGTCTCCCCGGCGGCGAGCGCGGCGGCGAGCTCCGCGGCCGTACGGCGGGTCAGCTCGCTGCTCCTCGGGGCGTTCACGCCTCCTCCCCCAGGATCCTCGGCACGCTGAACCGCTGCTGCTCGACCTCCGGAGCGCCCGACAGCGCCTCCTCCGCGGTCAGCCCAGGCCGGGCGACGTCCTCGCGGAAGACGTTCACCAGCGGCATCGGGTGCGAGGTCGGCGGCACGTCCTGGGCAGCCACCTCGCGGATCGAGGCGATCGAGTCCAAGATCACGGCCAGCTGCGGCGCCAGGTGGTCCAGCTCGGCGTCGGACAGGTCGATCCGCGCGAGGTCGGCGAGGTGCCGGACCTCCTCGCGGCTGATATCGGGCATGCAGGCTCCTGTAACGCGGTCGGGGACTCCTCATCCTATCCGGGGCGCGACGGCCGACCGGGATGGCTCCGGGCCGGGAGCCGTGCACTGCTGCGGGGGCTCCGGGCAACCCCCCGAAGGGGTCATTGACCCACGAGCGGCGAACGACGTCTAGTCGAGGCATCGGGGGTGTCCGGGAACCACTCGAGGGGCAGAGTCATGACCCACACCACGACGTCCGAAGCCACGCTCGGCGCAGGCTTCGTCGGCGAGTCAATCCATCCGCAGGATCCTCAGTACGACGCGGCGCGTGCGATCTACAACGGCAGCATCGACCGCCGGCCCGCCATAGTGCTGCGCCCTCGCGACGCAGCCGACGTGATCGACGCCGTCCACTACGCGAAGGAGGTCGACCTGCCGTTGTCGGTGCGCTGCGGCGGACACGGCATCGCCGGCACCTCGGTCGTGGACGGCGGCGTTCTCATCGACCTGTCGGCGCTCAAGGGTGCCCACGTCGACCCTGAGCGGCGCACCGCCATCGTCGGCGGTGGCGCGCTGTGGGGCGAGCTCGACCGCGACACGCAGCTGTTCGGGCTGGCAGCGCCGGGCGGACGGGTGACCACCACAGGGGTCGGGGGGTTCACGCTCGGTGGCGGCTACGCGTGGCTGTCCCCCCAGCACGGGCTCGCCTGCGACAACCTGATCGGCGCCGACCTGGTGACCGCCGACGGTCGCCTGGTGCACGTCAGCGAGACGGAGCACCCCGAGCTGATGTGGGGGCTGCGCGGCGCCGGCGCGAACTTCGGTGTCGTCACGTCCTACGAGTTCCGGCTGCACCCGATCGGCCCCATGATCCTGGCCGGCATGCTGGTGCTGCCCAACACCGCCGGGGGCGAAGCTGCCGCGCTGGCACGCTGGTGGCGCGACCAGGTCGAGCAGGGACCGGACTCGGTGATGACCGGGATGGCGACGCTGCTCGCACCCCCGGAGCCGTTCGTTCCTCCGGAGCTGGTCGGCCGACCCGCGTTCGGGATCCTGGTGGGCGTCTCCGGCTCGGTCGAGGAGGGCGAGCGGCAGCTGGCGGCCCTGCGCCGAGAGGTGGCTGCGGTCGGCGGCATGGACCTGGTCCAGCCGATGCCGTACACCGCGTTCCAGGCGATCGTCGACCCGTTCAGCCCCAGGGGCTGGTTGAACTACCACCGCGGAGTCCACGCCGAGGCGCTCACCGACGAGGTGATCGACGCCTACCTGCAGGTCGGACGCACCATCGGCTCGCCGATGACGCAGGGCGTCATCTTCTTCAACGGCGGCGCGATCAGCCGGGTGCCCGAGGACGCGACCGCCATGAGCCACCGGGACGCGCCCTACATGGCGCACCCGATCGCGTGCTGGGACACCCCGGACAAGACCGACCACGAGGTCGATTGGGTGCAGCGGTTCACCGCGGCGTTCAACCCGGTCCGCACCGGCGGGATCTACCTCAACTTCGAGCCGGGAACCAGTGAGCAGAGCGTGCGGGCCGGCTACACCCAGGAGAAGTACGACCGACTGGTGAGCCTGAAGGACGAGTGGGACCCGGAGAACCTGTTCCGGTCCAACCACAACATCCCACCCAGCGGGTGGAGACCCGAGGCCCGGGTGCCGCAGCAGGCTCGGCCCTAGTCGTTCCCCGGCTGGTCGGGAACCTCGGCGACCTTGCGGGCGGCCTCCGGGCCGTTTTCCAGCAGCGTCCGGAAGCCGCCCTCGTCGAGCACCGGCACGCCGAGCGAGACCGCCTTGTCGTACTTCGACCCGGGCGACTCGCCGACCACCACGAAGTCGGTCTTCTTCGACACCGACGAGGTGGCCTTCCCGCCGCGCGTCACGAGGGCCTCCTTCGCCTGGTCACGGCTGAACCCCGCCAGTGACCCGGTGACGACCACGCTGAGGCCCTCGAGCGTGCGCGGCACCGAGGTGTCGACCTCGTCGCGCATCCGCACGCCGGCATCGCGCCACTTCTCCACGATCTCGCGATGCCAGTCCACCTCAAACCAGGCGTGCACGGACTCTGCAATCGTCATGCCGACGCCCTCCACCTCGGCCAGCGCCTCCAGGTCGGCGTCCCGGATCGCGTCCAGCGAACCGAACTCGGCCGCCAGCGCCCGCGCCGCGGTGGGACCGACGTGCCGGACGGACAGGGCGACCAGCACCCGCCACAGCGGCCGGTCCTTGGCGTCCTCGAGGTTGGCGAGCAGCCGGGCGCCGTTCGCGGTCAGCTGCGGCCCCTCCTCGCCCTTCTTCGGGGCGCGCTGGAACAGCGGCGTCTTCAGCAGGTCGGCGTCGGTCAGCGAGAAGATGTCCCCCTCGTCCTCGACCACGCCGGCGTCCAGCAGCGCGACCGCGGCCTCGTAGCCGAGCACCTCGATGTCGAAGGCGCCCCGGCCGGCCACGTGGAACACCCGCTCCCGCAGCTGCGCGGGGCAGGACCGGCTGTTGGGACAGCGGATGTCGGCGTCGCCCTCCTTCTCCGGCTTCAGCTCGGTGCCGCACTCGGGGCAGTGGGTCGGCATCTCGAACTCCCGCTCGCTGCCGTCGCGGAGGTCCACCACCGGGCCGACCACCTCGGGGATCACGTCGCCGGCCTTGCGCAGCACCACGGTGTCGCCGATCAGGACACCCTTGCGGCGGACCTCCGAGGCGTTGTGCAAGGTGGCCATCTCCACCGTGGATCCGGCCACCCGCACCGGCTTCATCACGGCGTACGGCGTGACCCGGCCGGTGCGGCCCACGTTGACCCGGATGTCGAGCAGGTCGGTGTTCACCTCCTCGGGGGGGTACTTGTAGGCGATCGCCCACCGCGGCGCCCGGGAGGTCGAGCCGAGCCGGCGCTGCAGCGGCACCTGGTCGACCTTGACCACCACGCCGTCGATCTCGTGCTCCACGTCGTGGCGGTGCTCGCCGTAGTGGTCGATGAACTGCTGGACGCCGGTCATGTCACCGAAGACCTTCACCCGGTCGCTGACCGGCAGGCCCCAGGCCTCCAGCGCGGCGTACGACTCGGACTGACGGCCGGGCTCGAAGCCCTCCCGCGCACCGATGCCGTGGCAGACCATCGCCAGCGGCCTGGTCGCGGTCACGCGGGGGTCCTTCTGGCGCAGCGAGCCCGCCGCCGCGTTGCGCGGGTTGGCGAACGGCGGCTTGCCCTGCTCGACCATGGACTCGTTGAGCTTCTCGAAGGCCTCCACCGGCAAGAACACCTCGCCACGCACCTCCAGGCGGGCCGGAACGGCGTACCCGCCGGCCTCGTGCAGCCGGTGCGGGATGTTGTCGATCGTGCGCACGTTGGGAGTGACGTCCTCACCGGTGCGCCCGTCGCCTCGGGTGGCGGCGCGAACCAGCCGGCCGTGCTCGTAGAGCAGGTTGATGGCCAGCCCGTCCACCTTCAGCTCGCACAGGAACTCTGCTCCGGACACCTCCTCGCGCACGATGCGGGCCGCCCAGGCGTCCAGCTCCTCGCGGGAGAACGCGTTGTCCAGGCTCATCATCGGCTCGAGGTGGTCCACGGCGGTGAACTCGGTGGAGACCGCGCCACCGACCTTCTGGGTCGGCGAGTCCGGGGTGCGCAGGTCGGGGTAGCCCTCCTCCAGCTCCTCGAGCCGGCGCATCAGCGAGTCGAACTCGGCGTCGGAGATCGTCGGCGCGTCCAGCACGTAGTAGCGCCAGCGGGCCTCCTCCACCCGCTCGGCGAGCTCGCCGTGCTCCTCCCTCGCCTCCGGCGGGGCCGGGGCCACCTCTGCGGTCGACTCGGGGATCTCCTCGCTGGTGTCCATGGCGTCTATCTTGCCCTGCTGCACCGACCCCCAGACCGCCTGCGACCATGAGCCCATGGCCGACAGCGCGCTGACCCGCCACGACGTGACCGGCACCCCCTCCGGGCTGATCGTCATGCTGCACGGCGGGAAGGAGCACGGCCTGGACCCGGTGGGCGCGCGCAGCGCGTCGTGGTGGCGCTCGCACCTGATGATGCGGCAGATCACCGCGCGGGCCCATCGCGCGGGAGCGTCGGTGTGGCTGCTGCGCTACCGCCGCGAGGGCTGGAACGAGGGGGTGGAACGCGACCCCTCCCCCGTCCCGGACGCGCGCTGGGCCCTCGAGCGCGCCCGCCGGGAGCACGCCGGGGTGCCCGTCGTGCTCGTCGGACACTCGATGGGCGGGCGCACCGCGGTCGCGGTGGCCGACGACCCGGCGGTGGCCGGGGTGGTGGTGCTGGCGCCGTGGCTGCCCGCGGAGGAGCCGGTGGCGCCGCTGGCGGGCCGCGGCTTCGCCGCCGCGCACGGCAGGGCCGACAAGATCACCTCACCGCACCGCACGCAGCAGTTCGTGGGCCGCGCGGCGGGGGTGGCGGCATCGGTGGAGTTCCAGGACATGGGCGCGGTGGGCCACTACATGCTCCGCACCGTCGGGCGCTGGAACGACTTCGCCGTCAGCCGGGCGTTGGCCTTCCTGCAGCAGTCTCACTGAGACAGCAGGTGCCCGAGCGGGCCGAGGTCGATGTCCAGGTCGCCGGTGGTGAGACCGAAGCGGTCCTTCAGCTCGGACATCGCCTCCTCCAGCCGCATCAGGCCCATGCCGAGACCCTCGATCTGGTCCTCGGTGAGGCCGCCCTGGTCGACACGGCGCAGCGCCTGCTTCTCCATCAGCTGCCGGACCAGCTCCACCACGGTGAGCACCAGCTTCACCAGGTCCCGTTCGACCGACTCGGCGTCGGTCTCCAGTCGCTGCGGCAGCAGTCGGGGTTCGGTCGGCATCAGCACTCCCCTGCGTCCTCTCCGGTGTCCTCTCCGGGCCCCCGCTCGGAGATGATCAGGGCGTGCAGCCGGATCTGCACCAGGTCGACGCCGGCCAACGACACCACGACGTCACCGGCCAGCACCACGCCGGTGCCGAGCAGCCGGTCGAGCAGGTCGACGAGCGAGACGTCCGGGGCGGGCTCGGCCCGGGTCGCAACCGCAGTCATGCCTCGTCCAGGGTGGCGAAGGAGTACGCCGGCCACGGGCCGGCCGCCTCGACCCGGAGCCCGGGATGAGCGGCCGCGGTCTCGCCGGCGGTGGCGGCGAAGTCGTCGCCTGCACGGACCAGGAAGGCCGCGTTGAGCGTCATGGTGCCCTCGTGCCCGGTCAGCCGAGGGTCCTGTGGCTGCAACCGGCGGCCCGCGACCGCATGCTCGGACAGCGCGGTGTAGAGCGCCTCGGCGGCTTCGGCCGCCTCCTGGCCGGCCCGCTGCCGGCGCAGCGTCTCCTCCTTGCGGCGGCGCAGGTACGCCGCTCCCGCGCCCGGTCCGGCTGCCGCGCTCACCTTCTGCTCCGACGGCTCCGGGCCGCCGCCGGCGTAGGCCTTCACGCTCCACTCGACCCGGCCCTCGACCCGCTCCAGCGCCCGCACGAGCAGCTCGTGCCACTCCTCGATGCGTCGGCGCACCTGGTCGTCGTCGAAGCAGACCGTGGCCAGGCGCAGCGGGGCCGTGGGCCCTGTCGCGGCGGTGGCGCGGACCACGGCGTCGTGGGTGCGCGCGACGTGCTCCAGCCAGCCCAGGTCCTCCAGGTTGCGACGAAGACCCGCCTCACCGAACTCGTCGAGGTCCACGTCACTGACCACCGCGGACAGGTCTCGGTGCTCGACCAGCCGCAACGGCGCCTCGGCGAGACCCCGAGTGGTGGCCAGGTCCTCGGCGTCCACCCCGCGGCCGATTGCGTAGAGGTAGCGGCCCACCCCCTCAGTCACGTCCCGCCTCCAGCGCCTCGAGACGCTCGCGCAGCCGCTGGTTCTCTTGCTCCAGGCTGCGGCTGCGGTCGTCGTCGTGCGCCTCGGTGCTCAGCATCGGGTCGTGGCGCCACCAGTCGATGCCCATCTCGGCTGCCTTGTCGACCGAGGCGACCAGCAGCCGGATCTTGATGGTGAGCAGCTCGATGTCGAGCAGGTTCACCCGGATGTCGCCGGCGATCACGATGCCCTTGTCGAGCACCCGTTCCAGCACGTCGGCGAGCGTCGCGGGCTGTGGCGCCGCCGAGGTGGCGGTCGACGCGGCCGCGTTCGGGTAGCTGCTCGTGGCGGCTCGGTGCTCGGTCACGGTGCGTCGCTCTCCTGCCCGGGGGCGCCGCGGCCGTAGCGGCGCAGCCGCCGGTAGCCGACCAGAGAACCGTCCTCGTCGGCGTCCACCTCGTAGAGCGCGAGCACGTCGGTGGTGTCGGGGATACGCCGCACCTCGAGCACCTCGACCTCCACGGTCCACCCGCCGTCGGAGCGCGTGAGGCCGACGATGCCCTCGATCTCCTTGCCGGTCAGCTGCAGCAGCTCCTCTGCCGCCCGGCCGGCCGCCTGCGGCCCGGAGACCCGACGGCTCGAGCGGTCGCCGTCCTCAGGGCCGCTCGGCTTCGCGGGCGCACGGCTGCTCGACTTCGCGGGCTGGGCGTGCGTGCGCTTGCCCCCGGACTCGCTTCTCGTCGCCACTGTCCTCACCTCAGCCTGGTCTGTCGACGAGCAGGCGGTCCACCAGGTCGTCCTCGAGCCTGGTCGCCTCCTCGTCGGTCAGCTCTCCGGACTCGCGCATCCGCTCGACCTCGTCGAGCTGCAGCTTGATCTTGCCCGGGTCGTAGTACTCCTTCTCCGCCTGGCGACGGACCTGCTCGGCCGCCCAGACAGTCCCGCGCACAGGCGCGAGAGGCAACCCGAGGATGCCGGTGATCAGTCCCATGCCGCTGCTCACTCCTCCCCTACGAAGTCGTAGGGGGCCGTGGGACCGAGCAGCCGGAGACGGACCCGGTCAT
Organism: uncultured Actinomycetota bacterium; assembly: GCA_963839365.1. Taxonomy (GTDB): domain Bacteria; phylum Actinomycetota; class Actinomycetes; order Propionibacteriales; family Nocardioidaceae; genus DASSKA01. Next base: position 254,274 of record CAWIUT010000003.1, read on the forward strand.
GCAGGGCGGCGGCCAGTTCCTCGGCGGCATCCTCGAACGCACCGCGCTCCCCGGCGTCCACCAGCAGCGCCAGGTCGGCAAGGTGGTCGACGCCGCCACCGGAACGAACCCGGTGGCCGAGCACGTGGGGCAGCAGCGCGTCGAGCACGGTCCGTGTGTCCGTCTCCCGGCGGGCGGTCATCTGCTGGGAGACCAGCTCCCCCAGCCGCACCCGGTCGGCGAAGGACTCCTCCTCCGAGACGTCCCGCGTGCGCTCCCGCAGCCGGGCGATCTCCGGGTCGCTGCCCACGACCTCGGCCAGCACCGTCGCCTCGTCGTACCTGGCCTGGAGGTTGAACTGCAATGTCCCGGCCAGCTCGGCCAGCAGCTCGGTGAACCGGTCCTGCTGGGCGGCGAGGAGGTCGGCGCGCACCGCCTCCTCGTCGAGCAGGATGGAGCCGAACCGGACCGGCACCACCGGCCCGTTCGCCGCGAACGCGTCCAGCACCCGGCTGTGCGCCAGCAGGTCGTGCCGACGCCCGGGTGGCCGCTCGATCTGCACCGGCGACACCAGTGCGGCAACGGGGCCGTTGCGAAGCAGGCGCACCGGAGCGTCGTCCAGCCCGGCAACCCCCACGGCGGCGGTCTCCGCGAGCACCACGCCGTAGACGTAGCACCCCTCTCCGTCGCGGAGCTCGAGCCGGTCGGTGTCGGCGTCCATCAGATCGGTCCCGCTCACGACTCGCTGCTCCGGCTACGCCGTCGGGACGCGGTCTTCTTGGCCGTCCGACGAGGCCGGCTCTCCTTCTCCTCGTCCTTGTCGTCGTCACCGCCGGTGAAGGCCTGCTTCACGCCCTCGATGGCACCGCTGGTCTTCCCCTTGGCGCCATTCTCCTGCAGGTCGCCGACCACCTCGGTGAGGTCCTTGCCACCCTTCTCGTAGAGGTCGAGGCGGTTGGTGGCCTCCGCGAACCGCAGGTAGGTGTCCACGCTGGCGATCACGATGCGCGCGTCGATGGTGAGCAGCTCGATACCCACCAAGGAGACCCGCACGTAGGCGTCTATCACGATGCCCTTGTCGAGGATCACCTCGATGACGTCCTTCAGCCCGCTCGGCTCAGGACGCTGGAGATAGCCGCCGCCGCGGCGTGGGGGTGTCGTCACGGTCATGCTCGGTCCCTTCGTTCGAGGTCGCGCCGTCCGGTCCGGCCGGCGCCTTGGGGGTCAGCCGGCCCGGCGCCTGCGCGACGGAGCCTCTTCCTCGGGCTCCTCCTCGGGCTCTTCGTAGTCCTCCTCGTCGTACTCGTCCTCGGGCTCCTCGGCTTCTTCGTCCTCGGGCTCGTCGGACTCCTCATCCTCGGGCTCGTCGGCTTCTTCCTCGCCGTACTCGTCCTCGGGCTCCTCGGCTTCCTCGTCCTCGGGCTCGTCGGCTTCTTCCTCGCCGTACTCGTCCTCAGGCTCCTCGGCTTCCTCGTCCTCGTACTCGTCGGACTCCTCGTCCTCGCCGTACTCGTCCTCAGGCTCCTCCTCGTCGGCGGACTCCTCGGCCGACTCGGCCTGCTCGTCCTCGAGCGCCTCCTCGTGGGACTTGGTGACCTCGCCGTCGTGGATCTCACCGTGCCAGCCCTCGACCTCCTCGGGGTCGAGCAGCACGCGGGTCATCACGTGCCGGCGGAAGTGCTTGAGCTCGAGCCGGGCGCGACGCCCCTGGGCGCGCCAGAGGTTGCCGGTGCGCTCGAACATGCCCTGCGGGTAGTACTCCAGGACCACGAGGATGCGGGTGAGGTTCGGGGTGATCTCGTGGAAGGTGACCGCGCCGTCGACGTGTCCCTTCTCGCCCTTGGAGCGCCAGACGATCTTCTCGTTGGGCACCTGCTCGAGGATGCTGGCGTCCCAACGGCGGTGCGACCAGAACACCTGCGCCTTGAAGTTGACCTTCTCGTCGGCCTCCTGCTCGATGGTGTCGACCTTCTTCATGAACCCGGACCAGTCCTGGAACTGGGTCCACTGGTTGTAGGCCACGTCCACAGGCACGCCGACGTCGATCTCCTCGACGATGTTGGTGGCCTTCTTCGACCCCTTGCCCTTGCCGCCCTGGCCGCCGCCGAGCTTCTCCTTGACCTTGTCCTTGACGCCGCCGAGACCGCCCTTGAGCGCCCCCGCGACCGGGGAGCCGCCCTCGGACGCCTTCGCCAACCCGCCTTGCGCCGCGCGACCGAGGACGCCGCCCTGCAGCAGCCCGCCGTTCTCGGCGGACTCGTTGAGCCGCTCGGTCAGATCGGTGATGCGGTCACCGGCCGAGGAGATGGCCCGCTCGCCCAGCGTGCTCAGTCCGCCGCGCAGCTCGTCCTTGAGCCGGTCCACGGGGAGCTCGTCGACGACGGACTTCAGTCCGCCGCCGAGGTCCTGCGCCTTCTCAGCTGACTTATCGGTCATGGCCGATCACCTCTTCCTCGCCCGGGAGGACCGGGTGCTCGAGGTCTTCTTGGTTGCCGACTTCTTGGCAGGTGCCTTCTTCGCCGACGCCCTCTTCGCCGGTGCTTTCTTGGCGGACGCCTTCTTCGCCGGTGCCTTCTTGGCGGGCGCCTTCTTCGCCGAGGCCTTCTTGGCCGACGAGCTCTTCTTGGTCGAAGACTTCCTGCTCGGAGCCTCCTTGGTGGACCCGCTCCTCGAGGAACGCGCCTGCGACGAGCGTCGCGAGCTGCGCGGCGCGGTCCGCCTGCTGCGTGGCCGCTCCTCCTCGGGCTCCTCCTCAGGCTCCTGGCCTTCCTCCGGCTCCTCGGGCTCCTCCTCCGACAGGTCTTCGTCCCCCTCTGGCGTTTCCTCTGCGGTCTCCTCCGGGGTCTCCTCCGGGTTGCCGTCACCGAGCGCCAGGCGCTCCGTGCGGTTGTGGATGGTGTCGCTGAGCTGGTTCATCCCGGAGCTTGCCGTGCTCACCGCCGCGGCACGCAGCGCCTGGAACAGCTGGGTGCGTACCTGGTCGGAGAGCTGAGCCAGCTCGGGGTTGCTCTCGACGAGCTGCGCTCCCTGCCGCAGCAGCCCTCGAGGATTGGTGGAGATCCGCTGTCCGGCCAACATGCTGCCGACCGTGATGGCCAGCTTCAGCTTCTTGGTCCGTCCGAGCAGGTAGCCGCCCGCAACGGCGGCCGCGATCCTTGCTGTGGGATTCACTGCCCCTCCCTTCCGGAGGTCCCGAGACCTCTTGTCCCTAGGCAAGGGGGACGCGTACCCCCGGGGACGGGAAACAAACCCAAGGAGTCACGAATTCACAAGCTGATGAAGCATGTGAAGCCCGTGCAAGAATCCTCAACTATTGCGTGGGATTCCAGGCTCCAGGTTGGTTCTCGGTTGCTTCCAGGGGCGCGCGGCCTCGGCTCAGGGAGAAAGGTTTGCCGCGATTTTCCGGCTCAACGCGAGGGCTTGCCGGGCCCAGGATGGTGTGGCGCCGGCGAGCCCGCAGGTCGGGGTGATGACGAGCTGGTCGCGGACGGTCTCCGGGTCCAGGCCCAGCATGTCCAGCAGCCGGAGCACCCGGTCGGTCAGGGCCCGGTCCGAGGGTGGCCGGTCGGGCTCGAGGGCGGGGGTCACACCGAGGTAGACGGGCTTCGCGGCGTCGAGCACCTCACCGAGCGCGTCGTACCCGCCGGGCGTGAGCGTGGTGAGGTCGACGGAGATGCCCTGTGCGCCGGCTCCGGTCAACAGCGAGACAGGCACCTCAGGGGCGCAGCAGTGCGCCACGGTGGTCGCCCCTGCCTCCGTCGCGGCGGCGAACACCCACTCCAGCGCCGGGCTCGCGCCCGGCGGGTCGACCGAGCGGTGCCGGTGGAAGCCGGAGGACGTGGGGATCCTGCCTGCGAGCACGTCGGGCAGCGCCGGCTCGTCGACCTGGAGCACCAGGTGCGCGCCGGGGAGCCTGCGTCGCACGTCCGCGAGGTGCTGGCGCAGCCCCTCGGCGAGCGCCTGCGCCAGCTCGCGCCGCGCGCCGTGGTCGGCGAGCACCCGGTCCCCGCGCGGCCGCTCCACGGTGGCCGCGAGCGTCCAGGGCCCGGCGACCTGGATCTTGAACGTGCCCTCGAACCCCTGCCCCTGCTCCTCCACGGTGTCCAGGTCCTGGGCGAGCAGCGAGCGCGCCCGCCGGTGGTCCAGGCCCGGCGCGTCGGTCAGTCGCCAGCCGGCCGGCTGCAGGTCGGCGCCCAGCTCGGCCATGATCGCCAGCGCCCGGCCGGTCATGTTCGCCTGCGCGCCGCGGCCGGGCAGCTCAGGCAGGTACGGGAGGTCGGGGAGCTCCCCCAGGACCACGCGCACCGCCTCGGTGTACGCCGCGACGTCCTCTCCCGGCATGGAACCGATCCCACTGGCACGCACCATGAGGCCAGACCCTATCGAGGACCGGGGGTGCGCTCAGCGGGTGGCGGCGATGGTGCAGGATCCGACCACCCGGCTCCCGTCGTACATCACCGCTGCCTGTCCGGGCGCGACGCCCAGCGCCGGCTCGAGCAGGCCGATCCGCACCCGGTCGGCCTCGACCTCGACCACGGCGCGGTGCTCCTCGCCGTGCGCGCGCAGCTGGACAGCACCGTGCAGCGGCTCGGTGGGCGCTGCGGCACACCAGCGGGGCCGGATGCCCTCGACGTCGGTGACGGCGAGCTGCTCGCGCGCGCCGACCGTGACCGTGCCGGAGACCGGCTCGATGTCGAGCACGTAGCGGGGCCGGCCGTCCGGCGCGGGGCGGCCGATCCGCAGCCCCTTGCGCTGGCCGATGGTGAAGCCGTAGGCGCCCTGGTGAGCGCCGAGCACCTCGCCGCTGTCGTGGTCGACGATCTGCCCGCTGCCCTCGCCGAGGCGGTCGCGCAGCCAGCCGGCGGTGTCACCCTCGGCGATGAAGCAGACGTCGTGACTGTCGGGCTTGTCGGCCACCGAGAGTCCGCGGGCGGCCGCCTCCTCTCGCACCTGCTGCTTGCGCGAGTCACCGAGCGGGAACAGCGAGTGGGCGAGCTGCTCCTGGGTGAGCACGCCGAGCACGTAGGACTGGTCCTTGCCGGAATCGACGGCTCGGTGCATGGCCACCGTGCCGCCCTCCTCGCTGACCAGGCGCGCGTAGTGGCCGGTGGCCACCGCGTCGAACCCCAGCGCGAGGGCCCGGTCGAGCACGGCGGCGAACTTGATCTTCTCGTTGCAGCGCAGGCAGGGGTTCGGGGTCCGGCCGGCGGCGTACTCGTCGACGAAGTCCTCGACGACGTCGGCATGGAACCGCTCGCTCAGATCCCAGACATAGAAGGGGATTCCGATCACGTCGGCCGCGCGGCGCGCATCACCGGCGTCCTCGATGGTGCAACAACCACGCGCCCCGGTCCGGTACGACTGCGGGTTGCGGGACAGCGCCAGGTGGATCCCGGTCACCTCGTGGCCGGCGCCGACGGCGCGAGCGGCAGCGACCGCGGAGTCGACCCCACCGGACATCGCGGCAAGGACTCTCATCGCTCCCCCACTCAGCCGGCCAGCTGCTTCGCCGCGGACAGCCCGGCCACGGCGCCGGCGGCGCGGGCGCGCTCCACCACCGGCGCGATCGCCTCGGCCAGCGCGTCGACGTCGGCCTGGGTGCTGGTGTGCCCGAGGGAGAACCGCAGCGACGACCGGGCCTGCTCGTCGTCACGGCCCATCGCCAGCAGGACGTGGGAGGGCTGCGGCACGCCCGCCTGGCAGGCCGAGCCGGTCGAGCAGGCGATGCCGCGCGCGTCGAGCAGCATCAGCAGCGAGTCGCCCTCGCAGCCGGGGAACGTCAGGTGCGCGATGCCGGGCAACCCGCCCTCAGCGCCGTTCACCACCGCGTCGGGCACCTGAGCGGAGACCCGGCGGACCAGGTCGGTGCGCAGCGCCGCCACGCGGGCGGCGTGCTCCGGCTGGTTGCGCACGGCTGCCTCGACCGCGGCGGCAAACCCGGCGATGCCCGGGGCGTCGAGGGTGCCGGAGCGCACGTCGCGCTCCTGGCCGCCCCCGTGCAGCAGCGCAGTCAGGGCCAGCTCACGTCGTACGACGAGCGCGCCGACCCCGACCGGGCCGCCGAGCTTGTGTGCGGTCAGCGTGAGCAGATCCACCCCGCTTTCCGCGAAGTCCACGGGCACCGCGCCGACCGCCTGGACCGCATCGGTGTGCACGGGGATGCCGTGATCATGGGCGATGCTCACCACGTCGGCCAGTGGCTGAAGGGTGCCGACCTCGTTGTTGGCCCACATCACCGACACGAGGGCCACCGACCCGGGGTCGCGTTCGACGGCGGCGCGGTAGGTATCGAGGTCGAGCTTCCCGCTGGCGTCGACGGGCAGCAGCTCCACCTCGGCGTGCTCGTGGTCGGCGAGCCAGTGCAGTGGGTCGAGCACCGCGTGGTGCTCCAAGGCGGTGGACAGGACCCGCACCCGGCGCGGGTCGGCGTCCCGGCGTGACCAGAACAGACCCTTGAGCGCGAGGTTGTCGGACTCGGTGCCTCCGGAGGTGAACACGACCTCACCGGGCCGGGTGCCCAGCGCCGCGGCGATGGCCTCCCGGGACTCCTCCACCACCCGGCGCGCAGCCCGGCCGGCCGCGTGCAGCGAGGACGGGTTGCCCGTCACCGACAGCTGGGCCGTCATCGCGGCGACGGCCTCGTCGTACATCGGCGTCGAGGCCGCATGGTCGAGGTAGACCATGTCGCCGGAGGGGGCGGGGGTGGGGCTGTTCATTGCGCCTTCCAGGGTACGGCGTGGCGGGTCAGCCCTGGCGGTCCGGCCCCGCACGCTCCGGCTCGATCCTGATCGCCACCCGCTTCTCCCGCTCCATCGCCGCCCGGTAGTCGTCCCAGTCGTCGTGCTCGCCGGAGATGTTGCGGTAGTAGTCGACCAGTGGTCCCATCGCGTCGGGCAGTGAAACCACCGTCGCGCGTCCCTCCACGTAGACCCAGTCGCCGAAGAACCCGTCGTTGAGCACGCACAGCTGCGCCCAAGGGTCGCGGCGCACGTTCCTGGTCTTGTACGCCGTCTCCCGGCTGCTCACCACCAGGTATCCCTCGTCGTCGACTGCCGCCAGCACCGGGCTCTGCTGGATCCCTCCGCCCTCGGTCCTGGTGGCCAGCACCGCGCGGTGGTTGCGTCGTACGAAGTCGCGAGCCTTGTCGATGTCCATGCGTCAAGTCTGCCGCGCGGCCGGACGCAGCCGGCGTCAGGCGGCGTCAGGCGGCGGCCTGGTCGGGTGGGTCGTGCTTGGTGAGGTAGTGGTCGAACCAGGCCGCGGCCTGTTCGGGGCTGAGCGGGTCGACGGGTGGTGCGTCGTGTGTGGTGGGCTGTCCTGCTGGGGGTGGTGGGTGCCAGCCGGGCAGGGGTGGGGCGGTGGAGTCGTAGGCGTGTCCGGTGGGGGTCAGGGTGCGGATGGTGTGCACCGGTCCGGGGGCCGCGTGGGCGGTCCATCCGGGGGCCTGTTTGGCGTAGTTGCACGCCTCGCACAGGCCTTGGCTGTTGGCCCGGCTGGTGGCCCCGCCGTGGGCGTGCGGGGTGGGGTGGTCGGCGTGCCGGATCGGTGCCCCGCACCACGGGGTGCGGCAGGTCCGGTCCCGGACCACGGTGAACCGGCGTCTGCTGTGGGTGAACAGCCGGCGCCTGGAGTCCATCGCGACCAGCTGCCCGGTGTCCGGGTGCGCGTAGAGCCGGCGGACCCAGGCCTGGGTGTCGGCGGGCAGGCCGGCGACCAGGCCGCGGACCCAGCCGGCGGGCACGGTGCCGTAGCCGTGCAGGTAGCCCGGCTCGTCGCGCGGGCCCCCGGCCAGCCCGCCGACGGAATGGTCATCGGCCTGCCCGCCGGCGCCGGGGCGGGCGTCTTGGGTGCCGGGGTGGGTGCCGGGGTTGGTGTCTTGCCTGCCGAGGTCGGCGAAGTTGGCGAGGTTGGCGAACAGGGTCTGGTCGGTGACCACCAGCTGGATCTCCACCGCGGTGGCCTCGGCGGTCTTCTGGCCGGTGAGCAGCTCGACGAGGGTGTCGGCCATCACCTGGCCCCGGGTGCGCGGGTCGCCGGCGGCGCGGGCGGTGTCGGCGGCCTTGGACAGTGCGGCGTAGCAGGCCACCGCCTGGGCGGCGGGCAGCAGCGCACTCAGGTAGGCCATGGTGTCCGGCGCCGGCCGGCTGGTCACGCAGCGGTCGTTCTCGGCCCTGCGGATCCGGGCCAGCACCGCCTGCGGGTCCAGCCGGTAGGCCAGCTTGCGGACCTCGGCCTCCAGCCGCTGGTCGCTCCAGCCCTCCAGCTGGGAACCCCGGTCGCCGACCAGGGCCTCGTCCACGGCGGCCCGGTGCTCCCGGGACAGGCAGCCGGTCTCCTTGGCCAAGAGGGTGGCCCGCCACTCCGAGAGCCAGCCGGCGGCCATCGCGGCGTAGGTGTGCGGCATCTCGGTGACCAGCACCTTGCCCAGCCCGAGGTGGCGGGCCCCACGGTGCGGGGACTCCCGCCGCGCCAACCCCACCTGCGCGGCCACCCCGCGACCCTGCAGCTTCGCCGGCACCCCGGCCGCGGCCTGGGCGGCGCGCTGAGAGGCGTCCAGGTCCACACCCAGCCGCGCCTGCGCCGCACACGCGGCGTTCTTCAGCTCCTCCAACGCCCGGAGCCGCTCCACCCGCACCGCATCCAAGACCGCCCCGCCCCCACCCCTGCCAGCCAGCCCGGCCAGCCCGGCCATCAGGTCCCGGACCTGCGCCACCAGCGGATCCACCGCCGAGCCGACGGGCCCGGACGCCGAGCCACCCACCGACACGACGGCACCCTCGGCGGGTGCACCGCGACCCTGGCATGACTCGAACATGTGTTCGACATTAGTGGCCGACGGTTGGTGACGTCAAGAGGCCCCGCGGCCCTGTGCATGCCGCTGGAACAGTCATCGCCCGGCGATGTTCCAGCAGAGCCGACAGGCCGAGACTCGATGACCCGGGCTACTGCGGCGCCACGCCGTTCAGCTTCTTGGCCTTGGTCTTGGTCATCGAGACCCCCGGCGCGTCCATTGCTTCCGCGGCAACCACCTCGGCCCGGGCCGGTCGGTAGCGGAAGAGCATTCCGTTGTCCCAGACCAGGTAGTCGTCGCCGCCCTCGCGTCGCACGTGCATGATCTTCGACTCGTACTTCTTGGCCAGGTCCGCCAACGAGTCGATGCTGCTGAGCTCTGCGACCGGGCCGTCCTTGAGCGTGAGGTCGCGGACCTCGACCAGGTGCGCGCCGTACAGCGTCTGAATGCGCTCGCCCTCGTGCTCCTCGCCTGAGCGCAGCAGCGGCCGGGCCAGCAGCAAACCGAGCAGCAGGCAGACCCCCGCCAGCCCGAAGCCGATCGCTCTTGCCAGGAGGACCGGCGGGTGCACCACCAGCAGCGGCACGGTGTTCGGCGCGGTCGCGTGGTAGGTGGTCTTGCCCGACTTGTTGGGCTTCAGCGGGCTGGCGTTCCCACCGGCTGTGGGATCTGCCGTCGCGTTCTGTCCGACCGTAAGGGTGGTGCCGCTCAGGGTGAACGGCAGCGACGGGGAGTACGACGCCTTCAGCGCGCGGGAGCCGAGCGTGCCGCGGAGGTCCACCCGTGGGTGGAGCGTGACGGTCGCGGTGCCGTAGCTGTTGTCACCGAACGCGCCCTGGGCACTGGCGACGTAGTTCTGGATCGCCTTCAGCGGCAGACGCCCGGTCAGCGTCGTCGACGTGCCGGAGAAGGATGTCTCGGCGGCGATCGGGAACTGACGGGTCAGGCCCTGGGAGAGCTTGACCATCGCCTCCATGGCGGCGGTGCCCTGCACCACCGCCGGCGCCTTGCTGGTGAACTCGTAGCGGAAGCTCGCCGTGACCGGACCAACCTTGTTGAGCAGGATCGGCTCCCCCGCGGACAGGCCGCTCGAGCCGTACGGCGAGTCCTTCTGCGTGATGCCCGAGTAGCCGAACTGACCTGACTGCGTGTAGCCGACGCTCTTGGCCTGCGACTTGTGCGTCGGCATGGCCAGAGCCACGAGGCCCAGCGCCAGTGCCAACACCCCGACCACGATCACCACGGTCAGCGTCTCCAGGCGCGTGAAGGCCGGGGCCTGGTCTTCGCTGCTCTTCCCCATTACTGCTCATCCCCCTGGGTGTCTTTACAACTGCTGTCGAATCTTTCCGCGAACCAGCCCTGCGGTCTCACGAACACGGCAACTCAGCCCGCACTCTTGCCGCCATCCAGGCTGCTGTTCCCATCGCCCGTCACGGTGAGGGAGCCCTCAGCGTGACTGGCTTCCAGCGGCGGATCGCCCGCAAACGTAGCGGTGAAGGTCGAGGGCAGCGGCTTCGGGAATTGGTCAACGGCCACCTTGGTCTCGCACGTGGCGTGCCCGCCGCCCGTGGTCTTTACAGCGCACAGCACGATCCCGCTCACGGTGAAGACGACCGTCTTGCCATCAATTCCGTGACCGCCGTCGGCCAGCGTCGCCATCATGTCGGTGAAACGGTAGTAGCCCTTGCCGGCGGTTTGCGCGACATTCACGTGCGCATCCTTGACCGTCACTGCAGACGTGATGGACACGTTGGCAGCGGACTCGCTTATGTACGAGGTGGCAACGGAGTTCTGCGCCAGGTGGGCAACCCCGATGGGCAACAGAAGGGAGGCGACCCCCAACCCCAGCCACCGGGACCGGGACCGCCGAACAGCCCTAATGCGCATGGCCGTGTCTCTTCCTGCGACTCCGAACAGGACTTCGGAGACTGACCAGGGCGACCAGTGCAACGGCAACAGCGAAGAGCCAAGGATCTCGCAGTATCAATAGATATCGGCCGAGCCCCGGTAGGTAAATCCACTCCTTTCCGACCAACTCCGCCTTGGTCGGATGATACGAGTCCCGGAAGTCGTTGTTATCACCCTTGAACACATACCGGTTCCCATCGCGACCCACGATCTTGTGCATCACGACCGCTCCCAGCTGACGGTTGTGATAGGCAACAACCTCGCCGACAGAGTAGCTACCCTCGTCATGCGTAATGACCAGGCCATCGGCTCTGAAGTTGGGCAGCATGCTGGTGCCATCGGTGATCACGTACGAGGCCCGGCCGCCCAGCCCGGTGGGGCCGCATTGTACCCAGACAATCGCGGCAATCAGAGACATGGCTAGAGGCACCGTCGCGCGTGCAGCCACGCGGGCTGCCAATCGCAGACTTTGCGGCGCTGCACCTGCTGGATCTGCTAGGAATGTTGCCAACCTGGGCCTCCGGTCACGCGGCTGGAGGCCGGGGAGCGACGCCCGCTCCACCGGCCTCCGCCATCAGTCAGTGCGAAACGACAACCTTGATCGCGCTCACCGTCGCAGACACGCCCTTGCCACGCATGTCACACATGAAGTGCGCCTCCGGGTCCTTCGCACGGTCCAGCGTGGTCCGGTTGCAGGTGTACCAGTTCGACCCGTCGAAGGTGATCTCAGCGTTTGCAGGGTCTGAGCTTGAGGTGTGCGCAGCGTAAGGGTCAGCGTTGAAGTTGACGTAAGTCAGGTCTCCACCTGAGGTGTAGTAACTGATGTCACTCACCTGGAAGCCGGAGATACCGCCCTGCCCCTCACCGAGGGAGGAGCCCTCCACACCGTTGCTGGCCATGAAGGCGAAGCCGCTGCTACCCAGGATGATGGCGGCGCCGACCGGAACGGCCATCCGCTTGACGATTCGGTTCATTGTGGTTCCTTCCTTCGACGCGGAGCCCCCCGCGTCGCGGCGAAGTGACCAGCCCCAGCGACTGGCCGGCCCGTTCGTTCCCGAGCCGGGAGCCATCCTGGAATGGCCGCATTCGTCATCGCATCGTCAAAATTGCGGAACAGGTGCAATTCTGGGGCGAATCATCGATTTTGATGATGCCGCTGCTCCTCGTGTCAGGAAGGGTGGTCAGCCGTGGGCAGGAAGACGCCAGGGAGCAGCGTGGCAGAGCCAGACAGGCGGCACATGAAGCGCCGAGGTCACACCCGAGCCGTCGCCGGCATCACGACCGGCGCGCTGGCCCTGCTGCTGTGGGGGCTGCTGGGCCCCGCCGGGCTTGCCTCGGCGGCGACCGGCGGAGACCGCTGCATTCCCGCGTCCGAGGCCGTGACCGTGCACTTCGTGCTCGGCGGCTCCGGCAACCCGGGCCCGGGCATCGCAGGTGTGGACCTGGCTGGATTCGACCCGGCCAGCTGCGACGGCCAACCGGTGACCGTGACGCTGTCCGGAAACAAGGCGGGGAACCCGTCGACGCCGGTGACCGAGCTCTTGACCACCCTCGACTCGGGCAAGAACCCCTGCACGGGGGACAGCGAGAAGTCTCCGGCGGTGATCCAGAACGGGGCCATCGACCTGGCCGGGTGCGAGACGACCCACGACCCGCACACGGCAGCCTTCGCCAGCGTGCATGACGCGACCCGGATCACAGTGGCGGTGAACGGCCACGAGCTGCCCGCCACACAGGGAACGGGCATCCTCGGCGAGCAGGCCACCCGCCCGCGTGGCACCGGGCCTGGCGGAGCGAATGGTGATGCGCAGATCCTCGGCATCCAGGCGAGCCGGCCCAGACCCGGAGCGCAGAACGCCGGTGGCGTGCTCCCCTTCACCGGGGGTCCGCAACCGGTGATGTTCTGGGTGGGACTGCTTCTGGTGGTCTTCGGGGTCGTCAGCTTCTTGGTCAACCACGTCACCGAGAGCCGCCGCCGCATCCTCGGGCTGGTGAAGAAGGATCGGGAACCATGACGTATGACCCAGACGGGCGATACGCCTAGTCCGTACAAGCCATAGCGTCCCTACGGAAAATGTCACAGTCTCAGTGGGGATACGGCCGGGGGGCCGTTTGCAGTAAGTGTGTGGGGGTTTCGGGCTTTGTCAGCAAGTTGGGGGCTTCTGGGGGCGGGCAGCCGGCATCGTGCGCCGGCCGCTCCCCTGGTTCGCCTGGGGTTCATCACCGGCACCGTCGTGCTGGTGTGCACCGTGCTCGGCGCAGTGTTCGCCGCGACGGGCGCGGTCGGGACGGTGGTCACGACCCCGCTCGTCGACCTTCTCCGGGCCGCGGCCACGGCGCTGTTCATCGCCGCCGGCGTGCTGCAGGTGGCGCGCTGGCGCATCGACGGTGACCCGTTGGGGGGACTGGCAGGAACCATTCTGCTGATGTACGGCGGAGTGGCCCTCCCACTCACCAGCATCGCCGGCGCAATGTCGGCCGACCGACCCGAGTCGTTGTTCCCGGCGCTGGTCCGCTGGCTGACGACAGGCGTCGTGCTCGTCACTGCCGCCAGGCTGTTGACCCTGAGCCAGCCGGTCGTGCCCCGCTCGCGGCTCGTAGAGGTGTCGGCACGAACCATGACCGTTGCGGTCGGCGGGTTCTTCGTCCTGCTCTTCGTGCACCTGCACTGGCCGTCCCTGCTGGACGGCAACCGGACCGTCTACCTCCTGCTTGCCGGATCGTTGGCGGCCGGATGGCTGTCGCTGGGGGCGTACGCCGTCCTCCGTGGCCACCACGCGACGCTGCCCGGGGGCGGCGATGCCGTCCGGATGGCGCCGGTGCTCACCTCGATGAGCGTGGCCGAGCTGTTGCGGATGCCGGGACTCACGGTGTGGACGGCGTCCGCGGCCCTCCTGGTCGTCTCGATCGGCGTGCTGAGCGTGGGGGCCGCCCTCCAGAGGTTGGTCACCGCGGTGAACCATGACCACGACGACGTGGAGGTTCTGTCGAGCGCGCTCGCGCAGGCCCGGGAGGCCGTCTCGGTCCAGACGGAGTGGCGCGAGGAGCTCACCCACGATGCACGCAACGTGCTCGCCGGGCTCAGGGCGACGATCGAGACCCTGGAGAAGTACTCCCCCCACCTGGACGCCACCTCCCTCGGCCGGCTGCGCATGGCAGCCATCGATGAGCTGGGCCATCTGGAGCACATGATCACCTCGCCGTCCGGGGACGGTGACGCGAGGGACTTCGACGTCGCCGACGTGGTGGGCGCCGTGGTGGACCTGCGGCGGGCGGCGGGCCTCGAGGTGGCACTCGACTGCCCTGGTGGCAGGGCGTTCGGCCGTCCCACGGACCTCGCGCGGGTGTTGCAGAACCTGCTGGTCAACGCCCAGCAACATGGGAGGGGGGCCGGCGTGCGCGTCCGCGTTCACACCACGGGCGACCAGGTCGAGATCCAGGTGTCGGACCACGGCCCAGGGCTTCCGACGGACATCGACCCGTTCGACCGAGGGATGCGTGGCAGCGGGAGCCTGGGCAGCGGTCTCGGCCTCTTCGTCTCTCGCACCTTGATGCACGACGCCGGCGGCGACCTGGTGGCCGAGAACACCCCGTCCGGAGCCTCCTTCTGTGTGCGGCTTCCCCGCAGCGGGGACCAGCCAGCAAGCCGCGTGGTCGCCCTGCGGCCGCTGCCCGCGCTGCACCGGTTGACCGGCGCCGAGGCGCAGGTCCGATGACCCGGATGGCCTTCTGATGTCCGACGAAGCCGGCCGGCCCTGCCGGGTCCTGCTGGTGGACGACCACCAGCTGCTCGCCCAGGCGATCGCGATCTCGCTGGGCGCGGAGTCCGTCGACGCGCGGCTCGCCGACCTGTCTGACAGGGACAGGCTGCTCGCCGCGGTAGCGGCCGACCCGCCTGACCTGGTGCTGCTCGATCTTCACCTGGGCGTCCACCAGAGCGGGATCACCTTGGTGGACCCCCTCACCAAGGCCGGCAGCCGGGTCCTGGTGGTCACGGGAAGCACCGACCGGCAGGAGCTGGCGGCCGCCGTCGAGGCGGGAGCCGTGGGCATCGTGAGCAAGTCACAGCCCCTCGGGGAGCTCGTCGCCACCATCCTCAAGGCGACGCGAGGGGAGGATGTGATGACCTCTCGGCATCGTGCCGAGCTCGTGGAAGAGGCCCAGGCCACCCGTGAGGCGCGAGCGCTGGCCCATGCGCCCTTCCAGCGCCTGACCAGCCGGGAGAGCCAGGTGCTGCGCGCACTGGCGAACGGGAGGTCCGTCTCCGCGATCGCCCGGGACTGGGTCGTAGCCGAGGCCACCGTGCGCAGCCAGGTCCGTGGCGTGCTGACCAAGCTGGGCGTCAGCTCACAGCTCGAGGCCGTCGCCACCGCCATGAGATCGGGCTGGCTGACCGGTGAGAAGTGAGCGAGGGCCCCGGCTCCCACTGGGAACCGGGGCCCTCGCCAACCACCGTGTGGCTGCTCAGCCCTTGCGCTTGGTGACCCCCTCGGTCGCCGCGGGCAGGACCTTGTGCAGGTCGCCGACCACGCCGAAGTCGACCAGCTCGAAGATCGGCGCCTCGTCGTCCTTGTTGATGGCGACGATCGTCTTGGAGGTCTGCATGCCGGCCCGGTGCTGGATCGCCCCGGAGATGCCGCTGGCGACGTACAGCTGAGGCGAGACCGTCTTGCCGGTCTGGCCGACCTGGTACGCGTGCGGCACCCAGCCGGAGTCCACCGCCGCGCGGGAGGCGCCGACCGCACCACCGAGCGCGTCGGCCAGCGCCTCCACCGGCTCGAAGTCGCCACCGGTGCCGCGCCCGCCGGAGACCACGATGGCGGCCTCGGTCAGGTCCGGACGCCCCGTGGACTTGCGCGGCTCGGACGAGGTGATCTTGGCGCCCTTGGCGGCCTCGGAGATGGTCACCGAGACCTGCTCGACGGTGCCGGCACCCTCGGCCTGCTCGGGCGTGGTGGCGTTCGCCTTCACCGCGATGATCGGCGTGCCCTGGGTGACCTTCGCGGTCACCGTGTAGTTGCCGGCGAACACCGACTGCGTCGTCACCGGGCTGTCGTCACCGGGCTGCACGTCGACCGCGTCGGTGATCAGACCGGAGCCGGTCTTGATCGCCAGCCGGCCGGCGATCTCCTTGCCGTCGAAGCTCGCCGGCACCAGCACCGCGGCAGGCTGGGCCTGCTCCACCAGCTGGGCCAGCACCTCTGCCTTCGGGGCCACCAGGTAGTCCTTGATCTCCGCGTCGTCAACGGCGTAGACCTTCTCCGCACCGTACGCCTTCAGCGACTCAGCGGCAGACCCGGCAGCGTCACCAGCGCCGATGAACACCGCGGAGGGCTCACCGAGGCGGCGGGCGATGGTCAGCAGCTCGTTGGTGGTCTTGCCCACGACACCGTCGACGTGGTCGACCAGAACCAGGATCTCGCTCATGTGCGCCAGCCTCCTCAGATGAACTTCTTGCTCGCGAGGAACTCCACCAGCGCCGTGGCGCCCGAGCCGTCCTCGTCGGTCACGACCTCGCCCTTGCTGCGCGGCGGACGCTGCTCGGTGGACTCCACCGCCGTCCACGCCGCACCAAGCCCGACCTGGCTCGCGTCGACGCCGAGGTCGGCCAGCGACCAGGTCTCCATCGGCTTCTTCTTGGCCGCCATGATCCCCTTGAAGGACGGGTAGCGCGCCTCGCCCGACTGGTCGGTCACGCTGGCCACCACCGGGAGGCTGCCCTCGATCATCTCGGTGGCCACGTCGCCGTCACGGCGGATCCGGACGGTCGAGCCGTCCACGCTGATCTCCGAGCCCAGCGTGACCTGCGCGACGCCCAGTCGCTCGGCCAGCATCGCCGGCACGACGCTCATGGAGCCGTCGGTCGAGGCCATCCCGCACATCACCAGGTCCCACGACGAGGCACTGCCGATCTTCTTGATCGCCTCGGCAAGCACCAGGGAGGTGGCGGGGGCGTCCGACCCGGCGACCGCCTCGTCGACGACGTGCACGCCCTTGTCGGCGCCCATCTGCAGGGCCTTGCGGATCGCGTCGGTGGCCTGCTCGGGGCCGACGGACAGCACCGTCACCTCGGTGTCGTCACCGCCGTTCTCCTTGATCTGCAGCGCCTGCTCGACGGCATACTCGTCCAGCTCGGACAGCAGCCCGTCGACGCCAACCCGGTCGACGGTGCCGTCGTCCTCGAACTTCCTGTCCGCGGTGGCATCCGGAACATGTTTGACACATACGACAATGTTCATGGTGTCTGGCCGGTAAGGCCCCTCCTGTGAAGTTGGCGTGGAACCGAGGTTACTAGCGCGTAGCTAGCGGGTGGAACCGGCGTCCGGGTGGGTTCAGTCACACGTCATGGCCGGATCAGCCGGTCCAGGATCTTGCCGATCACCAGGTAGATCACCGCAGCGACCCCCCAGTTCACCAGGGCAGACTTGATGGCGGCGTTGTGCCCGTGGAACTTCTTCAGCTCGCCGAAGTCGAGCTTGTGCGCCGCATCGGTGACGAAGCTGACGATCGCGTTGTGCTGGTTCATGTTCAGCGCCACCACCAGCGCACCGATCGCCAGGAGCAGCGCACACACCACCGCCGCCAGCCACACGAGCGCGGCCAGCCGGGTCCGCACCACTGCGACCCCCGAGCGCAGCGACTGCGCCGACGGCCGGCGCCGGCTCCCGGGCGAGGACGCAGGCTGGGCCGACCCCGTGCCGGTGCTCTCGTCCGCCTCAGTCACTGGTGTCTCCTTGCCTCGGCTACAGGCACGATAGCCGACCCGTGTCACCTGCCTACAAAGGTGGCTTTCCCCGGTCCGTCCTCGACAAACGACCTCATCCCGATACCGCGGTCCTCGGTCGCGAACAGCGCGGCGAACTGGGCCCGCTCGATCTCCAGGCCGGTCTCCAGGTCCACCTCCAGACCACGGTCGACCGCCTCCTTGGCTGCACGCACCGCGAGCGCGGGGCCCTTGCTGAACTGCCGCGCCCAGGTCAGTGCCTCGTCGTACACCTTCTCGGCCGGTACAACGCGGTCCACGAGCCCGATGGCGAGCGCCTCCTCGGCCTTCACGAACCGGCCGGTGAAGATGATGTCCTTCGCCCGCGCCGGGCCGACCAGCCGGCTCAGCCGCTGGGTGCCGCCCGCACCCGGGATGATGCCGAGCAGGATCTCCGGCTGGCCGAGCGTGGCGTTGTCGGCCGCGATCCGGATGTCCGCGCACAGCGCGAGCTCACACCCGCCGCCGAGGGCATAGCCGGTCACGGCGGCGACGACCGGCTTCGGGATGCGGGCCACGGCGGACAGCGCGCTCTGCAGCGGACCGGAACGCCGCACCATGTCCGCGTGGGACATGTCCACCATCTCCTTGACGTCCGCGCCGGCGGCGAACACCTTCTCCCCGCCGTAGATCACGACGGCGCGCACGTCCTCGCGCTCGGTGGCCCCGGCGGCTGCCGCCCGGATCTCCTCCTGCACCTGCACGTTCAGGGCGTTCATCTTCGGCCGGTCCAGGCGGATGGTCCCGACGCCGTCCTCGACTTCCAGCCTCACGAACTCGGACACGCTGCTCTCCTGTCGTCTGGGTGGGCTCCCTCTCCGGCGGCTCGCTCCCGCCGGCGTCCCGACCCTAGAGCACATGGGCGCGGCGCGGCGCCCCACAGCCGTCATGACCGGCGCTGGTCCGTCACAATGGGGCGGTGAGTGATGTCTGGCCGGGTGAACACCAACCACTCGGCGCAACCTGGGCCGAGGAAGCCACCAACTTCGCGGTCTACGCTCCCGAGGCGAGTCGCGCCTGGGTGTGCCTGTACGAGGAGCGCGACGGCGTCGAGCACGAGGTGCGGCTGCAGCTGACCGAGCAGACGCTCGGCATCTGGCACGGCGCGGTGCCCGGCGTCGGCGTGGGCCAGCGCTACGGGTTCCGGGTGGACGGGCCCTGGGAGCCGGACCAAGGGCTCGTGTTCAACCCGGCCAAGCTGCTGCTGGATCCCTACGCCAGGGCGATCAGTGGCGCCGTGACCCATCACCCCGCCCTGTTCGGGCACCGCGGCACGGGAGCGCGCAAGAGCTGGGTGCGCGACGAGCGGGACTCCGCGCCGTACACAGCCCGCTCGGTGGTGATGCGCGACGACTTCGACTGGGGCGACGACCGGTACGGCCGCCGGGTGCGCTGGCAGGACACCGTCCTCTACGAGCTGCACGTCAAGGGGTTCACCGCGCTGCACGACCGGGTGCCGGAGCGGCTGCGCGGCACCTACGCCGGGTTGGCCAGCCCGGCGGTGGTGGACTATCTGAAGGACCTGGGCGTGACCTCGGTCGAGCTGCTGCCGGTGCACCAGTCCTTCCCCGAGCCGGCACTTGCCGAGCGCGGCCTGACCAACTACTGGGGCTACAACTCCCTGGGCTTCTTCGCGCCGCACAACGCCTACAGCTCCTCCGGCGAACGCGGGCAGCAGGTCGTCGAGTTCAAGCAGATGGTCAAGACGCTGCACGCGGCCGGCCTCGAGGTGATCCTCGACGTCGTCTACAACCACACCGCCGAGGGCGGCCCCGACGGACCCACGCTGAGCTTCCGCGGCCTCGACGACCGCGGTTACTACAAGCGTGCGGACGGGGGCCACTACTGGGACGTCACGGGCTGCGGGAACACCGTGGACGCGTCCTACCCGCCGGCGCTGCGGCTGATCCTCGACTCGCTGCGCTACTGGGCCGCCGAGATGCACGTGGACGGCTTCCGTTTCGACCTGGCGCCCGCGCTGACCCGCACAGGTCACGCCGTGGACATGGGCGGCCATTTCCTGACCACGGTCTCCCAGGACCCCGTGCTGCGGCACGTGAAGCTGATCGCCGAACCGTGGGACGCGAGCATGGACGGCTACCAGGTGGGCAACTTCCCGCCGCCGTGGTGCGAGTGGAACGACCACTACCGCGACACCATCCGCGACTTCTGGCGCACCGGGTCCGGCGGCATCCGCGAGGTGGCCACGCGCGTGGCGGGCTCGAGCGACCTGTACGCCGACGACGGCCGCTCGCCGTACGCCTCGATCAACTTCATCACCGCGCACGACGGGTTCACGCTGCGCAACCTGGTCTCCTACAACCACAAGCACAACCTCGCCAACGGTGAGCAGAACCGGGACGGCACCGACGACAACCACTCCTGGAACTGCGGGGTGGAGGGACCGACCGACGACCCGGAGATCACCGCGCTGCGCAAACGGCAGGCGGCGAACCTGATGCTCACCCTGTGCCTGTCCGCCGGCGTGCCGATGATCACCGCCGGGGACGAGCGCGGCCGCACCCAGCGCGGCAACAACAACGCCTACACCCAGGACAACGAGCTGTCCTGGATCGACTGGTGGCCCGACGACGCCTGGCTGGACCTCTACGAGCTGACCAAGGCGGTGCTGCGGCTACGTCGCGAGCACCCGGCGCTGCGGCAGCGGCACTTCCTGGAGGGCCGGCCCACGGTGGACGGCGGGCCCAAGGACCTCGCCTGGATCCACCCCGACGGTCACGAGATGACCGACGAGGACTGGTTCGACGAGCGGTTGCACATGTTCGGCATGTTCGTCTCCGGAGACCCGCTGCGCGCCCCGGGTGCGCGCGGGGAGGTGCTGCGTGACACGTCGTTCATGATCTGGTTCAACGCGCACGCCGAGGCCGGCAAGGTCACACTGCCCTACCAGTGGATCCGGGAGGCCGAGGTGGTGCTCCGCACCGACCAGCACCACCGCCCCGGCAGCCGGATCGAGGCGGGCTCGATGTTCTCGCTGTCCGCACGCTGCCTGGTCGTGCTTCAGGAGGTCACGACGTAGCCAGCGTCACGCAGCCGAGCTCGGCCGGCGACACCAGGTGCTGGTTGCGTGGCAGCACCCGCACGGTGTAGCCGAACGGTCCGGTCGTGGTCAGCGCCACGCTGCCCTCGAAGCGGTGCCGGCCGGCCTCGTAGGTCTGCGCCAGCCGCAGCGACTCCGAGTGGGTGTCCACCAGGCCCTCCTCGTGCGGCACCCGTCCGTAGACCACCTGGACGTCCACGTCCGAGGGGTCGAGCTCGCCGAGACAGACGAAGACCCGGACCTCCATGGAGGCGCCGAGCTCGGGTGCGTCGCCGATCCCGCTGGTCTCCACGTGCTCGATGCTCACCTGGCCCCACAGGTCCCGGACCCGGGCCTTCCACACCGCGAGCTCCCGAGCCGCCGCGTAGTCCCCGTTCAGCGCGCGGGAGCTGGCCGCCGAGGGCGTGTACAGCCGTTCGACGTACTCCCCCAGCATCCGGCCGGCCAGCACCTTCGGGCCCAGCGACTTCAGGGTGTGCCGCATCATCTCGATCCAACGCACCGGCAGGCCGTCCGGGTCATGGTCGTAGAAGCGCGGGGCGACCTCGTTCTCGATCAGCTCGTAGAGCGCGACCGCCTCCACGTCGTCGCGGTGGTCGGTGTCCTCGACCCCGTCGGCCGACGGGATCGCCCAGCCGTTGTTGCCGTCGAACCACTCGTCCCACCAACCGTCGAGGATGGACAGGTTCAGAGCGCCGTTCAACGCCGCTTTCATCCCCGAGGTGCCGCACGCCTCGTAGGGGCGCAGCGGGTTGTTCAGCCAGACGTCGCACCCGGGGTAGAGCGGCTTGGCCATCCCGATGTCGTAGTCGGGAAGGAACACGATGCGGTGTCGGACCTCCGGGTCGTCGGCGAACCGGACGATCTCCTGGATCAGCCGCTTCCCACCCTCGTCGGCGGGGTGCGCCTTGCCGGCGATCACGATCTGCACCGGCCGCTCCGGGTGCAGCAGGATGCGCTTGAGCCGCTCGGGGTCGCGCAGCATCAGCGTCAGCCGCTTGTACGACGGGACGCGACGCGCGAAGCCGATCGTGAGCACGTCCGGGTCGAGCACGGAGCCGATCCAGCCCAGCTGCGTCCGGGACGCACCGCGCTGCTGCCAGGAGGCGGCCAGCCGCCGCCGTGCCTCCTTCACCAGCCGTTCACGAAGCCTCCGCTTGGTGGCCCACAGGTCCGCCGAGGAGATCTTGTTCGCGGCCTCGAACAACTCCTCCGGGGCGGCCTGCTCGACCTCGGAGCGCAGCGGGACCCCGGCCTGCTCCGCCAGCTCGAACACCTCGGGGGCCACCCAGGTGGGCGCGTGCACACCGTTGGTGATCGAGATGATCGGCCGCTCGTCGGCGTCGAAGCCGGGCCACAGCCCACCGAACATGCCCCGGCTCACCTGGCCGTGCAGGGTGGACACGCCGTTGGCGCGCTGCGCCAGGCGGAAGCCCATCACCGCCATGTTGAACACTGACGGGTCACCCTCCGGATAGTCCTCGGCACCGAGCGCCAGGATCTTGTCCACCGGCACCCCGTAGGAGGCGTTCTCGCCGCCGAAGTACTGCTCGATCAGCTCCCGGGGGAACCGGTCGATCCCCGCCGGCACCGGGGTGTGGGTGGTGAAGACCGTGCCCGCCCGGGACACCTCCAGCGCCGCCGCGAAGTCCAGGCCGTCCTCCGCGTCCTCGACGAGCTCGCGGATCCGCTCGAGCCCGAGGAAACCGGCATGCCCCTCGTTGGTGTGGTAGACCTCCGGCGCCGGTGAGCCGGTCAGCCGGCTGTGCGTGCGCAGCGCGCGCACCCCGCCGATCCCGAGCAGCATCTCCTGCCGCAGCCGGTGCTCGGTGTTGCCGCCGTACAGCCGGTCGGTGACGGAGCGGAGCTCTCCGCTGTTCTCTTCCATGTCGGAGTCGAGCAGCAGCAGCGGCACCCGGCCGACCTGGGCGACCCAGACCCGGGCGGCCAGCGTCTGCTTGCCGGGCAGCCCGACGCCCACCTTGGCCGGGCTGCCGTCGGCCTCGCGCAGCAGGGACAACGGCAGCCCGTCGGGGTCCTGGAGCGGGTAGCGCTCCTGCTGCCAGCCGTCGCGGGACAGGGACTGGCGGAAGTAGCCGTGCCGGTAGAGCAGGCCGACCCCGACGATCGGCACGCCGAGGTCGCTGGCCACCTTCAGGTGGTCGCCGGCCAGGATGCCCAGACCGCCGGAGTACTGCGGCAGCGCCGCGGTGATCCCGAACTCGGGTGAGAAGTACGCAACCGCACGGGGGGCGGTGGCCCCCGTGGACCCCCCAGCAGCGTCTGCGGAGCGCGTCGCGTACTGCTGGTACCACCGGTCGCCGGTGAGGTAGCGCTCCAGGTCCGCGGCGACCACGTTGAGCCGCGCCAGGAACACCTCGTCGGTGGCGAGCTCGGACAGCCTCCGGCCGGGCACCTCCCCCAGCAGTCGGGTCGGGTCGTGTCCGCACGCCTCCCAGAGCTCCGGGTCGACCGCGGAGAACAGGCCCTGGGACTCTGGGTGCCAGGACCAGCGCAGATTGCCCGCCAGTCGGCTCAGCGGGGCCAGCGGAGCGGGCAGCACGGGACGCACGGTGAATCGGCGGATGGCTCTCACGCGAAAACGGTAGCGACGGCGGTCCAGCTCACTTGCACCGCCCTGGGCGATCGGACAGATTGGGGACATGGTTGGACGAATCCCGATCACCGACGTGACGCCGACCGTCGGCTGCGGACGCTACCCCGCCAAGGCCGTCGTCGGGGAGCCCTTCGAGGTCACCGCGTCGGTGTTCCGCGAGGGCCACGACGCGCTGAACGCCGACGTCGTGCTCACCGGTCCGGACGGCGTCGACCGTCCAGCGGTGCGGATGGGCAAGGACGCCGAGGAGCCGGACCTCTGGCACGCGGTGGTCACCGCCGACCGGGGCGGCACGTGGACGTTCCGGATCGAGGGGTGGAGCGATCCGGTGGCGACCTGGCGGCACAACGCCGAGATCAAGATCCCCGCCGAGATCGACGTGGAGCTGATGTTCGCCGAGGGCGCGCTGCTGCTGCAGCGGCTTGCCGAGCAGCTGCCCGGGCGAGGAAACGAGCAGCGCGTGGTCCGCGACGCCCTCACCGGCATCCGGGACACCAGCCGGCCGGCGTCGGTCCGCTTCGCCGCGGCGGTCTCCCCCGCCGTCGACGAGGTGCTGGCCCGGCACCCGCTGCGCGACATGGTGACCCCTGAGGGACCGTTCCCGCTGCAGGTGGACCGGCCACGCGCGCTGTTCGGCTCGTGGTACGAGATGTTCCCCCGCTCGGAGGGGGCCTACGTCGACCCGGACACCGGACGGGTCCGGTCGGGCACGTTCGCGACCGCGGCCAAGAGGCTCGACGCGGTCGCCGCGATGGGCTTCAACGTCGTCTACCTGCCGCCGATCCATCCGATCGGCCGGGTGAACCGGAAAGGCCCGAACAACACCCTGGTCGCCGACGAGGACGACCCGGGCTCACCCTGGGCGATCGGCGCCGCCGAGGGCGGCCACGACGCGGTGCACCCGGACCTGGGCACGCTCGAGGACTTCGACGAGTTCGTACGACGGGCGGACGACCTCGGCCTCGAGGTCGCCCTGGACCTCGCCCTGCAGGCGGCCCCGGACCACCCGTGGGTGGAGTCGCACCCGGAGTGGTTCACCACCCGTGCCGACGGCTCCATCGCCTACGCGGAGAACCCCCCCAAGAAGTACCAGGACATCTATCCGGTCAACTTCGACAACGACCCGGACGGCATCTACGCCGAGGTGCTGCGCGTCGTACGCCACTGGATGGCGCACGGGGTGCGCATCTTCCGCGTGGACAACCCGCACACCAAGCCGGTGCAGTTCTGGGAGTGGCTGCTCGCCGAGGTCCGCGAGACCGACCCGGACGTGCTGTTCTTGTCCGAGGCGTTCACCAAGCCGGCGATGATGCGCACCCTGGCCATGGTCGGCTTCCACCAGTCCTACACCTACTTCACCTGGCGGAACGCGAAGTGGGAGCTCGAGCAGTACCTCACCGAGCTCTCGCACGAGAGCAGCTACGTGATGCGGCCGAACCTGTTCGTGAACACGCCGGACATCCTGCACGCCTACCTGCAGTACGGCGGCCCGGCGGCGTTCAGGATCCGGGCGACCATTGCCGCGACCGCCTCCCCCAGCTGGGGGATGTACGCCGGTTTCGAGCTCTTCGAGCACGTCGCGGTACGGCCGGGCAGCGAGGAGTACCTCGACTCGGAGAAGTACCAGATCAAGCTCCGCGACTGGGAGGCCGCCGAGGCCGAGGGGCGCTCACTCGCGCCGTACGTCAGCCGGCTCAACGAGGTGCGTCGGACGCACCCGGCGCTGCGTCTGCTGCGCAACCTGGCGCTCCACCACGCCGACGACGACTCGATCCTGGTTTTCTCCAAGGCTGCGGAGGGCACAGACAGTAACGATGAGGATCTGGTCATCGTCGTCGTCAACGTCGACCCGCACGCCGCTCGGGAGACCACTGTGCACCTGGACATGCCCGCTCTCGGGATGGACTGGCAGGACACCTTCGTGGTCCATGACGAGCTGACCGACCAGACCTGGCGGTGGGGCGAGCACAACTACGTCCGCCTCGACCCGTTCTCCGAGCCCGCGCACATCCTGACCGTCCGGAGGCCCTACCGGTGACCCGAACCGAGAGCGAAACGCTGCCCGCAAACGGCGACGAGCCGCTGGAGGATCCGCTTCTTGCCCCCCGACCGGACTGGTACATGACGGCGGTGTTCTACGAGGTGCTGGTCCGCTCCTTCAAGGACTCCAACGGCGACGGGGTGGGCGACTTCAAGGGGCTCACCGAGAAGCTGGACTACCTGGAGTGGCTCGGCGTGGACTGCCTCTGGGTGCCGCCGTTCTACACCTCCCCGCTGCGTGACGGCGGCTACGACGTGGCCGACTACACCAACGTGCAGCCCGAGGTGGGGACCATCGACGACTTCCACGAGTTCCTCGACGCCGCCCACCAGCGGGGCATCCGGGTCATCATCGACTTCGTCATGAACCACACCTCGGACGCCCACCCGTGGTTCCAGGCCAGCCGCAGCGACCCGGACGGTCCCTACGGCGACTTCTACGTGTGGTCCGACACCGACGAGCAGTACGACGAGGCGCGGATCATCTTCGTCGACACCGAGCCGTCCAACTGGACCTGGGACCCGGTGCGCCAGCAGTACTTCTGGCACCGGTTCTACAGCCACCAGCCGGACCTGAACTTCGACAACCCGAAGGTGCACGAGGCGATCTTCGAGGCGTTCAAGTTCTGGCTGGACATGGGCATCGACGGGTTCCGGCTCGACGCGGTGCCCTACCTCTACGAGCGCCCCGGCACCAACGGGGAGAACCTCAAGGAGACCCACGAGCTCCTCAAGAAGGTGCGCCGCTACGTCGACGACCACTACCCCGACCGGGTGCTCCTCGCCGAGGCCAACCAGTGGCCGGCCGACGTCGTGGACTACTTCGGCGCGGTCGAGGACCCGGTCAGCGGCCAGACCGTGGGGTCGGAGTGCCACATGTGCTTCCACTTCCCGGTGATGCCCCGCATCTTCATGGCAGTGCGCCGCGAGTCCCGCTTCCCGGTCTCGGAGATCCTGGAGCAGACGCCGCCGATCCCGGACAACTGCCAGTGGGGCATCTTCTTGCGCAACCACGACGAGCTGACGCTCGAGATGGTGACCGACGAGGACCGCGACTACATGTGGGGCGAGTACGCCAAGGATCCCCGCATGAAGGCCAACATCGGGATCCGTCGCCGGCTGGCGCCACTGCTGGAGAACGACGTCAACCAGATGGAGCTGTTCACCGCGCTGCTGCTCTCGCTGCCCGGTTCGCCGGTGCTCTACTACGGCGACGAGATCGGGATGGGCGACAACATCTGGCTCGGTGACCGCGACGGCGTGCGCACCCCGATGCAGTGGACCTCGGACCGCAACGCCGGCTTCTCCCACGCAAACCCCGGCCGGCTCACCCTGCCGGTGATCCAGGACCCGGTGTTCGGGTACCAAGCCGTCAATGTCGAGGCGGAGCTGGAGAACGCATCGTCGCTTCTGCACTGGACGCGGCGGATGATCCACGCCCGCAAGAAGCACCACGCGTTCGGACTGGGCTCTTTCATCGACCTGGGCGGCTCCAACCCGAGCGTGCTCAGCTACGTCCGCCAGTACCGCCACGAAGGTGGCGAGGACACCGTCTTGTGCGTGAACAACCTGTCCCGGTTCCCGCAACCGGTCGAGCTGGACCTGCGGCGGTGGGAGGGCGTCGAGCCGATCGAGCTGCTGGGCGGCGTACGGTTCCCCAAGATCGGGGAGCTGCCCTACCTGCTCACCCTGGGCGCCTACGGCTTCTACTGGTTCCGGCTGCCCGCACCGGAGCCCGACCCCGAACCGGCAGCCGCGCCGGGCGAGGAGCCAGGCCGGTGAACGGCGAGCTGGAGGAGTACATCGGCTCGGCGCGCTGGTTCGGGGGCAAGGGCCGCGCGTTCACCATCGGCACGGTGGACCGGCTGCCCTGGCTGGAGACGTCCGGGGCGACCGACGAGATCGAGCCGCACGTGCGCATCGAGCTGGTGCGTGTCGACTACGTCGACGGCGACAGCGAGTACTACCAGGTGCCGATGGCCTACTACCCCTTCGCGCAGGATCGGCTCGCGCACGCACACATCGGAGAGTGGGACGACGAGGAGCTCGGCCGGGTGCACGTCTACGACGCGCTGCACGACCGGGTGGCCACCGCGTGCTGGCTGCGCGATTTCGTGAGCGCCGCCAAGGGCGAGCACCAGGTCGGCCACCTGGTCTTCCACCGCCTGTCCGGCCACGACCTGGATCCTGAGGCGATGGGCGCGCTGCTCTCCGCGGAGCAGAGCAACTCCTCGGTGGCCTTCGCCGAGGACGCGCTGATGAAGGTGTTCCGCAAGGTCACTCCCGGTCGCAACCCCGACGTGGAGATCCACGAGGCGCTGACCAAGGCCGGGTCGGACCACGTGGCACACCTCTACGGCTGGCTGGAGCTGCTGCCCGGGGACGACCCGGAGGTCAGTGAGCCGGTCCAGCTGGCCATGCTGCAGCAGTTCCTGCGCACTGCCAGCGACGGCTGGGAGCTCGCGCAGGCCAGCGTCCGCGACCTGTTCGCGGAGGCGGACCTGCACGCCGACGAGGTGGGCGGTGACTTCGCGGCGGAGTCGGCCCGGCTCGGCACCGCCACCGCGCAGGTGCACGCCGCGGTTGCCGAGCAGTTCCCCACCGAGCCGTGGGACGCCCAGGCGCTGCGTGAGCTCGCCACGGCGATGAGCGACCGGCTCGCGGACGCGCTGGCCATCGTGCCCGAGCTGCAGGAGCACGCGACCGCGCTACGCGCCGCGTTCGAGGCCGTGCCCACCGTGACCGTTCCTCTGGTGGTGCAGCGGGTGCACGGTGACCTGCACCTGGGCCAGACACTGCGCACCACCAGGGGTTGGAAGATCGTCGACTTCGAGGGCGAGCCGGCCAAGAAGCTCGCCGAGCGGGTGCTGCCCGACTCGCCCTGGCGAGACGTGGCCGGCATGCTGCGCTCCTTCGACTACGCCGCGCACGCGGTGGAGGTCGACATGGACGCCGACCCCGAGGCTCGGGCCCAGATCGCCTACCGCGCCACCGAGTGGTCCGAGCGCAACCGCGCCGAGTTCCTGACCGGCTATGCCGAAGGGCTCGGCAGAGACCCGGAGCAGGGGCTCAGCCGTGACGAGCAGGTGCTGCTCCGGGCGTACGAGATCGACAAGGCGGTCTACGAGACCATCTACGAGACCCGCAACCGCCCTGGCTGGGTGCCCATCCCGCTGGCCGCGATCCGCCGGCTCGCCGGGGAGGGCGAGAAACCGCGGGACCCGCAAGACGAGGAGGCAACCGCGCATGAGTGACACCACCAGCACCGCTCTGCCCATGGACCCGGAGGTGCTCAGCCAGATCGCGTCCGGCGAGCACGGGGACCCCCACTCGGTGCTCGGCGCCCACCCGCACGCCGGGGCGGTCACGGTGCGCGCGCTGCGTCCGCTCGCCGAGTCCGTGGTGGTCGAGTACGACGACGGTCGGGTGCCGCTGCAGCATGAGCAGGACGGCGTCTGGGTCGGCGTCCTCGACGTGCCCGAGCCTCCGGACTACCGGCTGGAGGTCACCTACTCGGGCGGCGAGCCGCAGCACACCGACGACGCCTACCGGTACCTGCCCACGCTCGGCGAGATGGACCTGCACCTGATCAACGAGGGCCGGCACGAGCAGCTGTGGCACGTGCTGGGCGCCCACGTGCGCACCTACGACAGCGTGCACGGTCCGGTCGCCGGCACCTCGTTCGCGGTCTGGGCGCCTCACGCCCGGGCCGTGCGGCTCAAGGGCGACTTCAACAGCTGGGACGGCCGCGAGCACCCGATGCGGCAGATGGGCATCTCCGGTGTCTGGGAGCTGTTCGTGCCCGGCATCGGCACCGGCACGAGGTACAAGTTCGCGCTGCTCGGCCAGGATCGGCAGTGGCGGGAGAAGGCGGACCCGCTGGCGTTCCACACCGAGGTGCCGCCGCACACCTCCTCGGTGGTGTTCGAGTCCGGCTACACGTGGGGCGACGAGGGGTGGATGCACCGTCGTGCCGCGGAGGAGGGCGCGCACGCCCTGCCGATGGCGGTCTACGAGATGCACCTCGGCTCCTGGCGGCAGCACCGCTCCTACGAGCAGCTCGCCGACGAGCTGGTGGAGTACGTCACCGACCTCGGCTTCACCCACGTGGAGCTCCTGCCGGTGATGGAGCACCCGTTCGGCGGCTCCTGGGGCTACCAGGTCACGTCGTACTACGCGCCGACCTCACGGCTCGGTGACCCCGACGGCTTCCGCTACCTGGTGGACAGGCTGCACCAGGCCGGCATCGGCGTGATCGTCGACTGGGTGCCCGCGCACTTCCCGAAGGACGAGTTCGCGCTGGCCCGGTTCGACGGCACCCCGCTCTACGAGGACCCGAACCCCACCCGCGGCGAGCACCCGGACTGGGGCACCTACGTGTTCAACTTCGGTCGCAAGGAGGTCCGCAACTTCCTGGTCGCCAACGCGCTGTACTGGCTCGAGGAGTTCCACATCGACGGGCTGCGCGTGGACGCGGTGGCCTCCATGCTCTACCTGGACTACTCCCGCGAGGAGGGCCAGTGGACCCCGAACAAGTACGGCGGGCGGGAGAACCTCGAGGCGGTCTCCTTCCTTCAGGAGATGAATGCCACCTGCTACCGACGGGTGCCCGGTGCGATGACCATCGCCGAGGAGTCCACCTCCTGGCCGGGAGTGACCCGGCCGACACACCTCGGCGGGCTCGGCTTCGGCTTCAAGTGGAACATGGGCTGGATGCACGACACCCTCGGCTACCTCGAGCACGATCCGGTGCACCGCAAGTACCACCACGGGCAGATGACCTTCTCGATGGTCTACGCCTACTCCGAGAACTACATCCTGCCGCTCAGTCACGACGAGGTGGTGCACGGCAAGGGCTCCCTGCTGCGCAAGATGCCCGGTGACCGGTGGCGGCAGCTGGCCAACCTGCGTGCCTACCTCGCCTACATGTGGGCGCACCCGGGCAAGCAGCTGCTGTTCATGGGCTCCGAGCTCGCCCAGGAGTCGGAGTGGGCCGAGGGCCGGGAGCTGGACTGGTGGCTGCTCGACAACGTCGACCACCGGGGCGTGCAGTCACTGGTGCGGGACCTGAACCAGGTCTACCGCCGGACCCCGGCACTGTGGACCCAGGACTTCGACCCCGCCGGGTTCAGCTGGATCGACGCCAACGACGCGGACAACAACACCTTCAGCTTCGTCCGCCGCGGGGCGGACGGCTCGATGCTCGTGTGCGTCTCGAACTTCGCCGCGCTGCCCCACGAGAGCTACCGGATCGGTCTACCCCAGGAAGGCCGCTGGGCCGAGGTGCTCAACACCGACTCCGAGGCCTATGTCGGGTCCGGCGTGGGCAACATGGGATCGGTGCAGGCCACCTCCGAGTCCTGGCACGGCCTGCCCGCCTCGGCCACCATCACCGTGCCCCCGCTCGGCACGGTCTGGTTGACGCCGGCCCCCTGACGGGCCGCTGACTATGGTGACCACGTGACCCAGGAAGGACCCCGGACTCCTCCGGCGCTGACCGACGGTGTGGTGGTGCTGCGTCCGTGGCGCACCGAGGACCTCGAGGAGGCGGTGGCAGGCCACGACGAGGAGATCGCCTACTGGTTCGGCGCCGAGGAGCCCGCGTCGTACGCCGCGTCCCGGGAGCTCGTGGCCGACTGGCACCGCGGCATCCTCGATGACCCGGCGACCGTCGCGTTCGTGGTCGAGCGCGACGGCAAGGTGGTCGGCGGGGTGGCCGTCCGCGACGTCGGCAACCGGGTCGGTGACCTCCGCTGGTGGCTGTACGGCGGACACCGCGGCCGCGGCCTCGCGACCCGGGCGGTTCGGCTGCTGGCCGACTACGCACTCGGCCACCTCGGCATGGAGCGGGTCGAGGCCCGGGTCGACCCGGAGAACCAGCCCTCGTTGCGGGTGGCGACGCGAGCCGGGCTTCGCCGGGAGGGCATGGTGCGCGGGCGGCACCACCGCGCGGACGCGACCGGCTACGTGCTGCTCGGCCGGCTCGCCGGCGACGCACCGATCAGCGAGCCGGAGAGCTTCCGCGCGCTGCTCAACTCGTTCCTCCCCCGCAAGCGCGCGATCGCCCAGATGCTGGTCCACGACGACGCCGACCGGGTGCTGCTGTGCCGGCTGACCTACAAGAGCGACTGGGACCTGCCCGGCGGCGTCGTCGAGGTCGGCGAGTCACCGCGGCTGGCCGTCTCCCGGGAGCTCGAGGAGGAGCTGGGGCTCTCGGTGGACGCGCGCTCGTTGCTGCTCACCGACTGGCTGCCGCCGTGGAGCGGCTGGGACGACGCCCTGTGCCTGGTCTTCGACGGCGGGGTGCACCCCAGCTCCCTGGTGGACCAGGTGGTGGAGCAGCCCCGCGAGATCCGCTCCGCGCAGTTCTGCACCCTCGAGGAGGTGCGCAGCAACTGCGCGGACTTCACCGCCCGACGCGTCGAGGCCGCCCTGCACGCACTGCGCGAGGACGGCCCCTCGTCGTACACCGAGTCCGGGCGGTCCTGAGGGCCGCGCCGCCCGCTCAGAACAGCGCGGAAGCGAGCTGTTGGCGACCCTTGAGCACCCGCGCGTCCTCGTTGCCGACCGCTGCGAACAGCTCGAGCAGGTGGGTGCGGGCCCGGTCCCGGTCGTCCCCGGAGGCGCGGCGCACCAAGTCCACGAGCCGGGAGAAGGCGTCCTCGACGTGCCCGCCCAACATGTCCAGGTCGGCGGCCAGCGTCTGGGCGTCCACGTCGTCGGGACTCTCCGCGGCGGCCGTGCGCGCCGCGCTCGCGTCGACGTTCGCGGTCCGCTGCAGCACCTTGGCCATCGCCAGGCCGGCGACCGCCTCGGCGTCCGCGGGATTGGCATCAACCAGCTTCTGGTACTCGGCCACCGCCCGGTCGACGTCCCCCTCGGCCAGCGCGTCCTGGGCGGGTGCGTAGCGCGGGTCGGACACCTCCTCGCCCTCGGCCTCGGTCTCGGGAGCAGCACTGGTGCGCGGCTGGTGCCGCCCGGTCACGCCCTGGGTGGCGGCCGCCTGCAGCACCTGGTTGAGGATCTGGCGCAGCTCGTCCAGCGGTGGCGCATCCTGCAGCAACGGCGCCAGCCGGCCCTGCAGCACCAACGCCACCAGCGGCACGGACGGGACCTGCAGCGCCTGCGCGAGCTGCGGGTTGGCGTCGATGTCCACCTTGCCGAGCAGGAACCGTCCCTCGAACTCGTCGGAGAGCGACTCGAGGTCCTGGGCGAGCTGGGCGCTGGCCGGCATCCGGGACGGGGAGTAGAACACCAGCACCACCGGGGCGTTCAGCGACCCCTCGAGCTCGGCCTGGAAGTTCTGCTCGGTGAGCGTCACTGCGTACGCCGAGCTGCCGGCGGGGGCGGGCGAACCGGTCGGGGCCGCGCCGGCCGGGCCCGACGGCGGGGTGCTTCGCTTCAGGCCGGACAGGTCGACCGCGCCAGGACGAGAGAATGGCGTTTGGCTCATGGTCCTATCTTGGCCGACCTGGTCAAAGCGAGCAGGCGCTGGGTCCCCTGTCGGTGTCAAGACGGTCCAGTCCACGACGTCCGGCGTGCGCCCGCGCGTAGCCGAACTACGCAGGCTGCATGAGGCCCTCCGGGCACGTTGTCCCTAGCGTGACCGGCAGGCCCTTGGAGCGGCAGGAGTCTCGGATGTCCTCTCACACTCTGCACCGCGCCGCGCGCGCCCGCACACGTCGTACTCCCAGTCTCGTCGCGGTTCTGGCGGCACTGGGACTGCTGCTCGGGCTCACCGGGCTCACCGCGCTGCCTGCCCAGGCCGCCGGGGCCAGCTACTACGTGGACCGCACCGTCTCCTGCTCCGACAGCGGGTCCGGCACGGCGAGCGGACCGTTCTGCACGATCGCGAAGGGCGTGTCGAAGCTGACCGCAGGCGACACGCTGTACATCGGGAACGGCACCTACGCGGAGACCATCAAGCCGGCGACGTCTGGCACCGCGTCCGCGCCGATCACCATCACCGCCTGGCCGGGCAAGCACCCCCAGGTGGGCACCGGCGTCGCCAACGGCGCCAGCATCTCCAGCCGCAGCTACATCACCGTCTCCAACCTGCTGGTCTCCGGCACTACGGGACCCGGCATCACGATCTCGGGCGGCGACCACATCTCCGTGATCGGCAACGAGGTCACCAAGGCCGGCAAGCCGGTGAAGGGCTCGATCGCCCAGGGCATCCGGGTCAGCGGCTCGTCCAACGACCTGATCCAGGGCAACTACACCCACAACAACAGCGACCACGGCATCCTGCTCACGAGCGGCACGACCGGCACCACGGTCGGCTACAACACCTCGACGTTCAACGCCGAGGGCTACCAGCGCAACGCCAACGGCATCGACGTGATCAGTCCGGCCAACACGATCATCGGCAACATCACGCACGACAACGAGGACTCGGGGATCAACTTCTACCCGGGCGGCAACAACAACCTGGCCATCTTGAACGTCACCTACAACAACGGCGACCACGGCATCGACGACCTGAACGTCACCGGCGGCCGGATCATCGGCAACACCGTCTACCACAACTGCACCACAGGCATCAACGTCGAGGGCACGTCCGGCAACTACACCGTCGAGAACAACGTGGCGGTCGACAACGCGGTCTACCCCGCCTACAACGGCATCTCCTGTAACCGTCGCGCCGGCAACATCGGCATCTGGGACTCGGCGCCCTCCTCGACGACCGTCGACCACAACCTGGTCTGGCTCACCAAGAGCGGCACGCTCTACGCCTGGGCGGGCACGAGGTACACGACGCTCAGCGCCATGCAGGCTGCCTCCGGCCAGGAGAAGTTCGGCGTGCAGGCCGACCCCAAGTTCGCCAACGCCGCGGCCGGCAACCTCGCCATCACCGCGGGCTCCCCCGCGATCGACCACGGCAACTCCGGTGTCTCCGGGGAGCAGAGCACCGACATCTTGAAGAACCCGCGCGTGGACGACCCGGGAACGCCCAACACGTACGCCCAGGGCCCGCGTCTTTACGACGACCTCGGCGCCTACGAGTACCAAGGCAGCTCGCCCCCGAGCAACCAGGCGCCGACGGCCAAGCTGAGCGTCTCGCCCAGCACGGGCAGCGCCCCTCTCGCGGTCGCCGCCGACGCCAGCGGCTCCACCGACCCGCAAGGCCAGACCCTCAGCTACACCTTCGACTTCGGCGACGGCACCGTGACCGGTCCCCAGGCGGGCGCCACGGCCAACCACACCTACACCACCGCCGGCAGCTACACGGTCAAGGTGACGGTGACCGACACCTCCAACCTGTCCGCGAACGCCACCCAGACCGTCACCGTCACCACGCCGAGCGCACAGGCACCGACCGCGAAGCTGACCGTCACCCCGACCAGCGGCACCGCCCCGCTCGCAGTAGCCGCCGACGCCAGCGGCTCCACCGACCCGCAAGGCCAGACCCTCAGCTACACCTTCGACTTCGGCGACGGCACCGTGACCGGTCCCCAGGCGGGCGCCACGGCCAACCACACCTACACCACCGCCGGCAGCTACACGGTCAAGGTGACGGTGACCGACACCTCCAACCTGTCCGCGAACGCCACCCAGACCGTCACCGTCACCACGCCGAGCGCACAGGCACCGACCGCGAAGCTGACCGTCACCCCGACCAGCGGCACCGCCCCACTCGCAGTAGCCGCCGACGCCAGCGGCTCCACCGACCCGCAAGGCCAGACCCTCAGCTACACCTTCGACTTCGGCGACGGCACCGTGACCGGTCCCCAGGCGGGCGCCACGGCCAACCACACCTACACCACCGCCGGCAGCTACACGGTCAAGGTGACGGTGACCGACACCTCCAACCTGTCCGCGAACGCCACCCAGACCGTCACCGCCTCCTCATCGACGTCGACACCGCCGAAGTTCGTGAACACCGTCGCGAACAACTACTCCACGAAGTCGCACACCTCCGCCTACATCACGGTGTGGCGCGCCGCCGGGGTGCAGGCAGGGGACATGGTGGTGCTGACCCTTCAGCTGAGCGGCACCAGCAGCAGCGGAGCGGTCTCGGCCACCGACGACAAGGGCAACACCTACCGGGTCGCCTCCGACGTGTCGGACGGCAACGGCAACCGGTTGCTCCTCCTCTCGGGGGTGCTCAGCACGAGCCTGGCGCCGAACGACATGATCACCGCGACCTTCCCGACCGCGGCGACCTACCGCTTCGGCGGGGACGAGTTCTCAGGGGTGACCCGCGTCGACGGGAGCTCCACGGCGACCGGCACGGGCAGCACCTTCTCGACCGGACCTGCTCCGGTCTCCACGGCCGCCAACGACCTCGCCTACGCGGCGGTGTCCGTCCCGTCCGGCACCGGGGCCCCGACCTGGGCGTCCGGCTGGACCCAGGTGGCCTCGCACGCCACGGGCAGCGCCTACCTGGCCCGGGCCTACCAGCTGCCGAGCACCAGTACGTCGACGGGAGCGGGCACCGCGACCGGAGCCTGGCTGGCCGCGAACGCCACGTTCATGCCCTAGCGGGTCGGGCTTCTGGCCGACGACGTGGGCGGAGAGGGGTTCAACCCGCCGCCTCCAGCCCGTGAGGCGGCGGGTTCTAACCGTTGTCGACGACGAGTCGCAACCCGTCGAGCATCTCTGGGAGAGACAGTCGGCCCTCGGCATCGACCTCGACGTCGAGCCGACGGCCGGCCACGCAAAGGCCCTCGACACGCACGTGACCCAACGGCCAGGGACGGAGCGGCCGGAAGCGGACCAGCCCTGCGGGTGCATCGGGAACGATGCCCAGGGTCGCGGTCAGCACCGCGACCGCGCTGGCAGCGGACCAAGCCTGCGGACGGCACGCCGCGGGGTACGGCGCCGGCGCAGGTCGCTCACTCCGGGCGTGGCCGCCGTACAGCTCCGGCATGCGGAAGTCGAAGACGCGAGCAGCCCGCACCAGCCCCTGGACCAGGCTCCCCGCGACCCGGTGGGCAGCCGGGGTGCCGGTGGCGGCCAGTCCCATGACCGCAATCGCCGAGTCGTGGGTCCACACCGAACCGGCGTGGTAGGACAGCGGGTTGAAGCCCCGGGAGTCCGCCGCGAGCGTCCGCAGCCCGAAGCCGGAGTCCATCTGCGGCGATGCGAGACGTGCCACGACCTGCTCCTCCTCCGCCCCGCTCAGCAGACCGGTGCCCAGCAGGTGCCCGATGTTCGAGGTGACGCTGTCGACCCGTGCCCCGTCGGCGTCGAGGGCGGCGGCCGGGTACGCGCCCAGCTCGTCGCGGAGCCAGTACGACGCACGGAACCGCTCGGCGAGATCGGCGGCCCACGTCCGCCACTCGCACGCCCCCTCACCCACGAACGCGTCCAACAGCGCCGCGTACGCGAGTGCCGCGGCGTGCGCGTACGCCTGTACCTCGCACAACGCGATCGGCGCCGCCGCCAGCCGGCCGTCCCGGAACTGGATCGCGTCCTCCGAGTCTTTCCACCCCTGGTTGCTCAGCCCGTGTCCGGACTCGTCGCGGTAGGAGAGGAAACCTCCGTGGCCCTCGGCGCAGCGACGCACCCAGGCCATCGCCCGCTCGGCGTGGGGCAGCAGGTCCTCCACCTCCCGGTGCGGAAGCCCCCACCGCCAAGCCTGGTGCAGCAACATCACCCACAGTGGCGTGGCATCGATGGTGCCGTAGTACAAGGGCGGCAACGACATCCCGGCCTCCTGCTCAGAGCGGGACACGCGAAACTCGTGCATGATCTTGCCAGGCTCTTCCGCGGTCTCGGGATCGCCGCGGACCCCCTGGCGGCGTGCCAGGACACGCAGGGTCTCACCTGCCAGAGCGGTGCCGGTCGGGAGCAGCATTCGCGCCGTCCACAGCGAGTCGCGACCGAATAGCGTGAGGTACCAGGGTGCCCCGGCCCCGGCGTACCGGTCCCCGGACTCCTGGGGGTCAGCCATCACCAGGGCCGCCAGGTCGTCGAGGCTGCGCGCGAGCAACGCGTCCATGTCCGCGTGCCCGTGTACCTTCAGCCGCGGGACACCGCCCTCGGCGGGAGCCGCGAGAGGTGGCGAGGGCTCTTCGGAGCGCAAGGTCAGCCCGATCGTGAAGGTCTCGCCGGGCGCCAGGGCCACCGACCAGGACAGCGCATCTTCTCCGGCAGTCTCGGGCGCCGCCTGACCGCCCTCGGCGTGATGGTCGTGGTTGTCCCCGCCCGCTACCACCAGGGTCACCGTCGTCCCGTCCGGTGCTGACCACCGCCAGCCGCGGTGATCCACCCGCGGCGTGACGGGCGAGCCTCCGCGGCCGGACTTGACCGCGCTCATCTCGGCCAGATCGCAGCAGGCTCGGACGTGCAGGGTGCCGCGCACGGTCTCCCGAGCCTTCGAGGCCACCTCCACGGTCTCGGTCATCCCCGCGCCGGACAGCACCCGCCGACGCCGCACAAAGACGGTGGGGTCGGGGCCGGGGTCGCCCTGTTGACGGAGCACCCCGAGAAACTCGCACTCTGCGGCAGAGAACGCCACCGCGTCCACCGGATCTGCGGGCTCACCGGAGAACGTGACGTCGAGGACCGAGAGCACCCGGCGATCCGCGAGGTACACGCCGTCGGCGCCGCCGGTGAGCTGGCCGCTCCGGGGAGCGAGGGCGGCCGCGGGGGCACACACCTGCGTGACGAGCTCGTGAAGATAGGGCTGGAAGGTGCGGGGCGGCATCACTGCTCCTGGTGTGACAGAAAAATCTCGGACCCCAAGGCTAGCGATATGAACGTTCATACGGCACGATGTGGGATCACTGGTTTGAACGTTGTACATCCCTCATTCCGGCGAAAGTGGGAGCAATGGCCCGCACCTCGGGTCCGCGCGGACGCGTGGGCATCACGGCGGTGGCCGAGTACGCGCAGGTCTCCCGGCAGACGGTCTCCAACGCACTCAACGCCCCTCACCGACTGCATCCCGACACCCTCGCCCGCGTGCTCGACAGCATCGAGAAGCTCGGGTACCGGCCCAACCAGGCGGCCCGCTCACTGCGTACCCGGTCCTCGCGCCTGATCGGCTGCCGACTGCTCTCGGTCGGCCCCTCGGGCGTCGGCGGCGTCATCGACCGCTTCATGCACTCGTTGTGCACCGCTGCCAGGGAGAGCAACTACGACGTCCTCACGTTCGCCGTCGACGACGACGAGCAGGAGATCCACACTTTCCAGGACCTGATGCTGCGCAACGCCGTAGACGGGTTCGTCGTGCCCGGAACACACCGCGGCGACGTCCGCGCGGGCTGGTTGCGTTCGAACAAGGCCGAGTTCGTCGCATTCGGCCGACCCTGGGGGGTCGACGGCTCACCACACTCCTGGGTGGACGTGGACGGCGCTACCGGTGTCGGGGCCTGCGTGGAGCACGTGTTCGCCTGGGGGGCTCGTCGCGTCGGCTTCATCGGCTGGCCGGAAGGCAGCGGCGTCGGTGACGACCGATACACCGGCTGGGAAGCAGCGGCACGTCGACTGGGGTTGCCCACCCGGCACCTGTGCCTGCGCGGGGAGGACGGTCTGGACACGGGCGCCGCGGTGGCGAGCCGGCTTCTCGACCGGGCTCACCCACCGGACGCCCTCGTGTGCGTCTCGGACCTCATGGCGATCGGAGCCATGCGCGCGGTGGAGGCGCGCGGTCTCGTCGTCGGCCGGGACGTCGCTGTGACCGGCTTCGACGACAACCCACTCGCCTCCGTGGTGCGCCCCGGACTCACCACCGTGCGGCAGCCACTCGAGGAGGCGGCCGCGAGCATCGTCGCGATCCTCACCAACCACCTTGCCGGCCGCACCACGCAGCCGGTGACCGACCTCAAGACCCCCACCCTCGTCATCCGCGGAACCAGCACCAGACCGTGAGCTCGACAGCACGAGCGTCACGCCGAAGAAAGGAACAGCAACCATGCGAACGCGCAAGGCGAGCCTGCTCGCCGCGGTGCTGGCGGTCGGCCTCACGGCCGCCTGCAGCAGCAACAGCGGCTTCTCCAGCGGAACCAGCACGCCCTCGTCGGGCAAGACCACCGGCGCACACCTGACGTTGATGATCGCCTCGTCTGGCGACGCCGAGACGAACGCGGTGGACGCAGCCGCCAAGGCCTGGAGCAAGCAGTCGAGCAACACCGTCAAGGTCGTCCCGGCCTCGAACATCCAGCAGCAGCTCACCCAGGCGATGGCCGGTGGCTCACCGCCGGACGTGTTCTACGGCGAGGCGAACATGTTCCAGAGCCTGGTGCAGGCCAACCAGATGGCGGCCACCGGGAGCAAGGTCGACAACCCCACTGACTTCTACAAGCCGCTCATCCAGTCGTTCACCGTCAACAACAAGTTCTACTGCGCGCCCAAGGACTTCTCCACGCTCGCCATCGAGATCAACAAGGACCTGTGGAAGAAGGCCGGACTGACCGACAAGGACCTGCCCACCACCTGGGCGAAGCTCGAGTCCGACGCGAAGAAGCTGACCGGGAACGGCGTCACCGGCCTGGTGATGAGTGACACCCTCGACCGGGTAGGCGCCTTCATGATCGAAGCAGGCGGTTCGTACATGAACGCCGACCACACCAAGTTCACCTTCGACTCCCCCGCCGACGTTCAGGGTCTGGAGTACGTGCAGAAGCTCGCCAAGGAGGGCGTGCTGAAGTGGCCCAAGCAGGTGGGCATGACATGGGGCGGCGACTCCCTCGGGTCCGGCAAGGCGGCGATGACCATCGAGGGCAACTGGATCATCGGCGCAATGAAGGCCGACTACCCGAAGCTGAACTACATGGTGGTCCCGATGCCCAAGGGGCCCGGCGGCAACGGCACCCTCTCGTTCACCAACTGCTGGGGAGTCGCGGCCAAGAGCCCGAACCAGGCGGCGGACGTGAGCTTCGTCAACTTCCTGCTCTCGAAGCAGCAGCAGCTGAAGTTCGCGAACACCATCGGCGTGATGCCCTCGCGGCCCTCGGTGAAGAACGCTTTCGTGGCTGACAACCCACAGCAGAAGTCCTTCATCGCGCAAGCGTCCTACGCCGTGCCACAGGTGACCACGGTCGGCTTCGCCCAGGCGCAGCAGGCCTTCGACCAGCAGGTCATCAACCTGGGAAGCGGCGCGAACCCGAAGCAGATGCTCCAGCAGCTGCAGACCAACGCCAGCGCGTTGCTGAACAAGTAGTCCGGCGCTGTCCCGGTCCGCGGTTGCCCCGGACCGGGACAGCCGTCCGACCGGGCCGACCGATCGGACGGTCGTCGCCGCAAGGAGGAACCGATGAGTGCGCTGAACACCGCGCCAGGAGACAGGCACCTGGTGGGATCGGCGTCGAAGCCGCCTGGCCGGGGCCGACGCCGTACGATCCGAGGGACGCAGACAGCCGCCGGGTGGCTCTTCGTCACTCCCGCGGTGGCCATCTTGACGGTGTTCCTGGTCGCCCCGATCGTGCTCGCGCTGTTCGTGAGCTTCACCGACTGGACCGGGCTGACCAACCCCCTCACAGGCGGGGCCCACTGGGTCGGGTTGGACAACTACAAGGCGCTGCTCTCCCAGCCGGGACTGGTCCGTGACGGGTTCATGACGGCGCTCCGGAACAACTTCTACTACGTGCTGTTCGTCGTCCCGGCGCAGACGGCGCTGTCGCTCGGACTCGCCGTCCTGGTCAACAACCGGTTCCTACGCGGCAAGGGGTTCTTCCGGACCGCGTTCTACTTCCCGTCGGTCACGTCAAGCATCGCCATCACGCTGGTGTTCATGTTCTTGTTCAACCCCACCGGGGCGGTCAACGCGCTGCTGTCGAAGGTGGGCGTCGCCGGACCCAACTGGCTGATCGACGAGAACGGCCTCTTCCAGGTGGTCGCCGGCGCATTCGGCATCCACTCGCCCCCGGGATGGGCCCAGCACCAGGTGCTCGGACTGAGCCTGTGGAACTGGTTCGCCGGCCCGTCGGTCGGTATGTGTGTGCTCATCATCATGGTCACCTGGACGACCTCCGGCTCGTTCATGCTGATGTTCCTCGCAGCCCTGCAGGGCATCTCCGAGGACATGGACGAGGCGGCGGCCATCGACGGCGCGAACGCCTGGAAGCGCTTCTGGCACGTCACCCTGCCGATGCTGCGACCCACGTTGGTGCTCGTGATCACCCTGGGACTGATCGGCACCTGGCAGGTCTTCGACCAGGTGTACCTGCTCGGGCCGAACAACCCGACGATCCCAACCCCGGCCTACTACTCCTATGCGGAGAGCTTCACCAACTCCGCCTTCGGCGTGGGCGCCGCGGTGGCGTTCCTGCTCTTCGTGCTCATCGTCGTGCTGACTCTGATCCAACGACGCCTCCTACCGGAGGACCTCGAGTCATGATCCGCTCCACGACCCGGACCCGGAGCGCGACCGGGTACCTGCTGCTGGCGGTATTCGCGCTGATGTTCGTCGGGCCGTTCCTGATCGAGCTGATGACCTCGTTCAAGACCGATGCCGACGCGACCGCGAACCCCCTGTCCCTGGTCCCGCACCCCTTCGACCTGAGCGCCTGGAAGCGGATCTTCGGCCTGACCCACGACTCGCCGGTGCCCTTCCTGACCTGGCTGGGGAACTCCACCCTGGTGGCCGTCTGCATCACCGGAGGAAGGGTCTTCCTGGACAGCCTGGCCGGCTACGCCCTCGCCCGGCTGGACTTCCCGGGCCGGCGGATGGTCTTCGCCGGCGTCCTCGGCACGCTCGCGGTGCCCTCGGTCGTGCTGCTCATCCCCCGGTTCCTGGTGCTCAAGGAGCTCGGCATCTTCGACACCTACCAAGGGATGATCATTCCGATCGCCGTCGACGCCACCGGGATCTTCCTGATGCGGCAGTTCTTCCTGCGGATCCCCCCGTCCGTGGAAGAGGCGGCCCGGCTCGACGGCGCCGGCCCGTTCCGGATCTACTGGTCGGTGGTGCTGCCGCTGGTGCGACCGGGCCTGATCACGCTGACCATCCTCTCGTTCCAGGGCTCCTGGAACGAGTTCAGCTACTTCCTGGTCTCCACGTCCTCGCCCAGCCACTTCACGCTGACCACCGGGCTTGCCCAGCTCACCACGGGATCGCTGGGCAAGGGCAACCAGTACCCACTCTTCATGGGTGCCGCCCTGCTGACCACCATCCCGGTCGCCGTGCTGTTCTTCTTGTTCCAGAAGCGGCTCACCCGGGGCCAGCTGGACGGAGGAGTCAAGGGATGACGACCCCGGCCGCGGCGAGATGCGGGCAGCCGGCTAGAACCGGGCCGGCTCGCGGTACTCGCCCCACTCGGCGCGCAGCGCGTCGCAGATCTCACCGAGCGTAGCCTCGGCGCGACAGGCCTCGAGCATCGCGGGGATCATGTTCTCCTCGGTGCGCGCAACCGCGACCATCCGGGCCAGCGCGGCGTCCACGGCCGCCTGGTCCCGGTCGGTGCGCCGCTGCGCGAGCTCGCGCACCTGCTCGGTCTCCACCTCGTGGGAGACACGGAGGATCTCCAGCTCGTGGGTGACCGACTCCTCGTGGCAGTTCACGCCGACGATCTTCTTGTCACCCTTCTCCAACGCGGTCTGGTAGACGAAGGCAGCCTCGGCGATCTCGGACATGAACCAGCCCTCCTCGATGCCGCGCAGGATTCCCTCGGTGACAGGCCAGCGACCGGCTCCGCCAGGCGCGTCGCCGGTGCTGCGGCGTACGACGGAGGCCAGCCCGTCGTGGTCACGGGAGCTGATCGTCGACCCGCCGAGGGCGAGGATCTTGTCGAAGATCGCGTACGCCTCGGCCTCGATCCTGTCGGTGAGCGCCTCGACGTACCACGAGCCGCCGAGCGGGTCGGCGACGTTGACCACCCCGGTCTCCTCCATGATCACCTGCTGGGTGCGCAGCGCGATCTCGGCGGCCTGCTCGCTGGGTAGCGCCAGCGTCTCGTCGAGCGCGTTGGTGTGCAGCGAGTTGGTGCCGCCGAGCACGGCGGCCAGCGCCTCGAGCCCGGTGCGGACCACGTTGTTGTGCGGCTGCTGCGCGGTCAGCGACACACCGGCGGTCTGGGTGTGGAACCGCAGCCACTGGGCGCGGTCGGTCTTCGCGCCGTACACGTCGCGCAGCCAGGTCGCCCAGATGCGCCGGGCGGCCCGGAACTTCGCGATCTCCTCGAAGAAGTCGATGTGGCTGTCGAAGAAGAACGACAGGCCCGGGGCGAACGTGTCCACGCCGAGACCGCGGGAGAGCCCGAGCTCGACGTAGGCGAAGCCGTCGGCGAGGGTGAACGCGAGCTCCTGGGCGGCGGTCGAGCCCGCCTCCCGGATGTGGTAGCCGGAGACCGACAACGGCTTGTAGTCGGGGATCTGCTGCGCGCAGTACTCCATCAGGTCGCCGATCAGGCGCAGGTGCGGCTGAGGCGCGAACAGCCACTCCTTCTGGGCGATGTACTCCTTGAAGATGTCGGTCTGCAGGGTGCCGTTCAGGGTGCCGATGTCCACGCCCTGCCGCTCCGCGGCGACGAGGTACATGCAGAACACCGGCACGGCCGGGCCGGAGATCGTCATCGACGTGGTGACGTCGCCGAGCGGGATGTCGCGGAACAGCACTTCCATGTCCGCGGTCGAGTCGACCGCAACGCCGCAGTGCCCGACCTCGCCGAGGCTGCGCGGGTCGTCGGAGTCCCGGCCCATCAGCGTGGGCATGTCGAACGCCACCGACAGCCCGCCGCCGCCGCGGCCGAGGATCATCTTGTAGCGCTCGTTGGTCTGCTCGGCGTTGCCGAAGCCGGCGAACTGCCGGATCGTCCAGGTGCGGCCGCGGTAGCCAGTGGGGTACAGCCCCCGCGTGAACGGGAACTCGCCGGGCCACTCGCCGTCGTCGGTCCCGTAGGCCGGCTCCACCCCCATGCCGGACAGCGTGGTGAAGTCCGCGTCCCGCACCCGGGACTTCGCGTACCGCTCCTGCCAGCGCTCCCGCGCGGATCCAGCCCCGGTCTGATCGGTCATGCGCTCCTCCAGGTACGACGGCCTCTGCAGGAAAATACTAGGACGCCCTACTAACTACCTCAACGCCGCCCGGTCCGGCCGCCGCCGTTTGCGCGGGCGCCGATGCGGGGACGGGGGTGTCTGGCTCCACGAACCGGACACGAAGGAGAGCAGCAATGCGGGAACGTCACCTGGGCAACCAAGGACTCGCGGTCGGGGAGCTCGGCCTCGGCTGCATGGGGATGTCGTTCGCCTACACCGGCGGCGACGAGCAGGAGTCCAGAGCCACCATCGAGCGAGCTCTCGAGCTCGGCGTCGACCACTTCGACACCGCGGACATGTACGGACCGTGGGAGAACGAGAGGCTGGTCGGCGCCGGGATCTCCGGCCGCCGCTCCCGGGTCACGCTGGCGACCAAGTTCGGCAACGAGGTGGACGCCGACGGCAACCTGACCGGCCGGGTCAACGGACGCCCGGAGTACCTGCGCCGGGCCCTGGAGGGCTCCCTGCGGCGTCTCGGCGTCGACCACGTCGACCTCTACTACCAGCACCGTGTCGACCCGGACGTTCCCGTGG
Source organism: uncultured Actinomycetota bacterium (assembly GCA_963839365.1). Lineage (GTDB taxonomy): Bacteria > Actinomycetota > Actinomycetes > Propionibacteriales > Nocardioidaceae > DASSKA01. Next base: position 298,891 of record CAWIUT010000003.1, read on the forward strand.
AGGAGACTTTCGGGGCGCTCGGTGAGCTCGTGGCCGAGGGCAAGGTGCGCTACCTCGGCATCTCCGAGGCGGCGCCCGAGACGATCCGGGCGGCTCACCGGACCCACCCGTTGTCGGCGGTGCAGACCGAGTACTCGCTGTTCTCCCGCGACGTGGAGGACAACGGCGTGCTGGACACCGTCCGCGAGCTGGGGATCGGCTTCGTGGCCTACTCCCCCATCGGGCGCGGCTTCCTGTCCGGCAAGATCCGTAGCCTCCACGACCTGGCTCCCGACGACTGGCGGCGCAACTCCCCTCGGTTCTCCCCGGAGAACTTCGAGAGGAACCTCGCCGTGGTGGACAAGGTCAGCGAGCTGGCGAAGGAGAAGGGCGTCAGCACGTCACAGCTCGCGCTGGCCTGGGTGCTCTCCCGCGGAGACGACATCGTGGCGATCCCGGGGACCAAGCACGTCCGGTACGTCAACGAGAACGTCGCCGCCACCGAGATCAACCTGGCCCAGGAAGACCTGGACGCGATCGAGGCCCTCGCCCCGCAGGGCGTGGCCGCCGGGGAGCGCTACCACGAGGCAGGGATGGCCGCGGTGCACGTCTGAGCGACCGCCTCCGGCCGGGCTCAGAAGTCGCCGGCCGCCTGCCGGACCGGGCGGAGCAGCTCGGAGATGCTGCGCAGGTCGGAGGCCGGCATGTCGGCGAGCGCGAAGCGCGCAGTCACCAGGTCGGCGGTGGCCGCCTCGGCCAGCTCGCGGCCGCGGGACGTGATCTCGGCGAGCACGGCACGTCCGTCGTCGGGGTGCCGACGGCGGCAGACGAGCCCGGCGGTCTCCAGACGGTCCACGATGGAAGTCACCGACGTGGGGTGCACCTGGAGCCGCTCCCCCATCTTGCCCAGCGGCAGCGACCCGGCCCGGGAGAAGGTGAGCAGCACCAGGGCCTCGTAGCGGGCGAACGTCAGCCCGTGCGGACGCAGGATGTCGTCGAGCTGGCCGAGCAGGATCTGCTGGACCCGCATCAGCGAGGTGACCGCGTGCATCTGCTCGACCGCGCCCCAGCGCAGCCCCCACTGCCTGGCCGCCTCGTCGATCGGGTCGAACGGCAACTTCCTGGTCACTCGGTGTAGGTCTCCAGGAGCGTGTCGGCGGCGGCGTAAGGGTCCTGCTGGCCGGCCGCCACCTTCTCGGCGAGCTCGTCCAGCAGCTGGCTGCCGGCCCGGGCGTGCGACCGGTTCCAGCGCTCCCGCAGCGCGGTGACCGCGATCGACTCGACCTCCTCACGGGCCCGGCGGATCCGGCGCCTCTCCAGCTCGCCGGTGTCCTGCAGCCAGGCACGATGCTTGTCCAGCCGGTCCGCCACCTCGTCGACGCCCTCCCCGGTCTGGGCGACGGTCTGCACGATCGGCGGGTGCCAGTGCTGCTCGTCGGCCTCGCGAGCCAGGGCGAGCATGTTGCGCAGCTCGCGACGGACCTGGTCCGCCCCGTCCCGGTCGGCCTTGTTCACCACGTAGATGTCGCCGATCTCGAGGATGCCGGCCTTGGCGGCCTGGATGCCGTCGCCCATCCCCGGCGCCATCAGCACCAGAGTGGTGTCGGCGAGCCCGGCGATCTCCACCTCGCTCTGCCCGACGCCGACGGTCTCGACGAGCACCACGTCGCACCCCGCGGCGTCCAGCACCCGCAGCGCCTGCGGGGTCGCCCAGGCCAGCCCGCCGAGGTGGCCGCGGGAGGCCATCGAGCGGATGTAGACCTCGGGGTCGGTGGCGTGGTCCTGCATCCGCACCCGGTCACCGAGCAGGGCGCCTCCGGAGAACGGCGAGGACGGGTCCACGGCGAGCACCCCCACCCGTTTGCCGGTGGCGCGCAGCCGCGCCACCAGGGCGGAGGTCGACGTGGACTTACCCACCCCCGGCGCCCCGGTGATGCCCACGATCTGGGCGTTGCCGGTGTACGGCGCAAGACCGGCCATCACCTCACGCAGCAGCGGCGAGGCGTCCTCGACCAGGGAGATCAGCCGGGCCACGGCACGGGCCTCCCCCTTGCGGGCCCGCTCGACCAGCTCCGGCACGGAGCGGGACGTCCTCACGCGGGGACGTGCAGGATCAGCGCCTCGCCCTGACCGCCGCCGCCACACAGGGCAGCCGCGCCGACGCCGCCCCCACGGCGCTTCAGCTCCAGCGCGAGGTGGAGGCCGAGCCGCGCCCCGGACATGCCCACCGGGTGGCCGAGCGCGATCGCACCGCCGTTGACGTTCACCTTCTCCTCGGGGAGGCCGAGCTCGCGCGCCGAGGCGATCCCCACCGCAGCGAAGGCCTCGTTGATCTCGACCAGGTCCAGGTCGGCGGCTTGGATGCCCTCCTTGGCGCAGGCCTGGGCGATCGCGTTGGCCGGCTGCATCTGCAGAGTCGAGTCCGGACCGGCCACCTGGCCGGAGGCGCCGATCTCGGCCAGCCAGGTGAGCCCGAGCTCCTCGGCCTTGGCCTTGCTCATCACGACCACGGCGCAGGCGCCGTCGGAGATCTGCGAGGCCGAGCCGGCGGTGATGGTGCCGTCCTTGTGGAACGCCGGGCGCAGCTTGCCCAGCGACTCGACGGTGGTGTCGCCGCGGATGCCCTCGTCCTGGGAGACCACCACCGGATCGCCCTTGCGCTGCGGGATCTCGACCGGCACCACCTCGTCGTCGAAGACGCCGTTCTTCCACGCCTCGGCGGCCCGCTGGTGGGAGCGCGCCGCGAACGCGTCCTGCTCCTCGCGGGTCAGCTGCTGGGCGGCGGCGTTGCAGGAGTCGGTGAGCCCGCCCATCGGCTGGTCGGTGAACTGGTCGTACAGCGCGTCGTAGGCCATCGAGTCGACCAGCGTGGTGTCGCCGTACTTGAACCCGGTGCGGGAGTTCGGGAGCAGGTGCGGCGCCCGGGTCATCGACTCCATGCCGCCGGCGACCACGATCTCCTGCTCACCGAGCCGGATCAGCTGGTCGGCCATCGCGATGGCGTTCAGCCCGGACAGGCAGACCTTGTTGGTGGTGATCGCGGGGACGTTCATCGGGATGCCCGCCTTGACGGCGGCCTGGCGGGCGGTGATCTGGCCGGCGCCGGCCTGGATCACCTGGCCCATGATCACGTAGCCAACCTGGTCGCCCGACACACCGGCCTTCTCCAGGGCACCCTTGATCGCCACGCCGCCGAGCTCGGCGGCGGACTTGTCCTTCAGTCCGCCCAACAGGCGGCCGATCGGGGTGCGAGCACCGGCGACGATGACGGATCCGGACATGAGCCCTCCTGCGACGACTGGCGGCGGAGCACCACGACGGTGCCCTCGGCTTGCCCTTGACGATACCCAGTCCGGGCGCCTGCCGGGGAGGGCCGGTGGCGCCCGGAACGTGAGGAACCAGTCACAGTCGCTCGCCACCGGACGCGCGTCGTACGACCATGGGCGGATGAGCGAGCACGACGCGTCTCCCGCGCCACAGGGCCTGCCCGAGGAGCTGTTCGTCTGCATCGACCACGTGGGCGTGGCGGTGCCGGACCTCGACGAGGCGATCGCGTTCTACCGCGACAAGTTCGGGATGCGGCTGCAGCACGAGGAGGTCAACACCGAGCAGGGCGTGCGGGAGGCCATGGTCGCGGTCGGCGACTCGGGCTCCTGCATCCAGCTGCTGGCCCCGCTGAGCCCCGAGTCCACGATTGCCAAGTTCCTGGACCGCTCCGGTCCCGGACTGCAGCAGATGGCCTACCGGGTGGCCGACGTGGAGAAGGTCTCGCAGGTGCTGCGGGACCGCGGCCTGCGGCTGCTGTACGACGCACCGCGGCGCGGCACCGCGGACTCCCGGGTCAACTTCGTGCACCCCAAGGACGCCGGCGGCGTGCTGGTCGAGCTGGTCGAGCCGGCGGCAGCCACGCGCTGAGGAGTAGGTCACAAGGGGGCTGACAGCGCGGTTACCCGTCGGTAGATTCCCTGCCAAGCCGCCACCGCCCCCAGGAGACCCCCGTGAAGAACATCCTTGACGCCATCCTCGCCGGTGATGCCACCTCCGCCGACTTCGCCGCCCTCGAGCTGCCGGACACCTACCGCGCGGTCACCGTCCACAAGGACGAGACCGCGATGTTCGACGGCCTGGAGCACGCCGACAAGGACCCGCGTCGCTCCCTGCACGTCGACGACGTGCCGCTGCCCGAGCTCGGTCCCGGCGAGGCCTACGTCGCGGTGATGGCCAGTGCCATCAACTACAACACCGTGTGGACCTCGATCTTCGAGCCGATGGCGACCTTCGGCTTCCTGGAGCGGTACGGCAAGACCTCGCCGCTGGCCAAGCGGCACGACCTTCCCTACCACATCGTCGGCTCCGACCTGGCTGGCGTGGTGCTGCGCACCGGCCCCGGGGTGCACGCCTGGAAGCCCGGCGACGAGGTGGTCGCGCACTGCCTGTCCGTGGAGCTGGAGAGCCCGGACGGGCACGACGACACGATGCTCGACCCCGAGCAGCGCATCTGGGGCTTCGAGACGAACTTCGGCGGGCTGGCCGAGGTCGCGCTGGTCAAGTCCAACCAGCTGATGCCCAAGGCCGCCCACCTGACCTGGGAGGAGGCCGCCAGCCCGGGGCTGGTCAACTCCACCGCCTACCGGCAGCTGGTCAGCCGCAACGGCGCCGGCATGAAGCAGGGTGACAACGTGCTGATCTGGGGCGCCAGCGGGGGGCTGGGCGGGTACGCCACCCAGATGGCGCTGAACGGCGGCGCCACCCCGGTGTGCGTGGTCTCCAACGAGGAGAAGGCCGAGGTCTGCCGGCGGATGGGCGCGGAGCTGATCATCAACCGCCGCGAGGAGGACTACCGGTTCTGGAAGGACGAGGGCACCCAGGACCCCAAGGAGTGGCGCCGGCTCGGCAAGCGGATCCGCGAGCTCACCGGCGGGGAGGACGTCAACATCGTCTTCGAGCACCCGGGGCGGGAGACCTTCGGCGCCTCGGTGTTCGCCGCGCGCAAGGGCGGCACCATCGTCACCTGCGCGTCCACCACCGGCTACGTCCACGAGTACGACAACCGCTACCTCTGGATGCACCTCAAGCGCATCATCGGCTCCCACTTCGCGAACTACCGCGAGGCCTGGGAGGCCAACCGGCTGATCACCAAGGGCAAGATCCACCCGACCCTGTCCCGGGCCTACCGGCTGGAGGACGTGGGGCAGGCGGCGTACGACGTGCACAAGAACCTGCACCAGGGCAAGGTCGGCGTGCTCTGCCTGGCCCCCGAGGAGGGCCTCGGCGTGCGCGACCAGGAGATGCGCGCGCGACATCTCGAGGCGATCAACCGGTTTCGGGGGATTTGAGCCGCGACCTGCTCCTAATTGCCTGCCCCGGCTGCCTGCATTCGGGCACCGCGTCCGTCACACTGGTCGAACCGGCGCTTGCGCGGGGGCCGCCGCTCGGTGGCCTCCCCGGCGTCGACGGGTGGCCTAGGCTGCAGGGAACAGGAAGTGGAGGCGCGCCAGTGAGCGAACGATCGGGACTGTCCTTCTTCGACGATGACTCGTCGCAGGGTTCGAACGAGGAGACTCAGGTGCTCGCGACCGTGGGCGGGGACCGGCACGCCTTCCCCGTGGTACGACGCGGTTACGACCCGGCACAGGTGGACCGCCACGTGCACACCCTGGCCGGAGAGAAGGCCGGGCTGACAGCCAGCCTGGACGAGGCCAAGTCGCGGGTCACCGCGCTCCAGGAGCAGGTGGCCGACCTGCAGAAGCAGATCGCGGAGAACGACTCACCGTCGTACGCTGGGCTCGGCGGCCGGGCCAGCGAGATGCTCCGGCTCGCCGAGGAGCAGGCCGACGAGGTGGTCGCCCAGGCCAAGCGGCACGCCGACCAGATCCGGCGGCAGGCCGGCAACGAGGCGGAGGCGTTGCGGACCCAGGCCGCCCGCGACGCCGAGGACATGCGCATCGTGCAGCTCAAGGAGCTCGACGAGGCGCGCGCGCGGGCCCTCGGCGACGCCGAGCAGGAGAAGACGATGGCCCGTGCCGAGGCCGAAGACCTGCTCGCCGCCGCCAAGCGGGAGTCCGAGCAGCTGCGGCTGGCCGCCGAGCAGGAGGCGAACTCGTTGCGCACCGGCGCCCGCCGGGAGGCCGAGCAGATCCGCGCCGCTGCCGACCGCGAGGTCCAGGAGGCCCGGCGCGCGCTGGCCGTGGAGAAGGAGCGGCTCTCCCGGGAGGCCACCGAGCACCACAGCAGCGCCACCGCAGAGACCGCCAGGCTGGTCGAGGAGGCCGAGAACCGTGCCAACGCGGCCGAGCAGCGGGCTCGGGAGGCCATCGCCCAGGCGACCGCGCACCGCCAGCAGGCCCAGGAGGAGTCCGAGCGACTGCTCGTGCGGGCCCGCCGGGAGGCTGAGCAGATCGTCGCCGGCGCCAAGACGCAGGCCGAGAACCATGTCGCTTCCGGCAGGGCCGAGGCAGAGCGCGAGCTCAGCGAGCTGCAGTCCGAGGTGGACCGCGTGCAGAAGCGGCGCGACGCCATCGTCGCTCAGCTGGGCGCCCTGCGAGACGTGGTGGCCGGCTTCACCGATGAGCAGGCAGACGCCTCGGAGCAGTGAACGCCTCTGCCCCTGGGCCGGAGGCCCGCCTCGGCAGCTCCGCCGACGGTTCCCTGGACGACCCTGCGGACGAGCCAGGGGACGATGAACCCGGGGTCATCGACGAGCAGGACGGCGAGGACGAGGAGCTGAGGGCCGAGGAGGAGGCCGAGGAGTTCCTGATCGACGCCCACCCGAACGGGGACGGGGAGGAGAAGTACGGGCCGGTCGGCCCCCCGATGAAGCGGCGCTCCCCGTTCTACATCGGCTTCTTCGGCGCGGTCGGCGCGCTGCTCGCGGTGTGGATCGGCCAGCAGATCGTGGCCGTCGGCTCCGTGCTGGTCCTGGTGCTGGTGGCACTGTTCCTGGCTGCCGGCCTGAACCCCGCCGTGGAGTTCTTCATGCGCCGGGGGCTCAAGCGGTCGTTTGCCGTGGTCGTGGTGATCGTCGTGGTGCTGGCCGCGCTCGGGCTGTTCGTGGTGGCCATCGTGCCGGTGATCAGCGACCAGGTCACCTCGCTGACCCGGCAGGCGCCGCAGTGGTTCCACCAGCTGCAGCACAACGGGACCTTCCAGCACTTCAACAACAAGTTCCACCTCACCGAGAACGTCCAGGCGATGCTGAAGAGCAACAACATGGCCAAGAACGTGTTCGGCGGCGTGGTGGGCATCGGGCTGGCGGTGCTGTCCGGGATCCTCAACACGTTCGTCGTGATCGTGCTGACGCTGTACTTCGTGGCCTCGCTGCCGACGTTGAAACGGGCGTTCTACCAGCTGGCGCCGGCGAGCCGACGGGAGCGGGTCACCTTCCTCGGCGACCAGATCCTCAGCAACGTGGGCAGCTACGTCTCCGGGGCGTTCGTGGTCGCGCTGGCTGCCGGGCTCAGCTCGATGGTGTTCTTGTTCCTCGTGGGGATGCCGCAGTACGCCGTGGCACTGGCTTTCGTGGTGATGATCCTCGACGTGATCCCGATGATCGGCGCCACGCTGGGCGCGGTGATCGTGAGCCTGATCGGGTTCGCCAGCTCCCCCGCCATCGGGCTGGCCTGCATCGTCTTCTACATCGTCTACCAGCAGTTCGAGAACTACGTGATCTACCCGCGGGTGATGTCGCGGTCGGTGGACATTCCCGGCTCGCTGATCGTGGTGGCCGCGCTGATCGGCGCCGGCCTGCTCGGCGTGGTCGGCGCGCTGATCGCGATCCCGGCCGCGGCCAGCTCGGTGCTGCTGACCAAGGAGGTCTTCATCCGCCGCCAGGACGCGCGCTGAGACAATGGGCCCATGGCCCCCATCCGCGCGAACTCCGTCCTGCCCGCACACCGCGAGGCGATCACGCTGCACACCGCCGACGGGCTCTCCCTGGTGGGCGAGCTGGCGACCCCGCAGGACCGGCCGCCGGTCGCGACGCTGGTCTGCCTGCATCCGCTCCCCACGCACGGCGGGATGATGGACAGCCACGTCTACCGGAAGGCGGCCTACCGGCTGCCTGCGCTGGCCGACGTCGCCGTGCTGCGGTTCAACACCCGCGGCACCAGCAGCCTGCAGGGCACCAGCGAGGGAAGCTTCGACAACGGCCGCGGCGAGAAGTACGACGTGATGGCCGCCCTCGAGTTCGCGGAGTTCCACAACCTGCCGAGCGTCTGGCTGGTGGGCTGGTCGTTCGGCACCGACCTGGCGTTGATGTACGGCCTGGACCCGCTCGTCTCCGGGGCGATCCTGCTCTCACCGCCGCTGCGGTCGGTCTCCGACGAGCACCTGCGGCAGTGGGCGGGGTCCGACAAGCCGTTGGTGGCGCTGGTGCCCGAGCACGACGACTACCTGCAGCCACCGGAGGCGAGGGAGCGGTTCGCGGTCGTGCCACAGGCGGAGGTGCTCGGCTTCGACGGCGCGAAGCACCTGTGGGTGGGCGATGCCGAGAAGGTGCTCGACGAGATCGTGCGCCGGGTGGCGCCCGGGGCCACGGTGCCGCTGCCCCGCGAGTGGGACGGGCCGATGGAGACCGCCGACACCAGCGCCTACGCCGACCGCACGACCGCCGCGTTCAAGGACGTGCCGATGCCCGAGTGAGGGGCCGGCGGCTCAGCCCCGCCGCTCCCGCGCCCGCCAGCACGGTGTGTGCCAGTGCCGCCGCACGTCGAGCCCCGAGCGTTCGAACATCGGCTTCTCGGCCGGCCAGGCGACCACGTGCGGCGTCGCGGGCCGGATCGTCTGGTCGCAGCCCGGACAGCGGTAGGGCTTGGTGGCCGCGGACCCGGTGACCCGGCGTACGACGTACTCCTCGCCCCGGTAGGTCTCGATCTGCGCGCTCATGCCGACCGGCTTGTCCTCATGGCCACGTTCAGGCTGTGGTGTAGTCGCGGAACCCGCGCTTGGTCTTGCGGCCCAGGTAGCCCGCGGTGACCAGGTGCTCGAGCAGCGGTGCCGGCGCGAACCCGGGCTCGCGGAACTCGAGGTACAGCTCCCGCTGGATGGCCAGCGACACGTCGTTGCCCACCACGTCGAGCAGCTCGAACGGACCCATCGGCAGCGCACAGCCGTGCTTCATCGCGGTGTCGATGTCGTCGGCGCTCGCGTAGTGCGCCTCCAGCATCTTGACCGCGTCGTTGAGGTAGGGGAACAGCAGCGCGTTGACGATGAACCCGGCGCGGTCGCCGCACGAGATCGGCACCTTGCCGATCGCCTCGCACAGCGCCCGGGTGGTCTCGGCGACCTCCGTGCCGGTGGACACCGTGGAGACCACCTCCACCAGCCTCATCACCGGCGCGGGGTTGAAGAAGTGCATGCCCACCACGTCCTGCGGGCGCTTGGTCGCCCGGGCCAGCTCGATGACCGGCAGGGAGGAGGTGGTGGTGGCCAAGATGGCGCCCGGCTTGCAGATCTCGTCGAGGTTCTCGAACAGCGCGGTCTTGACCGTGAGCTCCTCCACGACGGCCTCGACCACCACGTCGACGTCGGCCAGCTCGTCGAGCCGGGTGGTGCCGGTCAGGCGGGTCAGCGCCTCGTCGCGGGCCGACGCCTCCAGCTTGCCCCGCTGGACGGCCTTCTCCAGGGAGCGGGCCACCTGTGCACGCACCTCGTCGACGCGGCTCTGGCTGCGTCCGACGTACGTCACGTCATAGCCGGCCTTGGCGAACACCTCGACGATGCCGGTCGCCATCGTGCCGGTGCCGACCACCCCGACGGTGCGGACTTCGCGACGGAACCGCGGGTGCGCGTCGGGCGAGGGGGTCAGCTCGTCGTCGACCACCACCGGGCTGTCCGGCGCCTCGTAGGTGTAGAGACCGCGGCCGGTCTTGCGGCCGAGCAGCCCCGCGGTGACCATCTGCTTGAGGATCGGGGCCGGCGCGTGCAGCCGGTTGCGGCCCTGCTTGTACATCGTGTCGAGGATCTCGTACGCCGTGTCCAGGCCGATCAGGTCGAGCAGCGCCAGCGGCCCCATCGGGTAGCGGCACCCGAGCTTCATGCCGGTGTCGATGTCCTCGCGGCTGGCGTACTTGGAGTCGAACATGTTCACCGCGTGGTTGAGGTAGCCGAACAGCAGCGCGTTGGCGATGAAGCCGGCCTTGTCCCCGCAGATGACCGGGATCTTGTCCAGGGAACGGGCGACCCCGGCGACGTCGTCGAGCACATCGGGCTCGGTGACCACCGTCCGGACCACCTCGACGAGGTGCTGGATCGGGGCGGGATTGAAGAAGTGCACGCCGACCACCCGCCCGGGGTTGTTGCTCGCGGCGGAGATCTCGGTGACCGACAGCGACGAGGTGTTCGTGGCCAGGATCGCGTCCGGGGCGACCACCGCGTCGAGCTGGCGGAAGACCTCCTTCTTCTTCGGCAGCTGCTCCACGATCGCCTCGACGACCAGCTGGCAGTCCTTCACGTCGGCCATGTTCGTGGTGAACGTGACGCTGCCGATCAGCTTCTCCTGCTCCTGCTCGGAGAGCTTGCCGCGCTTGACGGCGCGGTCGGTGGAGTGCTGCAGATGCTGTCGGCCACGCTCCAGGGACTCCTCGTTGTGCTCGACCCCCACGACACGGTAGCCGTTGCGGGCGAACACCTCGGCGATGCCGGCCCCCATCGTGCCGAGCCCGATGACGCCGATGGAGGAGAACTCACGTGCACTGCTCGTCATGGCTGGCATCATGCCACGCCGGCGATGCCCGCTGCCGTGAGGTGCTTCACCCCCGGGGTAGGGTCCCGCCGTGCGTATCGTGATCGCCAACTGCCAGGTGGACTATGCCGGCCGGCTGACCGCGCACCTGCCGATGGCCACCCGGCTGATCCTGGTCAAGAACGACGGGTCGGTCCTGATCCACTCCGACGGCGGGTCCTACAAGCCGCTGAACTGGATGTCTCCGCCGTGCCGCGTGGTGGAGGCCGAGACCGTGGAGGGCACCGTCGAGTGGACGGTCACCGGCAAGGACGCCGACACGCTGCGGATCCTCATCGACGAGGTGCTGCACGAGTCGGTGCACGACCTCGGCATCGACCCAGGGCTGCAGAAGGACGGCGTGGAGAAGCACCTGCAGGAGCTGCTCGCCGAGCACCCCGCGCACCTGGCCGACGGCCTGACGCTGGTACGACGGGAGTACCCGACCGCCATCGGTCCGGTGGACCTGATGTGCCGGGACCCCGAGGGCCGGTCCGTCGCGGTGGAGGTCAAGCGCCGTGGCGAGATCGACGGCGTGGAGCAGCTGACCCGCTACCTGGACCTGCTCAACCGGGACCCCGCGCTGCGCCCGGTGCGTGGCATCTTCGCCGCTCAGGAGATCAAGCCACAGGCGCGGGTGCTGGCCACCGACCGCGGCATCGCCTGCGCGGTGGTGGACTACGACGCCCTGCGCGGGCTCGACGACCCGTCCCAGCGGCTCTTCTGACTGCCCTGGCTACACCAGGGAGGCGACCTCGTCGGCGCAGCCCCACGACAGGGTGACTCCTGCCCCGCCGTGCCCGTAGCAGTGCACCACCCGCCGGGCACCGAGCCGCTCCTCCTCGAGGCGCACCGCTGGTCGGGCCGGCCGCAGCCCGACCTTCTGCCGCAGCACCCGGGCCCCCTTGAGCTCGGGAACCAGCGCGGTGGCCCGCTCCAGGATGCCGCGGGCGATGGCCGGGTCCGGGGTGCGGTCCCAGACACCCTCCTCCTCGGTGCCGCCCACCACGATCTCCCGCGACCGCGGCACCACGTAGGTCAGTCCGCCCCCGTCGAGCCACCACCGGTCCAGGCCGACCTGGTCGACGTACAGCACCTGGCCACGCACCGGCGTCACGCTCCGGTCCCCGGCGAGCAACCGGGCGCCGATGCCGCTGGCGTCCACCACCACGTCGCCGCCGCTCGGCAGCTGCGGCAGCGCCAGCCGGGTGATCGTGCCGTCGAGCTCGCGGACCCGGCCGGCGAGCCAGCGCAGGTAGACCGGCATCTCGACCACCGGCGCGGTGAACGTCCACCCGTCGACGTACGGCGGCCCCGGGGCCTCCACCCGGCTGAGGTCCGGGACGGCCGCAGCCCACCAGGGGTCGGGCGCCGGTGCGCGCGCCAGCTCGGTGCCGGACACCATCCGCACACCGCTCCGGTCGACCCCGGCCAGCTTCGCGAGCTCGCGGTAGCCGGTGTCGGACCAGCCGGCCACCCTGTCGAACGGGTAGGCACGGAACGGGTACCACAGCGCGGCCGCCACCGCGGAGGTGGTCTCCAGCGGCAGCTCCCGCGCGAGCACGTCGACACGGTGGCCGGCCTCGAGCAGCCGCACCGCGCACGACAGGCCGACGACACCGGCTCCCACCACGATCACCCTGGCCATGACCCGAGTCTGCCCGACCGGCGCCGGCGAGATCGACCGTTTCGGGTCAGTAGCTGCGGATCATCACCCCGCCGGACCGGCTGGTCACGGTGGCCGCGACGTACCGCTGCTGCCCGTCCTTGGTCACCGCGCACACGATGTGGCTGCCCACCGTCGACGGGTACGCCGGCGCACTCCCGCAGTTGACGTCGGTGAAGCCGTCCTCGCGCAGCTTGGCCTCGAGCTTCGCGGTCGCGACCAGCCCCCGCACCAAGCGCGCCTGGAAGCTCACCGCGCCGCCGACCAGCTTGGACAACCGGACGTGGACGGGGGCCGTCACGTGGTCGATGTAGCCGCGGCAGGTGAGCTGCCGCGGCGCCTTCCCGTGCCACGGCGGGCAGGCGACGTAGCTGAGGTCGAGGCCCTGGTGGGCGACCTGCCGGGACAGCCGGGCCGCGACCGCCTGCTCCAGGTCGTTCATCGGCCGGGCCGGCGGGGTGGCCGCGGCGGGCAGGTCGCCTCCGGGGGTGGGTGTCGGGCGCGCGGACACCGTGCTGCCCGCAGACGGCGACGCCGGCCCGGAGCCAGCTTGCCCGCTGTTCCCCGCGCTCTGGCAGCCGGTCACGGCACCCAGGAGCACGACGGCGAGCAGCACGCCGAGGGGGTGGACCCGCATCTGTTCGACCTCCTCTCAGACCGTCTCGCCGGACCAGGACCGGGCCAGCCAGCCGTCCGCGTCCACCGCGACCTCGCAGACCGCGCAGGGCGCCGGCTCGGGCACGTCGAGGGGCAGGTTCCGCGCCAGCGGCGGTACGACGCACCGCACCGCGCGACTGTCCCCGACCACCAGGACCGTCTCGCCGCGGTGCTGGTCCACGATGCTCTCCAGCTCCTCCCTGATGCGGTCCCGCACGCCCGCGTCGGAGCCGTCCCCGCCCAGCCCCTCGCGCACCCGGACACGCCTCCCGCCGGGTGCGGCGGCCAGCTCGGCGGTCTGCACCGCCGCCGGGAGGCTGCTGCTGTAGACCATCGCCACCCCGGCCGCACCCAGCGACTCTCCGAGCGCACGCGCCTGCCGCCGGCCGGCCAGGGTCAGTCCGTCCGGGTCGGACTCGCCGGCACCGCAGAGCAGCAGGGTGGCGGCGCACTGCAGGTCGGACACGATGCCAACCTAGTCCAAGGCATGAGCTCGCCGGATGTCCTCGACGATGCCGCCGATGATCTCGGTGAGCCCGACGTCCTTGGGGGTGTACACGGCGGCCACGCCGAGCTCGCGCAGCCGGGCGGCGTCCGCTGCGGGGATGATCCCACCGACCACCACCGGCACGTCCCCGGCGCCGCGTTCGCGGAGGCCGTCGAGCACCGCCGGCACCAGCTCCATGTGGGATCCGGACAGGATGGAGAGCCCCACGCAGTGCACGTCCTCGGCCACCGCCGCGGAGACGATCTGCTCCGGGGTGAGCCGGATGCCCTGGTAGATCACCTCGAAGCCCGCGTCCCGGGCCCGCACCGCGATCTGCTCGGCCCCGTTCGAGTGCCCGTCCAGCCCCGGCTTGCCCACCAGCAGCCGTAGCCTGCCGCCCAGCTCCTCGGCCGTGCGACGTACCCGCTCGCGCACGCGGGTCAGCTCGGGTCCGGCGGCGGCCACGGACGCGGCGTCCGAGACGCCGGTCGGCGCGCGGAACTCGCCGAACACCTCGCGCAGCGCGCCGGCCCACTCCCCCGTCGTCACGCCGGCGCGCGCTGCGGCCAGCGTGGTGTCCATCAGGTTGGCGCCGGACTTGGCGTCCTCCACCAGCCGGGCCAGCGCCCCCTTGACCGCGGCGTTGTCGCGCTGCTCGCGCCAGCGACGCACGCTCTCCACGGCCGCGTGCTCGGCCTCGGGGTCGGCGGCCTGGATCGCGGTGGCCAGGTCCGCGGTCAGCGGGGAGGGCTCCGTGGTCTCGAAGCAGTTCACGCCGACGACCTGCTCCTCCCCGGACTCGATCCGGGCACGGCGCGCCGCGTGCGACGCGACCAGCTGCTGCTTCATGTAGCCGGACTCCACCGCGGCGACCGCGCCGCCCATCTCCAGCACCGTGTCCATCTCACGCTTGGCGCCGGCCACCAGCTCGTCCACCTTGGCCTCGATCACCGTGGACCCGTCGAAGATGTCGCCGTACTCCAGCAGGTCGGACTCGAAGGCCAGCACCTGCTGCAACCGGAGCGACCACTGCTGGTCCCACGGCCGGGGCAGGCCGAGCGCCTCGTTCCACGCCGGAAGCTGCACGGCGCGGGCGCGGGCGTCCTTCGACAGCGTCACGCCGAGCATCTCCAGCACGATCCGCTGCACGTTGTTCTCCGGCTGCGCCTCGGTCAGCCCGAGGGAGTTGACCTGCACGCCGTACCTGAACCGGCGCTGCTTCTCCTCCTGCACCCCGTACCGCTCGCGCGTCAGCTCGTCCCACAGCCGGACGAAGGCCCGCATCTTGCAGGTCTCCTCGACGAAGCGGACACCGGCGTTGACGAAGAACGACATCCGGCCGACCACCTTGCCGAAGTCCTCCGGGGCGACCTGGCCGGAGTCGCGGACCGTGTCCAGCACCGCGATCGCGGTGCACAGGGCGTAGGCGAGCTCCTGGACCGGGGTGGCGCCCGCCTCCTGCAGGTGGTAGCTGCAGATGTTGATCGGGTTCCACTTCGGCACGTGGTTGACCGCGTAGGCGATCAGGTCGCTGGTCAGCCGCAGCGAGTGCTCAGGCGGGAACACGTAGGTGCCGCGGGAGAGGTACTCCTTGATGATGTCGTTCTGGGTGGTGCCGGCCAGCCGCTCGTGCACGGCCCGCAGGTCGGTCTCACTCTGCTCGGCCGCCTGCTCCTCGGCGACCACCTGGTAGAGCGCGAGCAGCCACATCGCGGTGGCGTTGATGGTCATCGAGGTGTTCATCTGCGCCAGCGGAATCCCCTCGAACAGGGCGCGCATCTCGCCGAGGTGGGAGATCGGCACCCCCACCTTGCCGACCTCCCCGCGAGCCAGCTGGTGGTCGGGGTCGTAGCCGGTCTGCGTGGGCAGGTCGAACGCCACCGACAGTCCGGTCTGCCCCTTGGCAAGGTTCCTGCGGTACAGCGCGTTGGACTCGCGCGCCGAGCTGTGCCCGGCGTAGGTGCGCATCACCCAGGGGCGGTCCTTGGCGGGACGGTCCCCGGGTCGGCGCGGAGCCGCGGCGCCGGCTTCGTCGTGCGTCATACCTACTGACAGTACGGCGAACGGCGGCCGCTCGGCATCGGTCTGTGAACTGCACCACGTGCGGGGTGGGTCACAGCTCCGCGCCCGGACCGCCGGGTCAGGCGGACAGCGTGCGCGGCTCGCGCTCGACCTGCACCAGCCGCCGCATCCGGGTGAACGCGATCACCCGGCGCAACGCGGGGCTGCAGCCGCGCAGCACGAGTCTGCGGCCCTGGCGCTCCATCACCATGGTCGCCAGCCCGAGCACCCGCAGCGCGGTGGCGTCGATGGAGTCCACCCGGGACAGGTCGACGACCACGTCTCCCGGGCAGGAGTCGATGTGGTCGTAGAGAGCTGCGCGAACCTCCGCCGTGAACCGGCCGTCGAACCGACCGCTGAGCACCAGCGTCGTACCGTTGGCGAAGAACTCCATTTCCACTCCCAAAGTGCTGCCGGGGTGGCCCCCGTTGCCATCCCTTTACCCACTATGACGCGTGACCACTCGGACAGGTTGTCCCAAGAGGTAACGAGACGGTTTCGATTGCCATCTTTCCGGCGGCACCGTCCGGCCCGGCGGTCGCGGCGCGAGCCCTAGGCTGGGGGCCCCTAGGCTGGGGGCATGGTCAACCTCACCCGGATCTACACCCGCACCGGCGACGCCGGCACCACCCGGCTCGGCGACAACAGCGTCGCGTCGAAGAACGACCTCCGCCTGCACGCGTACGCCGAGGTGGACGAGGCGAACGCGCACATCGGGGTGGCCATCGCCCAGGGAGGTCTCGAGGAGGACGTCGTCCGGGTGCTCACCACCGTGCAGAACGACCTCTTCGACGTGGGCGCGGACTTCTGCACCCCCGTCGTGGAGAACCCGGAGTTCCCTCCACTGCGCCTCGAGCAGGACTACGTCGACCGGCTCGAGTCCTGGTGCGACCAGTACAACGAGCAGCTGGCCGCCCTGCGCTCGTTCGTGCTCAACGGCGGTACGACGGGAGCGGCGCTGCTGCACGTCGCGCGGACGGTGACCCGTCGCGCGGAGCGCGCCGCCTGGGCCGCCCACGACGAGTACGGCGAGTCGATGAACGTCACCGCGATCAAGTACCTGAACCGGCTGTCCGACCTGCTGTTCATCCTGGCCCGGCACGCGAACCGGGAGCAGGGCGACGTGCTGTGGAAGCCCGGCGGGGAGCGCTGAGAGCGAGCGGCAGCGAGCGGGTCAGCGCGAGCCGCCAATCCAGCACGGCGGGGAGCGCTGAGAGCGAGCGGCAGCGAGCGGGTCAGCGCGAGCCGAGAGAGCCCTGCCGGCTCATCGCCGTGTCAGCTCGCCCCGCATCCGCACGTACTCCAGGTAGCGCTCGTACTGGTCGAGCACGTCGTCGATGAGCTGGCTGTAGGAGTAGCCCATCACGTCGTAGCCCTGACCGCCCTCCGCGAGGTGTACCTCGAGCCGCCAGTAGACGTCGTCGCCGCGCACGGACCGCGCCCCGATGGCCGGCATCGGTACCTCGTGCGGCCAGATCTGGTACCTGAACTCGCCGGAGTCGCCGAGGTCGGCGCTCAGGTCGACGTACGAGCTGCCGTCCTCGGACACCTGTCGGGCATCGGCCTCGATGCCGACCTCGCGCAGCTCCTGCGCGACTTCCCGTAGGGCCGGGAGCGCAACCTCGTCCACGAACTCGGTGGCCCGTCTGCGGTCCGGGAACGACATGGCCCGGGTCAACCGGCTCCGCCAGCCACGAGGCCCTCCACGTCCCTCGACCGGGGTGCTCCGCCCGGACAGCGCCGCGGGCAGTGCCGTGCCCCGACTGTCGGCCCGGACCTTCTCCAGCCGCAGTGCCCTGTAGAGCCCGACCATCACCATCACCAGCACCATCACGAACGCGAACGGCAGACCCATGATGATCGTTGCGTTCTGCAGCGCGGGCACGCCGCCGACGATGAGCATGGCCACCGTGAGCAGACCGGTGACCAGGGCCCAGAAGATCCGCACCGTGGGAGTGGCGTCGTCCTGCGGGGTGCGCAGCGTCGAGCACAGGTTGCCCATCACCAGCGCGCCCGAGTCCGCGGACGTCACGTAGAACAGCAGCCCCACGAACGTCGCCACGGAGGCGATGACGGGGAACGCGGGGTAGTGCGCAAGCAGTGTGTAGAAGCCCTGCTGCGGCTGGTTCATCGCCATCTTCCCGAAATGGCTGCCACCGCTGCTGCGCACGATGTCGATGGCGCTGTTGCCGAAGATCGACACCCACATCAAGACGTAGGTGAACGGGATGATCATCGTGCCGGTCACGAACTCCCGGATAGTGCGTCCGCGCGAGATGCGGGCCAAGAAGAGTCCGACGAACGATGCCCAGGCGATCCACCATGCCCAGAAGAACAACGTCCAGGCGTTCAGCCAGCTCGTCGGGTGGTGGTAGGGGAACGTCTGCATCGTCAGCCCCGAGAAGCTGCGCACGTAGTCCCCGATGTCGTTGACGAACGCGTTGAGCAGGAACGTGGTCTTGCCGGCGACGAGGACGAAGGCGGCCAGCCCGATCGCAAGCAGCACGTTCATCTGGGAGAGCACCTTGATGCCCTTGTCGACGCCGCTCACTGCAGAGATCGTGGCGATCACGACTGCCAGCGCGACGAGTCCGACCTGGGCTGCGATGCCTTGGGGGATGCCCACCAGCACCCAGAGGCCGTAGTTGAGCATGACCACGCCGATGCCGAGCGAGGTGGCGATGCCGAAGATCGTCCCGAGCACGGCGGCCAGGTCGACGGCATTGCCGACCCCGCCCCGGACTCGCTTGCCGAAGATCGGGTACAGGGCTGAGCGGATGCTCAGCGGCAGGTTCATCCGGTAGGAGAAGTAGCCCAACGCCATCCCCATCAGCGCGTACATCCCCCAGCCGCTGATGCCGTAGTGGAACAGCGTCCAGACCGTCGCCTCCCGTGCCGCCTCGACGGTGTGCCCGTTGCCGTTCGGTGGCGCGAGGTACTGGGTCACAGGCTCCGCCACCGAGAAGAACATCAGGTCGGTGCCGATGCCTGCTGCGAAGAGCATCGCCGCCCACGAGAAGGTGCTGTACTCCGGCCGCGAGTGCTCTGGGCCGAGCCGGACCTTCCCGTAACGCGACACGCCTAGGTAGACGACGAAGACCAGGACCGCCGTGGCCAACAGGATGTAGAACCAGCCGAACCAGTTCGAGGTCCAGCCCACCAGCGTGCCGATGGTGTTCGCCGCCGCTTGCGGAGAGATGATCGCCCACACCGCGACGATCACAACGCCGATTGCCGAGCCGTAGAAGACCGCCTTGTTGAGCCGGGCCGCAGGCTCGTTCTCCAGGTCGGTGCCGCGCTCTGCGGGGGTGCCGTCCAGGGTGCTCATGCCGTCACCTCGCTGGAGACGTTGCGCGGGTCACCGACCGGCCACAACGGCATGTTCTCGCCGTGCCGGTAGTAGGGGGCGTGGAGCGGCGCAAGCGGCTCGTTGCCCGTGATCAGGTCCGCGGCCTTCTCGGCGACCATCATGACCGGGGCCAGGATGTTGCCGTTCGTCACGTAGGGCATCACCGAGGCGTCCACGACGCGGAGGCCATCGACGCCGTGCACCCGCATCGTGGTCGGGTCCACCACGCTCATGTCGTCGGTGCCCATCTTCGCGGTGCAGGAGGGATGAAGGGCCGTCTCCGCGTCGCGCGCGACCCAGTCGATGATCTCCTCGTCGGTGCGCACCGACGGGCCCGGCGAGATCTCACCGGCACTGAACGGCGCGAAGGCCGGCTGGGCCAGGATGTCCCGGGCCGCGTTCACCATCTCCACCCATTCCCGGCGGTCGTTCTCGGTGGAGAGGTAGTTGAACCGGAGGGCGGGGTGCTCGAACGGGTCGCGGGAGCGGATCTTCACGCTGCCGCGCACGTCGGAGTACATGGGGCCGATGTGCACCTGGTAGCCGTGCTCCGCCGCCGGCCGGGTGCCGTCGTACCGGATCGCGATGGGCAGGAAGTGGAACATCAGGTTGGGGTACTTCACCGTGTCGTTGCTGCGGATGAAGCCGCCGGCCTCGAAGTGGTTCGACGCGCCGACGCCGCGCCGCATCAGCCACTCCAGGGCGATCCGCGGCTTGTGACGGTGCTTGAGCCACGGTGCGATCGAGACCGGCTGCTTGCTGGCGTGCTGGATGTAGACCTCGAGATGGTCTTGCAGGTTCTCGCCGACGCCGGGAAGGTCGGCGACGGGGTCGATCCCCAGCGACCGCAGCTCGGCGGCGTTGCCGATCCCGGTCAGCTGCAGCAGCTGGGGGGTGTTGATGGCACCACCGCAGAGGATGACCTCGGCGGCGTCCACGCTGCGGCGCAGCCTTCGGCCCCGGATGAAGTCGACTCCGACGACCTTGGTGCCCTGCGTGCGCAGCCGGGTCACCTGCGCGAGGGTGAGCACGTCGAGGTTCGGGCGATTCATCACCGGGTGCAGGTACGCCCGGGCGGCACTGAGGCGGCGGCCGCGGTGCACGTTTCGGTCGAACGGCGCGAAGCCCTCCTGGCGGTAGCCGTTCACGTCATCGGTCAGCGGATAGCCCGCCTGCTGCACCGCCTCGAAGAACGCCCCGAACAGTGGGCTGCGCGCCGGACCGCGTTCCAGCGCCAGTGGCCCGGACCCGCCGCGCCAGGTGTCCGCTCCAGCCAGACAGGTCTCCATCCGCTTGAAGTACGGCAGGCAGTGGGCGTAGTCCCAGCTGTCCATGCCCGGGTCGGAAGCCCACCGCTCCAGGTCGAGCGGGTTGCCGCGCTGGAAGATCATCCCGTTGATGCTGCTGGAACCGCCCAGCACCTTCCCGCGCGCGTGGAACACCCGCCGCCCGTTCATGAAAGGCTCCGGCTCCGACTCGTACCTCCAGTCGTAGAGCGGGTTCCCGATCGGGTACGGCAACGCAGCCGGCATGTGGATCAGCGGGTCGACCTTGAAGTCGGACCGTCCCGCCTCCAGCACCAGCACCGTAGTGGCCGGGTCCGCGCTCAGCCGGTTGGCCAGCGCCGACCCCGCCGAGCCCCCGCCGACGATGACGTAGTCGTAGCCGTTCCTCACTTCAGCTCCTGTCCAGTCGGGTTGTCGAACCAGTTCTGCGGGGCCGGCGCGATGTTGTGCCAGATGTGCTTGGTCTCGCGGTACTCGTCGAGACCCTGCAGCCCGAGCTCCCGTCCAGTGCCGGACTGCTTGTAGCCGCCCCACTCCGCCTGCGGCACGTAGGGGTGGTAGTCGTTGATCCAGATCGTTCCGTGCCGCAGCCGGGTGGCGACCCGCTCGGCCCTGCCGGCGCTCTGGGTCCACACCGCCCCGGCCAAGCCGTAGACCGTGTCGTTGGCCAGTGACACCGCGGCGTCCTCACGGCTGCGGTCCGTGGCGCCCTCGAAGGTCTCCACGGTGAGCACCGGCCCGAAGGACTCCTCCTGCACACAGGCCATGTCGGTGCTGCACCGATCCAGGATCGTGGGTAGGTAGAAGAAGCCGTCGGCCAGCGCCGGGTCACTCGGCCGCTCGCCACCGACCCGTAGCTCGGCACCCTCGGCCACCGCGGCCGCGACGTACCGCTCCACCTTCTCCCGATGCGCCGCGCTGATCAGTGGGCCGGCTTGCGCCTTCTCGTCGAAGGGTCCACCGAGTCGGACCCGACGGGCGCGACGTACCAGCTCGTCGACGAACTCGTCGTGGATCGACGCCTCCACGATCAGCCGGGCCCCCGCCGAGCACACCTGACCGGAGTCCAGGAACACCGCCGTCATCGCCATGTCCACCGCGGTCTCCAGGTCGGCGTCCGCAAAGACGATGTTCGGGTTCTTGCCGGCGAGCTCCAACGCCACCTTCTTCACCGTCGCGGAAGCGGCCGCCATGATGCGGCGACCGGTGAGCAGCCCGCCGGTGAACGAGACCATGTCCACCTCGGGCGCCTCGGTCAGCGTCGTTCCCACCGGGTCGCCCGGGCCGAGGACCAGGTTCGCCACGCCGGCGGGGACACCCGCCTCGGTCAGCGCAGTGATGAGCCAGATCGCGGTGGACGGGGTGAGCTCGGAGGGCTTGAGCACGAACGTGTTGCCGGCAGCCAGCGCGGGAGCGACCTTCCAGGAGGTCTGCAGCAGCGGAAAGTTCCAAGGGGTGATCAACGAGCAGACTCCGACGGGCTCGTGCACCACCCGGCTCACCACGCCCGGCTGGCCGGTCTCCACCACGCGGCCGGCGTCAGCGGTGACGAGACCAGCGTAGTAGCGGAACACGCCGATGATGTCCTCCATGTCGATGGCGGACTCCACGAGCCGCTTGCCCGTGTCGAGCGACTCGAGACGGGCAACCTCGGTCTTTTCCGCCTCCAGACGGTCGGCCACTGCGTGCAGGATCCGGCCGCGCTCGAGCGGCCCGGTCCGGGCCCATGGACCGTCCTCGAACGCCCGGCGGGCCGCGCGGACGGCTGCTCGCGCCTCCTCGGCCCCCGCCTCCGAGACCGTGGCCACGACCCGGTTGTCGGCAGGGCACCGGATATCACGGGTGCGCCCGCCGGCTGCGCCTGTCCAGGCACCGTCGATGAACAGCTCCGCCATCTGTCCTCCCGAGACACACATGCGCGGAACGTCCTCGAGGTCGACACACGGGCGAACCGCGACTCCGTAAGAGCGAGTGGCTGACGCTAGTAGTCCTGCCCCGTATGTTCCAATTCACCCCAGATGTCTAGACCATCGGTCGGGATGGCGTCAGTGGCGGCGCAGCCGCTGCCCGGGCGGCGCGGCCTCCAGCCAGGCCAGGAAGCCGGTGAGCGCCTCGGGACTCATCGCCACCTCCAGCGTCCCCAGCGGGGTGTGGCAGGTGACGACGACGTGCCCGGCGTAGAGGGAGTACGCCTCCACACCGGCCGGGTCGCGACGGCCGGCGTACTCCAGCTCCGAGCGCCGCAGCACCAGCCGCGGGCGGGGCGAGACGGAGAAGACCCGGAACCACTCCAGGACCCCTCCGGAGTAGCGACCTACCCCCAGAACCCATCCGCGTCCGGCCCTGCCGGACCGGACGCGGACGCTGAACTCGAACGTGCCACCGTGGCGGGAGATCCAGCGGCGGCGCACCACGAGGGCAAGACCGTAGGCCAGCACGAGAAGCAGCAACGAACCGGCGGAGTCCGCCAGCCACTCCCATACCGGCATCTACCGCCTCCCCTTCGGGGTGGATCGGCCACGTGCACGACCCTCAGGCCCGTTCGTTGGTCTCCCTCTCCTTCGCGGCCTCCAGCCGGCGCCGAGCCTCCTCGAGATCACTCTCGTGGGAGATCTCGGCCCGCTCGCAGAGGATGCTCACGCGGTTGTTGGCCACCGAGACGAACCCGCCGTCGATGGCAGCCACCCAGTGGCCCTCGTCGGCGGTGCGTACGTCCACCTGGCCGGGGGCGAGCACCGACAGCAGCGGCGTGTGGTGAGCCATGATGCCGATCTCGCCCGCCAGCGTGCGGGTGTTGACCACCGTCGCCTCCCCCGACCACAGCTTGCGGTCGGCGGCGACGAACTCCACGTGCATGCTGGTGGCCATCAGAGGCCCTTCTGGATCTCAGCCCACTTGCGCTCAACGTCGTCGAGGCCACCACACATGAAGAACGCCTGCTCGGCCACGTGGTCGTACTCGCCGTCGCAGATCTTGGTGAACGCGTCGATGGTGTCCTCCAGCGGAACCGTCGAGCCCTCGATGCCGGTGAACTGCTTGGCCACGTAGGTGTTCTGCGACAGGAACCGCTGGATGCGGCGGGCCCGCGCGACGACAACCTTGTCCTCCTCGGACAGCTCGTCGACTCCGAGGATGGCGATGATGTCCTGCAGCTCCTTGTTGCGCTGCAGGATCGACTTCACCCGGGTGGCGGTCTCGTAGTGGTCCTTGCCGATGTACCGCGGGTCGAGGATCCGCGACGTCGAGGTGAGCGGGTCCACGGCCGGGTAGATGCCGAGCGAGGCGATCTCACGGGACAGCTCGGTGGTGGCGTCGAGGTGCGCGAACGTGGTCGCCGGCGCGGGGTCGGTGTAGTCGTCGGCGGGCACGTAGATCGCCTGCATCGAGGTGATCGAGTGACCACGCGTCGAGGTGATCCGCTCCTGGAGTGTGCCCATCTCGTCGGCCAGGGTGGGCTGGTACCCCACCGCCGACGGCATCCGGCCGAGCAGGGTGGAGACCTCGGAGCCGGCCTGGGTGAACCGGAAGATGTTGTCGATGAACAGCAGCACGTCCTGGTTCTGCACGTCGCGGAAGTACTCCGCCATCGTCAGCGCGGACAGTGCCACCCGCAGCCGGGTACCCGGCGGCTCATCCATCTGGCCGAACACCAGAGCCGTCTGGCCGATCACGCCCGCCTCGGTCATCTCGGCGATCAGGTCATTGCCCTCACGGGTGCGCTCGCCGACACCGGCGAACACCGACACACCGCCGTGGTCCTTGGCGACCCGGGCGATCATCTCCTGGATCAGCACGGTCTTGCCGACGCCGGCGCCGCCGAACAGGCCGATCTTGCCGCCCTGCACGTACGGCGTCAGCAGGTCGATGACCTTGATGCCGGTGTGGAACATCTCGGTCTTCGACTCGAGCTGGTCGAAGGCGGGGGCCTTGCGGTGAATCGGCCAGCGCTCGGTGACCTCGTACTGTTCGCCCTCCTCGAGGTTGAGCACCTCGCCGATGGCGTTGAACACGTGGCCCTTGGTGATGTCGCCGACCGGCACGCTGATCGGCTCGCCGGTGTCGCGCACCGCGGTGCCGCGGACCAGGCCGTCGGTGGACTGCATCGAGATGGCGCGGATCATCCCCTCACCGATGTGCTGGTCGACCTCGAGGGTCAGCGTGCGCTTGAGGTCGCCGACCTCCAGGTCGACCTTCAGCGCGTTGAACATGTCGGGGACGCTGTCGGCGGCGAACTCCACGTCCACGACGGGGCCGGTCACGCGGGAAACGCGACCGAGGGCGCCGCCGACCTGCTCCTGGGAGGTCTCGTCAATGGTGGCAGTCATGGTCTCTCACTTACTCCGTTATCGACCGGCGTTCGCATCGGCGAGCGCGTCCACGCCACCGACGATCTCGCTGATTTCTTGGGTGATCCCGGCCTGGCGGGCCTGGTTCGCGATTCTGGTGTAGTTCTGGATGAGGTCGTCTGCGTTGTCCGTCGCGGACTTCATGGCCCGCTGCCGAGCCGCCAGCTCGGAGGCCGAGGCCTGCAGCATGCAGAAGAAGATGCGGCTCTCGACGTACTTCGGCAACAGCGCGTCGAGGACCTCCGCCGCGCTCGGCTCGAACTCGTACAGCGGGAGAACCTCCTCCGGCGGCGGCTTCTCCTCGCCTTCGACGACCTCGAGCGGGAGCAGCCGCATGTCGGTGGCCTCCTGCACGAGCATCGACTTGAACCGGGTGTAGACCACGTGCACCTCGTCGACGGCCCGCTCGCCCTCCTCGGACACGAAGGCGCCGATCAGGCCCTCCCCGACCTCGCGCGCGTTGGCGTAGCGCGGAGTCTCGGAGAAGCCGGTCCAGCTGCCGGCGACCGCCCGGTTGCGGAAGTTGTAGTAGGTCAGCCCCTTGCGTCCGGTGACGTAGACGTCGACCTCCTTGCCCTCCCCTCGCAGCCGCTCGATGCAGCGCTCGGCGTGCTTGAGCGCGCCGGAGGAGTAGGAGCCGGCCAGGCCCCGGTCGCTGGTGATCACCAGCACCGCGGCCCGGCGGGGGTTCTCCGGCTCGGTCGTCAGCGGGTGCTCGACGTTGGAGTACGTCGCCACCGCGGACACCGCCCGGGTCAGCTCCCTGGCATAGGGCTCAGCGGCATGGGCGCGCTGCTGAGCCTTGATGATCCGGGATGCCGCGATCAGCTCCATGGCGCGCGTGATCTTCTTGATGGACTGGACCGACCTGATCCGACCCCGCATCTCGCGCAGCGATACAGCCATGCGTCAGCCTCGCTTCTGCTTCACGATCTTCTCCTGCTCGACGTCCTCGTCGGCAAGAGCCTCGAAGTCCTCGCGGCCAGCCGCCAGGGACTTGCCCTCGCTGGTCTCGAACTGCCGCGCGAACCGGTCGTAGGCGCCGTCCACCGCCTGCTTGGACTCGTCGGTCCAGTCCCGCGACTCACGGATGGCGTCCAGGATGCCGCCATGCTCGTGGCGCAGGTAGTCCAGGAAGTCCCGCTCGAAGCGCAGCACGTCTCCGACCGGGAGGGCGTCGAGCTTGCCGGACAGGCCGATGTGCAGCGACACCGCCTGCTCTTCGAACGGGTACGGGCTGAACTGGTGCTGCTTCAGCAGCTCCATCAGCCGCACGCCGCGGTCCAGCTGCCGCCGGGAGGCCGCGTCGAGGTCGGAGGCGAACATCGCGAACGCCTCCATCGCGCGGTACTGCGCCAGGTCGACCTTCAGCGAGCCGGTGACCTTCTTCATCGCCTTGAACATCGCCGCGCCACCGACCCGGGACACCGAGATTCCGACGTCGATCGCCGGGCGCTGGTTCGCGTTGAACAGGTCCGACTGCAAGAAGATCTGGCCGTCGGTGATCGAGATGACGTTGGTGGGGATGTAGGCCGACACGTCGTTGGCCTTGGTCTCCACGATCGGCAGGCCGGTCATCGACCCGCCGCCCATCTCGTCGGAGAGCTTGGCGCAGCGCTCCAGCAGACGGCTGTGCAGGTAGAACACGTCACCGGGGTAGGCCTCGCGACCCGGCGGCCGGCGCAGCAGCAGGGAGACCGCACGGTAGGCCTCGGCCTGCTTGCTCAGGTCGTCGAAGACGATCAGCACGTGCTTGCCCTGGTACATCCAGTGCTGGCCGATGGCGGAGCCGGTGTAGGGCGCGAGGTACTTGAAGCCGGCTGCGTCGGACGCGGGAGCCGCCACGATCGTGGTGTACTCCAGCGCACCGGCCTCCTCCAGGGAGGCGCGCACCGAGGCGATGGTGGAGCCCTTCTGGCCGATTCCGACGTAGATGCAGCGGACCTGCTGCTTCGGGTCGCCAGAGGCCCAGGCGTCCTTCTGGTTGATGATCGTGTCGATGGCGATCGCGGTCTTGCCGGTCTGCCGGTCCCCGATGATCAGCTGCCGCTGGCCGCGGCCGATCGGGGTCAGCGCGTCGATCGCCTTCAGACCGGTCAGCATCGGCTCGTTCACGCTCTGCCGCTGCACCACCGACGGCGCCTGCAGCTCGAGGGCACGGCGGCCTTCGGTGGCAATGTCGCCGAGACCGTCCATCGGCTGGCCCAGCGGGTCGACGACCCGGCCGAGGTAGCCCTCCCCGACCGGCACCGACAGCACCTCGCCGGTACGTCGGACCTGCTGGCCCTCGTCGATGCCGGAGAAGTCGCCGAGGATGACGACGCCGATGTTGCGCAGGTCGAGGTTCAGCGCGATGCCGAGCGTGCCGTCCTCGAACTCGAGCAGCTCGTTGGCCATCACCGAGGGCAGCCCCTCGACGGAGGCGATACCGTCCATCGCCTCGGCGACCCGGCCGACCTCTTCGCGGGAGGCCGCCTCGGGCTGGTACTCGGAGACGAACTGCTGCAGCGCCTCCTTGATCTCCTCGGGGCGGATCGTGAGCTCGGTCATCTTCTTGCCTCTGTTCTCCTGCTGGTTTGTGACCTGGGTGGTGTTGCGCTGTCTGGGGGTCGCTGGCTGCGGCTCAGTGCTCCAGCCGTCGGCGGGCCTGCTTGAGCCTGGCCTCGATGGTGGAGTCGATCACCTCGTCGCCGACCGCGACCCGCACTCCGCCGAGCACCTGGGGCTCGACGATCACGTTGAGGTGCACCTCGTGGGAGTACTGCCGGGCCAGCGCGTTCGCCAGCCGGTCCTTGTGGTCCTCGCTGAGCGGGGCAGCCACCCACACCGTGGCCACCAGCCGGTCCCGCCGCTCCGCAGCCACCTTCTGGTAGCTGTCCAAGACGGTCGACAGGTTCCCGTGCCGGGCCGCGACCGCCTGGCCGAGCAGCTTGCGGGTGGGCTCGTCGACCCGGTCCCCGAGCAGCCGGTCGAGCAGCTCCCGCTTGCGCTCGAGCGGGTAGCCCTGCTCGGTGAGCACCTCACGCAGCTCGGCGTTCGCCTCCACGATCCGCGAGAAGCGGAACAGGTTGTCCTCGAGCTCGTCGAGGTGGCCGGCCCGGTCGGCGCGGGCCACGTGTGCCAGCACCGAGCCGCGTTCGAGCGCGTCACCGAGATCGCCGCCGCGGGACCAGCGGTGCCGGACGGCCTCCTCGAGGACCCCGAAGGTCGCGTCGGAGACCTTGCCGCGCAGCAGCGTGTGCAACAGCCGGCTCTTGGCCTCGGCAGCCACCGCAGGCTCGGTCAGGGCCCGCCGGAGCGAGTGGCGGGTGTCCATGGTGACGGCAAGCGCGAACAGCTCGTCGCCCACCACCTCGGCATCCGCACCGCCACCGAGCAGCGACTCGACCTTGTCCAGCACGGCCGCCATCGAGCGGGCCGAACCTGCCTGCATGTCAGCTCACTCCCGTGGAGGTGGAGGCCTCTTGGGATTCCAGCGACTCGATGAACCGCTCGACCGTGCGGCTGCGCCGCTCGTCGTCGGTCAACGACTCCCCGACGATGCGCTCCGCGAGCGTGGTGGCCATCGTGCCCACCTCGGTGCGCAGCTGCTGGATGGCCTGTTGGCGCTCGGCGTCCAGCTGGGCGCGCGCGTGCCGCAGGATGCGGTCGGACTCCTCCTGCGCCTGCTTGCGCATGTCGGCGATGATCGCCGCCCCCTGCTCCCGGGCCTCCTCGCGGATCTTCGCCGCCTCGTGCCGGGCCTCGGTC
Source organism: uncultured Actinomycetota bacterium (assembly GCA_963839365.1). Lineage (GTDB taxonomy): Bacteria > Actinomycetota > Actinomycetes > Propionibacteriales > Nocardioidaceae > DASSKA01. The sequence goes on from CAWIUT010000003.1 coordinate 327,192, forward strand.
ATCTGCGCCTTGTAGCCCTCTTCGGCCGCCTTGGCGTCCGCCTTGGCCTGCTCGAGGTCCTCGAACTGCCGCTTGATCTTCGCCTGACGCTCGGTCATCGCCTTGTTCACCGGCGGGATGACGTACTTGCCGAGCACCCACAAGATGATCACGAACGCGATCAGCTCGACGAAGAAGGTCAGGTTCGGAACGAGGAAGTTGTGCGGCTGACTCGCAGCCATCGGCACGAGGACGTTGCCAACCTTGTCCATCTGCTTGGTTCCCGTTCTAGGTGGTAGTCGACCCGAGCGTCACTTGCCGAGCACGAACACGAACAGCGCCATGAACGCCAGGTTGATGAAGAAGAACGCCTCACACAGTCCGACCGTCAGGAAGAAGATCGTCTGCAGACGCCCCTGGGCCTCGGGCTGGCGTGCCACGCCCTGGATGTACGAACTACCGGCCAGACCGTCACCGATCGCACCACCGATGGCGCCGCCGCCGAGGGCGAGTCCGCCGCCGATGAACGCGCCGGCGAGCTTGACGGCCGAGTCGATGTTAGATGCTGCCACTGTCTCTCCTTGATTGACGCCGGGGTCTCCCGGCGGCCCCTTATCTGTTTACCTCTTGATTGTCACGCGCTGGCCCACGAGGGTCAGTGCGCCTCTTCCAGCTCCAGCTCGTTGTCGCCCTCCACCGCCTCGGACGTGGCGTGCTCGTCGTCGTGCGAGCTCATCATGCCGAAGTACAGCACGGTCAGCAGAGCGAAGATGAACGCCTGGATCGCGCCGATGAACATGTCGAACAGCTTCCAGATCACATCGGCTCCCCACACCGTGTAGAGCGGGAGCAGGAACGCGATCAGCGCGATCATGATGCCGCCGGCGAAGATGTTGCCGAAGAGTCGCAGCGCCAGCGTGAACGGCTTGACGATCTCCTCGATGATGTTCAGCGGCAGCAGCGCCAGGTTCGGCTGCGCATAGTGCTTCAGGTAGCCCTTCCAGCCGCGTTCGCGAATCCCGAAGACGTGCACGCCGACGATGACCAGAAGCGCCATCGCGTAGACCAGGTTGACGTCCGCGGTAGGCGCCTTGAGGTAGTCGCCGCTGGGGATCATCTCCAGCCAGTTCGAGATCAGGATGAAGAAGAACAGCGCAACCGCCAGCGGCACCACGAACGGGTGCACGCGGCCGAGGTTGTCCTCCACCTGCTTGGTGACCTCGTTGACCACGCCCTCCCACATCAGCTGGACCTTGCTGGGGGTGCCGCTTGTCACCTTCGACCGCATCCACAGGCCGAGGCCGACCACGATCGCTCCGGCGACCACCGTGGACCAGATGGTGTCGATGTTCAGGGTCATGCCGGCAACCGTGACCGTGATGTGGTTGCCGATCTCGATGCCCTGGGCCCGGATCATGCCTTCAGCTCCTTCAGCAGCGGGATGCCGGTCATCACCAGCGTGATCAGACGGAACAGTGCCAAGCCGATCAGGGCGGTCAACCCCACCGGCCAGAACGCTACGGCGACCGCGATCGCCGGGACCGAGACGAACAGCAGCCGGAACAGCGCCGACGAGGTGATCTCGGAACGGCTCAGGTTCGCCGAGGCGATCATCTTCGCCAGGGACAGCTCGGTGGCCACGTGGTTGGCCAGCCCGAGCACCATGCCGACGGCCACGAACACCCCGGTCTGCCACTCACCCATGGGCACGAAGATCCACAGAGCGGCCGCGCTGAGGATCGCGGCCACCAGGACGGCCCGGCGCTGGTCACGCAGCACCTTCACGAGGGAGGGACGCCGCTGGGCGACGCCCTCAGGGCCGGCCGAGACCTCTGCGGGGGCCTCGGCGGGGCCGGCGGGTACGTCGTCGGGGGTGGTCACGGTGTCCTGCCTTTCCTGTGCTCACCGGGCTGACGCGCCCCGTCAGGGACGCAGGAAGCCACGGACCCGGAGCCAGAATCCGACCGCGCCGCCGACCATCCCGGCCGCGATGCCGACCAGCGTGAAGACCGGCGAGGTGCCGACCGCGTGGTCGACGAGCAGACCGACGACCAGCCCGACCACGACGCAGCCGACGATGAGCCCGCCGAGCCCGACCAGGTCGCGGCCGCGCAGCGGCTTGCCTTGGTCGTTGTCATCGCTCATCACCCGAGCCACTTCCGTAGTTCCGGCACACGTCGCTCAACCCACCAGAACGGGGAAAGCCGTACAGATTTGAGTTCGCGACGCTACCACAGTCGCGAGGGCACAGATTTCGCTGCGGGAGCGCGTGCATTGCGTCGGTCGTCATGATGGCGGCCGTCCCTGGTCGACGGGGTTGGTCACCCCGAGGTTGGAAGCTGGTCGGCGGGGTCGGGACCCCGGCCTCGAAGTTGCTTGTGAAAACTAGCACAAGGTGACCCGACTCGAAAAACCGGGTACCGGCCAGTAACCAGGGTGGTCAGGCCCCTGGTGGTCAGCCCCTGGGCGAACCCGCGCGTTCGTAGTGTCGATGGTACCGCGGCAGCAGGAAGGTCAGCGCCACGGTCACCGCCACCCAGGCCACCAGCACGATCGTGGTCAGCCGGGACGCGTACAGGCTGGCCAGCACTCCCCCGAACGCGATCAGCCCGGCCCACAGCCACATGATCAGCACCGCGACACGGTGGGAGTGGCCGATCTCCAGCAGCCGGTGGTGCAGGTGCTGCTTGTCAGGGGCGAACGGGGAACGGCCGGCGCGGGTACGACGTACCACCGCCAGCACCAGGTCGGCGAACGGCACCACCAGGACCGCGATGGGCAGCACGATCGGCATCAGCGCCGGCAGCAGGCTGGCATGGGAGCCGCCTGCCCCCCGGGACATGTCGACCGAGGCGAACTGGCCGGTCAGGGTGAGCGCCGAGCCGGCCAGCACCAGGCCGATCAGCATCGAGCCGGAGTCGCCCATGAAGATCCGCGCCGGGAAGAAGTTGTGCGGCAGGAAACCGACGCACGCACCGCCGAGCGCGGCACACAGCAGCGCCGCGGTGATCGCGAGCGTCTCCCCGTTGGCGTCGGCGAGCTTGTAGGAGAACACGAAGAAGGCGACCGCGCCGATGCCGACCACCCCGGCGGCGAGCCCGTCCAGACCGTCGACGAAGTTGACCGCGTTGACCGTGGCCACCACCACGACCACGCTCAAGATGGCCGCCTGCGCCGTGTCCGGGGAGAACTGCGACCCGCCGGGGAGCTGGAAGGAGTAGTACTGCACCCCGAACACGACCAGCAGGGACGCCGAGAGCACCTGACCGGCGAGCTTGGTCACGGCGTCCAGCTCGATCAGGTCGTCGACCACCCCGATCGCGCAGATCAGCGCTCCGGCGATCAGCACTACCCGGGCGTCCCGGAAGATCGAGTCGGTGCTCAACGACAGGAACGGCAGCCGACGCGCGACCAGGTAGCCGGCGGTCAGCCCGCCGAGCATCGCCAGCCCACCGAAGTACGGGATCGGCACCGCGTGCACGTCCCGGTCGCGCACCCGGGCGACCGCCCCGGTGCGCAGCGCGACCTCGCGGGCCACCACGCCCAGCAGGTAGGTGACCACCGCGGAGACCAGGAAGACGGTCAGGTACTCGCGCATCAGCCCTCGTCGACGATCTCGGCCCCGCGCTCCGCGACGATCTCGTTGAGCCGGCCCAGGTCCACTGCACCCAGCCGCAGCAGCCGGCCGGTCGGGCCTGTGGCGTCCACGATCGTGGACGGCAGCGGTCCCGGCGTCGGGCCGGCGTCCAGGACCACCTCCACCGCCTCGCCGAGCATCGACTCGGCCTGGTCGGCGTCGGTGGCGGCGTCCATGCCGGTCTTGTTCGCGCTGCTCACCGCCAGCGGACCGGTCCGCTCCAGCAGCTCGAGGGCCACCTCGTGGTCGGGCATCCGGACCGCAACCGTGCCGCGGGTCTCCCCCAGGTCCCAGCGCAGCGAGGGCTGCTGCCGACAGACCAGGGTCAGCGGTCCCGGCCACAGCTGCTCGACCAGCGCCCGGGCGTAGCCCGGCACCCCGACCGCCAGCGCGTCGAGGGTCCCCGGCGCCGAGACGAGCACCGGAGGCGGCATGTCCCGGCCGCGGCCCTTGGCCTCGAGCAGTCGCTTGACCGCCTCGGCGTCGAAGGCGTCCGCCCCGACGCCGTACACCGTGTCGGTGGGCAGCACCACCAGCTGCCCACGCTGCACCGCGAGAGCAGCCTCGGCGATGCCGGTGGCACGTGCGTCGGGGTCGTCGGTGTGGAAGCGGCGCGGGGCAGACTCGGTGCTCACGACCTCATGGTGCCAGTCGCGCGGTGACATAGCGGGAGCGGCCGGCAAGATCCTCGTGGTCGCGTACCTCGACCCAGCGGCCGGTCCGAGCGAAGACCGACGGGGCCGCCTCGCCCTGGACATCGGCGTGCTCGCAACCGACGACCCCGGCGGGGCGCAGCAGCCGGGCCGCGGTGGTCTCCAGCACCCGGATCGCGTCCAGGCCGTCCTCGCCTGACCACAAGGCAGCGGCAGGGTCGTGGTCGCGGGCCTCGGGCGCCACCGTCGGGTAGGCGGTCATCGGGATGTACGGCGGGTTGCAGACCACCACGTCCACGGTGCCGTCCAGGTCGGGGAAGGCGGTGGCCATGTCCCCCTGGCGCAGGTCGACGCCGGAGCCGGCCAGGTTCCGCGCCGCCCAGCGCAGCGCGGCCTCCTCGAGCTCGACGGCGTGCACCTCGGCCTCCGGGACCTCGTGCACGACGGACAGGGCGATCGCGCCGGAGCCGGTGCACAGATCCACCACCACCGGCATGCGGCCCCCCTCGACCAGCTCCCTGGCCCGGTCGAGCGCCCACCCGGCCAGCAGCTCGGTCTCCGGCCGAGGCACGAAGACGCCCGGGCCGACCGCGAGCTCCTCGTGCCGGAACGCTGCGGACCCGGTCAGGTGCTGCAACGGCTCCCGCGCAACCCGGCGGCCGAGCAACCCCTCGTAGACGCGCAGCTGCTCGTCGGTGGGGGCATCCCGCAGGCGAAGCCGGGCCCGGTCCGTGCCCAGCACGTGGGCGAGGAGCTCGGCCGCGTCGTACTCCGGACTGGGCACGCCCGCCGCCTCCAGCCGGCCGGCCGCCTGGGCCAGCACCGCGGCGACGCCGGTCGTCATCCGATCTCCTGGGACTCCAGCGCCTCCAACCGGGTGGCGAGATCGGCCTCCACGCAGGAGCCGATCACCGCGTCCAGCTCGCCGCCGAGCACCTGGTCGAGGTTGTAGGACTTGAAGCCGGTGCGGTGGTCGGAGATCCGGTTCTCCGGGTAGTTGTAGGTGCGGATCCGCTCGGAGCGGTCCACGGTGCGCACCTGGGACTTGCGCGCGTCCGCGGCCTCGGCGGCGGCGGCGTCCTGGGCGGCCTGCAGCAGCCGGGAGCGCAGGATCCGCATGGCCTGCTCCCGGTTCTGCAGCTGGCTCTTCTCGTTCTGGCAGCTGACCACGATGCCCGTGGGCAGGTGGGTGATCCGGACCGCGGAGTCGGTGGTGTTCACGCTCTGCCCGCCAGGCCCCGAGGAGCGGAACACATCCACCCGCAGGTCCTTGTCCTCGATGGTGACGTCGACCGGCTCGGCCTCCGGCATCACGAGCACTCCGGCCGCCGAGGTGTGCACCCGGCCCTGGCTCTCGGTGACCGGCACCCGTTGCACCCGGTGCACGCCGCCCTCGAACTTCAGCAAGGCGTACGGCGCCTCCCCGGGTCCGCCGTGCTGCGCCTTCGACGTCGCCTTCACCGCGACGGTCACCGACTTGTAGCCGCCCAGGTCGGACTCGGTGGCGTCGAGCTGCTCGAGCTTCCAGCCGCGCCGCTCGGCGTAGCGGGAGTACATCCGCAGCAGGTCCCCGGCGAACAGCGCGGACTCCTCGCCACCCTCGCCGGACTTGATCTCCACTATGGCGTCCTTGTCGTCCGCGGGGTCGCGCGGCACCAGCAGGCGCCGCAGCCGCTCCTCGGCCACACCCAGCCGTTCATCGAGCGCGGCGGCCTCCTCGGCGAACGCCTCGTCCTCCTGGGCGAGCTCGTGCGCCGCCTCGGTGTCCTCACCGAGCTGCTGCCACTCGTGGTAGGCGCGCACGACGGCGGTGAGCTGGGCGTAGCGCTGGTTCAGCCGGCGCGCCAACCCCTGGTCGGAGTGCGTCGCGGGGTCGGCCAGGCGCTGCTCCAGCTCGCGGTGCTCCGCGACCAGCCCGTCAACCGCCTCGAACATCTCGCTCCCTCCAGTACGACGCCCAGCGCTCCGTCCGCAGCCGGTGGGCACAGCCGCCCGGCTGCGCCCGGACAAACGCGGCGCCGGCCCCCACAGCTCGAAGTGCGGAGACCGGCGCCGTTCGCGAAGCTACTTCTTCTTCGACCCCTGGGCGGCCTTGGCGTAGCGCTTCTCGAAGCGCGCCACACGGCCACCGGTGTCGAGGATCTTCTGCTTGCCGGTGTAGAACGGGTGGCACTGCGAGCACACGTCGGCGTGGATGACGCCGTTGGCCGCGGTGCTGTGGGTGGTGAACGTGTTGCCGCAGGTGCAGGTCACCTGGGTCTCGACGTACTCCGGGTGGATGTCCTTCTTCATGGTCTTCCTCTCGAGGGTGTCGGTCGCCGGGTCGCCGGGCGCGGACGCGCCGACGTGAACCGGAACCAGCCATCAAGTCTGCCAAAGGCCCCTCCCCCGGCGCCAACCGGGCCGGGCCCCGGCACCGATCTCAACCACGGCGAGAGGCGGTTTCTTCCCTGTGCTCGCCCGTGGGCTCCTCCCAGGGCCCCTCGGGCCACGGCTGGTCGACCATCGGCAGCACCAACCGGGCCGTGGTGCCCTCCCCCTCCACCGAGTCCAGCTCCAGCCGGCCCCCGTGGTTGTCGGCGATGGCCTGCACGATCCGCAGCCCCAGTCCGGTGCCGCCGATCTTGGCGTCCACGGCGTTGGAGGCGCGGTAGAACCGGGTGGCCAGGTGCGACATCTCGGGAGCCGGTATGCCGATGCCGTGGTCGGTGACCTCGATGTGTGCGCCGTCCCCGGCCTGCTTGACCCGGATCGTCACCGTGCCACCGTCGGGGCTGAACTTGAGCGCGTTCGACACCAGGTTGAGCAGCGCGCGGGACAGCTGGGCGTAGTCACCGCGCAGCACCATCGGCCGCGCCGGGTGCACCTCGGTGATGGTGACCCCCCGGTCCGCTGCCATGGTGCGCAGGTCGTGCGCCACGTCGGAGGTGAGGTGGGTGAGGTCGAGCACGTCGAAGCTGGTGCGGAACGCCTCCGCCTCCGCCTTGGACAACGTGAGCAGGTCCTCGATCAGGCCGCGCAGCCGCTCCACGTTGCGCTGGACGGCGGCCAGCATCCCCAGCTGGTGAGGCGCGAGCCGCTCCCCGAACTCGTCCTCGAACAGCTCGACGTAGCCCGCGATGCTGGTGAGCGGGGTGCGTAGCTCGTGGGACACGGTCGACAAGAAGTCGTCCTTGGCGCGGTCGAGGTCGCGCAGCTGCTCGACCACCTGTCCCTCCAGCGCCCGCACCCGGTCGTTCTCGTCCGCGAAGGCGTTCAGCGCCAGGGCCACCCGCCGCACCTCCCACGGGCCGGAGGGCACCGCGCGCGCACCGCTGTCGCCGGCTGCCAGCCGGTCCACGGTCTTCTGCATGAGCACCAGGGGCCCGCTGATCCGGGAGGCCAACAGCATGCCGACCGCCCAGCCGAGGGCGGCACCCGCCAGAGTGAGCAGCGCCGCCGCCGCGATGGTCCAGCGCAGCTGGGTCCGCTCGGCGGCGTTCGCCGTCGCGAACCAGGCATGGATGCGCCTGCCGACGCGGTGGTTCGAGGTCCGGATCCGGTCGAACCTCTCCTTGCCGATCACGAAGAGCTGCTCGTTGATGTGTTGCGCTCCCGCCGGGAGAGCCAGCAGGACCTCGGCGTAGTCGACCACCCACCGGTGCGCGACGCCCGCCTGCTGCGCGACCAGCCGGGACAGCGGCTCACGGCCGCGTGTCAGCCGGCGCAGACGGGCCTCGTCACCGGGGAGCCGGGACAGCCCCGCGTGGTAGGGCGCGAGGAACCGCTTGTCACCGGTCGCGACCCAGCCGCGCAGGCCGGTCTCGGCGTCGGTGAGATCCTGGAGCACCGCATGGTTGGCGTCCGCGGCCGGGCCCGCGGCGTCGATCACGGAGTTCACGGTCCGGGTGACCTGGAGGATGCCGTACACGCCGACGGCCCCCCGAAGCAGCAGCAGGAAGATGAAGGCGAAGACCAGCGTTCGTAGCTGAGCCCGGATGCCGCCCAACCATCCCGCGGACGGCGGCCTCATGAGGACTCCAACCCACGGCGAGGCATCTCGCCCCACTCCATCGGCTTCTTGCGCCACGCCTCGACCGATCCGGACACCCGCCACCAGGCCGTGAGCTGCCGGTAGCCGAGGTTCTCCAGCAGGGCCGCGCCGAGCGCGGCGAACAGGTCACCCACCCCGCGGTAGCGCCGGTAGGAGAACTCCTCGAGGACCATGGCGCCCAGGGTGAGCACGGTGGAGTACAGCACCGACGCGGTCAGCAGCAGTCCCGCCATGGTCAGGTCCACCAGGTCGGTGTGGACCCAGCCGGCCCGCTCGGCGGCGTACCAACCGACCACGAACAGCAGGTAGCCCACCCCGAACAGCTCGAGGAACGGCGCCGCAAGCTCGAAGACCAGGAACCACGGCAGCGACACGAGCCCGACCACGCCGTACCGCCGGCGACCGATCATGCTCCGGTGCCGGGTCAGGATCTCGGTGAGGCCGCGGTGCCAGCGCCGGCGTTGGTTGGCCAGCACGGGCCGGTCCTCGGGCGCCTCGGTCCACGCCACCGGCTCGGAGACGAACACCACCCGACCGTCCTCGCCCAGCTCCCCCAGCCGCCGGTGCAGGCGCACCACCAGCTCGGCGTCCTCGCCGATGCAGGAGGAGTCCAACCCGCCGAGGTCGCGCAGCGTCTGCCTGCGGAACACTCCGAACGCCCCGGAGATGATCAGCAGACCACCCAGCCGGGACCAGGCGGCCCGTCCGATCATGAACGCTCGGAGGTACTCCACGACCTGGATGCGCGGCAGCCAGCGACGTGGCATGCGTACGTCGACCACCCGCCCGCCGCGGATCACGCACCCGTTGGCGATGCGGACCACGCCGCCGGAGGCGACGACGCGCTGTGGGTCGTCGGCGAACGGACGGGACACGTGCAACAGCGCGTCGGGGTCCATGACCGAGTCGGCATCCACGATGCACACCAGCGGTTTTCGGGCGGCGTTGATGCCGACGTTGACCGCGTCCGCCTTGCCCGCACCGTTGTCCTTGCAGACGAGCAGCACGTTGTGGCTGCCCCGACGGCTGAGGTAGGTGGCGGTGACCCGGCCCCGCGACGGGATCTCGGGAGGGACGACGATCGGCGCCTGCACCATGTCGAACGCCTTGCAGAGCACCGCGACCGTGTCGTCGGTGGACCCGTCGTCGACCACCACCACCTCGAAGTCGGGATAGCGCATGGCGGTCATCGCCTGCACCGCGGCCACGATCCCCGCGCTCTCGTTGTAGGCGGGCATCAGCACGGAGATGCCGGGCACGAACGGCTCGGCGAACGACTCGTCGTAGGCCGCGAAGTCGATCCGGCGGCGGTAGCTGTGGAAGTCCAGCAGGGCAAGCAGCATCAGCGCCAGGAAGCTGGTGTTGACCAGCACTGAGTAGCCGATGAAGAACCAGCCGAGCGCGGTCAGCGCGGGCATCAGGCCGCTCATGTCAGGCGCTCTGCCTCAGCGCGTGCACCGCGAGGGCCTCCGCGGCATAGGGCGACGCGGACCGCTCCAGGGCCCGTAGGCCTTCTGGACCGAGCTGTAGCAGCGCGGCCGCGATGGCACGGGCATCCTCGTGCCCCGCGCCCGGCAGCGCCGCCACCAGTCCCGGCGCCGCCGCCTTGTCGCTGATGTCGCCCAGCGCCTTGGCCGCGGACAGCCGCAGGGACTGCGCGGGGGTGCCCAGCGCGGCCAGCAGCGGCTGCACGGCCTCTGGCGAGCCGAGCAGGCCGAGCGCGCCGGCGGCCGCCTCGGCCAGGCCCGGGTGCCGTCCCTGGTCGCGCAGCGCCGGGACCAGCAGCCTGGTGTCCGAGACGTCGCCGACCCTGCCGAGTGCGTGTGCCGTCACCGCCGCCCGCCGCACCGGCGGGCCGCGGTGCTCCGGAGCCGGGGGCCGATGCCCGGGGGTCAGCGCCTTCCCGAGCGCCTCTCGCAGCGGAGGAGCGGCCGCGGGGCCGATCCGGGTCAGCGCCGCGACCACGTCGCCGGCCAGCGCGTCGTCGGTGGCGACCGCGTCCAGCAGGGGCTGCACGGCCTCAGGACTGCCGACCGTCCCGAGTGCGCGCACCGCGCCACGACGCACCACGAACTGCCGGTCGCGCAGCAGCGGCAGCAGCACCGGCAGCGCGTCGGTCCGGGCCAGCGCACCGAGCTGGTAGGCGCCGCGGGCACGGCGCACGAGGGAGCGTGAGCCGGCCCTGGCCTTGGCCCTGTCGGCGGCCCCCCGCTCGGTCAGCAGCCGCACCAGCGCCAGGCGCGAGTCGCCCTTGATCTTGGGAAGCAGCGCAAAGGCGGCTTCCTCGGCCCGGCCCCACGACCGCCCGGTGCGCGACCCCAGGTCCGCGAACGCGGCGCTCGACTTGGGCGCGTCGCCGAGCAGTGCGGTGAGCAGGAGGATCCGCAGCGCGTGCCGCTGCTTCTCATGGTGCCGCCGCCGCACGCTTCCGGTCAGCCGGGACACCACCAGCACCCCCACCAGGACCACAGACAGCCCACCCAGCACCGCGACCACGGCGTGGAGGGCGAGCTTCACGTCCGGCTCCGGTGGAGCACGGCCTGCACCCGGGATGCCAGCTCGCGCGGGCTGAACGGCTTCACCACGTAGTCGTCGGCGCCGACCCGGAAGCCCTGCTCGATGTCGGACTCCTGGGCTCGCGCGGTGAGCAGGATGACGGGCACCTTGGCCAGGGACGGGTCGGCGCGCATCGCCCGGCACGCGTCCAGCCCGCTCATGCCGGGCATCATCACGTCGAGCAGCACCAGCTCGGGAACCTGGGCCTGGCAGGCCTGCACCGCCGACGCGCCGTCGCCGAAGGCGTGCACCTGGTGCCCTGTCTGCTCGAGCTTGAACACCACGAGATCGCGAATGTCGGCGTCGTCATCCGCGACGACGATGGTGGCCATGCATACACCCCCGGGGGCTCGGTGTGAGGGAAGACTATCCGGCCGAGCGTGCCATTCAGGACAAAACTGACCGAAAGAGTAAAGCCGGAGGGAGGGGCGCGGACCGTTCCGCGCCCCTCCCTCCGGCTGCTCCGCCTGTGTCCGCCGGCAGCTGCGTCAGTCGCTGTCCCGGCCGTTGCCGGCCGTCGGGGTGGTCTTCTGCACCTGCATGAGGAACTCGACGTTGCTGTGGGTCTTCTTCAGCCGCTCCAGCAGCAGCTCGAGTGCCTGCTGCCCGTCCAGGCCGGAGAGCACCCGGCGCAGCTTCCAGATCACCGACAGCTCGTCCTTGCTGAGCAGCAGCTCCTCTCGGCGCGTGCCGGACTGCACGGCGTCGATGGCCGGGAAGATCCGCTTGTCCGCAAACTCGCGGCGCAGCCGGAGCTCCATGTTGCCGGTGCCCTTGAACTCCTCGAAGATCACCTCGTCCATCTTCGAGCCGGTCTCGATCAGCGCGGTGGCCAAGATGGTCAGCGAACCGCCGTCCTCGATGTTGCGGGCGGCACCGAAGAACCGCTTCGGCGGGTAGAGCGCCGAGGAGTCGACACCACCGGACAGGATGCGCCCGCTCGCCGGCGCGGCGAGGTTGTAGGCGCGGCCGAGCCGGGTGATGCCGTCGAGCAGCACCACCACGTCGTGGCCGAGCTCCACGAGTCGCTTGGCGCGCTCGATCGCCAGCTCGGCGACGGTGGTGTGGTCGGTGGCCGGACGGTCGAACGTCGAGGCGATCACCTCGCCCTTGACGGTGCGCTGGAAGTCGGTGACCTCCTCGGGCCGCTCGTCGACCAGCACGATCATCAGGTGGCACTCGGGGTTGTTGGTGGTGATCGAGTTGGCGATCGCCTGCATGACCATGGTCTTGCCCGCCTTCGGCGGCGAGACGATCAGGCCACGCTGGCCCTTGCCGATCGGGGCGGCGATGTCGATCACCCGGCCGATCAAGTTGCCCGCCTCGGTCTCGAGGCGCAGCCGCTCGGAGGCGTACAGCGGCGTCAGCTTGGAGAACTCGACCCGGTGCTTGGCGCTCTCGGCATCGGCACCGTTGACCGTGTCGATGCGCACGAGCGGGTTGAACTTCTCCTTGCGCTCACCCTCGCGAGGCTGGCGCACCTGGCCGGTGATGGCGTCGCCGCGGCGCAGGCCGTACTTGCGGACCATGGACAGCGAGACGTACACGTCATCGGGACCGGGCAGGTAGCCGGTGGTGCGCACGAACGCGTAGTTGTCAAGCACGTCGAGGATGCCCGCGGTCGGCACCAGGACATCCTCCTCGGTGATCTGCGGCTCGGCCTCGTCGCGGTCGTGGCGGCGCTCCCGGTAGCTGCCCCGTTCGCGTCCACGGCGGCGCCGGTTGCGGCGGCTGCCACCACTGCGGTCGTCGTCGTGACCGCGGTTGTCCCGGTTGTCGCCGCGGTTGTCCCGGTTGTCGCCGCGGTTGTCGCCGCGGTTGTCGCCTCGCTTGTTGTCCCGGTTGCCCTCGCGCTTGTCGTCGCGGTTGCTGTCCCGGTTGTCGGTCCGGTTGTCGGCCCGGCTGTCGGCCCGGTTCTCCTGGCGATCCTGCCGAGGCTGACGCTCCTCGCGCGGGCTGTCCTTGCCGGCGCCGCGGGCGGCCTGGCCGCTCTGCTGGTCGGACTGCCGACCCTGGTGGTTCTGCTGGTCGGGCTGCTGGCCCTGGTCGGCGCGGCCGTTCGTCGACTCAGCGGCGGGGCGGCCGGCGCCCGCCTGGCTGGCTGGCTGGCTGGCCGACTGGCTGCCGGATTGGGCGGCCTTGATCGCGTCGATGAGCTGGCTCTTGCGCATGCCCCCGACCCCCTTGATGCCCAGGCCGCCGGCGAGCTGCTTCAGCTCGGGGAGCAGCATCCCGCTGAGTCCCGGGCCACCACGGCGCCTGGTCCCGCCTGCTCCGGACGGGGCGGCGCCCTCGGCGTTGCCAGCACTGTTCTGCCCGGCGGCGGGGATTGTCTCGATTGCTTCCGACACGTGAGGTCCTTCCCACGTCAAGGCCGACATCGGAGGTCTCCGACAGCCTTGCTCATTGCGAGTGCTTTCCTGCCCTGGTTCGGTGCGTACCGGCTGGCCGCGCCGGGACACTCCGGAACTAGAGGGTTCTAGGAAGAAGGTCACACCCTTGCACGGGTCAAGCCGGTCACGTAAACCGTGAAGCCCGGGCCAGACCAAGGGCGCACCAGCAGACTAGCACCAATGCCCCCGCGGCTGGTCTGAAGGGGGAAACCAGCGCGTCGGGCTCGCCTTCCCCCCGGACGTTCCTCGGGCACCCGAGGGACCGGCGCCGGCTACTCCCGGGCGGCACCGAGCAGCTCCACCTGAGCGCCCTGGTCGACCGGCAACGTCAGCGTGGACCATCCGACGGGCGAGCGTCCACGCAGCACGCCCTGGTCCGCTGCACTCGAGAACGCCAGCACAGTCGGACCCGCACCCGAGATGACCGCGGGCACGTTGTCCTCCCGCAGCTCACGCAGCAGCCGCAAGCTCTCGGGCATGGCGGCTTCACGGTAGGTCTGGTGCAGCCGGTCCTCGGTCGCGTCGAGCAGCAGCTCGGGCTGCCCGGTCAGCGCGGCGACCAGGAGGGCGGCCCGGCCCGCGTTGTGGGCGGCGTCGGCGTGCGGAACGGTCCTTGGCAGCATGCGGCGGGCCGCCGCGGTCTCAACGGGGTGCGGCGGGACGAACAGGGTGGTCGCCACGCGCGGGTCGACGGCCACGGTCGCGACCCGGACCCCGGCGTCGACGGTGTAGGCGATGGTGCAGCCCCCGAACAGCGCAGGCGCCACGTTGTCCGGGTGCCCCTCCAGGCCGGCCGCCAAGGAGTAGACCGCCTCGTCGTCCATCAGCAGGGTGCCCCCGGCGACCAGCGCCCGGGCCGCCAGGATGCCGGCCACGATGGCGGCCGAGGACGAGCCCATGCCCCGCGCCTGCGGGATGGTGTTCTCGCAGCGCAGCGTGAGCCCGCTCGGGTGCACGCCCATCGCCTCGAAGCCGCGCAGCATCGCCCGCACGACGAGGTGGTTCGCGTCGGTGGGGAGCGTTCCCTCACCCTCCCCCGTGACGACCACCCGGATCGCGTCGCCGCCCGCCTCGGCGGTCACGGTGTCCCGGCGCCCGAGCGCGAGCCCCAGCGCGTCGTACCCCGGTCCCAGGTTGGCGCTGGTCGCGGGGACCGAGACCCGCACCGGCACATCGATGAACGCGCTCATCTGGCCGCCACGCTCAGCCGAGACCCGCCGCGCGTGCCGCGGCGTGCACGTCCGCATCGACGACGGTGTCGACGATGTCGGTGAAGGTGGACAGGGCGGTGTCCACATCCTTGAGGCCGTGGCCGGTAACGGTGACGACGATCTGCTTGCCGCCGAAGTCGGCTCCTGCCCCCACGTCCTTGAGCAGCCCCGCGACCCCGGCGGCCGAAGCCGGCTCCACGAAGACCCCCTCGGTGGAGGCCAGCGCGCGCTGGGCCGCCAGGATCTCGGCGTCCTCGACGGACTGGAACCGGCCTCCGGACTCCTCGGCGGCGGCGACCGCGAGGTGCCAGGACGCCGGGTTCCCGATCCGGATCGCCGAGGCGACGGTCTCCGGGTCAGAAACCGGCGAGCCGCCCACCAACGGGGCTGCGCCGGCGGCCTGCCAGCCGAGCATCTGCGGCAGGCGGCTGCTGCAGCCGGCCTTGTGGTACTCGACGTAGCCCTTCCAGTACGCCGAGATGTTGCCGGCGTTGCCGACCGGCAGCACGTGTACGTCGGGGGCGTCGCCGAGGAAGTCGACGACCTCGAAGGAAGCAGTCTTCTGGCCCTCGAGGCGCATCGGGTTGACGGAGTTGACCAGCGCGACGGGATACCGGTCGGCAAGGTCCCGCGAGATGCGCAGGCAGTCGTCGAAGTTGCCGCGCACCATGATCACCCGGGCGCCGTGCACGATCGCCTGGGCGAGCTTGCCCGCGGCTATCTTGCCCTGCGGCACGAGCACCAGCGGCTTCACTCGGGCCCGTGCGGCGTAGGCGGACATCGACGCCGAGGTGTTGCCGGTGGAGGCGCAGACGACGGCTTCGGCGCCCTCCCCGACGGCCACCGACAGGGCCACGGTCATCCCGCGGTCCTTGAAGGAGCCGGTCGGGTTGTCCCCTTCCACCTTCAGCCAGACCTGGGCGCCCGTGAGCTCCGAGAGCCACCGGCTGTCCACCAGCGGGGTTCCGCCCTCGCGGAGAGTGACCACGGGCGTGCTGTCGGGGACCTGGAGCCAGGCAGCGTACTCCTCCATCACCCCGCGCCACTGGTGCGCCGGTGCGGTCACTCGCCGTCCCCCTCCACCCGCATCACCGAGGACACGTCGTGCACGAAGTCCATGGTGCGCAGCCGGTCCACGGTGGCGGCCAGCGCCGCGTCGGCCGCGCGGTGGGACACGACCACGAGCTGGGCGTCGTTGCCGTGGCCCTCCTGGCGCACCGTCTGGATGGACACGCCGTGCTCGGCGTAGGTGTGCGCCACCGCCTCCAGCACACCCGTGCGGTCGTCCACGTCGAGCTCCACGTGGTAGCGGGTGCGCGTCTGCCCCATCGGCAGCACCTCGCACTGCGCGTACGTCGACTCCCCCACCCCCCGCACGTCCGCGCGACGGTTGCGCGCGATCGTGACCAGGTCCCCCAGCACGGCGCTCGCCGTGGGCGCGCCGCCGGCGCCGGGACCGTAGAACATCAGCTCGCCGGCAGCGTCACTCTCGACGAAGACCGCGTTGAACGCCTCCCGCACGCTGGCCAGCGGGTGCGACCGCGGGATCATGGCCGGGTGGACCCGGGCGCCGACCGCGGGGCCGGCCGGGGTCTCGAGCAGCTCACAGATCGCGAGCAGCTTGAGCACGTAGCCCATCTCGCGGGCGGCGGCCACGTCCGCGGCGGTGACCTCGGCGATCCCCTCGCGGTAGACGTCCGCAGCGGTCACGCGGGTGTGGAAGGCCAGGCTGGACAAGATGGCGGCCTTGGCGGCGGCGTCGTAGCCCTCCACATCGGCGGTGGGGTCGGCCTCGGCGTAACCGAGCTGCTGGGCCTCCTCGAGCGCCTCGGCGAACCCGCTGCCCGAGGCGTCCATCCGGTCCAGGATGAAGTTCGTGGTCCCGTTCACGATGCCGAGCACCCGGCGCACCTTGTCGCCGGCGAGGGACTCCCGCAGCGGGCGCAGGATCGGGATGGCGCCGGCCACCGCGGCCTCGAAGTACAGGTCCCTGTTGGCCTTCTCCGCCGCCGCGAACAGCGTGCTGCCGTCCTCGGCGAGCAGGGCCTTGTTCGCGGTCACGACCGAGGCGCCGTTCTCCAGCGCCGAAAGGATCAGTGACCGGGCCGGCTCGATGCCACCGATCACCTCGACGGCCAGGTCGACGCCGGAGCGCACCAGCCCTTCCGCGTCGGTGGTCAGCAGCTCGGCGGGCACCTCGGCGTCACGGTGCAGCTCCGGGCGGCGTACGGCGACCCCGACGAGCTCGATCGGCGCGCCGACGCGTGCGGCGAGGTCGGAGGACTGCTCGTGCAGCAGCCGGACCACCTGGCTGCCGACGGCGCCGCACCCGAGCAGCGCGAGCCTCAGCGGGGCGCCCGTGCCGTTGGGCGTCATGTCTCAGCCACCTTCCCTGCCGCCTGGACCTGCCGGCTATCTTCGGGCATCGTCCTCGCGCCTGTCAGGGCGACCCGGTACCCGTCCGGCTCCTGAGATGACCGACGACCACCGCCGGCAACGCGGACCGTGCGTCTCACATCCTCTCCGGAGCCGAGACGCCGAGCATCTCGAGCCCGTTCGCCAGCACAGTGCGGGTGGCGTTCACCAGCAGCAGCCGGGCGGCGTGGATCGGGGCTGCCGGCTCGTCGCCCTGCGGCAGCACCCGGCAGGAGTCGTAGAACTTGTGGAACGCCGCGGCGGTCTCCTCGAGGTAGCGCGCCACCCGGTGCGGCTCCCGCAGCTCCGCGGCCCGCCGGACCACCCGCGGGAACTCCGCGATTGCCCGCAGCAGCACCCCTTCGGTCTCGTGGTCGAGCAGCCCCGGGTCGAAGCCGCCCTCCGGAGGAGCCGGGGGGACCCCGAGGTCCGCGGCGTTGCGCAGGATGGAGGCCAGCCGGGCGTGCGCGTACTGCACGTAGAAGACCGGGTTCTCGCTTGCCTGCTTGGTGATCTGCTCGACATCAAGCGTCAGCGGCGAGTCCGACGGGTAGCGCGCAAGCGTGTAGCGCAACGCGTCCACGCCGATCATCTCCATGAGCTCGGCGAGCGTGACCAGGGCGCCGGCCCGCTTGCTCAGCCGGACCTCCTCCTGGCCCCGCATGATCTTGACCAGCTGCCCGATGAGCACCTCGATGTTCTTGTCCGGGTCGTCCCCGGCGCAGGCCGCCATCGCCTTGAGCCGGCCGACGTACCCGTGGTGGTCGGCGCCGAGCAGGTAGATGCAGACGTCGAAGCCGCGCTCCCGCTTGTCGACGTAGTAGGCGGTGTCGGAGGCGAAGTAGGTCAGCTCACCGTTGCCGCGGACCAGCACCCGGTCCTTGTCGTCGCCGAAGTCGGTGGTCCGCATCCACAGCGCCCCGTCCGCTTCGAACAGATGCCCTTGGGCGCGCAGCTTGTCCAGGCCGTGCTGCACCTTGTTCTCGTCGTGCAGCTTCCTCTCGGAGTACCACACGTCGAACTGGGTGCGGAACTCGTCCAGCTCGCGCCGCTGCTCGGCCAGCTGGATCGCGTAGCCGGCCTCCCGGAAGGCCGCGGATCGATCCGAGTCCGGCAGGTTCACGATGTCCGGGTCCTCGGTGACGATCTGCTTGGCGAGGTCCGCGATGTAGTCGCCGTGATAGCCGTCCTCGGGCACCGGCTGTCCCAGCGCGGCGGCCTCGATGGACGCGCCGAACTTGTCCATCTGGTTACCGCGGTCGTTGATGTAGAACTCGCGGGTCACGTCGGCGCCGGCCGCCTCCAGCACCCGGGCGATCGCGTCGCCGACGACGGCCCACCGGGTGTGCCCGAGGTGGAGCGGTCCGGTCGGGTTGGCGGAGATGAACTCCACGTTGTACTTCTGGCCGGCCAGCGCGTCGCCCCGCCCGTACGACGTACCGGCGGCCACGACCTGGGCCGCCACCGCGCCCTGCGCCCCGGCCTCGACCGTGATGTTCAAGAACCCCGGTCCCGCCACGTCGGCCGCGGCAACCCCGGATTGCTGCCGCAGCCCGGTCGCCAGCAGGGCGGCGAGGACGCGCGGGGACATACCGGCCTTCTTGCTCAGCTGCAGCGCCACGTTGGTGGCGTAGTCGCCGTGCTCCCGCACCTTCGGTCGCTCCACGGACACGCGGGCGGGCACCCCGTCGGCAAGCGACAGGACACCATCCTCGACGAGGGCGGACAGCACGCGAACGATGGAGTCGGAGAGCTCTTCTGGGGTCACCGTGCCAGCCTATCGGCGCACCCCTGCCCATCTCACACCGCGCGGGTGTCGTCATGTACGCTCAGTCGCGCACCTCGTGAGCCCCCGTAGCTCAGGGGATAGAGCACCGCCCTCCGGAGGCGGGAGCGTAGGTTCGAATCCTACCGGGGGCGCCCATTCGAACCCGCCTCCCTCCTGTCCTCACAAGACAGGTATCGCCTTCGAGGTGTTCATCCCGATGCCCCGGGTACGTGCCCGCACGGCACAGCGTTCGACACTCCGGGGAGCAGTGGCATGGCACACCCTGACCGCATCCGTGACCGCGCACTGCGCGCCCTTGCAGTGGTGGTGGCGGTGGCACTCGGGGTGGGCGCCATCCTCGCCGTCGGCGCCTACGCTGCGGCGAGGATGGCCGGCCTGACTGACGGAGGTCACCGACCACCGGCGCAAGCCGCTCCGGCGACCCCCTCCCGCGCTCCCTCGGCCACCGAACCCACCTCCGGGAAGCCGACCGCCGCGGGAAGCACGCCCGCGAGGGTGCACCAGGCACACGCGGCGCAGCAATCCGCCCATCGCCGCCCGCGAAGGCACTCCACCGCTCACCGCCGGCGCCACCAGCACCACCGCCACCGGGCGGCCACCGGCACGGTCACCCTGCGCGCCACGCGAGCCCGGGTGCAGCCCATGAGCCGGGTTGACCTGAGTGGACGGTGCGGCTGTCGCAGCGGCACGACGCTGGTGGTGCAGCGACGCGCGCACGGTCACTGGTCGCGCTTCCCGGCCACTGCCACGGCCTCCCACGGCCGGTTCCACACCTGGGTGATGACCGGTCGGCGGGGACCCAACCGGTTCCGCGTGGTGCTTCCCGGTGGACCGGCGTCCAGCCCGGTCACGATCACAGTCGGCTGACCCCGCCTCCCCACGTCACCTGCATGTCGTGCTCGCGCTCACCGGGACACTCTGGTCGAAGCCTGTGGAGTGACGGGGCCGCACTCTGGGTACCTCCGCCGCACGAATGTCGATTCCTCCGAGGGAGCCGCCATGAGCGCCGCGTCGAGCTCGCCGCACACCAGGTCCGTCACCAGCCAGCGTTGGCGCCGCCTCGTCCCGCTGGTCTTCATCACCTACAGCCTGGCATACCTTGACAGGTCCAACTACTCCATCGGGGTCGACGGCGGCCTCAAGCACGCTCTGGGCCTGACGGCGCAGTGGTCGGCGCTGCTCGGTGCGTTCTTCTTCCTGGGCTACTTCGTCTTCCAGATCCCCGCCGCCCACTACGCGGAGAACAAGTCGGTCAGCCGGCTGGTCTTCTGGTGCGTGCTGCTGTGGGGAGTCTTCGCCAGTGCGCAGGGGGTCATCCCGTGGCTCTGGCTCCTGCTGATCGACCGCTTCGCGCTCGGCGTCGTCGAGGCCGCGATCATCCCGGCGATGCTGATCTTCCTGACCCACTGGTTCAGCAGGTCCGAACGTGGCCGTGCCAACACGTTCTTGATCCTGGGCAACCCGATCACGGTGATGTGGCTGTCCGCGGTGTCCGGCTACCTGATCGCCGCCACCAGCTGGCGCTGGATGTTCGTCCTCGAGGGACTGCCGGCCATCATCTGGGCCTTCGTGTTCCGGGCCCTCGTCGCCGACTGGCCGCGCGACGCCGGCTGGCTCGCCGAGGACGAGCGCCAGGACGTCGAGGCACGCTTGGCGGCCGAGCAGGAGGACCTGGCGCCGGTCCGGGGCGGCTATCGCGAGGCACTGTCCTCCCGCAACGTGCTGGTGCTCTCGGCGCAGTACATGCTGTGGAGCGTCGGGGTCTACGGCTTCGTGTTCTGGCTGCCGACGATCCTGGACAGCCTCGAGCACCACGGCATCGGGCTGATCGGAGGCCTGTCGGCGGTGCCGTACGCCGTGGCGGCGGTCGCGATGGTGCTGGCGTCCCGCTACTCCGATCGCAGCGGCAACCGGCGCGAGTTCGTGTGGCCCTTCCTGCTGGCGTCCACGGCGTTGTTCGCGGCCTCGACGGTGCTGGGCACCGGCCACTACTGGGTCTCCTACGCCGTGCTCGTGCTGGCGGCGGCGGGCCTCTACGCGCCGTACGGTCCGTACTTCGCGCTGATCCCCGAGTTCCTGCCGCAGAAGGTAGCCGGTGCAGCGATGGCACTGGTCAACAGCGCCGGCGCCGTCGGCGGCTTCGTCGGCGCCTACGTCGTCGGCTGGCTGCAGGGCGGGCTGGGCAACGGTGCCGCGTTCACGTTCATGGCGGTCTGCCTCCTGCTCTCCGCGCTGCTGATGTTCGGGGTCACCGTGCGTGGTCGGCGCGGCGCGGAGCTGTCCACCGCTGCGGCCACCCGGGCGGCCTCGTGAGCCCTGCGCCCACCGCCGTCCTCATCGCCACCCCGGTCGAGGAGCAGCTGGTGCAGGTGATCCACGCCGGCCTGCCCGAGGTGGAGGTGCTGTACGACGCGGCCCTGCTCCCGCCGCCCCAGTATCCCAGTGACCACGCCGGCGACCCGGGCTTCCGACGTACCCCGGAGGCCCAGCAGCGCTTCGACGGCCTGGTGGAACGCGCGGAGGTGACCCTGGGGGTGCCCGGGGAGACGCCGGAGGGGCTGCGGGAGCTCGTCGCTCGCGCGCCCCGCCTGCGCTGGGTGCAAGGCACCGCGGCCGGGACGGGGCAGCTGGTTCGCTCGGCCGGCCTGAGCGCCGCCGACCTGGGCCGGGTGACCTTCACCAGCAGTGTCGGCATTCACGCCACCCAACTCGCCGAGTGGGCGATGCTCGGCCTGCTGGCGTTCACCAAGGACCTGCCTCGGCTGCAACGGGACAGGGCAGCCCGACGCTGGGACCACTACCCCGTCCGTGAGCTGGCCGGCCAGCGGCTGCTGGTCGTCGGGCTCGGCCACATCGGTCGAGAGGTGGCCCGGTGTGCCCGGGCGCTCGGGATGCACGTGACCGGCGTCCGGCGTACTCCCGACCAGCGCGACCTCGACTCGGTGGACCGGACGGCGTCGACAGCGCAGCTCGGGGACCTGGTACCCAGCGCGGACGCGGTCGTGCTGGCACTGCCGGCGACGGTCGAGACCGAGGGGTTGTTCACGGCCGAGGTCATCGCCGCGCTCCCCCCGCACGCCGTGCTGGTCAACGTCGGCCGGGGAAGCACGATCGACGAGCCCGCGCTGGTCGCGGCCCTTCGCGAGGGGCGCCTGGCCGGGGCCGCCCTCGATGTCGCCGCGACCGAGCCGTTGCCGGCGGACAGTCCGCTGTGGGAGCTCGACAACGTGTTGCTGAGCCCGCACACGGCTGCCTTGTCCACCCGAGAGAACGAACGCATCGTCGAGCTGTTCTGTGACAACCTACGCCGGTTCGAGAAGGGAGAACCCTTGCGCAACCAGATCGACACTACGCTGTTCTACTGACGTTCTTGACGGGCCGGGTGGTCACCGGCCGTTGAGTGCGGAGGTCAGCAGGGGCCTTCCAAGGTGGCGTCCCGGCGGGCCCGGTGGGCGATGCTGCGTGCTTCGGCGACGTCGGGATGCACGACGCTCATCGCGCCGACGTAGCCGGTGCTGCCGTTGATCACGCAGCTGCGGTACTTGCGCGGCTGGATGCGCGTGGCCGCCTGCGCGAGGGTGTAGAGCTGCGACGGCTTCAGGTCGGTGTTGAGGTTGTGCACCACCGCCAGCACCCCGCGCTCCATGAAGCCCGGCCGGTTCTCCTTCTTGCGGACCTCGCGCAGGATGCCCTTCATCAGCCGCTGCTGGTCCGCCGAGCGGTCGAAGTCGCCGCGGGGCAGCGGGTGCCGGATGCGCGCGAAGATCAGCGCCTGGAACGGGTTGAGCCGGTTCTTCCCGTGGTGGTATCCCTGCGGGCGCACCGGGTCGGAGAAGGCGTACTTCGAGTAGACGGTGACCCCGCCGATCGCGCGCACCAGGCTCCGGAACCCGGTGAACCCGGCGGTGAACACGTAGTCGGGACGAATGCCGACCAAGTTGGCCACGGAGCGGGCCATCAGCTGCGGACCGCCGAACGCCATCGAGGCGTTGATCTTGTTGCGACCGTGGCCGGGGATGTCCACATAGGAGTCGCGCGGCACCCCGATGTCGGTGGCGGCACCGGTGCGCAGGTTGATGCCGACGAGCTGGATCGCGTCGGCTCGGGTGCTGGTCATCGCCTGCCCGGGGCGGGCGTCGGACCCCAGGCAGAGGATCCACAGCACGCTCGCGGGGTGGTCGACCGCACTGGCGGTGCGCGCCCGGACCAGCTCGAACGGCGCGTTGCGGATCCCGCTCTGCGGAACCACCAGGGCGGTCACCGCCAGCACGAGGGCGAGCAGCAGCAGCCGGCGTCCGCGGGGCGCGGCGGACCGCGGGACCCGGGTCGGGTTCATCGGGAGGCTCCCTTCGCGGCGACCGCCGAGCGGGACAGGTCGTAGCCGAAGATCTGCCAGCCACCGCTGCTGCGCCGGGTGAGCAGCAGCCGGCCCTTGACGGTGACAGCCTGGTCGGGGGTGTGCGCATGGTCGACGAGCAGCACGAGGTCGATGTCGGCGGTGATTCCCGCGGGGACCCGGCCGGGGGCCAGCACGGAGAGGTAGGCCGACTGCCGCTTCGGGACGACGGCCACGGTGTCGTGACCGAGGCCGGCGTTGGTCAGCAGGTCGCGGTCGTGGCGGGCCTTCTGCGCCGCGCCGGTGGAGAAGCTGGCGAAGGCGTCGGAGAAGTCCGAGCGGGGGTAGTGGCCCAGGAAGGCGTTGTGGAAGTACGTCGAGATGGCCCGACCGGCGACGTGGGCCAGCGCGGTGCGGGCGTGCTGGGACATCGTGCCGTGCACCCGGGTGACCCGGACGTGGAGCGCTACGGGCCTGGGGCGCAGGGTCGCGGCGGTGCCGGTGGGCTGGCTCGGCAACCGGGACGGGGACGGCGCCGGCGAGGCCTGGTGGCCGCCGGTGCACGCGCTTGCGCCTGCGAGCAGCGCGGCGCCGAGCAGGGCTGCGAGCAGCCGTCTGCCTTGGGCGCTGAGCGGCTCGAGCACGTGCCCTCCCTTCGATCCTTCGTCGTTCTTCTGGTGAGGCAGGCGACACTGACGGTCCGCACGGCGGTGCCGTCTGCCCGCGGTTGCCGGCAAGGACTAGCCTTGAGGCGAACACCACCATAGATAGTGCACTGGAAGAGGCGATTCAGGCCGTGGCCGAGTCTTCACAGGACAGCCCCGAGAACCTGCCCGGGGGGTTCGGAGCCAACGAGTGGCTCGTGGACGAGCTGTATGAGCAGTACAAGAAAGATCCGGGGAGCGTCGACAAGGCCTGGTGGAGCTTCTTCGAGAACTACGCGCCCGAGCGCGGTGAGGAGACGACCGCGGCCGCGAACGGCGCCCGTACGACTCCGGCCGCGTCGGACCAGAAACAAGGCCAGCAGCAGGCCCCTCAGCAGACCCGTCCCCCGGAGGCCCAGGCGCGGCCGGCACCGCCGAAGCCAGCCCAGAAGTCGACCCAGAAGCCCACCCAGAAGCCCCAGCCGCAGCAGGAGCCCCGGAAGACGCCCGAACCGGCGGCTCCGGCGGCGAAGTCGTCCGCGCCCCCGAGCGGCACGCGGACCTCGGCGCCGGTGCCCAAGGAGCCCGAGCCGGCCGCCAAGTCGGAGGCCACCGAGGAGCCGACGAGCACCGTTCTGCGCGGGGCCCCGGCGCGCACCGCGCAGAACATGGACGCCAGCCTGGCGGTGCCGACCGCGACCAGCGTCCGGTCGGTGCCGGTGAAGCTGCTCATCGACAACCGGATCGTGATCAACAACCACCTGGCCCGCGCTCGCGGCGGCAAGGTGTCGTTCACCCACATCATCGGCTACGCGCTGGTCAAGGCGCTCAAGCAGATGCCGGAGATGAACAACGGCTTCGACGTCGTTGACGGCAAGCCGACCCTGGTCAGGCCCGCGCACATCAACCTCGGGCTGGCTATCGACATGCAGAAGCCTGACGGCACCCGCCAGCTGCTGGTGCCGTCCATCAAGGCTGCCGAGGACCTGGACTTCGCCGCCTTCTGGTCCGCCTACGAGGACGTGATCCGCAAGGCCCGCAACAACAAGCTGACCGTCGACGACTTCCAGGGCACCTCCATCAGCCTGACCAACCCGGGCACCATCGGCACCAACCACTCCGTGCCACGGCTGATGAAGGGCCAGGGCGCCATCATCGGCGTGGGTGCGATGGAGTACCCACCCGAGTACCAGGGCGCCAACGAGGAGACGCTGACCCGCAACGCGGTCAGCAAGGTGATGACCCTCACCTCGACGTACGACCACCGGATCATCCAGGGCGCCCAGTCCGGCGAGTTCCTCCGGATCATCCACGGCCTGCTGCTCGGCGAGGAAGGGTTCTACGACGAGATCTTCCGGGCGCTGCGGATCCCCTACGAGCCGATCCGCTGGTCGCGGGACATCTCCGCCTCCCACGACGACGAGATCAGCAAGCAGGCTCGGATCCTGGAGCTGATCCACTCCTACCGCGTCCGCGGCCACATCATGGCCGACACCGACCCGCTCGAGTACCGCCAGCGCAGCCACCCCGACCTCGAGGTGGAGTCGCACGGGCTGACGCTGTGGGACCTCGACCGCGAGTTCGCCACCGGCTCGTTCGGGGGCACCGGCCGCCGGTTCATGAAGCTGCGCGACATCCTCGGCATCCTGCGGGACTCCTACTGCCGCACCGTCGGCATCGAGTACATGCACATCCAGGACCCGGAGCAGCGGCGCTGGATCCAGGAGCGTGTCGAGCAGCCGCACGTGAAGCCGCCTCGTGAGGAGCAGCTGCGGATCCTGCTCAAGCTGAACCAGGCAGAGGCGTTCGAGACTTTCCTGCAGACCAAGTTCGTGGGGCAGAAGCGGTTCAGCCTCGAGGGCGGGGAGACCACTGTCCCGCTCATCGACGAGATCTGCGAGGCGGCCGCGGAGGCCGAGCTCGACGAGGTCACCGTCGGGATGGCGCACCGCGGCCGGCTCAACGTGCTGGCGAACATCGTCGGCAAGAGCTACAGCCAGATCTTCCGCGAGTTCGAGGGCAACATCGACCCGCGCACCGTGCAGGGGTCCGGCGACGTGAAGTACCACCTCGGCGCCGAGGGTGAGTTCACCGCGGGCACCGGTGCCCATATCAAGGTCTCGGTCGCGGCGAACCCCTCCCACCTCGAGGCCGTGGACCCCGTGCTGGAGGGCATCTCCCGCGCCAAGCAGGACGTGCTCAACAGGGGCGCGGAGTTCCCGGTGCTGCCCCTGCTGGTGCACGGGGACGCCGCGTTCGCCGGCCAGGGCGTGGTCGCCGAGACGCTCAACCTGTCCCAGCTGCGCGGCTACCGCACCGGCGGCACCATCCACGTGGTGGTCAACAACCAGGTCGGGTTCACCACCTCCCCCGCGTCGTCGCGGTCCTCGCTGTACTGCACCGACGTGGCGCGGATGGTGCAGGCGCCGATCTTCCACGTCAACGGCGACGACCCCGAGGCGTGCATCCGGGTGGCGCGGCTCGCCTTCGAGTACCGCCAGGCGTTCAAGAAGGACGTCGTGATCGACCTGGTGTGCTACCGGCGCCGCGGTCACAACGAGGGCGACGACCCGTCGTACACGCAGCCGTTGATGTACGACCTGATCGAGCAGAAGCGGTCGGTGCGCAAGCTCTACACCGAGTCGCTGATCGGCCGCGGCGACATCACGCTCGAAGAGGCCGAGCAGGTGCTCCGGGACTACCAGCAGCAGCTCGAGCGCGTGTTCACCGAGGTCCGGGAGGCGACCAGCACCCCGTCCGAGTGGACCACCGTGCCCGACTACCCGGAGAAGCAGCGCGCGGAGATGCCGACCGCGGTGTCGAAGGAGGTGCTGAAGCGGATCGCGGACGCGCACGTGAACACCCCCGAGGGCTTCACGGTGCACCCGAAGGTGCTGCCTCAGCTGCAGCGCCGGGCCGCGGCGATCACCGACGGCCCGATCGACTGGGGCACCGGCGAGGTGCTCGCGTTCGGGTCGCTGCTGATGGACGGCCGACCGGTCCGGCTCGCCGGCCAGGACACCCGGCGAGGCACGTTCGTGCAGCGCTTCGCGACCATCATCGACCGCAAGAACGCGCACGAGTGGGTGCCGCTGGCCAACCTGACCGAGAGCCAGGGACAGTTCTACGTCTACGACTCGCTGCTCTCGGAGTATGCCGCGATGGGCTTCGAGTACGGCTACTCGGTGGCGCGTCCGGACACACTGGTGCTGTGGGAGGCGCAGTTCGGCGACTTCGCCAACGGGGCGCAGACGGTCATCGACGAGTTCATCACCGCCGGTCGCGCCAAGTGGGGCCAGCGGTCGGGCGTGGTGCTCCTGCTGCCGCACGGCTACGAGGGCCAGGGGCCGGACCACTCCTCGGCGCGGATCGAGCGGTTCTTGACCATGGCCGCCGACGAGGCGTTCGTGGTCGCCCAGCCGTCCAGCGCGGCCAGCTACTTCCACCTGCTGCGCCGGCACGCGCTCGGCGAGGCGCACCGTCCGATGATCGTGTTCACGCCGAAGTCGATGCTGCGCCGCAAGGAGGCGGCCTCCCAGCCCACCGACTTCACCGAGGGCACCTTCCGGCCGGTGATCGGCGACGACGAGGTGGACCCGCAGCAGGTACGTCGGCTGCTGCTGTGCAGCGGACGGATCACCTGGGACCTGATGGGCGAACGGAAGAAGCGGGAAGGCGACCAGCCCACCACGGCGATCGCCCGGCTCGAGCAGCTGTACCCGCGACCGGTCGAGGAGCTGAAGGCGGAGCTGGCCAAGTACCCGAACCTGCAGGAGATCCGCTGGGTCCAGGACGAGCCGGCGAACATGGGGCCGTGGCCGCACCTGGCGCTCAACCTCACCCCGGAGCTGGGCGGGATCCCGTTCTTCCGGGTGTCCCGGCCCGAGTCGAGCTCGCCGTCCGTGGGTCAGCACTCGCGGCACGTCGAGGAGCAGAAGGCACTGCTGCAGCAGGCGTTCTCCTAGGAGCGGGGCGTGTACTTCACCGACCGCGGGATCGAGGAGCTGGAGAAGCGACGTGGCGACGAGGAGGTCAGCCTCGCCTGGCTCGCCGAGCGCCTCTCGGAGTTCACCGACCTCAACCCGGAGTTCGAGACGGCCGTCGAGCGGCTGGCCACCTGGCTTGCCCGGCTCGATGACCCCGACGACGACTGACCGAGCGGGTCAGCGCGGACCGGGGTTGACCCGGAGGTCGGTGACCTCGGCGTCCCGCGGCAGGTCCAACGCGGTGAGCATGGTGGTGGCCACGGACTCCGGCGCCACCCAGTCGGAGGGGTCGTACTCCTTGCCCTCCTGCTCGTGCACCTTGGCCTGCATGTCGGTCGCGACCCGGCCCGGGTAGACCGACGTGACCCGGACGCCGTGCTCGCGCTCCTCCACGCGGAGCGAGTCGGCCAGCGCGCGCAGCGCGTGCTTGCTGGCGGCGTACGCCGACCAGTGCTGGTGGGCGTGCAGGCCGGAGCCGGAGTTCACGAACACCACGTGCCCGCGCGCCGCACGCAGCGCCGGCAGGCAGATCCGGGTCAGCTCCGCCGGTGCCAGCAGGTTCACGTCCAGGGTGCGCCGCCAGACCGGCTCCGGCAGCTCCGCCACCGGGCCGAGGTCGACGGTGCCGGCCACGTGCATCAGCGAGTCGAGCCGCTCGGGGACCTGCTGGCCCGCCAGCGCGTCGGCGAGACCGGCCGGGTCCGCGAGGTCGGCGACCACAGTCCGGCAGCCGGGGAGCTGCGCGGCCAGGTCGGCGGCCCGCTGCTCGTTGCGGGCGAGCAGCACGAGATCGTCACCGCGGTCGGCGAGCCGCCGCGCGACGCTGCGGCCGATGCCCGCCCCGGCGCCGGTGAGGAAGTGGGTGGTCATCAGCGGGTGAACACGATCTTGCCGAACACGTTGCCGGCGGCCATCGCGGCGAACCCGTCCCGGGCCTGCTCCATCGGCAGCACCTGGTCGACCACCGGCCGGGCCCCGGAGGTGTCCAGCAGGTTGGTCAGCGCGGCCAGCTCGGAGCGGGTGCCCATCGTGGAGCCGATCACGCGCAGCTGCAGGAAGAAGATCCGGGTCAGCTCGGCGTTGTCGGGGTTGGGTCCGCTGGTGGTCCCGGACACGACCAGGGTGCCTCCGGGGCGCAGCGACTTCACCGAGTGCGACCAGGTGGCCCGGCCGACCGTTTCCATCACTGCGTCGACGCGCTGCGGCAGCCTCGCGTTGGACTCCAGCGCCTCGTCCGCCCCGAGCTCGAGGGCACGCTTGCGCTTGTCCTCGTCGCGGCTGGTGACGAACACCCGCAGCCCGCCGGCGTGCGCGAGCGTGACCAGCGCGGTGGACACGCCTCCCCCGGCCCCCTGCACCAGCACCGAGTCGCCGGGCTTGAGACCGCCCTGGGTGTAGAGCATGCGGTAGGCGGTCAACCAGGCGGTGGGCAGGCAGGCCGCCTCCTCGAAGGACAGCGACGCGGGCTTGGGCACCACGTTGCGGGCCGGCACGACCACCTTGTCGGCGAACGTGCCCTGGTAGCGCTCGCTGAGCAGCGAGCGCTTCGGGTCCAGCGTCTCGTCCCCGGTCCATCCCGGGTCGCTGATCACCGCGTGCACGACGACCTCGTTGCCGTCCTCGTCCAGCCCGGCGGCGTCGCAGCCGAGGGTCATCGGCAGCGCCTCCTGGCGCAGCCCGACCCCGCGCAGCGACCAGATGTCGTGGTGGTTGAGCGAGGCCGCCTTGACGGTCACCGTCGTCCAGCCGTCCGGCACCTCGGGATCCGGGCGCTCGCCGACGACGAGCCCGGACAGCGGGTCCTCGGTGGAGAAGCTTTCGGCGTAGACAGCAAACATGGCCCCGAGCCTACTGTCGCCGCTCTCAGAGCCGGACGGACAGGGGGCGGCGAGCCACCCCCTCCTTGCGCGCCGCATCCGCCACCGCGGATGCCACCGCGGGCGCGACGCGTCGGTCGAACGGCGACGGGATGACGTACTCGGCGTCGAGCTCGTCACCGACCAGCGCGGCCAGCGCGTCCGCCGCGGCCAGCTTCATCGACTCGGTGATGGCGCTGGCGCGTACGTCGAACGCACCCCGGAAGATGCCGGGGAACGCGAGCACGTTGTTGATCTGGTTCGGGTAGTCCGACCGGCCGGTGGCGACCACCCGGGCGTAACGGTGCGCGATGTCGGGGTGCACCTCCGGCGTCGGGTTGGCCAGCCCGAAGATGATCGCCCCGGGCGCCATCCGGGCCACCACCGCCTCGTCGACCACTCCGCCGGAGACCCCGATGAACACGTCCGCGCCGTCCAGGGCATCGACGAGCTGGCCCCTGCGGCCGGTGGTATCCGTGGTCTGCTCGGCCAGCGACAGCTTGACCGGGGTGAGGTCGGCACGACCGGAGCTGAGCACCCCGCGCCGGTCCACCACCGCCACGTCGCCGGCACCGGCGGCGAGCAGCATCCTGCTGACCGCGACGCCCGCGGCTCCGGCCCCGGAGACCACGATCCGCGCCGTCTCCAGGGACCCGCCGGTGAGCCGCAGGGCGTTGCGCAGCGCAGCCAGCACCACCACCGCGGTGCCGTGCTGGTCGTCGTGGAACACCGGGATGTCGAGTCGCTCCCGCAGCCGCCGTTCGATCTCGAAGCAGCGCGGGGCCGAGATGTCCTCGAGGTTGATGCCGCCGAAGCTCGGAGCGAGCCGGGCCACGGTGTCCACGATCTCGTCCGGGTCGGTGGTGTCCAGGCAGATCGGGACCGCGTCCACGCCGCCGAAGTCCTTGAACAGCACCGCCTTGCCCTCCATCACCGGCATCGCGGCCCGCGGCCCGATGTCGCCGAGGCCGAGCACCGCGGTGCCGTCGGTGACCACCGCGACGGTGTTGGGCACCCAGGTGTAGTCGTCGGCGAGCTCGGGCTCGTCGGCGATCGCCTCGCAGACCCGGGCCACCCCCGGGGTGTAGGCGAGCGACAGGTCGTCGGGCCCCTCCAAGGAGACGGTCGGAGCCACCGACAGCTTGCCGCCGGCGTGCAGGGCGAACACGGGGTCGAGCATGCGCGGGTCGTCGGGTGAGGGAAGAGGGGTGGACGCAACCATGAAAATGGCCTCAGCAATCGAAGGCATCAGCGAACAGGACCAGTGAGAGGCGGTTCGACCGCGGAGGTGGCGCACGGGAACCAGCCGTGAACGATGGGGGTCACCCAGGGGGTCAGTGTGGCACACGGGCTCCCCGCCCGGCCAGGGTCAGCGCTGTGATCTGCGTCGTGTCCGGGACAGCAGCGGCCACAGCCTCAGGAGTACGACGGCGAGCACGTCCTGGTCCGGAATCGCACCCACCGTCGCGGAGTCCACCCCCTCCCGTGGGTTGTCGCGCTCGATCCACCAGCCGCCGGCCTCGCGGTGCACGGCTCGCTTGACCGCGACCACCCCGTCGGGCAGCCGGGCCACCACCAGGCGCCCGGGACGGGGCTCGGCCCGGTAGTCGACCAGCAGCCGGTTCCCGTCGTACAGCGTCGGCTCCATCGACCGCCCGCGCACCACCGCCAGCCCGAACCGCGGCCCCGCGGCTGGCGTGGACCCGCCCGGAGGGCCAGGATTGGGGTGCTGGGCCCTGGGTACCACCTCGGCGCCTCCCTCGCGACTAGCCCCGAACCGACCTGGGTAGTGTCGCAGGTGGTTGAACCATCCACGCTCACGAGAGAGAGGATCAGGGATGTTCGCGCGACTATTCGCCCCGACGCTGGAAGTGCACGCTCACTGCGACCTTCCGTGCGGTGTCTACGACCCGGCTCAGGCCAGGATCGAGGCCGAGTCCGTCAAGGGCATCATCAGCAAGATGGCCGACAACGACGACCCGGACTTCCGCACCCGTGCCATCCTCATCAAGGAGCAGCGCTCGGAGCTGGTCAAGCACCACCTGTGGGTGCTGTGGACCGACTACTTCAAGCCACCGCACTTCGAGAAGTACCCCCAGCTGCACACGCTCTTCAACGAGGCGACCAAGCTGGCCGGCACCGCCGGCACCAAGGGCAACGCGGACGTCAAGCTGGCCGACGAGCTGCTCGCCAAGATCGACGAGATCGCGGAGATCTTCTGGGAGACCAAGAAGGGCTGAGCGACTCGCTGGAGTCTTTGCCACGGGGTCGGGCGGATCTCCGCCCGACCCCGTTTAGGCTGTGACAGCCACCTCACAGCGACACACCGCCTAGGAAGAGGAAGACCTTGTCATCGACCCGACCCGATGTCGAGCTGAGGATCCCGGCCGACAGCGCGTTCCTCTCGGTGCTGCGCACGGCGACCGCGGGGCTCGCCGCGCGGCTCGACTTCACCCTCGACGACATCGAAGACCTGAGGATCGCCGTCGACGAGGCCTGCGCGATGGTGCTGCCGCAGGCGGTGCCCGGGTCGGACCTCCAGTGCGCGTTCTTCCTCGGCAAGGACGAGCTGACGGTCGCGGTCACAGCCGACTGCACGACCCCGCAGCAGCCGAGTCGGGACGGCTTCGCGTGGACGGTGCTCTCGGCGCTCACCACGTCCCTGTCCGCCGACGTGGACGATGACCAGCTGACGGTCACGCTGTCGCGCACGAGCGGCGACCTGGTTTGACGATGGCAGGGGAAGCACCTTTCTCTAACCGTGCCCCCAGACCACGCGACCTGGCCGAGACCCGCGCGGCGAGCGTCTCGCTGTTCGCCCGGTTCACCGACCCGGACACGGCAGAGGCCGAGCGGCTGGAGATACGTGACCAGCTGGTGTCGCTGCATCTGCCGCTGGTGGAACACCTGGCCCGGCGCTTCCGCAACCGTGGCGAGCCGTTCGACGACCTGCTCCAGGTGGGCACCATCGGGCTGATCAAGGCGATCGACCGCTTCGACCTCGACCGGGGCGTGGAGTTCTCGACGTACGCGACGCCCACGATCATCGGGGAGATCAAGCGGCACTTCCGTGACAAGGGCTGGGCGATCCGGGTGCCGCGCCGGCTGCAGGAGCTCCGGCTGTCCATCTCCTCGGCGTCGGCGGAGCTGCTGCAGGAGCTCGGCCGCTCCCCCACCATGGCGGAGCTTGCCGCCCGGATGGAGGTCAGCGAGGAGGAGCTGATCGAGGGCCTGGAGTCCGCGAACGCCTACTCCACGCTGTCCCTGGACGCGCCGGACTCCACCGACGACAGCGCGGTCCGGATGATCGACTCGCTCGGCGAGGACGACGCCGCGCTGGAGCACGTGGAGAACCGGGAGACGATCAAGCCGCTGCTCGCCCAGCTCGACCCGCGCGAGAAGCACATTCTCACGCTGCGGTTCTTCCGCGGCATGACCCAGTCGCAGATCGCCCAGGAGATCGGGGTCTCGCAGATGCACGTGTCCCGGTTGCTGGCGCGCACGCTGGCCCGGCTGCGCGAGTCCCTGGAGGACAGCAGCAGCGGCAGCAGCCCGAACTGAGGCCGCGCCCGGCCCGCGGGGCCGGCCCTCAGGGTCGCTCGCCGGCCAGGGCGCGCAGCGAGGCGGGGTGGAAGATCCCACCCAGCACCAGCACGGCGACCACGGTGACGGCCACGGCCAGCGCGGTGCTCACGCCGACGATGACGCTCCACACCATCAGCACCTGGATCAGCTGTGCCAGCACGATCGGCGAGCGGGCCCAGGACCGCAACCGGCGCAGCGCCCAGGCGAACCCGACCAGTCCGGCACCGTAGACCCCGAAGAACAACGCGGCGGCGACCCCGGTGCCCGGGCTACGGCCGGAGATCGAGAACAGGCCGACCACGGCGTAGGCGACGATCAGCACGCCCTCGGCGGCCGCCAGCACGGCCGCGACCTGCAGGGGAGGCGGCGCGGACGGTGCGCTGCGCGGGGGCGGTGGGCTGGACGGGGACGGGTCGCTCACGCGCCGATGCTACGCAACCAGTTGTGGACCACCGGTATGGGCAGCTGAGACAGCCACGTGTGGGCCCTGGAGTTACGGGTATACGCGGGATAGCATCCTGGCCTGTGATCAACGTGACCACCCAAAGGGGTTGAACCGGACCTCTTCGGTTGCGATCGTGGTGTCATCGGTCAACGGGTGTGACCTCGCCTGCGTGACCAGCCCCCGGACTGCGTTCACTCGAGCGCCGCACCCGGACGGACTTCGTGAATGCGTTCACAACGCGTGCCGCGCATCACTTTGACCGGAGCCACCCGGCGCACCGCCGAGGGCTCAACGGCTTTGAAGAAAAGGAGTCAACCGCCATGGATTGGCGCCACCGCTCTGCGTGCCTCGATGAGGACCCGGAGCTGTTCTTCCCGATCGGCAACACCGGCCCGGCCATCCTCCAGATCGAGGAGGCCAAGCAGGTGTGCCGACGCTGCGAGGTGCGCGAACAGTGTCTCGCTTGGGCGCTCGAGGCGGGCCAGGACCACGGCGTGTGGGGTGGTATGAGCGAGGACGAGCGACGCGCGCTCAAGCGGCGCAACGCCCGGGCGAAGGTGCGTACCACCGCCTAGGCCGACCAGACCGACACCCGCTCCTCCCCTCGCCGGGGCACACCCCTAGCGCAGCGGAAGGTCCACGGTGACCCGTGTGCCCGGTCCGGGCGCCGGCCCGATCGCGAAGATGCCGTCGAGCTCGGACTCGACCAACGTCCGGACGATGGAGAGTCCCAGGCTCGGCCCCTCGGGGTCGAAGTCCGCGGGCAGTCCCCGCCCGTCGTCCTCCACCACCACGTGCAGCCGCCCGCCCAGCCGGTCGGTGCGGACACGGACCTGACCGGACCGGTCGTCACCGAACCCGTGCTCCACGGCGTTCTGCAGCACCTCGGTCAGCACCATCGCCAGCGGGGTGGCGGTCTCCGCCGGCAGGGTGCCGAACTCCCCGTCGCGGGAGCAGTCCACCCGCCCTCCGCGCGAGCTGATCTCGGCCACCATCACCAGCAACCGGTCCACCACCGCGTCGAAGTCGACCCGCTCGTCGAAGGACTGGCTCAGCGTCTCGTGCACGATGGCGATGGACCCGACCCGCCGTACCGCCTCCTCCAGCGCCTCGCGGCCTGCACCGCTGCTGATGCGACGCGCCTGCAGCCGCAGCAGCGCGGCCACCGTCTGCAGGTTGTTCTTCACCCGGTGGTGGATCTCGCGGATCGTGGCTTCCTTGGTCACCAGCTCGCGGTCCCGGCTGCGCAGGTCCGTGACGTCGCGCAGCAGCACGAGGGCGCCGAGGTGCTGCCCGGTCGGGCGCAGCGGGATCGACCGCAGGATGAGCACGGCGTCCTCGGTGCCGATCTCGGTGTCCTTCGGCAGCCGCCCGCTCAGCACTGCGCTGAGCGTCTCCTCGTCGGGCCGCCGTTCCGGCGGCACCAGCTCCCGCGTCACCTCGGCCAGGCAGAGCCCGGCCAGGTCGGTGGCCAGGCCGAGCCGGCGGTAGACCGACAGCGCGTTCGGGCTCGCGTAGGTGACCTTGCCGGTGGCGTCGATGCGCAGGAAGCCGTCGCCGACCCGTGGGGAGTCCGCGTGGTCGGAGCGCTGCCCGGTGAACGGGAAGAACCCGTTGCTGATCATCTGCGTGAGATCGGTCGCCGACTGGAGGTAGGCCAGCTCCAACCTGCTGGGGGTGCGCACCCCCAGCAGGTTGGTGTTGCGAGCGATCACCCCGATCACCCGGTCGGCGCGACGCACCGGGATCGCCTCGACCCGCACCGGGATGTCGTCCCGCCACTCCGGGTCGCCCTCCCTGGCCACCCGCTGGTGCTCGTAGGCGGAGTCGATCAGCGGCTTGCTGCCGACCGCGGTGAACATCCCCACCAGGTCGTCCACGTACGCCGTAGGCCCGGTCGTCGGCCGCATCTGCGCCGCCGCCCAGTAGCCGGTCCCGCCGGCGTCGGGCACCCACAGCACCAGGTCGGCGAAGGACAGGTCGGCGATGATCTGCCAGTCCGCCACCAGCAGGTGCAGCCAGGCCAGGTCCTGCTCGTCCAGCCTGGTGTGGGCACGCACCACGTCGTTCAGCGAAGGCACGCGCAAAGCCTAGTGAGCCACCCCCGGGCGGCCACCCGCCGAGTGGCAGGATGAGCCCATGGAGTCGACGTTCTGGGACCGGGTGGAACGCAGTGGCCACCGGGTCCCGGACGACCGTCCGCTGGCGGAGCTCACCACGGAGCTGACCACCATGCTGGGCGACCCCGATCCGGAGCGGCGCGACCGGATCGCCGCCACCACGCTCGTCACGTGGGTGCACGCCGGGGTGTACGACGACCTGCTGCAGGGGCTGGGGGACGGCATGGTCAGCGGCCTGAGCGTGGGCCTCGGGGAGACCCGCAGCGACACGGTGTTCCGGCGCAGCTTCTCCGCCCTGGCGCTCGGCGCCTGCCTGGAGCGGGACAACCACGAGCACCTGGTGCCGGCCGACACCGTGCTCACCTGGGGCGACCGGCTCGCCGCGTGGTTCCTGCGCGAGCGGGACCTACGGGGCGGCGTCCCCGGCAAGGGCCGTGCCGGCGCGTTGATCCACGGCGCGGACGCCCTGGGGGCGCTGGCCGAGGCGTCCGCGATGGGCGCAGCCGAGCTGGCGGTGCTGCTGGACGTGCTGGCCGAGCGGCTGCTGGCCACCGCGGGCAGCCCCCTGCTGCACGGCGAGGACGACCGGCTGGCGGCGGCGACGATGCGGTTGCTGCGCCGCGACCTGGTGGCCCCGGATGGGCTCGAGGACTGGGTACGCCGGCTCGGTGACGCGGCGGGGCCGACCCGAGGCAGCGACGCCGAGCCGGTGCCCGCGTCGTACAACGTGCAGGCGTTCCTGCGGGCGCTGCACCTGCAGCTGGCCCTGGCGCCGCACCCGCCGGCCTGCCGCTCCGACATGCTGCTGGCGGTCATCGCCGAGCTCAAGCACAGCAACCCGGAGCTGCGGGCCCCCGCTCCACCGTCCTGAGGGCCGATTCGCCCGCGCGGGCGACTCCTGAGACAATGAAGCGCCCCGAGCCGCAGCGGCCCGGGGTTCGCGTCGAGGAGGACGGTATGGGTAAGACAGGTCGCAAGCGTCGCGCCCGCAAGAAGAAGAACGCCAACCACGGCAAGCGCCCCAACGCGTAACAGCCACCGCACACCAAACCCGCGCCGGGCCCGCACCAGCCGTGTCCGGCGCGGTGTCAGTCGGCGCCGAAGGTCCGCGTCTCGGTGATCTGGACCTGCACCTGGCGGATGCTCGTCAAGACCCGGTCCCGAAGGCCCTGCGGGGCGTGCTCCGGGCAGGAGCGCGCCACCAGCGCCTTGACCTTGCGCTCGAGGTCGTACTTCTGCAGGCACGGCGCGCACTCGTCGAGATGGTGCTGGATCTCGGCGTAGTCGGCGTCGGCCAGCTCGTGGTCGATGAAGAAGAACATCCGCTCCAGGACCTCGGAACAGTCCTGGTCATGGGGCTTGCCGCAGCTCACGAGGAACCTCCCGGCCCGTCGGATCCAGCGGGGGTCAGACCGTGGCTGCGCACGTAGTCCTCGAGCAGACCGCGCAGCTGCCGTCGGCCGCGGTGCAGT
The DNA here is from genome assembly GCA_963839365.1 of uncultured Actinomycetota bacterium. Lineage (GTDB taxonomy): Bacteria > Actinomycetota > Actinomycetes > Propionibacteriales > Nocardioidaceae > DASSKA01. The sequence continues at coordinate 364,302 of CAWIUT010000003.1, forward strand.
CGCGACATCACGGTCCCGATCGGTGTGTCCATGATCTCGGCGATCTCCTTGTACGGGAACCCCTCGACGTCGGCGAGGTACACCGCGAGCCGGAAGTCCTCGGGAAGCTGCTGCAGCGCGTCCTTGACGTCGCTGTCGGGCAGGTGCTCGAGCGCTTCGGCCTCCGCTGACTTCAACCCCGACGAGGTGTGCGACTCGGCGCGGTGCAGCTGCCAGTCCTCGATGTCCTCGCTCATCGCCTGCTGCGGCTGACGCTGCCGCTTCCGGTAGGAGTTGATGAAGGTGTTGGTGAGGATCCGGTACAGCCAGGCCTTCAGGTTGGTGCCGGGCCTGAACTGGTGGAAGGCCGCGAACGCCTTGGCGAAGGTCTCTTGGACCAGGTCCTCGGCGTCCTGCGGGTTGCGGGTCATCCGCATCGCCGCGGAGTACAGCTGGTCTAGGTAGGGCATCGCGTCGCGCTCGAAGCGCGCGGATCGCTCCTCGAAGGTCTCCTGCTCCGGGTCCACGGCGTCGACCTCATCGCGCTCGGGGCGGGGGTCCGCGTCGCGTGCTGACTCTGTCATCGTCTCCCAGCCTACCGGCAGGCGGTGCAGGGAGCCTGCTCCAGCCCGCGGCCGGCCCGATCGTCCTGACGAGATGGTGCCGAGCAACGCCTCACTCCTCCTCGACGCTGACTGCGCTGTCGTCGGGGTCAACACCTCATCGCGTCGTTCGATTCCCCACCACGTCGCGCACGATCCACTCCAGGGTCGCCTCCACGATGATCGTGAGCGCGTCCTGCTGTGAGATCTCCGCCTGCTTGGCAACCTTGAACGAGTGGTCAGCGCCCGGGACCACCGTCAGGTCCCGGTCGGGGGGGAACTCCTCGGGCCGGCCGAACGGGTCCCGCTCCCCCTGGATGACCAGCGTCGGCACCGGGACGGCCTCGAGCTCCTCCAGCCGGGACTTCTCCGGCCGACCCGGCGGGTGCAGCGGGAAGGCCAGCGCCAGGAACCCGGCCGCGCCGAGCTCGCGCACGGTGCGGGCCGCTGCCCGGGCGCCGGCGCTGCGTCCGCCGACGACCAGCGGGGTGCGCACCCGCAGCCGGTCGGTGGCTGCCACCAGGCACTCGTCGAGCACCGCCGGACGCGGCGCGATCTTCTTGCCCGCCACGTGCCAGGGCTGCTCGACCCGGATCACGGTGATCCCCTCTCGGGGGAGGTCGACCGCCAGCGCCCGGAGGTCCGGTGCCTCGACACCGCCGCCGGCACCGTGGTTGAGCACCAGGGTCGCGATCGGGTGCCGGGACCGGTCCCGGTGCAGCCGGGCGTCGCCGTGCGGGGTGCTCACCAGCTCGGTCCCGGTCACGGCCGGGCCTCCGGCTCGGCTGCCACCGGCTCGACCAGGTCGGCGCCGTTGTTCTTGACGCTGTTGACCCGGGTAGAGACCGGGTACGCCTCCAGCCGGCCCGGGGCGGCCGGCACCAGCAGGCCACGCAGGTCGCCGGGGGTGGAGCGCTCGGGGTCCAGCCACGCGTCGTACTGCTCGCGCTCGACCAGCATCGGGGCCCGGTCGTGGATGCGGCCGACCTCGTCCTCCGCGGTGGTGGTGATCACCGTGCAGGTCCACCGGAAGCGCTCCGGGTCGTCGTCGGCCTTGGCGGGGTCCCGCCAGATCTCGTAGAGGCCGGCCATCGCCAGCACGCTTCCGTCCGCGGGGTGGATGAAGAACGGCTGCTTGCGCGGGCGGCCGGAAGCGGTCTTCTGGCTGGTGGTGTACCACTCGTAGTAGCCGTCGGCGGGCAGCAGGCAGCGGCGCGCGGCGAACGCTCGGCGGAAGGCAGGTTTCTCGCTGACGGTCTCCACCCGGGCGTTGATCATCTTGTGGCCGACGCCCGGGTCCTTGGCCCAGAACGGCACCAGCCCCCAGGTCACCAGCCGCAGCTGCCGGGCCGCCGGGTGCGGCTCGCCGTCGCCCTCCCGGGCCGGTCGCTGCAGCACGGCGTACACGGGCTTGGTGGGGGCCACGTTGTAGTCCGCGGCCAGCGCCTCTTTGACCTGGTTCTCGTCGATCTGGAACTCCTCGACGAGATCCTCGGGGCGTCGGCTCGAGGCGTAGCGACCACACATGGGAGTCAGGCTAGCGGCGCGCACCCCGCACGCCGTAGACGATCGCTCAGCTCGCCCGGGCGAGATCGTCGAGCAGCCGGGCGGCTGAGTCCCCTGACGCCGGGAGCCCCTCGATCCAGACCCGGGTCTCCTCCGGGCCGAGCTCCAGGTCGTCGAGGAACTCCCGCAGCAGCGCCACCGAGGTGCCGAGATCCACGGTGCGGGGTACGACGACCGCGGCCTTGTCCGAGCCGACCCGGCCCAGGGTCTCCCCGCCGGAGAACACCGCCCGCAGCGCCTCGGCGACCCTGACCAGACGCAACGCCCTCGTGAACTGGTGCTCCCCTCCTGCACCAGCCACGAGGAAGCGCAGCTCCACCACGACCAGGGCGTGGCTGACCTGGACGCTGACGTCGGTCTGCTCCGCATCCCGGTACAGCTCCGCGAGCCGGGTGCGGACATGCGCGAGGCTGGCGAGGCCAGTGAGCGGATCCTCGCAGGACAGCTGGTGGAGGTACTCCAGGGTCGCCTCGCTCCAGGCCACCGCGAGCTCGCGAGTGGCCGTGAAGTCGGGTTCGCCGCCTCCGAGCAGGTGGTAGGTCGCGCGCAGCCCGTCCAGTGCCTCTCCCAGGTCGGCACCGTCCCGGGCTACGTCGCGACCCACCACGGCGCAGGCCGCCAGGGCGTCCGTTCCGGACGCCAGAGCCTCACCCACCGCCTCGAAGCGCCGCGGCAGCGCCCGCCGCAACGCTTCGGGCAGTGGTGTCGGCGACCGGTCTCCCAGCGTGGGCCGGCGCCGTGCAAACGCCGTGAACAGCGGCACTTGCTCGACCTCCGTCCCACGTCCCCGTCCGCCTTGTCCGGTCGTGGACCGGGGCGGCCTTGCACTGGTGAGACGGGACTCGCACGGGTCCATGACGCAAATCCCAGAAATTTCTTCAGAAAACCCTGGATCGGGGACTTCGGCTGCCGAGCAAAGAATTGCCAGACTTCCCGCATGGGTGGGATGTCGGGTTCTACCGTTGTGCCAGGACACGGTATCCGCCGTGTTCGCGCCGACCACGGTAAGCCAGATGACCGAGCTGCTGAGCGACATCGACACGCCCAGCGACGCCGAGCTGATCTCGCGCGTCCGCGGCGGAGACGTCGCTGCCTACGGGGAGCTGTTCACCCGGCACGTGCGGGCGGCCAACCGGCTCGCCCGGCAGCTGAGCCGTGGCCCGGACGCCGACGACCTGGTTTCCGACGCGTTCGCCAAGGTGCTCACCGTGCTGCAGGACGGGGGCGGGCCGGACGTGGCCTTCCGCGCCTACCTGCTCACCGCCGTCCGCCGCCTGCACGTCGACCGGCTGCGCGCCGGCTCCCGGCTGCAGACCTCCGACGACATGACGCAGTTCGACCCGGGCATCCCGTTCCAGGACACCGCGGTCTCCGGCTTCGAGAGCGGGGCGGCGGCGAAGGCGTTCGCGTCGTTGCCGGAGCGCTGGCAGCTGGTGCTGTGGCACCTGGAGGTCGAGGGCCAGAAGCCCGCCGACATCGCCCCGCTGCTCGGGATGAGCGCGAACTCGGTGTCCGCGCTGGCCTACCGCGCTCGGGAAGGGCTGCGGCAGGCGTTCTTGACCATGCACCTGTCCGACATCTCCGCCGAGCAGTGCCGCTGGGTCAACGAGCACCTCGGCGCCTACGTCCGCAACGGGCTGGCGAAGCGGGACGCGGCCAAGGTGGACGCGCACCTGAAGGAGTGCCGGCGGTGCACGGCGATGTACCTCGAGCTCACCGAGGTCAACTCCAACCTCAAGGCGATCATCGCGCCGTTGCTGCTCGGCGCAGCGGCCGCCGGCTACCTGTCCTCCACCGGCTCGCTCGGCACGGCCGGGGTGCTCACCCTGCTCGGCCGGGCCCGCGACGCGATCCTGGCCAACGCCAGTGTGGCAGCGACCGGGGTCGCAGCGGCCGGGGTGGCGGCGGTGACCACCGCCGTCGTGCTTGTCACCCACTCGGGCCACACAGAGGTGGTGACCAGCGCGGACCAGCCGCTCGCCGCCACCACGCACGTCGCACCGTCAGGCGTCGTGTCGTCAGGCGCGGCCTCCGGGCAACCCTCCTCCCCCGCCGCCGGCGGGCTGGCGGCCCCGGCCTCATCACCGGCCTCACCGGCTTCGCCGCCCCGTACCACTGCGGCCGCGGTGTCGACCCCGGGCGCATGGACCACCCCAGGTGCGCTGCCGGGCACTGCGAACGGCCTGGCCACGACGACGACCGGGACCGGCGGTACCGGTCCCGCGACCGGCAGCGCCACGACGGACGCACCGGCCGGGCAGACCAAGACGTCAGCGACCGCCCCCACCCGTCAGCCGAGCGCTCCGCAGTCCACGGGCGGGTCCCTGAAGACCCCCGCGCCGACCCAGCACTCGGCACCTCCCCCGACCCAGAAGCCGACCCAGAAGCCGACCGGCACGCCGAGCACCGGCCCCACCGGGAAGCCGACGTCGTCGCAGGCGAGCCCGACCCCGTCGTCCGGCACGTCGACGACTCCGCCAGCAGACAACGGCTCCGGCAGCGGCAACGGAACGAGCTCTGGCGGCGACAACGGCGGGACACCCAGCAGCGGCTCGACCGGCAACAGCACGGGCACTGGTACAGGGAGCGGCACCGGCACAGGAACAGGTTCTGGCAGCAGCGGCGACGGTGGAAATGACACCACCGGCGGAACCGGGTCGGCGTCGAGCCTGAGCCTGGCCCCTGGCACTGTGGGAGCGCCTGATGAGCGCGGCGCCTTCCCGGTCCCGATGACGATCAGCGGTCTGCCCTCGGGTCGGCAGCCAATGACCTTCGCCGTCGCAAAGGACGGTTCGACCCTGATGGGCATGCGGGCCTTCACGGCGACGAGCCCAGTGGCGTTCGGGGAGCCGCCGACCATCACCGACACAGCAGGAGACCCGTCCGGATCTTGCACGCTCTCTGACGACACGACGGCTGCCTGCACCGGCATCACCGAAGGGGACACGGTCACCCTTCCCGTGGTTCTTGAGAACCCCGCAGTGACGCGGGTCGCTGTCACGGCAGCGGGAAGCACCACGGCCGGGGATGAGGTGTCTGCATCCTCCGCGTTCACCATCGCCCCCCCCAGCGCGGACATCGGTCTGTCGAACCTGCAGGCCACACCGAGTCAGGACGGCAACTACCTGGTGACCGGCGACGTCACCGGCATGCCGGCCGGTTACCAGTACCAGCCGACACTCGACTACTCCACGGACGGGGCCTCTCTGCTCAGCTCGTCCACGACCTGTTCCGCGCCGACGGACGAGTTGGCGACCCCGAACTGCACCGCCAACCTCGAGCTGTCAGGCTCCGACATCAACGCTCCCACCCCGGTGACCGTGACGGTGGGACCGCTGCCGGGCTACATCCCCTCCTCCGCTGACAACACCACCGAGGTCATCCTTCAGCCTCCGGCAACGCCACCGACCAATGAGGGGTTGTCCTGGATGGTCGCGGCCCATCGAAATGTCAACGGGGACACCTGGGCGTACGACATCAAGGTGACTGGGGCTGACGGTCCGACCGACTTCAAACTCAGCGGCGCGGACGGTAGTGGCTTGCACGGGAACTCCGTGACCTTCGTCGATGACAACAGGCCGGCGGACTGCAATTCGGTCAGTGACTTCGAGCTCAGCTGCTCGTCAGGCGGGAGCTTCACTCTGACCCTGACCGTGAAGAACCCGAAGGGACAAGCCGCGAGTCTTACGGTCTCAGATGCCGCAGGGCAACGCGATGAGCAGGCACTTCCACCGGACGGAAACCAGTCCACCCCCTAGACACAGGGGGTGTGCTCCGTGCGGTCGGCATGTCACGACGTGAGCGTGGATCACAGTGTCCACAGCCAAACGGACCGGCACTCGGGGCGAGTCAAGGGCCGGCCCACGCTTCAGCAGCAGAGGAGCCTGATGCAAGTGCCTGTCGACATGGCCATCGGCGGGCGAAAAACCAGTTCGTCCCGGACCGGCCGACCACCTAGCATCGGCGTACTGCGAGGACGGAGACAAGTAGTCGCCGACCGGTGGAGCACAGTGAGCCGCCCGAAGTGCTGAGAGGGCGGAGTCCACCCCGGCGACGAAGACACTCCCGAGCAGCGCAACACGAACGAGGCCGGCCCGACCCGGGCCGGTGAAGGTGTGGTGGCACCGCGAGCTCCCCGTCGCCCACACCTCCTGGGGTCACATCACAGGAGGTGAAGCTCATGCAACCCACGCCACAAGCCACGCCACCAGCCACACCGCAGCGCACCATGGCCGGTCAGCTGCCCGGCCTCGAACCGGGCCACCGGGTCACCATCCAGGGCTGGCTGCACCGACGCCGGGCGCTCGCGTCGGTCACGTTCCTGATCGTGCGCGACCGCAGCGGACTCGCGCAGGTCGTGGTCAAGGACCCCGAGACCCTGGCGCAGGTCCAGGAGTACGGCGAGGAGACGGTGCTCGAGATCGCGGCGACCACGGTCGCCAACCCGGCCGCTCCCGGAGGCGTCGAGCTGGTCGAACCTCAGGTGACCGCGCTCAGCGACCCGGCGGAGACACCGCCGGTGGAGCTGTGGCGACCGAGCCTGCTCGCGGGCCTGCCCACGCTGCTCGACCACGCCCCGGTAACGCTGCGGCACCCACGCAGCCGGGCCATCTGGCAGCTGGCCTCTGCCAGCATGCAGGGCTTCCGTGCCGCGCTGACCGGTCTGCAGTTCACCGAGATCGCGACCCCGAAGCTGGTCGGCACCAGCACGGAGTCGGGCGCGAACGTGTTCACCGTGGACTACTTCGGACGGGACGCCTACCTGGCGCAGTCTCCCCAGCTGTACAAGCAGGTGCTGGTCGGCGCGTTCGAGCGGGTCTTCGAGGTGGGACCTGTGTTCCGCGCCGAACCGCACGACACCGTGCGGCACATCGCGGAGTACGTCTCGCTCGACGCCGAGCTCGGCTTCATCCACGACCACCGCGACGTGCTGGCCGTGCTTCGGGAGGCGGTCGCGGGCATGGTTACCGCGATCCGCGACCTGGCGCCCGAGGCAGCCGAGCTGCGCGACGTACGCCTGCCCGAGGTGCCCGAGCAGATCCCGGTGATCCACTTCGTCGACGCGCTGGAGCTGGTCGGCGCCCCGGGGGACGAGCCGGACCTCGCCCCGGCGCACGAGCGGGCGCTCAGCGCGTGGGCGCTGGCCGAGCACGGCAGCGAGCTCCTCGCCGTGGAGGGCTACCCGCTGCGCAAGCGCCCCTTCTACACCCACCCGCAGCCCGGCGACCCGCGCTGGTCGAGCTCCTTCGACCTGCTGTTCCGCGGGCTGGAGCTGAGCACCGGAGGACAGCGGCTGCACCGGTACGCCGACTACCGTGCCGCGCTTGCGGCCAGCGGTCAGGGCGAGGAGCCGTACGCCGGCTACCTGCAGGCGTTCCGGCACGGAATGCCCCCACACGGCGGGTTCGCGATCGGGCTGGAGCGCTGGGTGGCACGGCTGGCCGGACTGGAGAACATCCGCGAGGCGCGACTGTTCCCGCGCGACCTGCACCGGCTCACGCCATAGTCTGCTCGGGAGGCGGGCGCGTGTGCGGCTGGAGCGGATCGGGTATGAATGGACCCATGACGCTCACCAGACTGATCGCGCGCCCGATGCTCTCCTCGATGTTCATCGTCGGCGGCATCAACTCCCTGCGAAACACCGAGACGATGGCCGAGCGCGCCAAGCCGGTCACGGACATGATCTCGGGTTGGGCCAAGAAGGTGGCGCCGAACGCGCCGATCCCCACCGACGAGAAGACGCTGGTTCGGGTCAACGCCGGCGTGCACATCGGCGCGGGTCTGGCGCTCGCCACCGGTCGTGCACCGCGGCTGTCCGCGCTGGTGCTGGCCGCATCCTTGGTGCCCACCACCGCCGCCGGCCACCGGTTCTGGGAGGCGCACGAGGACGGGATGCGAGCCAACCAGCAGACCCACTTCTTCAAGAACCTGTCGATGCTGGGCGGCCTGCTGTTCGCCGCCGTCGACAACAACGGCAAGCCGAGCGTGGCCTGGCGCGCCAAGCACTCCGCCTCCACGGTCCGCAAGGAGGCCAAGCGCGCCAGCAAGCAGGCCAAGCGCGCCGCGAAGAACTAACAGGCCCGCAGCACCCTCTAGGCTCGGGAGCGATGAGCACGCATCCGAGCCAGGACCCATGGCCCGCCCCGCGGGCGGACCGCCCGTTGCGGAGCGTCGTCCGCCTGCCCGGCTCCAAGTCGCTGACCAACCGCGCGCTGGTCCTGGCGGTCCTCGCCGACGACCCCAGCGTGGTGCGCGGTGCCCTGCGGTCCCGGGACACCGAGCTGATGGCCGGCGCGCTGCAGGCGCTCGGTTGCCGGATCGACACCTCCGGCGAGGACTGGACTGTGGCTCCCGGTCGGCTCCACGGGCCGGCCGACGTCGACTGCGGGCTGGCCGGCACGGTGATGCGGTTCGTTCCTCCGGTCGCCGCGCTCGCCGACGGCCCGGTGCTCTTCGACGGCGACCCGCACGCCCGCACCCGGCCGATGGACGCGGTGCTGCGCGCGCTGCGGCAGCTGGGCGTGGGCGTCCAGGACGAGGGCAGGGGCCGGCTGCCGTTCACAGTGGTCGGGCACGGCTCGGCGCGCGGGGGTGCGGTGACCATCGACGCCTCCGCCTCCAGCCAGTTCATCTCCGCCCTGCTGCTCGCCGGCGCGAGGTACGACGAGGGCATCGACGTCCGGCACGCCGGGAGCCAGGTCCCCTCCCTTCCGCACATCGCCATGACGGTGACCGAGCTGCGCCGGCACGGCGTGCAGGTGGACGACTCCGAAGCGGACCGCTGGCGGGTCTCCCCCGGCCCAGTGAAGGCTGTCGACGTGCGCGTCGAACCCGACCTGTCCAACGCCGCCCCGTTCCTGGCCGCCGGCGCGGTCACCGGTGGCGAGGTCACCGTGCGCGACTGGCCGGAGGAGACCACCCAGGCCGGCGACGCGATCCGGGACATCCTGGCGTCGATGGGCGCCACCGTGGAGCGCACCCCCGCCGGGCTCAGGGCAGGCTCCGACGGCCCGCTGCGCGGCATCGACCTGGACCTGCACGACGTCGGCGAGCTGACACCCACGGTGGCCGCGTTGTGCGCGCTCGCCGAGACGCCTTCGCGGCTGCGCGGGATCGCGCACATCCGCGGCCACGAGACCGACCGGCTGGCGGCCCTGGCCCGCGAGCTGACCGCCCTCGGCGGCGACGTCGAGGAGACCGAGGACGGGCTGGCGATCAGCCCTCGGCCGTTGCACGGCGGGGTGTTCCACACCTACGCCGACCACCGCATGGCGCACGCCGGCGCCCTGCTCGGGCTGGTGGTCGAGGGGGTCACGGTCGAGAACGTGGCCACCACCGCGAAGACCTTCCCGGGGTTCGTGCAGGCCTGGTCGGAGATGCTCTAAGTGCCGGCAGGTCCCGACTACGACGACCACAGCAGGTTCGAGCGACCGCGCCGCTACACCCGCCCGCGCACCAAGCAGCGACCCAGCTACGACGACGCAGCGGTCGGCGTGGTGGTCACCGTGGACCGCGGCCGGTTCACCTGCCTCCTGCTCGACGACGAGGTCCAGGTGACCGCGATGAAGTCGCGGCCGCTGGGCCGCAAGGCGGTCGTGGTCGGCGACCGGGTGCGGCTGGTGGGCGACACCGGCGGCACCGAGGGCACCCTGGCCAGGATCGTCGAGGTCGAGGACCGGGCCACTGTGCTGCGCCGTACCGCCGACGACACCGACCCGGTCGAGCGGGTCATCGTCGCCAACGCCGACCAGCTCGTGGTGGTCACCGCGCTCGCCGACCCGGAGCCGCGCCCCCGGCTGATCGACCGGGCGCTGGTCGCGGCGTACGACGCGGGGCTGGATCCGCTGCTGTGCTTGACGAAACCCGATCTTGCGGACCCGGAGAAGCTGTTGGTGACCTACCGCCCGCTCGGGGTCCCCTACGTCGTCGAGCGGCGCGGTCACGACCCGGCCGCCCTGCGCGCCCGGCTGGCCGGGCGGACCAGCGTCCTGGTCGGGCACAGCGGCGTCGGCAAGTCCACGCTGGTCAACGCCTTGGTGCCGGGCACGGACCGGGCCATCGGCCACGTCAACGAGGTCACCGGCCGGGGACGGCACACCTCGACCTCGGCGCTGATGCTGCGGCTGCCCGCGCTGGACTCGAAGGATCCGGGCTGGATCGTGGACACGCCCGGGATCCGCTCCTTCGGACTCGCGCACGTGGACCCGGCCCACCTCATCGACGCGTTCCCGGACCTGGCCGAGGCCACCGGGGACTGCCCGCGCGGCTGCACGCACGCCGAGTCCGAGCCGGAGTGCGGCCTCGACGAGGCGGCCTCGGCCGGCACGGTCGACCCCGACCGGGTGCGCTCGTTCCGCCGGCTGCTCGCCAGCCGGGAGCACACCGACGTCGGTTAGGGGCTCCGCCGACCCCCAAGCTCTTGGCGCTCTCTCAGCACGCCTCCCGAGCCCCGCGGAGGCCGGGGCATAGCCTGAGGCTCATGCCGACGAACTTCACCGACGACCTGCGGCTGGCGCACGTCCTCGCCGACGACGCCGACTCGATCACCACGAGCCGGTTCAAGGCACAAGACCTGCACGTGCGCCAGAAGCCGGACCTGACCCCGGTCACGGACGCCGACGAGGCGGTCGAGGAGGGCATCCGGCGCACCCTGTCCCGCACCCGGTCCCGGGACACGGTGATCGGCGAGGAGCACGGCAGCAGCGGGTTGGGCCAGCGGCAGTGGGTGGTCGACCCCATCGACGGCACCAAGAACTACGTGCGCGGCGTTCCGGTCTGGGCGACGCTGATCGGGCTGATGGTCGAGGGCGAGGTCGTCGTCGGCGTTGTCTCGGCCCCGCTGCTCAACCGCCGCTGGTGGGCGTCCAAGGACGGCGGCGCCTGGACCGGTCGCTCCCTGCTCAACGCCACCGCCTGCCGCGTGTCGGACGTGCCCCGTCTCGACGATGCCTCGCTGTCCTACTCTTCCCTGTCCGGGTGGGAGGAGCGCGGCCGGCTGGAGGACTTCATGGCGCTGTCGCGGCGCTGCTGGCGGACCCGGGCGTACGGCGACTTCTGGTCCTACATGCTCCTCGCCGAGGGAGCGGTGGACCTGGCCGCGGAGCCGGAGCTCGCCTTGCACGACATGGCCGCCCTCGACGTCGTGGTGCGCGAAGCCGGTGGCATGTTCACCTCCCTGGACGGCACCCCGGGGCCGCTGGGGGGCAACGCGCTGGCCAGCAACGGGCGGCTGCACGACCAGGCGCTGGCGTTCCTCGGCGCCCTCCCCGACGACCTGGACGACCCCGACGTGCCCCGCCGGGGCCCGGGCTCGGTGCACGACCTGAGCGCGCACCGCCGGCAGTCGCCGCAGGCCGCGGAGCAGACGACCGAGTCCGACCACCTCGACGGACGGGACTGACCGTGGCAGACGCCGCGGTCGCCGTGGTGCACGAGCTGGTCGAGCATGTCTGGAACGGGCAGCAGCCGGAGGCGCTCGACCGGCTGTCTGCGTCTCCCTTCGACCACCAGGGCCGCGAAGACGACCCGGACGGCCTGCGTCGCTGGCCCGTCGCCGACCAGGAGATCTGGGCCGACACCCGGGACACCGTGCTCGACACCATCTCGGACGGCAGGTGACCTGGGAGGGAACGCACTCCTTCCAGGTGCGGGAAGACCGGACCGTCGCGATGTGGGTGCTGGCGGACCGGTTCGCGAAAGCGGACCAGCCGGGCGCCCTGGGCTGAGGGGTATCTACCGCTGGTCCGGTTTGTTGACTAGCCTTTTGCCACGATCCCTCGGGCCCGTGGAGGTTGTCCGATGCGCATCAACGAGGTGCTCGCCGGGAAGGCGAGGCAGGATGTGGTCACCATCGCGCCGGAGGCCAGCGTGAGCGACCTGCTCGCCCTGCTCGCCGAGCAGAACGTGGGCGCCGTGGTCGTCAGCCGCGATGGCCGCTCCGTCGACGGCATCGTCTCCGAGCGGGACGTCGTACGCCGCCTGAACGAGGACGAGTCGGTGCTTGCCGCCCCGGTCACCACGATCATGACCACCGACGTCCGCACCTGCGAGGGCACCGAGCCGGTGCTGGAGCTGATGAAGGTGATGACCGACGGCCGGTTCCGGCACGTGCCGGTGGTCAACGACGGTGCGCTGACCGGGGTGGTCAGCATCGGTGACGTGGTCAAGAGCCGGATCAGCGAGCTCGAGTTCGAGCGGGACCAGCTCGACACCTACCTGCACAGCGCCGGCGGCTGACCGTGTGACTGGTGGACGGCCGTCCTATCCCGCCGTGCCGACGGCCTGCCCGCCGCAGCAGGCGTCGCCGCCCGACTCGGCCAGGTCGAGACTCGTCGCGCCCTCCAGCTCCGGGCGGGCGTCGCCGGTGACGGTGTAGACCTCCCAAGGCTCTTCGCCGGGTCCGGTCACCCACACCTTGTCCTGGACCGCGTAGCAGCAGGTGGTGCCCTCCTCCACCCGCGTCGCCAGCCCGGCGTCGGCCAGCCGGTCGGCTGCGGCCGCCACCTCGGACGTATCCGCCACCTCGACCCCGAGGTGGTCCATCCGGGTCGGCTCGCCGGGACGCCCCTCGAGCAGCACCAGCTTCAGCGGCGGCTCGGTGAGGGCGAAGTTGGCGTAGCCGGGGCGGCGCTTGGCGGGCGTGGCGTCGAACAGCCGGGAGTAGAACGTGACGGCCCCCTCGAGGTCGGCGACCCGGAGCGCGAGCTGGACACGAGACATGGCGGCTTCCTTTCCGCGAGACGACGACCCAGGCCGTCGTACATCGATGAACGTCTATGTATTGGAGGTTGCCACGGGCATCGATGACTGTCAACATAGATGTGTGTCAAATTCACTCGCCGAGGTGCCGCCCTCCGACGGCACGCTCGCCTGCTGCACCCCGCTCGCCCGGGAACCGATGACCGCGGAGCAGGCCGACGAGGTGGCTCCGCTGCTGCGAGCGCTCGCCGACCCGGTGCGCCTGCGGCTGATGTCCCTGGTGCTGTCCCACGAGGGTGGGGAGGCCTGCGTGTGTGACCTGACCCCGGCGTTCGACCTGTCCCAGCCGACGATCAGCCATCACCTCAAGGTGCTGCACGAGGCGGGGCTGCTGGGCCGGGAGAAGCGCGGGACCTGGGTGTACTACCAGGCCAGGCCGGAGGCGATGGCCGCGGTCATGACGCTGTTCGCCCCCAACCCGGCTCCCTGCTGATGGCGCAGTCGCACGACGAGCCCGCGGTTCTGCAGCGCCTCTCCGCCAGGGACCGCTTCCTGCCCGTGTGGATCGTGGCCGCCATGGTCGCCGGGCTTGCGCTGGGCCGCCTGGTCCCGGGGCTGGGTGGCGTGCTGGCCAGGGTCGAGATCGGCTCGGTGTCCCTGCCGATCGCCGTCGGGCTGCTGGTGATGATGTACCCGGTGCTCGCCAAGGTCCGCTACGGCGAGATCGGGCACGTCACCGGCGACCGTCGCCTGCTGGTGGCCTCCGTGCTGTTGAACTGGGTCCTCGGCCCCCTGCTCATGTTCACCCTCGCCTGGCTGATGCTCCCGGACCTGCCGGCGTACCGCACCGGCCTGATCATCGTCGGCCTGGCCCGCTGCATCGCGATGGTCCTGATCTGGAACGACCTGGCCTGCGGCGACGGCGAGGCCGCCGCGCTGCTGGTCGCGCTGAACGCGGTGTTCCAGGTCGTCGCGTTCGCGGGCCTCGGGTACTTCTACCTGGAGACCCTGCCCGGGTGGCTCGGCCTGCCGCAGGCCCCCGGCCTCGACGTCTCGGTGGCGGAGATCGCCCGAAGTGTCTTGATCTTCCTGGGCATCCCGCTCGCCGCTGGCTACCTCACCCGGGTCCTCGGGGAACGGACCAAGGGCCGGCAGTGGTACGAAGCGAGGTTCCTGCCCACCATCGCACCGGCCGCGCTCTACGGGCTGTTGTTCACCGTCGTGGTCCTGTTCGCGCTCCAGGGGCACACCATCACCAGCCGGCCCCTCGACGTGGCCCGCATCGCCCTGCCCCTGCTGGCCTACTTCGCGCTCATGTGGACGGGCTCGTTCGCGCTCGGCCTGCGGATGCGGATGCCGTACGCCAGGACGGCCACCCTTGCCTTCACCGCCGCCGGCAACAACTTCGAGCTGGCGATCGCGGTAGCCATCGCCGTGTTCGGGGTGACCAGCGGCCAGGCTCTGGCCGGCGTGGTCGGCCCGCTCATCGAGGTGCCCGTCCTGGTCGGACTCGTGTACGTCGCCCTATGGGCCCGGCGCCGCTTCTACCCTGCCGAGGAGCCGCTCCATGCCTGACAAGCCCGAGGTGCTGTTCGCCTGCGTGCACAACGCGGGCCGCTCGCAGATGGCCGCCGCCCTGATGGCCCACCACGCACGGGGACGGGTGCTGGTCCGCTCCGCCGGCTCTGAGCCCGCCGACCAGGTCAACCCGGCCGTCGTCGACGTCATGGCAGAGCTGGGTCTCGATGTCTCCGCCGAGGTGCCCAAGAAGCTGCTCACCGAGGACGTCGCCACTGCGGACGTGGTGGTGACCATGGGCTGTGGCGACACCTGCCCGATCTTCCCCGGGAAGCGCTACGAGGACTGGGCGGTTGCCGACCCTGCCGGGCGCGGACCCGACGAGTTGCGCACCATCCGTGACGAGATCGACCGCAGGATCCGGTCGCTTCTCGAAGAGCTGACGAACGGCGCGTCCGAGCGCCGTTAGCGGTCGTCGCGGGGATGGAGTCCCCTAGCTGGGATGCTGCGACCACGGCGTGAACCTGGCTCAGCCGTGCGCGGGCATGCGTGATGCCGCAGCCCTGCCACGGCCCAGCGAGCCCTCGTCGATGATTCCGTCATGCCCGGCATTCTCGCGTCTGCAAGAGTCCCGGTTCACGCTGCCTCGTCTGCTCACGCCCGCCTGTGTCCGTCGGTGGAACTGGGTCCTGCCGTTGGGGAGGTTGATGTGGTGGGGCGGGAATGGATCCGGGGACGGCTGCGTCGAACGGCCCCGGTCGCTTGGGCGCCGCCGCACCGCAGGTGCCGCTGCCGCGGCGCCGCCTGCGGCGACGCTTTTACGCTCCCGGAACCGTCCGCCTCCGCCGACCACGGGTCCACACCCGGGTGGGCCACCACCGACACGCTGCCCGGCAGGTCTTGGACCGCCCGGACGATCACCCTCGCCTGCTCCGCCAGCACCGCCCCGGCGGCCAACGCCGCCCGAGTCGCCCCGAGCTCAGGCCCCACCACGGGACAGGAAGCGGCCACAAGAACGTGCAACTCCCCCCGGCAACGCCTTGAAAAGCCTCGAGACGGGGAGAGCTGCACGTCGTTGTGGCCCCTGGAAGCCTCGAACCAGCGATGCCAGAGACGATGAGGCCGAGCGACGGCGGCAGACTACAGTGGACGGCTCGTCCACCCCATCTTCAAAGACCAGGCGAGGAGCCACCATGCCGCAGCCCGAGAAGCCGGAGATCGAGTTCCCGGACGCCCCACCACCCAGCGATCTCGAGGTCGCGGAGATCGCCGAGGGTGACGGGCCGGAGGCGACGGCGGGGCACACCGTCTCGGTGCACTACGTGGGCGTCGCCCACTCCACCGGCGAGGAGTTCGACGCGTCGTACAACCGCGGCGAGCCGCTGTCCTTCCGGCTCGGCGCCGGCCAGGTCATCAGCGGCTGGGAGCAGGGCGTGCAGGGCATGAAGGTCGGTGGACGGCGCAAGCTGGTCATCCCGCCGCACCTGGCGTACGGCGACCGCGGAGCCGGCGGCGTGATCGCTCCCGGCGAGACGCTGATCTTCGTGGTCGACCTGCTGGCGGTGCGCTGAGCCGGTCGCCGTCGGGCCCGGGCGCCGGCGAGCGGGTCACCCGACCCGGGCCTCGGCGCCCGCGACCGTGACGATGTCGCCCTTCACCAGCTGACGACCGCGTTGGATCTCCACCTCCCCGTTCACGCTCACCTCACCGGCAGCCAGCACGGGCTTGGCGTCCGCCCCGCTGTCCACCAGGTCCGCGAGCTTGAGGAACTGGCCGAGCCGGATCGAGTCGTCACGAATGGGTACGTCGCGCATGGCCCCATCCTGCCGCAGCGCGCTCAGTGCAGCAGCGTGCTGGCGGCGTGGATGGCCACGCCGACGAGGCCGCCTACGACGGTGCCGTTGATCCGGATGAACTGCAGGTCCCGGCCGACGTGCAGCTCGATCCGCCGGGAGGCCTCCTTGCCGTCCCACCGGTCGATCGTGTGCGTGATCACCGTGGTCAGCTCGCGACCGTACCGGGTCACCGCGAACACCGCCGCGTCGGCGACGTGGCCGTCCAGACGCTCCCGGAGGGCGGAGTCCTCCCGCAGCCGCTCGGCGAACGCCCGGGTCTCCTCGAGCGCTCGCCGGCGCAGGTACCCCTCGGTGTCCTCCAAGGCCTCCACCACGGCCCGGCGTACGGCGTTCCACAGCGACGTCGCGGTCGCCACCACCTGCGGCTGGCCCAGCACCCGGTTCTTCAGGTTCTCCGAACGCTCCTGTGTCTCCGAGTCGTGCTGGAGGTCATCGGCCAGCCGCTCCAGCAGCCGGTCGAACGCCAGCCGCACGTCGTGGTAGGGATCGTCGCGGATGTCCTCGATCCACGCGAGCAGCTCGATGTGCAGCCGCCTGGTGACGCGGTCGTTGACCAGCTGCGGGGACCACCACGGAGCCCGCTCGGCGACCAGCTCTGCGAAGGTGCCCTCGTTGTCCAGCAGCCACCGGTGCGCCTCGCCCAGCGCGAGGTCGACAAGCCCGTGGTGGGCCCGGTCGCGGACCACCTCCTCGAGGATGCCGCCTGCCATCGGGCTCACCGGCTCGGCGAGCAGCCGGGGCAGCAGCATCTCCTGGACCAGGTCGGTCATGTCCTCGTCCCGGATCCGGGCCAGCGCGATCGCCAGGATGCTCGCGGTCTCGTCCACCAGCCAGCCGGCGTTGGCCGGCTTGGCCAGCCACTCCCCCACCCGCTCGGAGACCCGCGCGACGCGGACCC
Organism: uncultured Actinomycetota bacterium; assembly: GCA_963839365.1. GTDB lineage: Bacteria > Actinomycetota > Actinomycetes > Propionibacteriales > Nocardioidaceae > DASSKA01. Next base: position 381,419 of record CAWIUT010000003.1, read on the forward strand.
GGTCGCGGACCACCTCCTCGTGCAGGAAGTTCTCGGTGACGAACTCCTCCAGGCTGCGGCCGAGCATGTCCTTGCGACGCGGGATCAGCGCGGTGTGCGGGATCGGCAACCCCAGGGGACGCTTGAACAACGCGGTGACCGCGAACCAGTCGGCGACAGCACCGACCATCGACGCCTCCGCGCCGGCGTTCACGTAGCCGAGGAAGCCCCCGGCGCCGTACGTGACGGCAAACACGACCGCGGCGAGCAGCAGCAGTCCCACCGCCACGGTCCGCATGCGCCGCAGGCCACGACGACGCTGCTCGTCCAGCCCTGGGTCGGGCACGACCATCGGGATCGTCATCGCTTGTGAACGTACACGACGAGCGGGCGGTGCTCCCGTCAACCGCCGCGCCCCCGGTTGCCGACGATCGCCGCCGCCGGCGGGATGACCGCAGCCACGATGCTCATCACCACCGCGGCCGTGGTCGAGTAGAAGCGCACCAGGTTCCACGCCAGCACGATGAGCAGCACGCAGAAGCCCATCAGCAGGAAGTAGGCGGTCTTCCGGTTCACGCCTCGACGGTACCCAGGCAACCGGCGGCTAACGGCCTGCTCGTCACGTGCGGCCCGGAAGGCTAATGTCGGATCATGTCCCCTCGAACCGCACCCCCGTTCCGAGCCGACCACGTGGGCAGCCTGCTGCGGCCGCCCGAGCTGCTGGAGGCGCGCGCCGCCCGCGCGGAGGGCACGCTCGACGCCACCGGCCTGCGAGCCGCGGAGGACGCCGCGATCCGCAACGTCGTCCGCCTGCAGGAGGAGGTCGGCCTGCAGACGCGCACCGACGGTGAGTTCCGGCGTACGTCGTGGCACATGGACTTCATCTACCGGCTGCGCGGGATACACCGCACCGACAAGAAGATCGAGGTGCACTTCCACAACGCCGCCGGCGACCTGGACTTCACCTCGGCAGCGCTGGTGGTGGACGGCAAGGTAGGCCTGGATCCCGAGGATGCCCCGATCTTCGGCAAGGACTTCGCCTTCCTCCAGTCCGTGGCCACCAGCGGGACACCGAAGCTGACGATCCCGTCGCCGAGCATGGTGCACTACCGCGGCGGGCGCGCGGCGATCGATCCGGAGGTCTACCCCGACGAGGACGAGTTCTGGACGGACCTGTCCGCGGCGTACGCCGAACAGGTCAAGGCCATCGCGGACCAGGGCTGCACCTACCTCCAGCTCGACGACACCAGCCTCGCCTACCTCAACGACCCCGCACAGCGCGCCCAGGTTGCCGCCCAGGGCGGGGACGCCGAGCACCAGCACGAGCGGTACATCCGGCAGATCAACGCAGCCCTCGCCAACCGCCCCGAAGGGCTCACGGTGACCACGCACATGTGCCGCGGCAACTTCCGCTCCTCATGGGTGGCCGAGGGCGGCTACGACTTCGTCGCCGAGGCGTTGTTCGGTGGGCTGGATGTCGACGGCTTCTTCCTGGAGTTCGACGACGCACGTTCCGGCGGGTTCGAGCCGCTGCGCTACGTGCCGGAGGGCAAGCAGGTGGTGCTCGGCCTGGTCACCACCAAGCGGCCCGAGCTCGAGTCCAAGGACGACCTGAAGCGCCGCATCGACGAGGCGGCCAAGTACGTCCCGCTCGAGCAGCTGTGCCTGTCCGGCCAGTGCGGGTTCTCCTCCACCGTGGAGGGCAACCAGCTCACCATCGACGACGAGGTCGCCAAGCTGCGGCTGATCGTGGAGACCGCCGCCGAGGTGTGGGGCTGAGCCTCACACCCGGTGGGCGGCGTCCATGGTCCAGGCCACCACGGCGCCGTACGCCAGGTGCGGCACCACGTCACTGACCCAGGCGGACGCATCCCAGGTGGCCGGGTCGCTGACCCCGGTGGCCGACATCGGCAGCACCGACCCGGCCATCGCGCCGCCACCCGCGAGCAGCGCGCCGAGCGCACGCGGCGGGCGCAGCCGCACCGTGTCGAGCAGGCCGTAGGCCAACCCGACTCCCACCCCGGTGGCGATGCCGGCCAGCGGGCCGATCCCGGCCAACCGGTTCTGGCGTTCCTCGCCCTCGCCGGGGATCTCCACACCGAGCGTCTGCGCGCCCTTCTCCACCATCTGCTGAGGCGTGCTGCTGGCCGGGCGGGCCCGCCAGGCCATGTCCAGGTAGGTCACCGCGTTCAAGGCGGTGGTGCCGGCGGCTCCGGCCGCCGCGCCGAGCAGCATTCGTCGAAACATCGTTGTTCCTCTCACCTCGCGTCGGACCGGGCCCGCTGACTCACACGGCGGGCTTGAGCAGCACCTTGGTCCAGCCCTTGTCGCGGTTGTCGAAGTGCCGGTACCCCTCGGGTGCCTGGTCCAGCGGGAGCTCGTGGGAGACCAGGAAGGACGGACGCGCCTTGCCCTGGATGATCAGGTCGCACAGCTGCCGGTTGTAGCGCTTGACCGGCGCCTGGCCCGTGCCGAACTGCTGCCCCTTCATGAAAAGGCTGCCGAAGTCGAAGCCGATGCGGCCCTGCTTGGCCTGCTCGGTGGCGGCACCGGGGTCCTGGGGCATGTAGACGCCGACCACGCCGATGCCCCCGGCGCTGCGCACCACCTTGACCAGGTTGTCGATCACCAGCTCCGGGTGCTCCTGCCCTGTCGGGTCGTGTGCCTGGTAGCCGACGGCTTCCACGCCGCGGTCCGCGCCGTACCCGTTGGTGGCGTCCAGGATCTGCTGCACCGGGTCGCCCTCGGAGAAGTCGACCGGGGAGGCACCGATGTCGGAGGCCAGTGAGAGCCGGTCGGGCTCCTTGTCGACCACGAACACCTGGCTGGCGCCCCGGATGACCGCGCTGTGCGCGGCCATCAGCCCGACCGGGCCGGCACCGAAGACCGCGACCACGTCGCCGGCCTCCATGCCGGACAGCTCCACCCCGTGCCAACCGGTCGGGAAGATGTCGGACAGCATCGTGAAGTCGTTCTCGTACTCCTCCCCCGGCGGCAGCTCCAGGAGGTTGAAGTCGGCGTACGGCACCCGGAGGTACTCGGCCTGGCCACCGGCGTAGGGGCCCATGTTGGCGTAGCCGTAGGCCGCGCCGTCCACTCCGTCGGTGGGGTTGGTGCGCAGGCAGAACGACGTCCAACCACGGATGCAGTTGCTGCACGTCCCGCAGGCGATGTTGAACGGGACAGAGACTCGGTCCCCGGGCTTGACGCGCTCGATGCCGGACCCGACCTCCTGGACCACCCCCATGTTCTCGTGGCCGAGCACCGTGCCCGCCTCGACGTTGGTGCGCCCTTCGTACATGTGCAGGTCCGAGCCACAGATGTTGGTGGTGGTGATCTTGACGATCGCGTCGTTGGGACCCTCGATACGGGGCTCGTCCACGTTCTCGACGGAGACCCCGAACTTGTCCTGGTAGACGACGGCCTTCACGTGCCACTCCCTCCGGTCCGAGTCGGCCGCCCGGACGAGCGGCGTTCTTCTCGGGTTACCCACTCGACCGCGGCGTACGCCGCGCGACGGGGGTACGCCGTGTGAACCACGCTATGTCGGGTTCCTGTCACGTGCACCGTGTGGACCGCGTGATGCGGGGTACGCCCAGGTCAGCACACGATCCGAGACGGAGGCCGCCCGATGTCCAGCGCCGGCCCGAGCATCCGACGCCTGATCCGAGCCGCGTGGGAGCACCCCGAGGCGCTGCAGCCCATCAAGACGGCCGCCGCGGTGGCGATCGCCTGGGCTCTGGTGCATCCCCTCCCCGGCGTTGCTGACCATTACCCCTACTACGCGCCCCTCGGCGCGCTGCTCGCCGTGTCCGGAACGGTGACCGCGTCGGTGCGCGACTCCGCGAAGGTGGTCGTGGCGATGCTGCTCGGGGCCCCCGTCGCCTGGGCGTTCGACCTGCTGCTGCCCACGAACGTGGCGACGCTGGCGGCTGTGGTGGCGCTGGCGACCCTGCTGTCCCGGTGGCGCTGGCTGGGCAACCAGGCCGGCTGGGCGCCTGTCGCAGCGATGTTCGTGATGATCGTGGGGCGCGGGGACCCGGGCCAGTACATCGCCGCCTACGTCGGACTGATCGCCTTCGGTGCCGTGATCGGTGTGGCCGTCGACCTGCTGCTCCCGTCGCTGCCACTGAACGCCACCCAGTCGGCGGTGGAGCGGCTGCGCAACGCGCTCGCCGACCAGCTCAACGACCTGGCGGACGGCCTCCGCCTGGAAGGGCCACCGACCGGGGAGCAGTGGGAGCAGCGACGGCGCGGGGTCGCTCCGCTGACCGACCAGATGCAACGGACCGTCAACCACATGGCCGAGGCGCGGCGGGCCAACTGGCGCGCCGGGCGCTGGCGCGCTGAGGCCGACCGGCAGTACTGCCAGGCGCGCGCGCTCGAGCAGCTGGCCTGGCTGGTCCAGGACCTGACCACGCTGGTGACCGGAGAGGAGCGGGCCGGACTGGACAGGGTGGCGATGGGCCCCTCGGTGCGCCCCCTGGCCGCGGACACCCTGGAGGCCATGGCCGACACCTTGCGGTCGGTGCAAGGCAACACCGGAGACCCGAAGCTGCTGCGGCGCACCGACAGCGCACTGCGCAGATTGGTGGAGGAGATCCGGAAGATCCGGCACCGCACGGGCGACGACATGTTCACCGCCGGGGACGTGGTGGTCACCGTGCGCAAGGCGCTGGCGTCGCTGGCGCCCGAGGAGCTGGTCGGCACGGTGCCCGCCGGCGAAAGCGAGGAAGCGGGGAACACCGAGGACACCGACCGGGCACCCCAGCCGGACGACCAGCCGGACGACGAGCCGGTCGGCCGGGCAGCCGACAAGGCCGCCGACCCGGCCCCGCAGGGGTGACCGCAACGCCCCTGGCGCGCCGGCGTACTTCGTGGTCGGCTGGGTACGCCGACTGGTACGCGGCCGCTACGGGACACCACCCGCCGACGACCACGGTCCGCTGGAGGAGGATTCGCGATGGAGCTCGGTTCGATCCAGGACGTCTTCACAGCCGTTGGCCCGTTCGTGAGCGTGCACATCGACGTGAGCCGGGCCACCGAGGACGCCCGGCAGCAGGCCGATGCGCGGTGGACCACGCTGCGCCACGAGCTGGAGCACCATGACGTCGACCCTTCGCTGATCGAGCAGATCGGGGACAGGGTGCACGAGCAGACAAGTCTGCCCGGGGAGGTACGTCGCACCATCGTCGCGGCCGGCGACCGGATCGTGTTCGACGACGTGCGGGCCGGACACTGCCCCTGGGCCGAAGCCACGGTCGTCGCCTCGCTGCCCCAGCTCTCCGGCTGGCTGCGTCAGGTGGACGGGCAGATCCCCTTCCTGCTGGTCACCGCGGACCGGGAAGGCGCCTCGGTGGACTTCTACCAGGGCACCACCCGTCCCCATCCCGAGCACCGGGAGATCCACGGCGAGACCCTGCACATCACCAAGGTGCCCGAGGGTGACTGGGCACAGAAGCAGCACCAGCAGACCGCCGAGAACGTGTGGAAGCACAACGCCGAGGAGGTCGCCGACGTGGTTCGCCAGGCGACTGCCGAGCACCGTCCGCGGGTGGTGGTCCTGGCCGGTGACGCGCGGGCCCGCACCGACATCGCCGAGGCCCTCGAGGGCCATCCGCTGGAGGTCGTGCAGGTCGAGGCGGGCGGCCGGGCCGCAGGGGCCTCCGAGGAGGCGCTGTGGAAGGAGGTCGAGCGGGTGCTCGCCCTCGTGGACGCCTACGACGAGAAGGAGATCACCGACCGGCTGATGCAGGACACCGGCCGGCACGAAGGCGCGGTCCGCGGCCTCCAGGAGGTGCTCGACGCACTGGTCCGCGGCCAGGTGGAGCGGCTGGTCGTCGACCTCGACGCCGCCGCCGAGATGTCGGTCGACCCCAAGGACCATCCCGGTCTGAGCCTCCCGGAGCCGGCTGCCGGCGCCGACAAGCTGCCGGCCGACCAGGTGCTGGTGGCCGCCGGCGCGGCGACCGCCGCCCGGCTGTCCCTGATGCCGCGGGCGCAGTCCAAGGGTGCGGGCGTCGCGGCGCTGCTGCGCTGGCAGGAGTGAGCATGCCGCAGCCGGCCGGACTGCGCGCGGTCGTGACCGGTGGGGCCGGCTTCGTCGGGTCATGGGTATGCGAGCGGCTGGTCGAGGCCGGCGCCGAGGTGGCGTGTGTCGACACTCCACTGCGCGTGCAGGGCACGTCGACCAACCGGATGCGTGACTGACCGGTTTGCCCCCTCGAGGGTCGGGGTACTCCCAGAACACGGTCGGTGCGCACCGTCCACGCCCGCTGAAGCCACCGGTGGGAATCCTCATCTCCCGAAGGTGTTGGTGCGCATGCACACGGACATCTCCACCCAGCCCGCCCTCCCGCGACAGCAGCGCCGTGGTCTCACCGCCAGGCTGCTGGCCGAGGCGGCGCAGACCTGCGACGAACAGAAGAGACGTGAGCTCTGGGACCGGGTCGTGGTCCTCAACATGGATGTGACTCGCTCCCTCGCCGGAAGGTACCGCGGCCGCGGCATCGCCGAGGAGGACCTCGAACAGGTTGCGTTCGTGGGACTGGTCAAGGCCGTACGCCGGTTCAGACCCGGCTACGACGGCGATCTGCTCGCCTTCGCGGTGCCGACCATCCGCGGAGAGATCCGGCGACACTTCCGGGACCACGGCTGGATGGTCCGGCCACCGCGGCGGGTCCAGGAGCTGCAGAGCCGGATCTGGCAGGCTCGCGACCAGCTCGTCCAGGAGCTCGGTCGCTCTCCCCGACCGTCGGAGGTGGCCCAACGGGTCGGCCCGTGCCTGGAGGAGGTCATCGAGGCGCTCGCCGCCAAGGACTGCTACACGCCGGCCTCCTTGGACCGGCCGGTCACACCGGGAGCGGCGACCAGCATCGGCGACCTGCAGGGCAGCGAAGACGACCGAGCCGCGATCGCCGAGGCCCGGCTGGTGCTCGGGCCGGCCGTGCGCCGGCTCCGCGAGCGGGACCGGCGCGTGCTGTTCCTGCGGTTCTTCGCCGACCGCACCCAGGAGGAGATCGCGCAGGAGATCGGCGTCACGCAGATGCAGGTCTCCCGGATCCTCTCGAGGATCTTCGCCGAGCTGCGCAAGCAGCTCCGCGAAGAGGGCGAGCCCGCCGGGGAGCGGACCGGGAGCACGTCGGGCACCAACCCCAGCCGGCAGCTGGCGGGGTAGCCGGTGCCAGAGGTCGTCCCGGAGGAGCGCGACCCGAGCAGGTAGGTTTTGGGGCATGGTTCAAACCGTGGCCGAGCAAGCCCCGTCCCGGGACAGCAGCGGCCGGTCCGCACCGCACCGCGTGCTGGTGCTCTCGGCGGACATGGGCGGCGGCCACAACGCCACGGCTGCTGCTCTGGAGGAGTCGGTCCAGCGTTGCTGGCCCGGCAGCGAGATCCGCCGCTTGGACGCGCTCGACGTGATGGGCCCCGGGGTGGGCTGGGTGTTCCGCAAGATCTACGTGAGCAACGTCGAGACCACGCCGTGGCTCTACGAGTTCTTCTACGCCAGCCTGTGGCGGCACCGGTGGTTCGCGCACGCTTCCAAGCGGTTCACCGGAAGCTGGTGCGGCCGGCAGCTGGCCGACCACATCGACCGGTTCGACCCGGACATCGTGCTGTCCACCTACCCGCTTGCCAGCTCGGGTCTGGCCTGGTTGAGGACCCAGCGGGGTCTCGAGGTGCCCTCCTACGCCTGGGTCTCCGACTTCGCGCCGCACCCGTTCTGGATCTACCGGGAGCTCGACGGCAACTTCGTGATGCACGAGGCGGCGGTCCCGGCCGCGCTCGCCGCCGAGCCCGGGGCCAGGGTCGAGGTGTCCCCGCCGCCCGTCGTACGCCGGTTCCACCCGGGTGACCGCACCGCGGCTCGCCGGCGCCTCGGGATCGATCCCGAGGCGCTCGTGGTCCTGCTGTCGTGCGGAAGCTACGCCTTCGGGGACACGGAGGCGATGGTGCGCGCGATGGCCGGGGCCTCGGACACGGTGACCGTGCTCGCGGTCTGCGGTCGGGACAGCGCCACACAGGCGTCGCTGGACGCGCTGGGCTACCCCGAGGACTCCCTGGTCACGTTCGGCTGGGTCGACGACATGCCCACGCTGACGCTGGCCGCCGACCTGGTGGTCACCAACGCCGGAGGTGCCACCGCTCTCGAGGCGATGGCTACCGGGACCCCGCTGGTCTGCGCCGCCCCCATCGCCGCCCACGGCGAGGCGAACGCGAATCTCATGACGGTCGCCGGGCTGTGCGACCTGTGCGCAGACCTCGACGGGCTCACCGCGCTGATCCAGGCCACCGGCAGCCACCGGGAGGCTCTGGAGCCACTGCAGCGACGCACCGTCGCCCACGCCGAGGCGCGCGACCTCGACGACGTGCTGCGTCCGCTCGGCGAGCATGCCGCCAACGGCCCGGCCAGGAGCACCACCCCCACCGTGCCGTGGCGGATGCGGGCGGCGGACGCCTTCTTCAGCCATGTGGAACGGCCGGGGCTCGCCCAGGAGGTGGGCGTGGTCCTGACCGTGGACCCGCTGCCGGGCGGCGAGCAGCTCACCGCCGCCGGGATCAGCGAGGTGCTCCAGCCGCGGATGGCCGGACTGCCGCCGGCGCGCCGGGTGCTCAACCGCGATCCCCTTGGCTGGCGGCTCGTGGACGATGTCCGGGTCACCGAGCGGGTCGCCGAGGTGACGCTGCCCGAGAACGCCACCGAGGACGACCTGTGGCGGGCCGTGTCCCGACTCTGGGCCGAACCGCTGCCGGCCGGTGAGCCCGGCTGGCGGATGCTCCTGGTCCGCGCGCCGCACCTCGAGCAGAGCCTGTTCGGCGTCAAGCTGCACCACAGCCATGGCGACGGCATCTCCGCGCTCGGTCTGCTCGACCGGTTGCTCGACGTCGCCGACGGGGACCCGCTGCGGGAGCGGCGGCCGGGGCGCACGCTGCGGGCGGGCCGCCACCCGGTCCGCGAGCTGCGCCGCTTGTTCCGGGGCACCGTCGCGCTCGCCTCACGCGGCTCCGCCCCCCGGCACCCGTTCAACGAGTCCAAGATCCTTGGCGCCCCTCGGCTGTTCAACGTGGACCTGCCCTGGGCCGAGCTGCGCCGGGTCGCCGACGGGCTCGGCGCCCGCCCCCACGAGCTGGTGGTGGCGCTGGTCGCGCACGCGGCCGCCCTCCTGCTCGAGGAGCGCGGCCTGCTGACCAAGGGGCAGCCACTGCGGGCGATGGTCCCGGTGGCCATGCGCACTCCCCGGCTGGACCGGGTCTTCGGCAACTGGACCGGCTCGCTGGCGCTCGACCTGCCCACCGCCGCGATGTCGCCGGCGGAGCGCGTCGCCGTGGTGCGCCGCGAGATGCGGGTGCGCAGCGAGCACGGCGAGGCACACGCAGCGTCCGCGGTGATGATGCTGGCCGGCAGACTTCCGGAGCGGCTGCACCGTTGGTTCGCGCGCGCGGTCTACAGCGACCGGTTCTTCAACACCATCGTCTCCTTCATGCCCGCGGCCCGTGGACCCCGATGGCTCGCCGGCGCCCGGGTCCGGTCGTTCACGCCGGTGCTGCCGCTCACCAAGGGGGTGCCGATGACCGTGGGCATCATCGTGGCGGACGAGCACGCCGGCCTCGGCTTCCTCGTCGACGAGCGGCTCGGCCTCGACGACCGCGCCGTGCACGATGCGGTGCAGCGGGCGTTCGTGGAAGCCGGTGGTGAGCCGCTGAGTGTCAGGGGGCGTTGATGCGGCCATGATGCTCTACATCGCGGTCCCCATCGCGATCGCCGCTGCGGCGGCCTTCGGGTCGGCGGGGGTGCTGCAGCATCGCGCCACGCACGAGACGCGCCCACGCAAGCCCCTGGAACCGGGGCTGTTGCTGGACCTGATCCGCCTCGCCGGCTTCCGCTCCAGCGTTCTCCTGGGCGTGCTTGGCTTCGTCCTGCAGGTGGTCGCGCTGCGTTTCGGCCCGTTGATCATGGTCCAGCCGCTGCTGGTGACCGGCGTGCTGTTCTACCTGCTGCTGGCCTCCGCACTCTCCCACCGGCGTCCCGACCGGGGCCTGATGCTCGGCGCGCTGACCGCGCTGGCCGGGCTGTCGGCCTTCCTTGTCATCGCCCGCCCGTCGGGCGGGGGCGACCAGTTCAACGGCAGCGCCGCGCTCCCGCTCGGCATCGGCTTGGTGATCGTCGTCGCCGCCTGCCTGGTGGTCTCGACCCAGGTCGCCAACGAGGTCCGTGCCCTCCCACTGGCGGTTGCCACCGCCGTCTGCTACGGGGTGACCGCGGGCCTGGTGCGCAGCCTCACCGTGCACGGCCTGGACTGGACGATCCTCACCCAGTGGGAGCTGTACGCCATCGCCATCGTGGGGCCGGCCGGCTTCCTGCTCAACCAGAACGCCTACCAGAGCGGCATGGTCGGCTCGCTGGCCCTGGCCATCATCACGCTCGGCGATCCTCTGGTCGGCATCGGGATCGGCGTCGCATGGCTCGGCGAGCGGATCGGTGCCGGGGCCTGGGCGGTCCTCGGGGAGCTGCTGGCCCTCGGCGTCATGGCCACCGGGACCGCCGCGCTCGCCCACCGCGCCCAGAGGGTGGGCGAGCGGATCCAGGCGGCCGGGCAGTGGCCCGAGGAGTTTGCCTGATGGAGCTGCGCGGAACGTCCGTGCTCGTCACCGGAGCATCCTCCGGGATCGGTCGGGCCACCGCCTCGGTGCTGGCCGGACGGGGAGCGCGGCTGCTGCTCACCGGCCGCGACCAGATGCGGCTGCGAGAGGTGGCCGGCCGGACCGGAGCAGAGTCCATGGCCGCCGACCTCACCGAGCCGCGGTCACTGGCCCAGCTCGCCGAGTGGGCCCTCGAACGGCAGCCGACGGTGCTGGTGCACAACGCCGGGGTGGGTCTTGCGCGGCGGGCTGAGCAGACCGACGACGAGCAGCTGACCCGGCTGTTCGAGCTCAACGTGCTCGCGCCGATCCGGCTGACCCGCGCGTTGCTGCCGACGATGCGGGCGGCAGGGCGCGGCCACCTGGTGTTCGTCGGATCGATCGCAGGGCTGCTGGGGGTGGCCGAGGAGTCGGCCTACGCAGCGTCGAAGGCGGCACTGCACCGCTACGCCGACAGCCTGCGCGCCGAGCTGGTCAAGGACGGCATCGGGGTGTCCACCATCGCCCCCGGCATCGTCGACACCGAGTTCTTCTCCCGCCGCGGGGTGCCCTACACGCGCCGCTTCCCCCGGCCGATGCCGGCGGAGCGGGTGGCCGAGGCGGTCGCCGACGCGGTGGAGCACGACCGGTCCGAGGTCGTGCTCCCCCGCTGGCTGCGCCTCCCCGTGTGGCTGCAGGCCGCCGCGCCCAACGCGTACCACGCGCTGGCGCGGCGGTTCTCCTGACTCCCGCCGCGAGGCGTCAGCCCGCCATCGCGCGCAGCGACTCCTTCAGCGAACCCATGGTGGCCATCACCGCGGTCGGCTCGTAGCCGCAGTGCGCCATGCAGTTCGCGCAGCGCTCGTCGCGGCCCCGGCCGTAGCTCTCCCAGTCGGTCTCCTCGACGAGCTCCTTGTAGGTGCTCGCGTAGCCGTCGGACATCAGGTAGCACGGCTTCTGCCAGCCGAACAGGGAGTAGCTCGGGATGCCCCACGCCGTACACCCGAAGTCGGCCTTGCCCTCGAGGAAGTCGAGGAACAGCGGAGAGTGGTTCAGCCGCCACTTCTTCCGGTTCCCGCCCGCGAACGCCTTGCCGAACAGCTCCCGGGTCTCGGTGACGCCCGGGAAGTGGTCCTGGTCGGGAGCCTTCTCGTAGGCGTAGGCCGGAGAGATCTGCATGCCGTCCACCTCAACCTCGTCGTTGAGGAAGTCCAGCACGTCGATGATGTTCTGCGGTGTGTCGTTGCTGAAGAAGGTCGAGTTCGTGTTGACCTTGAAGCCCTTGTCCTTGAGGAACTTGATGGCCTCCACGACCTCGTCGAAGACGCCGTCCTGGCAGACCGACTCGTCGTGGCGCTCCTTCAGCCCGTCCACGTGGATGACGAACGAGAAGTACGGCGAGGGCTTGAAGTCGAACTTTTCCCACCACTTGCGCACCAGCATCGCGTTGGTGCACAAGAAGACGAACTTCTTGCGCCGGACCAGCTCGTTGACCATCTCGTCGATCTGAGGGTGCATCAGCGGCTCACCGCCGGCGATGGACACCATCGGTGCCCCGCACTCCTCCATCGCGTCCAGGGCCTGCTGCACGGGCATCCGTCGGCGCAGCTCGTCCGCCGGGTGCTGGATCTTGCCGCAACCGGCGCACTGCAGGTTGCAGGCGAACAGTGGCTCCAGCTCGACCAGGAGCGGGAACTTCTCCCGTCCGGCCAGCTTTTGCCGGAGCAGATAGCTCCCGATCTTCACAGTCTGTCGAAGCGGCATGCTCATGCCGGTCGCACCTCCTTGGGCAGGGTGAATCGTACGTTCTCATCGACGAGATGCCGGGCGGCCGTCTCGACCGGGCCGAGCCCGCCGAGCGCCGCCACCACCTCGTCGACCAGGGCCTGGGGCGCGGACGCGCCCGCGGTGAGGCCCACCTTCGTGACTCCGGCAAGCCAGCCGAGATCGACGTCGTCGGCGTCGTCGACCAGATGCGCCTCGGTGCCCAGACGTTGTGCCGTCTCGACCAGACGCTGACTGTTGGAGGAGTTCTGGGAGCCGACGACCAGCACCAGCTGGCTGTCAGCAGCAACCGCGGTCAGGGAGTCCTGGCGGTTGGTGGTTGCGTAGCAGATGTCGTCCGACGCCGGCGCCTTGAGGTTCGGGAACCGCTCTTGGAGCACCTCGACGATCTGCTCCACCTCGTGCACCGACAGGGTCGTCTGCACCAGGTAGGACACCCGGTCGGGGTCCTCGACCTCGACCACCCGTGCATCGTCGACATCTTCGACCAGCACCGTCTGCTCAGGCCGTTCACCCATGGTGCCTTCGGTCTCCTCATGACCCGCGTGGCCGATGAAGATGATCGTGTCGCCGCGCCCGGCGAACCGGCGCACCTCGGAGTGCACCTTGCTGACCAGGGGGCAGGTCGCGTCGATGATGTCCAGGTCGCGCCCGCGGGCAGTGTCCCAGACGGCCGGCGAGACACCGTGCGCCGAGAACACCACCGTCTCCCCTGACGGAACCTCGTCGATCTCGTTGACGAACCGCGCCCCCCGTGCGTGCAGGTCCGAGACGACGTGCTGGTTGTGCACGATCTGCTTGCGCACGTACACGGGGGCGCCACGCTGCTCCAGCGCACGCTCGACGACCTCGATGGCCCGGTCGACACCGGCGCAGAACGAGCGGGGCTCGGCGAGCAGCACCGACCGCGGACCGATCGCGTCCGCCCAGGCACCGAGCACCGGGGCGACCTTCGGCAACAGCTTCACCGCGGCACGCAGCCGCCCGACCGTCCGGGGCCGCAGCAGCGGCTCACCGGCCACGTCGGCGACCACCCGGACCACCGCGCCGGGGCGGTCGTCGGGAAGCAGCCAGGCCGACTCCATGTCCACGGCCAGGGCGCCCTGCGCCCGCAGCGCCTCGCGCTCCTGACCGGTGACCACATGGTCGGCGCTCACCACCGGGCCGAGCCAGACGCGCAGGCCCTGGGCACGCAGCCGTGCGGCGAGGAGGCGGCCGCCGGGCAGGTCCCGCGCCGGCTCTCCGTCGCGAGTGCTCCACACCCGGTTGGCGACCACGACGTCGCCGGGCTGGATCCTCGGGTCCAGGCCACCGGCGATGCCTGCCACGGCCACGGCGGAGGCTCCGCTCACCGTGGGCGCGGTGTCCAGGGAGCGGGCGCGACCCACTCCGGAGCGCACCAGGCGGCCTGCGTGATGCGGCTGGAACCCGGAGGCCAGCGCCTTCTCCTCGGTGCGGGACGGCGCGCAGATCACGACGTCTACGGCCATGACGGACTCCTTCCCATCGTGCCCACCGACGACGAGCCGGTCGGGCGCGGCTGCCCGGGCTGCTCCCGGGCGGTGAGGTTGCTGCGTCCCAAGCAGCGCCCGAGGGCGCTGACCGGGAAGACGATCCGGTACAGGTGGTAGTTGAGGTAGAAGTCGCCCGGGAAGCCGACGCCGGTGAACCACGGCTCGTCCCAGCCGCCCTCGGCGTTCTGGTGGTCGACCAGCCAGTCGATCCCCCGCAGCACAGGCTCCGAGTCGGCCAGCCCCGCGGCGTGCAGCGCGAGCAGCGCCCACGCCGTCTGGGACGCGCTGGAGCGGCCGTCGCCCACGCACGCCGGATCGTCGTAGGAGCGGAGGTCCTCTCCCCAGCCGCCGTCCGCGTTCTGCACCGAGACCAGCCAGTCGGTCGCGCGGCGGATCACCGGGTCGTCCGGCGCCATGCCCGCCCGGACCAGCGCCGGCACCACCGCACCGGTGCCGTAGACGTGGTTGGCACCCCAACGGCCGAACCAGGACCCGGTGGGCTCCTGCTCGGCCAGCAGCCACGCCACCCCGCGGCGGACCTCGGGCGAATCGGCGTACCCCTCGGCGGCCAGCATCTCCACCACGTGCGCGGTGACGTCCGCGCTCGGCGGGTCGATCACCGCACCGAAGTCGCAGAACGGAAGCTCGTAGGCGATCTGCCGGGTGTTGTCCACGTCGAAGGCGGCCCAGCCCCCGTCCCGGCACTGCATACCCAGCAGCCAGTCGATGCCGCGGCGGACCGCGGCCTCCGTGGGAGCGTCGGAACGGGCGCGGCGCAGCGCGAGCAACACCTCGGCCGTGTCGTCGACGTCGGGGTACCCGTCGTTGTCGAACTCGAAGGCCCAACCGCTCGCCGGCGTGTTCTTGCTGCGGACCGCCCAGTCTCCCCGGACCCGGATCTCCTCCTGCACCAGCCAGTCGCGTGCCGTGCGCAGCACCGGGTCGTCCGGGGCCAGACCCGCGTCACCGAGCGCCACCGTCGCGAGCGCGGTGTCCCACACCGGCGACTGGCAGGCCTCGATCCACCGCACCGGGCCGTCGTCGGTCTCCTCGTGCACGGTGAAGCGCTCCCAGCCTTCGAGTCCGCGGGCGATCACCGGGTGGTCGAGCGGGTAGCCGAGCGCGTGCAGCGCCATCAAGGAGTACACCCAGGGCGGCTGGATACCGCCCCAGCAGCCGTCGGCCTCCTGCCGGGCGATCACCCACTCGGCCATCCGCCGGATCGCGGTCTCCCGCGCGGGCTTCACCGGCAGCCGCTCGTAGCCGTGCAGCACCCTGTCCAGGGCGACGAACGCCTTGCCCCACAGGCTCCTGGACCGCGTCGGCGCAGGCGTGCCCGGCCGGGCCCGCAGCTCGTCGACGTGGACACCGAGGTCACGGGTGGGCCGCAGCGCGCCCAGGATGGTCAGCGGCGCGATGGTCTGCCGGGCCCAGCACGCGAAGTCGTAGAGGTTCAGCGGGAACCACGACGGAAGGAACACCATCTCGGGCGGCAGCGCCGGCACCTGGTCCCACGACCACTCGCCGAACAGCGCCAGCCAGAGACGGGTGAAGACCCGGGTGCCCTCCAGCCCCCCGTGCTCGAGCACGATCTCGCGGGCCGCGCGCATGTGCGGCTCGCCCGGGTCGTCGCCGGCCAGCTTGAGTGCGACGTACGCCTCGGCGGTGGTGGACGGGTCCGCCGGTCCGCCGTAGAAGTTCGACCAGGAACCGTCCTCCCGCTGCCGGCTGCGGATCCAGCGGGCACTGGCCCGGGTCTGCTCCTCCGTGCGCACTCCGAGGAACTGCCGCATCAGCAGGTCCTCGGCGTCCATGCTCACGTTGGTCTCGAGCAGGCCGCGCCACCAGCCGTCCTCGTGCTGCCGGGAGACAAGGTGGGCCACCGCCCGGTCGAGGGCGGCCTCGGCCCGCTGTCGGGCGCCGCTGGCGGCGGACAGCTCCTCGGGCCCCCCCGGTTCTGGCCGGTGGACGCCTCGCTCTTCGGAGGTCAGCGCCATTCAGTAGTCCCTTCCAACGAGAAGCTCGGTGAGATCGGTCAGATCGCGACGGACCGGAGCCGGCAGCCCCAGGTCAGCCAGGAGGCCGAGGGCGGCCGCGGACTCCTCGGCGGCGCGCCGCTCGGCCCACCGGCGCCCACCCGCCTCCTCGACCAGCGCGGCAGCCTCCTCCAGCCGGTCCTCGGTGAGGGCGGCCTCGCCGCAGTACAGCGCCCGGAACCGGTCGGCGGCCGGCTGCTCGCCGGCCAGCGCCGCCACGACGGGCAGTGACTTCTTCTGCGACCTCAGGTCCGACCAGACGGGTTTGCCGGTGCGTTCGCTGGTGCCCCAGATGCCCAGCAGGTCGTCGACGAGCTGGAAGGCCAGGCCGAGGTGCTGGCCGTACTCGGCCAGCCCGAGCGCGAGGGAGGCGGGGGCGTCGACCAGTACTGCCCCGAGGGAGGCGGCGCAGCCCAGCAGCGCCCCGGTCTTGTCGCCCGCCATCGTCTGGCACTCCTCCAGGCCCACGTCGTCGCGCCCCTCGAAGGCGAGATCGGCCTGCTGGCCGGCGATCAGCCGCCGCGTGGTGGCGTTCAGGCAGCGCACCGCCCAGCCGGCGGTGGCCGTCGGGGCCTCGGCGAGCACCTCGTTGGCCAGCGCCAGCAGCGCATCACCGGCCAGGATCGCCGAGGAGGTGCCGAACCGCGCCCACACCGTGGGGCGATGGCGGCGCTCGAGGTCACCGTCCATGACGTCGTCGTGGACCAGTGAGAAGTTGTGCACCAGCTCGCAGGCGACCGCCGCAGGCACCCCGCGCTCGGCTGCTGCGCCGGCTGCGCGCGCGGACATCAGCGCCAGCGCCGGCCGCACTCCCTTGCCGGCGCCCTTCCCGGGGCTGCCGTCGGCGTCCCACAGACCCAGGTGGTAGCCGCACAGGGTGCGGGTGTGCGGGTCGAGCCGCTCCAGGGCCTCGCGCATCGGGGCGGAGACCAGCTGCCGGACCTCTTCGAGGAATGCCGGCTCGGTCCGGGACCGGGGTCTCGGGTCGGTCTGGGTCATCGGGTTGCGCTCCTCGGACGAGTTCGGGTCAGGGGGGTACGGCGGCCGGCGATCACCTGAGCCGCTGCGCGTCCGCTGCGCACGGCGCCCTCCAAGGTGTCCGGCCATCCGGTGCCGGTCCACGCTCCGGCCAGGGCCACCCCCGGCCAGCGCGTGGCAGGGGCGGGGCGCAGGGCCGCCGAGCCGGCGCGCTGCCGGAACGTGGCGTGTGGTTCGCGGGTCACGAAGCTGTCCACCACGCGGGCGGAACGGCTGGCCGGCAGCAGCTCCGCCAGGGCCCGCAGATGGGTCTTCAGGATCTGCTCGGCGGACTGGCCGACCAGATCGTCGGCGGCGGACAGCGACAGGGCGAGGTACTGCCCGTCGCAGCCGGCGATGCCTGTCCGGTCGAACAGCCACTGCACGGGCGAGTCCAGGCCGGCGGCGAACCGCAGCGGGGTCACCATCCGGTCGTAACGGACGTGCACGTTCACAATAGGTGACGACCCAAGCTCCGCCCACACCGCCCGGTCGGGGCAGGCCTCCTCGGGCAGCAGACCGGCGGCCTGGCGGTGCGGCACCGCGACGACCACGGCCTCGGCCTCCAGCTCCCCGTCGGCGGTGCGGACCAGGTAGCCGTCGCCGTCAGGATCGATCCTCGCCACCCGCTCCCGGGTCCGCAGCTCGATGCCCGCGCGGCCGAGCGCCCGCCGGGTCGCCTCGTCGTGCACCGCCGAGAGCGGGGCACCGAGGGTGGCGATGTCACCGGCGTCCGCCCGCTCCAACAGGCCGGTGCGGAACACGCGGGCGACCAGCGCGAGCGAGGCGTCCGCGACGTCGATGTTCAACGCGGCCACGGTCACCAACGCCCACAACGCGCTGGTGGACCGCGCGTCCTGCCCGTGCTCGCGCAGCCAGTCCCCGAAGCGCACCCGGTCGGTGGCCGGGTCCTCCGGGTCGACGCGTCGCAGCGCGGTCATGGCCGTGATGGCCGACAGACGTTCTGCCGGGCTCAGCGCGGGGTAGCGAAGCAGCGTGGGTAGCAGGTGGAGCGGCGCCGGCAGCCCGGGGGTACGGCGCAGCCGGGCGGGTTCGCGGCCCGGCCGGATCACCGGGATGTCCATGCGGCTCTGCACGGACACCAGGTCCGCGACGCCCAGTCGGCGCAGCAGGTCGAGGTACTCGCTGTAGCAGCGCAGCAGCACGTGCTGCCCGGTGTCGACGGGGAGACCGTCCCGGTCGAAGGAGTACGCCGCACCGCCCAGCCGGGAGCGGCTCTCCAGCACCAGCACCTGCCAGCCCTGGTCGGCGAGGTCGAGTGCGGCAGCGGTGCCGGCAAGGCCACCGCCGACCACCACGGCACGCGCCGCTCGGTCCACCTGGGCACTCACGCGGCACCTCGCACCAGCGCGCGGGCCGCCACGGACAGCTTGGTGGTGGCGGGCAGGGAGAGCCGGGCGCCGCGGACCTGCTCGGGGTCAGCGGCGATACGGGCGAGCAGACGGTGGTAGATGCCGGCCATCGCGGCAGTGCAGGCGGCACTGCGCCGGTCCAGGCGCGGCAGCAGGCGCAGCCCACGGCGATACCAGCGCTCCGCGCGCTCGGCCTCGAAGCGCACCAGGGCGGCGAACCGGTCCGGCGGGTCCGCCAGTCGCCCGGAGTCGTCGAGCTCGAGGCTGCAGCCGAAGCGTTCCAGGTCCTCGTGGGGCAGGTAGACGCGACCGAGCTGCCGGTCCTCGCGGACGTCGCGCAGGATGTTGGTGAGCTGCAGCGCCACGCCGAGCGAGTCCGCGAGCACCCAGGTGTCGGTCGAGTCGGCGTCCGCCGCCTCGACCGTGGCCCGGTCACCGCCCGGCCCGAGGCCGGACGGCGCGTAGACGCCCAGCGACAGCCGGCCCACGGAACCGGCCACGCAGCGGCAGTAGCCGAGCAGCTCCTCGAAGGTGGTGTACCGGTGCACGCTCACGTCTGCGCGGCATCCGTCGACCAGCTCGCCGAGTGCGGACATCGGCACCGGGAAGCGCTGCTGCACGTCGCGCAGCGCGACCAGCACAGGGTCGCCGTCGACGGTGTGCAGGTCGGCCACCGAGGTCCGCACAGCCTCCAGCCCCACGAGCTTGTCCTCGTCGGGAAGGTCGCCGTCACCGAGGTCGTCGACACGCCGGGCAATGGCATAGATGGCGGACAGGGCGCGACGCTTCTCCGGCGGGAGCAGCCGGATCCCGTACGCGAAGTTGCGCGCCTCCTCGCGGGTGATGCGCTCGCACTCGTCGTAGCCCCGGAGCACCTCCGGGTCCGAGATCCCTGCCGCGGTCATCCGGCGCTCCTCACGCAGGAGCGCGCCCAGGTCAGCGCGATCTGGGCCGGCGTCGGCTTGCGCACCCCGCCCAGCGGGTCGTGCCCGAGCTTGCGCAGCTGCCACGCCGCGGCCCGACCACCGTTGACGTAGCCGGAGATCGCGACCCGGGCCCAGCCTCGCAGGGTGCTGACCAGCACGGCGCCGGAGTCCAGCCATGCCAGCGCCCGGTCGGTCTCGAAGCGGACCAGCGCGGCGAGCGCGGGACTCGCGACATCTTGGCCCACCTCCGGCTCGCCCACGCCGAAGCGGCGCAGGTCCTGCTGGGGCAGGTACACCCGGCCGCGCAGATAGTCCTCGCGCAGGTCCTGCCAGTGCTCGACCAGCTGGAGTGCGGTGCAGACCTGGTCCGAGAGCACGAGCCGCTCCGGGGTCGCCTGTCCGAACACGTGGAGGACCACCCTGCCCACCGGGTTGGCGGACAGCTCGCAGTAGCCGAGCAGGTCCTCGAAGCGCTCGTAGCGGCTGCGGCGCTGGTCGACCTCGTTGGCCTCCACCAGGGCCAGCCACGGGTCGACGGGGACGGTCCTCCGGTCGACCAGCGTGCGAAGCGCACCGACCTCCGGGATCTCGGTCCCCCGCCCGTCGTACAGCCGGTGCAGGTCGACGGAGACGGCCTTCAGGGCCAGCAACCGGTCACCGTCGGACTCGTCGCCAACGTCGTCGACGTAGCGGGCGAACCGGTAGAGCGCGGTCAGGTCCGCACGGACGTCGCGAGGCAGCACGCGCAGCGCGACCGGGAAGTTCTCGCCCTCGATCGGGTCTTCGCTCACTCGGGGAGTGCTCATCCGGTGCTCCCCGAGGCAGATCGGGCCGTGTCGACCCGGGAACCACCGCGGACCACCCGCAGGCCGCGGCCGTCGGGCGAGATCGTCCGGTGCACGTCCCGGGAGGACTCCGCGATGCCGTCGACGCCCAGGCCGAGCTCCTCGAGCAGGTCCGCGCGGTTGCCATGAGCCAGGTAGCTCGACGGCAGCCCGAGGCAGCGCACGGGCAGGTCGACGCCGAGGTCGCCGAGCGCGGTGGACAGCCGGGAGCCGACTCCGCCGTCGCGGACACCGTCCTCCACGGTGACGACGGCGCGGTGGGACCGGGCGAGCTCCAGCAGCGAGTCGCTGATGGGCAGCACCCAGCGCGGGTCGACCACGGTGCAGTCGATGCCCTCCTCGGCGAGCCGCTCCGCGGCGGCCACCGCGGGTGCCGCCATCACCCCGACGGCCACGAGCAGCAGGTGCTTGCCTCCCTCGTCGGGGCCCTCGTGGAGGATGTCGAGCCCGTCGTGCCGGCGGAGCGCCGGGAGCGGGGCGCCCAGTGACGCCTTGGGAAAACGGAGCGCGGTCGGCCCCTGCACGTCCAACGCCTCCGCGAAGCCCTCGACGAGGGTGTCCGCGTCGCGGGGGGCGGCGATCCGGATGCCCGGGACGATGCCCAGCAGCGCCATGTCCCACATGCCGTGATGGCTGGGACCGTCCGGCCCGGTCACGCCCGCCCGGTCGAGCACCAAGGTGACCGGGAGCCGGTGCAGCCCCACGTCGAGCAGCTCCTGGTCGAAGGCACGGTTGGCGAACGTGGCGTACAGCGCGACAACGGGGTGCAGACCGCCCATCGCCATGCCGGCGGCCGAGGTCAGCGCGTGCTGCTCGGCGATGCCCACGTCGAAGCACCGGCCCGGGAAGCGGTCGGCGAACCGCTGCAGCCCGGTCGGGCCGAGCATCGCCGCCGTCACGGCCACCACGTCACGGCGCCGGCCGCCGAGGTCGAGCAGCGCCTCGGCGAACGCGTCGGTCCAGGTCTGGTTGGCCGACTTGCGGGAGCGGCCGGTGACCGGGTCCACCACACCGACGGAGTGCAGGTGGTCCGCCTCGTCCTCGACGGCGGGCTGGTAGCCGCTTCCCTTGGTCGTGCGGCAGTGCACCACCACGGGACCGGCGAGATCCCTGGCCCGCTGCAGCTCGGCCTCGACCGCGGCGATGTCGTGACCGTCCACGGGGCCGAGGTAGGAGAAGCCCATCTCCTCGAAGAGCCCGCCGAGGTGTGCCGCCGGCGACGAGCTGCCGCCCCGGCTGCCGGCCAGCAGCTGCTGCAGCGCGTCGTACCCGGGCCGGTCGCCCAGCCGGGCGAGGTGGTGGGAGAAGCCGCCCACCGTGGGCGAGTAGGAGCGCCCGTTGTCGTTGAGCACCACGACGACGCGGCGCCCGGAGCCGCCCAGGTTGTTCAGTGCCTCCCAGCTGAGCCCGCCGGTCAGCGCGCCGTCGCCGACCAGCGCCACGACCTGCCGCCCGGGCTCGCCTCCGGTGACGAAGGCCTTGCTGAGCCCGTCGGCGTAGGACAGTGCCGTGGAGGCGTGGGAGTTCTCCACGAAGTCGTGCACCGACTCTGCGCGGTTGGGGTACCCGGACAGGCCCCCCGTCTTGCGCAGCCCCGGGAAGCCGGCCCGACGACCGGTGAGGATCTTGTGCACGTAGGACTGATGTCCCGTGTCGAACAGCAGCGGGACCTCTGGCGAGTCGAAGACCCGGTGCATCGCTATGGTGAGCTCGACGACCCCGAGGTTGGGGCCCAGGTGCCCGCCGGTGCTGCACACGGAGTCGACAAGGAACTCGCGTAGCTCGTCAGCGAGCTGCGCGAGCTGACCGTGGTCCAGGCTGCGCAGGTCCACGGGATTGTCGATCCGATCCAGCACGCCCATGCTGCGCTCCCCTGTCTGGTTGGCGCTTCAACGTTCTGTTCCCCGAATTGTATCGGGGCCCGAGGCTTTCTGGGACCGGCTACCCAGTCTCCGGGCGAGCATGCATGTCCTCGAGCAGATTGTCCGCAAACTCCCTGGACAGATGCTCCAGCAGCGCCTGCGAGATCCCGAGGCGGTCGGCGATCCGCCGCAGCTCGGTGAGGTGGATGTCGGAGAGCTGCTCGATGAGCCGCGCTCCGGCCGAGGTGAGCCGCAGCCGGGCGACCCGCTGGTCCGTGGGGTCGACCTCGCGGGTGAGCAGCCCCGCCTGTTCCACGCGGTGGACCAGCTCCACCGCGCTGTGGTGCCGGATCAGCAGGTACTCCGACAGCTCGCGCACGCTCGGGGGCGTGGGCCCGGGGTGCGCCCGGACCGCCAGCAGGAGCTGGTGCTGCTGTGAGGTGAGTCCCAGCCGGGCCGACTCCTCGCTGCTCCACTGCAGGTAGCGACGTAGCGCGGTGCGGAACACCAGGAGGACCCGGTAGTCCACATCGGCGATTTTCCCCATAGCCTCTCGAACCTCGTCGCAACCCTCTACGCTGGTAGAACCAGAGTACGCACGCCTCGGAGTACCCGGATGCCGCAGCATCACTCATCGACCTCTCGTCAGGTTGTCATGCCGGCCAGGCTGCGGCTGGCGGTCGACGTCGTCCGGCACCTCGGCGAGGCGGTGATCATCCCGCTCGGCCTGTTCTACACGATCGTGGTCAACCTCGGCCTCGACATCGCCCTGCTGGCCGCCCTCGGATGGGCGTTGCTGGCGGTGCTGGTCCGGCTGGTGCGGGGCAGCCGGCCGCCGGTGCTGCTGCTGGTGGGGACCGGGATGGCGGTGATCCAGGCCGGGATCACCTTCGCCGCGAACTCGGCGACCGTCTACTTCCTGCAGCCCACCGTGGCGACCTACGCCTTCGGGGCGGCGCTGCTGGTCACGCTGCCCTGGGACCGGCCGCTCATCCAGCGGCTCGCCCACGACTTCTGTCCGCTGCCCGAGGACGTCGTGGGCACCACGCATCTGCGCCGGTTCTTCCAGCGGCTGTCGGCGCTGTGGGGCGTCGTGCTGATGGTCAACGCCAGCCTCACCCTCGGCCTCCTGCTCACGTTCAGCACGTCCTGGTCGGTGCCGCTGGCCGCGCTCGCCTCTCTGCCGGTCTTCGCAGCCGGGCTGGCGCTGTCCTACGTGTGGTTCCGCCACTCCCTGCGGGCCGGCGGCTTCCAGCTCGCCTGGGGCTGACGCTCCCCCGGTCTCGGCGTCAGCCGCGCCCGTGCCGGGCGCGCAGGTAGTCGGCGACGACGTACTCCCCGAGCCGGGAGACGTCGGGGGTGAACACCCGCCCTCCGGCCCGGCGGGCGACCGCGTCCACGAACCGGGCCAGGCCAGGGTCGTCGCCGAGCATGAACAGGTTCAGCGCCGCGCCGTACCGGGTCAGCTCGTCGACCTGCCCGACGGTGGCGCGCAGGGTCTCCATGGTGGTCGGCCAGTGGAAGTCCGCGGTGCCGTCCTCGAGCAGGTGAGCGGTCGGCTCCCCGTCCGTGACCACGAGCACCACCGGCTCGGCGTCGGGGTGCCGGCGCAGGTGGCGGGCGGCGAGCATCAGCGCGTGCTGCAGGTTCGTGCCCTGGACGTACGACGGTTCGACGTCGGCCAGCTCCACTGGGTTGAGCCGGTGGGCGAGCCGGTGGAAGCCGATGATCTCCAGCGCATCCTGCCGGAACCGGGTGGCGACCAGGTGGGACAGCGCCAGCGCGGTCTGCTTCATCGGGCCCCAGCGGCCCTCCTGGACCATCGAGAAGGACAGGTCGACGCACAGCGCCACCGCGGCCGCGGTGCGTCGCTCGGTCTCCACGACCTCGAAGTCCTCCATCAGCAGCCGCACGGAGGTCTCGCCTGCCTCAGCCGCAGGGTAGCGGCGATCGACCACAGCGGACCTCCGCAGTGCGTTCGAGACGGTGCGCACCGCGTCGAGCGGCAGCTCGTCGCCGAACTGCCAGGTCCGGCTGCTGCCCACCGGTTCGTCGGCGGAGCCGGTCCGGTGGTCCTCGTGAGCGCCGGCGCCCGACGCCTCGATCTGGCTGAACACCCGGCGAAGCGCGGTCTCCCCCAGCCGCCGGACCGCGCGCGGCGTCAGCCGCATCCCCTCGTCGCCGCGGGTCAAGAACCCCTGCCGCTCCAGCTCCCGTTCCAGCTCGCGCAGGGCACGGAAGTCGGCGGCGGCCGAGCCGCCCAGGTTCCGCTCCAGCACCTCGACGTCCACGTCGTCGAGGGTCGCGCCGGGGTGGGTCTGGGACAGCGCCTGCTCGAGGCCCTCCAGGTCGGCGAGCTCCGCGAGCGCCTCCACCGCGTCGCTGTAGCCGAGCGGCTCCCCACCCTCGCCCATGTCGGCCGGCCCGCGGTCGAGCCCGGGGCGCAGCGCCCGCAGGTTGTCCGACAGCTGCGCCATCTGCGAGGCCAGGTCGGGGTCGTCGAGCGCCTCGCTCATCAGCTGGGCGAGCTGGTTGCGCTCCTCCGGCGACAGCGACGCGAGCATCCGGTCGGCGGCCGCCTGCCGCCGGGCCAGCGCGTCGATGAGCTCGTCGACGTTCTCGGGGTTCTCGGGGAACAGGTCCCCGTGGCGCTCCATGAACTCGCGGAACCTGTCGGTGGTGTCCTCCCCCCGGGCGTGGGCCGCCAGCAGCTCGTTCAGGTCGGCGAGCATGTCCTTGGCCCGCTGCACCATCGCCGGGTCCGGGTCCGTCAGCGCCTGCTTCAGGCCGGCGAACTGGGCTCCGAGCACCTCCTGGCGCAGCATCTGCTGGATCGCCTCGTAGGTGGCGCGCCCCTCGGAGGAGTGCCAGTCGTAGTCGCGCAGCCCCCGCACCGCTCCGGCCACGTCGTCGGGCAGGGTGGCCAGCTCCATCTCGGCCCAGCGCGCGTCGTCGGTCTCCTCGCCGGCGAGGGCGTCCCGCTCTTCGGCGAGTGCCTGGTCCAGCGCCGCGCGGACCCGGTCCAGCGTGCCGCCCAGGTCACCGCGACGACGCGCGGTCTTGCGCTGGAGTCGCACCCGGGCGGCAAGGTCGTCCAGGCCGCGGCGGCCGTCCATGCCCCGGCGCATCAGGTCGCGCAGCGCCTCGTGCAGCGGGCCCCCGGCCAGCACGTCGCGCCCCACCGCGTCGAGGGCTGCTCGTACGTCGTACGGCGGGGCGAGGGGGTCGGGCCCACCGCTCCACGGCTGGTAGCGGAAGCGTGGGGAGGCCACGTCAGGCCCCGTAGACCGCGCCGCCGGCCACCGGCTCCTTGCCGATCCGGCGCGTCAGGTAGAGGCCCTCGAGCACCAGCTCGACGGCGGCCGCGACCTCGCCCTCGCTCGCATCGTCGCCGTGGCCGAGGCGGTCGAGGACCTTGGACAGACCGGGCACCGTGCCGATCTGGCCGAGCAGGTCCGCCGCCGGCACCAGGTCCCCGGTCTCCACCGTCGTGCCGCGGGCGAACACCTCGGTGAACCCGGACAGGTCCAGCCCCGCCAGCCGGTCGCGGACCGTCTCGGCGGTCGCCACCCGGAGCAGGTGGGTGACGATCTCGGTCTCCCGGCCCTCCTCACCCATCTCGAACTCCAGCTTGCCGAGCAGCGTGGGCAGCACCGCCGGCACGTCGCCGATCCGCGCCACCGGGTCCGGCTCCCCGGCCCGGGAGGCCCGCCGCAGCGCGGACGCCGCGACCGCTTCGGCGGCCGCGATCGCGAACCGGGCGCTGACCCCCGAGCGGTGGTCGACCGATGCCGACTCACGCAGCCCCCGGGTGAGCCGGGCCACCACCTCGAGCAGGTGCTGCGGCACGTCGGCGACCAGCACCGCCTCCTGGCCGATCAGGTCCACCTCCTCGGCGACCTCGACCGGGTAGTGGGTGCGGATCTCCGCACCGAACCGGTCCTTCAGCGGGGTGATGATCCGTCCGCGGTTCGTGTAGTCCTCGGGGTTGGCGGTGGCCACCAGCAGCACGTCCAGCGGCAGCCGCAGCGAGTAGCCGCGCACCTGGATGTCGCGCTCCTCGAGCACGTTGAACATCGCCACCTGGATCCGCTCGGCGAGGTCCGGCAGCTCGTTGAGCCCGAAGACGCCGCGGTTGGTCCGCGGCAGCAGGCCGTAGTGGATGGTCTCCGGGTCCCCCAGGGTCCGGCCCTCGGCCACCTTCACCGGGTCGACGTCGCCCACCAGGTCGCCGACGCTGGTGTCGGGGGTCGCCAGCTTCTCGGCGTACCGGTCGTCGCGGTGCCGCCACACCACGGGCAGCCCCTCCCCCACCTCGTCGGCCAGCCGACGGCAGCGCACGCAGACCGGGGCGAACGGGTCGTCGTTGATCTCGCAGCCCGCGACCGCCGGGCTCCACTCGTCCAGCAGGCTCACCAGGGTCCGCATCAGCCGGGTCTTGCCCTGGCCGCGCTCACCGAGCAGCACCAGGTCGTGGCCGGCCAGCAGGGCGCCCTCGAGCTGGGGCAGCACCGTGTCGTCGAAGCCGACGATCCCCGGGAAGGTCACCGCGCCGGTACGCAGCCGGTCCACGAGGTTGGTGCGGATCTCCTCCTTCACGCTGCGCGGCCGGTAGCCCTGCTCGCGCAGCTCCCGGAGGGTGGTCGGCGTGGGCTGGTCCATGACTCCACCCTAGGTCGCAGCGGAAGGAGCGGACGCCCTGCGGACGGTGTGCTGATAGACCCGCGAACGGCGGGGTACAAGGGGCCCATGACCTCGACCGCCAACCCGCAGCGCACCACCACCGAGACCAACCCGTCGGCCCTCCGGGACCCCGTCGAGGTGGTGGTCCTCGACGTCGACGGCACCCTCGTCGACTCCACCTACCAGCACGCGATCGCGTGGTACCGGGCGTTCCGGGACGAGGGCATGACCATGCCGGTCTGGCGGCTGCACCGCCACATCGGCACCGGCGGCGACCGGTTCGTCGCCATGGTGGCCGGGCAGGAGGTGGAGGACGAGCACGGCGACGCGCTGCGCGAGGCGTCCGGGCGGGAGTTCGACAAGCTCATCGACGAGGTGGCGCTGCTCGACGGCGCCAGGGACCTGCTCGCGGAGCTGCGCGGCCGGGACCGGCGAGTGGTGCTGGCCAGCTCGGGCCGGCCGCAGCACATCGACCGGTTCGCGGAGCTGCTCGGCGCGCCCGAGCTCGGGGTCGAGTGGACGCGCTCGGGTGACGCGGAGCAGAGCAAGCCGGCCCCGGACCTGATCGAGGTGGCGCTGCAGCGGGTCGGCGGCGGCAGGGGGCTCATGATCGGCGACGCGGTTCTGGGACTTCCTGGCGGCCAAGAAGCTGGGGATGCCCACCGTGGGCGTGCTGACCGGAGGAGTCTCCGAGGCCGAGCTGCGTGAGGCCGGGGCCGACTCGGTCTACCGGTCGCTGCGCGAGCTGATCGACAACCTCGACACCGAGCTCGGCATCCGCGCCTGAGCGGTCAGCCGGCCAGCGCGTCGGCGGCGGCCACCCGCAGGTCGGCGACGGACGCCTCGTAGCCGCGGCGCCGGTCCCGGGAGCGGAGCACGGCCGACGGGTGCGTGGTGGCCCGCACCCAGCTCGGCGGGCGGGTCGCGGCCAGCTTGTCCGGCCAGTCGAGCAGCCGGCCCCTGGACCGACCGACCCGGAAACCGGAGCCGTAGATCGCCTTGCCCGCCGTGCCGCCGTGCCGCCGAGCAGGCTCACGCCCACGGCCGCACCGTCTTCAGCTCGGCGAGCAGCCAGGGCTGGCAGGCGACGACGTGCACCCGGTCCGGTGACTCGTGGATGCGCGGCTTGCCCCGGGTGCCGGCGAACCGGGGTGATTGACGGGGTTGGTCACGCAGGCCTGCTCCGGCGCGATCCCGACCCCGGCCAGGCCCCTTGCCGGCGACCCTTGTCCGCCGCCCTTGTCCGCCGCCGGGGCGACGTCGTGCCGGGAGGCTCAGCAGTCGACGATGTGCTCGGGGCGGATCGGGACCCGGCGCAGCGGTCGGCCGGTGGCCTGCCGGATCGCCGCCGCGACCGCGGGGCCGGAGGAGATGGTCGGTGGCTCGCCGACCCCGCGGACGCCGTACGGCGCGTGCGGGTCGGCGTACTCCAGCACCTCGACCCGCATCGGCGGCATGTCCAGGATGGTCGGGATCAGGTAGTCGGTGAACGACGGGTTGCGCACCTCGCCGTCGCGGACCACGATCTCCTCCATCAGCGCCAGCCCCATGCCCTGGGCACTGCCGCCCTGGATCTGGCCGACCACCGCCTGCGGGTTCAGCGCCCGCCCGACGTCCTGCGCGGTGTCGAGCGCGACCACCTTGACCAGTCCGAGCTCGGTGTCCACGTCGACAACCGCGCGGTGCGCGGAGAACGCGTACTGCACGTGCGCGTCGCCCTGACCGGTCTCCGGGTCCACCGCCTCGGTGGGCCGGTGCCGCCACTCCACGGTCTCCTCCACCGGCTGCTCCCCGAGCACGTCGACCAGGCCCGCGACCACCTCGCCGCTCCGGCTGACCACCTTGCCCCCCTCGAGCCGGAGCGATGGGGCCGGCTGACCCGTGGCGACCGACGCCCGGTCGAGAACCAGCCGGCGGACCGCCTCGCAGGCGGCCTTGACGGCACCGCCGGTGACGTAGGTCTGCCGGGACGCCGAGGTGGAGCCACCGGAGCCGACCGCGGTGCTCTTGGGGTGCACCACCACGTGGTCCACGCCCAGCTCGGTGCGGCAGATCTGCTGCTCGATGGTCACCAGACCCTGACCGACCTCGGCCGCGGCGGTGTGCACGGTGGCCAGCGGCTCGCCGGCCACCGTCTCCAGCCGTACCCGGGCGGTGGAGTAGTCGTCGAACCCCTCGGAGAAGCCCACGTTCTTGTAGGTGACCGCGTAGCCGACGCCGCGCACCACCGACTCGCCGTGGGTGGTGTTGGAGACGCCACCGGGCAGCGTGCGCAGGTCCGGCTCACCGGTGCGGGCAGCCGGCAGCGGCAGGTCGTGCACCTTCTGCAGCAGCTCGGCGACCGGGGCCTCGGAGTCGATGACCTGGCCGGTGATGTTCTCGTCGCCCTCGGTCATCCCGTTCAGCTGCCGGAGCCGCAGCCGGTCCACGCCCACCCGGTCGGCGAGCTCGTCCATCAGCGCCTCGTGCGCGAACGCGGCCTGCACGCAGCCGAACCCGCGCATCGCTCCGCACGGCGGGTTGTGGGTGTAGACGCCGAAGCAGTCCACGCGCACGTTCGGGAACCGGTAGGGGCCGAGCCCCATCGTCCCCCCGTTGCCGACCACGGCGGCGGTCGAGGAGGCGTAGGCGCCGCCGTCGAAGACGATCTCGGCCCTCCCGTAGACCAGCCGACCGTCGGGGTGCGCGCCGTACTCGTAGTGCAGGTACGCCGGGTGCCGGTGCACGTGCCCGAAGAAGGACTCCTCACGGTTGTAGACCATCTTCACCGGCTTCCCGGTGTGCAGCGCGAGCAGGCACGCGTGCACGTGCATGGACAGGTCCTCACGACCGCCGAACGCCCCTCCCACGCCGGCCAGCGCCAGCCGGACCTTCTCCTCCGGCATCCCCAGCGCTTGGCAGATCTGCCGCTGGTCGACGTGCAGCCACTGGGTCGCGACGTACAGGTCCACCCCGCCGTCCTCGGCGGGCACCGCGAGACCGGACTCGGGGCCGAGGAAGGCCTGGTCCTGCATGCCGACCTCGAAGTCCATCTCGACCACGACCGGTGCGGTCGCCTCCGGGTCGCCCTTGCGGATCTTCAGGTGGCGCACCAGGTTGCCGTCCGGGTGCACCTTCGGGGCGTCCGGGTCGAGCGCGCGGCGCCCGTCGGTGACCCGCGGCAGCGGCTCGTAGTCGACGGCCACCTTCTTGGCGGCCTGCCGGGCGATCTCCGGGTGATCGGCAGCCACCAGGGCCACCGGTTCGCCCTGGTAGCGCACCACGCCGTCGGCGAGCACCGGCTGGTCGGCGAGCTCCAGGCCGGTCGCGTTGCGACCGGGCACGTCGTCGGCCAGGAGTACGGCGTACACGCCCGGCGTGGCCAGGGCCGGACCGATGTCGACCGACCGGATCCGGGCGTGCGCGTGCGGGCTGCGCAGCGTCACGCCCCAGATCATGTCCTCCATCCAGAGGTCGCTGGCGTAGGCGAACTCACCGGTCGCCTTGAGCACCCCGTCCGGGCGGACCGGGCTGTCGCCGATCCGGCCGGTGCCGACCGTCGTGCTGCTGTCCGTCTGGGTGGTCATCTCATCCCGCCCTCTCGACCAACGTCCGGTGGATCCGTGCGGCCTCCCACGCGAGGTGCTGCGCGTCCACGGTCAGCACCCGGTCGCGTTCGACGACCGGGGCCCCGTTCACCACCAGCAGCTCCAGCGGCGGAGGCGCCCCGAGGACCAGCGCCGCCACCGGGTCGACGATGTCGGCATGCGCGAGGGTGTCCGTCCGCCACAACGCGAGGTCGGCGAGCTTGCCCTCCTCGACCGAGCCGATCTCGTCGGCACGGCCGAGCACCCTGGCGCCGCCCAGTGTGGCCATCTCCAGGGCCTCCCGCACGGCCATCGCCCGCGGCCCGCCCCGGGCCCGCGCGAACAGCACCGCCTGCCGGACCTCCTCGAGCAGGCTGGACGCCTCGTTGCTGGCGGCGCCGTCGACACCCAGGCCGACCGGCGCCCCGGCGGCCCGCAGGTCCGCCGCGCGGGCGATCCCGGCCCCGAGCCGGGCGTTCGACGACGGGCAGTGCGCGACCCCGGTCCCCGCGGCCCCGATCCGCTTGACCTCCCCGTCGTCGAAGTGGATCCCGTGGGCGTACCACACGTCGGCGCCCGACCAGCCGAGGCTCTCGGCGTACTCCAACGGCGAGCAGCCGAACCGCTCCCGGCAGAAGTCGGTCTCGTCGGCGGTCTCGGCAAGATGGGTGTGCAGCCGGACCCCGGCGCGGCGGGCCAGCTCGGCAGCCTCCCGCATCAGCTCCCCGGTCACCGAGAACGGCGAGCACGGACCGACCGCGACGCGCACCATGGCGCCCGGGGCGGGGTCGTGCCACCGGGCGATGGCGGCCTCGGTGGCCTCCAGCACCGTGTCGCGGTCCTCCACCACCGAGTCGGGCGGCAGTCCGCCGGCGCTGCGCCCGAGATCCATGGATCCGCGGGACGGGTGGAACCGCAGCCCCACCCGCCCAGCGGCCTCGATCTCGGCGGCCAGCAGGTCCCCGCCGCCTCGGGGGAAGACGTAGTGGTGGTCGGAGGCGGTGGTGCAGCCGGTGCGTGCCAACCAGGCCAGCCCGCCCTGCGCGGCGACGTGCACCGCCTCCTCGTCGATGCCCGCCCAGACCGGGTACAGCGTCGTCAGCCACTCGAACAAGGTGGCGTCGGCGGCCAGCCCGCGGGTCACCCACTGGTACAGGTGGTGGTGGGTGTTCACCAGCCCGGGTGTGAGCAGGCACCCGCTGCCGTCCACGCGCCGCCCCTCGTCGTACCCCTGGGCCCGTCCCTCGCCGACCGCCACGATCCGGTTGCCGTCCACCACCACGTGCCCGGTGCGGATCTCCCGACGACCGAGGTCCATGGTGACGATCGCGCAGCCCTCGATCACCAGGGTCATCCGGCGACCTCCCCGCCGGCGCCCATCCGTTCGGCGGCCAGCCGGACCGCGTCCAGGATCTTCTCGTAGCCGGTGCAGCGGCACAGGTTGCCCGCGAGCGCCTCCCGGATCTCCGGGTCGCTCGGCCGCGGGCTGCGCCGCAGCAGGTCGGCGGCGGCGACCACGAGGCCGGGGGTGCAGAAGCCGCACTGCACCGCGCCGGCGTCCACGAACGCCGCCTGCACCGGGTGCAGGCTCCGCTCGTCACCGCTCGCGGCGTCCATTGCGCCCCGGAGGCCCTCGACGGTGACCACGTCGCGGTCCTGGGCCTGGCCGGCAGCCACCAGGCAGGCACACACCGAGACGCCGTCCAGCATCACCGTGCAGGACCCGCACTCGCCCTGCTCGCAGGCGTTCTTGGAGCCGGGCAGACCCATCCGCTCACGCAGCACGTAGAGCAGGCTCTCGCCCTCCCAGACGTCGTCGACCTCGTGTCGTTCGCCGTTGACCGTGGTGGTGACCCGCATGCTCACGCCGCCCTCTGGTAGTCGTTCCATGCCCACGTGGCGGTCCGCTGGGCCAGCACCGCCAGCGCGTGCAGCCGGTACGACGCCGTACCGCGCACGTCGTCGATCGGCGCCGCGGCGCCGCGCACCCGCTCGCCGAACTCGCGGGCCAGCCGGTCGGGCAGCGTGCCCCGCGACTCCCACAGGCCGGCGGCGTCCAGCTCGCCGGCAAGGAACCGGCCGGCCTCCTCCGCGCGCCGCGGGGTGGGGGCGGCCGACCCGATGCCGGTGCCGACCGCCCTGCGGTCGGGATGCAGGGCCAGGCCGAAGGCGGCCACGGAGATCACCATCGCGTTGCGGGTGCCGATCTTGGCGAACTGCTGCGGGCCGCCGGCCGGGGCCAGCCAGACCGCGGCGATCAGCTCGTCCGGCTCGAGCGCGTTGCGCTTCACGCCGGTGTAGAACTCCGCGGCCGGGAGGGTCCGGGTGCCGCGCACCGAGGCGACTTCCACCTCGGCGTCGGCGGCCAGCAGCACCGGGTGGCAGTCACCGGCCGGCGATGCGGCGCCCAGGTTGCCGCCGACGGTGCCGCGGTTGCGGATCTGCGGCGAGCCGACCGTGCGGGAGGCCATCGCCAGCCCCGGCAACAGGTCCCCGAGCTCCTCGATCACCCGGGTGTAGCTGACGCCGGCACCGAGCCGGATCCGGCCGTCCCGCTCCTCCCAGGAGGCGAGCTCCGGGATCCGGGTCAGGTCGAGCAGCGCCTCCGGGCGACGGCGGTCGAAGTTCAGCTCGACCATCACGTCGGTGCCCCCGGCGACCGGGACCGCGCCCGGGCAGGCCGCCTTCGCCTCGAGCGCCTCGGTCCAGCGGCCGGGCCGCAGGAAGTCCATTCCGCTCTCCTGGTCTCGCGGTCTGCTCGTGACGTCTGACCCCGTTGCCTGTGTTGCCTGGTTTCCTGTGTTGCCTGGTTTCCTGTGTTGCCTGGTTTCCTGTGTTGCCTGGTTTCCTGTGTTGCCTGGTTTCCTGTGTTGCCTGACTGTTGCCTGGCTCCGAGTGAACCGGTCCGCGGCGCGCCCGCCAAGCACCGTTCGGTACGAACCGGGGCGCTCCCCCACGCCCGGTGTTGTACGTTCCTCCAAGAGAAGGAGGGTGCGGTGCTGCTGCGCGACGTGGTGGAGGCGCCCGGGCTGGGGCTGCGCCTGTTGCTTGCGCCGGAGGACGCCCTCGACCGGCCGGTGCGCCGGGCGATCACGACCGACCTGCTGGAGCCGAGCCGCTACCTGACCGGCGGCGAGCTGGTGGTCACCGGGCTGATGTGGCGGCGCTCCCCCGCCGACAGCCAGACTTTCGTCGCCTCCCTGGTCGAGGGTGGCGCGATCGCGCTGGCGGCCGGGGACGCGTTGCTGGGCAGCGTCCCGGACGACCTGGTGGCGGCCTGCCGCAGGCACGGGCTGCCGCTGGTCGAGGTGCCGGAGGAGGTCTCGTTCGCGGACCTGCTCGAGCACTGCGCCGCCGCGACCGGCTCGCGCGCCGGGGCGCGGATGTCCGCCTCGCTGGTCCGGCAGCGCGAGATGCTGTCGGCGATCGCGTCCGGGCGGACCCTGGACGAGGTGGCCGCCCGGGTGTCGAGCGAGATCGGCCGGCCCACCCGGGTGGTCACCGCCACCGGGCGACCCGTCGTACCCGGCCCGCACCCGCTGTCCGCCGACGACCTCGACCGGGTGACCCGGGCCTACCTGACGGCGCCGCGGCTGCCCGTGACGACAGGAGCGCCCGGCGCGGCGTTCACCGTGTTCCCGGTCGGCTCGGTGCTCGACAGCCGGCTCGCGTCCTGGCTGGTGGTGGTCGAGGGCGACGTCTCGGCGATGACCGATGACGTGGCGGAGACCGTCAGCGAGTTCGCGGCGATCGCCGCGCTGGACCGGTCGCGCCGGGCCGAGGGGCTGCGGGGGGTGCGCCGGATCGCCGAGGACCTGCTCGACCTGCTGGAGACCGGAGGCGGCCGGCGGGAGCTCGAGACGCGGCTGCAGCAGGCCGGCGCGGACCGGTCTCCGACCCTGGTGGCGGTGGTGGCCGGCTTCCCGGACCAGCCCGACCAGCTGGAGGTCACGCGCAGCGTGCTGGAGGACGTGGCACTGCACCTCGGCACCCCGGTCGTCGCCCCGCACCGCGACCGAGTGGTCGCGCTGGTGCCCGGCCTGCCGGGAGCGGAGCAGACCTTGCGGCGTGCCTTCGACCGGCTCGCGCCGGGTCTGGGCCGGGCCCGGCTGGTGGCGGGGATCAGCGGTCCCGCCACCAGGGATGCGTTGGCCGGCGCGCTGGAGGAGGCGCGATTCGGGTGCCGGCTGGCCGAGGCCGGCCGCGCCCCGGTCAGCGTGGTCACCGCCGACCAGGTGACCTCGCACGTGCTGCTGCTCGCGTCGGTGCCGGACGAGGTACGCCGGACGTTCGCCACCCGGGTCCTCGGCGCGGTGCGGGACCACGACGAGCGCACCGAGGCCGGCCTTCTCGACACGCTGCAGACGTTCATGGACTGCTCGTGCTCCTGGACCCGGACCGCGCATGCGCTGCACGTGCACGTCAACACCGTCCGTTACCGCATCGAGCGGCTCGAGCAGCTCACGGGCCGGGACCTCGGCCGGCTCGAGGACCGGGTTGACGTCTTCTTGGCCCTGCGCTCCCTCTGACCCCGCCAGGCTGCCCGGCCGCAAGAGGTTGCGCCCCGGTGCGGGCAGCAGTTGACTGACCCAATGGTCGACCCAGCTCCCGCGCGCCCCGCGCGCCCCGCGTGCACGTGTACGACGTGGCGACGGGCGAGGTCGTCGCGGACCCCATCCAGCACGTGAACCTGATGGGCGGCTCGGTCGCCTGGCGTCACGACGGATCCGGCTTCTGGTACACCCTCTGCGCGGATCCCGGAGGGTTCCACCAGCAGGTGCGGTTCCGCGACCTCGGCACCGGCCAGGACCGTCCGGACCTCGCCGACGGCTTCGTCGAGCCCCGCATCGCGGAGAACTTCCTCTCCTCGAACCGTCACTGGGTGATGGACCGGGTGCAGCGAGGCGACGGCGGGGAGTGGCAGGTGTTCGTGCGCGCCCAGGACGCCGGAGACTGGTGGCAGGTCGCCGGGATCCCGGCCAAGTGCGTGGCCGGGGTGCTCGGCGGCGACACGCTCTACCTGCTCTCCCACGAGGACGCCCCGCAAGGCAGGGTGCTCCTGCTGCCGCTCCGGCAGGGCGTCACCGTCGCCGATGCGGAGGAGGTGGTTCCGACCGGCGAGTCGGCGATCGAGGACCTGGCGGTCACTGACGGCACGCTGTGGGTGTTCGACATCGACGGGGGTCCCGGCCGCGTGCGCGCGTTCGGCCTGGACGGCTCGCCGCGGCCGCCGGTCGCGATCCCGCCGGTCAGCTCGGTGACGAGGTACTCGTGCCCCGTCGCCCGCGTGGGCCCCGACGCCGTCGCCTGGAGCAGCGAGTCCTTCACCGCGCCGGCGACCTGGTGGCTGGCCGCCGACGGACAGGAGCCACGGCCGACGGCGTTGGGCACGTCGACGCAGGTCGACCTGTCCGGGTACGAGGTGACGCGCGAGTTCGCCCGGTCGAAGGACGACACCTTGGTGCCGCTCACCATCATTGCCGCGCCGGGGACTCCCCGGGACGGCTCGGCCCCCGCGCTGCTGACGGCCTACGGCGGGTACGGCCTCTCCCTGGCGCCGCGCTTCCAGGACCAGATCCTGCTGTGGCTCGAGCAGGGCGGGGTCTATGTCGTCGCCAACATCCGCGGCGGCGGGGAGTACGGCGAGCGGTGGCACCACGCCGGGCGGTTGACCGCGAAGCAGAACTGCTTCGACGACTTCATCGGGTGCGCGGACCACCTGGTGCAGACCGGGGTCACGAGCCGCGACCGGCTGGCGATCACCGGCGGCTCCAACGGCGGGCTGCTCATGGGCGCCGTGCTCACCCAGCGGCCGGATATCGCGCGTGCCGTGGTGGCCGAGGTCCCGGTCATGGACTCGCTGCGCAGCGAGACCACACCGAACGGCAGGTTCAACGTCACCGAGTACGGCACCGTCGAGGACCCCGACCAGTTCGCGGCACTGCTGGCCTACTCGCCGTACCACAACGTCGTGGACGGCGCGGCGTACCCGGCTGTGCTGCTCACCGCCGGCGAGTTCGACCCGCGCGTGGACGCCTGGCATGCCAAGAAGATGGCCGCGCGGCTCCAGGAGGCGACCGCGTCCGAGGAGCCGGTGCTGCTGCGCATCGACGCCGACGGGCACGGCCTCGGCAGCTCACTGGAGCAACGGATCGACCGGCTCACGGACGTCCACGGCTTCCTCTTCGACCGGCTCGGTCTGGGCTACCAGCGACCGGCGGGCGACCGCCCGGCCGGCGCGGGTGCCCGCCCTCGCCCTAGTGCTTAGGGATCACGGGTTGGGGTGACACCCGGCCAGCCTCCGTGCAGGTGTGGGCCACGGGAGGCAGTCTCTGGATTGCTCAAGATCTAGAGAACAGGAAGCCATCCCGTGACCCACGAGAACATTGTCTACGACCGTCGTGTCCGGTTGATCAACTACGCCGCGAAGATCGGCAACGTGGCCGAGGCGTGCCGGGTGTTCGGCGTCTCGCGCAAGACCTACTACGAGTGGCTGAAGAAGGCGCAGGCCTACGGGCTGTCGGCGCTGCTTCCGCGAGAACGGCGCCGGCCGCACCAGCCGAATGCGATGAGCAGCGAGGAGGTCTCGGTGATCTTGGCCGAGGCGGTCTCCCGGCCAACGCTGGGTCCCAGATCGCTGCTGCGCCACCTCGAGGCCCGCGGGGTGCACCGCTCCGCGTCCGGGGTGGCCAAGGTGTTGGGCCGGCACAACCTCGGTACGGCCCGGCAGCGGGTCGCCGCGCTTGCCTCGCTGACCGCGGCCGAGACCGGACAGGTCACCGAGCAGGCGCTGGAGGGCCCGTTCGGGTTCTGCCTGTACGCCTCCGCGCCCGGTCAGGTAGTCGCCTTGGACACCTTCTACGTCGGCCGACTCAAGGGCATCGGCGCGGTCTGGCAGCTGACCGCGGTCGACGTGGCCACCCGGCTCGCGGTGTGCCAGCTGGTCGTCGGAGACAAGACCGCCACCGTGGCGGCCGGCTTCCTCGACCACCTCAAGAAGGCGCTGCGCAAGCACGGCATCAAGCTGTCCGGGGTGCTGTCCGATAACGGGCCGGAGTTCACCGGCAAGGCGTTCAAGACCCGCATCGGCGAGCTCGGGCTGGTCCATGACCGGATCCCGCCCCGCTCGCCGAACCACAACGCGGTCTGCGAACGCTTCCACGGCACCGTGCTGCGCGAGTTCTACCGGCCACACTTCCACCGCGGCCGAGTCGACGACATCGCCCTGCTGAACCGGTCGCTGCAGGCCTGGATCACCGACTACAACCACCACCGCCCCAACCACGGCGACTACATGACCGGACGCACCCCGCTGCAGGTCAAGAAACACCTCAAGAAGCGCATCCGGCAAACTGCTGGCTGACAACCACCAACGAGTCGTCCAGGGACGCCGACCTGTCACCCCCACCCGTGCTCCGGAAGCCCTAGTGGGCGTTGAGCCGCTTGAGCATCCGGTTGTACGCCTCCAGGTAGGCGTCGTCCTCGTCGACGTCGGACTCCTCGGACGCCGCTCCCAGGGCCTCGTTCCCGCCTGCGATGTCGGTGAACCGCTGGCGGCGCACCCGCTCCAGCCAGGCGCCCGCGGTGGCGTCCCGGTTCGGGCTGGCGATCCAGGCCAGGATGATCGCGACCGCGAACAGCATCATCAGACCGTCACCGCCGACCCACATGATCCCGCCGCCTTCCTGCTGGTCGCGGAGCGGGCTCGGCGCCCAGGCTGCGGAGGTCGTCATGCCCGGGAACATCACCCAGCTGGCCTGCATCAGCACGATGCCGACCAACGTGTCCGGGACCATCGCGATCAGCAGCACGGCGATGCGCAGCAGGTGCGGCGGCCGCCAGCGCAGCGGCTCGCTCGCCATCAGGCACACCAGCATCAGCGACCCGGCCACCAGGTAGAGCACCTGCTCCGCCGGCATCAGCCACGGGTGCGCCATCATCGCGCTCATGAACCCGGTCAGGTGGGTGCCCACGATCGTTGCGCTGTAGATGGCAAGGCCGATCACCGGGTGCGTGGGCAGCGAGACCGGCCGCGAGCGCAGCAAGGACTCGAGTCGCTCACGGGTGCGGCCCGACGTCGCCCGCACCAGCACGGTCAACGGGTGCCCGGCCACCAGCAGGGCGGGCACCACCATGATCAGCAGCAGGTGCTCGACCATGTGGTCCCAGAACAAGGACATCGAGTAGCCCTCGACGGCGGAGTTCATGGTGACCGCGAGCACCACGACCGCGGACACGAACGAGGCGATGCGCAAGGCTCCGAGCGGCCGGCCGTGGCGACGGGCCCGGGAAAGACCGAAGCCGTAGGCCGCCAGGGCCAGCACCATCACGACGTCCCAGCCGACCGCGACGTGCCAGTCCGTGAAGAAGGTGTGCCAGTCCAGGGGCGGCAGCATCGGCTGCATCGGGTCCACGTCAGGCGCTCCCGTCGTACTCACTCTCGCTGGCCACGCTCTCCTCGGCCATGGCCGCCGAGCCGAGCGCCACGACCACGAAGAGCACGAACGTGAGGATGTGCACGCCGGTGCAGTACAAGCAGATCGCGTCGAGGCGGAACAGCTCGACCCACACAAGGTACAGCGCCACCAGGACGCCGACGACGGCGCCTGCCAGTCTCAGCAGGCGCGGCGTCCGGCCGGGTCGCCGCCAGGCGGCCGGCAGGCAGAGCAGGAGCATGCCGACGAAGTAGACGAGCCCGAGCAACGCGAACGGGACGCCCCACACGTCGGCGTAGGAGCTGGTCGTCACCTTCAGGCAGTTGACGGTCGACGTCTCCGAGCACGCCAGCGTGGTCGAGGCGGTGTAGTGCTCGAAGGTGAGGTACGCCGCGTCCAGCAGGCCGAGCACGCACACCACCAGGGAGGCCGGAGGCGCCCACGCGGGGACCTGCACCTCCGGCGCAGCACGGTCCATGCCTCAGCTCCCGCCCAGCGCCTTGGCCGCCTGGGTGACTCCTGCGGAGCTGCACACGCCGGCCGGCTGCTGGTGGGTCTGCTTGCACAGCGTCGCGGTGATCAGGTTGGCGGTTCCGTCCGCGCCCTTCGCGATGTCGCTGCCCGGGTTGTTCATCGCCTGCGCGATCTGCAGGTGGCTCTTGCCCTGCAGCACCTGCGGGTTGTAGCTGGCGCCGACGATCATGTACTTCCCGCCGAGGTCGACGAAGGGGATGGAGCCTGCCGAGCTGGACGGGACGTAGGGGGGTGCGTCGTACTTCTGGAACACCTTGTTGTCCGCGGAGGGCAGCTTGTCGAGCGGGGCATGCTGCCGGTCCGTGGTCTCGTACCCGGCGAAGGAGAGGTACTTGCTGGAGTAGCTCGCCCCGTGGAAGGACAAGGTGGCGGTGTTCGGGTAGACGTCGTTGCTCGCCGACGTGGTGGTGCCGAGGTTGTGGAACGTGCCGAACCGGGACAGGGCGGCCACCACGGCCCAGCGCTCGGTGGCGCAGTACGGGCAGTACTCCGCGCCGACGTAGAGCACCTTGGGCTTGCCGCCCTCGGTCAGCGAGCCGCCGCCGGAGATGGGCTGGGGCCCGCCCCCGTGCTGGACGTCGACCGAGCCCGTGCCGATGTTGTTGTAGACGCTGGTCGGGACTCCGCTCACGGCCTTGACGATCTTGGCCGAGGCCTGCCCACCGGAGGGGGTGGAGCTGCCGGAGCCGCTGACCACCTTGACCACGATGAACGCCACGATCACGACCAGGACCAGACCGATCGCGCCCATGGTGAGGTTCATGTTCCGCTTCTTGCGCGCTTCTTCCGCGCGCAGAGCGGCCAGCTTCGCCTGCCGGGCAGTCGTCTGTCCGGCCTGCGCCTGTCGTCGAGCCACGTCACACTCCTCGGGTCCGGCTGCCCTTCCGCCGGATCAGTTCCGGTCGAGCATATCTGCCGACCCTGAGCCGTCGGCGTGGCTTAGCCGGAAAGGGTGTCGAGTGCCGCGGCCAGCCGTTGCCGGGCCTCGTCCGCGACCGCGCGGATGCCCTCACCGTCCGAGAGCTGCACCATCGTCTCCGGGTCGAGCACCTCCACGCGGGTGGTCGCCTCGTCGAGCGTACGCACGACCACGTTGCACGGCAGCAGCGCGCCGATCGACGGGTCGGCCTGCAGGGCCGCGTAGGCAAGAGGCGGGCGGCACGCGCCGAGGATCACCTGCGGAGGGACGTCCACGTCGAGCTTCTGCTTCAAGGTGGCCGACAGGTCGATCTCGGTCAGCACACCGAAGCCCTGGTCGGCCAGCGCCGCCCGGACCGCCTCGAGGCTCTCGGAGTAGGGCCGGCCCAGCGTCTTTGTCATCGTGTAGCTCATACCCCCATCTTGCCGGGTGTCGCGAAGTCAGCCCATGAGCACGCTCAGGCAGGTCACGCAGCCCTCGAGCTTCTCGAACTCGCTGACCTCCACGACGCGCACCTGGTAGCCGAGGTCCGTGAGGCTCTCGGCGGTTCGCGGCGCCGAGGCGCTGATCAGCACCTCCCCGGGGCCGAGCACCACCACGTGAGCGCCCTCCTCCTCCAGGATGGGCCGTGGAGCGGGGATCACACCCGGCTCGATCAGGTCGGTCAGCGCCAGCATCGTGCCGTCGGGCAAGGCGGTCACGGCCGACTTGAGGTGGAGCACCTCCTCCAACCGGACGGGGACGACCACGCGGTCGAGTGGTTGGAGGATCGCGCGCAGCTGCCGGATGCCCTCGGCGTTGGTGCGCCCGCCCCGTCCGACGTACACCGTGCTGCCCACCTGGAGCACGTCCCCGCCTTCCAGGGTGGCCGGACCGGTGAGGTGCACGACATCGAGGCCGAGGCGGCGCACGACGTCCTCGGTGGCCTGGGTCTCCGGACGGCGCTGCGACGTGCCCGGCCGGGTGATCACCGCGGTGGTGCCGACCACCACCACGGTGTCCTCCACGAACACCGCGTCGGGAAGACCGGGGGCCGGCTCCACCTGCTCGAGCCGGAAGCCGGCGTCCTCCAGGGCCGTGCAGTACGCCGCGTGTTGTTCCAGGGCACGGTCCACGTCGACCGGGACCCGCTGGATGTGCGTGACGATGCCGTCAGCAAGATCCGCGGTGGGTTGGCGGACCAGGGCGACTCGGGACATGGGCAACCTTCCGGCCGGCAGTGCTGGGCTCGAGGGTAGGCGGTGGACCCGCCCGTGCCGCGACACCCTCCGTCCCGGCCGCTCAGCCGGGGTGGGGCATGCCCTCGGGCCGGGGAGCCCGCTTCGCCGTACGGCGGGGGGCTCGACGTCCTCCCTTGGGTGGCACGCGCTGCGCG
This sequence comes from uncultured Actinomycetota bacterium, assembly GCA_963839365.1. Lineage (GTDB taxonomy): Bacteria > Actinomycetota > Actinomycetes > Propionibacteriales > Nocardioidaceae > DASSKA01. The sequence continues at coordinate 422,885 of CAWIUT010000003.1, forward strand.
GGCATCCGGCCTGCGACGGCGAGCACCTCGTCGAAACCGTCGCGCAGACAGCCCTCGAACACCTCGACGTCGGGGATGGCGGCAGTGTCGATGTTGATCCCCATCGCGCAGGTGTCGACATAGCTCATCAACGTGACGTTCACCGCAGCCCCGATGGTCGGACCGAACGGGTACAGCGCACGCACCGGCGCGCCCGCCACGTACACGGGAGTGGGGATGCCCGGCACATCGCTGGCGAGGAAGTCCACGTGCCGCAGGATCGCTGAGATGTACCAACGCGGCACCAGGTTGAGCCCGCCCGCGATGAGCTGGGTGTAGGGCAACGAGCGCTCCCTGCGGACGGCCTCGGTGCGTCGGTGGATCCGGCCGATCCGCTCCCACGGGTCCCACACGCCCACGGGCAGGTCGAACCGCATGAGCGTGATGCGGTTGCCGCCCACCGGGTCGTCGGGGACACGGATGCTGACCGGCATGGTGACGTGCAGGTCCCGCACCGACACACCGTGGTGGGTGTGGTAGCGACGCAGACCCCCGGTGACCCCGGCCAGGAACGCGTCGTTGAGCTTGCCGCCGGCCCGGTGCGCCGACTCGCGAAGCGCCGAGAGCGGGACCTCGTGCACGACCAGCTCGCGGACCAGGCTGCGCTGCTTCATGATCGGTGAGCCGGTGCGGTTGATCGGTCGCACCGTTCGGTACACCGACGCCGCCATCGCCGCCGCGTCGCCCGCGGCGCGCACCGGCCGAAGCAACGCGTCCCGAGCCATCCCCGGACCCTTCTGCAGCCCGGCGCGCGCCGCCCCGCCGACCAGGCCGACGTTGTAGCGAGCGAGGTAACGCGGGCCTGCGAGCGGCCCGGGACGCTCGGGCTCCGGCTCGCCGGGCAGCGGCCCGAGGTCCTGGGGCTCGTCGGTGAGGTCGAACAGGATCATGCCGATCTGGATGCCGCCGATGCCGTCGGCGAGCGAGTGGTGCACCTTGCACACCAGGGCGGCCGCCCCGTCGGACAGCCCCTCCACCAAGGTGACCTCCCACAGCGGCCGCGCGCGGTCGAGCTCCGCCATCTCCGCCCGGCGCGCCATGGCCAGCACGGTGCCGAGGTCTCCCGGCGGCGGCGCCATCACCCGGCGGAGGTGGTAGCTAAGGTCGAAGTTCGGGTCGGTCTCCCAGCGCGGCGGTGCCGGGGGCAGGTCGGCCACGATCCGCTGCCGGAACAGGGGTACGACGCGGGACACCCGCTCGAACCGGTCGGCCACCGAGTCGAAGTCAGGGGCCCGGTCGAGCAGCGCGACGAGGACCACCGTCGAACGCAACGCTGGGTCCTGCTCCATCGCCCACGCGAAGGTGTCGGTGTTCTGCATGAACTCGGCCATCTCGCCCCTCACCTCGTTCCTGCTGCGACGGTAGGGCGCAGCGCAGCCTCACGCAGGAGGAGAAGGTCCCCAGGTTCCAGGGGGCCACCGGCACCGCGGGCGCCGGCCGAGGGTTCCTCACATCGGCTTCAGGGGGTCGTGCCCGAGGTCCATCAACCGGTGTCGCCACGCAGCATCTCCCGAGGTCGGCTCGGGCTCGTCGCCGCGCTCGGTGCGCACCCGGTCCACGACCCCGGCCATGACCTCCGCGTCATCGTCAGTCAGGTCCGCACGCCGCTTGCTGAGGATTGCGAGCACCTGCCTCCCGACGGCCGGCCCCGCCTGGTCCGGGAGCTGTTCGGTGTCGATGCCGGCCTCGGACTCCCGCAACCACTCCGCGAGCTCGCGCGACGTCATGTTCACCACTTCATGGAACTGCTGCCACAAGTCGTCGTCGACTCTGCTCTCGGCCACCCGGTGCTCCTTCCAACGATCGGGGGGATTGGGTCCGCCGACGCCGTGCCCGAAAGCCATCAGCCGAAACTGGGCCGTCCACGCCGCCCCGGCCCCCGCTCCCCGGGTCAGACCCGGCTCAGGAAAGTCTCCAGGATGTCGACCCCGGACTCCAGAGCGACGACCGGGACGCGCTCGTCCACCCCGTGCATGCCGGCTGGTTGCCGTCCGTCGGGGTCGGCGCCCAGCGGAGAGAACCCATAGCACGCGATGCCGAGCCGGGAGAAGGCCTTGGCGTCGGTTCCGCCTCCCATGCAGAACGGCACCACGACGGCCTCGGGATCACAAGAGCGGATGGCGTCGGCCATGGCGGCGTACCAGTGCGAGTCGACCGGGGCGGCGACGCCTCGGTGGTCAGAGATGAACCCGCGCTCGACCTTGCTGCCCAGCAGACCGTCCAGGGCAGCCAGCAGCGCGTCCTCGGTGCCCGGCACGCTGCGCACGTCCAGGTCGGCCTCGGCGGCCCCGGGAAGCACGTTCACCTTGTAGCCGGCGCGAAGCGCGGTCGCGTTGACCGAGCAGCGCGACGCCGGGCGCACGAAGGCCCCGAGCTCGTCCCCGATCGCTGCGAGAGCCAACTCCGCACCCTCTTCGGTGGACAGGTCCGCGGGGATGCCCAGCGCGCTGGTGGTCGCTTCGAGGAAGGCACGTGTCGCGGGGGTCAGGGTGACCGGCCAGCGGTGGTCCGCGATGCGGCGTACCGCGTCGACCAGGTGCAGGATCGCGCTGTCGGAGGTGGGCCTCGACCCGTGCCCCGAGGTTCCGGTGGCGCGCAAGGTCATGTGCAGCGTGCCCCGCTCCCCCGTTGCTACCGGGTAGATCCGGTACCGCGAACCAGCGGTGTCCGACACCTGAACGGGAGAACCGCCGCTCTCGCCGATGGCCGCGTCGACCCCGGCGAACCAGTCCGCGTGGTGGTCGACCAGCCACTCGGCGCCGAGCTCGCCGTCGACCTCCTCGTCGGCCACGAAGGCGAACACCACGTCTCGCCGCGGCCGGGCACCGGTCACGCGCCAGCGGAGCAGGGTGCTCAGCGTGGTGGCCACCGCGTCCTTCATGTCGGTGGCCCCACGTCCCCAGACGTAGCCGTCGTGGACGAGGCCGGCGAACGGGTCCACCGACCACTGATCGGGCTCGGCGGGCACCACGTCGAGGTGTCCGTGCACGAGCAGCGCCGGCAGGTCCGGCTCAGTGCCAGCCACCCTCAGCAGCACGTTCGCGCGTGCCGGTGCGGACTCCAGCAGCGCGGGGTCGTAGCCGGCGCTTCGCAGCAGGTCGACGATGTAGTCGGCCACCGCGCGCTCCCCATTGCTCCTCGACGAGCCGTAGTTGCTGGAGTCGAGGGACACCAACCGCGAGCAGATGTCGACGACAGAAGGGTGCGCGGTGCTCACCGAGCCTGCTCCCCGGCGGGCACGAGCGGCGGGTCGAGCAGTTCCAGGGTCCGGGCGGTGGCGTCCAGCCGGGCTCGGACACCGATCGGGAAGGTCTGCACGTGCCCACCGTGGCCGATGTTGGCCCAGGCGATCATCGGCACCCCCAGCGACCCGAGCCGCTCCTCCAGGATCGGGTGGACCGCCTCCACGGCGCCGCAGTCGTGGTAAGTGCCACAGATCACCGCTGCCACCCCGTCGAGGAATCCGGTGCGGCGCAGGTGGGTGAGCATGGTGTCGATCCGGGCATCACTCTCCAGCTCGTCCTCGAGCAGCAGGATGCCGTTGCGGGCCGGGAACGAGGTGGCCGTGCCGAGCGAGCCGGCGAGCAGGGACAGATTTCCGCCGACGGTGACCCCCTCGGCGACGCCGCCCACCACGGTCGCCGCCTCCTCGTACCGCAAGGACCGCACCTGCTCCGGGAACATCAGGCAGCGCAGCAGCGACGAGAACGAGTAGGACTCGGCGAACTCCTGCTCGGCGACCATCGCGCCCATCAGCGACGCCCAGCCGAGCCGGGCGGCCAACGCCTCCAAGACCGCCGTCACGTCGGAGTAGCCGACCACCACCTTCGGCGTCACACTCTCCAGGCCGGCCCAGTCCAGCACCTCGAGAGCCCGCTGCGAGCCGTAGCCGCCGCCGGCGAGGAGGATCCCCGCGATCCTGTCGTCGAGCAGTGCGGCACGCAGGTCACCGGCCCGTTGCCGGTCGGTGCCGGCCAGGAAGTGCCGCACCGAACCGTCGGCGCGTGCTGATGGGTAGACGACGGGCTCGAGGCCGACGAAGCGCAGCGCATCGAGGCCGACCTCGAGCCGCTGCTGGTTGCAGGGGCTGCTACAGGTCAGTACCGCAACGCGATCGCCGGCACGCAGTGCTCGGGGTCGTCGTAGCGAAATGGTTCCGGACCCCGGCTCGGCGAGCCGGGCACTACCCTCGGCCACCGTCGGCCTCCGGGTCTCCAGCGGCAGGAATCTCGAGGTCCACCAGGTGACAGGCGACCAGGCTCCGGTCCGGGGCCCCGGCCGGGAGCACTGGCACCTCGGTCAGGCAGCGCTGCGCGCGCTCGTCGCCGGGCGGTAGAGCAGCACGCCGCGGGCAGCGCGGGTGGAACCGGCAGCCTCGGGGGATGACGGTCGGGTCCGGCGGTTCCCCGGACAGGGTGCGCGCCGGCCGGCCGCGCCTTGCGTCCGGAAGGGCGCCGATCAGCGCCTGCGTATAGGGGTGCTTCGGCTCGAGCAGTACGTCGGACACCGATCCCACCTCGACGATGCGGCCGAGATACATGACCGCGACCCGGTCGGCGACGTTCCACGCCAGACCGAGGTCGTGGCTGACCACCAGTGCGGACAGCGACAGCTCGTCGCGTAGGTCGAGGAGGAGCTTGAGGATCTCACCGCGCACCGAGGCGTCGAGAGACGAGACCGGCTCATCGGCGACGATCACCGACGGCCCGAGCGCCAGGGCGCCCGCGATCACCACCCGCTGCTGCTGCCCGCCCGAGAGCTGGTGCGGGAAGCGTTCGAAGAACCGCTCCGGGGGACGCAGCCCCGCCCGGGCCAGCGCGTCGGTGACCCGGCCGGTCAGGTCGTGGCGGATCCCGTGCAGCCGGGGCCCCTCGGCCACGGCGTCGAACACGTTCTGGCGGGGGTTGAGCGCCGCCGCCGGGTCCTGCAGCACGAACTGGACATGTCGGCGGTACTCCCGCAGCGCCGACATCGAGTACCTCAGCGCCTTGTCCTCGTGGCGGACCTCGCCCGAAGTCGGCCGCACCAGGCCGATCAAGGCCCGGGCCAGAGTGCTCTTGCCGCAACCGGACTCCCCGACCAGCGCGACGATCTCGCCGTGCCCGACGGCCAGGTTGACCCCGTCGACGGCCCGGGCAGGACCTCGCCGGGCGCGCGGTGGGAAGACCACCGACAGGTCGCGTGCTTCCAGGACCGGAGGCGCGCCCTTCCCTCCGGACTCCTCGAACCGACCGACCCCGGACACCACGTCTGCCGTCACGATCCTCTCCTCGCCGACGTGGACACCTCTTCCGCGGCCGGCGGCCGGTCGGGGAGCACCCTCAGGCACGAGGACTCGCGTCCCGGTCCGGCCGGCCAGAGCTCGACGTCCCGCTCGGTGCACTCGTCCATCACCACCGGGCACCGGGGCGCGAACGGGCATCCGGGCGGAAGGGTCCTCAGGTCGGGCGGGTCCCCGGCCAGCCCGGCAGGGGCGAGACGGGAAGCCGGGTCGCCGAGACGGGGGAAGGCCTGGGAGAGCGCGCTGGTGTAGGGGTGCCGGGGGTCGTCAATGAGCTGCCGGGCCGGGCCGATCTCGACGATCTGGCCGGCATACATCACTGCCAGCCGTTCGCAGGTCTCGCCCAGCACCGCCAGGTCGTGGCTGATCATCACCAGGGAGATCGAGAAGTCGCGCACCAGGTCCGCGAGCAGGGACAGGATCTGCGCTTGCACGATGACGTCCAGGGCGGTGGTCGGCTCGTCGGCGATGATCAGGTCCGGCCGGCACGCCAGCGCCATGGCGATCATCACGCGCTGCCGCTGTCCCCCGGACAGCTCATGGGGGTAGCTGTCCTCTCGGCGGGACGGTACGCCCACGCTGTCGAGCAGCTCCCGGGCCCGCTTGCGCGCGGCGCGCTCACCGACTCTGTCGTGCAGCAGGATCGGCTCACGAATCTGCTCACCGACGGTTTGCACGGGGTTCAGGGCGCTCATCGCGCCCTGGAAGACGACCGATGCCTCCCCCCAGCGCACGGCACGCATCCGCTGCCAGTCGGCCTCGAAGAGGTCCTCGCCGCGGAACAGGACTTCGCCGCTGGTCACCGCGTTACGCGGTAGCAGGCGCAGCAGGCTCAGGGCCACCGTGGTCTTCCCCGATCCGGATTCCCCGGCCATGCCGAGCATCTGGCCCGCGGCCAGGTCGAAGCTCACGCTGCGCACGGCGTGCACGTCGTCCTTGCCGGTCCGGTAGGTCACGCTGAGGTTGCGCACCTCGAGCAGGGGCGCCTTCGCGGCCCCGGTCCCGGTCGGTTCGCTCATGCCGATCATGCCGAGGTTCCCATCTTCGGGTTGAGGACCTGCTCCACCGCGCGGCCGACCAGCGTGAACCCGAGCACGACGACGAGGATCGCCACCCCCGGAGGAAGCAGGTACCACCAGGCGCCGCTGGTCACGGCTCCCTGGCCGAACGCCTGGTTGAGCATCGCGCCCCACGACACGTCGGTGGGGTCGCCCAGGCCGAGGAAGGTGAGCGTGGTCTCGGACAGGATCGCGCTCGCCACGGTCAGCGTGCTCGAGACCAGGATCAGGGGAGCAACGTTGGGCAACACGTGCCTGGTCATGATCTGCACGTCACTGGCACCGAGTGCCTTGGCCCGTTCGATGAACGGGCGGGCCTCCACGGCCAGCGTCTGCGCGCGCACCAACCGCGCTGTCTGGGTCCAGGAGGTGACCGCGATCGCGATCGTGATCGACGCTGCCCCCTGACCGAGCACCGCGGCCAGGGAGATGGCGAGCGGCAGGCTCGGCAGCGCGATGAACCAGTCGGTGACGTGCATCAGCGCTCGGCCGAGGAAGCCCTCGGAATGCCCTGCCAGCAGGCCGATGGCACTGCCGACGACCATGGTGAGCGCGGTGGCCAGCACACCGATCGCCAGGGACGGCCGAGCCCCCCAGATCACCAGCAGGAGCACGGAGCGGCCGGGCTGGTCGGTGCCCAGCGGGTAGTGCGCGCTGGGTGGCGCGAGCAGCGGGCCGTGCGCGTGGATCACGCTCAGGTCGCTGGGGTGGATGAACAACGGCGCCGTCAGTGCCAGCGCCGCAAAGCTGACCAGGATCAGGAGCCCCGCCACCCCGGTGGGCAGGGCCAGGTAGGCCCGGCTGAACCTCAGGAACGGCGCGAACCGGGAGGGCGAACTGGGGGCGGTGGCCCCGGCGGTGGCGACGGTCACTGTCGCCTCACCCTCGGGTCGAGGAAGCGGTAGAGCAGGTCCGCGAGCAGGTTGAACACGATCACGGCGGCGCTGAACACGATGAACGTCCCCTCGAGGAGGGGCAGGTCGGGGATCTTCAGGGCGGTGTAGGTGAGGTAGCCCAGCCCCGGCCAGGAGTAGACGGTCTCCACGGTGATGGCCCCGCCGACCATCATTCCCAGCTGCAGGAAGATCACGGTCACCGACGGCAGCAGGGCGTTCGGCACCGCGTGCTTGCGCCGCACGTCGTCGTCGCGCAGCCCCTTGGCGCGTGCGGTGAGCAGGTACGGGCTGCCCAGCTCGTCGATGATCGACGAACGCATGATCGTCACGTACTGCGCGAAGATCACCGCGACCAGGGTCAGGCAGGGCAGCACCAGGTGCCAGGCGACGTCGGCGATGTGGCCGAGCGTGAACCCGCCCGGAGACCCCGGGGTGGACATGCCCCCGGCCGGGAAGAGCGCGGGGACCGGCCCCACTCCGCCGCTCGCGAAGAGCACCAGCAGGATCAGCCCGAGCCAGAACGTCGGCACCGACCACAAGGTGAGCGACGTGCTCGAGGCGAGCTTGTCGAGCAGGCTGCCGTGACGCCAGCCGCTGCGGATGCCGAGCCAGAGCCCCAGGACCACGGAGATCAGCGTCGCAGAGCCCATCAACAGCAGGGTCGGGCCGAGCCGGCTCAGGATCAGCGAGGACACCGAGTCCTGGTACTCCCACGAGTAGCCGAGCTGCCCGTGCAGGGTGTTCCAGACGAAGTCCAAGAAGTGCTTCCACCACGGCTCGTCGAGGCCGAAGGACTTCCGCAGGAACGCCTGCTGGGCGGCGCTGGTCGGCCGGCCGCGCGTGATCGCCGCCACCGGGTTGGACGGCATCAGGGAGAAGATGACGAACCCGATCACGAGCAGCATCCAGAAGCTGACGACGGAGGCCCCCACCTTGCGGACCAGGTAGCGGAGGAAGTCTGCTCGCCCTGCTCCCGCGTCGTCCCCGGAGGGGCGCTCGGGAGCACGACGGCTCGGGTCGACCGCTGCCGTGACCGGGTCGATCTGCTGTGTCACGACAGCGCTACTCCCGGTAACGGGACGTGGCCCGGCGGCGCATCGCGAAGACCACGATCAGCGCCACCACGACCACCACTGCGACCGCGATGCCGATCCACAGACCCGCACCCCCCGAGGAGCTCGCGCCGGACGACGCCGCCGGGGAGGCGGTCCGCCAGCTGATGAACCGGTTCTGCAGCGGGTAGAACCCGTCGGAGTTCTGTGAGCCGTGCAGGAAGTTGCTGACCTGGTCGGTGCGCAGCGCGTTCAGGCTGTTCTTGTAGTACAAGATGATGTCGGCATTTGCCTGGTAGAGGATCGACTCCATCTTCTTGATGGTCTGCGCGCGCTGGGCGGGGTCGAACTGTGTGATCTGCTGGTTGAACAGCTTGTCGTACTGAGGGTTGCAGTAGAACGAGTCCGTGTTTCCGCCGGTGCCGTTGTCGAGAGGCAGAGTCGCGCAGGTCTGGATGCTCAGCAGGTACGTCGGGTCCGGACCGGTGCCCCAGCCGTCCATGAGCATGTCCCAGTCACCCTTGGACAGGTTGACGTTCAGCTGGTCGAAGCTCATCGGCTGCACCTTGGTGCCGATGCCAACAGCCTTCAGCCACTCCTTGATGTAGGGAGCGATCTGCGCGTCCCCTGCGTCGTCGGAGTGGATGCCGAACCGGAAGACCAAAGGCTTGCCGGTCTTGGGGTCGGTGCGGATGCCGTCGGCCCCCTTCTTGTAGCCGGCCTGGTCCAGGATCTGGTTCGCCTTGGCCGGGTCGAAGTTCAGCGACTGGCTCGCGGAGGGCTTCCAGAAGAACTGCGGGTAGCCGGGCGGCAGGTAGCCGGCGCCCACGACCCCCTCGCCGTTGAGAACCTTGTTGACGAGCTCCTGGCGGTTGATCGCGAGCGCGATGGCCTTGCGAACGGTCGGGTCGCCGAGGGCCGGGTTGCCGGTGCCCATCGGCTTGCCCGAGCGAGTCTTGGCCCCGGAGTTGATCTCCAGCGCGGTCCAGCTGCTGGACGCCTGCTGGTAGGCGTTGATGTTCTTGCTGCTGCCCTTCAGCTGGTCGAACTGGGTGGCGGTCAACCCGCTGACCTGGTCCAGCTGGCCGCTCTTGAGCGCGGCGACCGCCGCGTCGCTGTTAGAGAAGTACTGGGTGATGAGCCGGTCGTACTTCGGCGCACCAAGGAAGAAGTCCTTGTTGGCCTTCAAGGTGGCGTACTGGTTGGTGACGTTGCCGACCAGGGTCCACGGACCGTAACCGACCACTGGGAAGTCCATGTTCTTGTAGGACTTCAGGTTGCTCACGTGGCTCTTCCACACGTGCTCGGGCACGATAGCGATGCCCGAGAGCGGGACGCTCACGTAGAGCATGTTCGCCTGAGGCTTCTTGGTCTTGATCACCAGCGTGGCGGCGTTCGGTGCCGTCACGCTCTTGAAGTTGGAGACCAGTGACCCGTTCGCAGTGGCGGCCACCGAGTTGTGCATGATCAGGTTGAACGTCCACGCGGCGTCCTGGGCCGTGATCGGCTTGCCGTCGGTCCACTTCAGCCCCGACCGCAGGTGGAAGGTCCAGGTCAGCTTGTCAGGAGACGTCGTGTACGACTTGGCCAGGTAGGGCACCGGCTTGCCCTGCTCGTTCAGCCTCATCAGCGCCGGGTAGATGTTTCCGATGATGTCCAGCTCGCCGTCGTAGTAGGACAGGAACGGGTTGAACGTCGTGATCTGCGTCTCGGCGTTCACCCGCAACGTCGAGCCGGAGCTGCTGGCGGCCGACGCTCCGCCCACGCCGAGCGTGGCAGTGGCGAGCACGACCACTCCACCGAGCGCTGCGGCGAGCAGCCGCCCGAGTGCGCGGGGACGGCCCGCGCGCCTCTGGAGAACCATCATGGGTGCGACTCCTTCTGTCAGTCCTGCGCAATCATGCGCGGTGCGGGTCCGTTGTCCGCGGAGGTCGGCGGTCGTGTCGCCGAGACGTCAGCACGCTCACCGCGCTGAAGCGAACCGTCCGGCCAGAGCACCACCTCGGTGGGGTGCGGCCGGCCGTTGTACCGAGACGTGAACGACGCGGAGTACGCCCCGGCGTGCCCGACAGCCACCAGGTCGCCGCGCCGCAGCGGCGGGAGGCGGTGGGCTCCGAACGAGTCGGTGGACTCGCACACCGGGCCTTCCACCGCCGTATCGACCGGCTCGCCGCCCGGAAGCGGGTTCTCGAGGGCACGGACCGGGTGCCGGCTGCCGTAGAGCGCCGGTCGGATCAGCTCCGTCATGCCCGCGTCGAGCACCACCTGCTGGGGGTACGGCGCACGCGGACGCGAGTGAAGCACGCGGGTGACCAGCCACCCGGCCGCCCCCACGAGGTAGCGCCCGGGTTCGACCGCCGGGCGTGGCGGCAGCTCCAGCCCTGCGGCGGCGAGACGCCTGGTCAGGGCGTCGTGAAAGTCCGCGGGGCCGGGGGAGTCGGCCGACTCGAGCGGGAAGCCACCACCGAAGTCCACAGTGTCGGCGTTCTCGACCGACGACGCGAGCTCGCGCAGCAGCCTAACGGCACGGACCCCCGCGTCGGCCCACGCCGCCACCTCGCGCAGGTCAGAGCCGACGTGCACGTGGATGCCGCGCACGCGCAACGGGCCTCGGTCGAGACCACCCCGCACCAGGGACCGGATCTCCTCCTCGTCCATCCCGAACTTGCTGCTGCTCTCGCCCACAGCCAGGCCGGGCAGGGTCTCCGGCCTGACCTGGGGGTTGACCCGCAGCAGCACGTCGAGCGGGGCGAGGCCGTGGCGACCCAGGCCCGCCCGGTCGGCAAGTCGGGTCAGCGCCTCCGCCTCGGAGGGGGACTCCAAGGCCAGCCAGCGCACCGGCTCCCCCCTGGCCGCGCGGCGCACCGCCCACGCCAGCTCGGCGTCGGTCTTGCCGATGCCCTCGAAGGTCACCGCCGCGTGCGGCACCCCGGCCAGTGCGGCCTGACGCCACTCCCCGGACGACACCACGTTCGCGCCCAGCCCGTGCCCGGCCAGCACGCCGACCACGTCCGGCAGGTCGTTGGCCTTGAGCGAGTACTGGCGGACCCAGGGGTCCGGGAAGCCGCCGCGCAGCCGCTGTGCCGCGGCCGCCAGGCCGGCAGCGTCCATCACGTAGACCGGCGTGCCGAACTGCTCGGCCGCACGGACCAGAGGGACACTCGTCCCACCAGCCCCACTCGCCGCATCGATCACCGCGTGAGTACAGCATGATTCACTTGAGGGGGTCAAGAGACAATCCTGAACCACATCAAACAGAGATCGGAGAGCTCCGGTGAGCAACCAGCAGCCGGACCCCACCACCGGGGTCGCGGAACGGATCCGGCAGCGGGTCGGCGAGATGACCCCGTCGGAGCGGCGGGTGGCCCGGGTCCTGCTGTCTGGGCCCCTCACCCTCGGCCTGGAGTCCTCCGCCCGGCTGGCCCGAAGGGTCGGAGTCAGCGGACCGACCGTGAGCCGGTTCGCCGGCCGGCTCGGGTTCGACAGCTACGCGGCCTTCCAGAGTGCGCTGCGCGAAGACCTGGCCGCCCGGGTGATGACGCCTGTGGAGGTCTACCGGCGGCACGTCGAGCAGGGAGGCGACGAAGGGCTCGGCGGAGCCGGCAGCGCCCTGGGCCGGGCGGTGGAGGACACCCTCGCGGGACTGCCCCCCGAGGACTTCACTCGGGCGGCGACCTGCCTGTCGGAGAGCCGGGGGCAGGTGCTTGTGGTCGGTGGGTGGTTCAGCCACCTGCTCGCCGACTACCTGGCGGCCGTCCTGCGCGAGTTCCGACCCCGGGTCCGCGCAGTGCCCCCGGTGGCCGGCGAACGCGCCGCGGCCGTCGCAGACGTGGCGAAGAAGGACGTCGTGGTGGCGTTCGACTTCCGGCGCTACGAGCGCGACACCCTCGAGTTCGCGGAGGCCACCCACGAGGCGGGCGCCCGGGTCGTGCTGTTCACCGACCCGTGGCTGTCCCCGATCGCGGACATCGCGGATGCCGTGCTCCCCGCCAAGGTGGTCGGGCCGGCTCCGTTCGAGAGCCTCACCCCCACCCTTGCGGTCGTGGAGACACTGCTCACCACGGTGGCCGACCGGCTCGGCGAGAGCGCACGCCGCCGGATCGAGCACTTCGGCGGCATCGCGGACCGCTGGGTCCGCCCGTGGCCCACCGCGCCGGTGGAGGAAGCGGCGGATCAGGTCGGGCCACCTTCACCAGAGGCCCTCAGCTGAGCGGCCACTCGCTCGCGGCGGCGACCGGACCGCCTTCCAGCCGACGGGCGCCGATCCGGTCCGCGAGCCGGGCGTCGGCCCCGGCGCCGCCGAGAGCCACCGGAACCGCGCTCGCCAGCCGGGCCAGCTGCTGTGCCACGGCGTCGAACCGCTCCTGGGTCGTCGCGGCGAGCACGACCCGGTCGGGTCGCAGCTCGGCCACCGTCTGCTCGAGAGCCTCGAGCGGGGTGTCCGCGCCGAGGTAGCAGGTCCGCCAGCCCTGTCGGGAAAGCACGAGCCCGTGCATGAGCAGGGCCAGGTCGTGCAGCTCCTGCGGTGGACAGGCCAGCACGACCAGAGGCCCCGTGGTGGCGCCTCCACCCCGGGCCAGGCCCGCCAGACGGCCCCGGATGACGTTGCTGGCGAAGTGCTCCTGAGTGACCGTGGCCGTCCCGGCGGCCCATCGTTCGCCGAGCTCGCGCAGGTAGGGCACCAACACGTCGTCGAGCACGGTCTCCACGGTGAACCCCGCCAGCAGCCGGTCCAGGACCGCCTGGGCGCCGGGCTCGTCCATGGCGTCGAGCGCCGAGCGCAGGTCGGCGACGTCGGGACCAGAGCCTGCGTCCGCCGCTGCTGCGGACCACCGGTCCGGCACGCCCCGCTCGGCGAGCACCGCCCGCGCTGCCTCGGCGGCCGAGAGGCCGTCGGCGAGGTGCGCCTGCATCCGGCGCACCCGGGTCTCGTCGGCGGCGCAGTAGAGCCGGAACCGCCCCGCCGACCGCTGCGGGCGCAGCAGGCCGTACCTGGCCTCCCACGCCCGCAGCACGTGGGTGCTCACCCCCACGCGCCGACTCAGCTCACCGATGCGCACCAGGCCGGTCTCGTCCACGACAGACACTGTACATACTCTAGACAGCCTTTTGACAAGACGGGACCTGGGTCGTAGGTTTCTGGAAGACCGACATTAGACAGTCCTTAGACACGGAGCCGCTCATGCCCACACCTGCCACCCGGTCCGCCTCCCGGCCGACCATCGCCGTCATCGGCGCAGGGGTGTCCGGGCTCACCGCGGCGTACCTGCTCAGCACCCGGCACCCCACCGCGCAGGTCACGCTCTACGAGGCCGAGGGCCGCCTCGGCGGACACGCGCACACCCACCTGGTCCACGACCGGACCGGGGCGAAGCTGGCGGTCGACAGCGGCTTCATCGTGCACAACGACCGCACCTACCCCTGGCTGCGAAGGTTGTTCAGCGAGCTCGGTGTCGCCACCCGCCGCACCGAGATGAGCATGAGCATCCGCGAGGAACCCCACGGTCTCGAGTACGCCGGCGGACGCGGGGTCGCCGGCGTGCTCGCCCAGCCACGCCGGGCGGTGGACCCGCGCTTCCTGCGCGTGCTGCTCCAGGTCAAGCGCTTCCACATCCGGGCCACCCGGTTCCTGGCGCGCACGCCCGAGGACGACCTGACCAGCTACGGACAGTTCCTGCACGACGAGGGCTTCTCCCAGGACTTCGTCGACCTGTACGCCGTTCCCGTGGTGTCCTGCGTCTGGTCCATGGGGAGCGGGACCGCCCGGGAGTACCCGGCGCGCTACCTGTTCCGGTTCCTCGAGCACCACGGCATGCTGCGTGTCACCGGCTCCCCTCGCTGGTACACGGTCGAGGGAGGGTCGCGCACCTACGTGGACGCGATCCGGGCCCGGCTCCCGGACGTCCGCACGTCCCGCACGGTGACCTCGGTGCTCCGCGAGCCCGAGGGCGTGCTCGTCGTGGACGGGTCCGGAGACAGCCAGCGGTTCGACGGCGTGGTGGTCGCGGTGCACGCCGATCAGGCGCTGCAGCTGCTCGGTGACCCGACCCCGGAGGAGAAGGAGGTGCTCGGCGCGTTCCGGTACACCCCGAACGAGACGGTGCTGCACACCGATCACCGTCTGCTTCCCGTCGCGCCTCGGGCCCGGGCCTCGTGGAACTACCTGGTGCGGTCCGACCGCGCCGGGGATCGCAGCCCCACGGTCACCTACTGGATGAACCGGCTGCACGGGCTCGACAGCCCCGACCAGTACCTGGTCACCCTGAACGCACGCGAGCGCATCGACCCGGGCGAGGTGCTCGCGGTGATGCAGTACCGCCACCCCGTGTACGACGCCAGCGCGGTGCGTGCGCAACGCCGGCTCGTCGGGCTGACCACCGCCCAGACCGCGTTCGCCGGCGCCTACCACGGCTGGGGCTTCCACGAGGACGGCTGCCGCTCCGGCGTCGATGCTGCCCGGGCGTTCGGAGCGACCTGGTGACCCCGGCCGACGCTCCCCCGTCGTCGTCACCGACCGGAAGGCTGGTCAGGACTTCGGCCCGCTCCGTGACCGGCCGGGCGTGGAGGGGGGTGCCGAGCCGCCGCGCGACCTGGGGCGCGCGGACTCGAAGCACTTCTGCAGCCCGGTCAGGGTGCTGTTGACCAGGCCCTTGATGACCCGGCTCCGGATGAACCCGGGCAGGGGCAGGTTGTGGTGGATGGTCAGCGTGTAGGTCACCTCGGTCCGGGTGGGTCCGTGCCGGCGCAGCACGTAGCGACCTTCCTGCCCGGTCTGCAGCCTGCCCTCGAGCATTCGCCAGCTCATCGTGGTGTCGGTGTGCCGGTAGGCCAGCACGTACTCGTCGGTGCCCACGGCCGCGGAGGCCTTGAAGCGGGCGCTGGCCGGCAGGTCGCTGTTGCGGGCGGCCTCCAGCAGCTCGGCCTCCAGGATCTCCGGGATCCACTCGGGCTGGCTCTCCACGTCGCGCAGCGTGGCGAGCACCTGCTCGAAGGGAGCGGTCACCTCAACGGTCTGGGTGGCGGTGTCGGTCGGCATTGCTCCTCCTGTCCGGCGCACCGTAGAAGCCGAGCCGCAGCAGCGTGGTGAGCTCCTCGAGCAGCGGCATCCGCGGGTTGGTGCGGTTGCTCAGGTCACGGAACGCGGCCATGGTCAGGGACGGGAGCTCGGCCAGGAACTCCTTCTCGCTCACGCCGGCCTCGGCAAGGGTGCGCGGCATCTGCACCCGGTCGAGCAGTCTCTCCACCCCCTCCAGGAGCCGTCGACGGCTCTCCGCGGGCTCGCGGCCCCCGAACACCACCCGCCCCAGCTGCGCGTACTTCGCCGGTGCCACGTAGGCGGTCGAGCTCGGTGAGGGCATGAACTTGCTCGGCAGCGCGGCGTTGTAGCGCAGCACGTGGGGCAGGAAGATCCCGTTCGCCCTGCCGTGCGCGATCTGGAACCGGGCCCCTGTGGCGTGTGCGAGGGCATGGCACACCCCCACGAACGCGTTGGAGAACGCCAGCCCGGCCAGGGTCGCGGCGTTGGCCATCTCGGTGCGGGCGTCGAGGTCCCCGGGGTCCTCGTAGGCCCTCGGCAGCGCGTCGAACACCAGCCTCGCCGCCTGCACGCAGAACGCGTCGGTGTACGGCGAGGCGAAGATCGAGACCACTGCCTCGAGGGCGTGCGTCAGTGCGTCCACGCCGCTGTCGGCCGTCACCGCCGCCGGCATCGACAAGGTGAGCAGCGGGTCCACGATGGCCATGTCCGGGACCAGTGAATAGTCGACGAGCGTCTCCTTGCGGTCGCCCACCGTGATCACAGCGGCCGGCGACACCTCCGAGCCGGTGCCCAACGTCGTCGGGATGGCAACCAGCTGGACCGTGTGGGCGTCCTGCGGGAAGTCCGCGACCCGCTTGCGGGGATCCAAGAAGGGCAGCGTCAGCTCGGCGAAGGACTTGTCGGGATGCTCGTAGAACAGGCGCATCGCCTTCGCCGCGTCGAGCACCGACCCTCCCCCGACCGCGACGAGCACGTCCGGTCGCAGCTTCTGCATCAGCTCGATGCCTCGTCCGATCGTTTCCTCGTCGGGCTCCGGCGCGATGTCGCTGAACGCCTGCACGTGCCGTGCCTGCAGCTTCGAACGCAAGGTGTCGACCACTCCCCGGTGCTCGCCCAGTGCGTCGGTGACCACCAGCACCGTGTCGCCCTCGACCTCGCGGAGGTTCTCCAGCGCGCCGGCGTTGAAGAACGTGTTCGCCGGCACCCGGAACCACTGCGGCGGCGTACGGCGTCGCGACACCGTCTTGATGTTGAGCAGCTGGAGGTAGTTGACGTTCTCTGTGGTGCTCGAGCCGCCCCAGGTGCCGCAGCCCAGCGAGAAGGTGGGCGTCAGGTTGTTGTAGACCCCGCCGAGGGCGCCGACCGCGGTCGGTGCGTTCACCAGGATCCGGCCGGTGCGCACCGCCCGCGCATAGGCGTCGACGACGTCATCGTCCAACGCGTAGACGGCTGACGTGTGCCCGAGACCGCCGTGCTCGGTCACCAGCACGGCGACGTCGATGGCGTGCTGCACGTCGCGGGCCCGGACCATCCCGAGCACCGGCATCAGCTTCTCCTGCACGAGTGGGTGCGCGGCGAGGGCGTCCAGGTCGGACGGCAGTGGGGCCAGCAGCAGCTTCACGTCCGCGCCCACCTCGAACCCCGCGCGCCGGGCCAGTTCGGGGGCCTGCTGCCCGAGCGCCTCGAGGTTGACCTTGTCCGCGCAGCCGAACGCGAACTCAGCAAGCTGGCTGGCCTGCTCGTCGGTGAGCAGCCGGGCGCCCATCCGGGTGAACTCCGCCACCAGCGCGTCGTAGATCTCGTCGTCGACGATGCAGGTCTGCTCGGCCGGGCAGATCACCGAGGCGTCGAAGGTCTTGGAGATCAAGATGTCGACGACCGCCCCCGCCAGGTCCGCGGTGTGGTGGATGTAGATGGGGGCGTTCCCCGGCCCGACGCAGAGGCCGGGCTTGCCCGAGGCATTCGCCAGCGCGACGATCTTCGGCCCACCGGTGACCCAGATGAAGTCGACCTGCGGGTGCCGGAAGAGGTGGTGGGTGATCTCGTGCGCGGTGTCCGGGACCACCTGGAGAGCACCCGGCGGCATGCCCGCGTCCTCGGCGGCCGCCCGCAGCAGCTCGACGGCGCGCTCGCAGCAGCGCACGGCGTACGGCGACGGCCGGAAGATGACGGCGTTGCGGGTCTTGGCCGCGACGATCGCCTTGTAGAGCACCGTGGAGGTCGGGTTGGTCACCGGGGTGATGGCGAGCACCACACCGATCGGCTCGGCGACCCGCACCAGGTTGCGCTCGACGTCCTCCTCGACGACCCCGACCGACCGCTTACCGCGGAGGTAGTCGGAGACGAACTCGGTCGCCACGTAGTTCTTGACGACCTTGTCCTCGAAGACGCCGAAGCCGGTCTCCTCGATCGCCAGCTGGGCGAGGTCGACAGCGGACCGCAACCCGGCCTGGACCATGGCCTCCACGATGGTGTCGACCTGCGCCTGGTCCAGCTCGCGGAAGGCGCGGGCGGCCCCGGTGGCCCGGTCCACCACGGCGTCCACCTGGGTCAGGCGCTCGGGCGCAGGCCCGCGCTGCTCGGGTAGGGCGACGGACGGTGCAACAGCTGGCTCGCTCCGGGTTTCGTTCTGGGTCTCGTTCTGGGTCTCGTTCTGGGGCTCGTTCTGGGGCTCTGTCTGGGTCATCGTCTGTTTCCGAATCCTGAGATCGCGAGCGCGCGCGAGAGGTCGGTCTCGGACAGGATGCCGACCACCTCGGCCTGTCCGGTGCCGTTGAGGACCACGGCACGGCCGGGGTCACGAGCCAGCACGGGGACCACGTTGGTGACCAGGTCCTCGGGATGCACCACCGGCACCCCGTCCGCCGCCAGCATCAGCTCGCCGACCCGAGCCGCGGCTCGCTGCCGTGTGGGCACCCGGCCGGCGCTGCGCAGCAGCAGCAGACCGGCGAAGCGGCCCTCGTCCACGACCGGGTAGACCGGGTGGGAGGTGCTGCGGTCGAGCAGACCCGCGAACTCCTCGATGGTCATCTCCGGATACACCGTGACCGGCGCAGTCGCCATCAGGTCCCTCACCCGCAGGCCCGAGATCGCCTGGGTCACCCGTGCCGAGACCGCCTCCTGACGCGCCGCCGACCCGATGAACCAGCCCAGCAACGCGAACCAGAGCCCGCTCGTGCTGTTCTGGGTCAACAACAGGTAGATGCCTCCGACGACCAGGAGCGCCGCTAGCGTCTGGCCGGCCCGCGCTGCGTAGACGGTGGACTTCGCGCTGTCGCCCGACCGCCACCACAACAGCGCGTGCAACAACCGGCCGCCGTCCAGCGGCAACGCCGGGATCACGTTGAAGACCAGCAGCAGCGCGTTGATCCAGGCGAGGTAGCTGGGCACCCCGACCCAGGTACCCGGCAGCCCGAGCGCCCGGCCGCCTACCGCCAGCCCCCAGAACAGGAGGGCCAACCCGCCCGAGGACAGTGGCCCCGCGGCCACGACCCGGAACTCGGCACCCGGGGTCGGGAGGGGCTCCTCGGCGCGGGACACCCCGCCGAACAGCCACAACGTGACGTCCCTGACCCGCACCCCCTCGCGCTGGGACTGGAGGGTGTGGCTGAGCTCATGCACGAGGATCGATGCGAAGAACAGCACCGTGGCGGCTGCCGACATCGTGTAGTAGACCCAGGTCGGGTGGCCGGGGTACGTCGACGGGAAGTAGCCGGCCCCCAGCGACCACAGGATCAGCGCGAAGATGACCAGCCAGCTCAGGCCGAGCTTGACCGGGACCCCCCTGAACCGGAAGAGAACCATGTCCCTGCCCTGTCTTGGCCGGCGTGCTTGTCGGCGCGTGGTGAGCCGTTCGCTCCTACTCGTCTCGACGCTAGGCCGTCGAGGGCGACCCGCCACCGGTCGAACGGGACAGCCTCGCGGGACTTAGGGCCTGCCCTCCGTCACGCGCCGGCGGGTCGTTGGTCCCTGGCCGCGCGACGGCCGGTCGGACCATGGTGAAGGGTGTCGAAAGGAGCGCAGATGTCGGACGCATCCGCCTCCTGGGAGTCGCCCACCATCGAGGTGCGGGTCTACCGGCACGGTGAGCTGGTCAACCAGGTCCTGTGCGAGTCCGAGGAGGAAGCCGCCGACGTGGTGGACCGGTGGTCCGACGCCGAGGAAGTCTCCTGCATCGTCGACGACCTGTCGTTCCGCCATACCGCTGACGACGTGCTGGAGCCGGAGCCGACCGAACCGCTCGACGAGGAGTATCCCCGCGAACCCCCGGGGGGCACCGGTGGGAGCGGGACCGACTGACGGCCCGTGCGCCGGTGCCGGCCTGTGCACGGACCTCTACGAGATTCGGATGGCCGCCAGCTACCTGCGCCGCGGCATGACCGCGCCGGCCACGTTCAGCCTGTTCGCACGGAGGCTGCCCCCTGAGCGGGGCTTCCTCGTCGCAGCCGGCGTCGAGGCCTGTCTCGACCGGCTCGCGGACTACCGGTTCTCCCAGGAGGAGCTCACGTACCTGCGCGAGCAGGTGGGGCTGTCGGGCACGGACGTGGCGGCGCTGGCGGACCTTTCGTTCCACGGCTCGGTCCGGGCGGTCCCCGAGGGGCGCGTGGTACTCGCCCACGAGCCGCTGGTGGAGGTCACCGCACCACTTCCGGAAGCGCAGCTGGTGGAGACGCTGGTGCTGAACCAGCTGACCTTCGCGACCTCGGTGGCGAGCAAGGCGGCACGGTGCCGGCTCGCGGCGGGGTCGGCTGCGCTCGTCGACTTCTCTGCGCGACGCACCCACGGGCTCGAGGCGGCGCTCGCGGTGACCCGGGCCGCGGCCATCGCCGGCTTCGACGGCACCAGCTACGTGCACGGCGCCCGCTGCCTGGGCCTCCCACCGGTCGGGACGATGGCGCACTCCTACGTGCAGGCCTTCGCCGACGAGGAGAGCTCGTTCCTGGCCTTCGGTGAGGACTTCCCCGGCCAGTCGGTGTTCCTCGTCGACACCTACGACACGGAGGCGGGCGTCGAGCACGCCATCACCGTGGCGCGACGTCTCGGTCTGGACCCGGCGCGGGTGGGCATCCGGTTGGACTCCGGCGACCTCGGGGCCCTGGCCGGGACAGCACGGCGCATGCTCGACGAGGCGGGCATGTCCCGGACCAGGATCATGGCCAGCGGCGGGCTGGACGAGTACTCCCTGGCCGACCTGGCGGGTGCCGCAGCGCCGATCGACAGCTACGGCGTGGGCACCAAGATGGGCGTCTCTTGGGACTCGCCGTCGTTGGACAGCGCCTACAAGCTGGTCGCCTACGACGGCCGGCCCGTCATGAAGCTGTCACCGGGCAAAGCGACGTACCCGGGGCCGAAGCAGGTCCATCGCGGAGGCGGCCTGCGCACCGACCTGCTGTCCCTGGTCGACGAGCCCTCGCCGCCCGGCACGGAGCCGCTGCTGGTCGAGGTCATGGCCGAGGGCCGCAGGACCGTACCGGCCGACACGGTCGCGGTTGCCCGTGAGCGCCTCAGCCAGGACCTGGCGCGCCTGTCTGCCGCCGCGCGGAGGGTGCATGACCCTCTGCCCCCCGAGGCCGACCTGAGCCCGGCACTGCGGGCGCTCACCGATGACCTGGCTCTCCGTCTTGCGCCGAGCGGCACACCATGAGCGCCGATGAGATCGGGCGCGGCACCGGTCCCACTCCCGGCCAGGACACGAGCAGGGACCGGTTCATCAACCTGGTCCGCGTCAGTGCCATGGCGACGATCGTGCTGCTGCACTGGCTGAGCGTCATGCCGACGCTCGTGGACGGGAGGTTCACCGACCAGGACGTCGTGACGGTGATGCCAGGGCTGTGGCCGATGACCTGGCTGGGCGACGTGATGGCCTTGTTCTTCTTCGCCGGGGGCTACGCGAACTGGGTGTCGATGGAAAGCTCGCGGGCGAGAGGCGAGAGCGTGCGCGGATACCTGGCACGGCGGTTCCGGCGGCTGGTGACGCCGACGTTGGGATTCGTCGGGGCCTGGGCCGGCCTCGAGCTGGTCACCACCGTGGTCGGGCTCGGGCGCTGGTCGCCCCTGCGCCACGTCTGGATCGGAAGCACCACCCCGTTCGGCCCGCTGTGGTTCATCGGCGTGTACCTGCTCGTGGTCGCGGTCAGCCCGTGGACGGCGGCAGCCCACCGGCGCTGGGGCCTCGCCGTGCCCGTGGCGATGACGCTCGGCGTGGTCGCTGCGGACTCGCTGGCCGTCGTCTTCGACAGCGCCGCCCCGCTCGCGGGGAACCTGCTGCTCGTCTGGCTGGTGCCGCACCAGCTCGGCTACTTCTACGCCGACGGCCGGCTGCGCTCCCTGTCGTTGCGAGGCTGCGCGGCGATGGCCGCCGGTGGGCTGCTGGCGTTGACCGTGCTGACCGCCCTGCCGTACTACCCCAGGAGCCTGCTCGACCCTCGTTGGAAGGTGCTGACCGTCGACGCTCCCATGCTTCCGCTGGTCGCCGAAGCGGCGTGGTTCATCGGCTTCGCGCTGCTGCTGCGTCCCTTCCTCGAGCGACTGTTGACGGACCCCGGTCGATGGGCCGTGGTGACTCGCGCCAACAAGCTCACCATGCCGGTGTACCTGTGGCACATGACCGCCTACCTGATGGCCGTGCTGCTGCTCGGGTCGTTGGGCGCCGGCTTCGCCTACGCCACCATGCCGTCCGCCGAGTGGTGGTGGGGACGGCCGGTGGTGATGGCACTGTCCGGGCTGTTCCTGGTCGGTACGCTCGCAGTGGTCAGCTGGGGCCGGCGGCTGGCGCACAGCACGCTGCCGCTGCTCTCGCTGCGGAGCCGGTGAGCCGTTCCGCGACCGGGGGCCCGCTTCAGGTCATCGCTGGGCGACCGGCAGAGGGGTGCTGAACCGGGCGGCCCGACGACGTACCCGGTGACCGGGACGGCGCAGGTGCGGGCGTCTGATGGCCGGCGGGCGGAAGAACCACCCCTTCACGACCTCGGCCGACACCAGGTAGCCGACCACCATGGCGCCCAGTGCCACCACCACATGACCGGGCAGCGGGACGAACCCCAGGAGCGACGCCACCGGAGTGAACGGCAGGACCGCGGCCACCAGCACGACCGTCACCGCCGCTGCGAACAACGCCACGCTCGGGTGGCTGTGCAGCAGCGAACGACGGGTGCGGATCACGAAGATGACCAGGGTCTGCGTCGCCAGTGACTCCACGAACCAGGCGGTGTGGAACAGCGGAGCACCGGCGTGGAACACCAGCAGCATCATCGCGAACGTCGCGAAGTCGAAGACCGAGCTCAACGGTCCGAAGAACAACATGAACCGACGGATCATGCCGATGTCCCAGTGTGCCGGGCGGTGGAGCTGGTCGGGGTCCACGTTGTCGGTCGGGATGGTCAGCTGGCTGCTGTCGTAGAGCAGGTTGTTCAACAGCACCTGTGAGGGCAGCATCGGCAGGAACGGCAGCACCGCCGAGGCGACTGCCGCGGATGCCATGTTGCCGAAGTTGCTGGACGTCCCCATCAACACGTACTTCATGGTGTTGGCGAAGATCCGGCGCCCCTCCACCACGCCGTCGCAGAGCACGTCCAGGTCCTTCTCCAGCAGCACGATGTCAGCGGCGTCCTTGGCCACGTCGGTCGCGGAGTCGACCGAGACGCCGATGTCTGCGGCGTGCAGCGCCACCGCGTCGTTGACCCCGTCGCCGAGGAACGCCACGTCCTCCCCGCACCGCCGCTGCGCGCCGACGACACGTGCCTTCTGCTCAGGCGACACCCGGGCGAAGACCGTGGTCGCCGGCAGGGCTGCGGCCAGCTCGTCATCGCCGAGGGCGTCCATGTCGGCTCCACTGAGCACCCCGGTGACCTCGAGCCCCAGCCGGTCGCACACGCTCCGGGCCACCACCGGGTTGTCACCGGTCACCACCTTCACCTCCACGCCCAGGTCGTGCAGCCGGGCGATCGCGGGGCCGGCCGTGGCCTTCGGTGCGTCCTCGAACACCAGGAGACCGACGAGATCGAGGTCGCGCTCCTCGTCAGCGGTCAGCTCA
The DNA here is from genome assembly GCA_963839365.1 of uncultured Actinomycetota bacterium. Taxonomy (GTDB): domain Bacteria; phylum Actinomycetota; class Actinomycetes; order Propionibacteriales; family Nocardioidaceae; genus DASSKA01. Next base: position 446,282 of record CAWIUT010000003.1, read on the forward strand.
CCGCCGGGCGCCGGCGCGCGAGACGCCACCGCGACCACCCGTCCGCCTGCCTTGAACTCGGCATCCAGGAGCGTCTCGACGGTGGCCGGGACGTGCGCGCACCGGGCGAGCACCGCCTCAGGCGCGCCCTTGGTCACCAGCAGCCGGCCACCGTCCGGGGACACGGCCAGGACGGAGACCATGCGTCGCTCGTGGTCGAACGGCAACGTCGCCGCCCGGCGCCAACCCTGGAGAGGGCCGCACCGGCGGGCGGCGGGCGACTCCCACAGCGCGGCGTCGAGCGGGTCCGCACCGCCGTAACCACGGTCGGCGGGTCCGGGCGGTTCTGCGTGGCAGAGCATGCCGAGTCGCAGGGCGGCCTCCCCGGGGCCGCCGTCGGCATCGAGCGCGCGCATGAACGTGATGCGTCCCTCGGTGAGAGTGCCGGTCTTGTCCGTGAGCAGGACCTGCACGTCGCCGAGGTCCTCGATGCAGACCAGCCGTTTGACCAGCACCTTGCGTCGAGCAAGCTCCCGAGAGCCGGCGGCGAGGCTGGTTGAGACGACCGCGGGCAGCAGCTGCGGTGTGATGCCCACCGCGATGGCCAGGGCGAAGAGCAGGGCGTCGAGGACTGGCCGGTGCAGCACCAGGTTGGCCGCGAACACGAAGGCGGTGAGGACTCCTGCGACCACGACGAGCATCCCGGAGAAGCGCCGCAGGCCCGCCTGGAACTCGGTCTCCGACTGCCGGGACTCCAGCGCCAGGGCGAGCCGGCCGAACTCCGCTCGGGGGCCGGTGGTGACCACCACTCCCCTGGCGGCGCCGGCCGTCACCACGGTGCCCATCAACGCGCATCCGGCCAGCTCGCCGACCTGCGTGCCTTCGGGCACCGGATCGGTCTGCTTGGCCACCGGGAGGGCCTCACCGGTCAGCACGCTCTCGACGCACGCGAAGCCGGTCACCGACAGCAGCCGGACGTCGGCCGGCACCACCTCACCGAGCTGCAGGTCGACGACGTCGCCGGGCACCAGGTCGACCACGTCCAGGCGTTGCGGCCGGCCGTCCCGCCAGACGCTGGTCTGGTGCCGGATCCGGGAGTGCAGCTCCTCGACCGCGACCTCCGCGCGGTACTCGTTGAAGAAGCCGAGCCCCACCGACAGCGCCAGGATGGTCACGATGATCACCGCGTCCACCTGCTCCCCCAGGAAGTACGACGCAACCGCGGCGAGCGTGAGCAGCACCAGCAGTGGCGACCTGAGCTGTCCGAGCAGCACCGAGGTCCATCGAGCGCCGTGAGAGCGCACCGCGTTGGGACCGAGCGCGGCCAGCCGCCGCGCCGCCTCGGGTGTGGCCAGCCCCTCGGGTGTCGTGGCAAGCCTCTCCAGCACCTGCTTCGACGGCAACGCCGCGGCCGTCGTGGCGGGAAGCACCGTCTCCGACGTCGTGGTCGGCACGGCGCGCCGGAGTGGGAACGCTGTGGCCATCCGCGTCAGTGTGGCGCCGGGCCGGAGGCGGCGGTAGAGGCCGAAGACCCCGCCTGGCACCGTCCGCCCTCGCCGAGCCGGTAAGAGCTCGGGGACCTCCACGCGGTCGCCGACGTCGGTTTCAGCGTCGCGAGCGGTGAGGTGTTCGCGTTCCTGGGGCCGAACGGCGCCGGTGCCCCGGTCGGCACTGACGCTGGGGAAGACCGCCGGAGGTGCGACGGTCGCCACCGCCCAGGGGACGCTGATGCTGGCCCTCGCGCCGCTCATCGGGGTGCGGCTCACCCGGTGACGGTCGCAGAGGTGATCGGCCTGGAGTTCTTGATGGCAGTCGCGCTCACCAGTTACGGGGTGTTCATCGCCAGCCGCATCGAGCGCATCGAGGGGTTCCAGGTCGTCATGCAGCTGGTGCTGCTCCCGATGCTGTTCCTGTCCGGCGCACTGTTCCCGCTGACGGGCCTGCCGGCCTGGCTGACCGTGCTCACCAGGATCAACCCCCTCACCTACGCGGTGGCTCCGCTGCGCACGGTGGTGTTCGCGGCCCAGAGCATGCCGCCAGCCGCGGTGGCCAGGTTCCCCACAGAGGTCACGCTGTTCGGCCATGCCTTGTCGGTCTGGGCCGACGTGGCCATCGTCTCGGCTTCGCGGTGGTCTTCTTCGCACTCGCCGTGCGGGGCTTCTCCCGCACCGCGTGAGAGTGCCTCCGAGGCACACTCAGGGCGTGCCGGGGCCGGTCTCGGTGCGCGAGCCGTCGTCGCCGGGCAGCCGCGCGGGCGCCCGCTGGGCGGGCACCGGCTCGGCAGCCCCGTGAGCACCCCCGTGAGCACCCCCGTGAACAGCGGAGGCGTTCACCTCCTGAGCCAGGAAGTTGCCCAGCTCACCGATGGTGCTCATCAGCGGCGCAGGGAAGACGACCGTGGAGTTCTTGTCCACCCCGAGCTCGACCAGGGTCTGCAGGTTGCGCAGCTGGAGCGCCAGCGGGTGGGCCATCATGATGTCCGAGGCGGAGCCCAGCGCAGCCGCAGCGAGGTGCTCGCCCTCGGCGTTGATGATCTTCGCCCGCTTCTCCCTCTCCGCCTCGGCCTGGCGGGCCATGGCTCGCTTCATCGTCTCCGGGAGCTGGATGTCCTTCAGCTCCACCAGGGTCACCTCGACCCCCCAGCCCGCCGTCGTGAAGTCCAAGATCTCGCGGATGTCGCTGTTGATCCGGTCGGTCTCGGCCAACGTCTCGTCCAGGGTGTGCTGGCCGACCACCTTGCGCAGCGTGGTCTGAGCGATCTGGTCGATCGCGGCGCTGACGTTCTCGATGGCCACCACCGATTTCACCGCGTCGATGACGCGGTAGTAGGCGACAGCGGCGACGTCGACGCTGACGTTGTCCTTGGTGATGATCCCCTGCGACTGGATCGGCATGGTCACGATCCGCAGGGACACCCGGCGCAGCACGTCGGCCACGGGGATGATCAGTCGCAGCCCGGGCTCACGGGTGCCTTCCAGCCGCCCGAACCGGAACAGCACGCCCCGCTCGTACTGCTTGACGATCCGGATCGCCAGGCCCACCCCGAAGACGGCCAGCGCCAGAACGACTACCAGGATGACTATCGCGACGGTACTCATCGCGGTCCCACCTCTCGGCCGGGACCAGCGGCCCGCCGAGGGCCCACACCGGCCACTGTCCACGGTACTCACGGGACCTAGGGCCCTTGCCGCAGGCCCGGCCCGCTCGCACCGTGAATGGTGACGCCCAGGGAGGAACGATGGCTTTCGCCGACCGGGTCGACGCCGGACGCCGCCTTGCCGCGGCGTTGGAGCGGTTCGCCTCAGAGGACGTCGTGGTCCTCGGTCTGCCGCGTGGAGGTGTCCCCGTGGCGTTCGAGGTGGCCAAAGCTCTCGGAGCCCCGTTGGACGTGCTGGTGGTGCGCAAGCTCGGAGTGCCCTTCCAGCCAGAGCTGGCGATGGGGGCGGTGGGCGAGGGCGGTGTCAAGGTCCTCAACGAGCGGGTGCTGGAGGAGGCGCGAATCCCCGCCGACGAGGTGTCCGCGGTCGAGCAGCGCGAGCGTGAGGTGGTGGACCGCCGGGTCGGGCGGTTCCGGGCGGGTCGCCCTCCCGTGCCGCTCGGCGGCAGGACAGCGCTCATCATCGACGACGGGATCGCGACCGGCTCGACGGCGCGAGCAGCTTGCGCGGTCGCGCGTGCGCACGGCGCGAACCGCGTCGTGCTCGCGGTCCCCGTGGGTCCGTCGGATCTGGACGAGCGGCTGGGCGAGATGGCCGACGAGGTCCTCTGCCTGGAGACGCCGTCGGTCTTCTTCGCGATCGGGGAGTCCTACCAGGACTTCTCGCAGACCTCCGACGAGGAGGTCGCGGAGCTGCTGGAGCGGGCGACGGCCCTCGGCGACGACCAGCTCGATCCCCAGCAGACGCGACCGGTGGGTGGAGCCGCAAGCCGGGACGAGGAGGTGCAGGTCGCCGCCGGTTCGGTGAGCGTGCAAGGGCGCCTGAGCGTTCCCGACCGGGCCCAGGGGCTGGTCGTCTTCGCCCATGGCAGCGGCAGCAGCCGGCACAGCCCGCGGAACCGGTACGTCGCCGGGCTGCTGAACCAGGCCGGCCTGGGCACGCTGCTGTTCGACCTGCTGACGTCCGACGAGGAGCGCACCCGCAGCAACGTCTTCGACATCGAGATGCTGGCGAGGCGGCTGGCGGACGTGACCGGGTGGGTCCGGACGCAGCAGGCGACCGCGGAGCTGAGCATCGGCTACTTCGGAGCCAGCACCGGGGCGGCCGCGGCACTGTGGGCCGCCGCGGCCCCCGACAGTGCGGTCAACGCGGTGGTGTCCCGGGGCGGACGGCCGGACCTCGCCGTGGAACGGCTCGACCGGGTGCGCGCGCCGACACTGTTGATCGTGGGCGCCCGGGACGACCTGGTGCTCGAGCTGAACCGAAAGGCGCTCGCCCAGCTGCGCTGCGAGGCGCAGCTGAGCGTTGTTCCGGGTGCGACCCATCTCTTCGAGGAGGCCGGCACCCTTGCAGTGGCCGCCGAGCTCGCCCGCGACTGGTTCGTCGACCACCTGGCGAGCAGCAGAACGGCGGTCTGAGGTTGAGCGCGCCTGGACCTGGCCTCACGACGGTCCAGGCCTCGGCCCCGGCGGCCGCGCAGGGATGGCGCGCGACCCGTCGCCTCCTGCAGGGACCGTTCCGGGTCCTCGTGGGCGGGCAGTGCCTGGGCCAGGCCGGTGACGGTCTCGCCCAGGTCGCGTTCGCCCAGTTCGTGGTGTTCGAGGCCGGTCGCGGCGCCACCCCCGCGCGGATCGCCGCGTTGCTGGCCGTGACGCTGCTGCCCTTCAGTCTGGTCGGCCCGTTCGCCGGCGTCCTCATCGACCGATGGTCCCGGCGCCGGGTGCTCGTGGTGGTGTCGGTGGCGCGCGCCGGTCTGACGCTGGCGGCGGTGGCCACCGCGGTCGCCGGTTCCGAGGTCGGCGCGTTCGCCGGAGTGCTGTTGCTGCTGTCCGCGTCGCGGTTCGTGATGGCCGCGAAGGGGGCCTCGCTGCCGAGGACGGTGCCGCACCGCGACCTGGTGACCGCCAACGCGATCTCCTCCGTGGCCGGCCTGGCGGCGGTGTTCATCGGTGCGGTCAGCGGCACCGGCTTCGTCGGCTGGTCGGCGGAGGTCGGGTTCGTGGCGGCGAGCGCGTTGTACCTGGGTGCGGCGGCCACGTTCAGGCGACTGCCCGACGTGGGCGGCGGGTCGAAGCAGAAGCCGTTGCTCGCCCGGCTGCGGTCGGCGCTCGCCGACGTCGCGGAGGGGCTTCGCGCCGTGCGACGGCCCGAGATAGGCCGTCCGCTGGGCGCGGTGTGGCTGCACCGGCTGCTGCTGGGGGCCGGCTTCGTGCTCGTCGTCCTCGTGGCCGACTCCCGCTTCCACATGGAGATCTCCGGCTACGGGCTCGCGCTGGCTGCGACCGGGGTGGCTGCGTTCGCCGGGTCGGCGGCGGCACCGGTGCTCGCACGCCGGTGGCCCCCGGTTGCGCTGCTCCCAGCCGCGTTCATCCCGCCGGCGGTGGCTGCCTACATCAGCGGGTTGGCCCCCGGCCTCGGCGTGCTGGTGGCCGGTCTGGCGGTGACCGCGTTGTCGTTCCAGGTCCTGAAGGTGCTCGTGGATGCCCTGGTCGGCGGCGCGTCGCCCGACGCCGTGCGGGGCCGGGTCTTCTCGGTCTATGACGTGCTCTACAACGTCGCCTTCGTGGTGGCCGGCCTGGTCATGGTCCCGCTGTGGGACCCGAGCCGGATCCGGCCGCTGCTGTGGTGGCTCGCCGCCGCGTTCGCGGGCGGCTGGCTGCTGTGCGCCCGGATGTGGCGGGTGTGGCCGTTTGCCCGCCACGCACCAGGCCCCCGCCCGAAGCGGCGGTGGCGGTGGCGGGCCGCCGCGCTGGCGTGCGGCGCGCTGCCCGTCGTGGCCTTCCCCGTGGCCGGCTGGTGGTGGGCGGCGTGGTTCTGCCTGGTCCCCGTGCTGCTGCTGCTTCGAGCCGCTCCGACCCCGCGCGAAGCCGGGGTGCGCGGCTGGTGGGCGGGATCCGGGTACCTGCTGGCGGCCGAGTACTGGCTTGCCCCCGTCGCGGGCCCTGCACTGCTGCTGGTGGTGCTCGGGCTGGGACTGCTGTGGCTCCCCTGGGGATGGGCGGCGCACCGCATGCTGACGGGTCGCCCCTCCGCCCGGACGTCGCTCCTCGCCACGGCCGTGCTCCCGGCGATCTGGGTCGCCGGCGAAGCAGTCCGCTCCTGGCAGGCGCTCGGCGGGCCGTGGCAGCTGCTCGGCGCGTCGCAGTGGAACCAACCGCTCACCTTGGCCTCTGCGGCACTAGGTGGCGTCTGGCTCACGGGCTTCCTGATCGGCATGACCAACGTCGCGCTCGTGGCCGCCGCGACCAACGGCCGGCGCGCCGTGGCGATGGGGCTGGCCGCGGTGGCGGTGCTTGCAGCGGCGGTCGGCCCGGTGTGGGCGGCGACCCGGCCTGCGCCGGCCGCTGCCGGCACCGTGCCGGTGGGGGTCGTCCAGGCGGGTGTGATGGACAAGCCCTCCGAGCGGTACGCCGTGCAGGCGCGGCTCACCGAGCGCCTGCGGGGCAGGCATCCCGTGCTGGTGGTCTGGGGCGAGAGCAGCCTCGGCCTCGACCTCGCCACCCACTCCCGGGCCAGGACGCGCCTGGCGGCGCTGTCCCGACGTCTCGACACCGACCTCCTGGTGAACGTGGACGCGCAGGCTCCCGACGGAAGCATCCGCAAGACATCAGTGCTGATCACGCCGCACGGGGTCGCCGGCCGCTACGTCAAGACGCGCCTCGTGCCGTTCGGGGAGTACATCCCCCTGCGCCCGCTGCTGGGCTGGGTCGCGCACGTGAGCAAAGCCGCGGCGCAGGACCGGACTCCAGGAGACGGGCCGGTGGTGCTCCGGGCCGACGGGCTGCCCTTCGGCCCCCTGGTCTGCTTCGAGTCCACCTTCCCGGACATGGCCAGGCACGAAGTGGCCCTGGGGGCGCGGTTGATCGTGTACCAGACCGCGAGCACCACCTTCCAAGGCACCTGGGCACAGCCGCAGCACGCCAGCCTGGCGGCAGTGCGCGCTGTCGAGACCGGCCGGCCGGTCGTCCAGGTCGCGCTGACCGGGACCAGCGCGGTGTTCGACGCGACGGGTCGGCTCCTGCTCTGGGTGCCGGCCGGGCAACGCCGCGCCGCGGTGGTCCGGATCCAGCCGACGGCAGGCTGGACGCCCTACGACGTGGCCGGCGACTGGGTCCTGGCCCTCGCCTTCGGGCTGGTCGGGTCCGCCGCGGTCGGCGCGTCCTTCGCGACCGCACACACCCAGCCGACCGAGGTCACCCGGCGGCGGTAGTCGGTCACGGCGGTAGTCGGTCACGGGGCCACCGTGCCGGTCGCCTCCCGTGGCGTCGCCTGGGCCGGGACCTGTGGGCCGAGCCCGGCGGCGGCGTAGGCATCCTGCTCGTTGAGGGTCTCCTCGGCCAGCAGCCGCTGGGCCAGCCGCTCGAGGTTGTCGCGATGCTCACCGAGGATCCGCAGCGCGTCGGTGTAGCACTCGTCGATGATGCGGCGGACCTCCTCGTCCACGAGCTCCCGGGTCGCGGGGCTCGGGCCGGTCGCGTCGAACGGGCTCTGCTCCTGCCCGGCGGGCGGGAGCACGGCGACGGGGCCGATCCGCTCCGACATCCCCCAGCGGCCGACCATCTGCCTGGCCAGCGCGGTGACGTTGTCCAGGTCGGACTCCCCACCGGTCGACACGTCGCCGTAGACGAGCTCCTCGGTGGCCCGGCCGCCGAGCGCGCCGATGATCCGGCCCCGCAGGTAGGAGCCGGAGTACCCGTGCTTCTCGATCTCCGGGGACTGGAAGGTGACCCCCAGGCTGCGTCCCCGTGGGATGATCGAGACCTTGCGCACCCGGTCCGCGCCGGGGGTGATCATGCCGAGCAGCGCGTGCCCGGACTCGTGGTAGGCGGTGCGCTCCTTCTCCTCCGGACTGAGCATCAGGTGCCGCGCGGTGCCCAGCACCAGCCGCTCCAACGCATCCGTGAAGTCGTTCATGCCCACCTTGTCGTGCCGACGTCGGGCGGCCAGCAGCGCCGCCTCGTTGGCCAGTGTCTTCAGGTCGGCGCCGACCATTCCTGGCGTGGCCGAGGCCAGCGCAGTGAGGTCGACGTCGTCGGCCAGCGGCACCTGTCGCGTGTGCACCGCGAGGATCTGCGCGCGGCCGGCCTGGTCCGGCGGGTTCACCACCACCCGGCGGTCGAACCGGCCTGCGCGCAGCAGCGCCGGGTCGAGGATCTCCGGCCGGTTCGTGGCGGCAAGCACCACGACCCCCTCGTTGCCGGTGAACCCGTCCATCTCGGTGAGAATCTGGTTGAGGGTCTGCTCCCGCTCGTCGTGGCCGCTCAGCGTGACGCCCCCGCCACGGGCCCGGCCCACGGCGTCCAGCTCGTCGATGAAGATGATGGAGGGGGCCGCCTTCTTGGCCTGGTCGAAGAGGTCCCGCACGCGGCTGGCACCCACCCCCACGATCATTTCGATGAACTCCGAGGCCGAGAGGTGGAGGAAGGGCACGTTGGCCTCGCCGGCGACGGCCCGGGCCAGCAGGGTCTTCCCGGTGCCCGGTGCCCCGGTGAGCAGGACACCCTTGGGGATGGACGCGCCGAGCCGCCGGTACCTCTCCGGGTTCCGGAGGAAGTCCACGACCTCCATCACCTCCGAGCGCACCTCGTCGATGCCGGCCACGTCGGCGAACGTGGTCCGGGGCCCCGCCTCGGGGGCGTAGAGCCGGGCCCGGGACCGACCGAGCAGGCTGAGCCCACCGGCGCCCGACATCGACGCGGCGCGACGCAGGAACCACACCAGCAGCCCGATCAGGAGCAGCGTGGGACCGAACCCGACCAAGACGGTCACCCACAACGAGCTGCCCTGCTGCGGCTGGGCGTTGACGGTGACGCCCTTGGCCAGCAGCTGCGAGACGAGCTTGTCGTTGGCGAAGGTGGGTCGCTGGGTGGTGAAGGAGGTGACCCGGGTGGGCTGCTTCGCGCCCGGCGGATAGCCGACCGGACTGGCGAACGTGCCGGTGATCTGGTCGTTGGTCGACGTGATGGCCTTGACGTTGTCGGCACGCACCTGGGCGTAGAAGAAGCTGTAGGAGACATCCGTGGCCTTCGGCCCGCTGGTGAGCTGGGAGCCGATGATCCAGTTGAGCGCGAGCAGGACGGCCAGGAGCAGCCAGATCCACCCCGGCAACCGACGGCGGCCACCGCTGCCCGGGGTTGGCGCCGGCTGGCCTTCGACCCGCCAGGGGTGCTCGCGTGACGCTGGCTGGCGTCCCCGGCTGTCCCGGTCCTGCGACGCCAGCCAGGCCGGGCTGGTGACCATCGCCCCTCCTGACGTCCTTGCCCTTCAGGCTCGGGCGGTGGGGACGGGTCAGCCAGGGTAGAAGGTCACGCGGAGGTCAGGAAGCGGCGCGCACAGGCCGGACGTGCAGGATCTGGGTGGCCTGGTCCGCGCAGGCGAGCACGTCGTCCCGGACGAACACGGACTCGGTTCTGGTTGGGCGGGTAGATCTGCAGCCCCTTGGCGGGGGTCTGACCGCACTTCTCCTGGGGGTAGTTCTGCGCGTCGGTGATCTGCAAGGTGGCCTGTGCACTCTGCCCGGGCGCCAGGGAGACGGTCCCCCCCTGGCCGGTGCGGTCGGCGGGCGCGCCGATCGGGGCGCCGTTGCGGTGCTGCACCAGGGAGACGCCCGGGAACCCGGTCAGCGTGCAGGTGTCCTGACCGGCGTTGGTGAACACCAGGCGCTGATAGGTGCTTCCGGCGGCGGCGCCCTTCGACTTCAACGCGACGTCGAGCTGCGCCGTCGGGCAGGGCTGCGACCCGGTCGCGGCAGCCTGCGTGGTGGACGGCGCGGACGGGCTGCGCGTGGGCTGCGCGGGCGCGGTCGACGTGCGGGGACTGGCCGGGGTCGAGGGCGCACCGGCGCCCTGGGACTGCTGCCCACTGGACGGCTTCGGAGTGTGGGAGGCGCTTGGCGTGGTGCCGGTGCAGGCCGAGGCGAGCAGGGCAACGGCGACCAGCGGCAGGGCGTACCGGACCCGGGGCCGGCTGCTGGGCCGGATACTGGGCCGGATACTGGGCCGACTGCTGGGCCGGTTGCTGGGCCGGTTGCTGGGCTGGGACACGGCCACCTCCAGGGTGCGAGAAGGACCCGCCGGCGATCGGCCGCGCGAGGTACGGTAGGTCGGAATCGCCCGGCCTGGCCGCCTTGCGACTTTACCTGCGCCCCCGTCGTCGGCGTGGCGGATTTTGCATTTCTGCAACATAAGCCACATCAGCCACATAGCCTACGCATACCGGATCCGCGCCCGGGTCCGGTCCGTCCGCAATTCGGAGGCCCTCGTGCGTAGGTCGACCATGCCCGGTGCCCGGGCTGCCAGAAGAGCCCTCGTCGCTGCCGTGGCAGCGTTCGGGCTCCTCACCGGAGCCGCCTGGGCCGCTCTGGCCGACACCGGGGTGGATGTCTCCAGCCACCAGCACAACCACGCGCTGAACTGGACGAAGGCCAAGGCGGACGGGGTGACCTTCGCCTACATCAAGGCCACCGAGGGCAGCTCCTACACCAACCCGTGGTTCGCCGGTGACTGGTCGACGACCGGCCAGCTGGGCATCTACCACGGCGCCTACCACTTCGCCCGACCCAGCATCGGCTCCGCGGCCAACCAGGCCAGGTACTTCGTGAAAGTGGCCGGGCTGCAGCAGAGCACCGGGGTGCTTCCCCCGGTGCTGGACCTGGAGGTCACCGGCGGGCTGAAGGTCAGGGCGCTGCGCACCTGGGTCGCCACCTGGCTCCAAACGGTCCAACAGCTCACCGGCCGGGACCCGATGATCTACGTCTCGCCGTACTTCTGGAAGACCTACCTCGGCAACAGCACCGCGTTCCACGCCTACCCGCTGTGGGTGGCCAACTACGGGGTGAGCATGCCGCAGGTCCCCGGCGGCTGGCCGACCTGGACCTTCTGGCAGAGCACGAGCAGCGGCTCGATCAACGGCATCTCCGGCCGGGTGGACATCGACCAGTTCAACGGCGACCCGACCCACCTGGCGCTGATGGCGAACATCAAGGACGGGTCCGCCCCGCCGGACACCACCGGCACCACCTCGCCGGCGCCCTCGCCGACCCCCCGGGCCACCACGCTCAGCGCCACCACCAGCAGCTCCGCGGTGTACCAGGGCACGCCCGTGACCGTCTCCGGCGCGCTGCGCACCACGACCGGTGGCGTTGCGGGCAGGCGGGTGTCGCTGTGGCAGGAGACCGACAGCACGAGCGGCTACCAGCAGGTGGCCACCGCCACCACCGACTCCTCCGGCGCCTACTCGTTCTCGGTCACCCCGACGGCGACCGCGTCGTACGTCGTGAAGTGGGCCGGGAGCTCCGGCTACGCCGCGGCGAGCTCACCTGCGCTGACCGTGACCCTGCAGCAGGCGACCGCCAGCACCCTCAGCCTGGCGTCCTCGCGGCTGCTGCTCTACCCGAACCAGAGCTCGGTGCTCTCCGGACAGCTGCGGACGGCGACGGCGCCGCTTGCGGGCAAGACCGTCTACCTGTGGCGCCAGCGCGTCGGTGCCGCCCGCTGGCGGCACGCCGGCAGGACCAGGACCAGCTCCACCGGCGCCTTCTCCTTCCAGGTCCGGCCGACCGCCAGCTCCACCTACGTCGTCAAGTGGCGCGGCGGCACCGCGTACACCTCGGCGGCCTCGACCCCGGTGCGGGTGAACTACCAGTCGACGATCCCGACGACCGTGAGCTTCGGGCTGAGCCGGGCCCGCGCGTACGCCGGCCAGCGGGTGCAGCTGACCGGCACCCTGGACTCGGTCACCGGCAAGGTGGCCGGGCAGAGCGTCGAGGTCTACCGTCAGCCTGACGGCGAGGGCACCCCGAGCCTGGCCGCCACCCTCACCACCGACAAGACCGGCGGGTTCTCGCTCGGGGTGGGGGCCACGGCCACCACCACCTACACCGTCCGGTTCCCCGGCACCGACCTCTACGAGGCCGCCGACGCCAGCCCCTCGACGATGACCCTCCTGCTGCCGCAACGGACCGCGCTGGACATCCGCTCGGGGCGCACCAACCTCCGAGTCGGCCGGCAGACCACCCTCCGCGGCCACCTCCAGACCTCCACCGGGGCCGGGGTGGCGCACCGCCGGGTGAAGATCTTCCGGCGCGTCTTCGGCAGCCCGACCTGGCACCGGGTGGCCGTGACCCGCACGACCGGCCCCCGCGGCTACTGGGAGATCACCGTGCACCCCCACAAGGGCAGCGTCTTCCGCGCGGAGTACGGCGGCGCCATGCGCTTCTCGGCGTCCCGGTCCGGCCGGCTGCGCGTCCACGTGCGGTAGCCGTCACCCGTCCGCCGACGGGGCATGCACCGACCCGCGCGCGGCTGCGCTCACGGGTGCACGTGCGGAGCCATCGATCTCCCGACCGCTAGGCTCGTCATACTATGGCCCTGGATATCCGACCTGCGCACGTCAAGCGCTACCGCGAGATCGCCACGCTGCTGCTGCGCCACGGGCGCGGCGACCTGGTCCGTTCGGCCGGCATCGGCGGTGTACTCGAGGACGAGACCGTGCAGGGCGACCCGCAGGCTGCGGCGCGGCTCGCCGAGGAGCTCGAGGCCATGGGGCCGACGTTCATCAAGCTCGGGCAGCTGCTGTCCTCCCGCGTCGACCTGCTGGCCCCCGCCTACATCGACGCGCTGGAACGGCTGCAGGACGACGTGGAGGCGTTCCCCTTCGAGGAGGTCGAGGACATCGTCAGCACCGAGCTCGGGGTGCGGATGTCGAAGGTCTTCCCGACCTTCGACCCCGCGCCGCTCGCGGCGGCGTCCCTGGGCCAGGTGCACCGGGCCACCCTCCGGGACGGCCGCGAGGTGGTGGTGAAGGTGCAGCGGCCGGGGATCCGCAAGCAGGTGCGTGAGGACATGGAGGTACTCGGGCAGCTCGCGGAGATCGTCGACCAGCACACCGAGGCCGGCCGCCGGTACGCGCTCGCCGACCTGCTGGAGGAGTTCCGCACCACCTTGATCGACGAGCTCGACTACCGTCGCGAGGCCGACAACCTCGCGACAATGCGCAGCGTTCTCGAGGACTACGAGCACATCGTGGTGCCCGAGCCGCATCCGGGGCTGAGCACCAGCCGGGTGCTCACCATGGACTTCATCGTTGGCAAGAAGGTCACCGATCTCGGGCCGCTGGGCCAGCTGGAGCTCGACGGCGCGCCGCTCGCCGACGAGCTGTTCGCGGCCTATCTCGAGCAGGTGCTCGGCGAGGGCGTCTTCCACGCCGACCCGCATCCCGGCAACGTGCTCATCACCCCGGACGGACGGCTCGGGCTCATCGACATGGGCATGGTCGCCCGTCTCGAGCCGGCCACTCGGGAGCGCCTGGTCAAGCTGTTCCTGGCGCTGGCCGACGCCCGGCCGGACGAGGTGGCCCGGGTCGCGGTCACCCTCGGGGAGAAGCTGCCCGAGTTCGACGACACCGCGTTCGAGCGGGCGGTGGCCGAGGTGGTGGGGCGCACGGCCCACGCGTCGGTGACCGAGGTCGACACCGGGGAGATGGTGCTGCAGCTGACCCGCGAGGCCGGCGACGCCGGGCTCCGGATGGACCCGCGCCTGGTGATGCTGGGCAAGACGCTGCTCAACCTGGGTCAGATCGCCGCCACGCTGGACCCGGACTTCGAGCCGCGCGAGGCCCTGCGACGGCACACGTCCGAGGTGATGCGCTCCTCGATGGGCACCTCGCCCGCGACGGTGCTCGCGTCGCTGCTCGAGGCCAAGGAGTTCGTCGAGGCGCTGCCGGGGCGCGTGAACCGCGCGTTCGACGCGATCGGCGAAGGTCACTTCGAGATGCGGATCAAGGCCTTCGACGAGGACGAGTTCCTCCGCGGTCTGCACAAGCTCGCCAACGTGGTGGCCGCCGGGTTCGTCCTCGCGTCGATGATCCTTGCGTCCGCGCTGCTTGCCAGGTCGGGCGGCGGCAGCATGTCGACGGAGAACTGGATCGCGCTCGTGGTGTTCGTGGTCGCCGTGCTGACGGCCCTCGGCATGCTGGTGCGGCTCATCTGGGGTAGCAAGAACGTGCACACCCGACGCCGCGACTGATCAGCACGAGGAGCTGCTGGCGGCCGCTCGACGACACTGCCGGCCTCATCGGAGCAGGCCCGCGCGGAGCGCCGTCGCGAAGGTCGGGGCGAGCGGAAGCCGCGGTGCCAGGGTTGCCTGGAAGGCGTGGTAGACGTCCGGCTTGCCGCCCCAGGTGCTCGGACCGGGCAGGTTGTCCGGGCCGAGCTCGTGGTGCCAGGAGCCGAGGTCCTGGTCGACGAAGACGCTCTCGATGTGCTCCCACCACGTCCGGTACCACGCGGCGTACGAGTCCTGTCCGGTCACGGCGTGCATCGCCGCGGCGGCCATGCACGCCTCGGCCGCCACCCAGTGCATGCGTTGGCGCGCGAGGGGCCGACCGTCCCAGTCGACCGTGTAGACGAATCCGGCCGCGCCTCGGCCGCCCAGCCGTCCCGCACCGCCGCACCGAACAGGCAGGCCGCATCGGTCTGCAGCCAGGGCGGCGCCGCGTCGCCGAGGGCGGCGTCCAGCTGGAGCGTGAGCCGGGCCCACTCCAGCCCGTGCCCCACCGTGGCGCCGAAGGGTCGGAAGGGGTGCCCGGGCTGGTCGGCGTTGTAGTCGAGCACCGGCCGGTACGCCGCATCGAGGTGCTCGGGGATCCGCCACTCGTGGCACCGGGCAAGCTCGTGCACGACCCGGCCGGTGACCCGAAGCGCTCGTCGACGCAGCGAGGGATCGCCGGTGACGTCGGCGGCGCTCAGCAGCGCCTCGACGAAGTGCATGTTGGCGTTCACGCCGCGGTAGCCGTCGAGAGTCTCGAAGGTCCGGTCCCACTCCTCCACCATCATGCCGGCCTCGGCGTCCCAGAACCGCCCGAGCACCACCCCGAGCGCGTCCGCGAGCAGCTGCTCGGCGCCCGGGCGCCCGGCAGCGGCGGCGCTCGCCGCAGCCAGGAGCACGAAGGCGTGCTCGTAGGCCGTCTTCTCCCACGAGACCGGCCCTTCCGGTCCCACCGCCGGGTACCAACCGTCGTAGCGGACGTCGCGGAAGCGGTCCCGCAGTGCGCGCAGTCCGTGGTCCGCCAACGCCGCGGAGTCCGGGTCCCCCAGCAGGTGACCGAGTGAGAAGACGTGCGTCATCCGCGCCGTCACCCACAGCAGGACGGGCCGGTCCGGATCCGGTCGGCCGGAGTCGTCGAGCCAGGCGAACCCTCCCTGCGGATGACGGGCCGCCTTGGCGAACCCGAGCAGCCGACCGCCCTCCTCCCGCAGCCGACGGAGGTGCTCGGGATCGGCAATCGGTCCGGAACCTGTCACGTCGGCAACGGTAGGCGGTGGCCCGCGACCGCGTCGCGGAGACACCCGGCCGGCCGGCGGGCCCGCGACTCGGTGTGGGCCGAAGGACTCTGGGCGGGACCCCGGCGGGGTCGCATGCTGACGGGTGGGCGAGCAACCGGCGATCGTCACGAGCCCCGACCGCACGAACGAGGCAAGCGTGGCATGGCTCTGGCGACAGCCCTGGCGTTGACCGCGGCGCTGCTGAACGCGGCCGCCGCGCTGTGGCAGCAGCAGGGCATTCATGCGGGTCTGTTCCGGGTGGAGAGAACCGACGCCCTGCGGATCGCGCGCCGCCTGCGAGACCTGGCCCAGCAACCCCGTTGGGTGTGGGGGTGGTCCACCGACCTGGTCGGTTACCTGTTCCAGGCCGCTGCGCTCTACGTCGGTTCCGTCGCCCTCGTCCAACCGCTGATGAGCACCCAGCTGCTGTTCACGTTCATCATCGTGTCGTGGTACCGGCACGCCCGTCCGCGCCTGCAGCCGTTGATCGGGGCCGCCGCGATCTGTGCGGGACTGACCGTGCTGCTCACCGTGCAGGGCACGACACTGTCGGGCCCGGCCGAGCGTCAGAAGGTGCTCGCGGCCACCGTCGTCGCAGCGGTCCTGGTGATCGCGCTGGTGGCCCTGTCCCGCAAGGTCACCAGCGGTGCGATCCTCAGCGCGGTCGCGGCGGGACTGTGCACCGCCATGTCGGCGGTGTTCACCAAGCTGACCGTCGACGACCTGGCCACCGTCGGGATCGCGGGAACCGTCCAAGACTGGCCCGGCTACCTGCTGCTGGTGTCCACGATCGCCGGGTTCCTGACCATTCAGGCCGGCTTCGCATCCGGCCCGCTGGCCTGGGCGGTGGCCGCCGGCCTGATCACGGACCCGATCGCGAGCTACCTGGTCGGAATCTCGGCCTTCGACGTCCCGTTGCCCACCGACGCCGGGTCCGTCGCCGGAATCGTCATCGCGCTGCTGCTGCTTGCCGGCGGGATCATGGCGCTTGCCCACGTGAGCCCGATGGCCCGTCGTCACGCGGCCCCGTCCCCGCACCAGGGCTCCGGCGCGGCGGGCCACGCGCCCTGAGGGAACGACCGTGATCCACCCGCAAGGCCTGTGTAGCCTCGAACGCATGGAGCTACGACGCCGTGCGACCGTCGTCTCGGTCGCGCTGGTCGCACTGCTGCTGGCGGGGTGCGGCTCGGCGTCCACCGGCGATCCTCCGGGATCCGCCGCCGCCTCGGGAGTGCCGATGGCAGCCCCGCCGTCGGCGCCTGCGGCCACGGTCACCAAGCTGCTCGTCGTCGTCGAGGAGAACCACACGCTGTCCCAGATGAAGTCCGGCATGCCGTACACGTTCCGGCTGGCGAAGCGCTTCGGCTACGCCACCCACTACCGGGCGATCTCGCACCCCTCGCTGCCGAACTACATCGCGATCGCGGCCGGCAAGACCTACGGCATCACCGACGACAGCCCCCCCGCGGACCACCCGCTGGCAGGGGTGTCGGTGTTCGGACAGGCGCTGGCACGTCACCGGTCTGCGACGGTCTACGCCCAGAGCATGCCGGGAGACTGCGCCACGGCCGACAGCGGCCCGTACGCCGTACGGCACAACCCGTGGACCTACTTCTCCTCCGAACGCAGCCAGTGCAAGGCGCACGACGTGCCGATGCGCCAGTTCCCGAACGCGGTCGCCGCAGGCAGGCTCCCCCGGGTCGGCATGGTTGTCCCGGACGTGAACCACGACGCGCACGACGGCAGCCTGCAGGAGGCCGACGCCTGGTTCCGGTCGCTGATGGCCCAGGTGTTCGCCGGACCGGACTGGAGGTCGGGACACCTGGCGGTGGTGCTGACCGCGGACGAGGGCGACGGCAGCCAAGGGAACCGGGTGCTGACCGTGGTCATCCACCCCAGCCAGCACCACCACGTCGTCCGGCAGCCGCTCAGCCACTACTCGCTGACCCGGTTGTACGACGAGGTGGCCGGCCTGCCGCTGCTCAACCACGCCCGGACCGCGCCGTCGATGGCCAAGGCGTTCGGACTGCCCGTCGGCTGACGGCACGGCATCAGGTCACCAGCTCGGTGCGCAGCTCGTGGCTCCCGTCGGCCAGCGGCGCCTCGTAGTACAGCCGGAACCGGCCACCTCCCACCTCGACCACCTCGAGGTACCGCGACTCGCTCACCGGCGCGTCTCCTGTGGCCACGAGCCGGCCGGGGACCGACCCGGGCGAGGCGAGTCCGGTCCGTTCGGAGAAGTTCTCCTGCTTGCTGGCGCGACCGTCGTACGCGGCGGTGCCGTCGGCGAGCACGGCCGTGACCCGGGTCCCCCGGGCGTCCCACCGGCCGGCCCGCCCGGCCAGTGCGGTGCCGTGCCAGTGCCAGCTCAGACCGTCGCTGCTGGTGGCGTAGGCGGTGACCATCCGGTCCTCGTCGCCGGGCTCGTCCAGCGGGTGGCAGCAGACCCAGGCCTGCCACTCCCCGTCCCGCCGGAGGATCACCGGGTCCTTCACGCCGGTGCGAAGGTCACCGGGGAAGGCCGGGCGGCGTGCCGCGACCTGCAGCCCCGCCGGATCGTCGGCCTCGAGCACATCGATGCGCCAGTGCTTGCTGGCCGGTGTGGCGCAGGAGACGTACAGCCGCCAGGCTCCGGTCCCGGTGCGCACCAGAGCCGGGCGCTCCAGCGACTCGGCGTCGAAGCGGTCCTTGTCGAGCACGCCGACCGTGTCGAAGCGTTGCCCGTCGGTGGACCGCGCGAGGACCAAGGCACTGCCGCGCCGGCCCGCGGTCCGCAGCCGGTAGGCCAGCACCACCCCGCCCGCAGGGTCGAGCGCGGCGCTGGGGGCGCCGACCCAGCTACCAGGACCGGACGAGGGTGCAGGGACGACCACGGCGGACCGTCCCGTGCCGGGCAGCGGGAAGCTCACCCCGGCCACCCTAGGTGGTCTCGCCCGCACGCCGGCTCGGGTGAGGAGCGTCCGACCTGGCCGGCGTCACGACGTCCGGCCTCGTCGACCTAACGCGCCCGGGCGCCCCAGCGTCCGCTGCCGGCGGCGTCGGCGAGCGCCGCGGCCAGCTCGGCGTGCCGCTCGCCGACCAGGCCGGCAGTCACCCGGATGAAGCCCCCGGGCTCGGGGCGTACGGCGAACGGGGATCCTGCGCTCACCCCGATCCCCTGGCTGGCCAGCTTCACGGTGGCAGCCGACTCGTCCCGCACGGGGATCCACACGTTCAGCCCCTCTTCTCCGCCGACCGTGATCCCGTGCCCGGCCAGTGTCTCCACCAGCATCCGGCGGCGTCGGTCGTAGATCTCGCGGGCCCGGTCCACGGCGGCGACCGCCTCGGCGTCGGTGAGCAACCCGACCAGGATGTGCTGGAGCAGGCGGCTGCTCCAGCCCTGGCCGAGATGGCGCCGGGCCTCGATGGTCCGGACCTGCTCGGCGCCGCCGCTCAGCGCGGCCAACCGCAGGTCGGGGCCGTAGGACTTCGAGAAGCTGCGGATGTGCAGGGTGCGCTCGGGCAGCCATTCACCGAGGCTGAGCGCCGGCGTCTTCGACAGCCCGTGGGCGGAGTCGTCCTCGACCACGAGGGCCGCAGAGGTGCGCAGCAGCTCGGCGAGCTGCTGCGCACGGCGGCGCGTCGTGGACACGCCGGTGGGGTTCTGCGCCCGGGGCTGCAGCACCACCGCAGCGACCGGTCCGCGTGAAAGCTCCGCGGCGAGCCCTTCCACCTGCATCCCGTGCTCGTCGAGCGGCACCCCCACGACGTCGATGCTCTGCGACTCGAGCAGGTCGAACAGCGGGGGGAACCCGGGATGCTCCACCACCACCCGGTCCCCGAACCGCAGCAGGGTGCGGGCCACCAGGTCGAGGGCGTCCATGGCGCCGTCCACGACGGTCAGCTGCTGCGCGTCGTACGGCCAGTCCCGGCGCAGCAGCGCCTCGAGGTCCGGCAGCACCGGCGCCTCCAGGTAGCTCGCCGGCGTGCCCGCGGTGTCCAGGGTGGCCAGCACGCGCGCGAGGCCGGGCAGCAGCGCGCCGTCCGGGACGCCGGTCGACAGGTCCTGGGCCAGGCTGACCGGGCGGCCGACGGCACGCTGGTAGCGGTCACCGCCGGAGGCGCCGGCCAGCACCGTCGTGCCGCGCCGCCCCTCGGTGCGGATCACGCCGGAGCGGGCCAGCTGGGCCCACGCCGCCGACACCGTGGTCGGGGACAGCGCCAGCTCGGCTGCCACCGTCCGGATCGGCGGCAGCTTGGCGCCCGGGGCGAGCACCCGGTCGGACACCGCGCGGCTGACCGCGGCCGCAAGGCCCCGGGCGGTGGGGCGGTCCAGCCGCTGCTCGATCGCCGAGAGCAAGTCACGCACGTTTGTGACAGTACATCAAGGTCTTTGTGTCAGCGACCCGCGTACTTAGGCTGAGCGCATGACCTCTCGAATCTCCCACTGGATCGACGGCCGGTCGGTGCCCGGCACCGGGAGCCGCACCTCCCCCGTCTTCAACCCCGCCACCGGTCAGCAGACCGGGGAGGTGGAGCTCGCCTCCGCCGACGACCTCGCCCGGGCCGTGGAGTCCGCCACAGAGGCCGCGCGGGAGTGGCGCGCCACCTCGCTGTCCAAGCGGTCGGCGGTGCTGTTCCGGTTCCGTGAGCTGCTGGTCGAGCACACCGACGAGCTGGCTGCCGTGGTGACCTCCGAGCACGGCAAGGTGCTCGACGACGCCGCCGGCGAGGTGGCCCGTGGCCTGGAGAACGTGGAGTTCGCCACCGGGGTGCCGCACCTGATGAAGGGTGGCTTCTCCGAGCAGGCCTCCACCGGGGTCGACGTGTACTCGATCCGGCAGCCGCTCGGCGTGGTCGCCGGGATCACCCCGTTCAACTTCCCGGTGATGGTGCCGCTGTGGATGTGCGCCAACGCGATCGCCTGCGGGAACGCATTCATCCTCAAGCCCAGCGAGAAGGACCCGTCCGCCGCGCTGCTGCTCGCGGACCTGTGGAAGCGGGCCGGCCTGCCCGACGGCGTGTTCACCGTGCTGCAGGGGGACAAGGAGGCCGTGGACGGGCTGCTCGAGCACCCCGACATCGCCGCGGTCAGCTTCGTCGGCTCCACGCCGATCGCCCGCTACATCTACGAGACCGGCACCAGGCACGGCAAGCGCGTCCAGGCGCTCGGGGGGGCCAAGAACCACATGGTGGTGCTGCCCGACGCGGACATCGACATGGCCGCGGACGCCGCCGTCTCCGCCGCCTACGGCGCGGCCGGTGAGCGCTGCATGGCCATCTCGGTCGCCGTCGCCGTCGGCGATGCGGCCGACCCGCTGGTCGACGCCATCGCGGCTCGGCTCCCCAAGCTGAAGGTCGGTGCCGGCGCCGAGCCCGGCACCGACATGGGCCCGCTGATCACCGCCGAGCATCGCGACAAGGTGGCCGGCTACATCGACGCCGGCGCCGCGTCCGGGGCCACCGTGGTCGTCGACGGCCGGGCGGCCGACGTGCCCTCCGACGGGTTCTTCCTGGGCACCACCTTGCTGGACAACGTCAAGCCGGAGATGACCGTCTACACCGACGAGATCTTCGGTCCCGTCCTCTGCGTGGTACGCGCCGGAACCTACGAGGAAGCGCTCGCGGTGATCAACTCCAACGAGTTCGCGAACGGCACCGCGATCTTCACCCGCGACGGCGGCGCCGCCCGGCAGTTCCAGTTCGACGTGGAGGTCGGGATGGTCGGCGTCAACGTGCCGATCCCGGTGCCGGTCGCCTACTACTCCTTCGGTGGCTGGAAGGCCTCGCTGTTCGGCGACACGCACATGTACGGCCCCGAGGGAATCAACTTCTACACCCGTGGCAAGGTCGTCACCTCCCGTTGGCCGGACCCGGCCACCTCGACGGTGGACCTCGGGTTCCCGCGGACACGCTGAGGAGGCTGCTGTGACCATCGCCGACGACACCGACGCCGTGCTGCGGCTGCCCAGCACCGAGGAGCAGATCCGCCGCGACGACCGGGCCCACGTGTTCCACTCCTGGTCCGCACAGGGACGCATCGACCCGATGCCGATCGCACGCGCCGAGGGCTCGAGCTTCTGGGACTACCAGGGGAAGAAGTACCTCGACTTCTCCTCCCAGCTCGTCAACGTCAACATCGGCTACCAGCACCCCAAGCTGGTCGCCGCGATCCAGGAGTACGCCGCGCGACAGTGCACCATCGCGCCCGGCTTCGCCAACGACGCCCGCTCCGAGGCCGCCCGCCTGCTCGCCGAGCTGGCCCCCGGCGACCTGAACAAGGTGTTCTTCACCAACGGCGGGGCCGATGCCAACGAGCACGCGATCCGGATGGCGCGGCACCACACCGGCCGGCACAAGATCCTGGCCGCCTACCGCAGCTACCACGGCGCCACCTCGGGCGCGATCATGCTGACCGGTGACCCGCGCCGCTGGGGCTCCGAGCCAGGTGTGCCGGGCATCGTGCACTTCTGGGGCCCCTACCCCTACCGCTCCAGCTTCCACGCCACCTCCGAGCAGCAGGAGTGCGAGCGGGCGCTGGAGCACCTGCGCGAGACGCTGATGGTGGAGGGGCCGCAGACGGTCGCGGCGATCGTGCTGGAGACCGTCGTCGGCACCAACGGGATCCTCGTTCCCCCGGCCGGCTACCTCGAGGGTGTGCGCCGGATCTGCGACGAGCACGGCATCGTGATGATCTCCGATGAGGTGATGACCGGCTTCGGTCGGTGCGGCGAGTGGTTCGCCGTCGACCACTGGGGCGTCACTCCCGACCTGATCACCTTCGCCAAGGGTGTGAACTCCGGCTACGTGCCGCTGGGCGGGGTGCTCATCTCCGAGCGGGTCGCGGCCAGCTTCGAGGACCGCGCCTACCCCGGCGGGCTGACCTACTCCGGTCATCCGCTGGCGTGCGCCTCAGCGGTCGCCTCCATCAACATCATGCGCGAGGAGGGCATCATCGAGCACGCCCGCCGGCTGGGCACCGACGTCATCGGACCCGAGCTGGCCAAGCTCGCCGACCGTCACCCGAGCGTCGGCGAGGTGCGCGGCCTGGGGGTGTTCTGGGCGCTCGAGCTGGTCCGCCACCGCGACACCCGCGAGCCGCTGGTGCCCTACAACGCCTCCGGTGCGGACGCGGCGCCGATGACCGAGTTCGCGAACGCGTGCAAGCTGGCCGGCCTGTGGCCGTTCACACACTTCAACCGCACCCACGTCGTACCGCCCTGCACCACCAGCGAGCAGGAGGTGCGCGACGGCATCGCGATCCTCGACGACGCGTTGGAGGTCGCCGACAAGCACGTCAAGGCCTGACTCCCCCGCCTCATCGGGCCGCCTCATCGGGCCGCCTCATCGGGCCGCCTCGTCCGGCCGCCTCATCGGGCCCTCGTCGGCCGCTGCCTCGGGAAGCATCAGCAGCGCACCGACGAGGAAGCCGACCGCGCCGAGCGTGGTGGTGACCTCGGAGAGGGTCACGTTCGCGGGGGTGCCGGTGGGCAGCACGTAAGCCGTGGCCGCCGAGACGCCGAAGGCGAGGCAGCCGAGCAGGTTCACGGTCACGATGGCCGCCTCGAGGCCGCGCCCCGGCAGCCGGAGCAGGCCGCCGGTCACCTCGACGTACGCGAGGTAGCCGGAGACGAGGAAGCACACCGAACCGAGGGCATCGGGCCGCCAGACGACCTGGTTGTAGGCCGGGTTGCTCACAGAGGTGCTGAGTGCCTGGAAGGTGGTGACGTTGAAGAACACCGTGCCGGCGAGCTGGACTCCCGTGCTCCACCAGTCGATGCGCCGCGGCTCCCAGACCAGCCACCGCAGCCTCTCGACGCCGCAGCCCCGGGGGTCCCTGTCGGCGTTGATGGTCTCCAGCCACTGCAGCGTCGCCGCCGAGGTGAAGAACACCGACCCGACGAAGAACACCCCGCCGTCGACGCTCTGGCCGACCGCTTGCGCGAACCCGGGAACGGGCGCCGTCACGAAACACGTGGCGCCGATGGTGAACAGCAGTGAGATCCACCAGGACGCCCGCCTCGGGGCCCAGACCACGGACTCGGCGCCGCCGCGTGGTCGGGACAGGCGGGAGGTGTGCTTGCGGTGCCGCCGCGACGACCACTCGACCGTCGACCCGTCCGGATGCCGGAAGGTGACTCCGGTGGTGAACGGCCCGACCGACCGGCGCCGTTGCTCCTGCCATCCCGGGGGCGCGGCCGGGTAGGTCTCACTGCCGGTCATCGGGGCACACTGGGCACATGAGGTATCTCGACGTTCCGGATGTTGGTCAGGTCAGCCGTGTGGGTCTGGGCACGTGGCAGTTCGGGTCCCGCGAGTGGGGGTACGGCGAGGGGTACGCGTCGCGGACCGCCGCCGAGATCGTCACCCGGGCACGGGAGCTCGGCGTGACCCTGTTCGACACGGCCGAGATCTACGGGTTCGGGCGCAGCGAGCGGATCCTCGGACAGGCGCTGGGCGCCGACCGCGACGAGGTGGTCGTGGCCAGCAAGGTGTTCCCGGTGGCCCCGTTCCCGCCGGTCGTCCGCGCGCGTGCGCGACGAAGCGCCGGCCGGTTGGGGCTGGACCGCATCCCGCTCTACCAGGTGCACCAGCCCAACCCCGTCGTTCCCGACTCGGTGATCATGCCGGGGATGCGCAGCCTCCTCGAGGAGGGGGGTATCGGTGCCGTCGGGGTGTCGAACTACTCCCTGGCCCGGTGGCGCAAGGCCGACGCCGCGCTCGGGCGGCCGGTCGTCAGCAACCAGGTCGAGCTCTCCCTGGCCCGCCCTGCCGCGCTGCGCGACCTGGTGCCGTTCGCCGAGCGCGAGCAGCGCCTGGTCATCGCCTACAGCCCGCTGGCCCAGGGACTCCTGGGCGGCCGGTACTCGCTCGACCACCGCCCCGGGGGCATCCGCGCTGCCAACCCGCTGTTCGGCACGGAGAACCTGCGCCGGGCCACTCCGCTGCTCGACGCGCTGCGCGACATCGCCGCCGCCCATCAGGCCAGCCCGGCCCAGGTAGCACTCGCCTGGCTCCTCGGGCTGCCGCAGGTGGTCGTCATCCCCGGCGCCTCCTCGGTGGAGCAGCTCGAGTCCAACGTCGCCGCCGCAGAGCTGGAGCTCGACGCCTCCTCCCACACCGCACTGACCGGGCTGGCCGAGGCGTTCCGGCCGGTCTCCGGTGCGGCCACCGTCGCCGGCGCTCTCCGGGAGCGGCTCGGTCCGCTCCTCGGCCGGGGCCGCGGCGCGATGGAGCGGCGACGCCGGTAGCGCCGCCGCTCCACTCGAAGGTCACCGAGACAGCGTGTTGAGATAGATGCGACTGTCGGTGCCGGACACGAACAGCATCAGGTGCCGGAAGTCCGTCGACACCCCCGGCCCGGCCTGGGTCAGCCCGTTGCCGGGAACCTGGCTCCAGCCGCTCCAGCTGCCGCCGTTGAGCCGGTCGAGGTAGATCCGGCTGTCCGTGCCGCGGACGAACAGGTACATGCTGTTGTTGAAGGCCGCTCCGGCGGGGCCGGAGATGGTCTTGCCACTGCCGGGCACCTCGGACCAGCCGCTCCACGAGGTTCCGTCGAAGCGGTTGAGGTAGATCCCGTTGTCGTTGCCGCGGACCGCGACGTACTGGAAGCCGCCGAAGTCGACCGCGAACGGCGAGCTCGGGGTCTTGCCGCCCCCGGGCACCTGCGACCAGCCGGACCACGATCCGTCGAGCCGGTTCACGTAGATCCCGTCGTCCGTGCCACGCACGTAGACCGCGAGCGAGCCCTGGTAGACAGCCGCACCGGGACCGGAGGTGGTCAGCCCACCGCCAGGCACCTGGCTCCAGCCGCTCCAGCTGTGGCCGCTCATCCGGTTGACGTAGATGCGGTTGTCGGTGCCCCGGACGAACACGTACAGGTCACCGGAGTAGGAGACTGCCGTCGGCGCCGAGGGGGTCTTGCCGCCGCCGGGAACCTGCGACACCCGGCTCCAGACCAGCCCGTGGTGGTGATGGTGGTGGTGGTGGTGGCGCCGGAAGAACACCGCGCGCTTGAAGTAGATGCCTTGGTCAGCGCCCCTGAAGAAGACGTACTGCGTGCCTCGGTAGTTGACCGCCCGCGGGGCGTCGGCAGTCCTGCCGCCGTGCGGCAGCGCGGACCAGCCGGACCATCCGGCCTGCACCGGTCGGGCCGGTGCCGTCGTTGCCGCCGTGGCCGAGGCCGAGGCCCCGAGGCTGGCCGCCAGTACAGCGACCAGGGGCAGCACCAGCCCGAGAAGAAGCCGTCTCCTGAGCTGGTGCGCCGAGAACTGTGGTTGGGTCCGTTGCATGCTTGCCTCCAAGCACGATGGGGGAATACGGCACCCGGACTACGTTCCGCGGGACCGGACACCCCGAGTAGAGCGCCAGTGCCCGCGAGGCAGGGCCGGAGGTCCCGAAGACCGCATAGCGGTGGACACGGTGACCGAAGCCGGAGACCGGGCCCCCGGGCAGAAAACGGGCGGCGCAGGCGGGCGGCATCCGGCGAAGCCTGGTCGGTGGCACGCTCCCGAGGGCCGGCCACACCGGTGGGGCCGCGCGGCTGATGCCTCGGTGAGGCATCATGCACGGGTGGACAGTTCCTACGGCTTCTCAGGTGTGGTCGGGACCGCCGGCCGGGTCCCCTCCGCGGACAGCGCCCTGCTGCGCGCCAGCACGCTGGTGCTCGACGGGCAACCGTTGCCGCTCGTCGGCACGGCCCGGTTGTACGTCTGCGGGATCACCCCCTACGACGTCACCCATGTCGGGCATGCCGCCACGTTCGTCTGGGCCAACCTGCTCGCCACCCTCTGCCACGCCGCCGGCGCCGCGGCGACGCTGTGCCGCAACGTGACCGACGTCGACGACGTGCTCACCGCGGCGGCCGGCAGGCGGGGTCGCCCCTACGACGAGTTCGCCCTCACCCAGGAGTTCCTCTTCGACCGCGACATGAGGGCGCTGCGGATCGCCGAGCCCACCCACGTCCCGCACGCGCGCAACCACGTCGCCGACGCGGTCCAGCTCGCCGGCGCACTGCTGGAAGCCGGCCACGCCTACGAGCGCGGCGGGTACGTGTTCTTCCGCGGCGACCAGGCGGTGCAGGCCAGCGGCCTGACCGAGGAGGAGGCCACCCGGCTGGCCGTGGAGTTCGGGGACCGCCGCGAGGACGACGGCCGGGCCGCACCGTTCGACGTACCGTTGTGGCGGCCCTCCCCCGCCGAACAGCCGGCGTGGCCCAGCCCCTGGGGTTGGGGCCGGCCCGGATGGCACGCTGAGTGCGCGGCGATGGCCTGGGCGGTCTCCGGCAGCAGCATCGACGTGCTGGTCGGCGGGCAGGACCTGACCTTCCCCCACCACGCCTACCAGGCCGCGATGGTCGAGGCCGCCTCGGGGATCAGCCCGTTCGCCCGCCGCCAGATGCACGTAGGGGCAGTGCGCCACGACGGGGCCAAGATGGCGAAGTCCACCCAGAACCTGGTGCTGGTCAGCGACCTGACGAGCCGCCACCGGGGCGCCGCGGTGCGACTGATGTTGCTGCACCGCCGCTGGCAGGAGCCGTGGGAGTACGACGAGAGCCAGCTCGAGGCAGCGGAGAAGCTGCTGGACCAGCTCTTCGCGGCCGCGGGCCGGGGCGGGGAGTCGGCCGCCGGCGCCGACACCCTGTTGCGCACGCTGCTGCACGACCTCGACGTCCCCGCGGCGGTGGCGCTGGCGCTCGACGAGGGCGGCGCCGCGGCCCGGGCGCTGCTCGACCTGCTGAAGCTCACCGAGGTGCCCGGTTGAGGAACGCCGTGAACCTTCCGAGGGTCGCCAGGTCCGGGTAGTCCTCCTCGTCGATGCGCACGCCGGTGTCCTTGCTGAGCAGCTCGACGAAGCTGAGGAAGTCGAGCGAGTCGAGCTCGTAGCGTTGCCGAAGGTCGACGTCCTCACCCAGCATCTGGACGTCGGCGTCCGGGACGATGCGCCGGATCGCCCGGGCGAGGACCTCGCGGGCCTGGTCGGTCGAGACGCTCATAGGTCCTCCGGGTGCTGCAAGAGCTGGTCGATGGTGGCCAGGAACCGGGCGCCGGTGTAGCCGTCCGTGGCACGGTGGTCCCCGGACAGGGTCAGCCGGACGACGGGCCGCACGCCGAGCATCCCGTCGACCGCCCAGGGTCGGTCCGCGAGCCGGCCGATGCCGAGCAGCGCGACCTGGGGCGGGTAGATCACTCCGATGACCTCCTCGACCCCCTGGTCCCCGAGGTCGGTCACGGTCAGTGTCGGGTCGGCGAGCTCGGGACGGGTGAGCCGGCCGGACCGGGCCCGGGTCACCAGGTCGCGCAGCCGACGCATCAGCGAGGACATGTCGAGCCGGTCGGTGTCGTGCAGCGCGGGTGCGACCAGCGCACCGCCGCGCACCGAGATGGCGACCCCGAGGTGCACACCGCTGGCCGGGACGAAGCCGTCGTCGCGCCAGAAGCCGTTCAGCTCGGGGAACTGCCGGGTGGCGACCGCGGTGGCCTTCAGCAGCGCGGCGGCGGGCACGACCCGCTCCGCGACGGGGCGGTCCCGGTTCTGCTTCCGGAGCCACTCCACGGTCGCGAACAGGTCGACCGACTCGGCCACGTAGTAGTGCGGGATCTCCCGCTTGGCCCGGGCCATCAGGGCCGCGATCGTGGCCCGGGGGCCACCGGCCGCACGCGGGGGCACCGGCACGCCGTCCGACGGCAGTATCGCGGCCGGGGTGGCCGTGGTGAGCGTCTCGGCCGGTGCAGGTGCCCCGGCCGGCGGGCGCGCCGCACCCGACGCGGCTGCTCGAACGGCCGCGCGCACGTCCTCGGCACGCACCACGCCGCCGGACCCGGAGCCGGTCACCTGGTCGAGGTCGGCCCCCAGCTCGGCGGCCAGCCGACGGGCGTAGGGCGAGACCCGTCGTGGCGCGGGTTGAGGGTGCCGGGCAGCCGCGGCCCGGTCCACGTCGGCCCGGGTGATCGCGCCGCGCCGGCCCGTGCCGGTGACGCTCGCCAGGTCCACCCCGAGCTGCGCGGCGTGGTGCCGCACCGGCGGGGACCCGAGAGCGACCGGCTGTTTCCGGGGTCGTCTCTGGCGTTGGCTCTGGGGCTGGCTCTGGGGCTGGCTCTGGGGTTGGCTCTGGGGCTGGCTCTGGGGCTGGCTCTGGGGTTGGCTCTGGGGTTGGCTCTGGGGTTGGCTCTGGGGCCGCTCCGGCGCCGGGACCGGCTCGCGGCCAGGCCCCGCCGCGCCGGCCGGAGCGGCGGGCCGTTGCGCCGGCACCCGCGTCGGCTGCTCCGCGGTCACGCCGCTCCGGGCGTTGATCGTGGCCAGCGGCGTGCCGACGGCCACCCGCTGGCCGGGCTCGACCAGGAACGAGCCGACCAGCCCGTCGTCGAAGGACTCGATCTCGATCGCGGCCTTATCGGTGTCCACCACTGCCATCGGCTGGCCGCGGTGCACCTCGTCGCCGGGGCGGACCAGCCACTCCAGCAGCGTGCCTGAGTCCATGTCGGCACCCAGCGACGGCATCCGGAACTCGGCCACCCGGCTCGCCTCCTCAGCCCAGCACTCGCTGCGCGGCCGCGACGATCGCCTCCGGCTGGGGCAGCGCCGCCTCTTCGAGATGCTTGGCGTAGGGCATCGGCACCTCGGCGGAGCAGACCCGCTCGACGGGCGCGTCGAGGTCGAAGAAGCACTGCTCGGTGATCCGCGCGCTGACCTCGGCCGACAGGCTCCCGCTGCGCCAGCCCTCGTCGACCAGCACCGCCCGGTGCGTGCGACGTACGGACGCGATGACGGTGGCGTCGTCGAGCGGCCGCAGCGACCGCAGGTCGAGCACCTCGGCCGCGACACCGGTCCCGGCCAGCATCTGCGCCGCAGCCATCGCCTTGGGGAGCGAACCGCCGTAGGTGATGATGCTGACGTCCCGGCCGTCCCGACGTACGGCGGCGTGGCCGAGCTCCACCGCCCCGGTGTCCTCGGCGAGCGTCCCGGTCGTCGCGTACAGCGACCCGTGCTCGAACAGCAGCACCGGGTCCGGATCGTCCAGCGCGGCCCGCAGCATCCCTCGCGCGTCCTCGACGGTGGCGGGCGCGACCACCTTGAGGCCGGGGATGTGCGCGTACCAGCCCTCCAGACTGTGCGAGTGCTGGGCGGCGAGCTGGCGGCCGGCGCCGGTGGTCATCCGGATGACCAGCGGCACGTGGAGCTGTCCACCGGACATGTGCCGAAGGGTCGCGGCGTTGTTGAGGATCTGGTCCAGCGCGAGCAGGCTGAAGTTCACCGTCATGACCTCGACGATCGGTCGCATCCCCGCCAGGGCGGCGCCGATCCCGGCGCCGACCACGGCCGACTCCGACAGCGGCGTGTCCCGCACCCGCTCCGGGCCGAACTCCTCGAGCAACCCGAGGCTGACCGCGTAGCAGCCGCCGTACCGGCCGACGTCCTCCCCCATCAAGAACACCCGCTCATCGCCGGCCAGCGCGTCCCGGAGCGCCTGCCGCATCGCCTCGCGGTAGGTGGTCTCGGTCGCCTGCGCGGTCATGCCGGGCCCCCGACCGTCTCGGCGTCGGGCGGGTCGGGGTCGGCGGGGCCGGGGTCAGCGGGCTCGGTGTCGGCCGGCTCGGTGTAGACGAACCTGGTCAGGTCCTCCACCGGCTCGGTCGGCGCTGCCTCCGCAGCCGTCACCGCCCGGTCGATCTCCGCCTGCACCTCGGCGGTCATCGCCTCGCGGGCCGCGGCGTCCAGCTGGCCTTCGCGGGTCATCCGTCCGGACAGCAGCTCCACGGGGTCGCGCTCCCGCCACCGGGCGATCTCCGCCCTGTCCCGGTAGCGGTCGGGGTCGTACATGGAGTGCGCGCGGAACCGGTAGGTGCGCATCTCCAGGAAGCACGGCCCGCCGCCACCGCGGATCCGGTCGAGGGCCTGCTGCGTGGACTCCTCGACGGCGAGCACGTCCATGCCGTCCACGGCCCAGGCCGCCATGCCGTACGACGCGGCGCGCAGCGCGAGATCGGTCTGGGCCTGAGCACGTTCCACGGCGGTGCCCATCGCGTACAGGTTGTTCTCGCACACGAACAGCAGCGGCAGGTGCCACAGCGCGGCGAGGTTCGCCGACTCGTGGAACTCCCCTTCGGCGAACGCTCCGTCGCCGAAGAAGCAGGCGGTCACCCGGGTCCGTCCGGCCATCCGGTCGGCCAGCGCCAGCCCCACGGCCAGCGGCAGACCGCCGGCCACGATCGCGTTGCCGCCGTAGAACCGCCGCCTGGCGTCGAACAGGTGCATCGAGCCGCCCCGGCCCCGGGAGCAGCCGGTCGCCTTGCCGTACATCTCCGCCATCACGGCGTCCATCGGGACGCCGCGGGCCAGCGCGTGGCCATGCTCCCGGTAGGTGGCGACCACCGCTTCGTCGTCCTCCAGACGCCGGCACACCCCGATCGCCACCGCCTCCTCCCCGATGCCGACGTGCAGGAACCCGCGGATCTTGGCGGCGCTGTACAGCTCGACGCAGCGCTCCTCGAACAGCCGCATCGTGAGCATGTCCCGCAGCAGGCCCAGCCGATGCTTGACGGCCGGTGCGTCCACTGCCGTCCTGGTCATCGGGCGCGCTCCAGCGTGGACAGGTCCCCCTCGGCGAGGCCGAGCTCGCGGGCCTTGAGCAGCCGGCGCATCACCTTGCCGCTGCGGGTGTGCGGAAGGTTCTGGTCGAAGTCGAGCTCCCGCGGTGCGACCGCCCCCAACCGGCGCCGGCCGAACGCCACCAGCTCCAGGCGGAGGTCCTCGCTGGGCTCGAACCCGGCGCGCAGCGTGACAAACGCCTTGACCACCTCGCCGGCCACCGGGTCCGGCTTGCCGATCACGCCCGCCTCCGCCACCGCAGGGTGCTCCATCAGCGCGCTCTCGACCTCGAACGGGCCGATCAGGTGACCGGCGGACTTGATCACGTCGTCGGCGCGCCCGACGAACCAGTAGTAGCCCTCCTCGTCCCGCTTGGCGAGGTCGCCGGAGAGGTACCAGCCGCCGGCGAAGCAGCTGCGGTAGCGCTCCGGCTCACCGCGATAGCCGCGGAACATCGACGGCCAGCCGGGCCGCAACGCCAGCTCGCCGGTGATGTCGGGGTCGGTCACCTCGCGCACCGCGCCGTCGACCACGAGTGCCCGACCGTCGTCCCCCCGCACCAGCAACCCCACCTCGACCCCCGGGACGGGCCGGCCCATCGACCCAGGCTTGACGTACATGTCGCAGTGGTTGCTGATCATGATCGCGCCGGTCTCCGTCTGCCACCAGTTGTCCAGCACCGGGCGCGAGAACGCCTGCTGCGCCCAGATCACGGCCTCGGCGTTCAGCGCCTCCCCCACGCTGGCGATGTGCCGGAGCGCGGACAGGTCGAACTCCTCGGTCAGCTTGCTGCCGACCCGCATCAGCATGCGCAGCGCGGTCGGCGCGGTGTACCAGACCGAGACCCGGTGACGTTCGAGGATCCGGTACCAGCGGCGAGCGTCGAACTCGCCGGCGTCGCACACCACGGTGGCCCCGTGCGTGAGCGGCGCGATGATGCCGTACGACGTACCGGTCACCCAGCCGGGGTCGGCGGTGCACCAGAACACGTCGCCGCGTCCGAGCCCGAGCGCGTAGGCGGCCGTTGCGTGATGCGCGACGACCGCCTCGTGCACGTGGACAGCGCCCTTCGGGCGTCCCGTCGTACCGCTGGTGAAGTGCAACAGGGCGGTGGTCTCCTCCTGAGTGACCGGGATCGCGTACGTCGGGTCGCAGCGCTCCAGCAGGGCCGCCAACGAGGAGGTTCCGGGAACATCGTCGGCGTCGATGACCAGCACGTGGGTGAGGTCCGGCAGCTCGTCGCGGATGCCGGCCACCCGGCGTTGGTAGAGCTCGGCGCTGGTGACCAGCACCCGCGCCCGGCCCAGGCGGAGCCGGTCCCGCACCGGCTCGGGGCCGAACGCCGCGAACAGCGGACAGAACACGCTGGTGTGCTTGAGGCTGCCGAGCGCCACCACGAACGTCTCCAGGCCCCGGCCCAGCAGGGTGGCCACGGTCTCGCCGGTGCCGACGCCTAGCTGGTCGAGCAGGTTGGCGAACCGGTTGGTCAGCTCGCACAGCTGGCCGTACGTGTGCTCGGTGACCGTCTCGTCCGGGGCGATGCAGCGTAGCGCGACGACCTCACCGTCGCCATGCGCGACGTGTCGGTCCACCGCCTCGTAGGCGATGTTCAAGCCACCCCCGGGGAGGCCGTCCAGCAGCCCTCGAGCGTCCTGCCACACGACCGACGTGGCCGGCGCTGCGGTCATTGCCCCGTCCGGGGGGAGGCGTCGCGTCCGCCCCGCGGGGCCTCCTCCTGCCCCTTCTCCGCCGTCTTGCTGTGGTGGTCCGCCTCAGCGGTGACACTGCGGTTCAGCCCCGCCCAGAACCGGTTCCGGTTGGCGTTGCTGGTCCCGCGCCCGGCTGCCTCGGCCCGCCCCTCGCTCCGTGTCCGGGCGTCGTCCAAGTCGTCCATGCTCGCTCCTCGGTGGCCTTCTGCGGCCACCCTCCCCCGGAAGTACTAGCGGGTACAGGGCCGTTCGACCCGGTTCGCGAGGAGGAACGCCCTTGCCCGCGTCTTGCCGTTCGTGCTGCGCGCCGCCCGGCAACGACTCTCGTCGCGGCAGCTGGGGCCAAGCGCTCGGGAGCAGAGGCCGGCTCACCGGTGGGATGGCTAATGCCGTCTTGGCGACGGCGGGTCATGTGGTCCTCGGACCACCTTCACTTCACCATCTCCGGCGAGCCGGCGACTTGGTGGGAGACCCGGGACGGGGTCCGCCCACCGACAGGCTCCCTCCGCCGCGACAGTCTCTGGTACGTCGCATGGTCCCCACCCCGAGGGCCGTAGGTCCCGAGCTGGATTGCACCCCTACCTGCTGGGTATGGGTCGGACAGCTGCGGCCGGCACGGCCGCCGCGAAGACCACACCCGACATTCGGCGGAAAGCCGGCTCGTCAAGGCGCCAGTGAGGAGAAGTGCCCGTGCCAGAGCCCGACCAGATCGTCCGTGAGCTGCAGCAGCTGATCGAGAAGGACCGTGACCTCGGCGACCTGCTCGAGAAGTCCCTCGAGCAGGCTCAGCAGCGTGCCGACGCGGAGCTGAACCGTGATCTGTACGAGGCGCTCGACTGGCCCCGGACCATGGAGGAGTACTACGGCTACCTCAAGGGCTTCATCCGTTGGATCCCCAAGCAGTCCAACGCGAAGGCGTGGAGGTCCTCCTCCCCGGAGCAGCGGTACGCCAAGGAGGTCAGCGACCGGATGTCGCACTTCTACTTCCTGGTCGACCAAGAGGTCGGTACGGGCGAGAAGGGCGTCCCTCAGAACTCCGACAAGTTCCGCGAGTGGATGACCGAGTTCGCCCGCCAGTGGGGCAGCTTCCTGGACTCGCCGGAGTCGTTCGACCAGGACATCTTGAGCTCCTTCCTCGAGGACGCGCCGGAGTACCACGTCGAGGAGTCCCTGGTCGACGGCCGCCCCAACAGCCCCAGTGGCTGGGTGACGTTCAACCAGTTCTTCGCCCGGGAGCTCAACCACGGCCTGCGGCCGATCACCGAGCCCAGCAACAACCTGGTGCCGACCTCCCCTGCGGACTGTCAGTACATCCGCTGGTACGGCATCGACAGCGAGTCGGACATCCCCGCGGTGACCCTCAAGGAGAACCACCGCTACGGCAACATCAAGCAGCTCATGGAGGGCAGCGAGTACGCCGACGCCTTCGCGAACGGGACGTTCGTCCACTACATGCTGCCGCCGTCGGCCTACCACCGCTACCACGTACCAGTGGCCGGTGAGGTCAAGGAGTCCTTCGTGACACAGGGCAAGGTGTTCATGCAGGTCGACCTCGGAGGCCACCAGCTCCAGTCCAAGGACAGCGCCGAGAGCGGCTACGAGTTCTCCCAGACCCGCGGAGTGATCACCCTCGACACCAGCACCACCGGGAACGGCGATCTCGGCGTCGTCGCGGTCATCCCGGTGGGCATGGCCCACGTCGCCTCGGTGAACATGACCGCCGTTCCGGGCAAGCAGGTGGCCAAGGGCGAGGAGTTCGGCTACTTCCTGTTCGGCGGCTCCGACATCATCGTGCTGTTCCAGGAAGGCGTCCAGCCCGACATCGACACCACCGAAGGATTCCGGCTCGTCGGCACCCCCATCGCGCGTTGCCAGCCGATCTCGTGATCTGAGCTCTCGCAGCCAGGCGAAACCTCGCGTTTGCCCCGGACGAGCCCCTCTGGAGCCCCTCTGGAGCCCCTCTGGAGCCCCTCTGGAGCCACTGTGCTCTCGTCCGGGGCCCTTCGTCCCTAGGCGCCCCGCCTCCTTCGACGGACCATCGAGGTGGGATCGCTGCGGCGACGAGTCCCGCTGGTCGCGGGAGATTGTGAGGATGGGCAATGGTTTCCGCTGCTGCTCAGTTCGGGACCGGCCAGGTGCTCTGGTCCATGATTTGGTTCTTCTTGTTCTTCATCTGGGTCTGGCTGCTGATCGTCGTGTTCTCCGACATCTTCCGCAGCCGGGACCTGTCCGGCTGGGGCAAGGCCCTGTGGACGATCTTCGTCATCGTGCTCCCCTACCTGGGCGTGTTCGGCTACCTGGTGGCCCGGGGCCACAAGATGCACGAGCATGCCGAGGAGGCCGCCCAGGAGCAGGACGAGGCCATGCGCAAGTACGTCCGCAGTGTCACCTCGAGCAACGGGCACGGCACCGCGGACGAGCTGACGCGGCTGGCGGACCTGCGCGACAAGGGCGCGATCAGCGAGGCCGAGTACCAGCAGGGCAAGACCAAGGTGCTCGGCTGAGCGGCCACTCGGCAGTGTCCGGCTCGAGATTGCGTGGCGCCGCCACCTCGGTGGCGGCGCTCGCGCTGCTGGGCGGCGGGTTGACTGCCTGCGGAGGCGGCACACCCGCCGTCTGCTCGGACCTGAGCGACGTGCAGTCGACGCTGCGCCAGCTGCAGAACGTCCAGCCAGGGGCCAACACGCTCAGCGAGCTGAAGAAGTGGGCCAGCACGTTGAACAAGCAGCTGCACCAGCTGGCCGCGGACGCCTCGAACCAGTACTCCTCGCAGATCCAGGCGGTGCAGCAGAGCCTACAGGCCCTGCAGACCGACGTACGGGCAGCCTCTTCCCACCCCACGGCCGCATCGATCGGTCAGCTGCAGCCGGACCTCGCCGATGTGAGGTCCTCGATGCACAAGCTCTCCAGCGCGGTGTCCACCACCTGCTGAGCATGGCTCACTCGAGCACGCGGAGCCGCGTGGTGCCCGGGATGGTGGCCAGGTCCTGGAGCGCGTCGTCGCTGACCGTGGAGTCGGTGTCGGTGACGACGTAGCCGGTGTGCCCGCGGGTGCCCAGGTGCTGTGCTCCGATGTTCACGTCGTGCGTGGCGAGGATCTTGTTCACCTCGGCCAGCACCCCGGGCGTGTTCTGGTGGATGTGCGCGATCCGCTGGGCATGCTCGGATCGGCCTGGCGCCAGCGTCGGCAGGTTCACCGACAGCGAGGTGGTGCCGGCCTGCACGTAGTCGCGCAGCTTGGTGCCCACGAACCGACCGATGTCCTCCTGAGCCTCTTCGGTGGAACCGCCGATGTGCGGGGTGAGGATGACGTTCGGCAGCCCCCGCAGCGGCGACTCGAACGGCTCGCCGCGCTTCTTCGGCTCGTTGGGAAAGACGTCGACCGCGGCGCCGGCCACGTGCCCGGACTCGATGGCCTCGCGAAGTGCGTCGTACTGCACGACGAAGCCCCGGGACAGGTTCAAGAACAGCGACCGCGGACGCATCCGCGCGAACTGCTCAGCACCGAAGATGCCGGCGTTCCCGGGCCGGCCGTCGACGTGGAGCGTCACCGTGTCCACCGAGTCGAGCAGCTCGCCCAGCGACGAGCAGCGCCGGGCGTTGCCGAGCGCGAGCTTGTCGTCGGTGTCGTAGAAGTAGACCTGCATGCCGAGCATCTCGGCCACGACGGACAGCTGGGAGCCGATGTTGCCGTAGCCGACGATGCCCAGCGTGCGGCCGCGCACCTCGTGGCTCCCGCTGGCCGACTTGTCCCAGATGCCGGAGTGCAGAGACGAGTTCCGGTCGGTCAGGTGCCGGGCCATGGCGATGATGTTCGCGATGGCCAGCTCGACGACCGACCGGGTGTTGCTGAACGGCGCGTTGAACGCGGCGATCCCGTGCTCGGTCGCGGCCGGCAGGTCGATCTGGTTGGTCCCGATGCAGAACGCACCGATGGCCAGCAGGTCCGGACGCGCCTCGAGCACCGTGGCGGTGACCTCGGTCTTGGACCTGATCCCCAGCAGGTCCACCCCGTCCAGCGCGGAGATGAGATCGCGCTCAGCGAGCGCGTGGTCGGCGGTCTCGACCTCGACACCAGCCTCGCGGATGATCTTCGAGGCCATCGGGTGCAGGTTCTCCAGGAATAGGGCTCTCACGACACCCATCTTCGCAAGCGTCCCCAACCCGGGCCGGACCAGCCCGCGGACTGGACAGCTCGGCGCGGCGGTGGGCCGGCTCGCGGTCAGCTGCCACCACCGTCCGTCAGCCAGCGGCGGACCTCCTCGTTGTGCTGGCCGAGCTCCGGTGGCGGCTCGGGGTCCCGCACCTTGCTGCGTGAGTAGCGCACCGCATGCCTGAGCTGGGCCGGATGGCCCTCGCCCACTTCGTGGGTGGGGTCCAGGCCGAGCTCGCCGGCGAGGCGCAACGCACTCTCGATGTCGCCGACGACGCCGGCCGGGACGCCGACCTCGTTCAGGACAGCCTGCCAGTCGGCCGCGGGCCGGCAGGCGAGCAGCCTCTCCAGCGCGGGCACGAGCTCCCCGCGGTGCTCGACCCGGGCGGAGTTCGTCGCGAAGCGGGTGTCGTCGGCCAGCTCCGGCTGCCCGATGGAGGTCGCCAGCCGCCGGAACTGCCCGTCGTTGCCGCAGGCGACCGCCAGCAACCCGTCCGCGCAGCGCAGGGTCTCGTAGGGCGCGATCGAGGGGTGCTGGTTGCCCATCCGGCCGGGCGGGAGACCGGTGGTCAGGTACGCCGACGCCTGGTTGGCCAGTGAGCCCAGCAGGCTCGACATCAGGCTGACCTCGACCCACTCCCCCAGCCCGGTCCGCTCCCGCGCTGCCAGGGCAGCCAGGATGCCGATGACGGCGTCCTTGCCCGTGAGCACGTCCACCACAGCCACACCGACCTTGGTCGGCTCTCCGTCAGGATGGCCGGTGATGCTCATCAGCCCGCCGACGGCCTGCACCACGAAGTCGTAACCGGCGAGGCCGGACCCGGCCCCGCTGCCGAAGCCGGTGATCGAGCAGTAGACCAGGCCCGGGTTCAGCCGGGCGGCACTGTCCGGGTCGAGCCCGTACCGGGCCAGGGAACCGGTCCGGAAGTTCTCCACCAGGACGTCCGCGCGGCGAACCAGCTCGTGTGCCAGCTTCAGGTCCTCGGGGTCGGCCAGGTTCAGCTCGACGCTGCGCCGGGACCGGTTCGCCGCCTCGAAGTACGAGCTCGAGCTCTTCGTCCACGGGGGTCCCCAGGCGCGGGTGTCGTCGCCGACCTCGGGCCGCTCCACCTTGACCACGGTGGCTCCGAGGTCCGCCAGGGCGCCGGTGGCAAGCGGTCCGGCCAGGACGCGGCTGAAGTCGGCGACCAGCATGCCCTCCAGTGGTGCGGTCATTCCTCCTGCTCACGGCCGTGGACGAATCGTCCCCATCGTGGCACGTGGTTGCGTGAGCTCGCGCACAGGCTGCTCGAGGCCGCGCACCAGAGCCCACCGTCCCGGCCCGTCGCCGAGCCGGGCATCGTTTTACCTTCAACCAGCTGGGTACTGGCGCGCAGAACCGAACCGCAGCATCAGGTAGGAGGTCCAGCGTGAGCTCGTTCATCTCGCTTTCCCTCAATGCCGTGCTGATCGGGACGTTTATCGC
The DNA here is from genome assembly GCA_963839365.1 of uncultured Actinomycetota bacterium. Lineage (GTDB taxonomy): Bacteria > Actinomycetota > Actinomycetes > Propionibacteriales > Nocardioidaceae > DASSKA01. The sequence continues at coordinate 484,635 of CAWIUT010000003.1, forward strand.
GTGCTGCGTCGAGATGATCGAGATGGTGGTCATCGTCTTCGGCGTGGGGGCTATCCGGGGGTGGCGATCGACGTCGATCGGCGCGGTGTCAGGACTGGTGATCCTTGTCGGGATCATCGTGGGGCTCGGCCGCGCCATCCAGCTGATCCCGATCGACCTCGCCCGCATCGTCATCGGCGCGCTGCTGCTGACGTTCGGGCTGCAGTGGTACCGGCAGGGTGTGGTCGGAGTGGCCGCCGACGGCTTCACCGGTGGCGGTGGCGAGGAGGTGGACGCCAGCAGCGACTCCGCTGGGGGCGCCCTCGACTGGACGGCGTTCACGTTGGCGTTCAAGGGCGTCCTGCTCGAAGGTCTGGAGATCGCCTTCATCGTGATCGCATTCGGCACCGGAGGCATGGGGCACAGCTCTTCCAGCTCCGGGGGCAACGGCTTTGCGTCCGCCTACACCGGTGCGATGGCTTCCTTCTTGTTGATCTGGGCGCTGGGCTTCGCCGCCAAGAGCAAGCTCGAGCGGGTGCCCGGGCGTGCCTTGAAGTTCGGGGTGGGCGGTCTGCTGTCCACCTTCGGCACCTTCTGGACGCTCGAAGGCCTTGGCGCGCACTGGCCGGGAGAGGACCTTAGCCTGGCATGGCTGTATGCGCTCTACCTCGGTTCGACCGCCGTGCTGATGCTGGCGGTCCGCCATGGCGCGATGGGGCCTCGTCCGACCAGCGCTCAGCCTGACCCGGGAGCCGTTGCTCCCAGTGGTCTCGCGCCGGCCAGCGCGGCCTCGATCGAGGAGTTCCAGGCCCGACACGGTCTGCGCGGCGACGGCGTCGTCGGACCCCGTACTCGGGCGGCCCTCCGGGCGGTCCGATCAGAGCAGGGCGTCTCCGCCGTGGACGTCCATGCGCTCGGAGCCGACCCCGCCGACGCCGACTCGGTGGCTGCTTTTCAGCGCCGGCTGGGGCTCCCGGAGTCGGGAGACGTGGACGCACCCACCCGGGGTGCCCTGCGGTTGGCCCAGCAACCGGGGCTGATCGACCTCCAGGACCCGGGCGCCGTACGGGACTTCCAGCGACGCCACGGCTTGGAGCCCGACGGTGAGGCGGGCGAGCAGACCCGAGCGGCCGCCAGGGCGCTGTCCGCCGAGCCCGGGCGCCGGGGCGCCGAGGCCGGCGTTCCTGAGACCACTACGGCGAGCCCGGTGCGAACGTTCCGCAACGTGGATCCCCTCCAGGAAGACACGGTGTGCCGCTTCCAGCGAAGCATCGGCCTCGCCGGTGACGGTGTGATCGGCCCGGAGACCCGTGGTGCCATGACCGCCATGAGCACGCTCCTCGACGAAAGGCCGGAGCCAGGGACGAACGGCACCACGCTCCCCGACGTCTACGACGAGACCGCGGTTCGCGACTTCCAGGACCGTCGCGGTCAGTCCGCGGACGGCGACATCGGCCCCGAGACGCGCCGGGCGATGCGCTGGGAGCGGGAGCACCACGGGGGCATGGACGTCGCTGATGCCGAGTCGGTGAGGCAGTTCCAGCGGACCCATGGCTTGCGCGCCGACGGTGAGGTCGGGGAGGAGACCCGCGCCGCGCTGCGGGCCGCTCGGGCCGAGCTGGAGCCGCGGGACGACAAGGAGCGCGAGCAGCGCTACGGAAGGGCTGACCAACAAGACGTGACCCGATTGCTGGATCCCGCCGACCCGGAGGCCGTCCGCAGCTTCCAGCAGCAGCATGGGCTCGCCGTGGACGGAGTGGCCGGACCCCGGACCCGGACCGCCTTGCAGGTGGTGCGCGCCCATCGGCTCGCACCGGACGGCAAGCTTCCCCAAGACAGCCGCAAGGAGTGACCATGAATCGCATGAAGCAGTTCCTCGTCGCGTTCGGCCGGTTCTGGTACGGGTTCATCATCGGCGACGACTGGACCGCCGCGGCCGGAGTCGCCGTACTGATCGGCGGCACCTACCTGCTGCTGCGGCTCGGCTACCCCGCGTGGTGGTTCGGTCCGGTGGTGATCGTCGGGACCGGAGCACTCACGATCCGGCGACAGCTGAGACGGGACGCCGCCGACGGGTGCTGAGGAGGGCGCGGGTCCGGGACCTCTTGCCGGAACGTTTCGGCAGATGGTTGGGTGGGTCCTGACCCACCACCGGCCGACAGGATGGGGACCCATGATCGTGCGCACCGCCACCGCTCCGGACTCACCTGCGCGGACCGGGCCGCCGACCCGTCCCCCGCTGCGAGTGGGCCTCGTCCAGCACGCGTGGCTGCCCGACCCGCAGGAGCTGCGCGACCGGCTTGCCGAGGGCATCGGCCACGCCGCCCGGAACGGCGCCCGGGTCGTCTTCCTTCCCGAGCTGACCTTGCTGCGCTACCCCGCCGACGTGCCGGCCCCGGCCTCCCCGGCCGAGCTCGCCGAGGACCTGCTGGACGGCCCGACCTTCGCCTTCGCCGCGGAAGCCGCCAAGGCCCACGGCGTCTGCGTGCACGCGTCGATGTACGAGCGGGCGGACGGCGGGGACGGCCTGGGCCTGAACACCGCGATCCTGGTCTCCCCCGACGGTGCGCTGCTCGGTCGCACCCACAAGCTGCACATCCCGGTGACCGCCGGGTACCACGAAGATACCTACTTCCGCCCCGGGCCCGCGGAGGACGCGTACCCGGTGTACCGGCCGGCGGCACTCGGCGAGGTGGCGCTCGGCATGCCGACGTGCTGGGACGAGTGGTTCCCGGAGGTGGCCCGGGCCTACTCGCTGGCCGGCGCGGAGGTGCTCGTCTACCCCACCGCGATCGGGTCCGAGCCGGACTTCCCCGGCTTCGACACCGAACCGCTGTGGGAGAAGGTCATCGTCGCCAACGGGATCGCCAACGGCACCTTCATGGTGGTGCCCAACCGGTGCGGCAACGAGGGCAAGGTCACCTTCTACGGCTCGTCGTTCGTCTCCGACCCGTACGGCCGGGTGCTCGTGCAGGCACCGCGGGACGAGCCGGCGGTCCTGGTGGCCGACCTCGACCTCGACCAGCGTCGGGACTGGCTGACGCTGTTCCCGTTCCTTCGGACGCGGCGGCCCGACACGTACGCCACCCTGACCGACTGACCCGCCCCCACGGGGGAAACCGGGAACGAGCCGGCACGCGCCGGGGTAGAAGGTCCTCGCCGCGGAGGACGGATGCCTCGTCCGTGCCGCGAGCCGCGGAGGAATGGTGAGATGTCAGGGTTCGAGATGAGCAGAGGTGTGGCAATGGACAACCAGCCGGAACCGCGCCGCGGCCCGGTGGTCGTCGGGTTCGACGGGTCGCCCGGGGCGATGGCTGCCGCCAGATGGGCGGTCTCCGAGGCGCTGCTGCGCCACGTCGACCTGCACGTCGTCCACGTCTGGCAGTACCCGGGGCTGGCCTTTCCGAAGGACTCGCCGCAGGCACCGCCCCCTGACTCGCTCCCGACCGATCTCCAGGAGCGCCTGCGAGAGGTGCTCGCGGACCGGCCGAGAGCCAGGGTGCGCTGCTCCACCGTCGAGAAGACGCCCGCCGAGGGGCTGTTGGAGGCCGCCGCCACGGCTGACCTGCTCGTGGTGGGCCGGCGTCGCCACCACAGCCTGGACGGGCTTGCGCTCGGATCGGTGAGCAGGCGTTGCGCCGCGCACGCACCCTGCCCCGTGGTGACGGTTCCCCCGCTTCCGGACCGGCCCGAGCCCGCACCCTCGGAGTGAGGGTGCCACCGCCCGGACCGCGGCGGGAACGCAGTTGAGGCGACCGGAGCCGGTGCCGGTCCGCGCGCCCGTTGTGCTCGCGGTCCCGGAATCAAGCAAGATGAAGCGTGCGCGACTGGTGGCGACGGGGTCTCACACGGGAGATGGCGCGGCTGCGCAACGACGGCCGCGCGGCGTTGCTGTGGTCACTGCGCATCACCGCCGCCGCAGTGGCCAGCTATGTCGTGGCCACGCTGCTCTTCCCCGGAACCCAGCCGTTGCTCGCCCCGCTGACCGCGATGCTGGTCGTCCAGGTGACCCCGGTCTCGCTGCTGGCCAGCGGGATCGACCGGGTCGTCGCCGTGGTGGCCGGCGTGTCCCTCGCGGTGGCCTTCGCCTCCGTCGTACCCCTCCAGTGGTGGAGCCTGGGCCTGCTCATCCTCCTTGCCATCACCGTCGGCCAGGTGCTGCACCTCCGGTCGAACCTCATCGAGGTGGCGATCAGCGGCATGCTCGTGCTCGGGGTCGGGTCGCTGGTCGCCGAGTCCGCGGCCTGGCAGCGCCTCGCGGAGACCCTCGTGGGTGCCGCGGTCGGCATCGCCGTGAACCTGCTGTGGCCGCCCAAGGTGGCGAGTGCGGACGCCGGCCAGGCCATCAACGGGCTCGCCGACTCGATGAGTGAGCTGCTGGACCGGGCCGCCGACGAGCTGACCGACCTGGTGGTCTCGGAGCGCGACGTGGCAGCGGCCGCCCGGCACTGGCTCGGGGACGCCAGGCGCATCACCCACGACATCCCGCCGATCGGCGCCGCCCTCCTGCACGCGGAGCAGGGGCGACGGCTCAACGTCCGCGCGGTCGGCACTCCCGACGTCGGACCGGGACTGCGGCAGGGGCTCGAGGCGCTGGAGCACTCGGCGATCGCCCTCCGCGGCATGTTCCGCGCCGTGGTGGACGCGGCGGCCGACATCCCCAGCGACGCCCCCAGCGACGCCCCCAGCAGCGCCCCCAGCGACACCCCCAGCGACACCCCAGACCACAGACCCGGACCGGACCCGGAGACCGTCAGGGAGCTCTGGCTCGGGCTCGCGCAGACGCTGCGTGAGCTGGCGTCGGGGGTGGACGCGTTCGGGCAGCTGGTCCGCGACGAGGCCGAGCCGTCGACGCGGGTGGGCTCCGCCGACATCCAGGGGCTGCGGGAGGCGCTCGAGGGCCTGCACGAAGCACGTGCCCGGCTCGACGACCTGCTCATGGCGGGTGGGCCGCCCGAGCTTCTCGAGCTGCACGCCGCCGTGCTGTCGACGGTCAAGCGGCTGCTGCGAGAGATGGACCTGGACGAGCGGGTCCGCAGGCAGGTCCAGCTGCTGCCTCCGACGCGGCCACGGTGGCCCCGGTCGGGCGCACCGAGGTCCAGCAGCCGCGCTCCGGCCGCGGGGGAGCCGACCCCCGAGGCGGAGACCCAGGTGATTCCGCCGGTGCCCGGCGACCGGGGCGAGAAGGGGCGCCCGTGAGGGCCCGCCCCGGTCGGCGTCACTGGCCCAGCAGGGCGCCGAACCGCTCCACGTCCACGTTCCCGCCACTGACGAGCACGCCGACCCGCCGGCCCGCGAGCTGGTCACGCAGCCGGCTCACGCCGGCCAGGCCGAGGCAGCCGGTGGGTTCGACGACGATCTTCATCCGTGAGGCGAGCAGTCGCATCATCTCGAGCAGGCCCGGGTCGCTCGCGGTGAGGATGTCGGTGACCCGGTCGCGGATGATCGTGAAGTTGTGAACACCCAGGTGGGTGGTCTGCGCCCCGTCCGCGATGGTCTTCGGCGGGTCGATGTGGACGATCTCCCCGCGGCGGAGCGACTGTTGACCGTCGTCGCCGGCCGCGGGCTCCACCCCGTAGAGCGCGCAGGCCGGCGAGACCGCCGCGACCGTCAGCGCGCTCCCGGCGAGCAGTCCGCCGCCGCCGAGCGGGACGAACAGCGCGTCGAGATCACCGACCTCGCCGAACAGCTCGGCTGCAGCCGTCCCCTGCCCCGCTATCACGTGCGGGTGGTCGTACGGCGGGATCAGGGTGCGCCGTTCCTTCTCCGCGAGCTCGGTGGCGATCTGCTCGCGGTCGACGCTGTAGCGGTCGTAGCTGACCACCTGGGCGCCGTACCCTCTCGTCGCGGCGACCTTCGACGCCGGGGCGTCCTCAGGCATCACGACCGTCGCGGGGATGTCGAGCAGGGCGGCCGCCCGCGCCAGCGCCTGCCCGTGGTTGCCCGAGGAGAAGGTGACCACTCCCGCCCGCCGCTGGTCGGCGGCAAGGTGCGACAGCGCGTTGAAGGCACCGCGGAACTTGAACGCCCCGGTGCGCTGGAAGTTCTCACACTTGAGGAACAGCTGCATGCCGAACAGCTCGTCCAACAGGCGCGACCGCAGCACAGGGGTGCGGGCGGCGTACCCCTCTATCCTTGTCGCGGCCTCCTGCACGTCCTCGTAGTTCGGGGTGTCGATCACGGCCTCCTCTTCCTGGGTGTCCTCGTGCTGCGCCCGAAGGCACCGGCATCTCGACGAGAGTCATGGTCCCAAGCGGCGCAAGGGGACGCGCTGGCGGGTCCCGGGGAGGGCCAGGGGCTGCTCGACAGAGGTGACGACCGGGGAGGTCACGGTGACCAGCTGCTGCTCGAACGTGCGCGGCGGACACGGCGAGGGCCCGGGACGCACGCCCCGGGCCCTCGCATGACCGCGACGCAGGGGTCAGGCCAGGTCGAACCGGTCGAGGTTCATGACCTTGACCCACGCCTGCACGAAGTCGTTGACGAACTTCTCCTTCGCGTCGTCGGCCCCGTAGACCTCCGAGAGCGCCCGCAGCTGGGAGTTGGACCCGAAGACGAGATCGACAGCAGTGGCGGTCCACTTGCTCTGGCCCGTCACACGGTCCGTCCCCTCGTACACGTTCTCGGCCGACTCAGACACCTTCCACTCCGTGCCCATGTCGAGCAGGTTCACGAAGAAGTCGTTGGTCAGGGCCTCCGGGCGGTCGGTGAAGACCCCGTGAGCGCTCCGGCCGGCGTTCGCGCCGAGCGCCCGCATCCCGCCGACCAGCACGGTCATCTCGGGAGCGGTCAGCGTCAGCAGGTTCGCCCGGTCCAGCAGCAGGGTCTCCGGCCGCAGCTTCTCACCGGTTCGCAGGTAGTTGCGGAACCCGTCCGCCCGCGGCTCGAGCACGGTGAAGGACTCGACGTCGGTCTGCTCCTGCGAGGCGTCCGTGCGCCCCGGCACGAACGGGACGGTGACGTCCTGCCCGGCATTCTCGGCTGCCTTCTCGATGGCGGCACAGCCGCCCAGCACGATCAGGTCGGCCAGCGACACCAACTTGCTGCCGGACTGGGAGGAGTTGAACTCCTGCTGGACCCGCTCGAGGGCCTCGAGCACCTTGGCCAGCTCAGCCGGGTCGTTGGACTCCCAGCTCCGCTGCGGCTCGAGGCGGATCCGCGCGCCGTTGGCGCCACCGCGCTTGTCGGTGCCACGGAAGGTGGCTGCCGATGCCCACGCCGTGGATACCAGCTGCGCGATGGACAGCCCCGAGTCGAGGATCTTGCCCTTGAGAGCGGCGATGTCCTCGTCCCCGACCAGGTCGTGGTCGACCTCCGGGACCGGGTCCTGCCACAGCTGCGGCTCCGGCACCCAGGGACCGAGATACCGGGTGGCGGGCCCCATGTCACGGTGCAGCAGCTTGTACCAGGCCTTGGCGAACGCCTCCGCGAGCTCGTCCGGATGCTCCAGGAAGTGCCGGGAGATCGGCTCGTAGATCGGGTCCATCCGCAGCGCGAGGTCCGTGGTCAGCATCATCGGGGCGTGCCGGCCCGACGGGTCGTGCGCGCCCGGAACGGTGTCCGCCCCGGCGTCACCCTTCGGCTTCCACTGCTTGGCGCCGGCGGGGCTCTCGGTCAGCTCCCACTCGTAGCCGAACAGCGTCTCGAAGAAGCTGTTGTCCCACTGGGTCGGGGTGGGCGTCCACGCGCCCTCGAGCCCGCTGGTCATCGCGTCCTTGCCCACACCGGTGCCGTAGGTGTTCTTCCAGCCGAGACCCATCTGCTCGAGGGGCGCACCCTCGGGCTCGCGACCGATGTACTCCGCCGGAGCAGCCCCGTGCGTCTTGCCGAACGTGTGGCCGCCCGCGATCAGTGCGACCGTCTCCTCGTCGTTCATCGCCATCCTGCGGAAGGTCTCTCGGACGTCACGGGCGGCGGCGATCGGGTCCGGGTTGCCGTTGGGCCCCTCCGGGTTCACGTAGATCAGGCCCATCTGCGAGGCGCCGACCGGCCCGGTGAGCTCGCGGTCGCCGGTGTAGCGCTCGTCGCCCAGCCAGGTGTCCTCGGACCCCCAGAAGATCTCCTCCGGCTCGTAGATGTCCTCGCGTCCAAAGCCGAAGCCGAACGTCTTGAAGCCCATCGACTCCAACGCGCACTGGCCGGCGAACACCAGCAGGTCCGCCCAGGAGATCTTCTCGCCGTACTTCTTCTTGACCGGCCACAGCAGCCGGCGGGCCTTGTCGAGGCTGGCGTTGTCGGGCCAGCTGTTGAGGGGGGCGAAGCGTTGCGACCCGTCGCCGGCCCCACCCCGGCCGTCCTCGATCCGGTAGGTGCCGGCGGCGTGCCAGCTCAGCCTGATGAAGAGCGGCCCGTAGTGGCCGTAGTCGGCCGGCCACCAGTCCTGAGACGTCTTCATCACCTCGAAGACGTCACGCTTCAGCGCCTCGACGTCGACGGACCCGAACGCCTCCGCGTAGTCGTAGTCCTCGCCCATCGGGTTGGCCCGGGGCGAGTGCTGGTGAAGCACCTGGAGGTTCAGCTGGTTCGGCCACCAGTCCCGGTTCGTCCGAGGGCGGTGCTCCGAGCTCGGGGTTGGGGACGGGATTGCCGGGTTCTCACTCTCGCTGCCGCGATCAGACACGTCGATCCTTCTCCTGTCTTGATGGTTCGTCCTGACAACCGGTTGCTGGTGCCGCGTCACACCGCGGGCACAGGCCCCAGTAGGTGACCTCGGCCTCGTCGATCGAGAAGCCCTGGTCGTCGGACGCGGTCAGGCACGGAGTCTCACCGACCGCGCAGTCGACGTCGGCAATGGCACCACACGACCGGCACACCAGATGGTGGTGGTTGTCCCGGACCCGTGACTCGTACCGGGCCACGGAGCCGGACGGCTGGATGCGCCGCACCAGTCGCGCGCCGGTGAGGGCGCGCAGCACGTCGTACACGGCCTGGTGGGAGACCTCGCCGAGGTTCTCCCGCACACCGCGGATGATCGACTCGGTGTCGGCGTGCGGGTGCTCGTGCACCGCCGACAGCACGGCCACCCGGGGACGCGTCACTCTCAGGGCAGCCCCGCGCAGCATCCGCTCGAAGTCCGACGTGGTGGGCACGCCCCGAGTATTGACCATTATCTGGAGTCAGTAAAGATCAGGCTCCGGGACCCCGCGGCGCACGCTCAGTCGGACAGCGCCGGGTCCGCCTTCCGGGGCGCAGCCACTCCCGGGACGCCCCGGCCCCGCAGCGAGGCACCGACCGTCTCGGGAACCTTCACGAGCCCGACCATGCCCACCACGCAGGCCGCCATCACGTAGAAGGCGGGCATCAGGTTGTTGCCGGTGGCGTGCACGAGCGCGTTGTCGACGTACGACGCCGTGCCGCCGAACGCCGCGGTGGCCACGTTGTAGGCGATGGCCATGCCGGCGTACCTCACGTGCGTGGGGAACATCGCCGGGAACGTGGCGGAGATGGTGCCCAGCTGCAACGCGAACACCAGTCCCATCACCGTGAAGCCCACGATCGCAAGGGCGTAGCTGGCGCTGAGCAGCGCGAACATCGGCACCGCCAGCACGAACAGACCCACCAGCGAGATCCACCAGCACGGCTTCCTGCCGATGCGGTCCGACAGCGAACCGGCCACGGGCAGCAGCCCCATCATCACCACCTGCCCGACGATGATGAGCACGTCGGTGGAGTTGCTCGACATGCCCACGCTTGTCTGCAGGTACGTCGGCATGTAGGTCAGCAGCGTGTAGTCGGCGACGTTGAGGGCGACGACCAGGCAGAACAGCCGCACCAGCGCGCCGCCGTAGTTCTGGGTGACGCTGCGAAGCGCGTGGGAGGCGTGCTCCTCGGTCTGGCCCGAGCTCTCGAGGTCCCGGAACACCGGAGTCTCCTTCATCCGGAGCCGGAGGTAGAGGCCGACGACCCCGAGCGGAAGCCCGAGCAGGAAGGGGACGCGCCACCCCCAGGAGCTCATCGCCGCATCACCGATGATGCTGTTCACCACCAACGTCACCACGAGAGCGCCGGTGAAGCCGAGCAGCGTCCCGAACTCCAGGAAGCTCCCCCAGAAGCCGCGTCGGCGGTCGGTGGCGTACTCCGCCATGAACGTCGCCGCGCCGCCGTACTCGCCGCCGGTGGAGAAGCCCTGGATCACCCGGAGCAGCACCAGCAGCACCGGCGCCCAGACCCCGACCGACTTGTAGTTGGGGATCACCCCGACGAGGAACGTGGCTGTCGACATCAACAAGATCGTGGTGGCCATGACCTTGTTGCGTCCCACCCGGTCGCCGAGCGGTCCCCACACCATCCCGCCGAGCGGGCGGAGCACGAACGACACCGCGAACACCAAGAGGCTTGCGGCTGTCGAGTACGGGCCCGGGAAGAAGTTTTTCCCGATCTCGAGCGCGACGTAGGAGTAGACGCCGTAGTCGTACCACTCGGTCGCGTTGCCGATCGCGGCGGCGGCTACCGCCCGGCGAAGCACGCTGGTTGACACGCCTTGGCTCTCGGACGCTGACGGGGCCTGGGACGTCATGGAGCTGTCCTCCCGGTTCGATCCGGTGGTCGTCGGTTGCGGTCTCTGGACAATCGGGGCAAACCCACGGTGATGCCCGTCATACCCGGTGGGGAGCGTTCTACACAAGTCGGACCAAACCGCTCCCCTGCTGGACTTCCGCCGGTCGGCGCTCCTGCCTCAACCCGGGGCGTCACCGAGGCCGGCTCGGCACCAGCAACATCTCACGACGCACCTCGACCGACCGCAGGTCCGCGCCCCGCGGTCTGTTACCGTCTGGCAGTGTCAGTTGCCAGGCTTGCTCCAGGCGCCCTCCACCTGGCGTTTCTCGGCTGCGGCTTCATCACCTCGGTGCACAGCCGGCATCTCACCAAGCTGCGTGACACGTTCGTGTGCAGCTATGCCAGCCGTCGCCCCGGCTGCGCCGAGGAGTACCGGAAGCGGTTCGACGGCGTTCGTGCGTACGACGACTACTCGACCGCGCTCGAGGACCCCTCGGTGGATGCCGTGGTGGTGGCCGTTCCCCCCAAGTTCCACCTGGAGCTGACGCTCCAGGCGCTGCAGGCGGGCAAGCACGTCCTGGTGGAGAAGCCGGCCTTCGCGCTCCGTGGCGACTACGAGACCGTCCGCGCTGCGCGGGACGAGGCGCAGCGGGTGGTGTGCGTCGGCGAGAACGACCACTACAAGCCCCTTGCGGTGACGCTTCGGAGGTTGCTGGCCGACGGAGTCGTCGGGGAGCTGGTCCTCGCGCAGTTCACCACGGTGGCCCACCGCCCGAAGTCCGCCGACGACTGGCGCAACGACGAGACCATGGCCGGCGGCGACGCGTTCTTCGAGGAGGGCATCCACTGGCTGCACCTGGCGGGCAGCCTGGGGCCGCAGATCATCCGGATCGGAGGCTTCCGACCGGCGCCGGCGACCTCGCACAACCACGGCGACGCGCGAACGAAGAGCATGCTCGTCGCCTTCGAGTACGACGGAGGCGCCGCCGGTGCGCTGTACTACTCCCGGGAGATCCCGTCGCTGCTCCGCGGCCTGCGCTGGTCGAAGCTGTACGGACGCAAAGGGGTGATCACCTTCGAGTCGAACGGCGCCGTGGTGGTGGTCCCCGGCCGCCCGCTTCCACGAGTCATCACACCGGGGTTCGCCGACATCCGCGGCTACCGCGCGATGTACCAGGACTTCGCCCGCGCCATCCGCGAAGGAGGCGCCCCGGAGATGCACCTCGAGCGGGCCATGGCCGACCACGCGCTGATGGAGCAGGTCTATGGTCGAAGCGCCTAGCACGGACCCGCCGGCGAGCGAGCACTTCGACGTCGTCATCATCGGCAGCGGTGCCGGCGGCGGCACGATGACGCACGCGTTGGCGTGGACGGGGGCACGGGTGCTGCTGGTCGAGCGCGGTCAGATGCTCCCCCAGGAGGACGAGAACTGGGATCCCGCGGCCGTATGGCAGCAGAAGCGCTACCGGCCCGACGAGCTGTGGCTCGACGGCCGCGGCCGGACCTTCCTGCCGTTCGTGCACTACGTGGTCGGGGGGAACACCAAGTTCTGGGGCAGCGCGCTCTTCCGCCTGCGCCGGGACGACTTCGACGCCATCGAGCATGCCGACGGGGTCTCCCCTGCCTGGCCCATCGACTACGACACGCTGGCACCGTGGTACGACAAGGCGGAACGGCTCTACCACGTCCACGGCCAGCACGGGTCCGACCCCACCGAGGCCGAGCGCGGCCCGTTCCCCTACCCCGCCGTTCCCCACGAGCCGCCCATCCAGGAGCTGGTCGAGCAGCTTCGTGGCCAGGGCCTGCATCCCTCGCACCTTCCGCTCGGGCTCGTCAAGCCCGGGGAAGAAGGTGGCTGCGTCCTGTGCAGCACCTGCAACTCCTTCCCCTGCCGGATCCGCGCCAAGAGCGACTCCGACACCATGTGCGTCGAACCCGCACTGATCTCCCCGACCGTGACCATGTGGACCGGGGCACGTGCGGAGCGGCTGTTCACCGACAGCAGCGGCGGCAAGGTCACCGCCGCGCTGATCGACCGGAACGGCCAGAAGGTCCGCGTCACCGCCAAGACGTTCGTGGTGGCGTGCGGCGCCGCCAACTCGGCGGCGCTCCTGCTCCGGTCCGCCGACGTGCGCCACAAACAGGGGCTGGCCAACAGCTCGGGCCTGGTGGGACGCCGGTACATGGCCCACCTGTCGACGATGATCGAGGCGTTCCACCCGTTCAAGGTGAACCCGACCAGGTTCCAGAAGACGGTTGCGATCAACGACTTCTACCGCGCAGGCCACGGCCACCCGTTCCCGTTGGGCCACATCCAGTCACAGGGTCGGGCGCACGGCGCCATCGTCCAGGCCGTGGCCCCGTTCCTGCCCCGCTGGGCCTGCGACGCGTTCGTCTCCAGGGGGGTGGACTGGCTCGCGATGTCGGAGGACCTCCCCCACGAGTCGAACCGGGTCACCGTGGAGCCGGGCGGGCGGATCCGGCTCTCCTACCAGCCCACCAACAACGGGCCGCACACCCGACTGGTCCGGGAGACCAAGAGGATGCTGCGTCGGCTGGGCTACTGGAAGGTCATCACCCACTCGTTCAAGGTGCAGAACACGACGCACCAGTGCGGCACTCTGGTGTTCGGCACCGACCCGAAGACCTCGGTGCTGGACCCGTTCTGCCGCACCCACGACGTGGAGAACCTGTACGTCGTCGACGCCTCGTTCTTCCCGTCGTCCGCGGCCGTGAACCCCGCCCTGACCATCATCGCCCAAGCCCTTCGCGTGGCCGACCATCTCGTCCGCCACGAGCTCACCTAGCCGAGAAGAGGAACCTGTGCGCGTCCGCTCCTTCAGTCACGTCGCCATCACCGTCGCCGACTTCAACCGGTCGGTGCGCTTCTACTGGGACGTCTTCGGGGCACCGGTCGTCGGTGTCTCTGACACACCGAGCGAGCGGGTCCGCGGCTTCTTCGGCGTCGACGCCGAAGAGCCCACCTGCAAGATCGGCTGGATCCGGGTTCCCGGTGGTGCGACCATCGAGATCTTCGAGTTCCAGCCGCACGAGCCACCGGTCGAGGTGGTCTGGAACCGGCTGGGTCCCACGCACATGTCGTTCAACGTGCACGACACTGGGAGGTGGCACGACCACCTCGTCGGCAAGGGGGTCGAGGTCGTCTCCCCACCGGAACGGTCCCCGCACGGCCACACCTTCTTCTTCGTCAAGGACCCCGACGGGAACCTGATCGAGCTGATCGACAACAAGCACATGCGTCCGATCCTCAAGTGGCTCGGGCCGCTCGGCGGTGTGGTGTTCCGCCACACGATGTACAAGCGGTACTACCAGCCCGCGAGCGGTGCCGAGCGGTAGCACTCAGACCTCGACACCCCCGTCGGCGGGGCCTCTTTGCACCGTGAGCGCCTCGAACGCCGCGGGCGGCTCGCGCCACGGGTCGCGGGGGGTGCCGGCGCGCGCGTCCTGCACGGCCCGCCACACGCGCGCGGGGGTGCATGGGATGTCGATGTGCCGCACGCCGAGGTGGCTGAGCGCGTCGACCACGGCGCTCTGGACGGCGGGCGTCGAGCCGATCGTCCCCGACTCGCCGATCCCCTTGGCCCCGAGCTCGTTGAGGGGGGTCGGGGTCTCGGTGTTGGAGACCTCGTAGCTGATCGTGTCGGCCGTCGACGGCATGGTGTAGTCGGCGAACGTCGAGGTGACCGGCTGGCCGTCCTCGTCGTACAGGAACTGCTCCCACAGTGCCTGCGAGATGCCCTGGGCGATGCCCCCGTGCTGCTGGCCGGCGACGATGGTCGGGTTGACGATCCGACCGCAGTCATCGACAGCGACGTGCCGCAGCGGCCGCACCAGCCCGGTATCGGTGTCGACCTCGACCACGGACACGTGGGCCCCGAACGGGAAGGTCGCGCCGTCCTGCGGGACGTCGAGGTCGGCGCGCAGGGCACCCTCCCGCTCTGCGGCCTCCGCGGCAAGCTGTGCCCAGCCGATGGTCGCGCCCGCGACCCCGGAGACACGGAGCCCGTCATCGGTGAGCTCGATGTCCTCCGGCGCAGCCTCGAGCATGGACGCCGCCAGCTCGACTGCCTGCTCACGCACCGAGGTCGCGGCCGCGGCGACAGCGCTGCCACCGAGCTGCAGCGACCGGGAGCCGCCGGTGCCACCACCCGAGCGCACCTTGGCGGTGTCGGACTGGACGTAGCGGATCTTCTCGATCGGGATGCCCAGCCGGTCGGCCACGATCATCGCGAACGACGTGGCGTGCCCCTGGCCGTGCGCCGAGGTGCCGGACATGACCGTGGCGCCGCCGTCCGGGTCGATGGCGACGGACCCGAGCTCGGTGCCACCGAAGCCGGTGACCTCGACGTACGTCGACACCCCGATCCCGAGCTGTTGGGGGCCGCCGGCCTCGCGGCGCCTGCGCTGCTCCGCGCGCAGCTCGTCGATCCCGGCCACGCGCAGCGCCTCGGCGAGAGCGGTCTCGTAGTCGCCGACGTCGTAGTGCATCCCGGTGCGCGTGGTGTAGGGGAACGCGTCCTTGCCGATCAGGTTGCGGCGCCGGATCTCCTCCGTCGTCAGGCCGAGCTCGGCGGCGCCCAGGTCGAGCAGCCGCTCCAGCATCGCGCTCGCCTCTGGCCGGCCCGCCCCTCGGAACGCACCGTTCGGGGCGGTGTTGGTCAGCACGGCGACCGCGCTGTAGTCGATCTTGGGGATCTCGTAGGGCCCCTGCGACATGATGTGTGTAGGTCCGACGACCAGCGAACCGCCGAAACCGGCGTACGCGCCGCAGTCACCGAGGTTGCGGGCGCGCAGCCCGGTGATCCGGCCGTCGCGGCCGAATCCCATCTCGGCGTACTGCACCTGTCCGCGACCGTGCATCGACACCATCGCCTCGCTACGGGTCTCGGTCCAGGAGACCGGCCGGCCGAGCAGCCGGGCTGCCGCCACGATGGTGCCGTGGGGGTTGGTCATCCCGGCCTTGCCCCCGAACGCACCGCCGACGTGCGGCGCGACCACCCGGAACTGGTTCTTCTCCAGACCGGTGTACCTGGCCAGCAGGTCGCGGGCCATGTGCGGGTGCTGGGTGGAGAGGTAGGTCGTCAGCAGGATCTCGGGACTCTCGCGGTCGGGCCGCGGGTCGACCAGGATCGCGTTGCCCTCGATGGGGGCCGTCGCGATGCGTTGGTTCTCGATGCGGGCCCGCACGACGAGGTCGGCGTCGGCCAGCACGTCGCCGGCGTCGTCGGGATGGATCGCGCGGACCGACTGGGCGATGTTCGAGCCCATCTCGGGGAACTGCAGCGGCGCGTCCGCCGCCAGCGCGATCTCCATGTCCACGGCCGCCGGCAGCTCGTCGTAGTCGACGTCGACCAGCTCTGCCGCATCCACCGCTTGCGCCCGGGTCTCGGCGATCACCAGGGCCACCGGGTCCCCGACGTACCGCACGGTGTCCTTGGCCAGCGGCCCCTGGGTCACCTGGTCGTTGATCTGCGCGAACGCGGGCACCGGGTCGGGGGGCAGCGTCGCCGCGGTGTGCACCACCACCACTCCGGGCGCTTGTTCTGCCTCGGAGGTGTCGATGCTCAGGACCCGGGCGTGCGCCATCGGACTGCGGACGAACACTGCGTGGGTGCAGTCGTCGATCCGGATGTCGTCGACGTACCTGCTGCGTCCGGTGACCAGATCGGGGTCTTCCACGCGCGGAACGTGGTTACCGAGGATGGATCCAACCATGGAACCGGAGACTATCCTCGCTGCGCCGGCCGGTGTGTGTCGGCCTTGCGCACGGCAACGGTCGACACACACCTGCTGGCAGCTGGTCAGGCGTCCGAGCTCTGACTCGTGGTGGTGGTTCCGCCGTCGCCGCCATCGCCCGTCGTGGTACTCAGGGTGCTCTCGGCGTCGGCCAGGTCCGCATCGGTGGACTTTCGCGCGTGGTGGATGTCTGTGCGGGCGGAGTCCGGCGACAGACCCACCACCGGCAGCGACCGCGCTGTCGGCGTCGGTGCCGACGGTGCCAGCAGCGGTCGAGTCCGTGCTGTCGCCGCGTTGCGCACCGCGCCCGCCCGGACGGTCACGGTCAGCTGGGTGCGTGCCACCGCGCGGACCAGGATCCCCTGGTACAGGGCGTTCGTCACGTCGTGATGGGACGTGGCCGAGGAGAGCTGCGTCTGCAGGTCAGTCAGGGCTTGGACGTCGGCCTTCACAGCGGTGACCACACCGAACCGGTCGGTGTCACTGATCTGGATCGGTCTTCTTCCTTGTGTGTGCCTCGGAAGTCCTGCCCAGACCGCGCAGCGTCGCCGTTACTCCATGGGTTGGAACGCCCGGTTATGGCGCTTTCGAGAAACTTCGTAGGACCAGCCATGCTCAGGGGCGGCGGGCGCGAGTGGTGACACCAGCCAGCCACCGGGTCCGCGGCACCTGGATGCGGAACCACCCGCCGGACAGCCGGGGGAACACCGCCCGGCCCTGAGGGTTCACGCGGGCACGCTCGACTCTGGCCCATGTCCGCCCCGACCGCCGCTCGAGGCGGACGAGCTGGCCTGCAGCAGGCGTGACGCTGGCCACGAGCCGGTCTCGTCGGGCGTTCAGCCGGACCCGGGGCACGGCCTGGTAGCCGACGACCTGTGAGACAGAGCGCGTGGTGGCGGCGTCGGCCGGGTGCACGGCGTAGACCTCGACATCTCGACGGATGCGCAGTCGGTAGCCGGCTCGGCCATGAGCGTCGGTGGTCAAGGGGTGGCAACGCGGGCGGGAAGTGGTGCTGAGCTCGACGCACAGGCGCAGGTGGGCTCCGGAGAGGCCACGTCCGTGGCTCTGGCCCCGCACAACGACACGTCCCCGCACGAGCCGGCCGTACCGGACGCGGCGGGAGTGCGTCCGCAGACGGGTCACCGTGGACACGAGCACGTCCGGACTCGTGGTGGTGCCCGGGGAGCTCGGACCAGGACTCGGCGTCAGGTCGGGCACCGGGCTCGCGGTCGGGCTGGGCGTCGCGGTCGGCGTGGGGGTCGCGGTCGGGGTGGGCGTTGCGGACGAGGCCGCGCAGCCGGTGAGTGAACACAACGCCGCGGAGGGGTCGATGAGGCCGTAGCCGGAGTAGTCGTCGCGGCCGGTGGGCCCGAGGTCGGTGGCGGTCGACTCCAGGACCTGGGTCGTCTCCGCCGGGTCGATCTGCGGGTCGGCCGCCTTCAGCAGCGCCGCGCTGGCGCTCACGTACGGCGCGGCCATCGACGTGCCGGACATGTACACGTAGCCGGAGGGTGGATAGGTGGAGGCGATGTTCACCCCGGGCGCGGCCAGGTCCACGAAGCTGCCGGACTCGGAGAAGCTCGCGATCGCGTCGGTGGGGTCGCTGGCGGCCACGCCGATCACCCCGGGATAGGCGGCCGGGTAGGTGGTGGGGTCACCGGAGGCGCGGTCGTTGCCGGCGGCGGCCACCACCACGACGCCGTGGTCCTCGGCGTACTTCACCGCGGCGGACATGACGTCGTCCGAAGCGGGTCCGCCGAGGGACAGGTTGATCACGGACGCGCCGTGGTCGGTGGCCCAGATGATGCCCTGGGCGATGGTCGAGCTCCAGCCCGAGCCGCTGTCGTCCAGCACGCGGACCGGCAGGATCTTCACTCCCTGCGCGAGCCCGGCTACCCCGAGGTGGTTGTTGGCGACCGCGTCGACGATGCCGGCCACGTGGGTGCCGTGCCCGTTCCCGTCGGCGGTACCGTCCCCGCCCGGTGAGACGAGGTCGGTGCCCGGGAGCACCACGCCGCTGAGGTCCGGGTGGGCCGCGTCGACTCCGCTGTCGACCACCGCCACGACGACACCGTCGCCGGGTTGCTGCGCCCACACCTGCTCGGCGTCCAGCCGGTCCAGGGCCCACTGCGCTGCCCGGTCGGTGTCATCGGACCGGGTTCCCTGGGCCTGCATCCTGGCGTCCACCGTCACCGCGACGGCGCCGGGGGACTGCTGGGCCTTCGCCACCGCAGCCCGCGCGCCCCGGCGTGTGTCCCGCACGGAGACGGTCACCTGCGGGTGGCCGGCCACGTTGCGCAGGGTGATGACGCGCACCCGGGAACCCGACCGCGTGCGTCGGAGCAGTCTCCGCGGAGCGACCCGCAAGCTCGGGCGGGGACGCGTCCACTTACCGCCACCTGGCGATGGCGAGGTGCCGGGCGCCTCTGCCGCCGCCGAGGGGTCGGCAACGGAGCGGTGGCCGGGACGCCTTCCCGGTCTGTCCGGTGCGCCATGGGACGGGGCGGGGTCGAGCTTCGCGACCACGGCACTTCGGGGCCGTGAAGCGACGCCGCCGGTCGCGGCCGTGACGTGAAGGCGGCCTGCAGCCGGCGGGACAGCTGCCATGGCCCGGCCCGGCGCCTGGGCCCTCCCGGGGGCGGCCCCCGCGATCCCCACCCCGCAGCCGGTGAGCACGACGGGGAGCAGGACCAGCGCAGAGGCGAGTGGTTTCCAGGAGGGGCGGCGACTCATCGGCGACTTTCAGATCGGCGTAGCGGGCCAAGGCGCGAGGCATTTCGGCGTACGAGCTCTCGTGAACACGCTCGTCGAGCCCCGGCGTCACGCCTTCGGAGGACTGGGGGTCCCACCCGAGGCGGCGGCTGTCCCCCGATGTGGGCACGCGTCACCTTACGAGGGTTGGCCCGTCTTCGGACGTTTTCCGAGGAATCTCCCGGTGCGCGCGATTTCCGGCAAGCCGGTCCCCGACAGAACAGGGCCGGGATGCGGTCGCAAAGTAAGATGTACCTCCCGATCGGGCTAGGCGGAGGTGTGGTGCGAATCCTGGTCGCCGAGGCTGGCACGCGGTGAGCCGGGCGACGCCGACACACCGGCCGGGCTGGTCGCCAGGTGAGCTGCCGCGGGGAATGACCCGGCGGCTGGTCGTTGTCGAGGTCTGCCTGTTGCTGGCGGTCTCGCTGGGCCGCTCGGCGGTGTACGCCGTGGTCGATCTGGTCCGCGCCGCTACTGCTCGGGGACCTTTGAGCAGTCACCAGGCCGTCTTGAACGGCAGCCTTGCGCCCGGACAGCCGACCCTGGACCTGGTCTTGCAGCTGCTGGCGATCGGGTTCGGGCTGGTCCCGGCGGCCCTTGCCGGGTACCTGCTGGTGCGCTCGGGCTCGAACCTGCGACAGCTGTGGGTCGACGAGCGCGAGCTCGGCCCGGACACCCTGCGCGGCCTGCTGCTCGCGGCGGTGGTGGGCAGCACCGGCATCGCGTTCTACCTGCTCACGCACGCGCTCGGGGTCGACCTCACCGTGGTCGCCGAGAGCCTCCCCGCGGTCTGGTGGCGAATCCCGGTGTTGGTGCTGTCCGCGATCCAGAACGCGGTGATCGAGGAGCTGGTGGTCGTCGGATACCTGATCGTGCGGCTGCGTCAGCTCGGACTGTCTCGCGGCTCCTGCATCGGACTGAGCGCGCTGCTGCGTGGCTCCTACCACCTGTACCAGGGGCTTGGTGGGTTCTTCGGCAACGTGGCCATGGGCTTGCTGTTCGGCTGGCTCTACACCCGTTGGGGGCGACTCACCCCGCTGGTGGTGGCCCACACGCTGCTGGACCTGGGGGCCTTCATCGGCTACGCGCTCCTGGTCGGCCATGTCGGCTGGCTGCCAGGCTCTTGATCGGGTCTGGCTGGCTTGCCGACCGGGCCAGGTGGTTGGGGTAGCGTGACGGGCGACACATCACCTTTACGACGGATCGTCCGGCACGTACCTGCCGGTGAAGGGAAGCAGTCACATGGCAACGGTGACCTTTGACGGAGCGCAGCGGCTCTACCCCGGGTCGGAGCGGCCCGCGGTGGATGACCTGACGTTGCAGATCGACGACGGCGAGTTCATGGTGCTGGTGGGTCCGTCCGGGTGCGGCAAGTCCACCTCGCTGCGGATGCTCGCCGGCCTGGAGGAGGTCACCGCCGGAAGCATCCGGATCGGCGAGACCGACGTGACCACGCTGCCGCCGAAAGAACGCGACATCGCGATGGTCTTCCAGAACTACGCGCTGTACCCGCACATGAGCGTGGCGGAGAACATGGCCTTCAGCCTCAAGATGGCCAAGGTTCCCAAGGAGGAGCGGATGGCCCGGGTGCGCGAGGCCGCCAAGCTGCTCGACCTCGAGGAGTACCTGGAGCGCAGGCCGAAGGCGCTTTCAGGTGGCCAGCGGCAACGGGTGGCGATGGGGCGGGCTATCGTCCGTGAGCCGCAGGTGTTCTGCATGGACGAGCCGCTGTCCAACCTGGACGCGAAGCTGCGGGTGTCCACCCGGACCCAGATCGCCAGCCTGCAGCAGCGGCTGGGAGTGACCACCGTCTACGTCACCCACGACCAGACCGAGGCGATGACGATGGGCGACCGGGTGGCGGTGCTCAAGGACGGCATCCTGCAACAGGTCGACACGCCCCTGGCTCTGTACGACAGGCCGGCGAACCTGTTCGTGGCCGGGTTCATCGGCTCACCGGCGATGAACCTGCTGGCTGCCAAGGCCGCGGATGGGGCGGCCAGGATCGGGGACTACGAGGTGCCGATCGATCGCACCGCGGCATCTCTTGCTCAAGGTGACATCACGGTGGGGGTGCGGCCAGAGGACTGGCGCATCGTCGACGCTGACGAGGGCGGGCTGCCGGTGAAGATCGCGATGGTGGAGGAGCTGGGGGCCGACGCCTACGTCTATGGCACCAGCGCCGTCGAGGGGACGCCCGAGCAGGTGGTGCTGCGCGTGGAGACCCGCCGCAGCCACCAGCGGGGCCACATCCTCCACGTCACCACCGACCCCGGCAAGGTGCACGTCTTCGACAGCGCTTCCGGGAACCGGCTCTCGTCCCAATGACGGGTGCGGCGGCGGGTACGGGGCCGGCACCCGGTCGCAGCGGCCGGCTCATGGCAGCCGAGATCGCCGAGCAGCCGGACATCCTCGCGAACCAGCTCGAGGTCCTGCCGGGCCCGGTTGCGAAGGTGGTGAACCGCATACGGGAGGTGGACCCGAGGTTCGTCATGCTCGCCGCGAGAGGGACCAGCGACCACGCTGCGCTGTTCGCGAAGTACCTTCTCGAGGTTCGGCTCGGGCTGCCGTGCGGGATGGCCTCACCGTCCACACTCACCGGCTACCACGCACGGCCCGTGCTCGACGGCGTGCTCTGGGTGGCGGTCAGCCAGTCGGGGGCGTCGCCCGACCTGGTGGAGTCCACCCAGCACGCGGCGCGCGGCGGGGCGCTGACGCTCGCGGTCACCAACGCCCCGGACTCGCCGCTCGGCTCGACCGCAGAGCTGCACATCGACATCCACGCGGGCCCCGAGCGTTCCGTGGCGGCAACCAAGACCTACACCGCGCAGCTGATGGCGATGTGGCTGCTGGTCGAGGCGTGGCGTGGCGCAGACGGTGCCGCGGCCCGGGCGGTGCCGGAGCTGGTGCGCCAGGTCCTGGACAGCCCGGAGATCGACAAGCTGGCCGCGAGATACCGGTTCGTGGACCGCATCGTCACCGTGGGCCGGGGATTCTCCTACCCGACCGCCCGGGAGAGTGCGCTCAAGCTCATGGAGACGTCTTACCTGTCGGCGAACGCCTTCTCCGGCGCGGATCTGCTGCACGGCCCCCTGGCGATGATCGATGAGGACCGTCCGGTTTTGGTCATCGCCCCGGCCGGGGTAGGCAGTGACCTGCTGCGCCCGGTTCTCGCGCGGCTGCGGGACCGCGGAGCGGACACCTGCCTGGTCGGTGACGACGGGCTGGCCTCGGAGTACCGCGTGACAAGTCGTGTACCGACCCCCAGTGTCGCGGAGACCCTCTCCCCCATCGTGCAGGTGGTCCCCCTGCAGCAGCTCGCGCACCACATCGCGGTGGCCCGGCACTTCGACCCCGACCAGCCTCGCGGACTCAGCAAGGTGACCGAGACCAGATGAGCGGCGAGGAGAAGGGCGTGGTGATCTCCGCAGATACGGTCATCAGGCCATCGGCAACCCTGCAACCCGGCTGGGTCCTGGTCAGGGGTGACCGCATCGGAGACGTCGGTGAAGGTGAGCCGCCGGGCGACCCGGATGTCCACCTGCCGCACTGCGCCCTGGTGCCGGGGTTCGTCGACACTCACGTCCACGGCGGCGGAGGATCGTCCTTCTCTGCACCGGACACGGCAGAGGTCGCAGGAGCGGCCCGGTTCCACCTGTCGCAGGGGACCACCTCGCTTGTGGCGAGCCTGGTCAGCGCCCCGCTGCCCCGGCTGGCCGACCAGGTCGCCTTGCTGGCGGACCTCGTCGAGGACGGGGTCCTCGCCGGTACTCATCTCGAGGGCCCGTGGCTCAGCTCTCGGTTCAAGGGTGCGCACGATCCGACCTGTCTGGGCGTTCCGGACGCATCCTCGGTGCAGGCTTTGCTGGAGGCGGGGCGCGGGTCCGTGCGGACGGTCACCCTCGCACCGGAGCTCGAGAACGGCCTGGAGGCCGTCCGCCTGCTTGTCGACGCCGGGGTCGTGGTGGCCGTGGGGCACACCGGCAGTGACTACGAGACGGCGCGGGCCGCGATCGACGCCGGCGCATCGGTGGCCACTCATCTGTTCAACGCGATGCCGCCGTTGCACCACCGCGAACCGGGTGCCGCACTCGCACTGTTGGAGGACCCTCGGGTCGCCGTCGAGCTCGTCGTCGACAGGGTGCACCTGCACCCGCGGGTGGTCGCCTGGGCGATGCGCTGCGCGGCCGGCGGGTTCGTGCTCGTGACCGACGCGATCTCCGCGACCGGTCGCCCGGACGGCGCGTTCCGGCTCGGAGACCTCGACGTGGAGGTGCGTGAGGGCAGGGCGACGCTTGCGGGCACTGACGTCATCGCCGGCAGCACACTCACCATGCACCGGGCACTGGTCAACGCCGTGTCCGACGGGCTCGGGCTCGCAGAGGCGGTCGAGGCGTGCGCAACGAAGCCGGCGCGCGTGGTCGGGCTGCACGACGTGGGTGCGCTCGAGCCGGGACGACGCGCCAACCTCGTCGTGCTCGACGAGGACTTGGCCGTGCGTCGGGTGATGCGGCGCGGCACCTGGATCGAGCCCGTTGCCGATCAGGCGTGAACGTCGCCGTCCAGTGCCCGTCGCAGGTCGCCCTGAGCCCTGGCCAACCGGGACCGCGCGGAGGTGGCGGGGATTCCCGCGAGGATGGAGAGGATCGCCGCCTTGACCGACCCGCCGGCCTCCCGCAGCGCAGCTGACGCCGTCTCGGCCGAGACGCCGGTGATGGACATGACGGTGCGTTCTGCGCGGGCCTTCAGCTTGTCGTTGGTGGGTTGCAGATCGACCATGACGTTTCCGTACGTCTTGCCCAGCCGGACCATGCAGATCGTGGAAATCATGTTGAGGACCAGCTTTTGAGCTGTGCCTGCCTTCAGCCGGGTGGATCCGGCGATGAACTCGGGGCCCACGACCACTTCGATGGCATGCTCGGCCAGCGCACCGATGCGTGAGTTGCGGTTGCAGGCCACCGCGACGGTCAGCGCCCCGCTGCGCCGGGCGTGCTCCAGCGCACCGGCAACGTAGGGCGTGCGTCCGGACGCGGAGAGGCCCACCACCGAGTCGAGCGGCGTCAGGTCCAGGGCGGAGAGGTCGCGCATCCCCGCCTCCGTGTCGTCCTCGGCGCCTTCTACCGCGCGACGGATCGCCTCGTCTCCGCCGGCCATCACGCCGATCACGAGCGACGGGTCGACCCCGAAGGTCGGCGGGCACTCACTGGCATCCAGGATGCCCAGCCGTCCAGAGGTGCCCGCGCCGACGTAGATGAGCCGGCCTCCGGCACGCAGCCGCTCGGTGACCGCGTCGATCGCGCCGACGATGGCCGGGGCCGCCTCGGCTACGGCCACCGGCGCCGTCTGGTCGCCGAGGTTCATCTTCTGGACAAGCGCTGCCGTCGGCTCGAGGTCCAGCCTTCCCAGGGACGCGTCGACGGCCTCGGTCTCCAGCTCCCCTATCTCGTCGCGGAGGGCTTCACGGGACCGAGCGGGCTGGTCATACCTCGGGTCGTACACGGATGGCGAACCTCTCATGGGGAAGGTCGGTGCGGCAGGCGATGGTCGCGGCGCCGGCCAGGGCGTCTCCGGCCGGGGCCGTCGGCCGGAGACCGCGCCGCCGGAGGGAGGCGTGTAGTCGTCGGATGAAGAACTCGCTGCCCGCCAACCCGCCGACGACGCAGACCGGCGTGGCCGGCGGGGCTACGACGCCAGCGGTCTCGGTGAGGAGGCCAACGGCGTCGTCCACGATCTGCAGCGCGACCGGGTCGCCTGCTTCCGCATGGGAAAGGACGGTGGGGGCGAAGGCGGCCAGCCGTCGGCTCGGCTCACCGGAGCCGTGAACGTACCCGGGCAGCTCCTCCATGGTGCCGCGCAGGCCTGCCGCGGGCTCGGTCAGGCTGGTGGCCGGTCCCCGGCCGTCGTACGCGCGCAGCGCGTGCTGCAACCCGGCCTGGCCGATCCACCGACCGCTGCCCTCGTCGCCGAGCAGCGGGCCCCAGCCGTCGGCCCGCACCATCCTGGCGTCCGCACGAATCAGGCAGGCGACGGCTCCGGTGCCGGTCACCAGCACCGTGCCCGGCGCCGTCTGCAGCGCACCGACGTGGGCGGTCACCACGTCGCTGGCCACCGCGACGGGCGCGCCCAGCCGGTGCGCCAACAGCCTCGCGAAAGTCTCTGCGGCGGCGCGGTCCGCGTCCACACCGGCGGCACCGACTCCGAGGCCGTCAACCCTGTCGGCGACTTCGGCGGGGAGCGCGGCGACGAGGCGGAGGACGGCCTCGACGGCGACCTGGACGCCGTCCCGGTCCGCGAGCCCGGGAGCGCCGGGGCCCGTCTCGGAGAACGGCTGTCCCGCCACGGTGACCCGCGCCCTGCAATGTGTCTTGCCCAGGTCGAGGGCCAACGGCACGAACGTCGCCACGTGTCTGGCCCTCCCTCACCGCCGGTGCGTAGGTAATTTACATGCAGGACACCCTGAATGAAAACCATTGACAAGGCTCAGAATGCGCCGTTAGCGTCATTCCGCCGATTGCCGGGTGGCTTTCCGGCCGACGGATGAGAGGAGCCTGGGATGGCAACAGGCACAGCGCCGTCCCGCGGGGGCAGCGCGCCGTCCAAGGGCAGCATCCGTTCGACCATCCAGGCCAACGTGGAGTCCTACCCGCCCTCGATGCGCCGGATCGCCGACGCGATCCTGGCCCGGCCGCAGGTGGTGCTGGAGAAGACCATCACCGAGCTGGCCCGAGCCTGCGACACGTCCGAGACCTCGGTAGTCCGGTTCTGCCGAACCCTGGGCTTCGCTGGCTTCGCGCCGATGAAGCTGCAGTTCGCTGTCGAGCTGGCCACCGAGTCCGCACAGTTCGGGTTCGACGCCGGGCACGGTGCCGACATCCAGCCGACCGACAGCCTCGCAGAGATGGTGTGGAAGGTGGCGTCCGCGGAGACCCTGGGGATCCAGGAGACCGCAGAGCGACTCGACGTGGAGGCGCTGCAGCGGATCATCAACCGCGTCGACTCTGCCGGCAAGGTGCTGCTGTACGGCGTCGGGGCCAGCAACGCCTCCGCCCAGGACCTCGCGGAGAAGCTGCTGCGGATCGACAGCGTCGCAGTCGGCTTCCAGGACGCGCACAGCGCTGTCGTCTCCGCGGCGCTTGCCCAGCCCCGCGATGTGGCGGTCGCCTTCTCCCACAGCGGCCGCACCCGCGAGACCCTGGCGTTCCTGCGCGCAGCCGGCGACCGCGGAGCCTTCACCGTCGCGGTCACCAACCTCACCGCTTCCCCGCTGGCCACGGCGGCTGACGAGGTGCTCAGCACGGCCGTCAGAGAGACGACGTTCCGTTCCGGGGCCATGGCCAGCCGGATCGCCCAGCTCACGCTGGTGGACTACATCTTCGTCGGAGTGGCGCAGGCCAGGTACGAGAAGTCCGTCGAGGCACTCCGGCACACCTATGCCGCCCTGGGCGCGCTGCGGGACGACCGGTGACCCCCCGCGCGATGCCGGCCTCGTCCAGAAGCCGCGGCGACACGGAACCGCCAAGGGTGCGGACCGGCGTGTCGGTGCTGTGTGCCGCGCCCCAGCTGGTCGGCGCCATGAGGCTGGGCCTGCTCACGAACTACACCGGCGTGATGCCTGACCTGCGGCGCAACGTGGATGCGATGCTGGAGGCAGGCATCCAGATCCGGGCCCTCCTCGGACCCGAGCACGGACTGCGCGGCATCGGCCAGGCCGGCCAGGCGGAGCCCGACGACGTCGACGTGCGCACCGGCCTACCCGTGCTGAACACCTACGGCAAGGATGAGCACGCGCTCGCCGAGCTCTTCGACCGGGCCGGAGTGGACGCGCTCGTCTTCGACCTGCAGGACGTGGGGGTGCGCTTCTGGACCTACGCCGCCACGCTCTACGACTGCATGCTCGCGGCGGCCCGCACCGGCAAGCACGTGGTCGTGCTCGACCGTCCCAACCCGATCGGCGGCACGGTGACGTCCGGCCCGCGTCTCGACCCGCGGTTCAGCAGCTTCGTCGGTCGCGTGGACATCCCTGTCCGGCACGGACTCACGATCGGTGAGCTGGCAATGCTGTACCGCACCGTGTTCTTGCCGCAAGCCGGTCTCCAGGTCGACCTGGAGGTGGTGCGGATGGCGGGCTGGCGACGGGACCTCCCGCACCCCGGCACCGCGTGGGTCCCCCCGTCGCCGAACATGCCCACCCGTGAGACGGCGCTCGCCTTCTGCGGCACCGGCCTGTTCGAAGGCACGACGGTCAGCGAGGGGCGGGGAACCACCAGGCCGTTCGAGATGATCGGTGCGCCGTACGTCGACGGCCGGCTCGTCGACACGCTGCGCGACCAGCGCCTCCCCGGCGTCACCTTCCGGGAGGCATGGTTCCGGCCCACCTTCCACAAGTACGCCGGCGAGACCGTGCGAGGCGTCCAGCTCCATGTCCACGACCGGGTCGCCTTCGAACCCGTGTCCTGCGCGCTGACGATGGTCTGGGCGTTCGCCACTCTCTACCCGGAGCGGTTCACCTTCCCCACCGCGCAGGGCGAGCTCGGCCCCGGCCACACCATCGACCGGTTGTGGGGGTCTGACGACCTTCGGCTCGCCGTGGAGGCCGGGCAGGATGCGCGCACCTTGGCCCGGCCACCTGTCCCCACCGTTGAGCGCTACCCCCGCCACGTCTTGCAGTACCCATAGTCCCGCTCGAACGTCCACGCAGCGCAGTACCGATTGGAGGCTTCATGCTCGGTCGATCTCGATCCGACGCTCGTCCGCAGAAGCCGGCGGCCAAAGAGGCCAGCAGCGTGCCCAGAACGTCCAAGGGGCCGCTGGCCTCCTTGGGCACGCACACTGTGCTGGTCGTGTACTCCGCGATCGTGCTGCTGCCGATGCTCATGGTGGTGTACCTGTCCTTCAAGGACATCGCCGGGATCCTGGGGACACCGCTCAGCCTGCCCGACCAGCTGCACCCGGAGAACTACACCGAGGCATGGTCGCAGGGAGGGCTGGGCCGCTTCCTGGTCAACACGATCGTGGTGGCTTGCGTGTCTGTGGCCGCGATCCTGGCGTTCTCCTCGCTGGCCGCCTTCGTCATTGCCCGCTACCAGTTCCGCGGCAACCAGCTGCTGTACCTGTTCTTCATATCCGGCATGGCGCTGCCCATCCAGATCGTCGCGCTGCCCCTGTTCATCATGATCAAGAACCTGCACCTGCTGGACAGCCTGTGGGCGCTGATGCTGGTCTTTGCATCCGGCGGCATCTCGTTCAGCATGTTCATCCTCGTGAACTTCATGCGCACGGTCCCCGCCGAGCTGCAGGAGGCAGCCGTCATCGACGGCGCGGGCCCGCTACGGATCTACTGGCATGTGGTCCTTCCCCTCGTCCGTCCCGCTCTCGGGATCGTCGCCATCTTCCAGTTCATCGCCTGCTGGAAGGAGTTCTTCCTTCCGCTGCTGCTGGTGCAGAACCCCGATCACATGACCGTCGCGGTCGGGATGCTCAGCTTCGTCGGGGAGCACGCCACCCAGTGGCAGCTGCTGCTGGCCGCGCTCGTCATCGTCAGCCTGCCGACCATCATCGGCTTCCTGCTGGTTGCCAAGCAGTTCCGCCGGAACCTGACAGCCGGCGCAGTGAAGACCTGACCAGCGACAAGCACCGAGTCCGCGACAACCGTACGTACCAAAGGGAGACATGGAAATGCGAACCTTCGCCAAGGCGGGCCCGAGTCCCCGCGTGCTTCGCCGGCTCCGGCTGGCCCTGCTGGCCACGGCTGTGGTTGCGCCGGCCGTGCTCACCGGCTGCTCCAGCAGCAACGCCGGCAGCGGCAGCACCCCGACCGTGACGGTCTGGTCCTGGCGTTCCCAGGACAAGCCAGTCTGGCAAACCGTCCAAGACGACCTGGCGAAGAAGGGTGTCGACGTCAACATCGACTTCCGCGCCATCAACCCCACGTCCTACGACGCGGTGCTCCGCACCGCCATGAACGGCGGCAGCGGGCCCGACATCTTCTACGACCGCGGTGGTGAGGGTACCCAGACCTACGGGGCAGCCGGGTTCGCCAAGCCCTTGGACGGGATCATCGACAAGTCATCCTTCACGGCGACCACGCTGGCCACCGCCCAGTACAAGAACAAGACCTACGGCGTCCCGTTCGCCATCCAGACGATGTCCGTGCTCTACAACAAGGACCTGCTGGCCAAGTACCACCTCGGCGTCCCGAAGACCTGGAACCAGTGGCTCCAGGAGATGAAGACCATCAAGTCCAAGGGGATCGCTCCGCTGTACTTCATGGGTGTGCAGCAGTGGATGCTGGCCCTGCAGATCAACGCCGTCGGCGCGTCGACGATGAGCGACGACTTCACCCAGTCCCTCACCGACCGCAAGGCGACGTACACCGACCAGCCCTACGTGCAGACGCTCAGCGCCTTCCGGCAGCTGGCGCCCTACCTCGAGGACAACTGGCAGTCGACCGGCTCCCAGGGCAACGAACAGCAGACCGAGTTCGCGCTAGGCAAGGCCGCCTTCGACATCGACGGCATCTTCGACACGGCCGCAATCCGGCAGGTCAACCCGAACATGCACCTGGGCCAGTTCCTGGTGCCCTCCCCCAACGGCGGGACGTCGAAGATCGACTGGTACCCCGACGGGAACATCTCGATGAATGCCCACATCAAGGACTCCGCCGTGGAGAAGGCTGCGGCCAAGGTGGTCGCCTTCAGCGCGACCAAGCCGTTCGGGGACGCGTTCTCCGGCGTTGCCGGTGAGATCTCGCCGATCAAGGGCGTGCAGATCCCCGCGAAGTACGGCGTCGCACGGCAGGCCGCCCAGCTGTACCACGCCACGGCGATCAGTCCGCTGTTCGGCATCCGCAGCCCGATGGACACGCCCAACCCAGACCCGAGCTCGCTCACCAAGAAGAGCTCTCCGACCTCAACCCCGGGAATCTTCGACGCAGAGCAGAAGATCGCCGTCCCGCTCCTTGAAGGCAAGATCACCCCGCAACAGGCCGCCCAGCAGGTGCAGAACGCCGAGAAGTGGTACTTCAAAGGCGCCAAGTAACCGTGCCTTCCGGTCGTGACGGTGTGCCCCGCCCACCTCGGCGGGGCACACCGGCCGGTTGACGATTGGCAGGAACGATGAGTCACTCCACTACCTCGACCCAGCGCGCGCTCGGCGTCTCGGAGCAGCGCGACGTGCATGACCAGCCCGAGGGCACACCGCGGCCTCGCATCAGGAAGAAGCAGGGGTTCGCCCTTCTCGTGCTGGTCCTTCCGGCCCTGCTGCTGTTCGGCGGCTTCGTGGTCTACCCGCTGCTGGCCGGCGTCCGGTACAGCTTCTACAACTGGACCGGCACCGGTCCCTTGACGAACTTCGTCGGGCTCGGCAACTACCACTACACACTGTTCGGCACCAGCTTTGCTCACGAGTTCTGGCAGGCGGTCTGGCACAACGCCTACTTCTTCATCATCTCGATGGTCCTGACGCTGGTGATCGGGCTCGGGCTCGCCTACCTGCTCATGCTCAGCACAGAGCGGGCTTCGCGCCGGTACACAGTCATCTACATGCTCCCGTTCACGTTGCCGCCAGCGGTGGTGGCCTACATCTGGGCGCTCTATCTCGAGCCGAACACCGGCGTCTACTACAACGTGGTGGACTTCCTGCATCTCCACGCGCTGGCTGCGCCGTTCCTGGGGTCGACCACACTCGCGCTGCCCACGATCGCGGTGATCACCGCCTGGGTGGGCATGGGCTTCCCGGTGCTCGTGTTCCTCGCCGCGCTCACGGAGGTGCCCATGGACACCTTGGAGGCGGCCGCACTGGACGGCGCGGGCAGGTTCCGGATCCTCTGGTCGGTGCTGATTCCCGCGATCCGGCCGACGATCCTGATGATCACCTCGATGAACTTCATCGGCGCTTTCAGCACCTTCGACCTGATCTACATACTCGAGGGGACGCAGGCCGGCCCCGACTCCTCCACCGACGTGCTCGGCACCTTGTTCTACCGCACCGGCTTCGGTGGGTTCGGCTCCACGGCGCAGTCGATGGGCCTCGCAACGGCCCTCGCGGTGGTCGGCTTCATCATCGTGATGGCATGCTCGGCGGGGTTCCTCTGGCTCCAGAAGCGTTACGCGGACTGAGACCAGGGATGGCTGGGTCGGCTCAGCCGCCCCGCACCAGGTCGGCCACGGCCGCGCGCACCGGCATCAGGTCCGGACCGTCACGGTGTGGGTGCACCCGGTTGGTGAGCAGCGTTGCCACCACGCCGCGCTCCCGGTCGACGATCAGCGACGTGCCGGTGAAGCCGGTGTGGCCGCGCACGTGCGCACAGTCACGGCCCATGAAGCTCGTTTGTCCGATCCGGAGACCGAGGCTGTGCCCGAAACCCTCTCGGGACCGGACCCGTTCCGCGTCGCCCGGCCCGAGCATTGCCGGAAGCTGGTTCTCCCACAACAACCGAGCGACCTCGGGCCGCAGCACACCGGGCAGGCCGTCCAGGACCGCCTCTCCGAACCGCAGCACGTCGGGGACGGTCGCGAACAGTCCGGCGTTGCCCGAGACGCCGCCCAGCGCGTACGCCGTCTCGTCGTGCACCACGCCGTGCACCAGCGGCCTACCGAGCCTGGGCTGACGCTCGGTCGGCGCCGTACGACGTACGTCAGGACGGAACGTGGTGTCGTGCAGCTCCAGCGGGTGCAGGAGATGGTCGACCACCAAGGTCCCCCAGTCTCGGCCGGTGGCGCGTTCCGCGACCGCCATCGCGGTGATGTAACCGAGACAGGAGTACTCGAACTCCCGCCCGGCCGGCCGCACCAGGCGCACCTCCAGGATGTCGGCGAGCACCCTTGCCCGGCTCCGCGGACCCCAGCGTGACTGCGGGGTGCCGATGTCCTCGACGTGCCGATGCCAGCCCTCCCAGCTGGCGGGCAGGCCGGCGGTGTGGCTGAGCAGGTGAGCGACCGTGACCGCTGTCTTCTGGTCGGTGCGGTACTCAGGCAACCATCGGGCGACCGGTTCGTCGAGCCGGAACGCCCCCTCACCGGCCAGCGCCAGGAGCGTGACGGCGGTGTACACCTTGGTGACGGAAGCAAGGTCGTAGACCGTCGACTCGCCGACCGGCACCCGGCTCGCCGCGGGCAGCAGGTCGCCGGTGGCGGCGTGGCTGGCAAGCGCCCCGATGGCGCCCACCTCGAGGACATCCTTGGAGTCCGTTCGCCCCCAGGACGCTCCCGGCACCACCCCGCTGCCAACGGCGCCATCAAGGACATCCCTGACCGCCGCCGCTCGGGCGCCGGGAGACGCTGGAACTGACACGTTATGCACCCTACCGGGGGTCCGTGAGCCGGAAGCGCCCTCGGCTTCCTGCCACGTCGCCGCGAAGGGCTCGGGCGCGTTGCCGCGAGAAAGGTCTATGGTCCCTGTGACTGTGGAATTGTGGCCCTTATGCTCCGGTCAATGGAGCATGGGAGCGGCCGGATCGTGCTGGGAAGGGTGTTGGAAGCTGCTGAGGCTGCCTCACCTGTTGAGTCTGTCGAAGCGGTCACCTGGGAGCTCGGCACGGCCCTTCAAGCCACCGCGGTGTCCTTTCTCATCGCCGACCTTTCAGGGCGGGCGCTCGTTCGTCTCGCACATGTGCCCCTGCCTGCCGCCGACAAGACCAACCCCCGCGGCCCGCTTGCTCGCGGACTGCGGCGGGACGCGAAGGAGGCTGCGACGACGGTCCCCTTCGACGGTGGGCCTGAAGAGCAGGCGGTGCGGACCCAACGCGTCCAGGTTCTGCCACCTGCGGGAGGGAACTCGGGTCTCGGCCATGCCAACTGGCGTGTGCTTGCGCCCGTCACCGAGCGCGGCGAGGCCATTGGCCTGCTGGAGCTCTTCCTTCCTGCGGAGCCCGACACCAGCGTCGTCGCTGACATCGCCCAGCTCGCTCACGTTCTGGCTTTCGTGGTGATCGCCAATCGCCGGCACACCGATCTGTATGAATGGGGACAGCGCACTCGTCCGCTCAGCCTGTCCGCCGAGATCCAGCACCGGCTCCTTGCCGGGCCGCAGACCTGTGAGGCCGGATCCTTCACGCTCGCGGGCTGGCTGGAACCGGCGTCCTCCATCGCCGGCGACACGTTCGACTTCAGCCTCGCGCGCGACATGTTGCACCTTTCGATAACCGATGCGATGGGTCACGGCGTGGGGGCTGCCCTGAACGCGACGCTGTGCGTGGGGAGTCTTCGGAACACCCGCAACGACGGAGCGTCACTGCTCGACCAGGTTGCCTCAGCCAACCAGGCACTCGCCGACCATGCGGTCAACAGCGGACTCGAGGACTTCGTGACGGGAGTGATGGGGCGCCTCGATCTGCGTACTGGTTCGATGGAGCTGGTCAACGCCGGGCACGTTGCCCCCTACCTCGTACGCGGCGCCGTCGCCGGCATCGACCTGCCGGTTGACCTCCCGATGGGACTCTTCGCCGACACTGCCTATCGCAGCTGCCATGTCAGCCTGGAGCCAGGCGACCGGATCGTCTTCGTGACCGACGGCATGCTCGAGCGTCGTGCTGCCGGTCTCGATCTCCCCCGAGAGATCAGCGCGACCCGGCAGCTTCACCCACGCGAGGCTGTCCGGGCCCTGGCCGATCGCGTCCTCGACGAAACCGGTGGGAGACTCAGCGACGACGCCACCGTCCTGTGTCTCGACTGGCACAGTGGTCACGGGCGTGACCGCACCAGCGTTCACGGCGCTGACCATGGCCGCGTCAGCGAGCCGCTTACCTAGGGTCCGCGGGGCCGCCGGGCCCGGAGCTTGTGCACCAGGCCCGCCAGAGCCGGCCGGTCACCGGGTTCGCCGAAGTGCCGCACTGGCGTCAACGGGAGCCTTCGAGCCGGAGGGCCAGCTTGGGGCAGACCCGGACGGCCTCGCGGGCTTCGTCGAGCAGGTCCACGGGCACGTCATCGCCGCCCACGATGGGGAAGCCCCAGTCGTCGAGGGTGATCAGCTCGGGGAGTATCTCGGCGCACATTCTGCGCCCGTCGCAGGCAATGGGGTTGACCCGCAGCCTGATGGCGGCTGTCATCGCTCTGTCCGCGGTGGGACGGGCAGGATGCTGGCTGTCCGGGTGGCGCAGCACCAGCCTCGTGCGTGCTGCGCCAGCTCAGGGCCGAAGACTGCGATGGCGCTGCGGATCAGCCTGATGACGCCGTCGGGATGGCGGCAGGCACCGCGGCCGTCGACCTGGCCGAGCCACCGCTGCAGCCTGGTCAGATCATAAGTACGTCCCTGGGAGAGCCGCTGCAGTTCGCCGGCGATCGCATCCAGGCCGAAGAGGCATGGGCCGCACTGGCCCGCCGATTCGTCCGCGAGGTAGCGCACCACCTTGGTGGTTTCAACGAGCCCGCAAGCATCCTCGGGCAACGCCGCGAGCAGACCGGCGCCCACGCTCGCGCCCAGGGACGCCAGACCTGACGACGAGTAACACAGGCCTGCCGCAGATGCAGGGACCCAGGTGCCGAAGTAGCCGCCGAGCAGCAGCGCCTGCAGCGGTGCGGATCCGCCTCCGGCAAGACTGAGCACCTGCCGGATCGGGGATCCGATCGCGATCTCGTGCACGCCTGGGCGGTCCACTGCTCCCAGGATGGTGACGAGCATCGAGCCTGGCTGCTGGCTCGTGCCGACCCCCCGGAACCACGGTGCGCCGTAGCGGGCGATGAGGGCGAGGTGTGCCAGGGTCTCGACGTTCTGCACGAGCGTTGGCCTTCGGCCGAGCCCTCGTTCGGAGAGTCTCGGCGGCGAGTTGGTCGGAGTGGGGGTGCCGCGCTCGATCCAGTGGATGAGGGCGCTGGCTTCCCCGCCGACGAACCGGTCGGCGCCCGTCATGACCACGATCCGGATCCGATCGGAGCTGGCATGTCGGCGCTCGGCGGCCGCGTCGTCCACGATGTCGCGGACGGAGTGGTGGACGACGACGACTGCCTGGCTGGCGCCGACCATCTCGGCGGCAACAGCCGCCCCG
Organism: uncultured Actinomycetota bacterium; assembly: GCA_963839365.1. Taxonomy (GTDB): domain Bacteria; phylum Actinomycetota; class Actinomycetes; order Propionibacteriales; family Nocardioidaceae; genus DASSKA01. The sequence goes on from CAWIUT010000003.1 coordinate 519,598, forward strand.
TCCAGCACCAGGTGCGGTGACTGGGCGAGCAGGACCTTGTCCTTGGCGCTTGCCGGCTCCCCTTCTGTCCCGTTCGCCACGACGACAGGGCGGTGTCCGGCAGCCACCGCCGCCAGCTTCTTGGCGGTGGGAAACCCAGCGCCGCCCCGGCCGGTGAGCCCCGCCCGGCCCACTTCCTCGATCATCGCTTCGCGCTGCCGACGGTCCAAGCCGGATGACCGTAGCTCGCCGTACCGGGCGAGGTGGGCTGTCAGGCTGGGGGGACCGGCCCACGGGTTCGCCGGCAGCAAGCGAGGCAGTCGGTCCGGCGCCGACGCGCCCGCTGACCCGGACTGGTGCTGAAGACTAGTGGTGGCGCGCATTACCGAGCCGGCCCTCTCCTCGGCGTGATCCGCTCGTAGCCCGCCGAGGGCAGGGCCGGCGGAGCGCTGTGCCTGACCGTGGCGATGAGGCGCGCCAGCACCGCCGTTGCCACCACGCCCGCACACGCCCACTCGATCAGCGCAACCCACCAGATCCCCAGGTCGTTGCCTGCTGTCAGGGAATGCGCGAACGCCATCGGCCACGCCAGGTACGCCAGCCAGTGCACCACCCGCCAGGCATGAAAGCCCATACGGCGGCGCAACAGACTGGTGATCAGCACGGCGCCGCCGAGATCGACAGCCAGGGTCCCCCAGCCGATCGCGAGCCCCCGATAGCTGGACAAGAAAGGCAGCACAGTGGCGGCCCAGCCGATCGACACAAATGGGTCCAGAAGGGCGGTCACGACATGCAGTGCGAGGAACGCGATCAGGAACAGGGCGAGCGTCCTGTGCAGCTCGGCGAAGACGAAACGCGGCCAGTGCCTTGGCGCCGAGCCCAAGCGCGTCGAGACGCCCAGGACCATCACGACACTGAACAGGACCAGGAGCACCAACCCGCTGGCACGCGAGACGAACCACAGGCCCTGAGAACCGGTGACCGCAGTGGCTGCGTTCATCTCCCGTCTCCCCGCATTGTCCTGCCCAGGACATCCCCACCCGGCCGCACCTTCGCTTCGCCGGTCTCGTTCCAAGCGGCGGTTGTCATCGTGGTCGCTCCTCGCGGCGTCTGAGTCAGACGACCACTCCCACCGACAGGTGCTGGCATCGTCATCTCAGGTTGTTGGGGCACTGAAGCCCCCACCAGGGCCAAAGGGCCCGATGGCCCGGTCCACTCCCCTGTTCGGCCGGGTGGATGTCGCCACGTGTCAAGCGGGGACACTTGGGGCACCTCCTGGATCGGCGCCGCCATACACGTGGCTGCGCGATGGCACTGCGACACGGTCACCGTCGTTACGCGGCCAGTCGCCTGCGTAGCGCACTTCCCCGTGGCGGGCGACGAGCCGCGCCGGCACACGGGCTTTCGCCAGCCATTCTTCTGCCTGGTCGCCGGCGACGATCGCGGCTGTGGCCGCAGCGTTGGCGTCGGCGCACGTCGCCGCCGCAACGCTCACCGTCCGCCATGGCCCGTCCGCGGGCAGCCCGGTCCTGGGATCCACGATGTGATGCATCACGCGGCCCGCCCGCCGCCACTGACGGCAGGTGATCGAGGAGGTCGCCACCGCCCCGCTGGCCAGCCGGACCGGCTGGGTCCGCGACGAGCCTGCCGGGTCTGGCTCGTCGGCCACCAGGATCGGCCAGCCGTCACACGGCGACTGCCCGGCGACCGCCAGATCACCCCCGAGGCTGACCAGCACGCCGCCGGTCCGGCTGTTCGCTGCCATCGCCGCCCGGACTGCACGGTCGGATCCCAGGCCCTTGGCGGTGGCACCCAGGTCGAGCCGCACCCCGGCGGGCAGGTGGAGCATCGGGCCGTCGAGCCGGACCCGGTCCCATCCCGGGGCCGGGGCCGCGGCACCAACCGGCTCACGCCGATCGGCATCGACGGCAGCGAAGTCTCGGTCGTAGCCGAGAGAGATGAGGGCGTCGCCGACCGTGGGGTCCGCCAACCCCCCGGTCCACCGTGCTGCTGCCAGCGCGACGCTGACTGCCTCTGCGAGCCCGTCGCTCAGCATGAACAGGCCGCCGCGGCGCCGATGGAGCCAGGAGATCTCGGAGTCCTGCCGGAATCGGCTGGCCTGGCGGTCCAGCGCACCGAGGACGCGGTCCACGGCTTCGAGTGCCGCGCCGAGATTCTCCGGCGGCCACACCGCGACTCGGGCGGTGGTGCCCAGCGCGGCGCGTTCAGCAACCGCGACAGTGGCATCGCCGGTACCGACACGTCGCCACGATGCAGGCATGCTGTGCACGGACATCGAGGTCACCCCATCAGTTGTCGTGGTAGGCGGGGACGTGCTGGACGTGGGTGACCACGGTCTTGCCGTTCACGACATGAGTGGTGGTTGTCGTCGTCACGCCGGATGCGCTGGTCGTTGCGACGGAGTGAGCCACCCGCGGTCCGCTCGTCCCATTCGTCACCGCCGAGGTGCCGGTACCGGTGGTGCTGGACGCCGAGGTGGCCATCGGAGCCGAGACGGGGACGGCGTTGTGCACCAGGGCAAGGGTGGTGGCCCCGGTGCCGACGACCAGCGCGGCCGCCGTCCAGTTCGACAACCGCCGCACCCGGCGCAGGCCCTCGGTTCGCCGTTGTCCCGTCCCGCCTGCCGGAGCTCCCGGGCTGGCACTCGGCAGTGGCACCCACCTCTCAGTCGAGGCTGAACCGGCGTCTCCCGGCGAGGGCTGCTGCCCGCTGGGGGGTTTGCGGTCATTGCTCATGACGTTCTGCCTTCCGCTCTTGTCGCGACCGGGCGCCGCCCGGCAAACCCAGAGTGCGCGCGCAGCCATGAGCCGTCCGTGAGAGAAAGATGTAAGCGTTCACATCTGCGTGCCGTTTCGCGGCTCTCATCGTTTTCCGCAACTACTGGGTAGCCTCGCTTGCATGCGGGTGCTGGTGATCGAGGACCAGCTGCGGATGGCGCAGCTGGTCAAGCGGGCGCTCGAGGAGGAGGGCCACGCCGTAGACGTCTCCGGGGACGGCCGGGAGGGCCTGTGGATGGCGACCGAGAATCCCTATGCCGCGATCATCCTGGATGTCATGCTTCCGGGACTCGACGGCTTCGAGCTGTGCCGGCGACTCCGTGAAGCTGGTATCTGGGTGCCGGTGCTGATGCTCACCGCCCGCGACGAGGTTGGTGACCGGGTCCGTGGGCTGGACGCGGGTGCAGACGACTATCTGGTCAAGCCGTTCAGCCTGCTGGAGCTCGCGGCGAGGCTGCGGGCTCTCACGCGTCGAGATGACCGCCCCCGCCCAGCGGTGCTCTCCATCGGGGACCTGAAGCTGGATCCCGCGACCAAGCGTGCGTGGCGCGCAGAAACCGAGCTCGAGCTGTCCCCCAAGGAGTTCGCCCTGCTTGAGCTCTTCCTGCGTCACCCGGGCACCGTGCTGACCCGGTCCCAGATCATCGACGCCGTGTGGGACTTCGCCTACGACGGCACATCAAATGTCGTCGACCAGTACGTGAACTACCTGCGCCGCAAGGTCGACACGCCGTTCGGGCGCAGCGATATCCAGACGGTTCGAGGGATGGGCTACCGGCTACGCGACGGGGAGCCCGGATAGACATGTCGATCCGGCTCAGGTTGGCAGTGCTGTTCGCCGTTGCCTCTGCGGTCGTGTTCGCCCTAGGGAGCTGGCTGTTCGTCACCGAGCTCTCGTCCTCGCTACTGGGCTCCGTCGATTCCCAGCTGGCTGTCCAGCTTGCCCAGGCAGCCCGCTACCCTCCGGCGTCGGGCGCGGCGGCACCCGCGGCGGGCGGCCCCGCCCCCGGTGAGTACGTCGTGCAGATCATCGACTCCTCCGGACGTGTCCGCGGCGCCAGCGCGGACGCCGGGACAACCCCCATGCTCAGCCCGGCCGAGTTCAGCCGGGCCCAGCACAGCCGAGTGCTGCGGACCAACTCCTCCGACGGTGAGCGGGAGCGCCTGATGGCCGCACCCCTGGCGCACCATCCAGGCTGGGTTGCTCTCGCGAGTGTCTCGCTCGAAGCGCTCGACAGCACGCTGAGTCATGTCATCCGCGAGCTGCTCATCGCAGGCGGGGTCCTCGTATCGGCGGCAGCGCTCGGCGCCTACGGGCTGGCCCGAGCTGCCCTGTCGCCGGTCGAGCGGCTTCGCCGCGAGGTCGCTGCGCTCTCCGATCGGGATGAGGGGGCCGGTGTGCGCGTCCCGCAGACGCGGGACGAGATCGCCGCACTTGCCACGACGATGAACCAGCTGCTGAGTCGGCTGCACCGGGCGCTTGCGCGACAGCGAGCGCTGATCGCAGATGCCAGCCACGAGCTACGCACTCCCTTTGCCGTACTGCGCGGTGAACTCGAGCTGGCCGGCCGACCAGGGAGGAGCCGGGAAGAGCTCGCCGCCGCCGTAGAGCGAGCCAGTGAGGAAGTCGCGCGGCTGGCACGCCTCACCGAGCAGCTTCTCTTCCTGGCCAGGAGCGACGAGGACCGGGTCCCCCTACGCCGGGAACGGACCAACCTCAGTCTGCTGCTCACCCGCAGCGCGGAACACGCAGCCACCCGCGCCCGTACGGCCGACGTCTGGTGCAAAGTCGACACCCCAGCTGCCCTGGCAGCAGACGTGGACCCCGACCGCATCGGCGAAGCAATCGACAACTTGGTCGACAACGCCCTGCGGTTTGCGCCACCAGGAACGCCGATCGTGATCTCTGCAAGGGCTGTCGGCCCTGACCTGGCGATCGAGGTGGCGGATTCTGGCCCCGGTTTCCCGACAGAGTACCTACCGCACGCCTTCGAGCGCTTCGCACGCCCAGACTCCAGCCGCGCTCGCAGCGACGGGGGTGCCGGCCTGGGGCTCGCCATCGTGGGCGCCATCGCGCACGCGCATGGCGGCCGGGCGGCAGCTCGCAACCAACCCGGTGGCGGCGCCGTGGCGAGGCTGGAGCTTCCGGGCACGGTTGATGCCGGCTCACCGAGGCAGCCCGAGCGGACGGGATCCAACCCGGCAAGCGGATAGGCCTGATGAGGCCCGGCAAAGACCGTGGGCGCCCCCGGCTGCACCCCCCGCGAGGGGCACAGCTCAGGGCCAATGGCCCCTGTTCCTCCGGGCGTCACACCCGTTGGGCTTGTGCCATGACTGAGGAAGAAGAGTCCAGGGCGATCTCACAGCTGATCGAACGACTGGCCATCCGCTTCCCCCAGCTCCGAGCCGAGACCGTGAAGCAAGCCGTGGCCATGGCTCAGCACAAGCTCGAGGGAGCCCGTATCCGCATCTTCGTTCCGTTGCTCGTAGAACACGACGCTCTTGCCCAGCTGAAGGAGATTCCCAGTCAGGCCGACCCGCCCGCTCCCGCGGCGACCTGGGAAGGCTGAGCGCGCTGGAGCCGCCGGAGTGCACAGCTGCCTGATCCCCTCGGCCTTCCGTTGAGGCTGTGCGCTATCGGCATCTTTGCCCTGCTTACCGAGACCGAGGCTTGAGGAAGCGCCGCGGTGACATCCCGGCGCGGTTGCTCACGCCAGGCAAGCGCCGCTGGGTGCGAGGCCACGCGGCCTGGGTCTCTGACGTCTTCGCGTGGCGAGCTAGCCCGGCGGCCTGCAGCGAGCCCCTGGCGCAGATCGTCGCTGCCAGCCTTCGGGACGCCACCGCGGGGGGAGAAGCATGCCGTGCATCGCCTGGGCGACGCCCCGGTGGTGGCGACCCAGGTGTCCCGGAGGCGTCGAGCCCCGAGTCGCTACGACACGGGACCACGTGTGGGATCTGCTGGGCCCGTTCGCCGTCGGTTCTGGCGGGGTTTGACCGCTCCCTGGCCTCCCGGCAGCCATGGGCTGCTCACATGAAGTCGAGGTCGGCGCCCAGGTGAGCTTGTTGCACGGTATGGGCGTAGAGCCGGCGCCAGCCGCGAGCGGGCGGCTGCGGGAGCTGCAGCCCCGTGCGGCGCATCTCTAGCTCCTCCTCGTCCACCACTAGGTCGATGCTGCGCTGCTGCACGTCGAGGGCGATCAAGTCGCCGTCGCGGACGAGCGCGAGCGGTCCGCCGACCGCGGCCTCAGGGGCACAGTGCAGCACCACGGTCCCGTAGGAGGTGCCGCTCATGCGGGCATCGGAGACTCGAACCATGTCGGTGACGCCTTGAGCGGCCAGGTGCTTGGGGATCGGCAGGGAGGCTGCCTCGGGCATGCCGGCGCCCACCGGTCCGGCGTTGCGCAACACGAGCACGTGGTCTCCGGTGATGCCGGACTCAGGGTCGTCGAGCCGGGCGATGGCATCGGCTGGGGTGTCGAACACGGCGGCGGGCCCGGTGTGCCTAAGCAGGCTGGCGGTGGCCGCGGAGACCTTGAGGACCGCGCCGTCGGGTGCCAGCGACCCGCGCAGCACCGCCAACGCTCCGCTGTCACCGAGCGGGTCCGCAGGGCTGCGGATGGTGTCTTGCCAGGCCGCGGGTGGCTGCGTGTCTTCGAGCAGCTGCCGCAGCGGCTGGCCGGTGACGCCGACCGTGTCCAGATTCAAGTGGTGGCGCAGGGCCCGCAGCAGGACCGGGACCCCGCCGGCGCGGTCGAAGTCCTCCATGTAGCCGCGTCCGGACGGTTTGAGGTCGAGCAACAGTGGGACCCGTCGGGCGAACTCGTCGAAGTCGTCGAGGGCCAGCTCCACGCCGGCGCGGCGTGCGATCGCGAGCAAGTGCACGATCGCGTTCGTGGAGCCGCCGATCGCGGCCAACACGGTCAACGCGTTCTCGAAGGCGGCCCGGGTGAGAATGTCAGCGGCGGCCCTGCCGGTGCGCGCCAGCTCCACGGCGCGGCGACCCGTGGCGGTGGCGTGCCGCAGCCGTTCCCCCGTCGCTGAGGGCGGAGTCGCGCCGCCAGGCAGCATCATGCCGAGGGTCTCGGTCAGCGTCGCCATAGTAGAGGCGGTCCCCATCACCATGCAGGTACCCGGAGTGGTCGCGAGCGCCCCCTGGACTTCCTCGGTCTCCTGCTCGCCCAGCTCGCCGGCGCGGCGCTTGGCCCACATCCGCCGACAGTCGGTGCACGCGCCGAGGCGTTCTCCGCGCCAGCTGCTGGTGATCATCGGACCTGTCACTTCGAGGATGGCGGGCACGTCGCTGGATGCCGCTGCCATCAGCTGGGCGGGCACGGTCTTGTCGCAGCCACCGATCAAGACGACCGCGTCCATCGGCTGGGCGGCGACCATCTCCTCGGTTTCCATCGCCATCAGGTTCCGAAACAGCATCGAGGTCGGTGAGAGCAGGATCTCGCCCAAGCTGATGGTGGGGAAGACCATCGGCAGCCCGCCGGCCTCGAGCACGCCCTGCTTTACGTTGTCGATGATCTGCGGCATCTGCCGGTGGCAGGGGTTGAAGTCCGAGCTGGTGTTTGCGATGCCAACCACGGGTCGAGCGAGATCCCAGCGATCCCGGCCAGATCCGGCCAGGAACGCGCCGCGTAGGAAGCCACTGAAGCCCTCGTCGCCGTATGAGGTGACCGCCCGGGGCCGACCACCTGTCTGGCCTGGAAGCTGGGCTCCGTTTGGACTCGGGGTGGACTGGGACTGCGGCTCACTCATGCAACTGTCTCCTGAGGGTGCGGGGAAGGGTGCGACGCAGGCAACCGCGGCGATCCAGTTGCCGAAGACTAACCCGCCGAATCCCTGAACCTCGGTCCACCGATGGGCTGGGTGACAGTGGCGTGCGCTTGGTGCGCCTGTGTGAGGGGCGCTGCGCCACGATCACCGGCACGCTCGTGGCCGTGGTCACCGTGACGCGTTGAGGCCACGGACCGCATAACTCAGACTCGCCGCGCGGCCGGGTGCGGCCCGTTCTTCGCCTTCGGCGTCGCCCAGGTCGCCACCTCCTCCGCCGGCCGCGCGGGACGGGCAGCCGGCCTTTCCGAGACCTGCAACTGCCTCGGCTCTGCGCTCGGCATGGCGCTACTCGGAACCGCAGGGAGCTGGCTGTACAAGCACAGTATCGCTGGCGACGCTAACCTCCTGCACTCAGTAACCCCTGCGGGCGCGCGCACGCCGGCCAAGGTTCGGTGTGCGCGTGCCCGTCCTCTTCCCTCTTCGTTGCTGCCGCCGCTGAACCGCTGGGGGCGCATCACGACGAGGCGGACCACGTGAACCCGCGACCAGCGCCTGGCGAACTGGATTGCAGCATGCAAGGCTTGTCCCATGGGAACCGCGGAGCGTCGGGCCACGCGGGGGGGCGGGGAGTCGTTGGTGAGCGCACCGTGAGCGAGGACGAAGCCCCGGTGGTGCGGCTGGTCCGTCTGACCAAGGTGTTCGGCGCCGTCCGCGGCATCTCGGACGTGACGCTTCACGCGACCGCCGGACAGACGTTCGGTTTTCTCGGCCCCAATGGTGCGGGGAAGTCCACCACCATCCGGCTGATGATGGGTCTGTACCTGCCGACAGCCGGCCGAGCAGAGCTGTTCGGGGTCGACGCGCAGCGGCACGGCCCGCAGCTGCGGCGCCGAGTCGGGTACCTGCCGGGCGAGCTCGCTCTGCACCCGCGACTGACCGGCCGACAGACCCTGGATCGGACTGCCCGGATGCGCGGCGACGTCAACCAGAAGGTTCGCGACAGCCTCGAGCGCCGTTTCGGTGCCGAGCTCGACCGCCCTGTACGTGCCCTGTCCAAGGGCAACCGGCAGAAGATCGGCCTGATCCAGGCCTTCATGCACGACCCAGAGCTGCTCGTTCTCGACGAGCCGACATCAGGACTGGACCCTCTCCTTCAGAAGGAGTTCGCGGACTTGCTGGAGGAGTCCGTCGCCCGCGGGTGCACCGTCTTCCTGTCCTCCCATGACCTCGACGAGGTGCAGCGGCTGGCCCATCAGGTTGCGATCATCCGGGACGGCCATTTGGTTGCGTGCGACACCGTCGAGGGGCTGCGACGTCGCGCCCCTCGCACCGTCGAGATCTCCTTCCAGGCGCCCGTCGAGTCAGCGGAGTTCGCAGCCGTGGCCGGCGTGGAGGTGACGTCGCACAGCGGGCATCGCCTTGGATTCCGCGTGTCCGGTGAGATGGGCGCACTCTTTGAGGCCGCTGTCCCCTACGGCATCGTCGACGTGTCTGCCCGCACGGTGAATCTCGAGGAGCTGTTCCTGAGCTTCTACGCACCCAGCGAAGGGGCCGTTGTCGATGTCCGCTGAGGTGACCCGCCTGGATCTGCGGCTGCGTCGGCGCAGCTCGCTCGCCTATGCAGCGGGGGTGGGGGCCTACGCGTTGCTCATCGTGGCGCTGTACCCCAGTTTCAAGAACGACGCCTCGCTCAACGACCTGACCACCTCTAACCCGAAGCTGGCCGCCTTGTTCGGGGCGGCCGGGTCGCTCACCTCACCCGTCGGCTGGATGAACGCCAACCTCTACGCCAACTTCGTACCCCTGTTCGCACTGCTCATGACGATCGGGTATGGCGCCGCCGCGATAGCCGGTCAGGACGAGGAGGGCACCCTTGGCCAGGTCGCGAGCCTTCCGCTCACCCGCCACAGGCTCCTTCTCGAGAAGACCGCCGCCCTGTCGGTTCTCTCCTTACCGGTCCCGGTCGTCTCCCTCATCGCCTCGCTGGCGGGCAAGGGATTCGGCCTAGACCTTGGCATCGGGGTCCTTGTCCAGATCACCATCAGCTCCGCTCTCATGGCCTTCGACCTCGGCCTTCTTGCGCTCGCGGTCGGTGCCTGGACCGGCAGTCGCGGCAGCGCGCTCGGAGTCGGCGTCGCCGCCGCGGCTCTGGGGTACATGATCAGCTCGCTTGCACCCGTCGTCCACTGGTTCCACGCCATCCGATACGCATCCCCCGTCTACTGGGGGGTGGGCGCAAACCAGCTCCACGACGGAGCCGACACCGCCGCCACCATTCTGCTCGTGCTCACGGCAGCCGTAACCGCACTGCTTGCTTGGATCGGCTTTCGCCGGCTCGACATCCACTGAGACCCGGCAGCTTCCGGCCTGGCCGCCCGTGCAGAGGTCTTCCGTGCGGCCGTGCCCGGCCGGTCCGGAGCGGCGCACTCGAAGCAGGTGCGGTCCCTGTTGGAGGAACGATGTCAGCAGGTGAGCGCTCGGGCCCGTCTGCGGAGCGTGGCCGCTCGTGGTCGACTGGCCGGCCGTGTGCTTGATGTCGGCTGCGGCATCGGTGAGCACACCCCGATGGCCGCCGCCATGGGGCTCGATGCCACCGGTGTCGACACAGCGGTCCCGGCCATCACGATCGCCCGGGCGAAGGCGAACGAACGCGAGCTCAAGGCCCCGTTCCTGATCCGGGACGCGCTTGAGCTCGCGGCACTCGGAGAGTCTTTCGACTCCGTGTTGGACTGTGGGCTCTTCCATGTCTTCGAGAACGCCGAGCGGCCAAGGTTCGTGGACGCTTTGCGTGCCACGATGGCGCCCGCGCCCGGTACTACCTGCTGTGCTTCTGCGAGCCCGGAGCCGCCCGTGCCTGGCTCACTGCGCTCCTCCGCTCCACTCGCTAGTCACGGTGCCATCGGCGGCTGCTGGTGACCGGCATGTCGCCGCCGGCTGGCACGATGACAGCCATGGCCCCGCGCACCTCACCCACTACCCCGAACGTCGACCTGCGCAATGCCGCCGAGAGCCACCTGCGCGCTCTCGCCGGCCGTGCCGCAGTCTTGCGGGAGGACCAGTGGACCGCGATCGAGGCGCTCGTCGCTCAACACCGACGGGTCGTGGTTGTGCAGCGCACCGGATGGGGCAAGTCCGCGGTCTACTGGGTCGCTACCGGCCTGCGCCGCACCCAAGGCGCCGGTCCGACCCTGGTGGTGTCGCCGTTGCTGGCGTTGATGCGCGACCAGGTTGCTGCCGCCGAACGATCCGGCCTGAAGGCGGTCACCATCAACTCCGCCAACATCGACGACTGGCCGACGATCGAGGCCGCGTTGGCCGCCGACGAGGTCGACGTGCTGCTGGTCTCCCCCGAACGGCTCAACTCTCTGGGGTTCCGCACCCGTGTGCTGCCGCACCTCGCTCCCCGGCTGGGCATGCTCGTGGTCGATGAGGCCCACTGCATCTCCGACTGGGGGCACGACTTCCGACCCGACTACCGCCGCATCGGCGCCGTGCTCGACCGGCTTCCCGACCACACCCCGGTGCTGGCGACGACCGCCACAGCCAACCGCCGCGTCGTCACCGACGTCGCCACCCAGCTCGGCACCGACGCCCTCACCCTGCGCGGGCCCCTGGACCGGTCCGGGCTGGAGCTGTCGGTGGTCCCGACCCCCGACGTGCCGACAGCCTACGCATGGATCGCCGAAGCGCTGCAGGACATCGCCGGCGCCGGCATCATCTACACCCTCACCGTGGCTGAGACCACGAGGCTGGCCGACTTCCTCAACTCGCGGGGACTGCACGTTGCTGCGTACTCCTCAGCCACTGACCCCGGCGAACGAGGCCGCCTCGAGCAGCAGCTGCTCGACGGGCAGCTGCAGGCGCTGGTGGCAACATCCTCCCTCGGCATGGGGTACGACCACCCGAGGCTCGGGTTCGTGATCCACCTCGGAGCGCCCTCCTCCCCGGTTGCCTACTACCAGCAGGTGGGCCGTGCCGGCCGCGCGCTCGACACCAGCCTCGGGGTGTTGCTGCCGACCCCGGCCGATGAGAAGATCTGGGACTACTTCGCCTCCACCGCGATGCCCGCCGAGCACACCGTCGCAAAGGTGCTGACTGTTCTCGCCGACGCCGCCGACCCGATGACCCTGCCGAAGTTGGAGGTCGAGTCCGGGCTGCGCCGCGGCCGCCTCGAAGCGCTGCTGAAGGTCCTCGACGTCGAGGGTGCCGTCGACCGCGTCGACGGCGGCTGGGTGGCCACCGGGCGGCCGTGGACCTACGACCACGACCGGTACGCCGGCATCGCCGCCGCTCGGGATGCCGAGGCGGACGTGATGCGCGGCTACCTGGCCGGCAACCGCTGCCTGCTGCGCACACTGCGGGAGGCTCTCGACGACCCGGACGCGGGCGACTGCGGCCGCTGCTCGGTGTGCACCGGCACCCTGCCGGCGCCGGGAACCGACCCGGACCCGCAGGTGGTGAGGCAGGCGGTGACGCACCTGCGGGCGCAGACGGTGACGTTGGAGCCCCGCAAGATGTGGCCGTCCGGCGGCAGCCGTCGCGGCAAGATTCCCGGACCCGGGCGGGCGCAGCCCGGTCGCGCGCTCGCGTTGGCCGAGGACCCCGCATGGGGACCGGCGGTGACCCGCGCTCTGGCCGGGGACGAGCCGGTGCCGTCGGAGGTCTTCGACGGGCTCGTGGGCGCCCTGTCGCGGTGGGGGTGGCCCGCCGGACGGCCGACGTGGGTGACCTGGGTGCCGTCCCGGACGCACCAGAGGCTGCTGAAGGACCTGGCCGGCCGGCTGGCGCAGGTCGGCCGGATGCAGCTGCTGCCGGCGTTGTCCGCAGCCGGTCCCGGACTCATGGCCGAGACACCCACGAACGTCGCGGCCGCGGACCTGGCGCTTTCACGGCTGAGTGTTCGCGGGCCGGTGCCGGCCGGTCCTGTGCTGCTCGTTGACGACACCACCCGCACCGGGTGGACGCTCACCGTCGCGGCGACGTTGCTGAACGAGGCCGGGTCAGGTCCGGTGTACCCACTGACACTGCACAAGCGGCCATAGCGGCCGGGACACCATCGCGACGCAGGTGCACCGGCAGCCGGCCGGCACAGTGACGGCAAGACGTTCGAACGTGGGCGTCTGACGCGAGATGCGGAACGAGGCTGGTCGAGGTAAGTGGCCTCCAGTTCGCGCTTCTCCGCCGACCGCCACGACAGCCCTCCGGGAAGTCTGCCCGGGCCGGGAAGAGCTGCCGCGGGGCCGGCGTCGAACTCCCTGTGCATCTGGGCGGGGCCCCCGACCATGGCTCGGTACTACCTCAGCCTGGGTGTCGGGAATCGTCGCCCGTCCCGCCGGCTCCCGGCCCTGGCGCTTCCCCCGACCGGTGCCGCCTCGGCTGGAGACTGTCTTGGCTGGGGCACCCAGGCCCGGGGGCGTCCTGGGGTCAGTCGCTGTGAGGGGCGGGCCCATGGCAGCGCCCGGAGCCGCTGTCGGAGTAGCTCAAAACGCTGTCCGGCTGGCCCTGGGCTGCCGCAACCGGCTGGAAGTCCCAGTTGTAGCCGTTGTCGCCCAACGTCAGTCTGAGGGACCCGTAGGCAGTGTCCTCGCCGGTGACGACATGCGCCTTGGACAGTGCCTTGCCGGTCAGCAGTGTGTCCAGATCCTCTCCCCCGGTGCCGACGGTGAACTGGGTGATCCCATGCTTGAGGTCGACCGAGCCATTGGGGTCCTGCGGCCGGAACCGTGCGTAGACGTGCTCGTGCCCGTTCAGCACCAGATCCGCCCCGTTCCGGTAGAGCAGCTTCCACCAGGCGTCGGCCGCCCCGCCCTCGCTGGAAGCGAACCGCGTGTAGGGGGCGTCGCCGCTGTCGCCGGTGGCGCTGAACGTGGGCTGGTGCCAGTAGGCCAGCGTGCAGGCGGCGTGGTCGGTCTTCAGGTCCTGTGCCAGCCAGTGGGTCTCCCGCTCGAGCTTGCCGGTCGTGGGGTCACAGTTGGAGTCGAACGACTGGGAGTTGCACTCCGCGTTCAGCGAGATGATGTGCCACCTGCCGAGGTCGTAGGAGTACCAGCCCTGGTGGTAGTTCCCGGCCTGCCCCTCCGGCCGGATAGCCCCGTTCGAATCCTTGCCGTTGTAGTAGGCGAAGTAGCCGGCACCGTTCTGTGCGGCTTCGTTGTCGCCGTGCTTGGTGTAGGCGTAGTACTCGTGGTTGCCCGGCGCCGGCCGCTGCAGGGACTTGAATGCGCCGTAGGTCTTGTCGAAGGAGTTCTCGAAGTCGCTGAGCTTGCCCACCTGGTACTGCTCGTCACCGAGCAGGGCCACGAGGTTGGGATGCATGGACTCGATCTGGTTCGCGGTCGCGTACTCGGCGCGGAAGCCACCGACTCCCTCGCCGCCGCACTTGAGGTTCGCGGGGTTGTTCTGGTTGACCTCCGTGTTCGGCTCGCAGCCGATGTCGCCGACCGCCGCCAGCACCGGCGCGGAGTACGACGACTGGTACGGCCATGTGTTGTTCGTCGGCTGCCCGGCGGCGAAGACCGCACCGGTCATCGACGCAACCGCCATACCGCCCACTGCACCGACGCCCCAGGTGCGTCGCGACATCTTTCGCATGAGACTCCCTTTCCGGGTGCGCCGGGTGCGCACTCCGTCGGGGACGCTAGGTGGGCCCTATGAGGAGCCGATGTCGGCGAAATGGCTGATTAGTGAATGTTTGACGTCCGGAGTCGCCGGGTTTGAACCCGCCGTGGCCTCCGAGCTGCTCGCGACCCAGCAGCGCTTCGCCCGGCGCAGCTCCATCGTCCCGGGGCCGCGGTGGTGGCGCAGCAACCGCGACCGCGGTCTCTGAAGTGGACCGGCCCATACTGGAGCACGCATACGTGCCTCGGGCACCTCACGACGAACGCAGCCAGCGGCGAAGCTTCTTCTTGGGCAGTTGCGCCCACACCTTCGCGAACTCGGTCACCGCATCGTCCCCGCGCCTCTGCTCAAGCCCGTGGAGGCGCCCGAAGGTGAATGCGTTCTCCCCGTCAAGGTGCGCCTGGATGCCGTACTCGCGGAGTCGTTCCCGAGCGACAACTGAGTCCTGGTGGAGACCGAGGGACTCCTGGACCCTCTTGGCCCCGAGGGCCAGGCGCTTGGCCCGACCGCCGAACACGGGCACGGCCGACTCGGCGGCGTAGCGCAGACGCTTGGCCTTCTTGCGTGCCTCGTGCAGTGCCAGGTCCCGGGCGTGCGGGTCGTCGGCTGAGTCGATCGCACGCACAGCGGCGCGCAGGCGCTTGGCATCGCGCGCGAGCAGCCGAGCGGTGGCCTTGCGGGCCGGGCCGCTTGCCTCGGGAGCGAACGGCGGCGTGGCGACAAGGTCGTCGAGTGCGTCCAGGAGCCTGAAATAGCGCTGGTCGTTCATGACCTCGTGTCCGTGCTCGAGCCCAGCGCGACGGGACGTCCGCAGACTGTCGTCGATCCGCCGGGCGACTGGGCCGATGACCAGCTCGACGGGCTCGGAGGCTACGAGGGTGTCGAGGCGCTCACGCAGCACTTGGGCGTCGCGAGCTTCGCTGAGAGCCTGGCCGAGCCGGCGAAGGTCGTCGCGGAGGGCCTCCCCGTGGCCCGTCTTCAAGATGGGCTTGTACGTCGTGAGTGCGGACCTGAGCCTGCGGGCGGCGATCCGCAGCTTGTGCACTGACTCCGGCCGGCCCGCCCGGACACCTGCGTCGTGTCGCTGCAGCTGGTCGCGCTGCTCGACGACGCGTGCGAGGAACAGTTGGCCCACACTGCCCTTGGCGAGCGTTTTGCGGCCCCACCCGCCCGTGGGTGGGGTCGGCGCGAGGTCGCCCAGCGTCCGCGCCAGCTTCGACCGGGCCTCGGCCGGCACGGCTCCCGCATCCAGGAGGCAGCGCTCCACGTCGTCCAACGCAGTGGCGGGCCCGTCGACCAGCTCGACCTCCCACTCCCGCCAGTCCTGGACTTGTGCCGGGGCCAGCAGTCGCTCCGCCCGCACCTGGTCGTCGCACACCTGGGCGAGCACCGAGGAGTCTTCACGTTGGAGCGCGTACTGGCGTCGCCGCGTGCTGATCTGAGCGACGGGCACCAGCGCCCGGTCCCGGACCACGGCCCGTACCGGGTCAAGCAGTGCTTCTGGCATCGGATCGTCAGCGCCGTGGAAGGGCATCCGCAGCTCGGTCCGGGTGTCGCCGCCGCGCGGCAGCTTGAGATGCCAGCCCGCGTCCTGGCCCCCGGACCGACGCCTGAGGGTGATCCCGTTGCGTGCCAGGTCCAGGCCTACTGTGTCGAAGTACACCGCCTCGAGCTCGAAGGTGAGGGGCTGGGCCACTGGGCCCGCGCTCTCGATGCCGTCCAGGGCCGGCAGCTCATTTTCCCTGCCCACGTCGTACTTGCGTTCGATCTCGTCCTGCTGAGCCGTAGCCATGGTCCATCATTCACCCAGCGCAGGACCCAGAAGAACCGTCCGATCGGAGGACCGAGGACTAGCTGGCTCCACGAGGGGTTCACGTGCTCAAGCGAGCGGCTGTCGTCTGAGGGGGCGCCGTAGGGGCGCGCGAGCGGACCGTCGAGCGGCTGAGGCGGCTCGATAAGTCGTCAACCACGAGCTCGGCACCCTGCGTCCGCGACGCCAATCGCTAGCGGGGCACAATGACGGCGCTCCCTGGTGGCGCCTCACCGCGCGACCCGCCCGGTTCACGAGAAGCGGCGCGGGCCACCAGCTTGCCTAGCTCCCACAGGAGCAGCAGCAGGACGGCGGGCACCAGCGCCCAGGCGAACTGCGCCAGGTTGATCGATGTCGTCCCGAGCAGACGGTTGAAGAGGCCCATCTGTGTGGTGAGCACGGCCAGCACGAACTCGACCAACACCGCGCGGTTCATCTGCTTGCTGTCGAAAGTGCTCGTTGTGAAGACCGTGGCGGTTTCGCTGCGGCACTCGAGTGCCGCGACGATCAGGCAGAGGGCGAACGAGGTGAACGCGACCGACGTCCCGATCGAGACGCTGTGGTAGAGCGACGTACCGAGGCCGATGAGGCCGAGAAGGCCGATGGTGATGGCAAGCCCGACGAGCCCAACGGTGACAACGACGCCCTTGGTGAGCACCGACTCGCCCCGCTTGCGGGGCTTGAGCGTCATCAGCCCCGGTGTCTCCTCGTCGAAACCGAGTGCGAGTCCGAACCCGGCGTTGACGACGAAGTGGATCCACAGCACCTGGGCGGGCGTGAAGGGCTCGCCGGCCGCGATGTTGAGCAGGCTTGCTCCCAGGAAGGTGAGGACGAACGTGACCAGGAGCAGCAGGACGAAGCGGATGTACTTCGTCAGGTTGTCGTAGATCTTGCGACCCTGCTCCACCGCGAACACAATGGTCGCGAAGTTGTCGTCGGAGAGGATCATTCGGCCGGCGTTCTTGGCAACCTCGGTGCCGGTGCCCATGGCGATTCCGATGTCGGCCGCCTTGATGGCCGGCGCGTCGTTGACTCCGTCTCCGGTCATCGCCACCACATCGCCCTTCCGCTTGAGCGTCTCGGCCAGCAGCACCTTGTGCTCGGGAGCAACCCGCCCGAGTACTCCGAGGTCATCGACCCGGCGCAGGCGGTCCTGTTCGGACAGCGCAGCAAAGTTGGCGCCCAGGATGGCCTCACCGGGTATCCCTACCTGCCTCGCGATGGCGGCGCCTGTGGTGACGTCGTCGCCGGTGACCATGCGCACCCGGATGTTCGCCCTCTGCGCGTCGGCGACGGCGGCTTTGGACTCCTCGCGGGGTGGATCGACCATGCCGACGAGGCCCGTCAGCTGCAGGTCGGCGACGTAGGCGAGCAGGTCTCCGTCAGGGTCGAACGCTGCGGGGTCGATGTCCCGCATGGCCGCAGTCATCACCCGCTGTCCGCGCCCCCCCATGCGCTCCACGTGCGCGTCCGCCCGCTGCTGGAGGTCGGCGTCCCAGGGGATCAAGGCGGCTTTCGAGAGTGCACTGCTGGCGCGGGCCATCACAGCCGGAGCGGCACCTTTGACGAAGCAGCGCACCACGGGACGTCCGGCCTCGACCGCGGAGTTGAACGTCGCCATGAGCTTGTAGCTGGGGTCGAACGGCAACGTGGCCAGCCTCGGCAGCGCATCGCGGGTCCCGTCGATGTCCAGCCCGGCCTTGTGGCCGAGCACGAGAAGGGCACCCTCGGTGGGGTCGCCGACGACCTTGCCATCGACCAGCGTCGCGTCACTCGCGACGATGAACGGCAGGATCGCCGCCTCGATGGTGTCCGTCTTGCCCGCCGCATGGTGGACCTGCCCCGCGAGTCCGTAACCGGAGCCGGAGATGGTGTAGCGGTCGGTGGGGTCGACGACCTCGACCGCCGTCATCTGGTTCATCGTGAGGGTGCCGGTCTTGTCGGAGTTGATGGCGGACGTGAACCCCAGCGTCTCCACCGCGGGAAGCTCCTTCACGATGGCGTTGCGGTGCGCGAGGTCGACACTGCCCAAGGACAAGATCATCTGCGACACCGTGGGCAGCGCCTCCGGGATGGCCGCGATGGCCAGCGAGACCGCGCTGATGAACAGCACGTCCCATGCCTCGCCACGGCTGCGGCCCGCGGCGAACATCGAGACCATCGTCAGCCCGGCCGCCGCGGCGATCCAGAGGGTCAGCGTGTTCAGCTCCTTGGTCAGGGGCGACTTCTCCATGGCCGTCGCGGACAGCATGCCCGAGATCTTGCCGACCTCGGTCTCGGTGCCTGCGGCGGTGATGAGCATGACGCCGCTGCCGTGAGTGACCGGCATGTTCATGAACGCCATGTTCGTCTGGTCCCCAGGGGCCAGATCACCGGCTTCCAGAGGTCCGGCTTGCTTGTCCGCCGGCGTGCTCTCACCGGTCAGGGCCGACTCGTCGATCTGGAGCGCACTGGCCGCGATGATCCGACCGTCCGCGGGGACCTGGTCCCCGGCGGCGATCAGGACGACGTCACCCACGACGAGCTGCTCGGCGGGAACCACGGCCTCGCCGCCATCGCGCCGTACCCGTGCGGTCGCCTTCATCATCGACCTGAGCGCGTTCATCGCGCTCTCCGCCTTGCCCTCCTGACGCAGACCCAAGACCGCGTTCAAGATTGTCAGCAGGAGGAGGAGCGCCGCGGTGCTCCACTGCTTGATCAACAGCGAGACGACTGCCGAGGCGACGAGGATGATCTGCATGTAGCTGCGGTACTCGTCGAGGAAGCGACGCCAACCAGGCTTTGGCTTCTCCTCAGGGAGCGCGTTCGGCCCGTTGGCGGCCAACAGCTCCGCCGCTCTGGTCGCGGACAGCCCTGCAGCCGGATCCACGCCGAGCTCTTTCGCCGTCTCTTCCGCGGTGCGCTGGTACCAGGTGCCACCGGCCTTCGCCGGAGGTCTCGGTGCCTCGACTCCTGCGACCATGTCAGCGTCTCCCGTCTTCGGTGCCTGCTGATCGGCGGCTATCGCGTCCTCTGGCCGGCCGCTTCCGCCTCGAGCTCCCCCTTGGCCGCCAGCAGCTCTTCGCGCATCTCGCGACTGACGGTCGGGTAATGCGGGTCGATCTCGATCAACGTGTGGGCAAGTACCGCGGACACCGCAAGGCGCCCGAACCACTTGCGATCCGCCGGGATGACGTACCACGGCGCCCACGGCGTGCTCGTGGCGGACAGCATCTCCGAGAACGCCTTCTGGTACTCGTCCCAGTGCTTGCGCTCACGAATGTCGTTCGCCGAGAACTTCCAGTTCTTCTCCTGGACGGCGATCCGGGCCAGGAACCGCGCCCGCTGTTCCTCGTACGACAGGTTCAAGAAGAGCTTCACGACCTTGAACGCGTTGTCGACCAGATAGTGCTCCCAGTCGTTGATCTCGCGGTATCGCCGCTCCCAGATCGACTTCCCCCGATCCTCCTGGGGAAGCTTCTGCCGCAGCAGGTGCTCAGGGTGCACCCGCACTACGAGGACCTCCTCATAGTGGGAGCGGTTGAAGATCCCGATCTCCCCGCGAGCGGGCAGGCGACGCGAGTAGCGCCACAAGAAGTCGTGGTTGAGCTCCTCTGCAGAGGGCGCCTTGAAGCTCGAAACGTGGACACCTTGCGGATTCACCCCGCTCATCACGTGCCTGATCGTCCCGTCCTTCCCGCCGGCGTCCAGCGCCTGCAGGCAGACCACAACGCCGTGCGTCTCCTGTGCGGCCAGTCGGGTCTGGTAGTCCGCCAGCAGGGACACCCCTGCTTGGAGCAGTTCGGCGCCGTCCTTCTTCTTGACGAAGTCCGCCTTGTACCGAGGGTCGAAGTCCCTGGCCAGGTGCACCTTTGTTCCGGGCTTGACACGTAACGGCGTGATCGCCTCGGCGATGCGAGCTGCTCTCGCGTCCGGGGCGATGCGCGCCGTTTTCTGGTTGGCCATGGTCGACCTCCGCGATTCGGGTCCCGGCAGGCAAGAGCAGGCTGCAACGGACAAGCGAAGAGTTGGGAGAGGAGAAGGTCCCGATGTGAGCGGCCCGCGGGCGCGGAGGCGTCCGCGGGCCGGGACGTTGGTCGGCTCCGGTCGGGACCATCGAGAGGTCGCCCTGGGTCCGGTGTCCATGGCTCGATGAGGCGGGGCGGACGAGGCTCGACGTGGAGGCTGCTCACCGCGCGAGTCGGGTCCACGCGGATGAGTCAGCCGATCGGGATCGGAGGCCACGGTGATCACAAGGCCGCGGTCGAATGCGCTGTCGGGGGTACGGCGCTGGCTGGAGCCGACCCTGCTGGTCCTGACCGTGGGGCTGCTGACCGCTGGCATCGCGGCGTGGGCTGCGGGGGCCTGGTGGTTGGCCGATGTGCTGTGGGCGGGGGCCACGGTGGTGGCGGTACCGCCCGCTGCCGGGTGGGTGGTGGCCGCGCTGCTGCGGCGGCAGCTCGGGGTCGACCTGATCGCGGTGCTCGCGTTGCTGGGCACACTGGCGGTGCGGGAGTTCCTGGCCGGGGCACTGATCGCGGTGATGCTGGCGACCGGACGGGCGATCGAGGCCGCGGCCCAGCGGCGGGCGACCGCGGATCTGCGGGCGTTGCTGGAGCGGGCGCCACGGACCGCGCGCCGTCGGGTCGGCGACATGGTGACCGAGGTGCCGGTTGGTGACGTCGACGTCGGTGACTTGGTTGTGATCGGGCCCAGTGAGGTGCTGCCGGTCGACGGGCTGGTCGCGGGCAACCCCGCGGTCGTGGACGAGTCCGCGCTGACTGGGGAGCCGGATCTGGTCGAGCGGGCGGTCGACGACCCGGTGCGCAGCGGCACGCTCAACGCCGGCAGCGCGTTCGAGATCCGGTGCACTGTGCCGGCAGCCCAGAGCACCTACGCGGGGATCATCGCACTGGTGCGCCAGGCCGGCGCCGCCAACGCGCCGGTGGTGCGACTGGCCGACCGGTTCGCCGTCTGGTTCCTGCCTGTGTCCCTTGCGGCAGCCGGGCTGGCCTGGTGGGTCGCCGGGTCGGCCGAGCGCGCGGTGGCGGTGTTGGTCGTGGCCACCCCCTGTCCGCTGCTGCTGGCCGCGCCCGTTGCGATCGTGTCCGGGCTGTCCAGGACCTCGCGGCTCGGGGTGGTGGTCCGTGGCGGTGGGGCCCTGGAGAATCTAGGTCGGGCCCGGACGATCGTGCTGGACAAGACCGGCACGCTGACCGCCGGCCGGCCCGCCGTCACCGAGGTCGTGCCCGTAGCGGAGTACCCCCCACAGGAACTGCTGCGGCTGGCCGCTTCGGCCGAACAGCTCTCTCCTCACGTGCTCGCCGAGGCCGTGGTCGCCGAAGCCCGGTCCCGCAACCTTCCGCTGTCCCTGCCGGTGGATGTCACCGAGGAGCCCGGCCGCGGCGTCACCGCCGCCGTCGACGGCGCTCGGGTACGAGTCGGCAAGCGCGACTCGGTGCCGGATGCCGCCTGGGCCCGCACGGCGGTCAGCCGCGCCGGGCTGGACGGCTGCGCACTTGTCTGGGTCGAGGTCGACGACTCCCCCGCCGGCGCCATCCTGCTGAAAGACCCGCTGCGGCCCGACGCCAGCCGCACGCTGCGGCGGCTGCGCACCGCGGGCATCGACCGGTTGGTGATGCTCACCGGTGACCGGCCCGAGCCCGCGCGGGAGGTCGGAGCGGTCCTCGGCCTCGACGAGGTCTGCGCGCAGCAAACCCCGGAGAGCAAGGTCGCCGCCGTCCGCGCCGAGCAGCGGTACGCCGCCACGGTGATGATCGGCGACGGCCTCAACGATGCCGGCGCCCTGGCGGCTGCCACCGTCGGTATCGCGATGGGCGCACGCGGCTCGACCGCCTCTTCGGAGGCCGCCGACGTGGTGCTCACCACCGATCGGCTGGACCGGGTCGCCGACGCGATGGAGATCGCCCGGCGGGCACGCCGGATCGCGGTGCAGAGCGCGGCCGCTGGCATGGCGATGTCGTTGGCGGCGATGGCGCTCGCGGCGTTCGGACTGCTGCCACCCGCGGCCGGCGCGCTGCTGCAGGAGGGCATCGACGTCGCGGTCATCCTCAACGCGTTGCGGGCGCTGCGCGGCGGCCATGGCGGCGGCCAGCGTGTCCAGCCCGGCACCCAGGCCCTGCTGCGCCGCTTCGCCGCCGAGCACGACGAGCTGCGCCCGGTTCTCCCGCTGCTGCGATCGGCCGCCGACACACTCGCCGCCGGGACCGACCCACAGGCCGTCGACACGCTGCGCCGCGCGTACGCCTCCCTGGTCGAGCGACTGATCCCCCACGAGGAGGCCGAGGAGACCGAGCTCTACCCCGCCCTCGCGCGTGCCCTGGGCAACGGCGATGCGATCGCCCCGATGAGCCGGGCCCACGCCGAGATCGGCCGCCTCACCCGAAGGCTGCAGACCCACCTCGACGCCCTGGCCGCCGGCGCCGAGCTGGACCCGGAACGTCAACAGGACCTGCTGGCCTGCCTGTACGGGCTCCACGCCCTTCTGCAGCTGCACTATCTGCAAGAGGAGGAGAACTACTTCGCACTCGCCACGGACTAGCTGATCGGATACCTCGACAACCCAGCGAGGACGGAGGCCTCGAGAACATCGAGTGGCACGGCGTCGGGCGTGACCTTCGAGCGCTGCTGGCTGGGTGTGGACCGATGACCGGAAGTCGGGACCTTGGTCCCCTTCCGGGCGGACCACGGACAACGCCGGCAGACTGTTTGTCCACATAAAATTCTTGCTGGCCGACGACTGATGCGGGGTGAAGGATGGCCAGGACAGAGCCAGAGACGGGTGCCCTCCCGCGGTGGAGCTCGCTTCTCGCCGTCGTGGCGCACCCGGACGACGAGTCCTTCGGACTCGGCGCGGTTCTGGCCGGCTTCGCCGCCGCGGGGACGACCGTGTCGGTGCTGTGTCTGACGCGGGGGGAGGCGTCCTCGGTCCACGGCGCCCCGGGGAGTCTCAGCGAGCTGCGCGCGATCGAGCTGCGCAACGCGGCGGCCGCCCTGGGGGTCAGCTGGGTCGCGCTTCGCGACTACCCGGACGGAGCTCTCGCGGTCGTGGACCCGTGGGTGCTCCGGGAAGAGATCCTGGAAGCGCTCCGAGCCGTCTCCGCAGAGGGGCTGGTGGTCTTCGACCCCGAGGGGGTGTCGGGTCACCCCGACCACGTGGCCGCCTCAGCGGCCGCCATGGAGGCCGCTGACGCTCGCGGGCTGCCCGTGCTGGGCTGGACCCTGCCGGTGAGCGTCGCCGACCGCCTCAACGACGAGTTCGGCACTCGGTTCGCCGGCGCCGATCGCACCGCCGTGGACATCGTGCTGCGGGTCGACCGGTCTCAGCAGCGGATCGCCAGCCTTGCGCACGCGAGCCAGGCAGTGCCCACCAGTGTTCTGTGGCGCCGACTCGAGCTGCTCGGTGACCGCGAGCACCTGCGCTGGCTCCGCCTTCCCGCCGAAGCCGGTACCGGCGCGGCCTCGGTGCGGTTGGCTGAGTCATCGACCAACCCGGCCATGATGCGGGTGGTCCACCGCGAAGGGGACCGTTTCGACATCACGATCCGCGACCACCTGGTCACCGTCGATCAGCCGGAGGACCTGGGCGGTGAGGACTCCGGCCCCACGCCCACCGAGTTGTTCGTCGCCGGACTAGCCTCCTGTGTCGCCTTCTACGCTCGCCGCTACCTCCGCCGCCACAGTCTCCAGGAGGCCGGACTCACGGTTCACACGTCCTACCGACTGGGCACGAAGCCGGCAAGAGTCTCGGAGGTCGACATCGCGATCGAGGTGCCTGGCTCCCTCCCCCAGAGCCGTCTCGACGGACTGTTGGCGATGGCCCGGCACTGCACCGTGCACAACTCGATCACCACGGCACCGGAGATCACGGTCACAGTGGACCTCACCCCCAAGGCGGAGGCGCGGTGACCACCGCATCGGCTGCCCGGCCGCCCGTGGAGTCGGCTCTGTTGCGCCGGATCAGAGCGTCCGTGATCGGTGACGACAACGTGGTGGTCGGACCGTTCGGCGCAAGGCGGGTGACGTACGCCGACTACACCGCGTCAGGACGGGCACTGTCGTTCCTCGAGGACTTCATCCGCGACGAGGTACTACCCCGCTACGCCAACACCCATACCGAGTCCAGCGGCACGGGTCGCCAGACGACCCGGCTGCGTGAGGACGCACGGAGGATCATCCGTGACGCCGTGGGTGGCGACGCCGAGACGGTGGTCATCTTCGCCGGGTCCGGATGCACCGGTGCGATCGACAAGCTGATCGGGATCCTCGGCCTTCGTCTCCCATCGGCGCTCGAGGACGAGTACCAGCTGAGTCGGCTGATCCCGCCCGACCAGCGCCCCGTGGTCTTCCTCGGCCCGTACGAACACCACTCCAACGAGCTGCCCTGGCGGGAGTCGGTAGCGGACGTGGTGCCCATCCCCGCCGATGCCGACGGGCACATCGACAGCGTGCGTCTGGAGGCAGAGCTGGTGCGCTTCGCGGACCGGCCGCTGAAGATCGGCAGCTTCTCGGCCGCCAGCAACGTCACCGGCATCCTCAGTGACACTCGCAGGATCGGGTCCTTGCTGCACCGGCACGGCGCCCTCTCCTTCTGGGACTACGCCGCCGCCGGGCCCTACCTACCGCTCGACATGTACGAAGGGTGGCAGGAGGATCCGCACTCCTACAAGGACGCGATCTTTCTCAGCCCGCACAAGTTCATCGGCGGCCCGAGCACGCCCGGCGTGCTCGTCGTACGCCGCGAGTTGCTCGACAACCGGGTTCCGGATGTTCCCGGAGGCGGGACGGTCACGTTCGTCAACCCCGATGCTCACCGGTACGTGACCGACCCCGCCCAACGGGAGGAGGGTGGCACGCCGGCCATCGTCGAGTCGATCCGTGCCGGGCTCGTCTTCCAGCTCAAGGAGGCCGTCGGATGCGAGGTGATCCGTGAGCATGAGGAGAGCTACCTGCGACGTGCCGTAGCCCGGTGGCGGCAGGAGCCCGCTATCGAGATCCTCGGCAACCTCGAGGCCGAGCGCCTCTCAATCCTCTCCTTCCTGGTGCGGGCCCCAACCGGCAATTACCTGCACCACAACTTCGTCGTCGCCCTGCTCAACGACTTGTTCGGCATCCAGTCGCGCGGCGGCTGCTCCTGCGCAGGACCCTATGGACATCGGCTGCTGGGCATCAACACCGAGCGGTCCCACGAGTTCGACCGCGAGATCGCTCGAGGGTGTGAGGGGATCAAGCCCGGCTGGGTACGTGTCAACTTCAACTACTTTATCTCCGAGGCGGTGTTCGAGTACATCCTCGAAGCGGTCCGCATCGTCGCCCGCGACGGTTGGCGGATGCTGGACCAGTACCGGTTCGACGCGGCACATGCTCTCTGGACTCACCGCAGCGGCAACGTGGAGCGGCCGCTGCGCTTGGGGCAGATCAGCTACGACGTCGACGGCGCTATGAGATACCCCAGGCACCAGGTCACAACTCCGGAGGCGTCCCTCGACGGTTACCTCGAGGAGGGCGCCGCGCTGCTCCAGGCCGTTGCACCGCCGAATCTGTGGAACCGACCGGCCAACCTCTCAGACGACTTCAAGCAGCTGCTTTGGTTTGCGCTACCTGCGGTGTGCCTGGAGCCCGTGGGCCCACCCGGGGGCTGCGAGTCCGCAGCGGTCGGGGCCCCGACCACACACTCGGCCTAGCGTCCGCATGTGCCGCCCGGCCTCGGGCGGCACAGGCCCCGGCCGAGAGAACCTGCGACCGGGGCAGTCGACGGAACGCTACTCGGACCGGTTGGAGGGCAACAGGTCGATCCAGCGACTCTGCTCGCCCAGGGCAAGCGTGCTGCCCTGGGCGCGTCCCCCTCGCCCTCCCGGTCCCGCCTCGGGCACGTCGCCGAGCTTGTCGACCTGCTCGGCCAACGCATCGATCACGGACCTGAGCTGGACCTGAGCGACACGCGCGAACGTCCGCACGTACTCGATCTCCGGCACCGGTGTGGAGTACTCGGGCAGCGTCCCGGCGACCGATGTCATACCTTCCGGGCCACCTACCCGGGCCACCTCGCCGGCGACCGTCTCCGCTGCCCTCCGGGCCTCCTCCAGGATCTCCCGCTGCTGGTGCCGGGCTGAGCTCATCAGGTCACGGGCATGCAGCACGGCTTCTTCGACGAGCTGGTCGGCCACCTGCTGGGCCTGGCTGAACAACGCCACGGCCTGTGGGCTGATCTCGTCCTCGGCCGACTCAGCCGTGGCAGTGCGCAGGTTCTCGTTCTGCGAGCGTAGGTCCTCGTTGTCAGCGCGGAGGCGCTCGTTCTCTGCCAGGCTCTCCTGTCGCTCCCGGTCCGAGGCCTCAACCTGGTCGGCCAACATGTCGAGGTACTCGCGCACCTCCTCCTCGTCGAGGCCCCGCATCCTGTGGGAGAAGACCTCGTTGCGGATGGAGGACGGCGACCGGTAGAAGGGGAAGTCGTGCTCGGGTTGTTCGTTCACAGCTTCTCACCTGTCCCGTCCTCACCATCGCCGGTGTCGCCGGCTCCGACGTGGTGGAACTGCTCGTACCTGATGTCGTCCTCGGGAACGCCTGCGTTGCGCAGCTCCTCGAGGGTGTGCTCAACCATCGCCGGTCCCCCGCAGACCAGCACCATCCGCCCTTGGCAGCATCCGCTGGCGGCCGCCGCCGATCCCACCATGCCGCGAGCACCGGGATAGGAGGGGTCGTCTGAGACGACCTCTGTGTATTCCAGCCACGGCCGAGACTCGGTGAGCTTCCGCAACCGTTCGCGGTCGTAGAGGTTCCAGGGCACCCGTGCCCCGTGGAAGAGGTGCACCCGAGGTGCGGATCCGTGCGACTGCCACTCCTGGTCCAGCTGGTCGATCACGGCGCTGAGAGGTGCCAGCCCGGAGCCTCCCGCTACCAGGACCAGGTCGGGCCTGTCAGCCTCCGGCAGCACCAGCTGGTCACCCACTGGGGATCCCACCCGAACGGTGTCTCCGGCACGCACAGACCGGACCATCGCTCCACTGACCTGACCACCGTCGACGAGCTGGACGTGCAGATCGATCGAGCCGTCCTCCCGAGGCGCGTTCGCCGGGCTGAAGTACCGCCACAGCCGGGGGCGCTTGTCGACCTCGATGGAGAAGGACTGACCTGGGGCGTAGGAGTACGGCTCCTCCGTGCGGATCCGGAGGACCCCGATGTCGACGGTGCGGCGATCGTTGTCCAGCACCACGCCGCTCCAGGCGGCCGGGCTGTGCTCCGCCGACTCCTCGGCTGCCTCCACCATGACGCGGGCGATGATGCCGTACGCGGCCGCCCAGTCCGCCGCGAGCTCGTCGGTCCACGAAGCGCCCAGAAAGTGCTTGAGCGTGGCCAGCAGCGAAGAGCCGACTGCGGTGTAGTGGCTCGCCACCACGTCGAACCGCCGGTGGTCCCGTCCGAGCTGCTGGATGAACCCGGTGATCTCCGGGAGATCGTCCACGTCGCTCACGATCCGGCCGAGCGCCCCGACCAGCCGGTCGCGCTGCGCCGACATCGATATCGGGAACATCTTCCGGAGCTCGGGGTGAGACAGGAACAGGTGAGAGTAGAAGAACAACGGGACCTCGTCGCCGGCCTTGACGACCTGCTCCCAGCTGGACTTGAGCGCAGCTGTGTCCATCGCGACTAGCCGTCGACGACCACGATGTCATCTTCCGTGCCGGCCAGCACGTCCCTGACCCGCTCGATGACATCGTCGTCGACGCCCGCTTCCGAGAGGGCCTGTCCCAGGAGGGTCACTACCAGAGCGAAATCTCCGCGGCCGACGCCGAGCCCGGCATGCGCCTGACGCAGATCATGACCGTCGTAGTCGGCCGGGCCGCCCATGACCTGTGCGATCAACAGCGCCTGGTGCCGCTTGAGCGCGGACATGTCCGTGCCGGCGAAGAAACCGGCCAGGCGTTCGTCGGACAGCACCAGTTCGTAGAAGCGCTCCACCACTGCGCGGACGGCGGGTCCTCCACCGACCCGTTCGTAGTCGCTGACCTCCGTCGGCGGCCTCTGTGCAGACATGCGTAGTCCCTCCAACTCGTACGCCCCCGAGATACACGGGCGCTTTGATATCAACGCCCCGGCAAAAGCCGCAAGGCCGACTAGCCCACCCGCAATCCCTGTTCGCGTACCGAAGTACCGCAGGAAGAACCCATCACACTTCAGCAGTTGTACGTGTCGCCGCACACCGTGAACACCCGCCTTCGGCGCGTCTTCGCCAAGCTGGGCGGGCCCAACCGCGTCGCGCTCGCCACCATGGCTCCTCGATCGACCAGGTGATCTCTTGGCCGTCGGCCACGAGCACTCTCGATCGGGTGGCAGCCACAGAGGTTTCGCCCAACACTGGATCGGAGAGGTGCGATGGGTCTCCGACTGGCGCACGACAGTCGAGGACCCGATCGCGAACGGCAACAAAGCGGTGGCGCGGGTGTCCGTCGCCGGCACGCACGAGGACGACTTCGTGGGGGTCCCCCGACCGGAAACCGGGCGAGTATTTCCCTCATCGACATCATGCGGTTCGACGACGTCGGGCTCATCTGCGAGCACTGGGGCGTCGCAGACATGCTCCCACTCATGCAGCAGCCCGTTGCCTACTCCGCTCCCCAGCTGCCCGGCCAAGCCGGAGCCGACCGGATGGCGCTCACCTCCTGTCAGCTCGGTGCACGCAAAGAGGCCTACGAAGACTTCCGGCGCCGCGCATCCGCGAAACAGTCTGTCTACAGTCCGCGCCCGACCGGCGATCTGGCCGTGGACCGGCGCGAGTCCACGCCGGGAATGGAGGGCGACAACCACAGACGAGGCCAGGTGCTCGCACTTCTCGCCAAGATGGGCCAGGAAGTAGGCGAGATACAGATGCTCCCCCTCCACGACGGGCTGGCCAGTGACGCCGCGCCGTCGTCCTCCACGAGCTCTCCGACCCACTTCGCGCCCGCACCTTGCACGGCCAGTACGCCGACATGGCGCCGAAGGACTGTTGTTGTTCTTGAGCACCAAGTGCAGCGAGTTGTTGCCGCGACACCCAGCGTGGTCTTCGAAGTGCTCGCTGATCTACGCCGACTGCTCCGGCAGCGGAGAGGTCAAGGCCTGCTTACGCCCGGTACCTGTTGGTCAACCGATCCTCGCCACGACCTTCGGCTTCCACAACTTCGAGGCTGTCCCAGCGGTCGCGGTGGACTACGCCGACCACGCGTCCACGGTCGCGGAGCTCGACTGTGTCGTCCCCCAGCACGGTATAGCTGGTCGCGCTGTAGTGCACGATCGGCCCAGCACTCAGTTCAGTCCCCCGGAATCGAACGCGGACTCCCATACGGCTCCCTCCCCGGTCACGGTCCTGATTCTCTGGCGCCCGCTGCCTCGAGCAATCCCCCTCGTCCGGCTAGATCCAGCCGAGGTCGCGCGTTCAGGACCGAAGGACGCGCGTGCACGGACAACCACCTAATGGCCGCGCCAACAGATCGTTGCGCCCCTATCTGAGTACCCCACTTGA
The DNA here is from genome assembly GCA_963839365.1 of uncultured Actinomycetota bacterium. Lineage (GTDB taxonomy): Bacteria > Actinomycetota > Actinomycetes > Propionibacteriales > Nocardioidaceae > DASSKA01. The sequence continues at coordinate 549,080 of CAWIUT010000003.1, forward strand.
GGCGAGTCCCATTCGGCCGTAGCCGATGGAGGTGGAAGAACCCGTAACGATTCTGTAAACCGCGGGTGCCAATGACGGACAAGACCGACATTGGTCCACGCCGCTGCCCGCCTCTGCCTGGCGGGTCCAGTTACGCAACGCCTTGGGGTGACCCCCAGCTGATCGGCGTTCTCCGAGACGATGCTGCGAGGGACCGACCTTCACGTCGGGTATGTCTGGCACTACCCGGGGCTGGCCTTTCCGCAGGACAGCAATATGCGCCTTCCGACGCGCTCCCGTTGCGGCTCGAGGGGAGCATGAAGGCGATCGTCGCCGAGCAGCCGAAAGTTCTGGTCCGCTGCTCCACGATCGAGGCGCCTCCGGACGCAGGTGTGCTGGAGGCTGCGGCCACGGCGGGCCTGCTGGTCGTGGAACGGCGCCGCCGCTACCGCCTCGATGGGTTCTCGCTGAGTTCGCTGGTTCCGTCAGCAGGCACTGCGCCCCGCATGCGCCCTGCCCCGGTGGCCACGGTGCCCCGCCGGCGCGGGATGGGTAGCCGCATTCGGGCAGCGCGCCTAGGGTGGAGAGCGAACCCGGACGGAGCGCCCATGCACGAGCTGTCGATCGCCGAGAGCGTCGTGGCAGCCGTCCTGGAGCGCACCGGCGACCGGCGAGTCACGGTGGTTCGGCTGCGGGTCGGTCGGCTCAGCGGTGTGGTGCCTGACGCCCTGACATTCTGCTTCGATCTGGCCACGACCGGCACCTGCCTCGATGGCGCCGAGCTGCAGCTGGAGACTCCCTCCGGGCGTGGGCACTGCCGCGGCTGCGGTCGCGAGATCGAGCTCGAGGACATGGTGGTGCTGTGTCCGTGCGGCAGCGCCGACGTGGACGTCGTGGCCGGCCGGGAGCTGCAAGTGGCATCGGTGGAGGTGGCCTGACCATGTGCGACACGTGCGGCTGCGGATCCGACGCGGTGAGGGTCACCTCCATGATCGGCTCCCCGCACAAGCATCCCTCGGGTCAGCGAGAGGACGCGCCGACCGGCCCGTCGCAGGCGCACGTGCATCCCTCCCGGACCCACACGCTGAAGCTCGAGGTTGACGTGCTCACCCGCAACGACGACCTGGCGGCGCAGACGCGCGCCTGGCTGGTCGAGCGGAACGTGTGCGCGGTGAACATGATGAGTTCCCCCGGCGCGGGGAAGACGACTCTGCTCGAGCGCACCATCGCCGGTCTCGAAGAGCCTGTCGCCGTCATCGAGGGCGACCAGGAGACGTTGTTGGACGCCGAGCGGATCCGGGTGGCCGGCGCTCGCGCGGTGCAGGTCAACACGGGCACCGGCTGCCACCTCGACGCGCGGATGGTCCAGGAGGCACTGGAGGAGCTGCAGCCCGACCGAGACTCGCTGCTGTTCGTCGAGAATGTCGGCAACCTGGTCTGCCCAGCCCTGTTCGACCTCGGTGAGGACCGCAAGGTCGTGGTCATCTCGGTCACCGAGGGCGACGACAAGCCGTTGAAGTACCCGCAGATGTTCGCAGCAGCCGACTTGGTCCTGGTCAACAAGGTCGATCTGCTGCCGTATGTCGACTTCGACCTGGAACGGCTGCACGACGGCGCCCGTCGCCTCCATGGCGACGTGGAGGTCCTGTCGCTGTCCGCGCGGACCGGTCAGGGTCTCGAGGCGTGGATTGCCTGGTTGCGCATGTTGTGATGCTTGACACATCCGGTGGCGCGGGGACGAAGATGGAACCATAGCGTTGCGCAAGTGAGCCGATGAGCGGCCCCGGCAACTGATGGGGGTGGCCCATCGCCCCCGAAGGTGGCGGCGATGCCAACAGCCGAAGCAGTCAAGGCCGAAGACACCCTCATCCACGTCTTGTGGATCAACGCCGGACTGAGCTGCGACGGCGATTCTGTCGCCCTCACCGCGGCCACGCAGCCGAGTATCGAGGAGATCGCGCTGGGGGCGTTGCCGGGCCTACCACAGATCGCGGTGCACTGGCCGCTGATCGACTTCGAGTGCGGACCCAACGGCGGCGCCGACGACTTCCTGGAGTGGTTCTTCAAGGCCGACCGCGGCGAGCTGGAGCCGTTCGTGCTCGTCGTGGAGGGGTCCGTCCCCAACGAGAAGATCAAGGACGAGGGCTACTGGTGCGGGTTCGGCAACAACCCCGCCACCGGCCAGCCGATGACCACCAGTGAGTGGCTCGACCGGCTGGCTCCCAAGGCGACCGCGATCGTCGCGGCGGGCACCTGCGCAACCTACGGCGGCATCCACGCCATGGCCGGGAACCCCACGGGCGCGATGGGGGTGCCTGACTACCTGGGCTGGCAGTGGAAATCCAAGGCGGGCATCCCGATCGTGTGCGTGCCCGGCTGCCCGATCCAGCCCGACAACTTGTCGGAGACACTCACCTACCTGCTCTACATGGCGACCGACCAGGCGCCGATGATCCCTCTGGATGAGGCACTTCGACCGACCTGGCTGTTCGGCGGAACGGTGCACGAGGGCTGCGACCGGGCCGGTTACTACGAGCAGGGCGACTTCGCCGAGGAGTACGGCTCCCCGAAGTGCATCGTCAAGCTGGGCTGCTGGGGGCCGGTGGTGCGCTGCAACGTGCCCAAGCGCGGGTGGATGAACGGACTCGGCGGCTGCCCCAACGTGGGCGGCATCTGCATCGGATGCACGATGCCCGGGTTCCCGGACAAGTTCATGCCCTTCATGGACGAGCCGCCGGGCGGCAAGCTGTCCACAAACGCGGTGGGCATCTACGGCAAGACCATCAAACGTCTGCGGAACGTCACCACGCACACGCTGGACAAAGAGCCCAAGTGGCGCACCCGCGGCGACGAGCTCCTGACCGGCGCCTCGCGCAGCTGGTCATAGGCGAGCAGAGAGGCAGCGCCATGACGTCGACGATTCCCGGACCGAGCAACGTCTCCGAGGACGCCCAGGGCCTCACCGAGATGGCGTGGGACCCGATCACCCGCATCGTCGGGAGCCTCGGGATCTACACGAAGATCGACTTCGGCAAGTCGCGCGTGGCGGAGTGCCACAGCACCAGCTCGATCTTTCGTGGCTACTCGATCTTCATGAAGGGGAAGGACCCGCGAGACGCCCACTTCATCACCAGCAGGATCTGCGGCATCTGCGGGGACAACCACGCGACGTGCTCCTGCTACTGCCAGAACATGGCCTACGGCGTGAAGCCACCCCGCGTCGCCGAGTGGATCGTGAATCTCGGCGAGGCCGCGGAGTACATGTTCGACCACAACATCTTCCAGGAGAACCTGGTCGGGGTCGACTTCTGCGAGAAGATGGTCGCCGAGACCAACCCCGGGGTCCTGGAGCGGGCGAACCAGAACCGAGTCGCCCCACGCCGAGGCGCACGGGTACCGCACGATCGGCGACATCATGCGTTCCCTCAACCCGTTCAGCGGCGAGTTCTACCGCGAGGCGCTCCAGGTGAGCCGGATGACGCGGGAGATGTTCTGCCTGATGGAGGGGCGGCACGTGCACCCCTCGACGCTCTACCCCGGGGGGGTGGGCACCGTCGCGACCATCCAGCTGATGACCGACTACATGTCGCGGCTGATGCGCTACGTGGAGTTCATGAAGAAGGTCGTGCCGATGCACGACGACCTGTTCGACTTCTTCTACGAGGCGATCCCTGGCTACGAGGAGGTAGGGAACCGGCGTGTCCTGCTCGGCTGCTGGGGCTCGTTCCAGGACCCGGAGCACTGCAACTTCGCCTACCGCGACATGACCGAGTGGGGACGCAAGATGTTCGTCACCCCGGGCGTGGTGGTGGACAACCAGCTGGTCACCACCGACCTGGTCGAGATCAACCTCGGCATCCGGATCCTGCTCGGTTCGTCGTACTACGAGGACTGGGAGGACCAGGAGATGTTCGTCAGCCGGGACCCGCTGGGCAACCCGGTCGACCGGCGCCACCCGTGGAACCAGCACACCAACCCGCGGCCGCAGAAGCGTGACCTGGACAACAAGTACTCCTGGGTAATGTCGCCTCGCTGGTACGACGGGCAGAACCACCTGGCCCTCGACACCGGAGGCGGCCCGCTGGCCCGGCTGTGGACCACGGCGCTCGCCGGGCTGGTGGACATCGGCTACGTGCAGGCCACCGGAAGCAGCGTGAGGATCAACCTGCCGAAGACCGCGCTCAAGGGACCGGTCGAGCTGGAGTGGAAGATCCCGCAGTGGAGCAACACCATCGAGCGGAACCGTGCCCGCACCTACTTCCAGGCCTACGCGGCCGCGTGCGCCCTGCACTTCGCCGAGCAGGCGCTGGCGGAGATCCGGGCTGGCCACACCAAGACCTGGGAGACCTTCGAGGTGCCCGACGAGGGCATCGGCTGCGGCTTCACCGAGGCGGTGCGCGGTGTGCTCAGTCACCACATGGTGATCCGGGACGGGAAGATCGCGAACTACCACCCCTACCCACCGACGCCGTGGAACGCGAACCCCCGCGACGTCTACGGCACCCCGGGCCCCTACGAGGACGCCGTCCAAGGCCAGCCGATCTTCGAGGAGAACGACCGGGAGCACTTCAAGGGCATCGACATCATGCGCACCGTGCGCAGCTTCGACCCGTGCCTGCCGTGCGGTGTGCACATGTACCTCGGCAACGGCAAGAAGCTCGAGAAGCTGCACACCCCCACCCAGTCCGCCGGCGCAGAGTAGCCAGGGGCGCCCGATGCCTCCTCCGGAGGAGACCACGAGCGTCTCGGCCGACCCGCAGACGGTCGGCGCGCGGATCGACGCGCTGCTGGACGCCAGCTCGGCTGGCGGCGCGGTGGCCCGGGAGCGGGCCGAGGAGCTGGTCCGGCTGGTCACCGACCTGTACGGCGCCGGCCTGGAGCGGTTGCTCGACATTGCCTACGAGGCGGGACGGCTCGACGACGAGCTGCTGGCCCGGCTGACCGACGACGAGCTGGTCTCCGGTCTGCTGCTGGTGCACGGGCTGCATCCCTACTCCGTCGAGCAGCGCGTGGAACAGGCGCTGGACAGCGTGCGCCCCTACCTCGGCTCGCACGGAGGGGACGTGGAGCTGCTGGGCGTCGACCCGGGCGGGCAGGTGCGGCTGCGGCTGCTGGGCAGCTGTGACGGGTGTCCGTCCTCGTCGGTGACGCTGCGGCTCGCGGTCGAGGGGGCGATCGAGGCCGCGGCGCCGGAGGTGTGCTCCATCGAGGTGGACACGGGCCCGTCCGGGGCGAACCAGTCCCCCGAAGCGTTGATCCCGGTCGAGTCGCTGCGCTCCCGGCTGCACGTCGAGCCCGGTCAGGAACCGTCCGGCAGCTGGCATCGGGCCCAGGCGCTCGAGACACTCGGCACCGGCGCCGTGACCACGTTGACGCTCGACGCAACGGCACTGGTGGCCTGCCGGGTGGGTGACCAGCTGTTCGCCTTCCAGGACCGGTGCCCACGCTGCGGCTCGGGACTGGCGGGGGCCGGACTCGGGCGGCGGCTCGGTGGCGGCGCCACTGACGTTCTGCTGACCTGCCCGGGCTGCTCGGCACACTTCGACGTACACCGCGCGGGGACCTGCGCCGACCTCCCCGAGCTGCACCTGGACCCGTTGCCGCTGATCACCGACGAGCAGGGCGTGTCGGTGGCCGTTCCCTCGGCTGTGGTGGCATGACGGGCCCGGCGCGCACCGGTCCCCGGGGGTCGCCGGTGCCCACTCTGCAGCGGATCCGGAGCACCCGGCCCACCGTCGTTGCCGGGGAACGCTGCGACATGTGCGCCCAGCCGATCGGCTCCGGGCACGGGCACCTGGTTGACCTGGACAGCCGCACCCTGATGTGCACCTGCCGGGGCTGTTACCTGTTGTTCACCGACCAGCAGGCGCAGCTGCGCTACCGCGCGGTGCCGGACCGGTACCTCTCCTTCCCGGACTTCGAGATCTCCCCCGCCGACTGGGACCAGCTGCAGATCCCGGTCGGGCTCGCCTTCTTGTTCCGCAACTCCGTCCAAGCCCGGACGGTCGCCTTCTACCCCGGCCCGGCCGGTGCCACCGAGTCCGAGCTGGCGCTGGCCTCCTGGAGCCGCATCGTCGCGGCGAACCCGAAGCTGGAGATGCTGCTGCCCGACGTGGAGGCGTTGCTGGTACGGGGCGACCCGGGCGCCGGCGGGTTCACCTGCCACCTCGTGCCGATCGACACCTGCTACGAGCTGGTCGGCCGGATGCGCGCGACCTGGCGAGGCTTCGACGGCGGTCAAGAGGCCCGGGCCGCGATGCAGGAGCTCTTCGACCGGGTCGAGGCCCGCAGCCGGGAGGCGTGATGGGCGAGTACCGGTTCGACGTGCTCGACGTGCACGCCGAGCCGTACGCCGCCGCGCCGCAGCTGACCGCGCAGCTGCGTGTCGAAGAACTGACCGGGCAGCGGGTGCACGCGATGGCGCTGCGCTGCCAGGTGCGCATCGAGCCGCAGCGGCGCGGCTACGACGATGGCGAGGCGGCCGGACTGACGGGCCTCTTCGGCCGGCGGGAGCGGTGGCGGGACACCCTGCGTCCGTTCCAGTGGATGCAGACCAGCGCCACGGTGCAAGGCTTCGACGGCTCCTGCACGGTGGACCTGCCGCTCCCGTGCACCTACGACTTCGACGTGACGGGCTCACGGTACCTGCACTCGCTGGGGACCGGCACAGTCCCGCTGCAGCTGTTGTTCTCCGGGACGGTCTTCACCCGAGGCCAGACCGGGTTCGGTGTCGAGCCGGTGCCCTGGGACCGCGAGGCCAGGTACGACCTCCCCGTCGAGGTGTGGCAGGAGACCATGCGCGCCTTCTACCCCGGCACCGGGTGGCTGCGGATGGACCAGGAGAACATCGACAGGCTCGCGGCGTACCGCGCCGAGCACGGGCTGACCAGCTGGGACGAGACCGTGCAACGGCTGCTCACCCGGGCGGCGGAGGTAGCCCGATGAACCTCGACCTGGCGCGCCGGGTCGCCGACGCCGTGCTCTACGAGGGCTACCTGCTCTACCCCTACCGCGCGAGCGCCGACAAGAACCGGGTGCGCTGGCAGTTCGGCGTCCTCGGGCCGCCCGGGGCCACCGACGCCGGGATCGGCGAACCTACCTCGATGTCGATGCAGACCGTGTTCACCGACCTCGATCCCCCAGCTCGTCTCGTCGTGCACCTGCGGTTCCTGCACCTGCAACGCCGACAGGTGTACGACGCCCACGGCGACCCGGTGGACGAGCTGTGCACCGGCGACGACGCCTGGACGTCCTGGGACGAGGCGGTCGAGGAAGAGCTCGTCTTCTCGTTCGACCTGCCACCCGGGGACAGCACCGCGCAGCGCGCCGTCACGGTGGCAGGGGGGCAGGACGAGGAGCCGCTCGCGCCGACCGGCGCCGGCCGGCTGGTGCGCCGGCGAGCTCGCCTCGACGGGCGGTTGCAGGTGCGCGTGCAGCACCTCGGCTCGTGCGCGCGGCTTACCGTGGCGGTGCACAACCTCACCGCGTCACCGGCCACGAGCCGCGAGGCGGCTACCCGCGACTCGTTCCTGGGCGCCCACCTGCTGCTCGAGGCGCACGGCGCCGGCTTCGTCTCACTGACCGACCCACCCGCCGAGGCCGCCGAGGCGACGGCCGGCTGCTCCCAAGACCGGTGCTGGCCGGTGCTCGCCGGCGAGCCGGGAGACACAGACCTGCTGCTCGGGTCCCCGATCATCCTCTACGACTACCCCGAGATCGCCGCGCAGAGCCCGACAGCCTTGTTCGACGCCACCGAGATCGACGAGATCCTCAGCCTGCGGGTGATGACGATGACCGAGCAGGAGAAGGCGGAAGCCCGACGGACCGACGCCCGGGCCCGCGAGATCATCGACCGTTGCGACGCGCTGTCCGCCGAGCAGCTCCAGAAGCTGCACGGCGCGTTCCGCGAGCCGCGCTCGGCAGCCGTGGTCGCTCCCCCCGGCACCGGTGCCGGCGAGCCGGCGCCCTGGTGGGACCCGTCGGCCGAGGGAGAGGTCCGCCCCGAGACGGACACGGTGACCGTTGCCGGGGTGCCGGTGTCCAACGGCAGCCTGGTGCGGGTGCATCCCCGCCGGCGTGCCGACGCCCAGGACATGTTCTTCGCCGACCAGGTGGCCCGGGTGACCGGGGTGCTGTCCGACGTGGACGGTGGGGTGCACGTCGCACTGGTCCTCGCCGACGACGAGGCCGCGGACCTGCACGACTGGTACGGCCGCTACTGGTACTTCACCCCCGACGAGCTCGAGCCGCTGGTCGAGGAACCGGCGCCGACACGTCCATCCGAGTCCCATCCCCGTGGAGAGGAGAACCGGCCGTGAGAGTCATGGGAATGCTGAGCACCACCCTGCTCGTCTCGGTGGCCGCCGTGGCCACCGTGGTGGCGGTCCGATCGTTGCCGGACATCAAGCGGTACCTCGAGATCCGTGCCATGTGACATGGCCGGCCCGCTGCTGGTCGCCGGTGTCGGCAACCTGTTCCTCAGCGACGACGGCTTCGGCCCCGAGGCGGCCAGGAGGTACGCCGAGACCCCGCCGCCGAAGCACGTGCGCGTCGTGGACTACGGGATCCGCGGCATGCACCTCGCCTACGACCTGCTCGACGGCTACGCCGCCCTGGTGCTCCTCGACGCCCTGCCCGGTGACGGACCGGCCGGCGAGCTCACCGTGCTGCAGATCGGCGCAGACGACGTCGAGACCGCCGGGTTCGACGCGCACGGCATGGACCCCGCGGCCGTGCTCGGCTCGCTCGAGGCGCTCGGCGGGACGCCGCCGCCGACGTACCTCGTCGGCTGCCGGCCGGCTTCCACCGCGCAGGGCATCGGGCTCTCCCCGCCGGTCGAGGCCGCTGTGCCCGCCGCAGTGCAGACGGTCACCGCATTGGTGGCGCGACTGAGCCGCGCCGGCGTCGTCGACGTGGGAAGGGGATGAGACCGACATGTGCCTGGGGATCCCGGGGAAGGTCGTGCAGGCGGTCGAGGGGTACGACGGCCAGCTCGCGCTGGTCGACGTTCAGGGTGTCACGCGCCAGGTCAACGTGGGCATGCTCGACTCCGCGCCGGAGCCCGGCGAGTGGGTGGTCATCCACATGGGCTTCGCGATGGAGACCGTCGACGAGACCACGGCACGAGAGGCGCTGTCCGGGCTGCAGATGATGGGCCCCGGCACCCCCGACCAAGGTGGCCCTGATGACTGAGCTGCAGGTGCAGCACGTCCCGCCCGAGGTGGCGCCCGGGCCGGTGCTGTTCGCCAGGTACGCGTTCCCGCCCAACTCGCACGGCTTCTGCGGGCCACCCGACCACGACGGGTTCTTCGGGTACGGCGTCTCCGGCGCCGACGACCGGGGCTTGCGGGTGATGTCCCAGCAGTTCGCCGGCGCCTGGCCCTACCTGCAGCTGATCGCGTCGGCCACCGGGATCGACGACCCGCTCGACCGGCGGGTGGTGGAGGCCTACTGGGTCGGCTCACGACGGCTGGACCGGGTCGGCACTCGCGCGGTCGGGGACTCGATGGAGGCCCGGTTCCGGGCCATCACCGGACCCCGGTTCTCCACGTTCACCGACAGCGTGCTGGCCGGCGCAGTGCCGCACCACAGCTTCGCGGTGTTCTGCGTCTACCCGTGGACCGGCCTCCTCAGCGACCGCCGCAAGGCCGACCACGCCCTCACCGTGCTGGACCGATGCCGGATTCGCTGGGGCAGGGTCCACGCGGTCCAGGGGGACCAGGTGGTGGTCGAGTCCGCCGCCCTGACCTGGGACGGTCGTCGCCTCGGCCTGGGAACGAGCGCCCTCGAGACCGCGGTCCGCTCGGTCGACGGGATGGGCATGGTCGGGGACCTGGCCGTGGGCGAGTGGGTGTCGCTGCACTGGGAGTGGGTCTGTGACCGACTCACGGTCGCCCAGGTCCGCGCGCTGCGGCACTACACCCTGCGGCACCTCGCCATCGTCAACGACGGCAACCTTCACTCCGGGCCGGCGAGGCTGCTCGACGACACGTGAGCGCCGTCGGCGGGGCGACCGGGCCAGGACCGGTGGATGCCCCAGGTGACCGGGTCCCCGCGCCCGTGCTGCGGCTCTCCGCCCTGCCGCAGCAGCAATGCGCCGTGGTCGGTGTCCAGCAGGTAGTCGGTGTGCGCTCCCTGGAACCACACGTCGTGGACCCGGCCCGCCCGCTCCCCGCCCAGGTGCGCCCACTCCGGCCGGATCAGCACCGGCTGCCCGGCCACGCGGAGCTCGGAGACCGCCCCGGTCAGCCGGGCCGCCCACGCGTCGACCGGCTGCGCGTAGACCTCGACAGGGGTCCCGCACTGGACGACCCGGCCGCCGCCAAGCAGCACCACCCGGTCGGCCAGCCCGAGCGCCTCCTCGGCGTCGTGGGTCGCGTAGAGCGCCGCAGCCGAGGTCTCGCGCTGCCGGGCCACAAGCTCCTCGAGAAAGACCCCCCGCACGTGCTTGTCGAGGTGCGCGGTGGGCTCGTCGAACAGCAGCAGGCTGCCCCGCCGGGCCAGGGCACGCGCCAGTCCTACCCGCTGCTGCTCCCCTCCGGACAGCTCGGCAGGCACCCGGTCGGCCAGGTGGGCGACGTGCAGGCGTGCCAGGATTCGCCCGGCTTCCCGGCGGGCCTCCGCCCGCGTGACGCCCTGCCGGCGGAGCGGGTAGGCGACCGTATCCAGCGCGGTGAGGTGCGGCCACAGCGCATAGTTCTGGAAGACCACGGCGACCTGCCGCCGCTCCGGCGGCTCGAGCGTGGCCGCCGAGGCGACGCACCGACCGCTCAGCCAGACCTCGCCCCCGCTCGGCGCGTGGAAGCCGGCCACCGTGTGCAACAGGGTGGACTTGCCGGATCCGGACGGCCCGAGGAGCGCGACCACCTCCCCCGCGGCCACAGCCAGGTCGATGTCGCTGAGGACCTGCCGCGTGCCGTGGCGGGCGGACAGGCGCCGCAGACGCAGGATCGGCTCAGCCATGGGCCGGCTCCGCCACCGACGCCGGCCGGCGGTCCGCGGCTGCGGGTCGACGGACCAGCAGCCAGAAGCCGGTCGCGGGCAGCAGGACCAGAGCCGTGAGCAGCACCGAGAGGGCGGCGGTGAGGCCGATCTGCCCGAGCTCCTGGCTGTTGAGGACCACGACGGCCAGTGTCGCGCTGTCGGGGCCGTAGAGAAGGCTGGAACATGGTCACCTCGTGCAGCGCGGTGAGGAAACAGACCAGCCAGGCGGTCAGCAAGGCGGTGCGCAACGGGGGCAGCACCGCCGTTCTCCATGTCGTCAACGGTCCTGCGCCGCTGGCTCGGGATGCGTGCGCCTGCTCTGGCGCCAGCCGGTCCACGGCACCCGACACAGGACGGTGGGCGAAGGCCCAGAGCTTGCCCACGTAGGCGAGAGCGATGATCGTTGGCGTGTCACCGATCCAGCGCCCGTAGGTGATCAGCAGCCCGACAGCGAGGGTAGAGCCCGGCAGCACCAGGGTGAGGGTCACCAGGGTGCCGGCGGCCCGCCCACCGCGGGTGCGCTCCAACGCCGCCACGCAGCCGCCGAGCACCACCAGCACCGAGGCCGAGACGGCGGCGAGCACCAGGCTGCGTCCCAGCGCCAGCGCGTTCGGCTCGGTGAGCACGGCGCTGAAGTTGGCGATCGTCCAGTTCTGTGGGGTCGGCGGGAGACCGACCGCCCGGGTCACCGCTGTGGCGACCAGGGCGAGCAAGGGCACCACCACACCGAGGAGCACGAAGAGGGCCAGGGCCGCGGCGGCCCAGCGGTCCCCCGGTCGGCGGGGCAGCTGGAGCCTCGCTCCGCTGCCCTCGCGACGCACCCGCAGGCGTGGGGCGAGCACGGCATCGGCCGGCGCGACCACGGCGAGTGCGACGGCCACCAGCGCCAGGGCGAGCACGATCGCCTCCACGAAGGCGTGCGGGCTGCTGCTGCGCGCGAGATCGGAGTAGATCCGTGTGGTCACGGTGCTGAGCCCGGACGGGGCACCCAGAACCTCGGGTACGGCGAAGCTGGCCAGACTCAGCACGAAGACCAGCACCGCCCCGGCGGCCAGCGCCGGCCGCAGCAGCGGCAGGGTCACGGTACGCAGGACGGTGACGCCCGAGGCCCCAGAGGCCAGCGCGGCGCGCTCCGCGTCCGGGTCGGCATGCGCGGCCAGGCTGGCGGCGGCGACCAGGTAGCCGATCGGCACCGCGTTGACCGCGAGCACCGTGGCCACGCCCACCGGGCCTTGAACTCCGCTCCAGCTCACGCCCAGCACCGAGTCGGTGAGCCCGGCGGTGCCGTAGGCGCGCTGCCAGCTGTTGGCGAGCACGAAGTCGGGCACGACGACCGGGAGTAGCACGGCGCCCTGCAGCAGCCGCCGTCCGGGAATCGCGGTGCGACGCAGCACCACCGCGCACAGTGTGCCCACTGGCACGGCGACCAGGGTGACGACGGCCGCCAGCAGCACGCTGGTGCGCACCGCCTGCAAGAATCCCGGCGAGGTCAGCACCGCGACGGCGCTGGCGCCACCCTCGGTCCACACGACCCGGAGCATGCTCAGCAGCGGCGCGGCTACCGTTGCTGCGACCGCGGCCACCACGAACGCCGCGGCAGTGAGCCGCAGCCAGGGCCACCGCCTGGTCACCCGCCGAATGCCCGGTGGTAGCCGACGAGCAGCCGGTTGCTGTGCCCTGCCATCGCCGCCCAGTTCGGGGACACCAGCGCAGCGCCGGCAGGCATCGGGGGGCTCGGCATGCCGGGCAGCGCCGGGTAGGAGCCGGCCTTGCCGACCAGCGCCTGTCCCCGCCGGCTGGTGACGAAGGAGACCAACGCCTTCGCGCCCGCGGCGTTGGCGGCCTGCTTGGCGACCGCGATCGGTTCATAGATGGCCACCGCCCCCGGCTGTGGCCAGCTGATCCGGATGGGAGATCCGTCGCTCTTGGCGGCGTAGGCCGAGTTCGCGATGGTGATCCCCGCGTCGTACTGGCCCTGTGCGACACCGGTGACCACGTCGTCGGGCGTGCTCACCTGCACCGCGCCGTTCTTCTTAAGCGCCCCGTAGTAGCTGAGCCCGTAGCCCCGCTGGTGCGCGAAGTAGCCGACGGCGCCGAGGGCGGAGGCGGCCACCGACGGGTCCGGCACCGCGATCCCCCCGCTGAACCTCGAGCTGGTCAGGTCCTGCCAGCTGCGCGGTGGCGCTACGCCGCGATGGGTCACGGCGAGCATGTACAGCATGGACGCCCCAACGTAGTCTGCGGTGCGCCGGGCCGCCGGGATGCTGCTCGTCGGGGTCCAGCCGCCGACCAGGCCCTGGTTGGCCCAGTGCTGCATGGTCAGCGGGTCACACGCCCAGATCACGTCCGCCTTCAGACCTCCAGAACGCACGTCGCCGGCCACCCGGGCGTTCAGGTCGCCCGTCGGAGCGCGGTAGAGGGCGATCCTTGTGCCCGGGTTGGACCTCTCGAACGCGTGCAGCACCGGCTGGATGGTCGTGTCGCTGATGCACGTATACAGGGTGACCGTACTGTCACCGGAGCCTCCCGCAGCCCCACCACCGCAGGCGGCGGCGAGGGCCAGCGGCAGCAGTGCCGCGAGCCCGGCGAGCCGCCCGCCCCGCACCATGGCCACAAACTACGCGCGCAACAGCCGATCTGCCATGGTCCGGACGGGCCCGACCCACGTCGGGGACTACGCGTCGTAGCACGACGCCAGCCGGGTCTCCGCGCGATGGGCGTGACAAGTCGTACCCATCCGCGGCGCCGGGCCATGCGAACTCACTGTGGAGGCAACGGCTGCCCCCACGCGCACGACCACTTTGGAGGATTCGATGAAGGCAACCCGCGCAGGATCGATCGGAACCCTCGCGCTGCTCGCTTCCGGCGCGCTGGTCACCGGCCTGGCGACCACCGGGACCGCTGAGGCCGCCCCGGCCGGCGGTTCCCAGGCCGGGGTGACAAGCCTGCTCAACCAGGGGGTGAGGACCCGGACGCACCTTCTGCAGCTGAACAACTCCGGTGTGCGGGGCAACGTCACCGCGGCGGTGCATCATCGGCGAGTCACGGTGGACATCAACGCTCGCGGCCTGCTCAAGAACATGCCGCACGCCATGCACATCCACTTCAGCGCCAACAGCACGCACACTTGTCCGACGGTCCGCGACGACAACAACGGAGACCACCGGCTGACCACCAGCGAGGGCGCCCCGGACTACGGCGCTGTCCGGACGTCTCTCACCACCCACGGTGCGCACGGGCCGGGCAGCGGCCTGGCGGTGAACCGCTTCCCCACCGCCCCGAACGGGCGAATCCACTATCAGCGCACCATCCGCGTTGCCCCTGACGTAGCCCGCGCCGTCCGCAACGGCCAGGCGGCGATCGTCATCCACGGCATCGACTACAACCAGAACGGCAAGTACGACTTCGGCGGCGCCGGCAAGAGCGACCTCAACCCAAAGCTCCCCGCCGAGGCCACCGACCCGGTCGCCTGCGGCATCCTGCACCCGCAAAAGTCCGCACTACCGCTGTCGTGACCAACTGACGCGCACCCGTGCGGTGGGTCGCGGCTCATGTCCCGGGCCCGCCGCACGGGGACCCGCGGGACGGCCCTGATGCTGCGGTCGACACGCCTGGACCGAAACGAGTGCGCAGCGGCATCGCTCTGCTGAGCAGCAGGCCACGACCTACCACTTCGGCGGCCACGCCCCAACATGAGGAGACCACCATGACCACCCGGTCGAGGCCGCACAGGCAGGCCACCGAAAGGCAGGCCGCACCCGCAGAGCAGACTGAGCGGATGACGGTGGCAAGACGTACGCAATTCCTGCCGCGCCACGCAACGCGCTCACCGCTGCGGTGGCTGGCCGCCCTCACCCTGCTCACGACCGGCGCGACCCACATCCCGGTCACCCCCGAGCACCTTCACGAGGCCCCCTACATCGGTGCCCTGTTCCTCACCCTGACCGCCGTCACCTTCGTTCTCGCGCTGCTTCTGGTCGACACCGACCAGCCCCTGGTGTGGGCCGCCAGCGGCACTGTCTGTGCCCTTGCCGTGGGCGCCTACCTGCTCACACGCGCCATCGCGCTTCCCCAGATCGGCGACGACGTCGGCAACTGGCTCGAACCCCTAGGCATCGCCGCCCTCTGCGCCGAGACCGCCACGGTCCTTCTCACCCTGTACCGCCTGCGCTCCGGGCGTAGTTAGCCAGCCCCACGACGGTCCGGCCGCGCACCCGACGCACCAGCCAGCCGGCCCGACTGAACGCCTAGGCTCGCGTTGCGGCGCCAGAATCACCCGCTACGGGTGACGTCCCTAGGTTCATGCCATCGCATGCCTGCAACCGCGTTGAAGAGAGGTGGTTGGCATGCCGTTGGATCGGCCATACGGTGACCGTAACCGGCGGCAAGCCGCTCCTCCTGCCAAAATCGGCCGCCTCCACGGCGTCGCTCGTCGCCAAGATCCTCTTGGGCGCCGCGGTGCCGGTCTTCGCATGGCGCAAGCGGACACAGCGAGAGTGCCCCGCGACGAAGTCGCGGTGGATGGCGAAGCTGGACAGTCGCAACTTCTTCGCTGCCATGGTACTCGGTTTCCTGCTTCTGCCCTGGCCGCTGGTCGCGGCCGGTGCAGTCACTGCAACGCCGGTGGACCTGGCGAATGCCTCGACGATTCTCACCTTGGCCGGATTCTGTGCCCTGGCGTCGTCCAGCCACCTGAGCCTGCAGGCCTACGTTGTGCGATCGTCGGACCGGGCGCAGGCCCGGCTCAACGATCTCAACGGAAGGATCAGCGTGCACCGCGTCCGGGTCTTGGTCACCCTCTCCGTGGCGGTCGGATTCTGGCTGATCGGAGCCAGCGCCTAAGCGGTTGCGGCTGAAGGCGAGGCGGTTCCCCGTTGCGCGGCAGACTCGCCTGAACCACTCTGGGGTCTAAGGGAGCCTCTGGTGCGTCCCGAATTCCGCGGCGTCTGAGTTTCTGGGTCGGTGCCTGACACCAGGACGTTCAGGTGGGACGTCCAGGCTATCCGGAGGAGTCCAGGCGCAGGGTCCTCGACCCGCTCACCGAAGGCAGAGGCGTCGCCGCGGGCCGCACGGCCTAGATGTCAGCGATCAGAGGATCTACAACTGCCCCCCCCGTAAGTCTTCCAGTCATCCTTACCGAAGGAGAGCGTAAGGAGGCACAGCCTGCCAAGGGGGCTCCAACGCCCATCAGTACGCGTGCCAAGGCACGGAGGTGGCGGAACTCCCATCTCGGACCACGCGTCGCAGCCGGTGCGCAGGAGCAGGGTGTCGTCACGCTGTGCGCTCAGCTGGTGTCCTCCGGTCGGGCGGGTCGGAGCGAATGTGGCTTGCCCGGACCCGCAGACAGTCATCGACGCATAGCACGGGCCGGGCATCGTCTGGTTCGGCGGCGCAGGCGATTCGCAGGGAATTGGCCCTGCTTCGTGCAGGAGATCTGGTTCGGCATCGTCGAGCGCCAAACGATCCGCCGTGGCGCGTTCAAGTCCATCACAGAGCTGAACGCCAAGCTCCGCGCCTTCATCGACGGCTGGAACGACCGTTCGCACCCGTTCGTGTGGACAAGCCCGCCGACGAGATCCTCGCCAAGGCAAACCATCCAACAACTTAATCCGCGCCAATAGTATACCCCGGTTCTCTTTCGTTTGATACGTTTAATAAGGCCACACGTCTTTCTTACCAAAGGCTCAGAATGGCTCGATAAGATAAGCGGATGATTCCGAACGGTCAACAGGTGCTCCGCAAAGTGCCGGAAGTTACGATCTTCTTCTGGATCATCAAGCTGCTCACCACAGCAATGGGCGAATCGCTGTCCGATTACCTGGTATTCACCTATAACCCGTACGTGGTAGTGCTGGCGGGCTTCGCCTGTTTCGCGGTAGCCCTCCTCCTGCAGCTCGCCGTTCGGACCTACATTCCCTGGGTCTACTGGCTCGCAGTATTGATGGTGGCGGTATTCGGCACTATGGCCGCGGACGTGACCCACGTCGTCCTGGGCGTTCCCTACGCGGTCTCGACCCCGATATTCGCGCTTGCGCTGGCCGCCGTCCTTTACCTGTGGGAACGTACCGAAGGCACGCTGTCGATCCACACCATCACCACACCTCGACGAGAGCTGTTCTACTGGGCGACCGTGCTCGCGACGTTCGCACTCGGCACCGCCGCCGGCGACATGGCCGCATACTCTGCCAATCTTGGCTTCCTGATGGCCGGAGTAGTCTTCGCGGTGATTTTCGCTCTCCCCGGCTTCGGGTACAAAGTGCTGAGGTGGAATGAAGTCTTTGCTTTCTGGTTCGCCTATATCATGACTCGCCCGCTTGGCGCCTCGTTTGCTGACTGGACCGGCAAGTCGCCCACCGTCGGAGGACTGGGCTGGGGCGATGGCCCCGTAGCGGCATGCCTCGGCGTGCTTATCGTTGTGTTCGTGGGCTACCTATCGGTGACCAAGAGGGACAACTCACAGGCACGCTCCTCGGCGGTCAAGCGCTCTTCGTCCCTCCCTGGGCGAGCGCGGCCTTGACCCGACGCCGCAGCTCGCGCTCCACCTCCAGGCGGTCAAAGGGTCCCTCCCTCGTGTCGAGGTCCTGGTCGTAGGCGAACGGCACGGCAGCAACGCCCTGGCCTGGTCCTGGCTGTGTTACTGAGCTTGACGACCTGGCCGGTTGCGCACGTACTACACCGCTCCGTCAACGGTGCGGTGAGCCTGGGCACGGATCCCCGTCGCCGGCGTGTCAGGCTGCCCCGAAGCCGGCCCAGTGGGCCCGCGAGGGTCGCTCAGGTAGCAGTGTGGACCGAGGATGGCTCCCCTCGTCAGCAACAGGTGTTGGATGTAGGCGACTTCCACGTCCGCGGCGGCTACGTGGCGCGTGGCCGCCAGTGCCGAGGCCAGGCCGGCCGCTTCGCCGGTTGCGAAGCAGGTCGCGGTGATCCGTGCCGAGCCGTTGGCCTCGTGGGTGGTTGAGATGCATCGCCCAGCCACCAGCAGGTTGTCGAGGTTCGTGACGACAAGACACCGGTAGGGGATGTCGTAGGCGAGAGCGATCTGCTCGGTGTGCGAGAGCGATGGTTGGTCCGCGGCGTGGATGTCGATGGGGAAGGCAGCCTGGGCGATGGCGTCGGGAAATCTCCGTGCACTGCGGACGTCGTCCTTGGTCAGGGTGTAGTGGCCGACGATGCGTCGCGACTCACGAATCCCAATGCGATCCGCAGTGTCGGCGACGTAGACATGCGTGCATCCCGGGACTGCGCTGCGGAACCAGCGAGCGAACTCCAGCACCTGCGTGGCCAGCGCGGGAAACAGCTGTCCCTCGTCCGTCCCCGCCTCGCCGGCGGGCACCCGCGTCACATTGACGACGGCTTCCCCGCGCTGTGGCCAACCGGCAAGATGCAGCTCTGTCCGACGCAGCGACAACAAGCCTGAGTCATGGCCAGATCGCAGGAGCGCGCCGAAGCCCCAGAGATTGACGTGCTCGTCGGTAGCCTGGCCAACCACGCTTCCGTTCCGGAAGTCCTCCGGATGGTTAGCCGCATAGTCCAGCAGGGCTGCGAAGTCGATGCCTCCCAGTCTGAACAGGAGCGAGGCCGGTTGGGTCGTCCCCACGGCGTCGTCGTGCTCTCGGGCGCCCGCCAGGTGCGCGACGACGGCATCACCGCTGCAGTCGACGACGACGCGAGGCTCGACCTGGCAGCGCCCGCGAGAGGTCTCGACGCCGACGCGGCGAATGCGCTCGTCTTCAACGCCAGCTGCTGCGACCCGCGCGTTCAGCCAGACTCGCACCCCGGCTCGGTCCAGCAGCACCGCCTCGGCAAGGGCCAGCTCGGCGTGGTTGACCGGTGTGCGGGTCGCCGTGTAGCCCACGTCGTCTCGGATGTGCCCAGGCGTGCCACCGTAGTCGGCGAGCAGATCGACGAGACGCTGGGCAAATCCGCCGATCACCTGGCTCCCGGCTGCGTCGTGGAACCCGGCACTGTGCTCGAGGAGCTGCCAGGCCAGGGTGCCACCGACATGGCCGCTGGCTTCCACCAGGAGGGTGATCGCGCCCATCTCGGCGGCGGCGCAGGCCGCCGCCACCCCTGCGGACCCTGCGCCGACGACCAGGACATCAACCTGCTCGGTCTCGAGCTGGTCTTCTGCCTCGACGTGGCCACCCTGGTTTGCCGAGGGCCGCGCGCCGGTCTTGCCGGGCCGGGAAGGGCGATGTGGAAGCTCAGCGGCCATGCCCGGTCGCCTAGAGATCCATCTGTCGACGCAGGACGACGGCGTACATCGTTGCCGAGACCAGCAGCAGGATCGCCGTGACCGTCAGCGCGACCGGGAAGCCGCCGAAGTGGTCGACGATGACTCCGGTCACGATGGGAGCGCAGGCACCGCCGAGGAATCCGCCGAAGTTCTGGATGCTGCCGATCGACGCCACGAGCTTGGGGGTCTTAACCACGGCCGTGGCAAGCGCCCAGTAGGGGCCGGAGCTCAGGCTGTAGGTGAACATGCCGACGGTGAGCAGGGCGACCGCGACGGTCGGACCGTGGCTGGCCACGGTGGCGAACAGCGCCAGCGCGGTGAGGAGGGCGCCGCTGGCGATGGTGTACTTGCGGGCGCGGATGGGGTCCATGCCCCGGTCGATGAGCTTGTCGGAGATGCGCCCTCCCAGCAGGACCGCGACCGCGCCGGCGATGTAGGGCAGGGCCGCCAGCAGCCCGGCGCGGTTGATCGTGAAGTGCTGAGCCTGCTCCAGGTACGTCGGCAACCAACTGATGTAGAACCAGAAGACGTACTGCAGGCAGAAGCCACCCACTACCATCGCCCACGTCGTTCCGTGCGCGAAGAGGCTGAGCCACTCGCGGTTGGTCGCCTTCTCAGGCTCGGCGACCGACTCCTTGTCGCGCGCCAGCTGTCCAGAACGGATGTAGGCCAACTCCTCGGCGCTCAGCCACCGGCTGTGCTCCGGCTGGCGGTACACGACCAGCCACCCGACCAGCGCGACGAAGCCCAACAGGCCCATGACCACGAACATCATCTGCCAGCCGAACGCCAGCATCAGGGCCGTTGAGATGGGCGGGGCGATGGCCAAGCCCACCTGAGTAGCCGCGATGTAGACGCTGGTGGCTGCTGCCTTCTCGCGGTCGGGGAACCAAGCATCGGTGGCTTTCAGAGCAGCGGGGAACATGGGCGCCTCAGTGACGCCCAGGGCCGAGCGGAGCCCGATGAAGGCACCCATGGAGCGCGCGAAACCGGTGAGGATCGCGACGATCGACCAGCCACCGATGGCGAACGTCATCAGCGCCCGCGCGCCGAACTTGTCGATCGCCCACCCCGTCGGCAGGTTCATGATCGCGTAGGGCCACACGAACGCCGAGAGCACCACGCCCATCTGCGTGGCACTGAAGCCGAGGTCCTTGCTGATGAGAGGCGCGGCGACCGAGAGGTTGCCGCGATCCAGGTAGTTGGTGATGGTGGCTACGGTGATGACGCCGATGATCACCCACCGAAGGTTCTTGCCTCGGGGAGGGGAAACCGGCCTCACTTCGGGCTCGCTGAGCTCACCCGCCCTCATCGCCATCGCGTCGGGCTGCTGCATAACGGGAAACTCCTTTTGCGGGGTTGTCACGCGCGGGTATGGCGCCAACGAGGCGTTGGATGCACTGCCGTGACCGCGACTCGGTCGTATGTCACCGGTGACACGCCACTGTCCACAACCACTCGAACGGTGTCAAGAGCCGAAGCCGAGGAAAATACGAACGCCAGCCGAATTTCAGTTAAAGGCTCGCCGTCTCCCCGCATATCCCGGCTCGGTCGCGTCCCCCTCGCCAGCAGTCCCCTGGCTCAGGTTCGTCTTGAGCCGTTGACAATAGCCGCCGGGACCCTCACGATGGCTGTCAATGTCACCGGTGACATCGGCACTGGAGCGCTATGCACCGCTTGAGCCGGCCTACGACCCTGTGACCATCCCCTGGAAAGGACCGATATGACTTTGGATCTCCACGGCATCGTCCCGCCGCTGGTGACACCATTCGACGCCGACGAGAATGTCGACGAGGACGCCCTGCGCGCAGAAGTGCGCTACCACCTCGATCTTGGCGTGCACGGGCTCTGCATCAGCGGCAGCACCGGTGACGGCCAGATGCTCAGTGTCGAGGACTCCGCGAAGGTCGCCTCGGCAGCGGTGAAGGAAGCCGCCGGCGCCGTCCCGGTGATCTCGGGCATCATCCGCGACTCCACCGCCGAGGTCATCCGCTACGGGCAGGCCCTGAAGGAAACGGGCGTCGACGCGCTGCAGGTGACCCCGGTGCACTATCTGTTCCAGCCGGATGAGCACCACACGATCGAGTACTACCGGCGGATCACCGAGGCGACCGAGCTGCCGGTGATCATCTACAACGTCATCCCGTATGCACTCATACCGGCCACGACCGTCGCGCGCATTCTGGACGAGGTGCCGAACGTGGTGGCGGTCAAGCAGTCCGGAGGCAACATCCATCAGCTCGCGGATCTGCTGTACTACGCCCCGGCCGGTGGCAAGGTATTTACGGCGGTCGACGACCTCCTCTACCCGGCCTACCTGCTGGGAGCCCAGGGGGCCATCAGCGCCACCCTCACGGTCGCACCACAGCTCTGCCTCGAACAATGGGACGCGGTGCAGGCCGGTGACCATGCGAAGGCACTTGAGGTTCACAACAAGCTGCTGCCGATCTGGCGATCCATCGACGGCCCGAACATGACCGTACGGATCAAGGCCGCCCTGGAAATGCAGGGCCGCAACGGCGGACACGGTCGCAGCCCCCTGACCCCGGTGAGCGCTGCGGAACGCAGCGTCATCCACGGCGCGCTGCAAAAGGCGGGGCTGGTCTCCCCCTGAGAATGGTGCCGTCCGGTCGGCCCACAACTGGCCGGACGGCACTGCAGTCGGATGGCCCACGACACAGCAGAAGGAGAGTCAGTGACCAGCATCCGCGATGTCGCCCAGCGAGCGGGCGTGTCAACAGCGACCGTCGCACGCGTCCTCTCGGGACAGACCCCGGTCAGCGACCAGCTGGCCAGCCGGGTCCGGGATGCCATCGCCGAGCTCCGCTACGTTCCAAACGGCGTCGCCCGCAGCCTCTCCCGCGGCCAGACGCGACTCCTCGGGTTGCTAGTCTCCGACATCGCCAACCCCTTCGTCGCCCAGGTCGCCCGAGGCCTGGAGGACGAGGCCGCCAAGCACGGCTACCACGTGTTGGTCGGGAGCTCCGACTTCGACCCCGACCGAGAAACCCAGTTGTTGGGGTCGTTCGCCGCCCGCACCGTCAACGCGGTCGCGCTCTTGTCCGCGCGTGGGGCCACTCCGGCCATGGAGCAGCTCATCAATACCGGGATGCCCCTCGTGTTCGTCGACAGGCGACCCAGCGACGAGGTGAACGCCCCGGTCATCCGCACCGACAACGAGGCAGCCGCCCACAACGCGGTCCGCTATCTCATCGAGCTGGGCCACACGGATCTTGCCATGATCTCCGGTCCCGCGACCCTGCCCACCGCGTCCAAGCGGGTGCACGGATTCCGCACCGCCCTATCGGAAGCAGGATTGACGCTTCGCGACGATTGCCTCCGCCAGGGCTTCCTCGGCATCGAAGGCGGGCGCCAGGGGATGCGCGAAATCCTCGCTCTCAAGCGTCGCCCTACCGCGGTCTTCTCCTTCAACAACCTGCTCACCGTCGGCGCCTTGGGCGCCCTTCGGGACGCCCACGTCTCGGTGCCCGATGACCTCTCCCTGATCACTTTCGACGACATGGACCTCTTCCCCTTCGTCGACCCCCCGATCACGGCCATCGCGCAGCCCGCGTACCGGGTCGGGGTGGAGGCTGGCCGTGCCCTCTTCGGGCTGCTGTCCGGCGACGCTTTCGTCCCGCGAGAGATCGTCTTGCCGACCGAATTTCGGCAACGATCCTCGTGCGCACCTCCCTCCGGCCTCGGAAAGGAAGACCATCATCAAGAAGCTTTTGAACGACCCGAACCAGTTCGTTGACGAGGTCATCGACGGCATCCTGCTGGCGTACCCAAGTCATTTGAAGCGTAGTCCGGACGAGCCCCGGGTACTGGTGCGCGCCGACGCCCCGGTGCCGGGGCAGGTGGGTATCGTCACCGGCGGCGGAAGCGGCCACCTGCCTCTCTTCCTCGGCTACGTCGGTCCGGGGCTTGCAACGGCAGTCGCGGTGGGGAATGTGTTTTCGGCACAGTCCTCCGACGCCGCGCTGGCCGCCATTCGGGCCGCGGACTCGGGCGAGGGCGTCCTGGTGTTGATCGGCAACTACACCGGGGACCGACTCAATTTCGAGCTCGCACGTGACTTGGCGGAGAGCGAGGGCCGTCGAACCAGCATGGTGCTCGCCGGCAACGACGTCGCCTCTGCGCCGCCTGACCGGGCCGAGGACCGCCGGGGGGTGGCGGGGATCTTCTTTCCGTACAAGTGCGCCGGTGCCGCTGCGGCAGCGGGCCGGAAGCTCGAAGAGGTCACGGCGGTCGCCGAACGCGCCGCCCAGGCAACTAAGACCATGGGGGTTGGACTCTCCCCGACCGTCCTGCCCACCACCGGCCGACCGAGCTTCAGCCTCGCCGCAGACGAGATGGAGGTAGGCATCGGCATCCACGGAGAACCCGGCGTTCGTCGTGGCCGGCTGGAAAGCGCCGACGCGGTGGCCGACGCTCTCCTCGACTCGATCCTCGCCGAGCAACCGCCGATCCTGGGTCGACGAGCCCGTGTTGCGGTCCTCGTCAATGGCATGGGCGCCACTCCTCCCGAGGAGCTGTTCATCCTCACCCGGCACGTCCACCAGCGATTGACGAAAGAGAACATCGAGGTCCACCGCAGCTACGTCGGCGAGTTCGCGACGAGCCTGGAAATGGCCGGCGCCTCTATCTCTGTGTGCTGGCTCGACGACGAACTCACCAGACTCCTCGACGCACCCGCGCACTCGCCCATCGTTCCGGGAAGCATGTGACATGCAGGTTGACGACGTCATTTCATGGGTTGCCACCGCGTGCAACCAACTGCCGGCCAGCAAGGAGGAGCTCACAGAACTGGACGCGGCTGCAGGGGACGGCGACCTAGGGGTCACCGTCTCTGTCGGAGCTGTAGCGGTTGCCGACGCACTGGAAGCTCTTCCGTCAGACAGCACCGCCGACACCCTGTTCACCACCGCAGGCGCCGCATTCGCGAGAGGCAACCCGTCCTCGTACGCCGCTCTGGCAGGTGCCGGGCTTCTGGCCGCGGCGCGTGCAGTCGCCGGCCGAGACGGACTTTCGCATGACGCGGTCGTGGCCGCGCTGCGGATGTGCGCGGACAAGATCTCGGAACGCGGTCGTGCCAGCACCGGCCAACGCACCGTTCTCGATGCTCTCGAACCCTCCATCGATGCGTTGGAAGCCTCTAATGAGGGACTCGAGGAGCCTCTCGAAGCCATGATCCGAGCAGCACACGCTGGGGCGGAGGCGACCAAGGAGATGAGGCCGGCGAAGGGCCGGGCGGCGTGGGTGGGCGACCGCAGCGCGGGGATTCCAGATGCGGGGGCCGTGGCTTACGTGCGCCTGCTCGAGGCTCTCGCCATGGCGCTGCAGAAGAGGGCTAGCCAGACGAGCGCGGCTGGGCAGAAGGAGTGACACGTGCCGGAGCCGACCACAGCAACCGGCAAACAGTCAGCCTGGATAGTTGGCGGGGATGAGCGCCTCTGCGTCGTCGAGATAGCGGCGCAGGAAACGTTCGGCGGAGGTCAGCTCATAGGTCGCCAGCCGCTGCAGGATCTGCTCATTGCGATCGAGGTAGGACTCGTGTAACTGCCGCGGATGTTGACCACGTGGAAAACCAGCCTGAGCTCCGCGAGCAACGGCGTCGCAACAGTCCTCGTCTTCGCCGCAATCACCACCACCGCCCTGATCCTCATCCGCCCGCCCCCCGTCCCGACACACACCAGCAACGGCCCGCCACGACTGAACACACCGGAAACGCCGCTCGGCTCCTACGACTGCGCGCGTGCCGACGATCGCTCCTCGGTATCGGTCTGAGATGAACGACGTGGCCTTCTTGGCCTCCCAACCTGTCGGCGGCCTATTGCCCGGCTCCACCACCAGGGCCAGCCGGCACCCGGCCCGCAACGGGCCTCTGCAAACCGGAAGGGAGCCTCGCCTGAACGCGTGCGAGCAGCCTCGTAGAGAGCTGCCGCTGAGCCAGTCCCCCTGTGGCCAAAGCGCTCAGCGTCCCTCGCTGGACGCTCGGCCCAGCGACCGCGGTCCCAGGCAGCACATGGAGTCTCGACCAGACGTCATCATGCCGAGGGGTCCACTCTCACCGGCAAGGTGAAGCGGGCTTCTGTCACGGATCTGGTCACGAGTGGCAAGCAAGAGGCCCTCTTCCTGCCGAAAAAGGGCCTCTGAACTGAGGCTTCTTGGTAGGGGGCAGGATTTGAACCTGCGACCCCTGGGTCATGAGCACCCAAGCCGCCGTCTCAACCCTCTCCCCGGTGCCCTCCCTCGCGCTGGTCGCCATCGGGTGGCACCCAGCAACTCATCTGTCGGTTCGGGTGTCGAGACGTCTCCGAGCGTCTTGGTCACGGGTCAGGTCACGGTCCACATCCTCCACGCTGTGCCCTGCCAGCCCTGATGGTGATCCGCCAACCCCACACGATCGGCTACACCCGCGGGAACTCACCTTCCGAGGTTTCGAATGCCTGGCACTCCCCCAGCCTCACATCACCCCGAACGACGCGTCACCCCATGCCCGCGAGCCGCACCTGGGGTGGTTCCTGAGCATGGCGAAAGGATGCGGGTCTGGCTCTGGACGACGCACTGGGCCGCCGAGAAGCCGATCCGTTACGTGCTACGTACTGAATCGAGGCTTCCGTGTTCTTGGGCGACGTCAAAGTCGTGACCGGACCGTCGAAACCGAGGCCGCCTTCGCGCTGGCCATCCCCGCGTGTCCGACGGGTCGGTGCTGCTGCAACACATCGGTGGCGATCGTCTCCGAGACCAAGCGGCGTGGCCCGAGTCTCGGGCCGCGCGGCCCCCGCGCTGAGCACGGGCAGGGTGCTGCTCGTGACGGGGGCTGTCGCTGTTGCCCACTGTCACCGTCCAGCGGCGCCGGGACCTGTCGGGAACAGGCCGGCGGCGACTTGCCGGACGATGAGGGATCGGCCACCCGGCGTACGCGCTGGGGCCGCGATCGGCTACCTTCCATTCACCACATGGTTTGACACGCGTCACTTGTGCGCCACCACGATGAGAGATGATGCGCTCGCGTGACCGCAGGGCGCGGTCGAGGTAGGAGGTACCGTGAAAACGAACCGTCTGGTGGGCATGGCCGTGGCCGCGTCGCTGTCCGTGCTCGCGCTTGCTGCCTGCGCGCCGCCGTCGAACAACTCCGGAGGTGGTGGCGGCGGCGACAAGGCCACGACCGCGACCTCGGCGGCCGACCTCGGCGGCATGAGCAGCCTGGTCAAGGCCGCCAAGAAGGAAGGCCAGCTCAACGTCATCGCGCTGCCCCCTGACTGGGCGAACTACGGAAAGATCATCAAGGCCTTCTCCGCCAAGTACGGCATCAAGGTCAACTCCGCGCAGCCGGACGCGGCCAGCCAGGATGAGATCAACGCCGCCAACCAGCTCAAGGGCACCAGTCGTGCCCCGGACGTGTTCGACCTCGGCCAGTCCGTGGCGCTGGCCAACACCGCCCTGTTCGCGCCGTACAAGGTCGCACGCTTCGACAAGATCCCCAGCCAGTTCAAGGACCCGCAGGGCACCTGGGTAAACGACTACGGCGGCTACATGTCGATCGGCTACGACTCCAGCAAGGTTCCCGAGGTCAAGACGGTTTCCGACCTGCTCCGCCCGCAGTTCAAGGGCAAGGTCGCCCTAAACGGCGATCCCACGCAGGCTGGCGCCGCCTTCAGCGGCGTGATGATGGCTGCGGTGGCCAACGGTGGGTCGGCCGACAACATCAAGCCCGGCGTCGACTTCTTCGAGAAGCTGAACAAGGTGGGGAACTTCCTTCCCGTGGACCCGACCCCGGCGACCATCGAGTCCGGCCAGACACCGGTGGTCATCGACTGGGACTACACCAACGCGGCCGAGACCCAGAAGCTGCCGAGCTGGAAGGTCGTGGTCCCCAGCAACTCGGTGGTGGCGGGCTACTACTACCAGGCGATCAACAAGGACGCTCCGCATCCGGCCGCCGCGCGGCTGTGGGAGGAGTTCCTCTACTCCGACCAGGGGCAGAACCTGTGGCTCGCCGGCGGGGCGCGCCCGGTGCTCGCCAGCTACATGGCCAAGCAGGGCACCATCGACAAGGCGGAGTACGACGCACTGCCCAAGGTGTCCGGGACACCGGTGATCCCCACCGTCAAGCAGACCGAGAAGGCGGCCAGCTACTTGTCCAAGAACTGGTCCAAGGTCGCCGGCTGAGCGTGGCGGACGTGAAGGAACCCGGCGTGAGCCGCGCTGCGCGGCTCACGCCGTCCCTCGCCCTGCTGCCGTTCCTGAGCTACCTGTTCGTCTTCCTGGTGATCCCGACGATCACCGTCGTGGTGGGCGCCTTCGAGGAGAACGGACAGTTCACCACCGCCAACCTGCGGACGCTCGGGAGCGGCCCGGCACTGCATGCGCTGTGGCGCAGCGTCGTGCTCGCCGGGAGCACGGCCCTGATCGGTGGGGTGTTCGGTGCCCTGCTGGCCTACCTGATCGCGACCCGGCCGCCGACCAGCCTGCTGCGCCGGGTGGTCACCTCGGCCTCGGGCGTGCTCGCCCAGTTCGGCGGCGTCATGCTGGCCTTCGCCTTCATCGCCACCGTGGGCTACAGCGGCATGATCACCGAGGCGCTGCGCAGCACGCTGCACGTGGACATCTTCGGATCCGGGTGGCTCTACCGGCTGCCGGGACTGGTGCTGGTCTACACCTACTTCCAGATCCCATTGATGGTCATCGTCTTCCTGCCCGCGCTCGAGGGGCTGCGTCCACAGTGGCGCGAGGCAGCGGTCAACCTGGGCGCCAGCACATGGCAGTTCTGGACCCGGGTGGCCATCCCATTGTTGCGGCCGGCCTTCCTGGGAGCACTGCTGTTGCTGTTCGCGAACGGGTTCGCCGCCTACGCCACCGCGGCCGCGCTGGTGAGCCAGGGGTCGGAGATCCTGCCGCTGCTGATCCGGACCGCCCTGACCAGCGAGGTCCTGCTCGGCCGGCACGACCTCGCCTACGCGCTGGCCCTGGAGATGATCGTGGTGGTGGCGACGGTGATGACCGCCTACGCCGTGCTGTTGCGCCGTACCTCCCGGTGGCTTCGATGAGAGAGTCCAGGCTCTGGCGCGCCACGCGGGTGGGGCTCTTGGTGCTGTTCGGCCTCTTCTTCCTGGTCCCGCTGGTGTCGATGCTGGACTTCAGCACCCGAAACCTGACCGGCGGCGGCCGCACGTTCACCGCCTGGGCGAACCTGGCTGCGGACCCCCAGCTCCGCTCGGCGGTGATCGCCTCGTTGCTGCTGGCCGTGTTCACCGTGCTGCTGATGTTGGTGCTACTGGTGCCAACGATGATCTGGGTGCGGCTGCGGGTGCCGAAGGCCTCCCGTCTGATCGAGTTCCTCTGCCTGCTTCCGCTGACCATCCCTCCGCTGGTGATCGTGGTGGGCATCGCCAACGTCTACGCGTGGGTTACCTACCTTCTCGGTGACTCAGCGCTGACGCTGACCTTCGCCTACGTCGTGCTGGTGCTGCCCTACGCCTACCGATCCCTGGATGCGGCGTTGTCTGCGATCAACGTGGTCACGCTCTCGGAGGCTGCGCGGTCGCTGGGCGCCGGTTGGCTGACCGTCATCGCTCGGGTCGTGGTCCCCAACATCTGGTCCGGCGTGATGTCGGCGGCGTTCATCTCGGTGACGCTGGTGATCGGGGAGTACGTGTTCGCCTCGCTGCTGAACTTCAACACCCTCCAGGTGGCGATCGCGCTGCTCGGCAAGAGCGACGCGGCCACCTCCGTGGCGGCCTCGCTGGCGAGCCTGATGTTCGGATTCACCCTGGTGCTGCTGCTCACCTTTGTGGGCCGTGGCCGCTCCCGAAGCTCAGAAGGGAAGCAGACATGAGCGTGGCCTCCTCGGTGCGTGAGACAACCAGCGGCGCCTCCGTGGCGCTGCGGGGCCTGCACCGTCACTACGGCCGGGTGCGCGCGCTGGACGGTCTGGACCTTGAGATCGAGCCCGGCGAACTGGTGGTCCTACTCGGGCCCAGCGGGTGCGGGAAGACCACGGCGCTGCGCATCCTCGCAGGTCTGGAGCAGGTCACCTCCGGGGTGGTGGCCGTCGGAGGGCGCGACATCACCGGGGTGCCGGCGAACAAGCGGGACATGGGAATGGTCTTCCAGGCCTACAGCCTCTTCCCGCACATGACCGTGCGGGAGAACGTCGCCTTCGGGCTGCGGTTGCGCAACCGGGCCCGGGCCACGCGCGAGGCCCGGGCCCGGGAGATGCTGGAGATGGTCGGGCTAGTCGAGCACGAGAACCGCTTTGCCCACCAGCTCTCGGGCGGGCAGCAACAGCGCGTCGCGCTCGCCCGGGCACTGGCCATCCAGCCCTCGGTACTACTCCTGGACGAGCCGCTGTCGGCGCTGGACGCGAAGGTCCGCGTGCAACTGCGCGACGAGATTCGCCGGGTGCAGCTCGAGGTCGGCACCACCACCCTGTTCGTCACCCACGACCAGGAAGAGGCACTCGCGGTCGCCGACCGGGTCGGCGTGATGAGCGAGGGGCGGCTCGAGCAGATCGGCGACCCAGCCGAGGTCTACTTCCGCCCGCGCAGCCGGTTCGTCGCCGAGTTCGTCGGGCTCACCAACCGGCTCCGCGCCGACGTCGACGGAGAGTCCGCCGTCGTACTGGGCTCCCGGCTGCCCGCGTTGGCAGGCTCGGTGGGTCGTGGGCGGGGACAGGCTCTGGTTCGCCCTGAGTACGTCACGCTGGACGCGGGAGACCGCTCCGGGGCGAACGCCGCGGTCACCGGTATCGCGTTCCTGGGCCCGATCTCCCGGGTGAGCTGCCGCCTCGACGACGGACCGGAGGTGGTCGCGCAGGTGTCCAGCGGTCTCGCGCAGCGCCTCAACGCGGGCACCAGGGTCCGGCTTGCGGTGGAGCCAAACCCGGTCCTCGTGGTCGGCGACTGATCAGCGCCCCGTTACAGCAAGCCGCGCGTCGGCACGGGCGGGTCGGCCGGCGCGGAGAGGCCGGTTCCTGGCCGTCTGATCAGTCTCTACCGCTTTCAGGCGCGGGGACCGCGATCTCCGAGCCTGAACGGGGCAGCGGGGGCAGTGTGTATCGCCCGGATCTGATGGAGCTCTCAATCCTGGGAATGATGATCAGAGCGCCGCTGCAATAACAGCCCTCAGCCCACGAACCAGACACTCATGTCACCTCGGACCTATCGCCAGTGCTCCGACGACCCCCCACCGGCCCAAACGGACAGGAGACCGACGAGTCGCCCATTCGATAGGCCCGGAAGGGGGTCATGGTCATCTCGAGACGGTGACACGACGGTTCCGGGCCGCACGCCCCGGGACCGTCGTCACTTGTCCACGTAGGCCAGCAGCCGGGTGAACAGGGTGGTGGCGTGGCGCAGGTCGTCCGACGCGCCCGGCGGCAGGTCGGTGTCGTCGGGCCGATACGACGACGGGCCGGAGCCGTCGAGGGCGTCCGCAAGCGCCGCGCAGGTCCGGGCGGCGTCACGCACCGGCCGCGGCTCCAGGGTCCACACCGCCTCGAACAGCCGGTCGCGGTCCGGCACGCCGACGTGCCCGGGGATCTCCCAGGCGGCGAGCGCGGCCGGGTAGTCCGGCGCGTCGCAGATCACCACCCACTCGCGCCGCAGCGGTGCCGACGCGGGCAGGTGCACCATCCGCAGCCCGGGCGGTCGTGCGACGGACGGGGCGTCGAAGTCGGCGAGGACCGTGGCCTGCCGTGCGGTCCGGGCGAGGTCGGTCCAGCGGGTCACCGAGTGGTCGAAGAACCGGGCGTGCTGGAACGCGCCGTACAGCCGCGGGCGCTCGGCCCGGGCGCAGCACTCGTCCTCCATCGCCCTGGACAGCGCGAGGAGCGTCGACTTCTTCAGCGCCTGCGCCTGCAGCTGGGGGTGCCGTCGGCGCAGCGTGGCGAACACCGACGGGGCGGCCGGGGCGGCGTTGCCGGCGACCTCCGCGATCGCCACCTCGAGGCGGACGCCCGCGTCCCTGCGCCGCAGCACCTCGGTGACCAGGGTGGCGTCGCGCTCGTCGTAGCGCCGGTGGCCGCTGGCAAGCCGCTTCGGCTGCGGGAACCCGTAGCGGGCCTCCCAGGTGCGCAGCACCGCGGTCGACACCCCGGTGCGCCCGGCCAGGGCGGAGATGGTCAAGACCGCTCCGGATGCGGGGGCCGCGGGGTCTTGCGCCGGGGTCGGTTGTGTGTTCATGCTGAGAGAGTAAACCTCAACACAGTGTTCAAGATAGTGTTGAATTTTCAGAGGAGAGAGTCGGATGAGCCACGACACCACCACCCGCCCCACCGCCAGCTCCACCACGTCGGTCGACCCGAGCACCGGCCGGGACCAGCAGATCGCAGACTGGACCGACCTCGGTCGCGAGATGTGGTCGTTCCTGACCGGCCGCAAGGCGGCGATCAACTACCGCTTCATCGACATGACAGTCGAGGTGCCGCGCGACACCGGCCCCAACGCACCCCGGGCCACCTGGAAGTTCGACGGCACCCTCCAGGTGACCACCCGCGACAACGGCTCCGGAAGCCGGTGACCGCATGCCCACCGTCACGGTCGACGCCGACCTCGACTTCAGCCTCGCCCTGCCCGGCTCGGACGGCCGGCCCGGGGCCCAGGTGACCGGGCACCTGCGCGGGCACGGCCAGCACCTGCGTCTCGAGGTCAGCGAGGCGCGACCGTTCGCCGGGCGCGGCAACGCCGGCGCCGTCCGGAGGCTCGCCGACGGGCTCGCCGCCGGCGGCCTCACCCTCACCGTCGTCTCGCCCCTGGGCCCGCTCGTCACGCTGGGCACCCGGGCCGGCTGGCTGCAGCGCCGCGTCACCGGCTCGCGGCACCTGCGGGTCGCCGGATGGCGCGCGGCGCTCGCGGCGCTGCGCGGGGCCGGCAGCACGGCCGAGGACGCGCTGGTCGCGCCACCCCCGACCCTGTGTCCGCTGGCCCCGACCCTGCGGCGTCGGCGCGGTGTGACCACCACGCACGACCCGGACCGCGGGGGCGACCCGCGGCTGGTCGAGCCGCCGCGCGAGGACTGGTGGCCCGGGGACACCCAAGCCGTGCACCACCTCACCCGCGAGGTGACCACGGTCGGCAGCAGCGCGGGGTGCGACATCGTCGTGCCCGGGCTGGACCCGTGGGTGGCGGAGGTCCGCCACGACGAGCTCGACGAGTACATCGTGGTCCGGCTCGGCGGACCCGGCAGCGTCCGTGTCAACGGCGAGCCGGTGAGCTCGAAACTGGTGCGGACCGGCTCCCGGCTGACGCTGTGCGACCGTTACACGCTGACGTTCGTACGGGAGGAGCACGCCGATCATGGCCGGCCCTACGGCGGACGGATCGGCGGCGAGCTCGGTCACCAGCGTTCGCAGCCGCCGCAAGCGCGCATCTCCGGGCGGTCCGTGGATAGAGGTCCCCATGACGCCACCTGACGCTCATCCCGAACAAGCCGACGAGGCCGGCCGCTCCCCGACGTCCGGGAGCACGGTGCTGGTCGCCGGCGCGTCAGGCTTCATCGGCCGCCGGCTGTGCCACGCGCTCGCCGAGGCCGGGCACCGGGTCCGCGCGATGACGCGCCGGCCGGAGTGCTACGACGGGGCCGGGGACCCCGTGAGCGGGGACGTGCACGACCCGGCCTCGCTGCCCGAGGCGCTGGCCGGCGTCGACGCGGCGTACTACCTCGTGCACTCGCTGGACTCCAAGGACTTCGAGCGGCTCGACGCCCAGGCGGCGAAGACGTTCGGCGAGGCGGCGGCCGACGCCGGGGTGAAACGGATCATCTATCTCGGCGGGCTCGGCAAGGACGACGACGACCTGTCGCCGCACCTGCGCAGCAGGCGGCAGGTCGAGGGCCTGCTCGGCGCCGGGGGCGTGCCGGTCACGGTGCTGCGCGCGGGGATCGTGGTGGGTGATGGCGGCATCTCCTGGGAGATGACACGCCAGCTCGTCAGCCACCTGCCCGCGATGGTCACACCCCGCTGGGTGAACACGCGGACCCAGCCGATCGCGGTCGACGACGTGATCCGCTACCTGGTCGGAGTGCTGGAGGCCCCCGAGACCGAGGGCCGGGGCTTCGAGATCGGCGGCCCGGAGGTGCTGCGCTACGCCGACATGCTCCAGCGGGTCGCCCGGCTCCAGGGCCGTCCGCTGCCGATTGTGCCGGTGCCTCTGCTCTCGGCGGGGCTGTCGAGCCGCTGGCTGGCGCTCGTCACCGACGTGGACACCCGCACGGGCCGCTCGCTGGTCGACTCGATGACCAACGAGGTGGTCGTCGAGGACGACAGTATCCGTGACGTCGTACCGTTCGAGCCCCTGGGCTACCACGAGGCCGTGCGCCGCGCGTTGAAGGAGCGGGAGCGACGCCGGGGACAGAGCCGATGACGCCCTGGCGCAGGCTGCGCTCACGGGTGAACGGCTGGCTGCCGATGGCGCTCGACCAGGTGGTGCCGGTCCACTACGACGAGTCCACCGCGGTCCTCGCGCGCCGTCGACGGGTGGTCGCCGGCGTCTCGTTGACGGGGGCTTCCCTCCTGGGTGCCTCGCTGTCGACCCGACCCGACTCGAAGGCGTTCTATGCGCTCAGCCTAGCCACCGCGGCGACGTGGACGGTCGGCGGGGCCGCGTCCGGCCCCCTGCACCTCGGCTGGATCCAGAGCCGGGACGAGAGCATCCGCCGTCCGGTGCTGGTGCCGGTCGCGACCGGGGTGGGGGCGTTCGGGCTCTTCTGCGGCTGCGCGCTCCTCGCGCGCAGGATCCCCGTGCTCGACGAGGCCATCTCCCGGGTCCTCGCCTTCGCGGAGGAGGGGAACAGCCCGCTGGTCGTGCTCACCACCGCCGCGAACGGGCTCGGGGAAGAGGTCTTCTTCCGCGGGGCCCTCTATGCTGCGCTGCCGCCGCGGCAGGCGGTTGCCGCGTCGACGGCCGTCTATGCGCTGGCCACCACCACGACCCGCAACCCCGCGCTCTTGCTCGCGGCCGGCGTGATGGGCACCCTGTTCAGCCTGCAGCGTCGCGCGTCCGGCGGGCTCCAGGCCCCGGTGCTTACCCACCTGACCTGGTCGACGCTGATGGTCCGCTACCTGCCGCCGCTGTCCCGCAAGGCGCACGGGCCCACAGCATGAACACCACTGCCCACGCCCACGACTTGGTGGTTGCCAGCGCCCGTCGACCTGATGATGCGGAAGTTCGCACGCGGCCGGTCCGTCGTACCGTACCCGCCCTCGGCATGCAGGAGATCGCGCAGCAGCTCGCTCACGACACATCCGTCGTCACGCCGGACGACATCGCTGCCCGCTGCCGTGCCGGAAGTGCGTCACACCGCCGCCTGTCGGAAGCGCCACTTTTCGCTCTGGTGCCGACGATCGGGAGGGGGAATCTGGCGTTAAGAAATCGACGCTGGCCAGCGATGCCTGCGCCACTCGCCCCATGTCCCGAATCCTGCCGGCGGGTTATCCACAAGTTCACTGCCGTCCAGTTCCCCAGGCGTCGGGATGCTGCTGATGGCAGCCCACTCGGCGAGCTCCTCGTCGGACATGTGCCAGGTCGTGTGCGGCTCCTCAGCCTGGCACCGGTCAAGCCGTTGCCGCTGGTCGGCCGGCGCAAGTTCGAAGTAGCGCACCTCCACCGCCGCACCGAGATCGGCAGCTGCCTGCCGTAGCGCGGAGCGCTCATCTCGACCCCAGAGGCCGTAATCGATGACCACGTTGATGCCAAGCTCGAGAGCGCGCAGCCCGATCTCGATGAGCCGCCCTTCGATCACGTCCGAGGCCGGCGGCGGGTTCGCCAGCCCGTGGAGGGCCTTTACCCACTCATCCTTGGTAACACGAAGGGCCTTCTCCTCGACCTCTCTGCGCCGTGCCTCTGTGGTCTTCCCGGTGCCGGGCAGTCCTACGGTCAGGAACAGAGTCGATCGCGTCGTCATCACTTCCCCATCGGAGCGGTCCCGTCATCATCGCTGAACCGGTACCGCTGAAGTTCAGCCTGGGTGGCGACCGCGGCCACGGGGTCATGGCCACCGGCCCGCCGTCCGCACGCCATCCCGAGTGTCGTCGGGATCTGACCCCGGCAGCCGGGAACGAAACCGGGTCGTCAATGCGACAGTAAGAGTATGGGCACGATCCCGACGGTCACCGACGCGGCTCTGGTCGCTGCGATCGCTGACGGGGAAACAGGTGCGCTGCGGGAGCTGTACGAGCGGCACGGCGCCTGGTTGCACGCCCGGCTGCTGCGCCGCTGCAACGACCGAGAGGTCGTCGTCGAGGTCGTGCAGGACACCTTCGTGGCGCTCTGGAAGGACGCGCGGCGATTCCGTCACGACGGTGAGGTCGGCGCGTGGCTGTGGGGCATCGGGTTCCGGCGGCTGGTGTCGCGGCTGCGCTCTCGCCAAGATGTCGTGCTGCTTCCGGAATGGGACGTGCCGACGCCGCCCCAGCAAGTGCTGCCGTCGGCCGAGGACCAAGTGCTCCTCGGCGTCGAGTACGGCGACCTGGCTCCGGCGCTGCGGTGCCTGTCGCCGGAGTTTCGCTCGGTGGTGCAGGCGGTGGTGCTCGACGGGCTGACCACCAAGGAGGCGGGACGACTCCTGGGCGTCCGCGAGAACACCGTGAAGACCCGGCTCCACCGGGCCAAGGCGCAGCTGAGGACCGCGCTCACCGCTCCGCAGGAGGGATGGCAATGACCACCGGGACGCAGGGCTGGCACGCCGGCCCGGAGCTGTTGTCGAGCTACCTCGCCGGCACCCTCGACGCCGTCATGGGTGCCTCGGTGGAGCAGCACGTCAGTCGATGCGACACCTGCCGCGCGGCGGTGGGGCCGCTGCTCGAGCCGCGGATGGTCGAGCACACGTGGGCCGGCATCCGCGACGCCGTGGAGCGCCCGCCCCTCCCATCCGTCCTCCGGCTCGCCCGCCGCTGCGGGCTCCCGGAGCCGACAGCGGTGCTGCTCGCCGGTGCGGCTTCACTGCGCGGTGCCTGGTTGGTCGGTGCGTTCCTGTCGCTGTCCTTCGCAACCCTCGCCGCCTACGCGTCCGGAGGGACGGCGCTGGCGCCGTTCCTCCTGGTGGCACCCCTCGCGCCGGTGCTCGGGGTCGCCGCCGCCTACGGGCCGCGCCAGGATCCGCTCGAGGCGCTGGTCGCCACCGCGCCTTACGGACGTACCAAGCTGATCCTGCTGCGCACGGTCGCGGTTCTGGTGTCGGTGCTGCCGGTCACCGCCCTGCTCGGCCTCGCGATCCCCGGGCCGCCGTGGCTCGCCGCTGCCTGGCTCGGGCCGGCTCTCGCGTTGGTGCCGGTGCTGCTGGCGCTGGCCGGCTTCGTCGGGCCCCGGACTGCAGCAACCGTCGTGTCGCTCGGCTGGTCCAGCGTCGTGCTCGCCTCGACGCGTGGCCTCGACCCGGCCTGGCCCGTCGAGGCCTCGCAGCAAGACGTCTACCTCATGCTGGCCGTGGCCGCCTGCGCTGTCATCGCGATCCGATCCTGGGCTCATCGGCAGCGGGGGGTGGCGTTGTGAGCGTCGCCACGAGCACCGTCGAACTGGCCGGCGTCGGCAAGCGGTATGGCCGCACGCGCGCCCTCGACGACGTCGACCTCGCCTTCGACCACGGCGTCACGGGCTTGCTCGGCCCCAACGGGGCCGGCAAGACCACGCTGCTGCGCATCGTCGCCACCTCGATCGCCGCCGACAGCGGCCAGGTGCAGCTGTTCGGCCGCGACCCGCACAGCTCCCAGGCCGACGTGACCGCGGTGCGCAGGGAACTCGGCTACCTGCCGCAGGAGCTCGGCTACCCCTCGGACATGACCGCCTTCGGGTTCCTCGAGTACGTCGCCGTGCTCAAGGAGTGGAACGACCGCGAGCGCCGGGTCCAGGAGGTGCGGCGGGTGCTCGACGTCGTGGACCTCACCGACCAGGCATCGGTCCGGGTGGGCCGGCTGTCCGGCGGGCAGCGACGTCGGGTCGGTCTGGCGCAGGCTCTGCTGGGTGACCCGCGGCTGCTTGTGCTCGACGAGCCGACCACCGGCCTCGACCCGGCGCAGCGCGCCGACCTGCGGCGCACGCTCTCCCGCCTTGGCCACCGCTCGACGGTGCTGTTGTCCACCCACCAGACCGAGGACGTCGCAGCACTCTGCGAGCGTGTGGTCGTGCTCGCCGGCGGGACCGTCCGCTTCGATGGCGCCGTCACCGACCTGGTCGCCACCGCGGTGGGCCGGGTCTGGCTCGCCGACGAGCCCAGCGACGACGCGCTGGTCAGCTGGCGCACCGGCACCGGCCGTCACCACGTCGTCGGCGGCACGCCGTTGGCCGGCGCGACCCCCACGGAGCCCACGGTCGAGGACGCCTACCTGCTGATGCTCGGCCCTGATGCGCAGCGGCTGCGCGCATCTGCCTGACCTACGGGTCTCGGGTCCCACGCCCTGCAACCACACCTGGAGCAACCATGAGCAGTCTTTCGGTGCCCGCATCCGGCCTCGCCGGTCACCGGGCGATGGCCCTCATCGAGGCACGCCGGATGGCCCGGCACCCCGTCTTCCTGCTCGGTGTCGCACTCGGCTTCGTCGTACTGGGGTTGTACCTCGTCCTCGTCACCGATGACGGGGTGCCCGTCGTGCTCACCCTGCCGTTGCTCGGCGCCTTCTACATCGGCCTGACCAGCATGATCGCCGCCGCCCGGCTCACCCGGTCCACCGAGGTCGCCGTCGAGGCCGTCGCCACAGCACCCGGCACCGAGGCCCGCCGGACGCTCGCCCTCGCCGCGACCGGCATCCCGCCGTTCCTGGCTGGGTTGGTCTTTTCGGGTGCCCTCATGGTCGCCGCGAAGGTGATCGGCGTGGCTCCGCAGGAGTGGTGGTTCGGCACTCTGCCCGACTGGCAGGTGTGGAGCATCGTGCTTGTGTGCCCGGTCGCCTGCCTCGACGGTGCGCTACTGGGCGTGCTGACCGGCCGCTGGCTCCCCTTCCGGGGCGCCCCGGCCATCGTCGCGGTCGCACTCATCGTGGTGACCCTGCTTGGACAGGCCCCCCTGCTCGACACCAGCAGTTCCGAATGGCGGCTCTGGGTGCCGTGGGCCATCTTCCACACCGGTGACAACGCGGACGGCACCCAGACGCTCATCGCCGGCAACCCCGCTGCCTATCTCGGCTACCTGCTGGCCCTCGGCGCCCTGGCCGTCCTGGGCTCGATGTGGCACGACCGCACCGCCCGGACGCCCCGCTTCCGCGTCCTCGTCGCGGCCGTCGTCGCGGCCGCGCTGGCGTTCTTCGTCCTCGCGGCCACCACCGGCAACCACGACAACCGGGTCTCTGACCCGATCCCGTCGAGGGTGGCGAGGTGAGCGCCCGGCTGTGGTACCTCCTTCACGGGGTGGCGTGGTTGCCGGTGCTCGGGGCCTGCGGCGCCGCGGCGACTACCGCGGTCCTCCTCGCGCGGTGGCCCGAGGACGCCTTCCTGCTCGCGCCGGCGGTGCTCGCCTGCTGTGCGGCCGCTGCAGCGTTCGTCTACGACGAGGACGCTCTTGCGGTGGTGGCCGTGACCCCGCGCGGCGCGGGCTGGCGGCGCGCCACCCGGCTCGGGGCGACGCTGGTGCCGCTGTCGGTGTGGGCGGTGGTGGTGACCCTGCGACCCAGCGACGTCCCTCTCGCGCGGCCTGGCTGGTGGCTGCTGGGCGGCGCCACCGTCCTGCTGGTCGCCGGCTCGGCGGCGCTGGCTTCCCGACGGTTCGTGCCGACGCCCGGCGCGCTGCTCGCGCCCGTGGTGGCGGTCGCTGCGGTGGTGCCGGTGACACTCGCGGGGATGTTCAACTGGGGCAGCCTCTATCCGATCGGCGACTTCCCGGACCCCGTGCGAACGGTGTGGCTGGGCGTGGCGCTCAGCGGTGCTGTGGTGTGCGCCGTGGCGCTGAGGCCAGGACTGCGCCCGTGAGGATCTCTCCGGCCTCCAACGACCATGGCGAGGAGCTGATCCGACTCGTCGCCATGACCGGAGCCGTGCCTGGTGCCGTTGAGCTGCACGACCTCAGCAAGTCGTTCGGGGGCGTTCTCGCGGTCGACAACGTGTCGTTCTTCGCCAACCCTGGGGAGGTCACGGGTTTTCTGGGACCCAACGGATCGGGCAAGTCCACGACATTGCGGATGCTGCTTGGCCTAGTCGAACCGACTAGCGGCACCGCGACGATCGGCGGCACGTCGTACGACGCCCTGCCCAATCCGCCCGACGTCGTCGGCGCCGCCCTCGAGGCCAGCAGCTTCCACCCCGGCCGGAGCGGCCGGGACCACCTGCGTGTGTACTGCACGATGGCCAACTACCCCGACATGCGTGCCGACGAGGTGCTGGAGATGGTCGGTCTCCGCGAAGCCGCTCGCAGACCGGTCCGCGCGTACTCACTCGGCATGCGGCAACGCCTCGGGCTGGCGACCGCCCTACTCGGGAACCCGCCCGTGCTGGTGCTCGACGAGCCTTTCAACGGCCTCGATCCCGCCGGCGTCGCCTGGCTCCGTCGGTTCCTCAAGGAGCTCGCAGCAGAGGGCCGCACGATACTGGTCTCAAGCCACGCGCTGTCCGAGGTGCAACAGATCGCGGACCGGGTGGTGATAGTCAACCAGGGGCGGCTGGTGCGCGAGGGTCGACTCGACGAGCTGACCGCAGCGTCGAGGGTGCACGTCGAGAGTCCCGATGCGGAGCGGTTCGCACTGGTCGTGGAGTCAGCGGGTGCGGCCGTGCAACGGGGCTCCGCCGACGTCCTGGAGCTGCAAGGCCTGACGGCAAGGGCTGTGGGCCGATTGGCCCTGGAGCACGGGGTCGAGCTGCATGCCCTCGAGAGCAGCCAGGACGGGCTGGAGCAAGTCTTCTTCTCGCTCACCGGTGTTGAGGGCGACCAATGACCGCGCTCGTCCGGGCCGAATTCCGTAAGCTGACGACGACCCGGCTCTGGCTGTGGATGCTCATCCTGGGCATGGCGATCACCGGTGCCACGACGAGTGCCGCCATCGGCTTCGCCGAGCCAGGGCCGCTCGGTCTGGACACCGACGCGGGCCAACGCACGGTGATCGCGCAGGCGCAAGCCTCACTCGTGGTCGTTGGGATCCTCGGCATCGTCGCAGTCACCAGTGAGTTCGTGCACCAGACCGCCACCCCCACGTTCCTCTCGATGCCGCGCCGCGGCAAGGTCGTGGGCGCAAAGCTCATCACGTACGCCGCCGCGGGCCTCGCCTATGCGACGGCCTGCACGGCGGTGGTCTTCGCCGTCGCCCTCCCCTGGCTCGCTTCCGAGGACGTCCACGTGGTGCTCAGTGGCACGGATCTCGCTCGAACCCTGGCGGGGGTCGTCCTCGAGGTCGCGCTGTATGCGGTGCTCGGCGTGGCCATCGGTTGCCTCATGCGCAACCAGATCGCGTCCATCGTAGGGTTCGTCGCCTATCTCTTCGTGGTGGGCCCGATCCTGACCGGCGTGCCCGCGACCTCCGAATTCGCGCAGTACCTGCCGTACCAGGCCGGGAACGCACTCAGTCGGCTCTCGTCCTCAGCTGACGCCGCGATGCTCGGCCAGGCCGCCGGGGGGCTCGTGCTCCTGACATGGGCGCTCGTGTTCGCCGCGCTGGGCACGCGCGTGGCGGTACGACGCGACATCACGTGAGAGTCCAACCGCTTCGCCACCACGTCATCGGTCGCGTCGTCGGTTCGACTGGTGCGCATGGCCGTTCTGGGCCCGACCCCCGTGTGGCCGATCATGCTCGGCGCGCCTGACGGCCTCTGCAACCACGTGGACCCCGCGGATGAGCTGGTTCTCGGTGAGGTTGCCGAAGGAGAGCAGCAGTGCCGGACTCCCGGACCTCGGGGTGAGTCGGTAGCGACCGAGGCCGCTGACGCGGACCGACAGTGAACACGCGGCGTTGACGACCACGTACTCATCGACGTCAGCGGGGGTGACGGGACGGCGTGGCAGCCGACGGCGAGTCCGTGGCGGCGGTCGGGACCTAAGACAGTGGCGACTTCTCGAGCCAGCGCGTCGCGGCGAGCGCGGTAGACCTCGCGTGTACGTCTGAGGTGGCGGTCGAAGCGGCCGGACCCGACGAGCAGCGTGAGCGCCTCCTTGTCGAGTCCGGGCGCACCCCGGCTGCTGAGCTTCTCCTCGGTCAGACCACCCACGAAGCGTGGTGGCGCGAGGATCCAGCCGATGCGGATCGCCGGAGCAAGCGTCTTGTTGACCGACCCCAGGGCGATGACCCGCTCGGGAGCCAGGCCCTGCAGGGAACCGACGGGTTGCCGGTCGTAGCGGAACTCGGCGTCGTAGTCGTCCTCGAGTATCACGCCGTCGACCTCGTTGGCCCGCGCGACGAGCTCACGCCGCAGTGACGGGCTGAGGGCCACCTCGGTGTGGCGCTGGTGGGCCGGCGTGACCAGGAGAGCACGCGCCCTGGGTCTCCCGAAGTGATGCCACGTCAAGGCCGTCGGCATCGACCGGGACCGGTACGA
Source organism: uncultured Actinomycetota bacterium (assembly GCA_963839365.1). Lineage (GTDB taxonomy): Bacteria > Actinomycetota > Actinomycetes > Propionibacteriales > Nocardioidaceae > DASSKA01. Next base: position 590,729 of record CAWIUT010000003.1, read on the forward strand.
CCGACAGCCTGCCCGTCGGGCGATCAGTTCGTGCTCGCCGGCCCCTGGACCGTCCAAGCCAACAGTGTCGATGCCTATGCGCCTCAGCGTGGCCAGCGCGCCCGACGCCACTTGGCAGCTGATCGGTCAGGCATGGAACAAGCAGCCGCGAGGCGGCGAATGGTTACGCACATGCGAGAGGCCCTCACAGTCAGACTGTGAGGGCCTCTCGCGCTTAGGAATCACGGGTTGGGGCTCGGCGCCGGCGGATGCTCCAGAGCAGGAGAACGACAACCCCGGCTGCGCCGACACCAACGCTGGCCTCTCGCCACCACCAGGTCCAACCGGCGGTGTCGGTGCCGAACAGACCGCGGTGTGGAGTGCCGGCAAGGGCATCGCTGGCCCAGATCACGCAGTCGGAGCCCAGCATCGGGTCCGTGACCGCGACGGTTTTCGGGTCCGCGGTGGCCGTGATGGTTTCGGCGGCGTAGCTCGGACCGAGTGCAGGAACCACCGGGGTCGTACCGGCCCAGCCACTGGGACAGGTGTCGGCGTCGGCCGCATTGGGAGCGTGGCCGCTGGTGAGGGTGGACCCGTCGCGCAGAGAATAGGTGGCGACGTAAGTGATACCGACAAAGGTGCGTGCGGTCAGCAACAGTTTGCGGCCATTCGGTGAGGCGACCCAGCTCCACTGGCCCAGGTTGTCCAGTGCCGTGCCGTCGGGAAGGCGCACCTGCAGCTTGCGTAACGGATGCCCGGACAGGTCGGTGACCTCGATCGTGGCCACCTTCCCTGCGGGAGTGCGGTGCCCGGGGCCGGCCCACACCAGCTCCGTAGTGCTGGCCCAGCCGGCCGGGATCCACCGGCTTCCCATGCGCAGCGGGCTGACCTGTCCGTCCGGTTCGAGCAGCAGCGCCCGCACCTGCGAGGGACCGGGGGTGCTGCCCCACAGCAGCAGCCGCTGATCATCTGGGGACCAGAACCCGGGCGTTTGGAACGACATGAAGAAGGGCTGCGTGGAGCTGAACCCGGGAGCCGAGCAGCCGCAGCTGACGTGCGGGTAGCGGCGAGTGATGCGGCCGGTCACCAGGTCGTGGACGACGTAGGGGCCGTTGCGGTGGGCGAGGTAGCCAAGGTAGCGACCGTCCCGCGAAAGGCTGGGATAGTGAATCGCCCCGGGTTTCGTGGAGGCTCGATTACTTGGAACCAGCCCCGGTCGGGACGGGTGTTTCAGGGTAGTGCTTGGGCGTGTTGCTGACCCAGTGGCTGGCCTCGAACTCGGCGGGCGGGACGAGCCCGATCTCGCCGTGAAGGCGTCGGTGGTTGAACCAGTCGACGTACTCGGCGACGGCGATCTCGACGTCAGTCACCGACTTCCAACCGACCTTGGGGCGCATGACGGGGTTGCGGATGCACTCGGCCTTGAACAGCGAGTTGAGCGCCTCGGCCATCGCGTTGTCGTAGGAGTCGCCGCAGCTCCCGACGGATGCGACGGCCTCAGCTTCGGCGAGCCGTTCGGTGTATCGAATCGCTCGATATTGCACACCCCTGTCCGAGTGGTGGATCAGGCCGGTGACGTCCTGCCCGGCTCGCTGCCGGGTCCATAGCCCCATGTCGAGAGCGTCCAGGGCGAGGTCGGTGCGCAGGCTCGTGGACACCTGCCAGCCCACGATCATCCTGCTGAAGACGTCCAGGACGAACGCGACGTAGGTCCAGCCGGCGTGCGTGCGGACATAGGTCAGGTCCGCCACCCAGAGCTGGTTGGGGCCGGTGGCGACGAACTTGCGCTTCACGAGGTCTTCGGGACGCTCGGTCTCAGCGCCGTCACCGATGGTGGTCTTGCGGGTCTTCTCCCGCGGGATCCCACGCAGGCCCTCGGCACGCATCAGCCGCTCCACGGTGCACCGGGCCACCGGGATGCCTTCACGATTGAGCTCGGCGTGGATCTTCCGGGCGCCGTAGACACCCAGGTTGGCCTTGTGCGCGACCATGATGTCCTCGACCAACTCGGAGTCGCGCACAGCTCGTGCGGACGGTGGCCTGGTCTTGGTCGCGTAGTAAGTGCTCGGAGCGATCTGCACGCCTGCTTCACGCAGGGCCTCGCAGATCGGCTCGACTCCGAGCTTCTTGCCCTCCACGACCCGGTCGCGGTGGGCGTCGATGTAGTCGACGATCACCGCGACCGGAACCTGGCGTGGGGCTACTTGATCTTGCGGTCGAGCTCCGCTGCGGCGAAAAACGCCGCGGACGTCTTCAGGATCTCGTTGGTCCGCTTCAGCTCACGAACCTGCTGCTCGAGCTGCGCGATCCGCTGCGCCTCGGCAGTGGTGGTGCCCGGCCGGACCCCGCCATCGATCTCGGCCTGCCGGACCCAGTTGCGCAGGGTCTCCGGATGCATACCGAGCTGCTCGGCCACGCGAGCGATCGCTCCGGGCTTCGTCACCGGGTCCTCCCTCAGCTCCACCGCCATCCGGGTGGCCCGCTCACGCAACTCGTCGGGGTACTTCCTGGGTGCCGCCATGACTCTCATCCTCCATGGATTGAGAGCCTCCATCAGACCCGGGGCGATTCATAGCCTCCCCAACCTAACAAGTCCACCGGCGACCGCCACAGCTGTCCGTGCTCGGAGACTGCATCCCACTGCAAGTTGGGACTGGGACGGTAGACCAGGCCCGCGACCGGGCCGGGCCGGGCCGGGAGGGCCGGAGCCCACCACTGATGCACAATTCGCTGGGGGTACCCGCCCACCTTCGGCGAGGCGCCCGCGCCGGCGGGCTGCACGATGCGGGGCCCGACGCTGAATGCGAGCAGGCTGCCGACCACCAGCGCGACCAACGTCAGCGTCACCGCGGTCGAGGCCACCCGTCGCCGCAGTCGGCGTCGGCGACCGGCGGCCCAGGCGGCTGCCGCCAAGTCCGGCGACGCCACGTGCCGCGGCACCTCGCTGACCAGGTCGTGCAGCGGTTCGCGCAGATCCGAACTCATGGCCTCTTCGCCTCCACGGTCGATGCGGGCAGCTCGAGTAGATCCGGGGCGAGGTCTCGCAGCCGGTTCAGTGCGTGCCGAGTCTGCGACTTGACCGTGTTGACCGAGCAACCCAACAGCTCCGCGGCCTGCGCCTCGCTGTAGTCCTCGAAGAACCGGAGCACCAGAACCGCTCGCTGCCGGGCGGTCAGCCTCATCAACGCCTCCCGCAGCATCATCCGGCGCACGATCGCCCCCTCCCCGTCAGCCGTGCTGACCAGTTCGGGCGGTCGGGCGAGCACCAGTTCGGGGCGGATCCGACGACGACGCCACCAGTCCACCGACAGGTGGTACATCACCTTGCGGGCGTACGCGTCGACGCTGCCGGTCCGCGTGAGCGCCTCCCATCGGCTCGCGACCCGCGCCAACGTGTCTTGGAGCAGATCCTCGGCCAGCTGCACATCCCCCGCCAGCAGGTAGGCGGCACGGGCAAGCTGGGGCGACCGAGCCTGCACCCACGCCTCGAAGTCGGGCACGAACTACCCCCTTTCACTCCTATTCACGCAAACAACCCGGCCGCTGGGTGGAACCCCGAGCAACTTTCTCAGTTATGTGGCCCAAGGGCGGTTCACCCGGCCGCACGGATTTTCCGCAATCCGCTCGGCACCCGAGCGACGCAACCAAGTTGAACCCATGCCTGGAATCGACCGGACCCGTACCATTCCGGAGGTGGTAACGTCCGTACTGGGCCTGAGCATCGGCGGGCTCTTTGCTGCCATCTCCTTCGGTGCGCTCAATGCCCTGGTCGAGGACGGGCTACGGCACTACGTCCAGCGCCGCTGGCCACGCTTCGCTCAATGGTGGAGCAGCCGCGGCGGGCTCTACGCGCGGCACATCGTCCTCTTCGTCTTCTTCACGGCAGCGGCCCTATTCTTCGGGCTGGTGACTGCAGGCATCATCGGCGGTGCCGAGCCAGACCCGGTGGGCCTTGCCCTCACCCTGCCTGCCGCGGCGATGTCCGTGTGGTGCCTGGTCAACTTGGCGCGGCTGCGGGCCTCAGGTACAAGCCGGCGCGGGTACCGACGGTCATCTGACGGCAGCTGGTCCGCAGGCTGAAGCCGCTTCCGGATCTGCCGCCGACAGGGAAAGCTCCCTGGTCTTAGGAGGGCTGTACACGCCCGAGCGCCGGGCGCGCCATCACCGCATAGAGGAGTGCGCCGAGCACTCCCGCAAGCACCACCACCAGCACCCACAGCAGTTTACTCTGCCCGGCCCTCTCCCACACCGGGTCCGGGACCCGCAACGCGTCCACGAGCGCGACCAGCCACAGCACAGTCATCACTAGTCCGAGGCCCAACACGACAAGCACCTCGACCGCACCGATCGCGAACATGGCTGCCGCCCCCTTCCATGCAGCGCCTCGGAGGGGCGCCCTGCGACACGCATAGTGGTGCCGTTGTTGAAGTGTAGGGAGTGATGGGTTGCGCCAACAGCAAGAAGTGGATTCTGCGGCCGGCGGCCAACTTCGACGCAAAGGTGACGTTTTGCTAGCGCGCCCTGGGCGTTCACCTCGCACGCGGAACCCTATGGAAGTGCGCCCGGAGGGCAACTCAGGGAGGGCACCGTTCGGACAATCTCCAACGTCCGCCCATGGCGCAAAGAGTGAAGCCGGGATCTGTAGGGCGGCCCGCTGCTTACGGTCGTCGGCGGACTGTCTGCGTGGCAGCCCGTGTCGCTCAGCTGCGAATGACGCTGACGAGCTGGGCCGGGGCGTCCTCTTGCAGGAGGTGACCGGCGTTGTCGATCCAGTGCATGCTCTGGTGTGGGATGCGGTCGCGGAGCCATTCCCCGTGTGGGGTCGGCAGGATGCGGTCCTCGAGGCCCCAGAGCAGGCGCACCGGGATGTCGACGTCTGCGAGGTGTGGTTCGTAGTCGACGGTGTCGGACTCGGCGAGCTGTCGGTACTGGCGGTAGAAGGCGGCCTGACCGTCAGCTCCGAGCCATGGCCGCAGATAGGTCTCGAGGACGCCGGGGCGGTAGCCGGCATGGGTGCCCTTGTGCACATGGCTGGTGACCAGGGCCTGGTGAGCATAGCCCGGTAACGCGGCAAACACCTCGGGGTGCTGGCGGATCTGAGCGAACAGGCCACGCTCCCAGGAACCGCCGCTGACACAGTCGAACAACGTCAGATCTTTGTAGCGCGCTCCTTCGAGCAGCATCGCGCGGAGCACGATCGCCCCTCCGATGTCGTTGGCGACCACGCTGGGAGCACCAAGCCCCCACGCGTCGAGCAGCCGCACAAACCGTCGCGCCTGCGCGGCCAGCGTCAGGTCCTGGCCCTCGCCTTTGTCGGACTCGCCGTAGCCCAACAGGTCGAACACGAATACCGCCCGGGTCTGCGCCAGCGCCGGCGCGATGTCTCGCCACAGAAACGACGAGTAGGGCGTGCCATGAACCAGCACGATCGGATCGCCTCTGGCACCGAACGAGCGCCAACGGATCACGCCGTCACTGGTGTCGATCTGCTCATCCAGCGTCCAGTCCACGCACGGGCTCCATCCGGTCGATCGACAATGAGGCGGCCCTTCACCGTAAGGCACCCCATCAGCCGCGACCTCACTCGGCTCGACCCCGTCGTCCGCCCATGCCCCGTAGAGTCCCCTCGCACGCAACATGCCAAGGCCAGGAAGTGCCAATCCGCCGATAGTTGCTGCCGAGCAGGAACTTGTCTCCGCGACCGTGGCACCCAAACCGTGGCTAGCGCACCGCCGCTGTTGCCGGCAATCCTGAGGTATCACCCAGGAATTGCAGCGTCACAGTGCTCGAGGGCAGGCGCCCAGGAGGAAACGAGATGACGCTGGTGGTCGACCCATAGTCCGCCGTGCACGCCCCGGGGTAGCGCGCACTGACGGTTACCTGCAACCTTGTCCTGCTCACCCAGTGGGTGGCCGTAGGCACTGGCGGGCACGAACTGCTCCCGAAGAAGGTCAGCGCGAGCCGGCTCGGCCCCAGCCGCACAAACCACCGGACGCCGGGCGCTTGATCTGAGGCGTGATCGACCCGAGGGAACCCTCGGTACGTCCGGGCCGCAATCGAGTGCGGTGGTTCACTGCCCGCGCAACCCACAGCGGCCCCGGAGAGGACCGTCAAGGTGATCGCAACAGGCAGGGTCTTCATATCGACTCTGAGTCTTGCAGGCGTGTTGACGGCCTCGCAGCGCAACGAGTAGGTCGCACCAGTGTGATGTGCCGGAGTTCGTCACCGCACCCTGCACCGGCCGGCCCACCCGTCCGGACATGCGCGTAAGGCGTTTGTGTCAAGCATCTGGTCGGTGCCTCGTCCGTCTCTGTCCCTGCATAGCTGGGAATCGGGGTGTGCCCGGCAGCGTGTTATCGGGTTGGTGAGACGACGGGCGGGGCTGCCCATGATGTCCGGCGAGGTGCCCGGGGGTCCTCAATGCCGCGGAGGGCTCGCCCCGACCGTCAGCTTGGGGGTGCCGCCTACTGATGTCGGTCGATGTCAGGCGGCCACGGCGTCCCCGGCCTGGTGGTGGGGGCCATGCGCGGCAATCATCGGGTCCCAGCCCATCGTCATCAGGAGAACCCTTCTGGACGTCGCCAGAGGCGGCCAGTCCGCATCGTGCATCTGAACGGCTCGACGTTCCAGGCCCTCGCCCAAGGGGACCTAGTGTCCTGCGCCGGTAGTTCGTTGTAGAAGTCGTCCGAGTGAGCTGAGGATCTCCTCGGCGGTCTTGGTCCAGATGAATGGCTTGGGGTTGTCGTTCCAGGCCTTGATCCATTTGCGGATGTCGGCCTCGAGGGCTTGGACGCTGCGGTGGTCACTTCGCTGGAGCAGGTCGGCGGTGACGTAGGCGAAGAAGCGTTCCACCTGGTTGATCCAGGAGGAGTACGTCGGGGTGAAGTGCATGTGGAACCGCGGATGCGCGGCAAGCCACTTGTTGACGCTCGGGTGCTTGTGGGTGCCGTAGTTGTCGCAGATCAGGTGTATCTCAAGGTCGTCGGGGACCTGGGTGTCAATCTTGGCCAGGAACTTCTTGAACTCGGCTGCGCGGTGGCGTCGATGCAGGCTGGAGATCACCGTGCCATCGACGGTGTTGAATGCCGCGAACAAGCTGGTGGTCCCGTGCCGGACGTAGTCGTGGGTGCGCTTCTCCGGCATCCCCGGCATCATCGGGAACGCCGGCTGGGAACGGGCCAGGGCCTGCACCTGGGACTTCTCGTCGACGCTGAGCACCACGGCGGCCTCGGGCGGGTTCAGGTAGAGCCCGACGACGTCGTAGACCTTCTCCACCAGCAGCGGGTCGTTGGAGAGCTTGAACCCCTCGGTGCGGTGCGGCTTGAGCCCGAAGTCCCGCCAGATCCGGCCGATCGTGGACTTGCTCAACCCGGTCCGCTCGGCCATCTTCGCCCGCGACCAGTGGGTCGCGTTCTTCGGCGTCGACTCCAGCGTCGCGACCACCACCTCCTCGACCCGATCAGCGGTGATCGACGGCGGCCGGCCCGGACGCGGCTCGTCGCTCAGCCCGTCCAGACGCTGCGCGAGGAACCGGCCACGCCACTTGCCCACCGTCGCCGCCGAACACCCCAGCTGCTCGGCGACCGTCTTGTTGTCCACGCCGTCCGCACACGCCAGCACGATGCGTGAACGCAACGCCAACGCCTGCGACGACTTCGCCCGGCGCGACCAGCGGGTCAGCTGCTCACGCTCCTCGGCGGTCAGGTTCAGCTCTGCCTTGGGACGTCCAGTTCGAGGCATACCCCAGTCTACGACTTACGCAGCGGATTTCAGGCGCACGACACTAGAAGCGGCGAACACGGCCAGCCCCGTTCCCCTCTCGGCCTACTTCGCCGGCCCAGCCTGGCGCGGTGTGTGGCAGATGCGCAGTCGACAAGTCGGGGAGAACCCGGCAAGCGCAGCATGGGTGACCGGCGTCATCTGGGACGAACAGCAGCACCTCGCTGTGGGTCGGGCCGGCTACCACGGGCCTCCGGACACAGCGGGGATGGTAGAGATCGGCTACGCCGTCGACCCGGCGTACCGGCGACTTGGCTACGCCCGCGCAGCGCTGGAAGCCCTGCTGCAGCGTGCCACCGATGAGCCCCAGGTTCATACGGTTCGGGTCACCATCAGCCCCGACAACCAAGCCTCCTACGAGCTGGTCTCGCAGTACGTCTTCACCGAGGTAGGACAGCAGTGGGACGACGAAGACGGCCTGGAGATCATTTACGAGGTTCCCGCACGTCAGCTATAGACATCTCCGAAGCCTCGACTCCATACCCGGAGCCGCTCAACCGGACATGCCGCCGATAGGGCGTGGGGCCCTGTCAAGCGGAGACCGTTCAAGCTCAGTCCCAGCAGAGGCAGAACGGGTGGCCGACGGGGTCGAGATAGACCCGCCAGTTCGAGCCCTCGTCGATACCGGGTTGCAGGTCGGAACGACGGGCGCCGAGCGCCAGGACCTGCTGCTCGGCCTGGTCAACGTCGTCGACGGTCACGTCGATGTGGAACTGCTGCCCGTGCTGCGCTCTGGGCCAGTCGGGCGGCTGGTAGTCCGGGGCCCGCTGGAAGCTAAGGATCACATTGCCGCCGTCGCGGAGGTTGACCCAGTCGTCGTCGGCGTACGTGATCTCGCCGCCCACCAGCGCTCGGTAGAACTCCGCCAACGCTCGGGGGTCGGGACAGTCCAGCACCACTGCTCGCACCCTTGCGATCGCCGGCATGACCAGCACCGTACCTGGCCGGTTCCCCGGCCGACGATCGGGTCCCGCTCGGGACGCAGACGGAGGGGAGAGACACCCTGAGACACAGACAGGGCGCCACTTCTGAGACGAAGTAGCGCCCTGACCTGCTATTTTACTTTGTAGCGGGGGCAGGATTTGAACCTGCGACCTCTGGATGAGGTCGGACGCTACGGAACGACTTGGAGGATCGCGGATCTCCTCGGGTTTACACGGGGAGACTTTGCAGTCCACCTCGGAGTGTAACGGGATACCTCGGGAACGCGGCCGACTGTAAGTGGCCTGTTTATGTCAGCGGCTCGAATCCTTCCTCTCGACCCAACACCCGCGGCAACTGTGATCCCCAGCAGCGGCCGTCGATCATGTCCGGGGCGCGCCGCAGGACAATTGACAGGCCGACGGCGATAGCGAGCACGGCACCGTTGACGATGTCGTTTCAGCTCGGCACGGGCCCTCCGAGTATGGACCCCTGGCTGACCCAGACGAGGAACACCCGCCGCCCGATCGGCCGCGACAACCGGTTGGCCGCTTCACCAAGCTTCATCATGAGCGAGTGTCCCCGCCTACTGGCAGCGCTCCGGCGTCCTTCCATCCAGGGCACGGCGTAATCTTGTATGACGGTGTTACGATACTCGTCATACGCCAGTACGAGAGGTACGCCGCCATGGCAGTACTGAACATCCGAGTGGACGACCGGGTCCGCGACCAGCTCAAGGAGATGGCGGACGACCAGGGCGTGACGACTCAGCGAGTACGTCCGCGACCTGCTGATGGAGGCGGTCGTGCCCGTCTTCGAGCGCGAGGTGGAGCACGGCGACGAGCCCCCGGCCGAGAGCATGCGGATCATCGACCGGCAGGTGCTCTCGCTGCTGCACCGGATCCTCGGCCGAGTGCTGCCGGAGGACGCCAACGACGTCGACGGCGACCTGGAGTACCAGCTGATGCGCGCGAAGATCCTCGAGGAGGGCTACACGGGCGAGTACTGGTACGAGACCGCCGGCTTCAGCACCGAGCTGTCGAAGCGCGACTGCGGTCGCGTGTCGGACATCCTGCAGATGTTCCGCATCATCACCTACAGCATCGACCACCTCGAGAAGGAGGGGACGCCCGTCGACGAGAAGCTGGCCCACCAGCTCGAGTTCCAGGGCTTCGACCACAACGACGCGCTCGAGGGGCACATGGCGAGCTACGTCGAGTACCTGATGCGCGACGGCGACCGCTGGACCGAGCTGAAGCCCCAGCTCGAGCGCAACGACGCGGGAACTCGCACTCGCCCGTGCTCGACACCTACCTGCGGATGCTGTCCGAGTACCGCCGCATCATGGACAGCCGCGAGCGGGGAGTCCGCCGCATCGACTACCTCTTGTCGCTCGAGGAGCTGGAGCAGATCGCCGATGCGCGGGTCCACCCTCCCACCGGACCCCGAAGAGCTGACCGAGCGGAGGGGCGCTTTGGGTCGGAAGGCCGCAGCCTGCTCCGCCGCTCAGTCGCCTGCTGTCTCGTCCGCTCCGAACGCCACGGCCTCGTCGCGCATGCCCTCCAGGACCTCGAAGTTGCGCAGCACGATCTCGGGGTCATGGGTGTGGGTCGCTTCAGCCGGGACATCCGCTCGAGCACCTCCTCGTCGGTCAGGTGGTCCAGCCACGCCGCGATCTGCTCGGCGCTCGGGGAGCCGTCCATCTGGCCGAGCATGTCGACCATGTCGATCCGGACCGATGCCGCGCCCAGGCGCTGCTTGTGCCGATCGGCTGCTGACGTGCTCGACCCCGCCGAGATCGCGCGGCATTCGTCGTCGTGCCCGACCGCGATCTCGTAGCGGGTCGGCAGCTCGGGCCTGGGCGGCTCCATGCCAGTGACGAGGCCGCGGCACCGCCTGGGTGCGGACCCAGTGGGAGATCTCCTCGAGCTCCTGCATCAGCACCGGCCATCGATCCGTGCCGGGCCGGTTGATGCCGACAGTCGGAAAGAGCGCGACCGGCACCCGGGTGCCGAACGGGGTCTCCGCGATGACGTCCCCCCCCGCAGCGGCACCTCGGGCCGAGGCGGGAGGCTACGGACCGAGCGAGGCATCTGGTCGTCCTTGTACATGGCGGCGATGCGGACCGCGGTGACCGCTGGAGTCCGGTGCTTCGCGTGGTTCGTGTGGAGCACGAGGCGGGCCAGCGGGTGGTTCTCGGCGTCCTTCCGGTTGAACGGCTGCAGCCCGTCGATCCGCTTCACCAGGTCGCTGCCGGGATGCAGCGACGCGGGCCGTTCTTCACGCGACCCTTCGCCCAGGACTCGAAGTCCTCGGCCTTGCGGGACGCCGGGATCTCGACCAGGCGCGCCGCCTTCTCGTCCAGCGTCCGTCGTGGAACTCGACCTCGGCGAACAGCGCGTGCTCGAGCGCCGCTCGGAGCGCGACCAGCGCATCGGCGACGAGCAGCGGGACCTTCCGCGGGATCGGGGCCACGTGCGTCACGACGGTGCGCGTGTTGGGGAAGGCGAGCTGCTCCTCGAGCCCGAAGACGCCATCGGGCTGCGTCTGGTAGGCGAAGAGCAGGTCGGCGACCTGGCCGACGAGCTCATCCGCATGCGACAGGGTCGCGGCCACGCCGAGCTGGTGATCGGGCAGCCAGTGGTGCATCGAGTCCTTCACGACGGGATCCTATGCGGCGTGCGCATGCGGCGGCGAGGTCGCCGGAGAACCCTTGAGGTGGCCTACTCGACCTTGCCGGTCAAGTCCTCGGACTGATCCGTTCGTTACTGCCAGGCGCGTCCGGTTACCGGCACCGACATCGGTTGACCGCAGACGTCGGGTGTGTCATCCCCGTTAAGGCCGCAGCGCTGTCTCGGGCGCTCGATTGATCGCGGCTCCCGAAGTTGATTCTCCGTCGAGCAGTCGGAGTGCGGTCTCAGCCGTGCGACTGGGACTTCCCAGAAGAGCGGCGACTCGTACGCAGTCGGCTCTCAACCGATGACCCACGTCGGCCCGCGCACCGCACATCCGTACCCGAACTAACCAGACCCTCGAAAGCGTATTCAGGCTAGGCCTCGACGAATGGGAGCAGCTCGCCATTCTCGTCCAGGCAGTCCAAGATGTCGCGGTGCGGGATGTCGTCCGTTGCGTAGCCGTACCGCCGGATGAGCAGGTCGCGCATCGCGTCCTCGCCGGCTACCTCGGTGCGACCGACGAGACCCCAGGTCTGGGCGATGGTGGAAGTCTGGACGGTGAGGTTGAAGGTGATCTCGGCGTCGTTGAACCACTCCAGCGGCACCACTGGAGAATCCTCGGTTTCCGGCTCACGGGCAAGCTTGAGCGCCTCCTTCGGGTCCCCAACTCCGGGAAGCATCCCTGCATCTCGCAGACGCCAGTTCCACTTCATGTTGGCCAGGGTCGCGAGGATCTGCCAGTCGAGCCAGCCCTCTCCTTGCAAACGCTCGATGGTTGCGCGGATGCGCTCATCGGCAAGGAGGCGGGGATAGGTGTACCGCATCAGGTCGTAGACGGACTCGTACCGGCTGCGGACGGCAGCAAGAGATTCCTCGTGGTCGTAGCGGTTCCCCGGCTCGGTTGACGGACCCAACGCCGGGTGCGCGGTCGGAGCGTAGGAACTTGAGGACGTGGGTCGAGTAGCTGCTGCACAGCGGTCGAAGTGCTCGGGCTTCAGCAGGTCGGCGGCATCCTGGTACGAGCGGCCGAGGACGACCTTGTGGGGCAGGCCAGCCTTGTACATCGGCTCCATGGTCGCCTTGAGGTCGTCGATCGACCCCGCGTGGACGATTTGGATGAGCTGGAAACAGAAGGTCACGAGCGATGCGGCGTGAGCGTCCTGCTCGTCGACGTCTGAGGAGATCGTGACGTGGGCGCGCAGTTCTGGCTCGTCGTCATCCACGTCGAAGCCGTCAACCTCGTGACCGGCGTCGTCGACTACGTCGACGTCGATGTAGACGGTGCTGTTGATGAGGACGGGGTGCTGGCGGGCGATGTCGGCGACGAACACCTGGAAGGCGGCGCAGAGACCTTCGGCGGTGAGCACGGTGGTCTTGTCGTTGGTGAAGCTGAAGATCCACCTGACTCCGAGCGCGTGAAAGTCGATGACGCGTTCCGGGCCAAGGTCGGCGAAGACAGGTCCGGCGAGCTGTTTGGCCGCCTCGTCCTGGAACTCCTCCTCGGTCATCGTGTACTCGGCGCCGGCCTCGGTGACCATTTCGTCGATCATCTCGTACCAGTCGGTGCGCCAGTGAGCTTCCTTGATGACGGCCTCTAGTTCGGCCGATACATCCGGACGGCGCTGACGCCGAGGCCCTGGGTGACGAGCTGGGCATGGAGGTCGGGGTACTTCTCGAAGTCGAACGGGTCGGGCAAGTACTGACCACGTGCGAGGACGCCACTTCGGTGAGACCAGCGGCGTCGGCCCAGGTTCCTGCGTGTTGCGCGTAGCGGGCCGCCTCGAGGAGCGCCTTCGGGAGGTGCTCCTTGTCGTCGTTGTCGCCGGCGACCAGGGCGATGGATGCGGCGGAGCATGCGTACATCTTGGCGGCGTAGGTCGGTCCCAGGTCTTCGTAGATCTTGGCGATGTAGCGCATCGTGAGCAGGGCGCCGTAGAGCGTGTCGCCGTTGAACCAGTTGATCTTGGCTTGGTGGAGCTCTGCGAGGGCCTCCAGCGGTTTGCCGGCCTTCATGAGGGCAGTGCTGCGGTCCCGGAACCGCTCTGCAAGCGCTATTCGCCCTCGATGCGGGTCGCTGTTTCGTCGAGTCCATCGCGGCCTTTTGCGTACTTCGATGGTCGATGAGGGCCGGTATGAACAGGTCGAACGCGTCGCGAGTGATGACGCGGAATTGTACGCGCGCGCTCCGGCAGGAGGTCGATCAAACGGTCGAAGTAGGTCATGGCGTTGTCGAAGGCGACCGCGCCGGGAGGAAGGCCGGTGATATCGACGTCAAAGTTCTCCATCTTGACCCCGATGGTTGGCGTGATATCGGTCTTTGCTGGCTTGCCGGTCTTGGCGTCGACGTCCCGCCAGTCCGGGATCAGATAGCTGTACGCGAGCGTGCCGGTCAGCGTGGAGGCCCGGATGGGGTAAGTGACGGGGTCGGTGTCGTCGAGGAGCGCGATGGCGTGGTCGCGAAGCCCCTGAAGTGCTTCGCCGATCTCGTCCGCAGACGCTGCTGCGCGGCCTGTGCTCCACATGACGCCCCAGTAGCTGGCGAGTGTGACGGCGTCGTCGACGACGTTCTGGTGGTCACTGTTGCGCGCGTAGGCAATAGCTCGCCTGATGAGGGGCTCGAGCCCAGTGGCTTCCCCCATGCCGCGCCAGCGGGCGACCGCCATCTCGTAGCAGGCACGGAACACGAGCTCGCTGTCGTCGCCGTCATCTTTGTGGTTCAGGAAGGCGCCCATGAAGTCGAGCCACTCTGGGAGATCGCCGTTCGTTTCGGCGTCCCATGTGGCGTGGCGGATTCCGTGGGTGACTTCGCCTTGAGTGGCCGGAGTCAGCGCCGCCGGGCCTTTGTTGGCACGAAGGTTCTCGAGCAGCTCGGAGTACCATTCGGGGGCCGATCCTTCTTCGTCGAGCGGCGGGATCATCGACGATGGGAGGTCGAGGTACTGCTGGGCGACCCAGACCAGGTCGGGCTCGGCGAGCAGGGTGGAGATGGCTCTCCCGGAGAAGATGTCGAGGGTGATGCCGTAGTCGTCCCTGGCGGCTTTCTTCAGGTCGTGAATGGCGGCAGCTGGGATGGAGTGGACGCTGAAGAACGCGACGTGTTCGACCGGGTCAGCGTCTTCGGCGCAGATGCCGGCGAGGTCGGCGAGGACCTTGGACTTCAGGGGTGGCTGCTGGACGGTGCAGGCGATGACGGTCGGCTTGGTGGATGCGGACGCGGAGAACCCGGCCGAGTGTGGCAACTCTTCAGGGATGCGGGTCATGTACGACTCGGCGTCGCGTTGCTGATCCCCTCCGGCGCTGACCGGACCGTTGGCGATGAGGATGTTCGACGAGATTCGCTTGCGGGCGATGCGGGTGGCGATCTCCTCGAACTCGTGGTGCTCGTTTCGCGAGGCCATCTCGGTGAGCTTGTAGTCGATGAACGCCTCGGCTTCGGGAATCGGTTCCGCCACATGACAAGTCTGACGGGTCGTTCCGACATCTCGAGGTACGCCGCGCCCTGGGCGCCGCGCGCGCCACTCAACGCTCGCTGCCCTCGGCGGCGGCCGCCAGCGCCCGGTCGATCAGTCGCGGGTCGTCATTGGACCGGACCGGGTCACAACCCGAGATCGCGGCTGGAGGTCACCTGCATGGCCTCCAGCGGGCGAATGTAGTGCTCGACGAGGGTGGAGATGCGGGTGTGGCGGGTCTGGGCGGCGATGCGGTCGAGTCCGACGCCGGCCAGGGCGGCGGTGGTGGCGTGCCCGGCGCGCAACGAGTGACCGCTGATCCGCTCGGACGGGATGCCCGCTGCGGCGGCGCGTTCCTTGAGCATGCGGGCCAGGCCGCTGCCGGTGAAGGGCTGGTGCCGATGCAGTCGTAGCGGAAACCGAGGAAGAGCGGCCCCGGGTCGGTGCCACGCCGTTCGAGCCAGGCATCCAGCGCAGAGACGGGGTCGGTCTCGGCGTGGCTGCCGTGGGCGACGCCGACGAGCTGGCCGCGGGCTTCGGGGTCGGTCTTGGATTTGCGGACTCGGATGAGCAGGCCTTCGGGCTTGGGTTCGATGTCGTCGAGCTGGAGTCCGGCGAGCTCGGAGCGACGCAGGGCCGAGGCGAAGCCGAGCAGGATGAGGGCGGTGTCCCGGGTGCCGCGTGCGGTAGCACGGTCGATGTGAGCGACCATGCGGCGGATGTCATCGGTGCTAAGCGGCCGGGACTGGCGGCGGGGTGCGGTGCCCAGGGTGCGACGCAGGCCGCGGCGGACGGCCTTGACCGACGGGTCGGTGCTCGGGTTCGCCTGGCCTTCGGTCTCGTGGGTGGCGGCGATCCGGCACACGCGCACTCGATGGTGCCCGCGGCGACGCCCTGGGCGGCGAAGTCGGTGAGGTACGCGCAGACGCAGCCGGGGTCGCTGGCATCGCGGTGATCCCGCGCCCGGAGCACCAGCGTTCGAAGCGTCCCCATTGCCAGGCATAGGACCTGCGCGTGGACTCCAGCGACCGGCCGCGACGGCCGTAGCGATCCGATCGAGGTCCTGGGTGGTCAGCCCGTCGGGCAGAGATTCGGACCATCCGAGGCTGCGGATGCCGGGAACGGCAGCGGCCGGAGCGAGGGTGGCGTCGTACGCGGTGACGAGTGCGAGAGTCATGCGCTCGTCCTACCGACCCGCGCCACAGGCAGGTCCACCCGGGCTGGCCTGGGGTGGGACTGGGGAGCGTTTAGGCCGGGTCTCGCCGCGGTCGACCCAACGTGGGGGGCGAGGGCCGGCACGCACCAAGTCCAACCGTATTCGACCCTCACCAGTCGCGGAGCCAACCCCTACGGAACGAGCGTCGCACCGCCCACTATGGGCGTGCACTTCTCCAGCTAGCTGGCGCCGTCGCCCAAAACAAGGCGCTAAACGGCCTTGCGCTCATAGGAGTAGTCGGTGGTGATGCGTAGGTCCCCGTATGCGTTCATTGGCAGTTCAGGATGTTCAGGTTCTGGTCCTCCCTGACAAGAACGAATGGTGGCAAGGGTGGGCTTTTCGAGCGATTCCTGGCACGTCACCTGGCCGAGCAATATGGGTTCGAGAGCCCGACCTCCTCGAATCTCAATGTGACGTCGGAGGGAATGAGCTTCGATGTCACCGCGCGACACAAGCTGACTGGCGGCCAGGCGATTGCCGAGTGCAAGGCGTACAACCGACGTGAAGGCGGCGGAGCTGGCGGCCTTCTTCGGCAAACTTACGATCGAGCGCTTCAGGATGCCGACGCATTTGGCTTGATGGTCGCACTGCCTCGTCTGACAGCCGATGGCGAAGAGAAAGCTGGTGAAATCAGGCGAAGGACAGCGCATTTGAGTATCTGTCCGCTAACGGACATTGGAACCTCCCTGCGACGGGACGGTGCCGTGGCAGGCTGCCCGAATCGGTCGTCGACGCCAGCGACCACGCGATTCTCATCACAGAGCATGGTTCTTCGCAGCTTGCATCGAAGTAGATGCGCAGAAAGGACACCAAGAGAGTTGCAGTTTGGGGCACTCTGGCGAGTCGGTGCCATCCGCCGTGATGGAACTCTGTCAGAATCTGACTACACGTTGGGAAATACCGGTCTACGTACTCCAGGAACGGTCTTCGGCTCGATCCCTTCCGCTGCCCCAGCGCCAGCACCTCTTCTCGCACGAGTAGTCGGCAGCGGTTCAGACTTCGAATACCAGCTGCCGCATTCCCAAGTTCTTCGTCCGGCGACGCGCTGTTGTTGAGGGGCTTGTCGAGCTTCTGATGCTGCGCGGGTCAGTCGTGGTCCTCAACGCTCAGTCCGGATGGGGTAAGTCCGGTCTCGCGCTTAAGCTCCTCGGTCTCGTCAACCGTACGAAGGGAACTGGCTCGGTCATGACGCCCGAACCGCAACCGACCAGCGCTATGTAGTCGAGGCACTGAGACAGGTCGCGCTCGATGCCGAACAAGCTGCCATCGTGGAACTGCCCGACCCTGCCAGTTGCAGGAACTCGAGAGTTCGCTGACAACGCGTAGCCTTAGATGGCTGTCCAGTGACCGGCCAGTTCTGGTCTTCTTCGACCAGTTCGAGACGTCTTCCGAAGCACAGAACCCACGAGAGTCTTTCGGGACCTCGCTCTTGGAATCCGCGATGTCGATCGGCCACTCATACTCGGATTCGCTTGGAAGACCGACCTGGTTCGCTGGACGAAGGCCACCGTTTCAACTTCGAGACGGCATTCGCGGCGCCGGATCTGTCATCATGATCGAACCATTCGGACCAGTCGAGGTTGACACGATCCTCCGTCGGCTGGCAAAGCAAGCAGCTGTACCTATCGGTTACCGACCTCAGAGCTCGCCTTCGCCAGTACAGCCAGGGCCTGCCTTGGCTCTGAAGAAGCTCGCCGACCACGTGCTTCGCGAGCTTCACGCGGGGCAGCCCAAGAAGCGCTGCTTGCGGAGTCATTGAACGTCGTCGGCCTGTTCGAAGCGGAGTTGGCCGAACTGAATCCTAGGGAACAAGGTGTGCTTCGACATATTGCGAAGTTCGCGCCTACTGCTGGGTAGAAGTCACAGAGCGCTTCGGCCAGAGTCCGTTCAGTCGCGAGTCGACGCAGATTGTTGTCCAGGTCGGCGACCGACTCGACACGTACTGGGACACCTTCAGGGACTTCCTGAACACCGGAAACGTTCCTGTCCAGGAATCGTGGATCTGGCAGACGGAACAGCGTTGGCCGACTGCTTGCAACTGTCCTCGAACTCGGCGGCAATGCAGGTGTCAAGGAATTTGCAATAAGCCAGACACTTCCGATGGCTCAACTAACCTGCCCGTAGAGCTCCGATCCTCGGAGTGACGGCACACAAACCCAACCGGGTGCGGATCATCGATGAGGTCCTGCAAGCTGGTGATCTCGAACTGGGAGCTCAGGCGCCGTGTGTCCAGCGCTCTGCAACGCCACCGAGCCTTCTCGTCATTCCAGGATCTGGCCGAGCAATTCGGTGGCGCTGCTGCCGGCCAACGCCTGCGCGCGCGACCTGCCAACACATTGAAGAGCCATTGCCGTAGCAGACGTGGCGTGGAGTTCGTCGCTGCGTGTGTTCCTCAGCTGGTTGGAGCTATACGGCCCTCATTGTTCGTCGCGGCGGGCGCTCTTGGCTTGCCGGGGATGCGGGCTCGCGGGCTGCGTTCGTCTCCTCGATGCGCGCTCTCCGGTCGAGTCCCAGCCTAGGGTTCCACCAGTTTGCGCCTCACCGGGCGATCGACATCCTGAAGGCAGTACACGCCGAGCAGGTCGAGGTGCCCACTCCCCACTGCCGCGAAGGAGCCGGGAAGCTGCGATTGCCCTCCCATGCCTTGGGGGCAATCAACGTCAAGACCGACAAGATGATGACCCTGAAGTCGGCTGGACTGGTGACGGCTGCGGGAGACATCGA
>CAWIUT010000004.1:0-16334 GCA_963839365.1 uncultured Actinomycetota bacterium
GGGGCGCGGCGAGCCGCGGCTTGCCGCATGGTCAGACACGCCGCGCCGCATCCTCAACAGTTGCGGTTCCACGCACTGTCCCTGTCCGCGGCAGACAGGACTTGCAGGACCGCGAGATGAGGCCCCGTTACCGCCTCGGTTCTGCCCGAGATCAGTCGCAGTCCTCACCCTCGAACCCGATCAGCCGGTGCAGGCCGTAGCGATCGGTTACCTGGCCGTCTGAGGCTCCCCACGGTCACGTCGGTCCGAGCGACTCCGTTGCGCTGGTCCGCACGCGGATGAGTGGTCTGGAGTCTGATCAGGCGGCAGGTATGACAGCAAGCAGGCGTCGTACGGCGCTCCGGGAGACGAGTAGCGCGACGACGAGCAGCGTCACGGGTATGAAGCCGCCCAGGCTTACGGCGTCACCGAAGACAAGGTTGACCAGCTCGAGGACCACGAGCTTGCTGCCGGCGGCGATGGCCCACAGCGACACGACGGCGGCGACCTTGCCACGTCGGGTGGTCGCGGCACGGAGTCTGTCGACGACCTTGGTCTTGAGGGCGATCACGACTTCCAGCGTGACCTTGAGCAGGAGCGCGGTCAGCAGTGAGAGCGTGAAGCCTTCGCTGATGACCGCTGGGACGTACTCGACGGCCAGGTTGAGCACGACAACGTAGACGAAGACGTCGATGACATCGACTTGGCGGGCGCGGATCCACCGGCGTGCTGGACCTCGTGGCGGTCGAGGTCTTGCGGAGGCTGGGCGCCCAGACTTTGAAGTCACAGTTCGATCTTGACGCATCCGGGTCTCAACCTGGCCCGATTGGCTGGTGCTGCTGCCCCGCCTCCAGTAGGCGTGCGCCGAGCTGCAGGCTGCGCACGCGGAATCTCGCAGGCCCGAAACCGCGCAGCCAGCGTCACTGACGGGCCAAGAGCACGCGCCCCGAGTGGTCGTAACCTTGCTCAATGACGGATACAGTGCGCTGGTGGGACATGCGCCCGGCACAAAGTAGGCAAGCCAAGACCTACGAGTGTCCGATCTGCCGCGGCCTGCTGTTGGCGATGAATCCCAACACACTGCTGTTTCCGGAGGGCGACCGTGAGCGTCGTCGTCATGCTCATACCGCCTGCGTAGCGAGACAGCGGAAGGCCGGCGAGTTGTTGACCAAAGCGGAGTGGGAACGGACGTGTCGACCACCAAGATCTGCAAGGCGCTCGTGGTGGCGCCGCCTGTTCGGCTCGCGCCCATCGCAGCGGCGCGGCGCGGGGTAGCCGCCGGCGCCAGGGACACGCACGCACCGGGATGCCCGTGAGCGGAACGGGTCGAACACCGATTGAAAGCTGATCGAAGACATCCTCGATTCGGCTGCCGGGACTGACGTCGGCTCACGGCTGCGAAATGACACGGCGGCAACGCGCCACGACCGCCTTCCCGGTGCTTTGCTGGGCCTATGACGAGTCCAACCGGCAACAGCAGTGTCTCTGGCCGCGCGTTCGACGGGACCTGGAACCTTGTGAGCTGGGAAACCGTGGGACCGGCCGGGGAGGTGACCTATCCGTTAGGGCGGGAACCCGTAGGGCAGCTCATGTACGACAACGAGACGCGCACGGTGTCAGCACAACTGGTGGAGAGCGGCCAACGTCGGTTCGCCAGCGACGACTGGCAGGCGGCCAGCGCGGAAGAGATGGTGGCAGCGTGGCCGAAGTACTTCGGGTACTTCGGGGCGTTCACGGTCGACGAATCGGCTCAGACGGTTACTCACCACATTCGCTCCGGATGGTTCCCCAACCTGGCCGGCACCGAGCAGGTGCGCCACTTCGAGTTGCAGGGTGAGCGCCTCACGCTGGAAGCGGAGACTGCCTGGGGTGCGGTTCGCATCGTGTGGCGCCGCGAGTCAAGGCCATGACAGACGCTTCCTGGGCCCGCGACACCAACGAGCCCGGAGGCCCGTTCGTTGGCGGTCAGCATTCGATAGATGCATGCGACCGGACCGCGCGGATCGTGGCTTCTCATCCCAGTCAGGGTCGGTGCCGCATGCTTGCGAGCACGGGGCCGCGATCTGACAGCTCATCTGCTCAGGACGACGGCGGCCCGTCCCACCGATGGGCTTCAGTGATTTCACAGCGAGTGGTCGTAGGGTCCGGACATGATCCTGCTGGTGGCCTCAGCCAACGTGCGTCTCGACGTGATCCGCGACATGAAGGCCGTCGGGTACATCGCGCGCGCCCCCAAGGAGGAGGACCAAGGAAGCAATGGGTACACGCTGTACGTCGAGGGCGTGCCGGCCGGCGAGGAAGAGCGGGTCATCAACATAGCCCGCGCCGTGGACCCGTCCGTCGAGCGGCTGCCGCCGGCATGACGCCGCTCCCCGGGCCTGCGAGGAACGCAGGCGAAAGGCAGAGTGGGCCCGGACCGCAGTAACCCCGTCTGACCCACGTTTACGCAGGTCAGAAAGGGGAAGGCGGATGAGCTGGCCTGTAGGCCGGGGAGCTTCAAGCGGGGCCCGGCAGACGACGGAGATCGACGAAAAGGGCCTCTGACCTGCGGTTTTGTGGTTTGGCGGTGGTGGTCATCGGTGGTCGTTCGTGAAATTCTTGCGGACTATTTGCGGACTGGATCGGGCCAGCCGCAGCGGCAACGACGTTGTGTACCTCGTGTCGCTGGGCCGCCGGAGAAGGGAGGGTGCCACATCGGACGCGGACGATCGTTGAGACCCCGAAGAGTCCGATTCCCCGTGCCGGGCGCTCGTTCGCCACGATGCGGCTCCTGCCTGGTCTCACGGCCAGGAACGTCGCGGTCACCGAGACCGGACGCCTGGGGTGTCGATGCACAGCCAGGCGAGCGAGCACGGCCTTGTTGGTCGCCGCCGGGTCCCGGAACAGCGCGCCCATCATTCGTGCCGTGGCCACGATCCGGGTGCCTGGGCGCACGACCACCCGATCGACCGAGCCCGGCGCCCCGGTCCCGTTGGCGAGCAAGATGCGAACCGAGCGATGCGGCGAGGTCGGAGCCGTGGCGTGCGGGCACGCGACCACCTGCGTGCGTGTCGGCGTCGCAGAGGGGCTCGGTCTGTGAGCCGCGTGCCGGTCGGGCCCACTTCCTGCCGACGAGCACGAGACCCCACCGCAGCACAGGACCCCAACGAGGATGAGCCGGATGAGCACGCGTGCAGTGCACCTCGACTTGTTGTGCGACGTACTTGGAGGCTGCCGCACCCCGAGGGTGCCCGACGCGGCAGCAAGCTCCGTTCGTCCGAGAGCAGTTCGGCGCCGCGCCCGGCCTAGAGACCTGTCGATTCTCATCGCCTCCCGAGGGCGACGCGCACCTGCACATGGATCACAGGACAGGTCGCGGGCTTTCCCGGACGAGCGGCGTCGCACAGCAGCGTGTGCGCGACCAGGGTCGCCTTGCCCGGACGCTCGGCTCGAAGCACCCTCGTCCCCTGCTCGCGATGAACCACGCTCACGATGCCGCCATGCATGCGGATGGGCGGAGCGGCTACCGAGCCGTCGGCGTTGTGGGCGGCGACGATTCGGATCTCTTGGCCCGCCCGCATCTGGACCGTAGGAGCCGCGTGCGCCTGCAGATGTCCTGCGCACCACCCGACCTGGAGCTTGCGCCCGCGGCGCAGTACCACCGAGTAGAGCGCTCCGCACGTGCTTGCCCGCGGGGTCGGGCTGGAGGCTGCGCAGGCGAGCAGGAGAACCGCGACCACACCTACGGCGATGAGAGCCATGAAGCTGGCTGATCGTGCGGACCTCTCGCCAGGCTTGGTCATCGCGTCGCCTGCGTCGCGGATGGGCGCTGACCATGTGTGCGGACGGCGTGGGCAGTGGCGAGGACGTGGCGCATTTGCTGTTCGAGCTGGTGCGTGTTGCCGGGTCCGAAGTAGGCCCGGATGGTGAAGCCGGAGATGACCCCGGGCGTTATGTGGCCGTCGGGGTCGGCCACGTCAGCCAGCAAAGTCCGGGCCGCCCCGCGATAGCAGGTTCGACCGAGGCTGAACTGCGGCGCGGAGTTGCTGCAGGCCGCGCCCCGGACTTTCGTTGGCCGCCCAGCGACGGTGGTGTTCGGATGGAACGGGGCCTTGGCCTCGAACGGAGGGCCGCCGACGATGACGAGCACGCCGCCGCGGTGCAGCGCCTTTATCGGCGGCCCACACCGACCCCCGTTCGGGAGCTGCCTGCACTCAGGCCCCGCTGCCTGGTTGGTCCAGTAGGCCCAGGGCGCGCCGGCTCCGGAGAGGAACGTGACCGGCACGGCGCGCCAGCCGGACGGCCGCAGGAAGCGGATGTGGTCATAGGTCGATCCGAGGTGCCCTGGCTCCGGCGAGGAGTGGTGCGAACTCAAGGCCGCATTTCCACAGCCGGCCGACAGGAGGACCACCGCGATAGCTGCCGCGAGCAGAGTCACCACCCGGCGAAGCGGCCCCGCCTGCTTCACAGATTCTCCAGTCACGACCGCCGCCTCGCGACGTCGTGCGGCTGAGTACGCCGTACCGGTGATGCGGAGGTCGGACGGGCGCTGGCGAGAGCGTGCCGCAGCTGCTGTTCCAGGTGGTCGGTGTTCCCGGGGCCGAGGTAGGCCAGCAGCTGGACCGCGATGGAGTGGCCCGGACGATGGACGTGGGGGTCGAACACGTCGGCGACGAGCGCTCTGCTCGCGCCGGGGTAACAGCGCGCCCCAGCGCTTTCTGTCGTCGACCGCGAGCCGTCGCACGTCCTGACCGTGATCGAGGCCGGTCGGCCGGCCACGGTGACATTCGGCCGGAGGATGCGCTTGTAGGTGTAGGTGCTTTGGGTGATGAGGACGAGCACGCCGTTGCGGTGTACGGCCTTCACGGGCGCATGGCAGTCGATCTCTCCCCTCTGCGGGTGTGTGCACTGGGGCACGGTGTGCTGGTTGGTCCAGTAGGCCACCGGAGACTCCAGGCCCGAGGAAGCGGTCGCGGGGACCTCCCGCCACCCGGGCGGGCGCACGAACCGGATGTGGTGGTAGGTCGACACGCTGCTGGTCGCCCCAGGTCCGGTGGAGCCGGTTGCACAGCCGGCCAGCAGGAGCGGCATCGCAGTTCCCACGGTGAGGAGTCGGGCCAGCCTGCTCGGCCGCATGAACCTTTCGGCTAGCCCGGTCAGCATGTCCGCCTCATCGTTCGCTGGGGACATGGAGCTCGGCGGCGACATGCCTGATGGCCAGGGGCGAGAACGGGCGTTGGTTGGCGTGGAGCGATTGGCTCTCGACGGTGATCGCATAGCCGCCGGCGTGCCACCCGATCCGGTCCTGGAGAAGGGTGCCCTGCTGGCGTTCGGCCACCAGGGTCGCGGGGTGGCCATGGATGGTGAGATGGGAGACCGTGCCGGCCTGGGCACCGAGCTCGCCGGGGTTGGCGAAGTCTCTGGGATTCTCCACGATCGTCAGCGGTGCTCGGTGCACGCGGTCGGGGAAGGTGTAGGTGCGCGTCCAGCCCTCCATCGGGGAGCTGTCCGGGCCGCTCGCCCCGCGGGGCAGCCAGCGCGGGCGGGCCAGCTCGGTCTCGGGGATGAACGAGATCCGGTGGCCGGTCGAGGCGTCCACCAGCTGCCGCCGCCCCAGCGGTGCGCGGAGCGTGGTGGAGGCCTGCAACAGGGCCACGTCGGCGGGGCAGGCCACGTGAGGACCGGAGAGCGAGTACGCAGTCAGGCGCAGGCGGACCACCTGTCGTGTTCCGGTGGCCGTCAGGACCACGCGCCTGATGCAGCCGCCACCGAGCGCGGGCACCGTCACTTCGCGCCCGTTGGCCGAGACCAGAGCGTGGTCGATCGGCTGAAGCTGGGTCGAGATCCCTCGTGACCGCCAGCCGCCGGCCGCCACGGCGATGGCCGCGGCCAGTCCCAGGCTGGCCACCCAGGCGAGCCACTTCATGGCCACCTCCCCCTCACCGGGCGTTCCAGGTGTGCCCGTCGTCGGTGGAGCGGAACACACGCGGGGTGTGAGGTTCGGGGACGGTGCGGGCGAGCAGGGTGTTGCCGCGGTGCCAGACCCGGGTGAGCGAGGGCAGGTTCGCGACGTACCAGGGCGGCGTCGCGTCGTGGGAGACCCAGACGAAGTTGCCGCCCCTCCCCCACACGTACGCGGTGCCGTCGGGCAGCACGCCGGTCCTGTCGACCTGCGCAGCACCCTGGGCACCGGCGCGGTACATCAGCGGGCCGCTGGTCCGCCAGTGCGCCCCGTCATCGGTGCTGCGCACCGGGTAGACGAAGCCGAGCAGCTTCCCCTTCATGGCCAGGCCGACCCGGACACTCCCCTGGATCCGACGGGACTGGGCCACCTCGCTGGCGGGGATCGAGGTGCCCCGGGGCAACTGGTTGGCGGCGCCGTACCATCCCTTGTCCTGCCGGTGCGCGTGGACGGGCCGAGAAGACGGCGAGGTAGACGATGGGCTGCCGGGGCCGCTGGACGAGGGGACCTCGGCGCTGCTGCCGGCTCCGGCACCTCCGGCGGTGGCCGCCGGCCGGTGGTCGCCGGCGTTCAGGCCGACGACCACGCCGGCGGTGACCAGCACTGCCACCGCCGCGGCCAACGCCGGCGCGGCCCAACCCCAGCGCTGACGATCCCGTGAGCGGGTGGCCCCGATCAGGGGCGCGGTGGAGGTCTCGGCCTGTCTGCTGCGCCAGTGCTCTCCGTAGTCGCGGAGCAGCCGGTCGAGGTCGTCATGGTTCATGATGTCGGCTCCAGCCAGTCGCGCATCCGGGCGCGGGCGTCGTACAGGTGGGACTTGACCGTCCCGGGCTGGATCCCCAGCACCTCGGCGGTCTCGGTGACGGTCAGTCCGACGAAGTAGTGCAGTTCCACGGCCATCCGTTGCTTGGTGGGCAGCCGAGCCACGGCGCGTTCGATGTCGATCCCGGTGACATGGGTGTCCTCGTCGCGCCAGTCCGGCACGTCCTCCACCGGCACCGGGGAGGGACGGCGTTGGAGCTGGTGGAAGCGTCGTCTGGCGATGTTGGCGGTGATCGCCAGCAGCCAGGAGGCCACCGAGCCGCGTTCCTGGTCGTATGTGTGCCGCTTGCGCCAGGCCCGGAGCAGCGCCTCCTGCACCACGTCCTCGGCATCAGCGTCGCTGCTGAGCCGGCGCGCGAGCAGGTCCATCGGGCGAAGGCTCGGACGCACCCACGCCGCGAACTCGGCCTGCGGCTCACCGACGGCCACCCCGGCTCCTTCCCAGAAGAGGTCCTCACTTTGTCTATACCGAAAGCACCCCGAATGGTTGGGTTCGAATCTCCCCGCACCCGAAGGGGCCATAAGCGGTCCATTCTGGCGCGGCCGCGAGTGGGTCCTCGGCGCCGGAGCGCTCGCACAGCGGACCCGGACGAGGGTTGAGACCACGAATTCCCCAGGGTCCGGGGGTTCGTGGGCCGTGATTCGACTCGGCCAGGCTTCAGGACGAGGGAAGGTCACGGTCACCGAGACCGGACGCCTGGGGTGTTGGTGCACCGCCAGGCGAGCCAGCACGCCCTTGTTGGCCCGCCGCCGGAGCGCGGAACAACACGTTCATCATCCGTGGCGTGGCCACGATGCGGGTGCCTGGACGCACCACCACCCGATCCACCGAGCCCGGCACCCCGGTCCCCCCGGGCAACCTTTCGGCCCGCTGATCCGTGACTCAGGTAGAAAAGCGGCAATACGCGGCAGGAGGTGTGATGGAGCCCGGGCTCGCCGAGGACTTCGAGTCCTTCGCGCTGGCACGGATACCCAGGCTGCTCGGGTTCGCCTACGCGCTCACAGGCAACCGCACCGACGCCGAAGACCTGGTGCAGGAAGCGCTCGCGCGGGTCGGGACTCGGTGGGCGAGGGTGCAGCGCCGTGGCTCCCCAGAACCATACGTTCGCCGAACGATCACGAACCTGCACATCAGTTGGTGGCGGCGACACCGGCGCGAAGTCTTGAAAGCCGACCCACCCGACCCTGGAGCGACACCAGCGCCGACCGATGGGGCGATCTGGCAGCAGGTCAAGGACCTTCCTGCCCGCCAAAGCGCAGTGATCGCCCTGCGCTACTACGAAGACCTGACCGAGGTCGAGACCGCTCGGGTACTCGGTTGCTCGGTGGGGACCGTCAAGAGCCAGGCGGCCAAGGCGCTGCGGAAACTGCGGGGCGCCCTGGATGAGAGCTGCTGGCAGGAGTGATCATGACCGACACCGAAGAACAACTCCGGCGAGCCCTTCAGGAGCAACCACCCCAGCCCGAGCCCGGCGAGCTGCTGAGCGCGGTCCGAACCAAGATCAGAAAGAGAAGGACAGCGCGAGTCACCGCGGCCACGGCAGTCGCAGGGGCCGTGGTCGTTGGCGGTGCGGCGGTGCTAGCCACCAGCACGTTCGCCGGGTCAGGCCGTTCCCCGTCCGCCGGCGGACAGCCCGGGAGCAAGGGTGCTGCCACATGGGTGAACCAGCCCACCACCGCGCCGACGACCGCCGGCTCATCGCAGCCGCACCCCCAGTGGCGGCCGTGTCGTGCCGGGGACCTGAAGGTGGACGCGAGCAACCCCACTCCCGGCGCCGGCCGCATCACGGTCACGGTGTCGCTCACCAACCAGTCGACGACCGGATGCAGGCTTCCGCAGCAGCCGACCAAGCTCACCGGACTTGGCGCCGATGGCACCAGCCGGCGCGTGACAGCCGGCTATCAGACCGCGGCGCAGTACGGTCTGCAGACCCCGCCAGACATCGCACCCGGCCGGCACGCGGTGTTCGACATGACCATTCCGATGCACTGTTCCAAGCCAGGCAGCGGTGCCGCAGAGGCGTTCCACTCCTTCCGCTTCGACATGCCCGGCCACGGCAAGGACACCTTCTCGCTGCCGGGAGGCTCGGCCCTGCTCGTGGGGTGTGGCGTCTCGGTAAGCGGCTTCGGCCTCCCCCCGCACGAGGCCCCCGAGGCTCGCTCACCCCTGGACGGGCTGAGAGCGGCATCGTCCATGCGCCAGCACGTCGCTGCCGGGAGCACGGTGCGATTCACCGTCACGCTGACCAACACCTCGAACCACACGGTGTCACTGCGGCCCTGCCCGGCCTACAGCGAGTTCCTCTCCCACCTCGGCTCCTCGCCGGCCTCGACGAGGAAGACCTACCTGCTGAACTGCGCGGCCAGCCCCACCATCGCGGCGCACAGGTCGCAAGCCTTCCGGATGCGCGTTCAGGTGCCCACGCAACCGGGGAAGGCGAAGTTCGGCTGGTCCATCCCAGGGAGCTCGGTCGAGACCGGCCGACTCGTGACGATCTCCCGACCCTGACGCGCAGACAGACGGATGTCGACGGCCGGTGACGGCTTGCCGAAATCTGCCCCGAATCCCTTCTCGGAAGGCCCTAAAACGGCGGCACGCATGCTACGCAAGTTCGTAGGAACGGCGGTGCGAAACCGGCCGTGACCTGCGACTTTGTGGTTGTTGACGGTTGTCGATGGGGCGGTGATCGGGGTGCACGGGGGCATGAAGACCTACCGGGGTACGCCGGCGGCCGCCCGGGCGTACGTCGAGGCCGACCGTTCGCGCGCCGACGACTACTACCTGGCCGAGGGCAGCGGCCTGGCGATGCGGTTCGTCGTCTCCCACGACCAGAACACTCACACGGTGTCCGTGCACCGCGCCGAGGACATGGACGGGGCCGTGTACGAAACGTGGGTCGCTGGATACGACGCGGCGACCGGTGCGGCAAAGGGGCGGCTCCGCGACGACGAGCATGCGGTGCGGTTCGTCGAGGTCACCGTCAACGGCCCCAAGACCTGGTCGCTGGCAGCGGCGCTGCATCCCGCCATCGGCCGGGCGTACGACGCGGCGCAGCAGCGGGCGGCCACCGAGATCATCGGCTGGCTGGCCGAGCACGCCACCACCCGCATCGGGCCGCGCGGGCGGCAGGTCCAAGTCGGCGTCGACGAGATCGAGGCCGCCGTGGTGCGGCACTACACCTCCCGCGCCGGCGACCCGCATCGCCACCTTCACCTGCAGGTCAACGCCCGGGTGCGCGCGTCCGGGCGGTGGCGCGGGTTGCACACCGTCGGGGTGCGCGACAGCCTCGCCGCGCTTAACGGCATCGGGCACGCGGCGGTGATGACCGACCCGCAGTTCCGGGCCGCGTTGGCGGCGCACGGCTACCACCTCGACGCCGAGTCCGGCGAGGTGGTCGAACTGGCGCGGTATGCGGGAGCGTTCAGTGCCCGGACGCGGCAGATCGAGCAGAACATCGACCGGTACGAGGCCGCCTGGCGCACCGAGCACCCCGGCGAGGAGCCCGGGCCGATGCTGCGGCAGGCCTGGGACCGGCGTGCGTGGGCGGACGCCCGGCCGGACAAGGTGGTTCCCACGTCTGGGGCCGAGCTGTCGGCCCGCTGGGTCGAGGAGCTGCACGAGGCCGGCTTCCGATCCCCGACTGGGGCCGTTCCACCACCCTCGATGCGGATCGGCAGGCTGGACCGGTCCGCAGCCGTCGCCGAGGTGATCTCCCGCCTCGGCGCGCGCCGGTCGGCCTGGAACGCCGCGGACGTGCGTGGCGAGGTCGAGCAGTACCTCGCCTGCGCCGGTGTGGTCACCGAGGCGCCGGTGCGCCGCGAGCTCGCCGAGCACTTGACCGCCCTCGCGGTCTCGGCCTGCACACCGCTGCTCGGCCGCGATGACGTCCCCGAGCACGTCCGCGACCTGACCTCCGCGCACGTGCTTGGTGTCGAGCGGGAGATCGCCTCCCGGATCGCCGCGCGCGTGGCGGCCGACGCGCCGGCGGCGCAACGGGGTGAACTCGCGGGCTCGGTCGACGGCCTGGACGCCGACCAGCGCGCAGCCGTGGCGCACCTCACCGGCTCCGGATCCGTGCTTGTGGTGGAGGGCGCTGCCGGGGCCGGCAAGACCGCGACCCTGGCGGCCGCGCGGGCGGTGTTGATGGACCAGGGACATCGGATGGTGGTGGTGACTCCCACCCGCAAGGCGGCCCTGGTCGCCGAAGGGCAGATCGGCGCCGCGTCGTACTCGGTGGCGTGGCTGCTGCACCAGCACGGCTTCCGCTGGGACGACGCGGGTCACTGGGAGCGCGTGGTCTCCGAGCCCGATATCGCCGCCCGGATGCGCCGTGGCGACCTGCTCGTCGTCGACGAGGCAGGAATGCTCGACCAGGACACCGCACGGGCCCTGATGAGGCTGGCCGACCAGACCGGCGTGCGCGTCGCGCTCGTCGGCGACCGGCACCAGCTGCCCGCGGTCGGGCGAGGAGGAGTCCTCGACCTCGCGGCCAGGTACGCGCCCTGCCTGACGCTGGAGGGCGTGCACCGGTTCGCCGACCCCGAATACGCCGGGTTGAGCCTTCGGATGCGACGAGGCGAGGACCCCGGGGCGGTCTTCGACGCACTTGTCGCCCGCGGCGAGATCGCCCTCCACCCGTCGGAGGTCGAGCAGCAGGTGGCGCTCGCGGCCCGCGCATCACACGGTGAGCTGGTGGTCGCCGACACCCGGGAGCAGGTCGGCCGGATCAACGGCCTCGCCCACCACGTGCGCGTCGTCTGTGGTGAGGCCTCCGACGGTGTGGTGACCGCGGTCGGAGAGCGGATCGGCGTGGGCGACCGGATCGCCACCCGCCGCAACTCCGTCGAGGGCGATGTGGCCAATCGGGAGACCTGGACCGTCGCCGGCTGCGAGCAGGGTGCACTCACCGTCGTCGGCGACGCCGGCCAACGCACCCTCCCCGCCGACTACGTTCGCCGGCACGTCGAGCTCGCCTACGCGACCACCGCGCACGGCGCCCAGGGCGTCACCGTCCCCGTCGCTCACGTGCTGGTCGGCGAACACACCGGCGCCGCCACCGCCTACGTCGGCATGACCCGCGGCCGCGACCGCAACATCGGCCACATGGTCGCCGACTCACTCGAGGCGGCGCGACAACAGTGGATCGATGTCTTCGGTCGCGACCGCGCCGACCTCGGCCCAGCGCGCGCCGCCGCCCGCGCCGCCGAAGACGTCGAGCGCTACGCGCCGAAGGCCCCGACGCGCAGGCTGCGACGGCAACCGGGGTGGAGAAGACCGCCGGAGCCGTACCGCGCGCCGCCATCACGCGACCCCGCCATTGGGCTCTGAACGGGACTACTCAGCGGAGCTCGATCAGCCGATTACCCGCGCCCACCATCTCCACGATCTGGTCGATCAGCGGCTCGAACCAGGCCAACAGCGCGGCTCGGCGTGTGTTGCCGATACGAATCCAGACCACCGGGGGCGCTTCGAGGCCGGTCGCGATCATGTCGGCGAAGTCCTCGTCCTTGGTCACGAGAACAGCGTCATGCTCCAGCGCATACAGCAAGAGGTCGCGGTCGGGAGCGTCTGCAGGGCCTATCTGGGTGATGTGGTCGGCCGTGTGCCCGTGTTCCTCGAGCAGACGGGCCAACGCTGGTGGAAGCTGGCCGTCGATCAGGAAACGCACGTCAGGAGGCGGTGACGATGGCGTGGTCCGCCTGCGCCGCGGCATAGGCGAGGCAGGCCCTGATGTCCTCAGAGGTCAGATACGGGTAGTCCTCGAGGATTTCGGTCTCATCTGCGCCAGCCGCGAGCAGCGAGAGCACGTCAGCCACGCGCATGCGCGTGCCCCGGACGGTGGGCCGTCCGTGGACGACGCCGGGGTCGATGGAGATGCGCTCCAGCAAGGACATGTTCAAAGACTACCGATCGCTGACCTTGGCATGGCGGCGACGAAATGATCACCACGGCGACTCGATCGGCCCGAGGGCCCCAGCCTGGACGATCGGGTTCCAGGCCATGCGCACGGCACGAGGAAGCTCGATCTCTCGCCACAGGTCCACCAGCAACGCGCCGTCGACGTAGTTGATGATGTCCTCGGGGCGACCGAGCATGAGCATCATCCCGTACAACCTGCGTCGGTCCTCGCGGTATCGCAGGTTCCAAAGACCCTGGTCGGTTCGCTTCGTCAGGTCGGGCATCACCACCTTGGCGAAGCACAACGGCACCTCGACTCGCCACAACCGGCTGGGCACGTGAAAGGTGCCGACGTTCGTTGCGAAGTACTCCTCGAAGTAGATCCGGGGCACGATGCCCAGGTCACATTCCGCGGCGCGCATCAGCCGCTCGGTGACGGCCAGCGACGGCGACTTCTTGCGCCGCTCATAAGCCGACAACGTCGACTGGGACGTGCCGGCCCGCCGGGCGAGCTCGACCTGTGAGAACCCGCTCCACCTCCGCGCCAGCTCAATGATCGTCGGCCGGTCCATACCGCGATTATCTCCGATCGGCGCTAGAACGGCCGCCGATAGGGACCCCGTGCACACCTACCTGGTGCCAGACGCCACCGACGGCTGGCGACATCTGTCAGTGGCGTCCGCCAGAGTGGTGTACGGATCCCGGTGAGCGTGTCGCTGCCGATGTAGGCGACGGCCACCGGGTGATCCTTCGAGCGAACCTCTCACAGAACCCTCGAACGGAGCACCACGATGACCGTCAGGTCCAGTATCGATCCTGCCCGCCTGCTCGAAGAACAACTGGCTCAGGCCTCCCCGGATCTGCTGCGCGAGCTGCTGCAGACCTTCGTCAACACCCTGCTGTCCGCTGAGGCCGACGCGGTGTGCGGCGCCGAGTACGGCACCAGCAGCCCTGATCGGGTCAACCGCCGCAACGGCTACCGGCACCGCGACTTCGACACCCGCGCCGGCACGGGCGACGTCGCGGTGCCCAAGCTGCGACAGGGCTCCTACTTCCCTGAGTGGCTGCTCGAGCGCCGCAAGCGGGCCGAGCGGGCGCTGACGTCGGTGGTGGCGACGTGCTACCTGCTCGGAGTCTCGACGCGGCGGATGGACAAGCTCGTGCAGTCCCTCGGCATCACCACGCTGTCGAAGTCGCAGGTCAGCGAGATGGCCAAGGACCTCGACGCCCACGTCGAGCAGTTTCGCACCCGCCGCCTGGAAGACGCCGGCCCGTTCACCTTCCTCGCCGCCGACGCCCTGGTGCTCAAGGTCCGCGAAGGCGGCCGCGTGGTGCCTGTGCACGCCCTGGTCGCCACCGGTGTCAACGCCGACGGGCACCGAGAAGTCCTGGGTGTGCAGGTCACCTCCAGCGAGGACGGCGCCGGCTGGTTAGCGTTCTTCCGCGACCTCACCGCCCGCGGCCTGAGCGGCGTCAAGCTGGTCACCAGCGACGCGCACCGCGGCCTCACGAACGCGATCAGCGCGACCCTGCCCGGCGCAGCGTGGCAACGCTGCCGCACCCACTACGCCGCCAACCTCATGTCCGTGACACCGAAAAGCTCCTGGGGCTGGGTCAAAGCGCTGCTGCACTCGGTCTACGACCAGCCCGACGCCGAAGCGGTGCACGCCCAGTTCAACCGGGTCGTCGACGCCCTGAGCGAGAAGCTCCCCAAGGTCGCCGAGCACCTCGAACAAGCGCGCGCCGACATCCTCGCCTTCACCGCGTTCCCCAAGGAGATCTGGCGCCAGATCTGGTCCAACAACCCCAACGAACGGCTCAACCGCGAGATCCGCCGCCGCACCAACGTCGTCGGCATCTTCCCCGACCGCAGCTCGATCATCCGGCTCGTCGGCGCCGTCCTGGCCGAACAACACGACGAATGGGCCGAAGGCCGTCGCTACCTCGGACTCGACGTCCTGGCCCGCTCACAAGCCGTCGACACCACCACCGAGGAGGTGAGCACCGAGCTGACCACCATCCAGGCGATCACCGCCTGAACTACAACGACGAAGGATCACCCGTCGTACACCACTCCCAAGGACTTGACCCATCTGTCCAGTCGCAACCTCATCCGCTGCTGAAGCGGGTTGCGCACCGTGCCAAGGAGGCAACCATGTCCACAACCCCCATCCGGTTTCCCGAGCGTGACTCCGAGGAACTGCTGACCCTGTCGGAGGTCGCTGAGATCCTGAGGACCCCGGAGAACACGCTGCGCTGGTGGCGCCAGAAGGGGTCTGGCCCGGAGTTCTTCAAGATCGGGCGGCGCCTGGTGACTACCGTCGGCGACGTACGCCGGTTCATGCGCGAGCAGCGCCGCGCAGCCCGGCCGGTGATCCGATAGGAGCCGACCATGGCCAACATCGCCAAACGTTCCGACGGCCGGTGGCGTGCCCGCTACCGCGACGACGCCGGCCGCGAGCACGCCCGCCACTTCGCGCGCAAGATCGACGCCCAGCGCTGGATCGATGAGGTGACCGCCTCGCTGGTCACCGGCCAGTACGTCGATCCGAAGGCCGGCCGCATCAGCTTCAAGGAGTACGCCGAGGGTTGGCGTGAGTCGCAGGTGCACCGGCCCACGAGTGCCCTCCACATCGAGGGGATGCTGAGGCGTCACGCGTACCCGACGTTCGCGGACCGGCCGATCTCCTCGATCCTGCCATCGGAGATCCAGTCGTGGGTCAAGCTGCTCGGCACCGGCGACAAGGCCGCCGGTCGACGTGCGCTCGCCCCGTCGACGATCCAGGTCATCCATGCCGTCGTGTCTTCGATCTTCCGCGCCGCCATCCGCGACCGGAAGATCATGGCCAACCCCTGCGAGGGCACCCGGCTACCCAAGGCCGAGAGGCGGCAGATCGTCCCGCTCACCATCGCCCAGGTCGACACGCTGCGCGACAACCTGCCCGACGAGCTCAAGGCGATCGTCACCTTCACCGCCGGCACCGGGATGAGGCAGGGCGAGGTCTTCGGCCTCACCCGCGACAGGCTCCGCCTGCTCGGCACCAACCCGGTCGTCGTGGTCGACCGGCAGCTTCTGACCCGCATCCGGACCGGCACGGAGTTCGGCCCGCTGAAGACGCGGGCCAGCTATCGGACGATCCCACTGCCCGCGGCGGTCGTCGACGAGCTGAACATGCATCTAACCGACCACGACATCACCGGCGATGGCCTGGTCTTCACCCTCGACGGGCAGCCGATCCACCGCTCGACCTTCGGCCATGTCTGGCACCGGGCCGCCGCTGCCGCCGGGCTCAACTCCTCGACCGGCACCGGCATGCACGCCCTTCGCCACTACTACGCCTCCCTGCTCATCCGCTACGGGGAGTCCGTCAAGACCGTGCAGGCTCGCCTGGGCCACGCCTCGGCCGCAGAGACGCTGGACACCTACAGCCACCTGTGGCCCGACTCCGACGACCGCACCCGCGAGGCGATCGACTCGGTGCTCCGCCGAGACCGGGAGCTCGGAGCCGGGCTGCCGGGCACCTGACGCGGGGGCTCCGGAGAGCCCGGCGCGGGTCGTGCCGGGCCGGGCCCACGCGCTCTGACATCGCCAGCCGTCGACGACCAGCGACGGGCCCCGGCGAAAATTCTTGCGGACCATCTGCGGACTAAACGCGGCTCGAAAACACAAAACTGCAGGTCAGACGGGGTGTG
>CAWIUT010000005.1:0-271260 GCA_963839365.1 uncultured Actinomycetota bacterium
GCCGATCCGGTTCCCCGGTGCCCGTCCGGCCAACGGCACCTCACAAGCCACCCAGCAGTCGGGGCAGGCCGCGGAGCCGGTGCTCGGCCCTGATCTGGGCGACCGGTGCCTGATCTCCCTGAGCCCCGACCGGTCGCCTCGCACGGCGGCGCCCGGGTGATCGCGATGCGCAACCAGAAGGGCGGCGTGGGCAAGACCACCACCACGATCAATCTCGGTGCCGCGCTCACCGAGTACGGACGCAAGGTGCTGCTCGTGGACTTCGACCCCCAGGGGTTGCTCTCGGTCGGGCTGGGGCTCAACCCGCACGAGCTGGAGCTGTCGATCTACAACCTGCTGATGGAGCCCGACGTCACCCTCGACGACGTTGTGGTGCCCTCCGGGGTCGACGGGATGGACCTGCTTCCGTCGAACATCGACCTGTCCGCAGCGGAGGTCCAGCTGGTCAACGAGGTCGCCCGCGAGCAGCAACTGAAGCGGGTCCTCGCGCCTGCGGTGGCCGACTACGACGTGATCCTGATCGACTGCCAGCCTTCGCTCGGCCTGCTCACCGTGAAAACGCGCTCACCGCCTCGGACGGGGTGATCGTGCCCTTGGAGTGCGAGTACTTCGCGCTGCGCGGCGTCGCGCTGCTCAAGACCACCATCGACAAGGTGCGGGAGCGTCTGAACCCGAAGCTGAACATCGACGGCGTGCTCGGCACCATGTTCGACGGGCGTACGCTGCACGGCCGCGAGGTGATGGAGCGGCTCGTGCAGGCATGGGGAGACACGGTGTTCCACACGGCGATCCGGCGGACCGTCAAGTTCTCCGACTCCACCGTCGCCGGGGAGCCGATCACCAGCTACGCCAGCTCGTCGGCGGGTGCGAACGCCTACCGGCAGCTGGCCAAGGAGGTGCTGGCCCGTTGTCTCGACGGGTGAGCCTGCCGGCTGCCGACGACCTGTTCCGACCCACCGCCGCTCCCGATGAGGTCTCGCCGGCACGCGACGAGCCCGCACCCGACCTCGCGGCTGAGCCGTCCGCCTCGCCGCAGTCGTCCGGCGAGGAGGAGGCGGCGGAGTCGGCGCCGGCAGAGGCACGGCCGGCATCCAGGGGGGCACCCCGGACGAAGGAGCCGAGCGGCCGGGTGCGCCACGACGAGAAGATGACCGTCTACGTCACCGCGGAGGAGCTTCTCGACCTCGAGCAGACCAGGCTGACCCTGCGCACGCACGGCATCTCCGTGGACCGCGGCCGGTTGGTCCGCGAGGCGGTGGCGATCGCGCTGGCCGAGTTCGAGACCAGCGGGCAGGACAGTCTCCTCGTCCGCCGCCTGACCGACTCGTGAGCGCCGACGTGGCGACCGAGCTCCCGGCCGAGCCGGCCGCCGAGGAGACGGCGGCCGCCGGGTTCGCCGTACGCCTGGACAACTTCGAAGGCCCCTTCGACCTGCTGCTCTCGCTGATCGCCAAGCACAAGCTGGATATCACCGAGGTGGCCCTGTCGAAGGTCACCGACGGTTCATCGCTCACATCAAGGCCCGCACCGGTGACGGCGGCTGGGACCTGGAGCAGACGTCGTCGTTCCTGCTGGTCGCCTCCACCCTCCTCGACCTCAAGGCGGCGCGGCTGCTGCCCAAGGGCGATGTGGAGGACGAGGAGGACCTGGCGTTGCTGGAGGCCCGGGACCTGCTGTTCGCCCGGCTGCCGCAGTACCGCGCCTTCAAGCAGGTGGCTGCGCTCATGGAGCGGCGGCTGGAGCAGGAGGCGCGCCGCTACCCGCGGTCGGTCGGTCCTGAGGAGCGGTTCGCCACCCTTCTCCCCGAGGTGCTGATCGGTCTCGGCCTGGAGGAGTTCGCGGCCCTGGCGGGGCGGGCCATGGAGCCCAAGCCCGCCGCCGAGCTGACCTTGGCCCACCTGCACGCCCCGACCGTGAGCGTGCGGGAGCAGGCGGCGCTGGTGGTCTCCCGGCTCCGCCGGCAGGGGGCCACGACCTTCCGCACGCTTGCCTCGGACTCCCGGACACGCTGACCACGGTGGCCCGGTTCCTGGCGCTGTTGGAGCTGTTCCGGGAGGGCGCGGTGGCCTTCGACCAGGTCAGCCCGCTGGCCGAGCTGACCATCGCTGGACCGGAGCAGCCGAGGGCGACGTCGCCATCACCGACGAGTTCGACGGGCAGCCGGGACCCGAGCCCGCCGGGGACCTCCCACCGGGTGAGCCCGCCGCGGCTGGCCCGGAGCCGGACGGACCGGAGCCGGACGGACCGGAGCCGGACGGACCGGAGCCGGACGGACCGGAGCCGGACGGACCGCAGCCGGACCACCAGGCCGGCGAGCATCAAGAAGCGAAGGACCTGCCGTGACAGAGCGCGTGAAAGAGGGACAGCAGCCCGAGACCCTGGAGGTCCCGCTGGCACCGTTGCGCCCGGCGCTGGAGGCAGTGCTGATGGTCGCCGACCAGCCGTTGGACCACCTCACGCTCGCGTCCGTGGTCGGCTACCCGCCGGGGCAGGTCGCCGACACCCTCGACGAGCTCGCCCGGGAGTACGCCGAGCAGGACCGCGGCTTCGATCTGCGCAACGTGGCCGGCGGCTGGCGCTACTACACCCGCGAGGACTACGCCCCGGTGGTGGAGAAGTTCGTCCACGACGGGCAGCAGGCCAGGCTCACCCAGGCGGCGCTGGAGACCCTGGCCGTGGTCGCCTACAAGCAACCGGTCAGCCGGGCCCGAGTCTCCGCGGTCCGTGGGGTGAACGTGGACGGGGTGATGCGCACCCTCGTCGCGCGCGGGCTGGTGGAGGAGTGCGGCAACGACAGCCAGACCAACGCGGTGCTGTACCGCACGACCGGCTACTTCCTGGAGCGCATCGGGATCTCCTCCCTCGACGAGCTGCCCGAGCTGGCGCCGTTCCTGCCGGACATGGCAGACGTCGACGACCCGGACGCCCGGCCGGAGGAGGCAGCGGGCCAGGAGAACGCGTGAGCCTGCCCGACGACGGCGCGCACCTGGTCCGGCTGCAGAAGCTGCTCGCCCAGTCCGGCGTGGCCAGCCGGCGCAAGTGCGAGGAGCTGATGCTCGCCGGGGAGGTGGAGGTTGATGGCGAGGTGGTCACCCGGCTGGGCACCAAGGTCGACCCTGCCACCGCGGTGATCCGGGTCTCCGGCCGCCGGCTGCCGCCGGCGAGCCCGCACGTGTATATGGTGCTCAACAAGCCGCGCGGTGTGGTGTCGACGATGTCGGACCCGGAAGGCCGGCCGACCTTGGTGGACTACGTGGGCGAACGGCCGGAGCGGCTGTTCCACGTCGGTCGGCTGGACACCGACACCGAAGGGCTGATCCTGCTCACCAACGACGGGCAGTTCGCGCAGCGGATCGCGCACCCGTCGTACGAGCTGGAGAAGACCTACGTCGCCCAGGTGCGCGGGGTGGTACGGCGGGCGACGCTGAGCCGGCTGCGCGACGGCGTGACTCTCGAGGACGGGCCGGTCACGGTGCACCGGGCCAAGGTGCTCTCGAGCTTGCGCGACCGGTCGATCGTCGAGCTGGTCATCCACGAGGGCCGCAACCGGATCGTGCGCCGGCTCCTCGATGAGGTGGGCCACCCGGTGCTGCGGCTGACCCGGACCGCGATCGGCCCCGTCGAACAGCGGGGGCTGCGCACCGGCGAGCTGCGGGAGCTCACCCGCGACGAGCTGGGCGCCCTGCTGGACGCTGCCCGGCTCTAGTGCCACTAGGGTTGCCCGTCAGGAGGTGGTCACCGGTGGCGGTGCGGGCGGTCCGCGGCGCGACCCAGCTCGAGGACGACGTGCGTGAGCACATGCTGGAGCGGGTCGCCGAGATGGTGCAGGGCGTGATGGACGCCAACGGCCTGACCGTCGACGACTTCATCAGCGTGATCTTCACCGCGACCTCGGACCTGGTCTCGGAGTTCCCCGCCTACGCTGCGCGCAAGCTCGGGTTCGGGGAGGTGCCGCTGATCTGCACCCGGGAGCTGGAGATCGAGGGCTCGATGCCGCGCGTGGTGCGGATGCTGGCGCACGTCGAGACAGCCCTGCCACGCTCGGAGATCACCCATGTCTACCTTCACGGGGCGGCTGGGCTGCGCCGGGACCTCACCCACGTGCGCGAGGTCCCCGACCGGCCGGCCGGCCAGTGACCGCAACCCAGCCGGGCGCCGCGGTGCCCGGGCCGGTCCTGGTCGTCGGCGCGGGGCTGCTCGGCACGTCGACCGGACTGGCGCTGCGCCGCCGGGGTGTCGACGTGGCGGTCAGCGACATCAGCGTCGAGAACACCCGTATCGCCACCGCGGTCGGGGCTGCGAACCTTCCCGCCGACGCCATCACGCCGGGGCTCGTGGTCGTCGCAGTTCCCCCGGACCATCTCGGCCCGGTGATCGCCGAGCAGCTCGAGCGGGACAGCGCTGTGGTGACCGACGTCGGCAGCGTCAAGTCCGCCCCGCTGGCTGCGGCCGCGGCGCTGGTGGGGGAGCAGAGACTGCGCCGCTACGTCGGCGGGCACCCGCTGGCCGGCAGCGAGCGGTCCGGGCCGTTCGCCGCCTCAGCGGCGCTGTTCGACGGCAGACCCTGGGCGCTCACCCCGCATCCGGGCGCCGACCCCGAGGCCGTGGTCGCCGTCGAGGCACTGGCGCACGCCTGCGGCGCCACCCCCGTCCGGTTCAGCCCTGCCGAGCACGACGAGGCGGTCGCTCGCACCTCGCACCTGCCGCACCTGCTGGCCGCTCTGGTGGCCGGGCGCCTCACCGAGGCGCCGGCGAGCCATCTGGCGCTCACCGGCCAGGGGATCCGGGACGTCACCCGGATCGCTGCCGGCGACCCCGGGCTGTGGCAGCAGATCGTCACCGCGAACGCGACAGCAGTCGCAGACCTGCTTCGGTCGGTGCGCGAGGACCTGGACGCCCTCATGGCCGCGGTGGCTGCCGGCGACCGGGCCTCGATCGGCGCCGTGCTCGGCCGTGGGGTGGCCGGCACCGGCAAGCTGCCGGGCAAGCACGGCGGTCCTGCCCGCGCCGACACCGCGTTGTACGTCGGCGTTCCCGACCATCCGGGCGAGCTGGCCCGACTGCTCGCCGAAGCCGGCGAGATCGGCGTGAACGTGGAGGACCTGCGGATCGACCACGATCCTGACCGGCCGGTCGGTCTGGTCGAGCTCACCGTCGCCGCTGACAGCGTGGAGCACCTGCAGAGCTCGCTCGAGGCGCGGGGCTGGACCACGCACCGCTAGCGTCCACCCGGGCACCGGTAGGCTTCGCCCCGGAACGTGTCGGTCGAGCAGGAGAGGGCAGCGGTGGGTTCACGGGTGGTCGTGGCGGTCGACGGTCCCTCCGGATCCGGCAAGTCGAGCACCTCCCGAGGGGCGGCTGACCGGCTGGGGCTGCGTTACCTCGACACGGGCGCGATGTTCCGCGCGCTCACCTGGTGGATGCTGCAGCACCACGTCGACGTCGACGACGCCGACGCGGTGGCCGCGCACGCGAACGAGCCGGTGCTGCTGTCCGGGACCGACCCGAAGGTGCCGACCATCAGCGTGGACGGGGTCGACGTCTCCGGCCCGATCCGCTCCCCGGAGGTGACCGCGGCGGTCAGCGCGGTCAGTGCCGTTCCCGCGGTCCGGGCCCGGCTGCTTGCCGAGCAACGCGCCATCATCGGCGACGGCGGCATCGTCGTGGAGGGGCGGGACATCGGGACGGTCGTGGTCCCGAACGCTCCGGTGAAGGTGTTCTTGACGGCTGCCCCGGACGCCCGCGCCCTCCGTCGTACTGCTGAGCTGAGCGTCGAGGTGGACCCGGGCCAGACCGAGGCGGACCTGCTGCGCCGGGACCGGCTGGACTCCGGCCGCGTGCACGCGCCACTGGCGCTGGCGGCCGATGCGGTGCGCATCGACAGCACCGCGCACTCCCTGGACGAGGTGGTCGACATGGTGATCGCACTCGTGCAGCGGGCGCAGGAGCGGGCCAAGGCGTGAGCGGCAGTCGCGCCGACCACCTCGAGCTGCCGCGCACCGATGATGCACCGCACCCGCGGCGCCGGCTGCTGCAGACGCTGCGCCCGGCGGGCCGTTCCTACCTGGAGCGGCGCTACGACATCCGGCAGCACGGCACCGACCGGGTGCCGCGTTGGGGTGGGTGCATCCTGGCCGCCAACCACATCGGTCTGCTGGACGGGCCGCTGATCACCACCGTGGCTCCCCGCCCGGTGCACTTCTTGACCAAGAAGGAGATGTTCGAGGGGCGGGTCGGCACCGGGTTGCGGATCACCGGCCAGATCCCGCTCGCGCGCACCGAGTACGACGCGGCAGCGGTCAAGGGCTGCCTGCGAGTGCTCCGCGACGGCGGGGTGGTCGGCATCTTCCCCGAGGGCAGCCGCGGGACCGGGGAGTTCGAGGCCTTCCACGGGGGCGTGGCCTACCTGGCACTCGTGACCGGTGCGCCGATCGTACCGGTCACGGTGTTCGGCACCCGGGAGCCCGGCGGTCACTCCGACTCGATGCCGGCGCGCGGGGCCCGGCTCGATCTCGTGTACGGCGCCCCCGTCCGGCTGTCGCGGCAGCCCTGGCCCCGCCGTCAGGAGGAGGTTCGACGTACCTCGCAGATGCTGCGGAACAGGTTCCGGGATCATCTTGTTGAGGCAAAGAACCTCACCGGGCTCGCGTTGCCCGGCCCGATCCCGGGGCAGACCGCGCCGGGCCACGACTCCCGTGCGAAGGAAGTGTGATGACGACCGAGCCTGTCGCCGTGACTGGCAGGATCCCGGTCCTGGCCGTCGTCGGCCGTCCCAACGTGGGCAAGTCGACGCTCGTGAACCGGATCCTGGGACGCCGCGAGGCGGTGGTGGAGGACGTCCCCGGCGTGACCAGGGACCGGGTCTCCTACGAGACCAGCTGGAGCGGTCGGGCCTTCACGGTGGTGGACACCGGCGGGTGGGACCCCGACGCTCGCGGACTGGCGGAGCGGATCGCGGCACAGGCCGAGGTGGCCGTGGACATAGCGGATGCTGTGCTCTTCGTCGTGGACGCGACGGTCGGGATCACTGACGCAGACGAGGCGGTGGTCCGGATCCTGCGCAGGTCCGGCAAGCCCGTCGTACTCGCGGCCAACAAGGTCGACGACATGCGCGGTGAGGCCGAGGCGTACGCGTTGTGGAACCTGGGGCTGGGGGAGCCGTACCCGGTCTCCGCGCTGCAC
This sequence comes from uncultured Actinomycetota bacterium, assembly GCA_963839365.1. Lineage (GTDB taxonomy): Bacteria > Actinomycetota > Actinomycetes > Propionibacteriales > Nocardioidaceae > DASSKA01. The sequence goes on from CAWIUT010000005.1 coordinate 7,183, forward strand.
GGCCGCGGCTCGGGCGACCTGCTCAACGCGGTCCTGGACGCGCTGCCGGAGTCCCCGGAGGAGTCGTTCGAGGAGGTCGCCGGCCCACGCCGGGTGGCGATCGTCGGGAAACCGAACGTCGGCAAGTCCTCGCTGCTGAACAAGCTGGCGGGGGAGGACCGGGTGGTGGTCGACGATGTGGCCGGCACCACGGTCAACCCTGTCGACGAGCTCGTCGAGCTGGGTGGCCGCACCTGGCGGTTCATCGACACCGCGGGGATCCGCAAGCGGGTGAAGGAGGCCTCCGGCCACGAGTACTACGCCAGCCTGCGCACCTCCACGGCCGTCGAACGCGCCGAGGTCTGTGTGATGGTGGTGGACGCCTCGGGGCCGCTCTCGGAGCAGGACCTGCGCATCATCAGCTCGGTAGCCGACGCCGGCCGGGCCCTGGTGATCGCCTTCAACAAGTGGGACCTCGTCGACGAGGAGCGCCGCTACTACCTGGACCGGGAGATCGAACGGGACCTGGTCCGGGTGCAGTGGGCGCCGCGGGTGAACATCACCGCCCGCACCGGGTGGCACGTGGACCGGCTGGTCCCGGCCATCGACGCGGCCCTGGAGGGCTGGGAGACCCGGGCCACCACCGGGGCGCTGAACTCGTTCCTGGGTCGGCTGGTTGCCGAGCACCCCCACCCGGTGCGCGGCGGCAAGCAGCCCCGGGTGCTGTTCGGCACTCAGGCCTCCACGGCGCCGCCCACTTTCGTGCTCTTCACCTCGGGGCAGCTGGAGGCGTCCTACCTTCGGTTCGTGGAACGGCGGCTCCGCGAGGAGTTCGGGTTCGTCGGAACGCCCGTGCACGTGCAGCAGCGCGCTCGCCGCCGCGACCGCAAGTAGCCGGTTCCGCGTTATCCGGACCCCTGCGATAAGGTGCTCTGGCCCGGGCGTCGTACGACGCCGGGCATCGGGCTGTGGCGCAGTTTGGTAGCGCACTTGACTGGGGGTCAAGGGGTCGCAGGTTCAAATCCTGTCAGCCCGACCGAAAAACCGCCTCTGACCTGCGGAAACACCGATCCGTAGGCGGGCCGAAGCTTGATCCGGCAGGCCCAATTCCCCATTCATTCGCGAAGAATTGTCCAGGACGCCGGGCCCGATCCCACACGCGGCGACCGACTTCGGATCGGACGACCTGCCGGGATCGGGGTCATCAGGGGTCGTGGTCGCGAGCTCTTGCAGCACGTGCGCCACGTCGGCGGCGATCGCAGGCCTGGCGATATAGAACTCGCGGGCGATCGTGGGGGACGCGCCCCTGCCCATCCCGATGACCCGGCCGCTCAGATGACGCGTGGCCTCGATCCACCGCTGGTTCTTGACCGCCAGCATGTCGGCGAAGGCCGCGCCCTTTCGGGCCTTCGGGAGCACGCCGGGTTGTCTGCATCGCGGCCGCGCGAGAGTCTGCTGAGGTCACCATCGAGAAGATGCAGGGCGACATCCTTCACCGTCCATCCAGGTGCGGGCGACGCCGCGGCCCAGTCACCTGCGGCCAACCTCTTCCGGACGGTCAGGAGGTCGGCACGCTTGTCCACAAATTGTCTGCGGGTCTCGGTCAAGTCCGCTGAGGTGGTGTACGACGTCTGATCCTTCGTCGTTGTAGTTCAGGCCGTGATGGCCTGGATGGTCAGTTGGTCGGTCACCTCCTCGATGGTGCTGGGTCCGACGGCTTGGGCGCGGGCGAGGACGTCGAGTCCGAGGTAGCGACGGCCCTCGGCCCACTCGTCGTGCTGCTCGGCCAGCACTGCACCTACGAGGCGGATCACGGAGTCGCGGTCGGGGAAGATCCCGACGACGTCGGTGCGCCGGCGGATCTCGCGGTTGAGCCGTTCGTTGGGGTTGTTGGACCAGATCTGACGCCAGACCTCCTTGGGGAACGGCGTGAAGGCGAGGATGTCGGCCCGGGCGGTCTCGAGGTGCTCGGCGACCTTGGGCAGCTTCTCGCTCAGCGCGTCGACAACCCGGTCGAACTGGGCATGGACGGCGTCGGCGTCGGGTTGGTCGTAGATCGAGTGCAGCAGCGCCTTGACCCACCCCCAGCTGGATTTCGGGGTCGCCGACATCAGGTTCGCGGCGTAGTGGGTGCGGCACCGCTGCCACGACGCCCCGGGCAGGGTCGCTTCGATCGCGGAGACCAGCCCGCGGTGGGCATCGGAGGTCACGAGCTTGACCCCGGTCAGGCCGCGGGCGGTCAGGTCGCGGAAGAACGCCAGCCAGCCGGCGCCGTCCTCACTGGAGGTGACCTGGACGCCGAGGATCTCCCGGTGGCCGTCGGCGTTGACGCCGGTGGCGACCAGGGCGTGGACCGGCACCACCCGGCCGCCCTCGCGGACCTTGAGCACCAGCGCGTCGGCGGCCACGAAGGTGAACGGCCCGGCCTCCTCGAGCCGGCGGGTGCGGAACTGCTCGACGTGCTCGTCGAGCTCACGTGCCATCACCGAGACCTGTGACTTCGACAGCCCGGTGATCCCGAGGGTCTGCACGAGCTTGTCCATCCGGCGGGTGGAGACGCCGAGCAGGTAGCAGGTCGCCACCACGCTGGTCAGCGCCCGCTCGGCCCGCTTGCGACGCTCCAGCAGCCAGTCGGGATACAGCGAGCCCTCACGGAGCTTGGGAACCGCGACGTCCAGGGTGCCGACACGGGTGTCGAGATCCCGGTACCGGTAGCCGTTGCGGGAGTTGGTCCGTTCGCTGCTGCGCTCGCCATAACCGGCGCCGCACACCGCATCGGCCTGCGCCGAGAGCAACGCGTTGACGAAGGTGGTCAGCAGCTCCCGCATCAAGTCAGGGCTCGCCTGGGACAGCTGCTCATCGAGGAAACGAGCAGGGTCGATACTGGGTCCAGCGGTCATCGTGGTGTCCTTCTTCGAGTCGGTTGTGAGAGATCACTCGAAGGATCCACCCGGTGGCCGCGCCTACGTTGCAGGCACGCGCTCACTCAGGCCCGTCGTACACCACTTTGCTGGACTCGACTCGGGTCTCCATCGGCTGAACCGACCAAACGTCCATGTCCGCATCGTGGCAAGACACACCCCAGAAGCCAACCGATAATCGGGTCGGCATGACCGCGCTTTCCCTGTCCGGGGCTACTTGTTGACTGGACGCACGATCGGGCCGTCGCGAGACTGGGTCGAGGTGTTCGGCGGGACGCTCTCTCTAGCGTCTGCCCACTCGGCCTGGGTGTGGCTCAAGAGGGGTTTGCCCAGCTCGAAGTAGCACTGCGCACTTCGCCGTGTCCGTTGTTCAGGTGAGCGAAAGGTGAGGCATGGATGAGGTGAAGATCGGTGTCGACCCGCACCAGCGGTCGAACACCATCGAGGTTGTCGACGAGGACGGTGCTCTGTTGGGCTCTGGCCGGTTCGGCGTCGACAGGGCCGGGCACGTCGCGATGCTGCGCTAAATCCAGCGCGGTCGACCCGCCCCGCACATCGACACTTCGGATCAGCCACTTCCCGGACCCGCGAACCCGACGCTACCCCGGCCGGTCAGGACCCGGGAGACAACCCGAACGAAGACCCGTCAACCGACGCCTGACACAGAGGGGAGCCGGTTCCGGACGTTGTCGCAGTCGGTTTCAGCCGGCCTCGCGCCTAGGTCGCGAGCAGGAACACGCTCTTCGCGATCAGCCATAGCCCAATCGTGACCGCCACCGCGATCACCACCTGGTCCCGGTGCCCGGCCAACCAGCCGTTCAAGGCGTCGAGCCGTGCCCTTGCAGGCTCCGGCTTCAGCGTCACGTAGGTCTGCATAATCAGGTAGCTCGCCGAGGCGAGCAGGCAGAACAGCGTCAGGGTGATCACGGTCGACGCGTTGGACAGGTCTGCCGAGGCCACCGTGGCGACGCCGGCCGCGACCAGGGGCCAGGGCTGGAGCAGGAAGCCGAGTCCGACCGCGGTGAAGAAGCCGAGGTCGTCGAGCTTCACCATCCACCGGGGCGGCCGCGTCGGGCGACCCCGGTTCGTCTGCGTTCGCCGCGCGATCACCAACAGCCCGATGCCGAGCAGGATCTTGAGAACCAATGTCGCCGTGGACGGCCTCGAGCCCGCCGTGAGTGGCTGGCCACCGGTGAAGGCGAGCGTCAGGATCACCAGACCCACTAAGGTGAGCAGCCAGCCGAGAAGGTACCCAAACCCCTTCCGGGTGCCCCGGTCGGTGCTGAGCAGCAGGATGTAACCGCTCATGGGGAGCGGTTCGAGCGTGATCGCCAGTCCGATGAGGATCAGGTCGAACGTCATGACTTCCACCCCGGCGCCACGTCCATTGCGCCCGTGGGCAGGGAACGCCTGGCGCCTACCAAGGTAGGGTCCGTCATGCCCAGGGTGGCTCCATCATCCCGAGCGGATGATGGGTCGCGGGGGCGCGCCGAAGTCCGCGGCTTGGTCCCTGGGGACTGGACAGTGCCGAACAACGGGGGCTCAGTTGGGGTGCAAGGTCACCGCCAAGACTGACAGATTGGGTACGCCGCTGCCGTACCCAAATCGGCCAGTTGCGGGCGTTCGCCATCTGCGGCAGATCAGGGCGTTCGAGTCAAGAGATCCTCGATGACATCGGGCTCAAGAAGGGAGATGACCGCCGGGGAGGACATCGCCGGTGGGGGCCGGTTCGGCACCGACCGGGACGGGTACGCCGCGATGCTGGCCTACGGCCGGGCAGTGGCCGGAGCGGGTGTGGGCGATCGAGGGCTGCGCCGGCATCGGGACGCAAGACCAACGCCACCGACGCGCACTCGGTCGCGCTGGTCGGCACCCGGATGAGTGGTCTGCGTCCGGTGGTCAACGACGAGCAGCTCGCGGTGCTGCGGATCCTGGTGGACCGGCGGCGGTCCCTGGGGCGCAGCGGCGGCGGTTTCTCCTTCTTGACGCGGCACTCGACTGTCTGTTGTTTCGGCCGTCGCCCCCAAAGCCAGGCGGTGCTGGTCTGACGGGTAGGTCTCTCGGCGGTAGCCTCGGCGCGACGAGTACCTCGCCGAGGCCCGGACGGCCATGCTGGGGATCTGCCGGGTGCGAGCAGCGAGCTCATGATCACGCTGTTGGAGGAGTTGTGATGCCCCGCAGCCGGTTCCGCGGCGGAATTGCGGGGGTTGGCAGCAGCAGCGGTACGCGGGTCGTGGTGGGCCGCTGGGTGGCCTCGCCGCTGGGGTCGTTCACGGACGCGATGGTCGAGACTGCACTTGGGCACCGGGTGCTGGTGGCGCCCAGCCCGGAAGTTGCGGAGTTCGTGCGCGCGACGTACTCCTTCGACGAGGTGCGCATCGAGGAGGTCGCCACCGAGGGATGGTCGGTGCGGTCGCCGTCGCTGTCGCTCGATCTGACCATCGGCCGCAGGACGCTGCTCGGACGGCTGCTGCGGCTGGTGCCCGTCCAGGTGGCGGAGAGCCCGGCATGGTGCGCGATGACCGATCCAGTGGCTCGAGTCGTCCTGCGCGGCGTACGCACCCGTGGCAGCTCCGGCGACGGCCGCCGGGAATGGTACGGGGCGACCGACCATTATGTCGTCACCGCCAATTCCGGATCCTTCGACGGCATGGACCTTGAGGAGCTACGCCCGGTGCTGCCCCCGCCACGGTTCGGCTTCTCCTCGACCCCGGCTCGGCCGTCGGTCACCCGAGTCGTCACGACGGTGTCCTGGACGGTGCCATAGAGGTCGCCCTAGCTGGCGTCCGTGTCGTGAGCGCGGGCCGCCAGGCCACACCCGTCGAAGCATCGACAGCGAGTGTTGCGTCGATGACACGCGATATCTGCTGGCCGATGACGCGGCCTCGTCGCGCACTTGGTATTGCTGACCTCGCGCGCCGGCAATGGCCCCGCATGCCTCAACGATGCGGGCTCAGGTGGTCAACTCGGCACGCGCCGGCTCGCGGCTGCTGGACGATTACCTGTGAATCGGAGTCCGGCCAGCCTGGGTCTAGGCGCTCGGTGGGACGCTCTCCACGCGGCTGCTGCTAGACGAAATGACCCGCCGAAGGGCAGCGATACCGGTCCCTCGACCTTGGTGAGTCTGGCGGCGGGTGCTAGTCGCCCTCCAAACAGAACTCGTTGCCTTCGGGGTCGGCGAGCACCACCCAGCCGCCGCGGTCGACCTGCCGGCGGTCGTCGAGCACTGATGCTCCGAGGGTGAGGAGCCTGTCGAGCTCGGCCGCCTGGGTTCGGTCCGTGGGGGCGATGTCGATGTGCACTCGGTTCTTCTGACGCTTCGCCCCAACTACGGGGACGAAGACGAGGCGCAGGCCGTCCTGATCGGGGGATGGCCCGACCAGCCAGAAGGGGTTGCCCGGTCGGGACTCGTCGCTGGCTGGTTGGCCGGTCACGCTGGACCAGAATCTCGCCTGTGCCTGCGGGTCGGCACAGTCCATGGTGATATTGAGAACCATCGAGGTCATGGTGCCCACGGTCCGGTCGCGGCAGTCCCGGCGCAAGTAGTTGTACGGCCCGGCGCGCGGGTCTTGCGGCCTGCCGAAGCGTTGAGGCTGAGACGGGCAGCTCGAAGTCGCATCGGCCCACTCTCGGTGAGGGGCCGCCGGGCACAAGACGGTCGGGTGGTAGTCGAAGATCGGGAACAGGGGGTCCTGGCCGCGGGTCTTGGCGAGTTCCTCGGTCGGCGGAGTACGTCGCACCAGCAGCCGAACCAAGGTCGCGCCGGTGCGGTGATGACCACGAGTGTCCTGCGCGAACGGGGTGAAGGTCATCTCAGCGACACCGGCGCCGGGGCAGGAAGTACTCAATCGGGGTCCACTCTTCTTCCGGGATCGCCTCGATCAACGACCGAAGGCCACCGATCATGCGGGCGCCGATGGAGAACCGCACACTCTGACCGCGACAGGCAATGACCACGTCATGGAGCTAGAAACCGGATCCGCGCGAAGCACGATCTCACCGGCCGCGCCGCCCTGCCGGAGCCGGCTGATGGTCTCCTTGATGTGGATCAGCGTCAAGCACTTCTGGTCCGAATTCGCACCGAGCTGGCCGGGCACCGTGACCTGCTCGCGCAACAACTCCGGCAGCCCCAAAGCCCTGCCCCAACGTGGCCGCGACCAGCAGCCCGGCCTCGGACACGCCGTTGTCGTCATCGGTGCGCACATCGAACCGCTCGAGCGTGCAAGACTCCGTCACCAAGAGGGTGCTCCTTCGAGCTGCTACGAACGTTGGCGTGGTAACCGCGATCGTGCAGGTCAGGAGCACCCTCTTCACGTAGACGCGCCGCAGTCCACCCGTTCAACGGTGGATCGAGTCTCAGCGGGACAGCGACATCATGAACAGGCCGAACAGGGTGACGAGGAGGCCGCCTCCCAGTCCCCAGGGGACGTAGCGGCGGATCCACTCCGCTGCGGTGACGTCTCGCGACTTGATGCGGCCGTACTTGCCGATCTGGAAGATTCGGGCAGGGTCGTTTCGGGCGACAACCGCCATCCACGCCGCCACGACGGCGTAGAGGAGCATGATGGCAACGCCCAGCACGACAATACCCACGGCCTTCACGGTAGGGCGCGGTGCGAACCCGCGCAGTGAAACTCCGACAGCGGGGAAAGGGGAGGCGCATGAGCGGCTGAGACGCCCTGGCTGCCAGCATCGTCGTGGGGTCGCTTCAGTCCGTGGTGGTCCTCGCGAGGCGTGTCGGCGTTAGATGGTCGCTGCTGTTGGTGTGCCCGAGATTTCTGTCAGTAGGAGCCGTTTCCTTCGGCCGCGAGGCCAGCGAGGTCTCCTGGGTAGTAGGTGGCTTGGCCGTGGGAGGCCGGGTACATGATCTGGCTCGGGTCGTCGACGAGGCCGTGTCCGGGTTCGTGCATGACGCCCCCTTGCTTCGCGACTCGGTGGTGGAGTGCGCTCTGCCGGTTGAACCCACTGCTGAGTAGGGCAACAGAGCCGGTGACATAGTGCGGCTGCACGGCACCGTTGACGGTGACCGCGGTGGAGCCGCCGAGCCCGACGGACCAGTCGCCTGAGGGGTGTCCAGGATCGTGGGGAATGCGATCACGACCGGCTCACGTGTCGTGGTGTGTCGATTTGGGTCGAAGGTTGCTGTGGTGGTGCCGTCGTAGACGACCTTCAAGCCCGAGGCTTGTTGGGCAGGAGGCCCGCGCCGGCGCAGCCCGCGCCTCGACCTTCACAGGCCGATCCAGCAATGCAGAGCGCATGGCCCCTGGCGCGTTGCGGATGCTGACCGATCCGCGCGCCGAGTTGGTTCGGCGCGACGCGTGCAGTCGATCAGTTGGTCGTCGCGCAGCGAGTCTTCAGCCTTCGGCGGTCAGGTGTGCGGCGAGGCCCCAGAACCGGCGCGCCTGCTCGACGTCTCGCGATTGTGGGCTTGACTCGATGGGGCGACACTCTCCGTAGAACTTGCCGCCGACACCATCGAGTGACGGGTCCACCGCCATGTAGACCAGCGAGTCGGTGGCCGCGTCCACAGAGGTGGCGAACGGCATGTGCGGCATGACGTGGGTCATCACGAGGCGCATGAGGCCGCGGGTGCTGGCCGCCGCCGTGGTTGGCACGAACCCTGGGCAGACCGCGTTGGCGTTGACAGGTGAGCCCAGGAGCCGGCGCTGCAGCTCGTAGGTGAACCAGAGGACTGCCAGCTTGGAGTTCTTGTAGGCGCGGTCGGGGTTGTAGCCGTGCTCGAGCTGGGGGTCGTCGAAGTCGAAGTTGACCGGTTGGCCTCGTGACCCGGGCATGTGGAGTCGGGAGCTGACGGTCACGACTCGGCCGGAGGGCGCACGTGCCAGAACGGGCAGCAGCAACGACGTGAGGAGGAACGGTGCGAGCACGTTGACCGCTAGGGTCTGCTCGTAGCCGTCGACCGTGACGTATCTGGCCGGGCTCGTCGGCATGACCCCGGCGATGTGGAAGAGCACGTCGAGCGGTTCCCCACGCTCGGCCTCGCGGTTGGCGAAGGCACGCACCTCGCTGAGCGAGGAGAGATCCACCGCCCTCGGTTCGATCCCCGCCCCCGGGCACCGGTGGATCATCTCCTCCACGGCGGAGCGAGCCGCCGCGGGAGTTCGCGCGAGGAGGACGACCTGGTAGCCGAGGGCCGCCAGCTTCTCGGCCGTCACACGACCGAGCCCACGACCACCGCCGGTGAGAAGGACCCGTTTCGGCATCAGCGCCCTCCGAGCAGAGGGTCGGGATCACCGATGCAGGCGCAGTTGTCCGCGGAGGAGCGTGCCGCCTCGGGGAGGACGTGACGGGACGAGGCCAGTTCGTGGTCGAGCCGTGCCCACTGGGTGTCCAGCCAGTCGGGAAAGGCGGCGCCACCTGGGATGTCGCATCGGGGAACTCGTGCGGTTTGGATGCGGACCGGCCGGTGCAAGGGCATCTGCCGCGGCGCGGCGGTGATCCCTTCCAGCGCCTCCAGGCCAGTGTGCGTAACGAACACCAGGTCGGCGTCAGGGGCGCCGTGCAGCAGGGCGACCCGATGCACTGCCGTGGTCCGGCTCGCCGCGGTGGTGATGCGGCCTTCGGGGAAGATCACACGCGCGTCACGCTGGCTGAGGTGGTCTGCAAGCAGTCCCAGCGCTGCGGTCTCGGTGGCGCTGTCGCTGGGGTTGCGGTCGATGAAGTGGTTGGGCAGGCGGTTGCCGACGATGTCGAGGCGGGGGTCGAGCTGCAGGGCATCCTTGAGCACGTAGCGCGGGTGCATGCCTACACGGCCGAGCAGCCACGTCGGGATCAGGGCGTCGATGAGGCTGGCGTGCTGCGCGCACATGACGATGGGGCCGGGCGCGACGAGGTCCAGCCCCTCGACCTCGAAGCTCAGGCCGGCGGTTCGGCGCAGGATGCGCACGAGCTGACCTGCCCACCAGCGCTGCAAGGCGTAATGGGCATCGTGGTCGTTGCCGTGGCCGCTCGCCCACAGGGCGGCCGATGCGGCGACGCCGACGGTCTCCAGGGTCGACCAGCCGAGCGCCAACGACAGCGACCGGACGGTCAGCCACCGGTTCCGCCTGCGCAGCGGGCCGAAGGCTGCGGCGGCCGGCCCCCACACGCCGGCAGACCCCGCGAGTGGCACCGCCCCGACCGACACCACGGAGACGATCACCGCTCGGCGCAGGTGGCGGTTGCGGAGACCGGAGGGCAGCCCAGTTGCCATCTCAGCGCTGACCAGTGCTCCGGGAGCCTCGGTCGAGGCACCAGTCCCACAGTCGTTGCCGCTCGGCCGGGGTGTCCGATCGGCGGGTGGACGCCAGCCTGTGGACGGGTCGGGGGCGGCGATCGTGCCAGAACAGCCCCGTCGCCTGTACGGGAGCCCCGTCGTCGGCGGCGAGCCAGATGATCGTGTCGGCGCCTTCGGCGGGCGTGCGCAGCAGTGGGCCGACGATACGCCGGAATCTGGGCAGCGAACGCCTGACACCGGGGGTGTCCGCCCAGCCGGGGTGCATGGAGTGCACCGCGATGTGGTCAGAACGCAGCCGGTCCGCCCACAGCTCGGCCAGCGTCACCTGTGCCCGTTTCGCCCGCGCGTAGGCACGGGTGCCGTTGTAGTTGCCCGGGGCCATCTCGAGGTGGTCGACCGACAGCGGCTCGGCGTACATCCCCCCGGACGACACCCACACGACCCGCGCGGCCGGCGCCGCCCGCAGCAGCGGCACCAGCAGGTCGGTGAACACGAACGGGCCGACCACCTGGCTCGCCACGGTCTGCTCGATTCCCTGTGGCGAGACGGTATAGGTTTCGTCGAGCGAGCCGGCGGCATGTATCAGTGCGTCCACCCGAGCGTGCCGTTCGGCGATCTCGGCGCCGGCTCGGCGGACAGCGTCGAGGTCACCGGTGTCGGCGACCACGACCTCGACACCGCCCGATGCAGCCTGACGCAGACCGTCGCGCACAGCGCGCGCCCTACCCTCGTTGCGGGCGACGATGACCACCCCAGCGCCGTCGACAGCGAGCGCCTGTGCGGCGGCGAGCCCGAGCCCCGACGTAGCCCCGGTGACCACGACAAGCCGGCCGGTCAGGTCGTAACCATCCAGCGACGACCAATGGTCCAGCCGAGAGCGAGCCGCGCAACCGAGCCTGGTGTAGCTCGGGGCGACCGTAACCTCGAGCACCCGGTCGACGGCGTCGGCGAGCACGGTCACGGTGGCTCGCCGTCGAGCGCCCTCCGTAGCCCGGCCGCCGCCCGCTCACCGACCCGGCGGAACACCAGCGACAGCAGCGGGTTGCCTGCGGACAGCAGCCGCCGCAGGGCGAGACGCGCGTCATAAGTCACCAACGCCCCACCGTCGGCCGGCTCAACCTTGATCTCGTCGATCGACCGCAGCGTCGTGGTTCTCGCCACCAGCACCAGCCGGCGCGGCGCGTCCCACTCCTCGACCGCGTAGCGCAACACCAGTCGCCGCGGGCCGGCACGCACCACCACGTCGTACGACGCCCCCGGGCCCGGCCCGTCACCGGCCACGACCGAGACCGACTCGACGCCCGGGTCCCACCGGGCGAAGTTGCGTACGTCCGCCATGAACCCGAACGTTCTGGCCGGTGACCAGTCCGTCCGCACCGACGTCAAATAGCGCGGCATGTTGCCCGCGCCATCTCATGCCCACGCCCAGTCACGCCGCCCCCTCGCACCGTTCGCTCGGTTGTCCGAAGCCTTGGTCCAGTGTGGGCACCGAGATCCGCCTCGGCTATAGAGCCGAACGTCCCCAGAAGCTCCAGTCGCGTAGCGACCCCCAGACTCGGGTTCGCAACCCGGCGCCCCGGGAGACGGCGCGCGGGCGACCTCCGCACAACTCGCCAGTCTGTAGCCGATGCATGCCATCAGCCAGAGGCCGCCGCGACGGACACCACCACGCTCTCCCACCAAGGGCGCTCCACAGGCACTCGTGTCTCGGTGACCGGACACGACCGTCTTAGGCTACCGAGCGGGCTGTCGGGAGATGGTTTGTTCCCAAGACTTGGCGTGGAGCCGCCACGGGGCAAAACGACCCGCATCATGGTGGGGGGCGGTCGTAGTGCTCGGTGGTGCGAGGGTCAGCATGGCGTAGCGAGTGCGGGCTGATATGCCTGGGTATCCCGGCGGCTTTCGCGATCCGGCTCACCAGCCGGTAGTAGTCGTGGCGGTCGACCGGGCTTGCCCGAGACAGGGACCAGGACCGGCCGCCCTTCGATGCGTTCCCCACAGCAGGCCTCCAAGACGCGCAGGACCGTGACGGTCAGCGGCATGGTCGCCGGCTTGCCGCCCTTGCCGACCAGGTGCAGCACCCGGTGCCCGCGGAGGATCTCCCGGTAGTCCTCGATCCGCACCGCGGCCGCCTCCGAGGCACGTAAGGCGTTGATGCCGAGCAGGTAGGCCAGCGCGGGTCGGCTGGGATGAGGCCGGCGATGTGGGCGAACCGGGAGAACCCGCGCGCCTCATGCATCATCGTACTGATCGAGGACGGCATCAGACCGCACTCGCCCAAACTCGCGGACGAACAACTCCACGTGTGCCGCGCTGAATACCAACCAGCGGGTCGAGACCGTTCATCGCGTCAGGCTGGAACGGCAGCCGGATAGTGTTGGACATGGCATCTCCCGGACGATCTGGCGAGCACGCCCCAGCGGTGGACCGCTGCACGAACGGTGAGGCACCTCGCCTGACGCTATGCCGCTGACAGTCGCGGCTGGCGGCTACCAGACGCAGGTCGCCCAGCACCCTCCATCGAAGATCACCCGCGCATCAAGCATGACCGGTCAATCGCTCGCACGCTCACGCAGGAGCTGCTCGCGGAGGATATCCGCGTGTCCGCAGTGCTGGGCGAGCTCGCGCAACACATGCAGGTAGACCCAGCGCAGCGGCAGCGAGCCGCGACGGTTCCCGTGCAGAAGATCGCTCAGCTCCAAGACTGCAACTGCCTGGCGCGATGCCTGGCACGCCTCGCGGTGAGCCTGACGGACGGTGTCGATGGTGTCGTCGTCGTGAAGATCGACGGACTCGTCGGGACCCGCTTGGATGCCCAACTCGTCTCGGGAACGACAGGTGACAGCCTCGTCGAACCACACCTTCTCGACGAAGGTCGCGTGCTTGACCAGGCCCAACAACGTGGTCTTCGAGGAGACCAGTGATCGGCGTGCCTGCTGCTCGGTCAGTCCGTGCAGGCAGGCGTTCAGCGCGGCGCGGTGCTGGTCGAGGAACGTCTCGAACTGGGCCTTGGCCGGCGCGTCGATGACGTCATCGGCCGCAGGTACTGAGGGATAGGGCACCCGCGGATCATCGCAGATCCCCACTCGAGGACAGGCAGCGCTCATTGGCACGAGCCCGGGATGACCGGCATTGTGTTGAAGCTGACGACGACCTCAATTCGAAATGAGCGGTAAATCCGGCTGCCATGTCGAACTGCCTGGGACCAAGGGACTCCCGATTGCCTGCGACCGCCTCTTGCAGCGCCCAGCATGGCCGGGAGACGGTGTAGTGGAGGTGGGGGGCGATGACCGTTCAGCAAGTTCCGTCCACGGGCCACGACCGCGACGTGCGTCGCGCCTGGTGGTCCTGCGCGTTGTTCGCTCCGTCTCTGGTCGCGGCGTTCATCACTGGTGAGGGACTGCTCGCCGCGATGGGACACGGCGGTGACCAATCCCCTCCGGCTGGGGTAGCGCTGATGGCTGGGCTTCCAGCGATTCTTGTGTTCGCATTGCCGACTCTGCTCGTGTGGTATTTCGGGCATCATGCCGAACGGCATGGGCACCCCGAGGGCCGGACCCCAGTCATTGTGGCCGTCGTCATCGCGGGTGGATTCCTTGCCATGAACCTGTTCCAACTCGTGGTCAGACTGATTGCCTGAGCCGACCGTTCATCGGCTACTTGTTTCATTGCCTTAGGACCGCGGCCCGGCCAGGCGTCGGTCCAGGCGCCCGGGCTGTCGCTCGCAACTCGGGCTCCGGGCGGCCGTTGATGGCCGCGGTGGGTCCGTTGGAGGTGCCGGGGTGGTCGAAGTCGGCCAGGACATCGGCGGCGCGCTTGGTCAGGGTCCGTCCGAGGCTGATGGCCTTTTGCAGGGCAGGGGGTACGCCGTTGCTGAGCGACTCGATCAGCTGGCTCCTAAGCCCGCGGCCCAAGCCCTGGTCCGGTTCGCGGTAGGCGACGACCATCCGTTGGTAGATGCCCCAGATGGACTCGACCTCGACGGGCTGGTCGGTGGCGAAGAGTGCCTAGACGCCGCTCCTGCTTGTCGGGTCTATCTCGCCTGGCAACAGGTTCAGCCACGGCCGAGCGCCGCGCCGGCGCGGTTCGGTCAATGACTCCCAGACGATGAAGGGCGGCGCCGGAGGCTTGCGGGCCTTCGATCCGATCTCGATCACACCAGCAGGGTAGGAGCGCGGTCGGGCAACGTCTCGACATCGGCGGTCTCGCGCTTCCCGCTCCGCGGCACATGCCTGTGATCCGAACGCAGGACTCTGACGATCCCGCTTTCGCTGTCAGCGGCAAGAGCGAGCGGGAAGTCCCTCCGGCACGCGGTAGTTCAAGCGCGTACGGTCGCGGCAGCGATGGGAAAGTTGCCGTAAGCGAGTACTCGTACAATCCAGCATGCTCACCCTGGAGGAAGTCTTCCCCCCGTTCGCGCTGCGGATCTCCTGCGGGCTCTTGGAGCTGAGGGTCCTGCGCGACGACGATCTCCCCGAACTCGTCGAGCTCGTCCGCTGCGGCATCCAGGATCCCGACCTGCCAATGCCCTTCCTCCACGCCTGGCACGAGCAGGCCTTCGCGCCCGGATCTCCAGACGGGTTCCCGACGACCTCACTGGGGTGGTGGTGGACACAGAAGGCGACCTTCGCGCCCGAGGAGTGGCACCTCGCCCTGGTGGTCCGTCGCCATGGAGCCCTCGTCGGTATGCAGGACCTGCATGCCAAGGACTTCGCGCAGACGCGTCATGTCATGACGGGCTCGTGGCTGGGCAGAGCCCACCACGGGATGGGGACCGGCACGCTGATGCGACAACTCGCTGTCGGGTTCGCGTTCGACGAGCTCGGCGCGGGCCAGTGCGAGTCCGGCTACATCGTGGGCAACCACGCTTCGGCAGCGGTCAGTCGCAAGGTGGGGTACGTCGACAACGGCCGGTGCCGGATCGTGCAGCACACGCGGCAAGGCAAGGTCGGAGTGGACGAGCAGCGCGTAATCGTGACGCCCGCTACCTTCGTTCGCCCCAAAGATCAGGTCTCAGTCGAAGGTGCCGGGGTCGTGCGCCGCTTCTTGGGGATCGACCGCACACCCGCTGACTCCTAACGACACTGCCCCGCCCGCCCGGAGGGCTTCAGCGTCCGGTCATCGGCAGTCCAAGGGCCTTTGCCGTAGATCCTGTCAGCCAGACTTCTTGGGCCCTGACCCGTTCACGCCCGTCAGGACTCGTCTTCAGGCGCCGTCCTGGCCGCCACGGACCACGTCGAGCGCTGGCTGCGCTCGCACCGGGCGAAGCGTTCCCACGTCTGGTGCTCGGGAGTTCGTTGCCTGATACTCGCACGGTGAATGCCCGATTCAACAGCTCACGAGGTTCGTCGCCCCCGCCGTATGCCCCACCGGGACCGAGGGCCGCAACCGTCGGTGTGTCGCTTGCGACGCCCCATCGGACAGGACTGACGCGGGAGGCAACATCGAGGCGGCCTGGGGCCGGCTGGAGGACTCACCCATGACTGCATCGCGACCTGCTCCGCCCCAGGGATCCGAGAGATCTTTGACCCGCCGGAAGACCCCATCTGCCGGAGAGCGCGAGCCGCGCGTGGCGACGGCCGTCCTGCACGGCCATCGAGTGAGCTACCGCACCGCGGGTGAGGGGCCAGTCATCCTGCTCATTCACGGGATCACCGGCGACTCCCGCCAGTGGAACGAGATCATCCCTCAGCTGGCCGATCGCTACACGGTTCTCGCGCCCGACCTGCTGGGCCATGGTCAGTCCGACAAGCCGCGCGGCGACTACTCCCTGGGCGCCTACGCGGTCAGCCTCCGCGACTTGCTGATCGTGCTCGGCCATCGGAGGGCGACGGTCGTGGGCCATTCGCTGGGCGGTGGCATCGCCATGCAGTTCTCCTACGAGTACCCCGTGTTCTGCGAGCGACTCGTGCTCGTCGACACCGGCGGGCTGGGCCGAGAGGTCCATCGGCTACTGCGGGCCGCAGCGCTGCCTGGCGCGGAGCTGGTGCTGCCGCTTGTCGCCCACTCGCGTGTGCATCGCGTGGGTGAGGCGATCGGGCAGGCGCTCGGCCGTCTGGGACTGGAGCTCGGCCATGACATGGCCGAGATGGCCCGCGGCTACGCCTCCCTGAGCGACGCCGAGGCGCGGCGGGCGTTCCTGCACACCGTGCGTGCGGTCATCGACCTCGGCGGGCAGCGGGTAGCCGCGACCGACCGGCTCTACCTTGCGCAGATGATCCCCACGCTGATCCTCTGGGGCCGCAGGGATCCGATGATCCCCGTCGAGCATGCCGCGGTCGCCCATCAGCGCATCCCGGACAGCCGCCTGGAGATCTTCGACAACGCCGGGCACTTCCCTCACCTCGATGAGCCCGTGCGCTTCGCCCGCCTGCTCATGGACTTCGTCAAGAACACCGACCCGGCCGAGCTCGACTTCTCCGACGAGGAGCTTGGGCTGATGCGGGAGCGCATGCTCGCCCGAGCGAAGCAGCCTCGCTGACCTGGGGCAGGCGCAGAGGAGGTGCCGGGTCTCCCGTGACCGTCATGGAGACCCGCGGGACGGTGGAGGCTCCCCTCACCGGCGTACTGTTCGAACGTGACCCCCGAAGAGGTCGGCGCGTTCGTGGAGTCTCTGCCGCAGGTGAAGCGCAAGGGGAGTGCGGAGCATCCTGCGTGGTACGTCCACGACCGCCTGGTCGCCCGTGTTCTCGACCCAGCCACACTGCTCGTTCGGGTACCGCTCGGCCAACGCGATTCCCTTCTCGACACCTACCCGACCAGCTTCGGTGTGCCTCCGCGGTTCGAGGCTCACCACAAAGTCGAGGCGTATCTCGATCGGGCCGACCCGGCGGCCATACGCACGGCCATCGAGCTTGCCTGGGAGATGCAGCGACAGTAGGGCAGGCGAGAGGAACCAGCCTGGTTGCGTCCGAAACGACGCTTGTGGTCGTCATGCCCGTGATCCGCGCGCTTCCTGACGGCGCATGGGATTGCCCTCCAGGGGTATGGTTGGTCGGACGACCAGGTACCCCATGGGGGTACAGGGGAAGGGGTCTGATGGCGAAGGTCAAGCCGGGTTACGTCACCGAGAAGCAGGCGCTGCTCAACCGACTGCGCAGGGTCGAGGGCCAGGTCCGCGGTCTGCAGCGAATGGTCGAAGAGGAGACCTACTGCATTGACGTGCTCACGCAGGTCTCGGCGGCCACCAAGGCCCTGGAGACCGTTGCGCTGAGCCTGTTGGACGAGCATCTGCGACATTGCGTCACCGACGCTGCCCGGGCCGGTGGCGAGGAGGCCGATGTGAAGATCACCGAGGCTTCCCAGGCCATCGCGCGGCTGGTTCGGTCCTGACAGCGCACCGCTGGGCTCTGGCCCGAGCCTGTTGACTTATACCCTATAGGGGTATCCTGGCCAAAACGGCAGAGAATTCGAGGCACTGAAGGGTGGTGAGGGTGGTGGTTCGCCGGGATCCGCCTCGGTGCGAGCAACCCTCCGACGGGGTGCCGACCTGTAGCACGGGGCCGCTGGGCCGGATGGGGTTCGTGGCGCGCGAGGTGGCCGATCTCTGGAGAGAGCTGCGCAACAGTGTCGACGCTGGTCGAGGTCGGCGAAGGAAGGGGCAGAGCTGATGGGCGTGCTCAGCACGATCGGCGAGAGTCTGCTGGACGGCCTCGGGATGTTCTGGGACACGCTGTGGGCTCTGGTGCTGGGGTTCACGCTCTCCGGCATGGTTCAGGCGTTCGTCTCTCGTGCCAGGATGCAACGGGCACTGGGAGACGGTCGACCGGGCACAGTCGCCAAGGCCGGCTTCTTCGGGATGGTCTCCTCGTCCTGCTCGTATGCCGCCTCCGCACTTGCCAAGACGTTGTTCGCGCGCGGGGCGAACTTCACCGCTGCTCAGGCGTTCATGTTCGCCTCGACCAACCTGGTGGTCGAGCTCGGCATCGTGTTGTGGTTGTTGCTGGGCTGGCAGTTCGCGCTGGCCGAGTTCGTCGGCGGCACCCTGATGATCTTCCTGCTCTGGCTCTTGCTTCCCCGTGTCGTGAAGCCCGCGGAGGTAGAGGGGGCCCGCAAACGACTCAATGGAGGGGCGAGCCCCTCCGGCCGCGCAGGTGACGACACTGGAGGCGAGCAAGAGGCGTCGACCCGCTCGATCCGTTCGGCCGCCGGTTGGGCTGACGCCGCCGGCTATACGATCAGCGACCTCACGATGCTCCGCAAGGAGCTGTTCATCGGGTTCCTGGTCGCCGGCTTCCTCGACGTCGCAGTCCCGGTGTCGGTGTGGCAGTCGCTGTTCGTCACCGGTCACGGTTTCTGGTCGACCCTGGAGAACGTGGTGCTCGGCCCGTTCCTGGCCATCATCAGCTTCGTCTGTTCGGTCGGCAACGTGCCGCTGGCGGCGGCGCTGTGGACCGGGGGCATCTCGTTCGGAGGCGTCGTCGCGTTCGTGTTCGCGGACCTGATCGCCCTGCCGCTGCTGCTGATCTACCGGAAGTACTACGGCTCCAGGGTCACCGCAAAGCTGCTTGCCGTCTTCTGGGCCACGATGAGCCTGTCCGGGCTGGCAGTCGAGTACCTCTTCGACGGCCTGGGCATCATCCCCACCGCCGCGACCGGCGAGCACGGCAGTGTCGGGTCAGGAGCTTTCGGCTGGAACTACACCACCATCTTGGACATCATCGCGCTGGCAGGGTTCGCCGTCCTCTACTGGCTTTACCGCAACCGCGAGCGGCTCGGTGGTGGCGCCGGCTACGCGAAGGACCCCGTGTGCGGGATGCAGGTCGAGGTGGCCCACGCGCCGGCCGCTGCCGAGCACGACGGCCAGACCGTCTTCTTCTGCTCCGACCATTGTCGGGAACGCTTCACCGCAGCTCCGGACCGGTACGCAGGACAGACCGATCGGGGAGAGGTGGACCGGTTCGCAGAGGTCACCGATCCCGTCTGTGGGATGAACGTCGACCCCGAGCATGCTGCGGCCAGCGTCGAGCACGGGGGGCGTACCTACTACTTCTGCAACCCCGGATGCCGAGACGCGTTCGTGCAGAACCCCGACCAGTACCTGGTCCAGTCGCGCTGACGGCGCCCCTCCTAGAGCATCGAGCCCAGGGCCAGACCCGACGGTGGGGTAGGCGGCTGTCGCGGACTTGAGCTGGCTTGTGGTGAGGCAGAGCTTGTTCGCCGGTGTGCGAGTGCAGGCTCGGGCCGTCGTCGACCACGGTCAAGAAGATGGCGTGGTACGCGCACTCTCCCCCGGCGCGCACCTTGCTGTTGAGCGGCTCGGCGACAGGCTGATCGGGGTCAGCGTGACCCGACTCTCGTGCAGCCTCGCCTACGGCGCGTCCTCGGGGCCGACCACCTTGTCGTTGGCTCCGGGACCCGGTGCCGAGCGACGGGACTTGGCTGCCAGCCCGAAGTCGAGCTCCGAGCGCCGGGGGGCGTGTCCGAGCTCCTGCTGGGCGCTCCGCCACTCCTGCCCGGCGAGCAGCGCACCGAGCACCTCTCCGACCAGGGCCTGACTCGCCGCCAACGCCTCGCCGGGTGTGGGATACGCCCGAATCGTCCGGTACGCCTCGCGGTCACCGACCAGCACCCGTCCGACGAAGCCCCAGCTGTCGGAAGCCGGCGCGCTGTCGACTCTGATGAGCAGCGGCTGATCGGACACGGATCCTCCCGGTGAGCTGGCGTGGCAGCCAGCTGGTCGCTCCTGCAGGTCGTCGCGGACATCTCGTCGCTTTAGGTCGTCATCGTAGGCAACTCGGGGGGGGCGCCGCCATCCTGGCCCGGTCACGGCCGGGACAGCCGGGACGAATGGCTCTGGGGGTCATCCCGAAGTAGAGTCATCGTTTGATGACCGTGACCACGCCGCCCCGCCGAGACGAAGGACGGGACGTGCAGCTACTCGCTGCACAGCTCGAGCTGCTTGCTGGGGTGGTCGCCGGCCAGGCCCTCCGGCCGGCGCTCGAGTCGCTGATCCGGGTGGTGGAGCGGGTCTCGACCGGCGGGTTGCTCGGATCGATCCTGCTTCTTGACGAGTCCGGCAAGCACCTGCTCCATGGTGCGGCGCCGAGCCTGCCCGAGTCCTACAACTCGGCCATCCACGGCGTCGAGATCGGGCCCGCTGTCGGCTCGTGCGGAACGGCGGCGTACCGCCGCAGCCAGGTCATCGTCGAGAACATCGACGATGACCCGCTCTGGGACGACTTCAGGCAGCTTGCGCTCGGTGCCGGGCTCCGGGCGTGCTGGTCGACCCCGATCGTCGGGGTGGGCGGACGGTTGCTCGGGACGTTCGCGATGTACTACCCGGAACCGTCAGCCCCCAGGAGCAGTGACCTGGCGTTGATCGACGTGTTGGTGCGCACCGTAGCGATGGCGATCGAGCGCAGCCGCCTCGACGAGGAGCGCGAGCGCCAGCTCGCCGAGGAGCGCGCGCTCGGGCTGACCATCCAGCGCAGCCTGCTGCCGGAGATTTCCAGCCGGATCGGGCCGGTGGAGCTCGCTGCGCGGTACCGCACCGGCGACCCCGGCGTGCACGTCGGCGGAGACTGGTTCGACGCCATCGAGGTCAAGGACGGTCTGGTCCTCGTCGTCGGGGACGTCCAGGGCCATGACGTGCGGGCCGCAGCGCTGATGGGGCAGCTGCGCACCGTCGTCCGTGCCACCGCCAGTGAGGGGCACCCTCCCGCGGGCGTGCTCGCCCGTGCGGCCGACTACCTCGAGCGGCTCGCCAGCGACCTGCTCGCCACCGTGCTCGTGCTCCACCTCGACGTCGACGGACGGCTGGCCACCATCGCATGCGCGGGCCACCTGCCCCCGGTGGTGCTCGAGTCCACCGCGGTGGGAACTTCCTGGAAGCTGGTCGAGGTTGATGCCGGTCCTCCGCTCGGGGTCGGTGAGCACTGGGAGGAGCGCAGCACCCACCTCCCACCTGACTCCGTGCTGCTGCTGTACACCGATGGGCTCGTGGAGACGCGGACGTGGGACATCGACGAGGGGATCCACCGGCTCGGTTCGCTGTTGGAGACCTTGCCCGCCTTCGCCGGCCCCGCACGGGTGCTGGACACCGCGCTCGACCTGCTGCCGGTCGGCCGGCGAGGCGACGATGTTGCGGTGCTCGCAGCGCAGATGCCACCCAGTGGCACGACCTCGACTCACCGTGCCGAGCGTGTGCTTCCGGCCCAGCCGATGTCTGTCCCCCTGGCCCGGTCCTGGGTCGAGGGCTGGCTCACCGGGTCGCGCGTGCCGATGAACCTCACTCACGTGGCCCTGCTGGTGGTCTCCGAGCTGATGACCAACGCGGTGCGGCAAAGTGACACTCCCGTGCGGATCGGCCTCGCGGCTGACAGCGGCTCACTGCTCGTGGAGGTCTTCGACAGCGGGCACCGGATGCCCGAGCTGACCGACTCCGCCCCGGACTCCACAAGCGGGCGCGGCCTGCACCTCGTCGACGCGATCTGTGCCGACTGGGGTGTGCGGGAGGACCTCGACGGCAAGACCGTCTGGGCCCGGCTCACCTGGTGACCTGAGGCCGGCAGACCGGAGTGGCCGTGAGTCCTTCTCTCGCGGACCTCCGGCCCTGGTGCCTCCCTTCCTCTCGTGGTCGGCTGATCTCGGGACACCTCGGCGGCCTCAGCCGTGGTGGCCCCCAGAGGTGGTCGGCATGCGAATCATGGCGCTGGCGCTCGTCGCCGTTCTGGTGCTCGGTGGCTTCTCCGTGTGGGCGAAACGCCGGGACCTGCCGAGCCTGCAACGCGCCCCGGCGGGGGAGGGGGAACGGCACGTCTCCTTGCTCGCCGAGGCAGTGGCCTACGTGGGCATTGTCCTGATCCTGGCCGGGGTGGTCGCAACGGTCAGCCAGCAGTGGAGCCGGGTGCCGTACTGGGGGCAGGTGCTCATCTTCCTCGCGGCCGCCGCGCTCTTCCTCGTGGCCGGGATCGTCGCTTCGAGCAACCCCGAACCGGCGCTGCAGCGGATGGTGGACGTGGTGTGGTTCCTCTCGGTGGGGTGCGTCGCCGGAGCCGTCGGCTTCGGGCTGCAGCGCAGTGATGGACCGGTGCTCGTGCTCCTCGTCGGCATCGTCACCAGCGGCTACGCCGCCGCGCTCTGGATGCTGCGCACCCGGGCGGTGCAGCAGGCCGCGCTGTTCGCCGGACTGGTCGTCACCGACGTGGGGGCGGTTCTCGTGGCCGCCGGCACGCGCCCGCCGGCATGGCTGGCGCTCGGCCTGACCCTGTGGGGGCTCGGGCTGGTCTGGAGCCTGCTGGGTTGGCAACAGTACGTGGAGCCGCTGTGGGCGGCCATGGGTGCCGGAGTCGTGCTGACTCTGGTCGCCCCGGCACTGAGCCTGGACGCGCACGGGTGGGTCTACGCGGTGGCCTTCGGGACCGCGGCGGCGGCGATGGCTGTCAGCGTCCCGCTCCGGAACGCGCCGCTCCTGGCGGTCGGGACAGTCGCGATGTTCGGCTACCTCACCTCGCTGGTGGTGCGCTACTTCGGGGACTCGCTGGGGGTGCCGGCCGCCCTCTCGATCACCGGGGTGCTGATTCTGGCACTCGCTGCGACGGCGGGGCGCCTGCTGCGCCTGGCGCGCCCTGCAGGAGACCGACGCACCGATGGGAGGCCGACCCATCGTGACCTG
The DNA here is from genome assembly GCA_963839365.1 of uncultured Actinomycetota bacterium. Taxonomy (GTDB): domain Bacteria; phylum Actinomycetota; class Actinomycetes; order Propionibacteriales; family Nocardioidaceae; genus DASSKA01. Next base: position 29,936 of record CAWIUT010000005.1, read on the forward strand.
CCCAAGGCCTCCTGAGGGGCGTCGTCAGCTGGGCCGGGCGAGCTCGGCCCAGACCAGCTTCCCCTCTCCGGGCACCATCTCGAGACCCCACGCCGTGGTCAGCGCGTCGACCAGGTGCAGGCCGCGACCGTGCTCAGAGGTGTTGCTCGCTGGCTGCGGTTCCGGGGTACCGGCACCGGTGTCCAGCACGTCGATGCGCAGCGTGGTCGGGTTCAGCGACACCCGCAGCCGGCACGCGGACCCCGCGTGCGTGACGGCGTTCGCCGCGAGCTCGCTGGTCACCAGGAGTGCGTCGTCGAGCAGAGTGCTCAGGTTCCACTCCGCGACCTTCTTGGCGACGAACGTCCGGGCTGCCTGCGCACTCGTCAGCGACCGCGGCAGGTCGAGGGTGGCCTCGGTCTCGTGGGGCCGACCGATCGACTCGAGCAGGTCGACGAGGTACTCCAGCTCCGCGTCCTTGAGGACGTAACCCTCGACGTGCTTGGCAATCCAGTCCTGCTCCTCGGTGTCGGCGCCGGAGAAGACCACGACCTTCGAGGTCGGCGAGTCCCGGCGGATACGGCTGAGCACCTCGAGGCCGGCCAGGTCGGGAAGGCCGAGATCCAGCACCACGATGTCCGGCTGCAAGGCCCTGCTGAGGTCGACGGCCTCGGCGCCGTCGCTGGCCTCGCCGACGACCTCGAACCCGTCCCGGAACCGCAGCGCCGTGCGCAGCAGACGACGTACGTCCCTCACGTCGTCGACCAGGAGCACGCGGATCGCCATGGCGGAAGCCTAGGGCGTCACGCTGCCGGCGTGCAGCGTCTGGTCCGGTGCGGACAGCTGGCCCGGCAGCGTGATGACGAACGCACCACTGGGCGAGTCCGGGGTGCCCGCCTCGTAGAAGGCGTCGCCGCCGTGCGCACGGGCCAGCTCACGCACGATGAACAGCCCCAGCCCCGTGCCGCTGCGGCTGCGGCCGGTCGCGAAGCGTTGGAACAACCGGGGACGCATCGGCTCGGGAACACCACTCCCTGCGTCGCTGACCCGGATCTCCACCCCTCCCTGACCTCGTTCCCGGGCGGACACGCGCACGGGCGGGAGACCGTGCCGCAACGCGTTGCCGAGCAGGTTGTCGACGGCCTGCGCCAGCCGGTCGCGGTCCGCGGTCGCCGTCAACCCCTCGGGCACGTCGACGACCATCGCGCCTTCGGGCCAGGTACGACGTACCGTGGAGACCGCGTCGGCGACCACCGCGGCGACCGTCACGTGCTCCGGTGTCACCTCCAGCGCGCTGGCCTGGAGCCGGGACGCGGTGAGCAGGTCAGCGAGCAACCTGCGCAGCCGGGTGGTGCTGGTCTTCATGGCCTCGAAGAACTCGGCACGCTCCTCGTCGGAGAGCTCGGTCCAGTGCCGGGACAGGGTCTCCGCCGAGCCCCCCAGCACACCGATGGGCGTGCGCAGCTCGTGAGCGGTCACTGCGAGGAACTGTGCCTGCTCCTCGGCGGCCTCCTGCAGCCGTGAGTTGAGCATCTCGAGCTCACTGTTGGCGGTGGCCAGCGCCTCGACCGCGTGCTCGCGTTCCTCCTCCAGCTGTCGCCGGGGGGTGTTGTCGCGGGTGACCTTGGTGAAGCCGATGTGCTCGCCGCGCTCGTTGAGGACCGCGGTGATGAGCACGTTGGCCCAAAACGGCGAGCCGTCCTTTCGCAGCCGCCACCCTTCTTCCTCGTAGTGCCCGTCGCGCAGGGCGGCGGCAAGCTCGTACTCGGGGTGCTTGCGCGCGGCCACCTCGGGTGGGTAGAAGATCCGGAAGTGCCGGCCGATGATCTCCTCGGCGGTGTACCCCTTGATGCGTTGGGCCCCGGCGTTCCAGCTGACGACGTGACCGCCGGTGTCCAGCATGAAGATGGCGTACTCCTCAACGGCGTCGACCAGCAGGCGGAACCGCTCCTCGCTCTGGCGCAGCTCCTCGAGGGCGCCCCGTTCGGCGGTGACGTCCTGCACCTGCAGGAACAGGTAGAGAGCCCGATGGCTGGAGTCGCGGACCGGTGCCAGGATGGCCCGCGCGAACCGGTTGTCGTCGGCTGACTGCAACCGGTGCTCGAGCTGAGCGACGTCGACGGCGCCGCTGCGGATCCGTTCCAGGGCGGTCTCGACGTCCCCGCCCTGGTTGACGGTCAGATCTCCGTAGAACATCCCAACCAGGTCCGCGGCAGGCCGATGGAGAAGCGTCGCCAGCGCCCGGTTGGCGCGGACCAGCCGACCGGTCAGCGTCATCGTCGCCATGCCGATGGCCGCCTCCTCGAAGACTGCGTGGAAGCGCTCGAGGTGCTCCTGGAGGACCTGCTGGTCGATGTCCAGGCCGTGCTCCTCGATCTCGGCCACCGCGTCGGGATAGGCCGTCCGGCCGCCGCCGGAGTCGCCGCCGTCGCCCCCGAGGACCTCCAGCAGCCGGTCGACCAGGGTGTCGATCGGCGCGGACTTCTCCACGAACGAGGCGGCGCCCAACTGCCGCGCCCTCTCGACGAGACCCTGCTCCTCGAACCCGCTGTAGAGGACCACCCTGGTGGCGGAGGAGGCCTCCAGCACCATGGGAAGCGCCTCCAGACCGTCCACACCGGGCATCGAGACATCGAGCAGCATCAGGTCGGGGCGCAGCCGACGCGCCATCTCCACCGCGTCGGCGCCGTTGGTGCCCTCACCGACGACGCGAAGCCGCCCGGAAAGGCGCAACCGGGTCTTGAGCAGCAACCGCACCTCGGTGGCGTCGTCTACGACCACGACCGTAGGCGTCTGCTCACCCATGCGCACGACGCTACCCCCACGCAAGGATCTCAGACGTGCCGGTGCGGTCCGTGTGAGATCTGTGTCCCTCCACGGCACTCGTCCCGGCTGGTTCCGCCCCCAGTCTGGTGCAAGCACCCCGGTTGCGGTCGAATAGGGCTCACAGACCCAACGGAGGTGCGCCCGTGTTCTACCCCCTGACCGTCCGGGACTTCCTGGACCGTGCCGAGAGCGTCTACCCGGACCGGCTGGCAGTCGTCGACGAGCCCGACCAGCCCGCGGCGGCCCTGGGGGAGCCGAGCTACCGAGAGCTCGCCGGGCTGGCCCGGGCACAGGCGGCCCGGCTCGACCGGCTCGGCGTCCCGGTCGGCGGTCGGGTCGCGGTCATCTCGCAGAACTCCGCGCGGCTGCTCACCTCCTTCTTCGGGGTGAGCGGCTGGGGCCGCGTGCTGGTGCCGGTCAACTTCCGGTTGAGTGCCGCTGAGATCGAGTACATCGTCGGCCACTCCGGTGCCCAGGTGGTGTACGCCGACCCTTCCCGCAAGGACGTGCTGGACAGCCTCGACGTCCCGCACAAGTTCGTGCTCGGCGACGACGACAGCTTGTTCCAGCCCGACGCCGAGCCACGGCCGTGGGACGACCCGGACGAGACCGCCACCGCCACCATCAACTACACGTCCGGGACCACCGCGCGCCCGAAGGGCGTGCAGCTCACCCACCGCAACCTCTGGCTGAACGCCACCGTCTTCGGGCTGCACACCACGCTCACCGACCGTGATGTGTACCTGCACACCCTGCCGATGTTCCACGCCAACGGCTGGGGGATGCCGTACGGCGTCACCGGGATGGGTGGGCGGCACATCGTGCTCCGCCAGATCGACGGGACCGAGATCCTGCGCCGGGTCGAGCGGCACGGGGTCACGCTGATGTGCGCGGCTCCAGCGGTCGTCAACGCCGCCCTCGATGCCGCTGAGTCCTGGTCCGGACAGACTCCCGGCCGGGACCGGGTGCGGCTCGTGGTGGCCGGGGCGCCACCACCGTCGCGCACCATCGAGCGGGTGCTCACCGAGCTCGGCTGGGAGTTCGTGCAGATCTACGGGCTGACCGAGACCTCCCCGCTGGTCACCGTGAACCGCCTGCGCGCCGAGTGGGACGACCTGGCGCCCAGCGACCAGGCCCGCAAGCTGATGCGGGCCGGCGTGCCGGCGCTCGGGGTCCGGGTGACCACCGACCGCTCCGGAGAGGTGCTCACCGCCTCGAACCACAACCTGGACGGCTACTGGCGGCAGCCCGAGGAGACCGCCCGGGTGCAGGAGGGCAACTGGTTCCACACCGGCGACGGTGGGTACGTCGACGACGAGGGCTACCTGGTGATCTCGGACCGCAAGAAGGACGTGATCATCTCCGGTGGGGAGAACGTGTCCTCCATCGAGGTGGAGGACGCCCTGATGTCCCATCCGGAGGTCAAGGAGGTCGCGGTCATCGGCATCCCCGACGAGAAGTGGGGCGAGCTGGTCACCGCCCTCGTGGTCCGCGCCGGTGACGTCGATGCCGAGGACCTGATCGCCCACTGCCGGAAGTCACTCGCCGGCTACAAGTGCCCCAAGCGGATCGAGCTCGTCGACAGCCTGCCCCGCACCGCCACCGGCAAGCTGCAGAAGTTCAAGCTGCGCGAGCCTTTCTGGGAGGGGCACGACCGGCAGGTCAACTGAGCACGATCGTCCCCGGGCGGCCGGAGGGCAGCGGTTAGGCTACTGGCGACGGAGTGTGGCACAGCAGCGAGGCGACCCAAGGGGACATGGTGGACGAGCGGGGCTCCCACGGGGGAACCAGCCGGGTTCTGACCATCCCCAACATCATCAGCATCATCCGGCTGGCCGGTGTGCCGCTGTTCCTCTGGCTGGTGCTGGGACCCGCGGCCGACGGCTGGGCGCTGCTGGTGCTGGCGCTGTCCGGTGTCAGCGACTACCTGGACGGCTACCTGGCCCGCAAGCTCCACCAGACCTCGGCGCTGGGCGCCATCTTGGACCCGGTGGCCGACCGCCTCTACATCCTGGCCACGGTGTTCGGACTCGCCTGGCGCGACATCATCCCCTGGTGGCTGGCGGCGCTGCTGCCGGCACGCGACCTGTTCTTGTGGTGCCTGGTGCCGTTCCTGCGCAGGCGGGGCTACAGCGCGCTGCCGGTGCACTTCCTCGGCAAGGCCGCGACCGCGAACCTGCTGTATGCGTTCCCGCTGCTGCTGCTCGGTGACGGCCACGGGGTGGTGGCCTCCCTGGCCCAGGTGTTCGGGTGGGCGTTCGCGGTGTGGGGGACCGGGCTCTACTGGTGGGCCGGCCTGCTGTACGCCTGGCAGGTCCGCAAGCTGCTCTCCGGCCACCAGGACCACCCGGCACCGGCCCTCGATGGGCGCTGACATGACGTCAGCAGGGACGACGGGGAACGGCGCCGCCTCGTCACGCGCACTCCCGCCACAGACCGTGATGGGGCTGCTGGACTACCTCACCACGCACTCCCTGGACGAGGACTACGCACAGGCGTCCGCGAGGCGGGGGGCCCAGGAGGGCAAGCCGGTCCGTCCCGGCGCCGCCGCCCTCGTCGTGATGCTTCTGTTCGGGGTGCTGGTCACCATCGCCGGGATCCGCACCGCGCACAACGCCCCGGTCTCCCAGACCAACCACGCCCAGCTGGTCAGCCAGATCAAGGACCGCGGGGCCGAGGTCGACGCCCGCCGCCGGCGCATCCAGGCTCTCGAGGTCGACATCGCCGCGCTGCAGTCGAGCTACACCCGGGCCAGCGTCGAGGGACAGCAGCTGTCCGCGAGGCTGAGCCGTCTGGGGGTCTGGGCCGGTTCGGTGCCGGTGCACGGGCCGGGCCTGCGGATCGTGGTCGACGACGCGCCGAACGCGTCGTCGTCCGACGAGCGGGTAGGCGCGCCCGACCTGCAGGTGCTGGTCAACGGGCTGTGGCAGTCGGGCGCCGAGGCCGTCGCGGTCAACGGCCATCGGCTGGACAGCCTCTCCGCGATCCGGACGGCGGGGGCCGCCATCACCGTGAACTTCCGCTCGCTGTCCCGGCCGTACGTCGTGACGGCCATCGGCAATCCCAACCAGCTTCCTGCGCGATTCGCCGACACGGCGGGCGGGTCGACGTGGTTCGATCTGAAGGCGGCCTTCGGGCTGCGGTTCCAGATGACGACCGAGGAGTCCTTGACCTTGCCAGCGGCGCGCCGCCTCACCCTGCACTCCGCGACCACACCGGAGCCGCCGCGATGATCGCCGCGCTCGGGCTGCTCGTCGGCGTCGTGCTGGGGCTGGTGTTCCAGCCGCAGGTGCCGCTGTGGATGGAGCCGTACCTGCCGATCGCCGTGGTCGCCGCCCTCGATGCGGTCTTCGGGGCGTTGCGCGCGTTCCTCGACGGTATCTTCGACGACAAGGTGTTCGTCATCTCCTTCGTCAGCAACGTGCTCATCGCGGCGCTGATCGTCTACCTCGGCGACAAGCTCGGCGTGGGCGGTCAGCTGGCCACCGGAGTGATCGTGGTGCTCGGGATCCGGATCTTCTCCAACGTCGCCGCCATCCGCAGACACATCTTCCATGCCTGAGTCGCCGATGACCGACCAGGAGCCCCGCGGGCAGGCCCAGCACGAGCACCGGGAGGGCCCTCCGGAGCCCAGCGGCCGCGCCCGGCTGCTCGCCGCGCTGCGTCGGCCGTGGTCGAGGGGACAGGTGACCGCGGCGGTGCTGCTGGCGGTGGTGGGCTTCGGCAGCGTGGTCCAGCTGCATGCCAACGAGGGCGACGACCGATACGCGGGGATGCGCCAGGGCGACCTGATCCAGCTGCTCAACTCCCTGTCCACGGCCTCCCAGCGGGCGGAGAACGAGATCGCCAAGCTGCAGCAGACCCGGAACACCCTGAGGAGCAACACCGACAGCCGGCGGGCCGCGGTGGAGCGGGCCCGGCAGCAGGCCGACACGCTGGGCATTCTCGCTGGCACGCTGCCGGCTGAGGGGCCTGGTGTGCGGATCAGCATCAAGGATCCCAAGGGCAAGGTCGGCACCGACCTGATGCTCAACGGCATCGAGGAGCTCCGCGACGCCGGCGCCGAGGCGATCGAGGTCAACGACTCGGTGCGGGTCGTGGCGCAAAGCTACGTCAAGGACGGGTTGCGGGGGATCATCGTGGACGGCCACCAGCTCTCCCCGCCGTACACCATCGACGCCATCGGCAACCCGCACACCCTCTCGCAGGCGATGGCGTTCACCGGCGGGTTCATCGACGAGATCGAGAACCCCGCGATCGGCGGGCAGGTGGTCGTCTCGCAGTCCCAGAGCATCGAGATAGCCAGCGTCAGGCAACCGGGGCAGGCGGACTACGCCCACCCGTCCAACAACGAGTAGCCTGCAGCCGTCCGGATCCGCAGCCGCCTCGAAGGAGCGCCGTGTACCCAGAAGATCTTCGATACACCAGCGAGCACGAGTGGGTCCGCAGCCCCGGCGAGACCGACGGCGCCGTCCGCGTCGGCATCACCGACTTCGCCCAGGAGGCCCTCGGGGACATCGTCTACGTCTCCCTCCCCGAGATCGGCGGGGAGGTCGACCAGGGCGCCGCGGTGGGGGAGCTGGAGTCAACCAAGTCGGTCAGCGACCTCTACGCCCCGGTGAGCGGCAAGGTGGTGGCCCGCAACGAGTCCCTGGACGCAACTCCGGAGCTGGTCAACTCCGACCCGTACGGCGCGGGGTGGCTCTTCGAGGTGCTGCCGTCCGACCAGAGCCAGCTCGACGCCCTGCTCGAGGTGGATGCCTACACCAAGACGCTGGAGAGCTGACCTCCGAAGACCGACCCGGGGAGTGCGACGAGCCGGCGGAATCGCGCTTGATCGTGCCGGGTCGGCTGATAGGTTCGGAGCACCATCAACCTCGACTGTCACTTGAGGGTTCGACCGCTCGAGGGCCCGCGTCACAGGAGGTCGACATGCCGTTCTGCACCGCTTGCGGACACCGCAATCCCGACGACGCCCGGTTCTGCTCCCAGTGCGGCACGCCGATTGCCACCGAACCGGCCGCGCCGGGCTCCGGGGCCGCCGAGGAGCCGACCGAGACGACGTCGACGATGACCTTCGGGGGACCCGTCAAGACCGACACCGGAGAGGAGCGGGACCTCAACGAGGCGGACGCCGCGGCGGTCGACGCGCTGCCGCCGGGCAGCGCGTTGCTGGTGGTGCAGCGCGGCCCGAGCGCGGGCAGCCGGTTCCTTCTCGACACCAACGTCGTCTCCGCCGGCCGGCACCCGGAGAGCGAGATCTTCCTCGACGACGTGACCGTGTCCCGCCGGCACGCGGAGTTCCGCCGCGGCACCGACGGCTACCGGGTGGCGGACGTGGGCAGCCTGAACGGCACCTACGTCAACCGGGACCGCATCGACGAGGTGCAGCTGCAGGGCGGGGACGAGGTGCAGATCGGCAAGTACCGGCTCGTCTACTTCGCCAGCCAGGCCAAGCCGGCCGCCTCGTCCGGGGCCGGTAGCGCCCAGTGACATCTGCCTCGTCCGGGGTCGGCCACAACCGTGCCCAGAACCGAGCTTCGAAGCGCGCCCAGGAACGAGCGCGGATGAGCATCGGGGAGGTGCTCTCCCAGCTCCGACCGGACTTCCCGGAGATCAGCATCTCCAAGATCCGCTTCCTCGAGGCCGAGGGGCTCATCGAGCCGGAACGGACGCCGTTCTGGCTACCGCAAGTTCAGCCACCAGGACGTCGAGCGGCTGCGCTACGTGCTGACCAGCCAGCGGGAGCACTACCTGCCGTTGAAGGTGATCAAGGAGCACCTCGACGCTCTCGATCGCGGGCTGCAGCCGCCGACGATCACCAGCACCGGCCCCCAGGTCCCCCGAGTGGTGCTCTCCGGGGACGGTTACCCCTCTCCGGAGAGCTTCGCTGGAGACGCCTCCGAGCTGCGGCTGTCCCGGCAGGAGCTGCTCGACGCGGCGGAGATCGACGGTGACCTCCTGGAGCAGCTGGAGAACTTCGGGCTGGTCAGCCGACGCCAGGGCCAGGGCGGGACGCCGTACGACGGTGACGCGCTGGTCGTCGCGAAGACCGCGGGTGAACTGGCCGCGTTCGGGATCGAGCCGCGGCACCTGCGCTCTTTCCGCACCGCTGCCGACCGTGAGGTCGGCCTGGTCGAGCAGGTCGTCGCCCCGATGCGCCGCTCGCGGGACGCCGGCGCGCACGCGCGCAGCGAGGAGGCGATCAAGACGATGGCCGCGCTGTCGGTGCGCCTGCACGCCACCCTGGTCAAGACCGCCCTGCGGTCGCGAGGCTGACCCGTCCGCCTCAGCGCGGAGGGAACCCGTCCGACCCTCTGCGCCGGTCGCGGACCGGCTCGGTGCTTTCCTGCGGGGGTAGGCTGAACGCGTGCGTGAGGTAGACGTGATCGGTGTCCGCGTGGAGATGCCCTCCAACCAGCCCATCGTGCTGCTGCGGGAGGTGGCCGGGGACCGGTACCTGCCGATCTGGATCGGCGCGGTGGAGGCGACGGCGATCGCCTTCGCCCAGCAAGGTGTGGTGCCGCCCCGTCCGCTGACCCATGACCTGATCAAGGACCTGCTGGCCGCCACCGGCAACGGGCTGGCAGAGGTGCGCATCACCGAGATGAAGGACGGCATCTTCTACGCGATGCTCGTCTTCGAGTCGGGGGTGGAGGTCAGCGCGCGCCCGTCGGACTCGATCGCTCTCGCCCTGCGTACCGGCACCAAGATCGTCTGCTCCGAGGACGTGCTGGCCGAGGCCGGGCTGGCCGTGCCGGAGGAGCAGGAGGACGAGGTGGAGAAGTTCCGGGAGTTCCTCGACAACGTCAGCCCCGAGGACTTCGAGAGTCACTGACGGGCCCCTGACAGCGAGCCCAGACCGAGCACGGCTGGCCCGCCCGAGGCCGTCCGGACCGGCGCAAGGCCCGCGATCGGGCATCAACCTCAACCTTGGGTTGAGGGTTTGCGACACGCCGGGCCCCGGGCCTGCGCGATGATTGACCGGCATCGATCCTGAGCCGTACCTTGAGGTGTCTTCGCTGTAACTCCACCGTTGTGGTCCCGCCCGGACTCGACGGCTTCCCCGCCGGAGCTACAGGCAGAGCGAAGGAAGCGACGGAGGTCAACCGTGACAGGCAAGGGCGACAAGGCGGCGCAGCCGGACCAGAAGGCGGCCGAGGAGGCGCGCAAGGCGACCGCGGCGGCCGACGAGCAGGGCCTGCTGTTCGACGACGACGTCTCTCCGCTTCCCAGCGACGCGGGCTACCGCGGCCCGACGGCCTGCAACGCCGCCGGCATCACCTACCGCCAGCTCGACTACTGGGCCCGGACCGGCCTGGTCGAGCCGACCGTCCGCGGCGCAACCGGCTCGGGCACGCAGCGGCTCTACTCCTTCCGCGACATCCTGCTGCTCAAGGTCATCAAGCGGCTGCTCGACGCGGGCGTCTCGCTCCAGCAGATCCGCACGGCGGTGAACCACCTGCGGGCCCGGGGCACCGACGACCTGACCCGGGTCACCTTGATGAGCGATGGTGCCAGCGTCTACGAGTGCACCAGCAACGACGAGGTGATCGACCTGCTCCAAGGTGGGCAGGGTGTCTTCGGCATCGCCATCGGGGGAGTGTGGCGGGAGATCGAGGGCTCGCTGGCCGAGCTGCCCAGCGAGCGCACCGCGCACGACGGCAACGACGAGAAGGACGAGCTGGCCGCGCGGCGTCGGGCGCGGATGACCGGCTGAGGTCGCCCCGCGCGGCTGGTAGCGTGGGAGCGCTGCTGACACCGCACGGGAGAGACTTCGTGGTCCCGGCCCACCGGCCCGGGTGCCGCGGAGCGCCGAAGGGGCAAACCCTCCCCGGAACCTCTCAGGCGCCAGGACCGTGCGGACGAGGCGACTCTGGAAGTGCGCTCTGCCCCTGCCCATGACGGCCGTTACAGGGGCCGACCGGACCGACAGAGGGGGAGGCGACTGACCGGTCGACCGGCACCAGCCGGTCATGCACCTTCGGGAGCCCCCATGTCCGACCCCTCCTTCGACGCCCCGATCTCGGCGAGCTTCGCCGACCGGCACATCGGTCCCGGTCCCGCGGAGCGACAGTCCATGCTGGCCGCTCTCGGGTTCGACTCCCTGGAGTCCCTGATGGCCGCCGCCGTCCCCGAGCAGATCCGCACCGGCCGGCCGCTGGGGCTGCCGGCGGCCGCCTCCGAGCAGCAGGCCACCCGGGAGCTCCGCGCCGTCGCCGCACGCAACCATCCCCTTGAACCGATGATCGGGCTGGGCTACCACGGCACGATCACCCCGGCGGTGATCCGCCGCAACGTGCTGGAGGACCCCAGCTGGTACACCGCGTACACGCCGTACCAGCCGGAGATCTCGCAGGGCCGGCTCGAGGCGCTGCTGAACTTCCAGACGATGGTCGGCGACCTGGCCGGTCTGCCGACCGCGAACGCGTCGCTGCTCGACGAGGGCACCGCCGCCGCCGAGGCCATGACACTGGTACGGCGGGCCAACCGCAAGGCGGAGGGCCCGTTCGTGGTCGACGCGGACACGCTGCCGCAGACGATCGCGGTGCTGTCCACCCGCGCCGAGGCGATGGGCATCCCGCTGGTCGTGGCGGACCTGGCCAACGGGCTCCCGGCGGGTGAGCTCTCCGGGGTGCTGGTCCAGTACCCCGGTGCCAGCGGCCGGATCCCGGACCTGCGCAGCCTGGTGGCCCAGGCGCACGCCCAGGGAGGCAGCGCGGTGGTGGCGGCCGACCTGCTCGCGCTCACCGTGCTGCCCGCGCCCGGAGCCCTGGACGCCGACGTGGTGGTCGGCTCCTCGCAACGGTTCGGCGTGCCCTTGTTCTACGGGGGCCCGCACGCCGGGTTCATGGCCGTGCGCGCCGGGCTGGAGCGGCATCTGCCCGGCCGTCTGGTGGGTGTCTCGGTCGACGCCGAGGGCCGGCCGGCATACCGCCTGGCGCTGCAGACCCGGGAGCAGCACATCCGCCGGGACAAGGCGACCTCGAACATCTGCACCGCGCAGGTGCTGCTCGCGGTGGTGGCCGGCATGTATGCCGTCTACCACGGGCCCGATGGCCTGCGGGCCATTGCCCAGCGGGTGCATCGCTACGCCAGGCTGCTTGCCGGGGCCCTGGTCAAGGGCGGGGTCGAGGTGGCGCACCACGACTTCTTCGACACGGTGTGCGCCCGGGTGCCCGGCCGTGCGGACCAGGTGGTCGCCGAGGCACGCCGTCGAGGAGTCCACCTGCGTCGGGTGGACGGCGACACCGTGGGGATCTCCACCTCCGAGACCACCGAGCAGGCCCACCTGCAGGCGGTGCTCGAGGCGTTCGGGGTGCCGGCCGACCTCGAGGCCGCCGCCGCGGACCTGGTCGACCAGCCGCTCGGCCGCAGCGACGAGTACCTCACCCACGAGGTGTTCAACAGCTACCGCTCCGAGACGTCGATGCTGCGCTACCTGCGCCGGCTCTCGGCCCGTGACTACGCGCTGGACCGGGGGATGATCCCGCTCGGCTCGTGCACCATGAAGCTGAACGCCACCACCGAGATGGAGCCGATCAGCCTGCCCGGCTTCGCCGACCTGCACCCGTTCGCGCCGGTCGAGGACGCCGAGGGCTACACCGCGCTGATCGCCGAGCTGGAGGGCTGGCTGGCCGAGGTGACCGGCTACGACAAGGTGTCGATCCAGCCCAACGCGGGCTCGCAGGGCGAGCTGGCCGGCCTGCTGGCGATCCGCGGCTACCACGTGGCCAACGGTGACCCCGGCCGCGACGTGTGCCTGATCCCGTCCTCGGCGCACGGCACCAACGCTGCCTCCGCGGTGATGGCCGGCCTGCGCGTCGAGGTGGTCAAGGCCGCCGAGGACGGCAGCGTGGACCGCGACGACCTGCTCGAGAAGTGCCGCAAGCACCGCGTCTCGCTGGCGGCGATCATGGTGACCTACCCGTCCACGCATGGCGCCTACGAGGACGGTATCGCCGACCTGTGCGAGACCGTGCACGCGCACGGCGGGCAGGTCTACGTCGACGGGGCGAACCTCAACGCCCTGCTCGGCTACGCCCTGCCCGGGGAGTTCGGGGGCGACGTGTCGCACCTGAACCTGCACAAGACGTTCTGCATCCCGCACGGCGGGGGCGGTCCCGGTGTCGGACCGGTGGCGGTGCGCGAGCACCTCGCGCCGTACCTGCCCAGTCATCCGATGCACCCGGACCCGCGGCGTCGTGAGGGGATCGGCCCGGTGAGTGCCGCGCCGTACGGCTCGGCCGGGATCCTGCCGATCTCCTACGCCTACGTCAAGATGATGGGCGCTGCCGGACTGACCCGCGCCACCGCGGTGGCGGTGCTGGCCGCGAACTACGTCGCGCACCGGCTCGCGGAGCACTACCCGGTGCTCTACAAGGGCCACGGCGGCCTGGTCGCCCACGAGTGCATCCTGGACCTGCGCGCTCTGACCAGATCCACCGGCGTGACCGTGGACGACGTCGCCAAGCGACTGGTCGACTACGGCTTCCACGCGCCCACGATGAGCTTCCCGGTCGCCGGCACGCTGATGGTCGAACCGACCGAGAGCGAGGACCTCACCGAGCTGGACCGGTTCTGCGACGCGATGATCGCGATCAAGGGCGAGATCGACCGGGTGGCAGCAGGGGAGTGGACCGTGGAGGCGTCGCCGCTGCGCGCCGCGCCGCACACGACCCGGGCGCTTGCAGGCGAGTGGGACCGGGGCTACGACCGGCAGACCGGCGCGTTCCCCGCCGGCTACGACCCGGACAAGTACTGGCCACCCGTGTCCCGCATCGACCAGGCCTACGGCGACCGCAACCTGGTGTGCGCCTGCCCGCCCCCGGAGGCGTTCACCGAGGGCCAGAGCGCGTGACACAGGCGCCCGGCCCGGTCGACCGGCTCACCGCGCACCGGCTCCGGGTGCTGCTCGGTCGGGAGCAGGCCACCGGTCGGCTGCCGTCCCTGGTGGCCGGAGTCGTCCGGGGGCCCGATCTGGTGTGGACCGACGGGTACGGCGCGGCCACCGGATCCGGCAGGCCGTCGGCCGACCTGCAGTATCGGATCGGCTCGATCACCAAGACGATGACGGCCGTGCTGGTGTTGCAGCTGCGCGACGAGGGCCGCCTCGACCTCGCCGACCGGCTGGAGCAGCACCTGCCCGGTGTCGGCTACGGGGACCGCACGATCCGCAGCCTGCCGTCGCACACGTCCGGGATGCAGTCCGAGCCCGAGGGCCCGTGGTGGGAGCGCAGTCCCGGGGTGCCGTTCGCCGAGCTCGCCGCCCGGCTCGACGACAAGCACGCCGCGCACCCCGCCGGTGCGACGTACCACTACACGAACCTGGCCTACGCGCTGCTCGGTGAGCTGGTCGCCCGGCATCGCGGCACGAGCTGGCCGGAAGTGGTGCGCAACCGGCTGTTGCTGCCGCTGGGGATGACGCGCACGAGCTGCCTGCCCGAACCGCCGGTGGCCACTGGCTACAGCGTGCACCACTTCGCGGGCACCCTCACCGAGGAGCCGGCCCAGGAGACCGGCGCGATGGCGCCGGCCGGGCAGGTGTGGAGCACGGTGGCCGACCTGGCGACCTGGGCGCGGGTCCTGCGTGACGGGCACCCGCAGGTGCTCGACAAGGCCAGCCTGGAGGAGATGTCGGTCCCGCAGCCCGGATCGGCCGCAGGCGGCCTCAGCGGCGGGTACGGGCTCGGCCTGCGGCTCCTCCCCGCCGGGTCCGGCACGCTGATCGGTCACACCGGCTCGATGCCCGGCTTCCTGGCTGGACTGTTCGTGGACCGGCGTCGAGGCACCGCCGCGATCGCGCTCGCGAACGGCACCACCGGGCTGCGCTGCGAGGGCCTGCCACTGGAGCTGCTCGCGACCCTGGAGGAGCTGGAACCGACGCTACCCGCCGCCTGGGAGCCGGTCGCCGAGGTGCCCGCACCGGTTCGGGAGGTGTTGGGTGTCTGGCACTGGGGCAACACCGCGCTCGGACTCTCCTGGAACGGCGCCGAGCTGGTGGCGAGCTCGTTGACGGACGGCCGGGAGATGTACCGGTTCGCGCCGGACGGGGACACCTTCCTCGGCACGAGCGGCTACCACCACGGCGAGCGCCTCCACGTCGTACGCAACGATGACAGCAGCGTGAACCACCTGGTGTGCGCGACGTTCGTCTACACCCGCACGCCCTACGACCCGGCCGCCCCCATCCCCGGCGGGCATCCGGAGGGCTGACCCGCGCGCTACTGAGCCTGGCTGACGGTGGACATGTGGAAGTCCGGGATCCGCAGCGCTGGCATGGCGGTGCGGGGGAAGTAGTCACCCCACTCCCGGGAGAACCCCGGCACGGTGGTGGAGGCGTGCGAGAACCGGTCGATCAGGCTCACCGGGCTCTCGTTGAACCGGAAGTTGTTCACCGCGCCGGTCACCTCGCCGTTCTCCACGAGGTAGACCCCGTCGCGGGTGAGACCGGTGAGCAGCAGCGTCTGCGGGTCGACCTCGCGGATGTACCACAGACAGGTCAGGAGCAGGCCGCGCTTCACGCCGCCCACCAGGCGGTCGAGGTCGCCGTCCGCGCCGTCCACGCTGAGCACCAGGTTGTCGATCGCCGGAGTGACCGGCTGGCCGGTCAGCGTGGCCGAGTGCCGGGTCTGCAGCAGGGCGGACAGCACCCCGTCCTTCACCCAGTGCGTGCGCCGCAACGGCAGGCCGTTGTCGAAGACGCTGGTCTCGTTGCTGCTCGCGGACGCCACCACGAAAGGCTCCGCCTCCAGCCCGGGGTAGGCGGGGTCGGAGAACAGCTGCACCTTCTTGGCCGTCAGCGCCTCCCCGATCCGGGTCCCGCCGCCACGCGCGGAGAACACCGACTGGCCCTCGTGCGCCTCCCGCGCCGAGGCGCTCCAGTACGCGTAGATCATCAGGTCCGCGACCGCGGTGGGGGGGAGCACGCAGTCGTAACGCCCCGCCGGCAGCTCCACCTGCCGGGCCGACCAGCCGAGCCGGCGGGTGAGCTCGGCCTCCATGGCCAACGGGTCCACGTCGGTGAAGTCGACCGACGAGCCGCCGACCCAGGCGCTGGATGACAGGTCGACCGGCTTGCCGGTGCAGCCGTAGTGCCCGCTGGGCTGCACGTGCCTGCGCCGCAGGCCGGTGGAGGAACCGAGGTAGGTAGTGGTCATGTCGTGCTCGACGTAGCCGTAGAGCAGCCGCTCCGCGGCGCCGGACCGGCCGAACGCCTCGCCCAGGGACGGCGCGAAGTCGCTGAACACGTCGATGGAGGTCTCCACCGGCGCCTCGTCCCAGTCGGCGCACCCGTCCCCGGACACCGGGTCCGCGGCGTCCTCGGCGGCCGGGCTCTGCTGCGCGGCCGCGTCGGCTGCTTCGACCAGCCGGGTGAGCTGGTCCTCGGTGGCGGCAGTGCCGGTCACCGCGCCCGAGGACGTCCCGTCCGCGCTCGCCACGAACGACACGACGGTGGCCGACACGTGGTGCATGACGCCGTTGGTGGTCAACGTGTTGTTCGCCCACCGAAGGTTCGCCTGGGTCGAGTCGGAGACGATCACCACGCAGTCGTCGGCGCGGGAGGCCCGCAACGCGTGCTCGACCAGGGCCTGGGGGCTCGTTGCTGTCATGGTTTCCTCTCTGGGCGCAGTTCGGGGGCAGGTCAGTGGCCGGCTTCGGCGGTCGTGTTCAGCACGCGCACGTCCCGGAACAGCGCGGTCGGGCAGCCGTGCGAGACCGAGGCGACCTGCCCCGGCTGGGCCTTCCCGCAGTTGAACGCTCCGCCGAGGACCCAGGTCTGCGGGCCACCGACGGCCTCCATCGACCCCCAGAACTCCGTCGTGGTGGCCTGGTAGGCCACGTCGCGAAGCTGGCCTGCCAGCCGGCCGTTCTCGATGCGGTAGAACCGCTGCCCGGTGAACTGGAAGTTGTACCGCTGCATGTCGATGCTCCAGGAGCGGTCGCCGGCCACGAAGATGCCGCGGTCCACCCCGGCGATCAGCTCGTCGGTGTCGGGGCCGTCCGGCGCCGGCTGCAGGGACACGTTCGCCATCCGCTGCACCGGGATGTGACCGGGGGAGTCGGCGTAGGCGCAGCCGTTCGACCGCCCCAGCCCCTTGAGGTGGGCCATGCCCCGGTCCAGCTGGTAGCCGACCAGCACCCCGTCGCGCACCAGGTCCCACCGCTGGGCCTGCACGCCCTCGTCGTCGTAGCCGACGGTGGCCAGGCCGTGCTCCTCGGTCCGGTCGCCGGTCACGTGCATGACCTTCGAGCCGTAGCGCAGCTCGCCGAGCTTGTCGAAGGTGGCGAACGAGGTGCCCGCGTAGTTGGCCTCGTAGCCGAGGGCGCGGTCGAGCTCGGTCGCGTGCCCCACGGACTCGTGGATGGTCAGCCACAGGTTGGACGGGTGGACCACCAGGTCGTAGCGGCCCGCCTCCACCGACGGCGCGGCGAGCTTCTCCGCGAGCAGCTCCGGCAGCTCGGTCAGCTCGGACTCCCAGTCGTACCCGTCGCCGGTGAGGTACTCCCAGCCGCGGCCCACCGGCGGGGCCAGGGTGCGCATCGAGTCGAACCGTCCGGTCTCCTCGTCGCGGCCGAACGCCTCCAGAGCAGGCATCAGCCGGACCCGCTGCTGGGTGGTGACGGTGCCCGCGCTGTCGGCGTAGAACTTGTTCTCCACGATCTGCCGCACCAGCGCCGAGGAGTGTGCGACGGCCGGGGCGGCGTGCAACCGCCGGGACCACTCCTCCAGCAGGGCGACCTTCTCCGACAGCGGCACCGTGAGCGGGTCGGTGAGGTAGCTGGACACCCACTGCGCGTCGCCGTAGACGGGTTCGGGGGCCAGCTCCACCGGGGTCGTGGTCATCGCGGCGGCCACCTGCGCGGTGCGCACCGCGGTCTCGGCCGCCCGGACCGCGGCCTCGGGCGTGAGCAGCACACCGGAGGCGAACCCCCACACCCCGTTGTGCAGCACGCGGACGGCGAAGCCCAGATCCTCGTGGTCGCTGGCGCCCTGCAGGCGGCCGTCGCGCAGCCGGATGTCCTGGTTGCGGATCCGCTCGAGGCGGAAGTCGGCATGCCCGACACCGAAGTCACGCGCCCGGGAGAGCGCGGCGTCGGCGAGCCGGCGCAGCGGGAGCGCGGTGAACTCGGGATCGATCTCGTGCTGCGTCGAAGCGGCGGAGCTCATTGACGCAGGCTATCGGTCCGGCGCTCGGTCGCGGCGCTGGACCGGTCGTATCCTCCGGTGGGTCTAGCCTGAAGGCATGACGCAGCCGGAGTTTCCACCCGCCGACGGCCGCCAGGACCCGCCGTACGTCGCCGACGAGCGACCCATGCTCGAGGCATGGCTGGAGTTCCATCGCGCGACGCTCCTCCACAAGTGCCACGGCCTCGACGAGGAGCAGCTCAAGAGCCGGTCGGTGCCACCGTCCTCGCTCAGTCTGCTGGGTCTGGTCCGCCACATGACCGAGGTGGAGAAGAGCTGGTTCCTCAACGTGCTCGGCGACCAGGGCGTCGCTCCCGACTACTGGACCGAGGACGACCTGGACGGCGACTTCGACCACGTTGCCCAAGCTGAGGTGTCGGCCGACCTCGACCGCTACCGGGCCATGGTCGAGCGGTGCCGTACGGCGGCCGCCGGGGTGCACCTGGACACGATCGCCAAGGCACAGCGCCGGGGGACGGACATCAGTCTGCGCTGGATCTACCTGCACATGATCGAGGAGTACGCCCGCCACAACGGGCACGCCGACCTGCTGCGGGAGCGGATCGACGGCAGCACCGGCGACTGAGGGGCCGGCAGGTCAGGCCGTCAGCGTCCGGACTGCGAGGCTGGACCCGTCCCGGCGCTTCTGGACGTGCAGCTGGGTGGGGATACGGGTCCTCAGCTCGGGGACGTGGCTGACCACCCCGACCGTCCGGCCGCCGGCGCGCAGACCGTCGAGGCGGTCCATCACGTCGTCCAAGGTGTCGGCGTCCAGCGTGCCGAACCCTTCGTCGACGAACAGGGTGTCGATCTCCGCGCCGCCGGCCTCCTGGGTCACCACGTCCGCGAGGCCGAGGGCCAGGGACAGGGAGACCACGAAGCTCTCCCCACCCGACAGGGTGGCCGGGTCACGCACCTCCCCGGTCCAGGAGTCCAGCACCTGCAGGCCCAGACCCGCCTGGGCGTTGCGCCGGCCGGCCCGGCCGGTGCGCTCGAGCAGGTACCGCTGGTCCCGCATCTGGCTGAGCCGTTCGTTGGCGGCAGCCAGCACCTGGTCCAGGCGGGTGGCGAGCACGTAGGCGGACAGTCGCATCTGGAGGTAGTTGTCGGGACCGGTGCCGCGCACCAGCCGGGCGATCGACTCGGTGCGCACGTGCTCGGCGTGGGCCGGCCCCCAGTCGTCGAGCGCCTTCTCCAACCGGTCGAGGTGCTGGCGCAACGCGGTCAGCGCCGACTCCTGCTCGTGCAACCGGCGGGCGGGCTCGGTGAGGGCCTGCTCAGCGTCCTCGAGTGCCCGGCGGGTGACCGTCAGGTCGGGCGCGGGAAGATCCCCGACCGCCTGCACCTCCGGGTCGGCGAGGGTCACCTCCGCCTTGGCCAGCAGCTCGGTGCGCCGCAGCAAGGCCTCCTGAAGCCGGGTGCGCTGCTCCTCGTCGAGCCCCGCCTCGTGGGCCTGTGCCGCGGTGGTGAAGCCCTCCGCAGCGAGGCTCGCCTCCGCCCGCGCGGTGAGCTGGGCGACGCGTGCACGAAGGTCGTGCTCGGCGCGCACTTCGGCCTCGGCGGTCTCCACGGTCGCCAGGGCCGCACGCAGCCGCCGCAGCGCCTCCGGGAGCGCCTCCACCGGATTCTGCGAGTCGACGGCGGCGGCCAGGTCCCACTCGGCCTGCGCGATCGTCTGCTCATGGCCCGTGAGGGCCTGCATCACCGCGGCCTGCTTGGTCTCCAGGTCGTGCAGCCGGTCCTGCAGCCGTTCCCGACGGCTCTCGAGCTCCCGCAGCCGGGCCTCCCGTTGCTCCCGTTCGGCCTCGGCCCGCTGGGCAGTCGCGCGTTGCCTCTCGAGCTCGGTGAGCCGGGCTCCGGCCTCCTCCGGTCGCAGCCCCCCGGAGGTCTTGCGCAGCCCGGCCAGGCGTGCCTCCGCGTCGGCCACCTCGCTGACTACTTCGGTGTGCTCGGCGGTGCGCTCGTGGTAGGTCGCGGTGGCCTGCTGCTGTGCCTCCTCGGTGACCGCGTCCGCGCCCTGCCGAGCGGGCTCGGGGTGCTCGCTGCTGCCGCAGACCGGGCAGGCGGTGCCCTCGGCCAGCCGGCCGGCCAGCTCGGCGGCCATGCCGGCCAGCCGACGGGCGATCAGGTCCTGCATGCGCTCCCGGGCGTCAGCCGCGCGGTCGCGGGCGTCGCGGCGCCGCTCCCGCAGCTCGAGCAGCTCCGCTTCGCAGTCCGGCACGTCCCGGGCCGCGTCCCGGGCCTCCCGCGCGGCCGAGACCTCCAGGTCGAGGACGGCGCCGGTGGCAGCCGTGGCGGCCAGCGCGGCGGTCTCCTCGCGCAGCCGCTCCTGTTCTGCGGGGAGCGTGGCGAGCTCGAGGCGGCATCCCTCCGCGTCGCTGCGGAGCTCCCCGAGCCGGGCCCCGTCGGTGGTCTGAGCCTCCCGGGCCGCGGCGAGTGCCTCGGCGCGGGGGAGCAGCGCCTCGGTGTGGGCGATGCGCTCCCGCAGCGCACGTGCGCGCTCGGCCAGCGCCTGGCCGTCGCCGTCCGGGTGGGCCGACCGGTCGTCCTGCCCGGCGAGGCCGAGGTCCAGGCCGGTGACGGCTGCGCACGCCCGTTGCACGCGGGTGGCAGCCGCAGCTGTCTCCTCCTCGGCGTCGGCCAGCAGGGTGAGCACGGGCAGGCACCGGCCTGCGCGGGCGTCGGCCTGCAGGGCCGCGGCAGCGGCGTCCGCCTCGTCCTGCGGGACTGCGCAGTCGCGGTCGGCGCGGGCCCGGTCACGGCGTGCGACGAGGTCGGCGTGCCGTGAGGCCTGGTCGTGGGCGGCGCGGGCCTGCGCGGCGCCGGCGAGAGCCTCCTGGTGGTCCGCCCCGGCCGCGGCGCGGGCGGCCTCGACCTGGGCGAGGCGCGCGCCCGCCCAGGACCGGATGCAGGCGGGCTCCGCCGCCGCCAGCGCGCTGCCCCACAGCTCCTCGGGGAGGTCGGCTCCGGCCCGGTCGGCGACCGCGTCCAGGGCGCGCTGCACCCGCTGCTGCTCGGCGCCCGCCCGGTCACGCAGCGCGCGGCTGCGCTCGTGCACCCAGTCCTCGATCCTCGCGAACCGGTCGGTCTTGAACAGCTGCTGCAGCACGTCGTGACGGTCCTGGGAGTCGGCCCGCAGGAACCGCGCGAACTCGCCCTGCGGGAGCATGGCGACCTGGGCGAACTGCGCCACGCGCATCCCGACCAGGCCCGAGACCAGATGGCCGACCTCCTGGGCCCGCGAGCTCAAGAAGTGCTCGGTTGCGTCGGTGAGCTCCACCAAGGAGGCGGACGCCTTCTCCGTGGTCGAGCCGCGGCCACGCCGTTTGGGCCGCGACCACTCAGGGGAGCGCCGAACCACGAAGCGGCGGCCGCCGATGCTGAAGTCGAGAGTCACCTCCGGCCGGGCGTCGGGCGCCGCATGGTGGGACTTGAGCGCTTTCACGCCCCGCACGCCCGGCACCGCGCCGTACAGCGCGAAGCAGAGCGCGTCCAGCACGCTGGTCTTGCCCGCGCCTGTAGGACCGGTGAGCAGGAACAGCCCGCCGGCGTTGAGGTCGTCGAAGTCGACCGTCTCGGTGCCCGGGAACGGCCCGAACGCCGAGACGGTCAGGTGGTGGAACCGCATCAGCCGTTCACCGACAGCGGCACGTCGGCGTCCTCGTTGATCCGGCAGGCGTCGCAGGCCAGCTGGAGGAGCAGCGCCTCCTCGGTCGTGGCCTCGAGCTCGCGAACCTCCGCGACGAAGCCGAGCGCGACGTCGAGGTCGTCGCGGCCGCTGATGTGGGGCAGCACGGGCCGCTTGTCGCGGGTCGCACCTTCCGGCTCGAAGGAGAGCACGAGTGCGTGCGGAAACCTGGTGCGCAGCCGGTCCATGGCCTGCCGGGGGCGTTGGGAGTCGGTCAGCGTCACCTGCACCCAGGCGTCCTCCGCATCGCTGTGCCTCGGGTCACCGAGCAGGTCGTCGAGCCGGCCCCGCAGCACGGCGAGCCGGCGGGGCACCGGCGCGGGGACGAAGTTGGCGCGCTCGTAGCCCGACGGGCCCACCTCCACCAACCAGGAGCCCTTGACGTGCGGGGCCTCGGAGAAGGAGTAGGCCAGCGGAGAGCCGCTGTAGCGGATCTGCTCGGTGAGCGTGTGCCGGCCGTGCAGGTGGCCGAGCGCCGCGTAGTCGAAGTCGGAGAACAGGGAAGTGGCGGCGATCTGCAGCCCGCCCACCGAGATGTCGCGCTCGCTGTCGCTCGCCATTCCCGACGCCTGGGTGGCGTCTCCGGCGACGAACGCATGGGCCATCACCACCGACCGTGTCCCGGGCCGCCGCGCCCGGTCCGCCCGGACCCGGGCGAGCGCTGCCTCGAGCGCTGCCTGGTGGCTGCGGGCGGGCAGCTCCCAGGCGCCCTTGACCGCGTCGGGCTCCAGGTAGGGAAGCCCGTAGACGGCCATGGGACCGTAGGGGTCCTCCACGAGCACCGGCTCACCGACGTCCTGCCACCGGGTGCGCAGGTGCACACCGGCCGCGTCGGCGAGCCGGGCGTTGAACCCCAGGCGGATGGGGGAGTCATGGTTGCCGCTGGTGATCACCACGCTCGCCGGGGTCGCCGCGAGCCGGGCGAGCGCCTCACCGGCCAGCTCGACGGCGTCCACCGGCGGCAGCGCCCGGTCATAGACGTCGCCGGAGACCACCACCAGGTCCACCGACTCCGCGGTCACGGTCTCGACCAGGTGGTCGACGAACGCGGCCTGCGCGGCCAGCATCCCTTCACGGTGGAAGGAGCGGCCGAGGTGCCAGTCGGAGGTGTGGAGGATACGCACGCGAGCACCGTAGGGTGCGGCGCCGACAGATCCCGGGACCACACGCCGGGGCGGCTCGTCAGGCGGCGATCCGCTCCGGGCAGGAGTAGGCGACGAACCGGTGGGGCCGGACGAAGCCGACGGTGCACAGGCCCGCGTCCGCGGCCAGCGCGACGGCCAGGCTGGAGGGGGCGCCTACCGCGGCGAGCACCCCGACGCCGGCGGCCACCGCCTTCTGGACGATCTCGAAACCGATCCGGCCGCTCACGCACAGCAGCGGCAGCTCGGGTCGCGCGCCGCCGAGCAGGCGTGCGCCGACCACCTTGTCCACGGCGTTGTGGCGGCCGATGTCCTCCCGCACCACGACCGGCGTGCCGTCGGCCTCGAACAGACCGGCGGCGTGCAGGCCGCCGGTCGAGTCGAAGACCCGCTGCCGGTCACGCAGCAGGTCGGGAAGCCCGCGCAGCACCGCCGCTGGGACGGTCAGGCCGTCCCAGGCCGCGTCGGGCCGGGGTGAGCAGGAGGCCAGCACGTCGTCGATGCTCTCCTTGCCGCACACGCCGCAGGCCGACGCCGCCCCGCCGGGGCCGGCGTAGCGCGGAGACGGTTCGCGCAGGGGAGGGGAGCTCAGCTCGACCGTGACGACGTTGAACTCCTCCTCCGGGGTCAGCGTATGGTCTGTGCAATACGCCACCGTATGGATGTGGTCGTCCGCGCTGAGCAGGCCCTCGCCGTACAGGAACCCGGCCGCGAGCTCGAAGTCGTGCCCGGGGGTGCGCATGGTGACCGCCACCCGGCCCGCAGGGTGCCCGGGCCAGGCCAGCCGGACCTCCAGCGGCTCCTCCGTGGCCAGCCGGTCCTCACGGACCCGCGCCTGGTCCTCGACGTACTCGCGCACCCGGACCCGGGCAGACGGTCCCGGTCGACGCGGTCGGCTCATGAGGTCCAGCCTATATTTGGGGTGTCCGCGCCGTGGTGGCCGTTCGGCGCGGGCTCGTTCCGGCCCGTGGGAGCTGTGCCGGTCACGGAGGTGGGGCACTGCGGCCCAGCAAGAAGACCGGCGCAGCCGCATCGGTCGAGGAACCAGGGGCGTGGAAGGAGTATGTCGTGGACTGGCGCGGCCGGGACATCGACCTCGACGACCACCTCGTGGACGACCCTGACGACCCCGATGGCCCCGATGGCCGGGAGACCGGGCCGGACTACGACCGGGACGACGGCTGGACCTCGGAGACCTCCTCGGGGCTGGCGCTGGCCGGTTTCCTGTGGGTGGTGTTCATCGGCCTGACGGTGCTGGCGATCGGACCGCTGTCCCGTTTCGACGCCGCGTTCAACCTGGCGCCCCCACCGCCGTCCTGGCTTCCGGTGCTGCACATCCTCGACCGGATGGGTCAGCGCGCGGTCTGCCTGCCCGTCCTGGGCGTGGTGATCTTCTTCATGGGCCGGCGGGGAGGGTCCTGGTCCTGGCGTCCGGCGATCGTGTCCGGCGTCTCGGTGTTCTTCCTCAACCTGATCGTCGGCATCCTCAAGCTGGCCCTGGGGCGGGAGTCCCCGCACACGGGAGACCCGGCCTTCTTCGTGGGCGGAATCGCCTACCCGTCCGGGCACACCGACAACGTCATCCTCGTCTACGGGCTGGCGGCCTACCTGCTGATGCACTACGGGCACGTCGGAACGCGGACCCGGGTGGTGCTCTGGTCGGTGGTCGCCTTCTTGTGCGCGCTGATGACGTTCACCTCACTGCTCGAGCACTGGCACTGGTTCACCGACCTCATCGCCGGGCTGCTGGTGGGCGGCGGGGTGCTGCAGATGACGGCCACCCTCGACAAGGTGGTGCCGGTGATCGACCTACGGCGGGGATGGCGGCAGGCGGTCCGGCAGCTGGTCAGCGCGCTGGATCCACGGACCTCTCGCGGACCCGCAAGCCACGTCTGAGGTCGTCGGTGCGGTCGGCGACCGCCCGCCGCAGACGTGGGTCGAGTGAGTCGTCGGCCAGCGTGCCCTCGGCGGCGGCGAGGGTCTCGCGGGCGACGGCCAGCCGCGGGTAGAAGTACCGCGCCGCGCTGGCCAGCAGGTAGCCGGCGCGGGTGTCCGCGGTGTCGCCGACCGCCGCGAAGTAGCGCGGCACGTACGGCGCGGTGAGGTCCTCCTGGCCCCGCTGCCACAGCCCGGCGCCGGCCGCGCCGATCTCGTAGTTGCTGGCCTCGGTGGCCCCGCTGAACATCGACCAGCCGTACTCCTTGGCCGCCGGGTCCGGCAACGCCACCCGGGCCTCGACCAGACCCAGCCTGGCCCGGCTGGTCGGTTCCTCGGCGAACCGTTGCTCGAGCTCCCGACGGTCGGTGCTGCCGATCGTGGCAAGCCGGACCAGGATGCGCCAACGCAGGTCGAGGTCGACCTCGAGGCCGGCGGGCAGGTCCTGGCCGGCCAGCCAGGCGCGGAGCAGCTCGGCGTCGTCCGCGGTCGCCGTCGCGATCCGGGCCGCGGCGACCTGCAGGCCGCCTGCGGACGGTGCCGTCTCCAGGCGGGCCGCCGCCGCAGCGTGCAGCCGGCGGCGCGCCAGGTGCGGGTCGGAGTGCAGCTCGTCGACCAGCTCGTCGTTGGCGAACGTGCCGATCGCCGTGACGGCTGCGTCCCGGTCCTCGTGGGGGAGGGCGGCGCAGACCAGATCGAGCGCCCGGCCCACGTCGACACGGGCGTTGCGCACGCCGTCGCGGACCGCGAGCCACACCGTCCCGCGCAGCAGCGGGTCCGCGGTGTGCGGCAGCAGCCGCGGCAGCGCGGCCAGCGTGGTGGCGTCCAGGCCGAGGCCGGCCCAGGTCTGGTCCGCCGCGTCGAGCAGCACGGGGCGGTCGGTCGCCTCGGGAAGGGGAACGGGATCGTCCCCGACGGTCACCGCCCGCCCGGTCCAGCCGTCACCCGGCGCGGAGGGGTCGTGCCAGACAGTCGTGAACGTGTGCTTGCGGCCGGCTGATGTCCCGGGAGGTCGGCGGGTGACGGCCGGCGCGCCGCGGTTGCGGTCCACCTGCAACAGGTCGAGCCCGGTGGTCCGCAGCCACCTGTCCGCCCAGCCGCCCAGGTCGCCGGCTCCGGCGTCCTCCCACGCCGCGACGAGGTCGTCCATGGTGGCGTTGCCGAACCGGTGACGCTCGAAGTGGCTGCGGAGCCCGCCGAAGAAGGTGTCGTCCCCGACGGTCAGGTTGAGCTGGCGCACGATGGCTGCGCCCTTGACGTAGGTGATGCCGTCGACGTACTCCACGGCCTCGGCTGCGGTGGCGGCGCCGTTACCGGCGACCGGGTGGCTGGTCGAGCGCTGGTCCGCGGCGAGGCCGCCGTACTTGCGGATGAACACCTTGTTGACCCACGAGTCGACGAAGCCGGTGACGTCGTGGGCGACCCGGTAGCCCATGTACTCCGCGAAGGACTCGTTGAGCCACAGGTCGTCCCACCACTGCATGGTGACGAGGTTGCCGAACCACATGTGCGACATCTCGTGGGCCATCGTGGTGGCCCGGGCGGTGCGCTGGCTGTCGGTGGGTCGGGAGGTGAACACCAGCGGGTCACGGAACGTGACGCAGCCCGGGTTCTCCATGGCCCCGAGGTTGAACTCGGGCACGAACGCCTGGTGGTAGTCGCCGAACGGGTAGCGGCTGCCGAACAACCGATGGTACTCGTCGAAGCACCGGGCGGTCACCGTGAAGAGCTCCTCGGCGTCCTTGTCCAGGTGGGGGGCCAGCGACGCGCGGCAGGACAGCCCGAGCGCGATCCCGTCGTGCCGGCTCTCCACGACGTGGTAGGGGCCGGCGACCACGGTCACCAGGTAGGTGGGCAGCGGCTGCGTCGGCGCGAGCTGCCACTGACCCGGTGCGACCTGCTCGGCGTGGCCGTTGCCGAGCACCACCCAGTCCTCGGGTGCGCGCACCCGCACGGTGAACGGTGCTTTGAGGTCGGGCTGGTCGAAGCAGGCGAACATCCACGGCGCGGCGTCCATGGCTGCCTGCGCGTAGGTGTAGTCCTTGCCGTCGGCGGTGTCGGTGGTCCGGTGCAGCCCTTCACCGTCGTGGCGGTAACCCATCACAGCGTCCACCACGAGCTCGTTCTCGCCATCCTCGCACGACAACGGGAACCGGCCGTCCTGAAGGGCGTCCGGGGCGAGGCTGGTGCCGTTCAGCCGCACGGTACGCAGCCGGCACGGGCGGAGCTCGATGAACGTCTGCTGGTGGCCGTGACAGCGGAACCGGACGGTGCTGGTCGAACCGAACGTCCTCTCGTCGCCGGTCAGGTCGAGCCGGACGTCGTACGACGAGACGGACAGCTGCTCGGCACGGCGACGAGCCTCGAAGCGGGTCAGGCTGCGCATGGAGTCAGTCCTCGATGTCCTCGGGCGTGCGCGGCCGGGGAATGGCGACGACCTCGCCGTGCAGCGCCCACTCGTCCTTGCCGAGCCGGGCCAACGGGTCGAGCAGCGAGTACTCCGGGTGCCCGTCGACGAGCACGTCGTCCGCGACGGTGATCGCCACCACGTTGCCGAGCACCATCGTGGAGTCGCCGAGCTCCTGGGTGCTGTGCAGCGTGCACTCGACGGACACGGGGGAGCGGGCCACGCGCGGGGGAGCAACGTGGCGGCTGGGCTCCATCTCGATGTCGAGGCTCGACGCCTCGCTCTCGTCGGCGGCGAACCGGGCCGAGGAGTTGTTCACCTGCCGGATCAGTGGCGCGGTGGCGAGGTTGACCACGAACTGCTCGGTGGCCCGGACGTTGCGCAGGGTGTCCTTCTTGCCGACCGAGGAGAACATGACGATCGGCGGCTTCGCGCACACTACGGTGTAGAAGGAGTGCGGGGCGAGGTTGACCACACCGTCGGCGGACAGTGACGTCACCCAGGCGATGGGGCGCGGCACGACCACCGCGGTCATCAGCTTGTAGAAGTTGACGTCGGGATCGTCGGGGGAGAAGTCGGTGCGCATCATGCCGATGGTAGGTCGGCGAGCAGGAGCGGAATCAGCTGGGCCATCTCGGTGACCACCTCGGCGCCGGCGTCCTGCAACCTCCCGGCGGGGACGAAGCCACCGGCATAGCCGAGCACCCGCATCCCGGCCGCGACGGCGGCCCGCACGCCGTACGGGCTGTCCTCGACGACCGTGCAGCGGCGCGGCACCACCCCCATCCGGTCGGCGGCGTGAAGGAACAGGTCAGGTGCGGGTTTGCCGTGCCTCACCTCCTCGGCGGAGAAGATCCGGCCGCGGAACCGCTCGTACAGGCCCGTGTGGCCCAGGGTGCGTTCCATCTTCGCGTGGCTGCCGCTGGACGCGACACACGTCGGCGTGCCAGCGGAGTCCAAGGCGTCCAGCACCGTCTCGATGCCCGGCACCGCGACCAGGTGCCGTTCGAAGGCGGCATGACTCTCGCGGGTGCTGCGTACGTCGAACACCCGGGTGGCCCCGGGGCCGAGGTGCTCCTCGAGCTCGGCGAGCTGGGCGGCGGACGTGCGGCCCATCCAGCGGTCGGCGACCTGCTGGGCGGTGTGCGGCCACCCGAGCTCGGAGAGGATCTTCGCCTCGACCTCGAGCACCAGCCGTTCGCTGTCGACGAGCACGCCGTCGCAGTCGAACACGACCAGACCCGGTGCCATCGCGCTCCTTCGTGAAGGGGACGCGGGACAGGCTAGCGACACGCCGGGCCGCGGACCGTTCACGTGTTCGCGCCGCGGGCAGTGACCGGCCAGCACTCGGTGACGCGAGCACCTCGGCACACCGCCAGCGAGTCGGCGAGGTTGACGGCGTTGCACACGTGGTTGGGCACCACGCGCACCCGGGCGCCGAGCTCGGGCCGCGCCGTCTCGGCCGGCCACTCCACGACCGCGTGGTGCTCCGAGAGCGAGAGGATCCGCGCGTCGAGATGGTCCAGGAGACGGCCGAAACCGCTGGCCCACGGTGCCCGGTCCGCACCGAGCGCCTTGCTGCCGGAGTCGAGGACCACGTGGCCGGCGGCGTGGCTGACCACGGTCGCCACGCACGTGAGCGCGACCTGCTCGGGGCCGATGGTGCCCAGCTCCAGCTGCTGCGCGTCACCGAACACGTACACGCCGGGGCGCATCTCGGTCAGGGTGCCCTCCCGGACCTGGGCGGCCGTGGGCGTCGACCCGCCGCTGCGCACCGGGCAGGCGAGTCCCCGGTCCGTGAAGGCCGCCGCGGCCGTGGCGAGCGCGCCGGCCTCCTGGTGCCGCACGCGGTCCCGGACGCCAGGGGAGTAGCTGTGCCCGGGGAACGTGAACACGCCGGCGACGTCGAGCCCCGCCCTGGCGGCCTGCTCGGCCAGCATCCCGGCCTGCTCGGCGGGCACACCGGTGCGGTGGTGGCCGCTGTCGACCTCCACGAGCACCCGTACCCGCGCCCGGTCCGTCCCGAGGGCGGCCGCGAGCGCCCGGGCCCCCTCGGGGGAGTCGACGCCGAGCGCGAGGGTGCACTGGTCCAGGAGGGTCCGCAGCCGCGCCGCCTTCGCGGCGTCGACCCACAGCGGGTAGGCCAGGAACAGGTCGGTGAATCCCTCGGCGGCGAAGATCTCGGCCTCCGCGACCGTGGCCAGCGTCAGCCCGACGGCGCCGGCCCGGAGCTGCAGGCGCGCGATCTGCGAGGACTTGTGGGTCTTCGCATGCGGTCGCAGTGCGATGCCGCGCTGCGCGGCGTAGCCCGCCATGGCGTCGATGTTGTGCTGCAGGACGTCGGCGTCGACGGCGAGGAACGGGGTAGCCGGCCCGGCGGTGTCCATCAGCCGAGCCGGACCAGCATCTTGCCGAGGTTCTGACCGGTGTAGAGGCCGAGGAACGCGTCCACCGCGTGGTCCAGGCCGTCGACGAACGTCTCGCGGTAACGCAGCTTGCCGTCCGCCAACCAGCCCGTCGCGTGCGACAGGTACTCGCCGGCCGTGTCGTCGTGGTCGCCGACGATGAAGCCGCGCATCGACAGGCGGCGGGGGACCATCAGCCAGATGTTGCTCGGGCCCGGAGCGGGCCGCTCGGCGTTGTACTGCGAGATGGCCCCGCACAGGGCGAGGCGTCCGAAAGGCCGCATCGCGCCGATGGCGGCCTCGAGGTGGTCGCCGCCCACGTTGTCGAAGTAGACGTCGATGCCGTCGGGGGCCGCCTCGCGAAGCTGCTCGGAGACCGGACCGTCGTGGTAGTCGAACGCCGCGTCGAAGCCCAGCCCGTCGACCAGGAAGGCGGCCTTCTCCGTGGAGCCGGCCGAGCCGACCACCCGAGCCGCGCCGAGGTTGCGGGCCACCTGTCCGGCCACGCTGCCGACCGCGCCGGCGGCGCCGGAGACGAAGACCGTGTCCCCTTCGTGCAGCCCGGCGATCCGGGTCAGTCCGACGTACGCCGTCAGACCGGGCATGCCCAGCACGCCGAGGTAGGCGCTGGCGGGCGCCGCGTCGGTGTCCAGCACCCGGACGTGGGTGCCGTCGAGTGTGGCGTGCTCGCGCCAGCCCAGCCGGTGCAGCACGGTCGCGCCGACCGGAACATCGTCGTGGCGGGACTCCACGACCTCACCGACCGCCCCGCCGTCCAGCGGCGCGTCGAGCGCGAACGGCGGCACGTAGGACTTCGCGTCGTTCATCCGACCGCGCATGTACGGGTCGACAGACATGATCGTGTTCCGGACCCGGACCTGACCGGGTTGCAGCGGCGGAAGCTCGGACTCGACGAGCCGGAAGTTGTCGTGGGTGGGCATGCCCTGCGGACGGGACGCCAGGTGGATCTCGCGGGTGGTGTCTGTCATGCCTCGATCCTGACATTCGCCCTGACACTGGCCGCAGGAGAGGGGACCAGCCCCTTCCCCTTCCGGTCATCCCTGGCCGCAGCAGTTGACATAATGCTGCTTATCGGCGATATGTAACGTTGGGCGGTAGGGGCCTTGCGGGCCGCGTTCCGCCGCGGCCGGCAACCTTCGGGGCAACCTTCTGGGCAACCTTCTGGGCAACCTTCTGGGCAACCTTCTGGGCTCCTCCGGCGTGGAACGGGTGCCCACCCGACCGAAGGCTGTCGCGATGCGCCCGATGATGTACAAGGTAGTCTCCACCGCCGCGGTGGTGCTGACGTTGACCGGCTGCTCGGCGGTTGCCGGCGCTGGTCGCTGCCACAACGTCGGCTTTGCGCTGTCCCTGGCGCGTGACACCGGCGGCCGGCCGAGCCCGCTGGCGGCGGTCCGCTGGTTCACCCGACACGGCACGGTCGCCGGCTCGTTCCCCGGGGACGGCTGGCATGTGGTCGCCCGGACGCCGCACGCCGCCACGGTGCGCTCCGGGGCGTTCGTGATGGAGGTCGCCCAAGGTCGCGACGGCACCTGGCAGGTCGACGAGGGGCACTGTTCCCGACCGCCGCCGACCTGACATAACTCTGGCCACGGGCCCTGGACCTCGTGCGCAGTCCCTCATCGCTGCAGCAGCGCCGTGACCGCTGCGATGGTCTCGTCAGTGTCTCGGTGGTGCACCGCGGTCCAGCCGAGCAGCCGGGCCGCCTCCACGTGCTGGATCACGTCGTCGATGAAGACGATCTCCTCGGCCGGCACCCCCAGTCGCTGCTCGGTGAGCCGGTAGATGCGCGGATCCGGTTTCGCCAGCCCCACCTCGTGGGAGTACACGATCTCGTCGACGAGCTGCTCGACCCCGAAGCGGCGCTGTTCTTCGCGGCGAGCTCCGTCGGCGGAGTTGCTCAAGATGGCCGTGAGGTACGTCGGACGCAGCGACACGGCGAAGTCCCGCAGCGGCTCGTCGAGCTCTCCGCAGTAGGCCTCCCACATCTCGGCCATCATCACGTCCGTGTGGTGCTCGTCGAGACCGAGGGCGTCGGCGTACCTGGCCCGAAGCCGGGCTTCGGAGACCGCGCCGACCACCACCGAGCCCTCCGGCTCGTGGGCGGCGAGACCGGCCCCGAACCTGCCCGCCGGCAGCCCGGCCCGGGCCTCCCAGCGCCGGATCCACACCTCCGGCCAGGCGTCGTCGTCGACGCGCTCGAGCACACCGCCGAGGTCGAAGACCACCGCCCTGACACTCATCGGCGGGAGTGCGTTCCGTGGTTCACGGCCGCAGCATCACCTTGATGGCCCGGCGCTCGTCCATGGCCCGGTAGCCCTCGGCCACCTCGTCCAGTGGCAGGGTCATGTCGAAGACCGGGCCCGGGTCGATGGCGCCGGAAAGCGTGCGCTCGAGCAGGTCCGGCAGGTAGGTGCGCACCGGCGCCATCCCGCCGGCCAGCCCGACGTTGTGGCGGAACATCTGGACCACCGGCAGCTCCACGCCGTGCGGCACGCCCACGAAGCCGACCGTCGCGCCCGGCCGGGCGATGGCCACCGCGGTCTGCATGGCGGCGTCGTTGCCGACGCACTCCAGCACCGCGTCGGCGCCCACCCCATCGGTCAGGTCGAGGATGCGCCGCTCCCCCTCGTCGCCACGCTCCGGGATGATGTCGGTGGCGCCGAACATCGTGGCGATCTTCTGCCGGGGCTCGTGCCGGGACATCGCCACGATGCGCTCGGCGCCCAGCTGGCTCGCCGCGAGCACCCCGCACAGGCCGACCGCCCCGTCCCCGACGACCACGGCGGTCGACCCCGGGCGCACCTGGGCGGCCATCGCGGCGTGCCAGCCGGTGGCCATCACGTCGGTGAGGGCCAGCAGCGACGGCAGCATCGACTCGTCCGGCATCCCGTCTGTCTTGACCAGGCTGCCTCCTGCCTGGTGCACGACGGCGTACTCAGCCTGGCCGCCGACGGTGAAGCCCTGGTTGACGCACGCGGAGGTGATGCCGGCGCGGCAGTGCGGACACGAGTTGTCGCAGTGCACGAAGGGCGCGATCACGAAGTCGCCGGTCTTGAAGTTCCTGACCTCGCTGCCCACCTCCTCGACCACCCCGACGATCTCGTGGCCGATCGGGCTGCCCGGTCGGATCTCGTTCTCGCCGCGGTAGGACCACAGGTCCGAGCCGCAGACGCAGCTCGCCGTGACTCGGACGACGGCATCGGTCGGCTCCTCGATGGTGGGTACCGGCCGGTCCTCGAGGCGGATGTCGTGAGGGGCATGGATCGTCGTCGCGCGCATTCCGCCATCGTCGCAGACCCGGAAAGCCGGTGACCTGACTGCTGCCGTCGGTGCAGGACGACACCTTCCTGCACACCCGCACGTGTGGTCCGGATATGACGGGGAGGGGCCGGAATACGTAGAGTGGCCGGTGGTCCCGCTCCCCTGCGCGATGTTCGGCCGTCACCACGACCGGCTGCGCCGTGAGATTTCCGAGGCACCTACATTGAATTATTATCTCATATCTGAGATACTCTTTACCCATGACCGAGGACTACTTGCGCCGCATCGGCAACCTCATCCGTGACGCCCGCAAGCACCGTGGCTGGACCCAGCAGCAGCTCGCGGAGGTCCTGGCGACCAGCCAGAGCGCGGTCAACCGCATCGAACGCGGGCATCAGAACCTGAGTCTGGAGATGCTGGCCCGTATCGGCGAGGCGCTCGACTCCGAGATCGTCGCCCTCGGCGCGGGGCCCACCCATCTTCGGGTCACCGGTCCCACCACGCTCTCGGGCCGCATCGACGTGAAGTCGTCCAAGAACGCCGGCGTGGCGCTGCTGTGCGCCTCCCTGCTCAACCGCGGGCGTACGACGCTACGCAAGGTCGCCCGCATCGAAGAGGTCAACCGGCTGCTGGAGGTGCTCACCAGCATCGGTGTGCAGGTGCGCTGGCTCAACGACGACAACGACCTCGAGATCATCCCGCCGGCCGACCTGGACCTCGGTGCCATCGACGAGGAGGCCGCGCGACGTACTCGTTCGGTCATCTTGTTCCTGGGGCCCCTGATGTACCGCGAGGACACCTTCCAGCTCCCCTACGCCGGTGGCTGCGACCTCGGCACCCGCACGGTCGAGCCGCACATGGCAGCGCTGCGGCCCTTCGGCCTGGAGGTGAAGGCCACCGAGGGCAACTACCACGCCACTGTCAACCGGGCCGTGTCGCCGACCCGACCGATCGTGCTCACCGAGCGCGGCGACACCGTCACCGAGAACGCGATCATGGCCGCCGCCCGTCACGACGGCGCCACGATCATCCGCAACGCCAGTCCGAACTACATGGTCCAGGACCTGTGCTTCTTCTTGCAGAAGCTGGGCGTGCGCATCGACGGCATCGGCACCACGACGCTGACGGTGCACGGGCAGCCGGACATCGACGTGGACGTCGACTACGCGCCGTCCGAGGACCCCATCGAAGCGATGTCGTTGCTCGCCGCGGCGATCGTGACCCGCTCCGAGATCACCATCTGCCGGGTGCCGATCGAGTTCCTGGAGATCGAGCTCGCGCTGCTCGAGGAGATGGGCTTCAAGTATCACCGCGGTGAGGAGTACGTCGCAGCCAACGGCCACACGCGGCTGGTGGACATCACCACCCTCGTCTCCGAGCTGCACTCCCCCATCGACAAGATCCACCCGATGCCGTTCCCGGGCCTCAACATCGACAACCTCCCGTTCTTCGCGGCGATCGCGGCGGTGGCTGAGGGACAGACGCTGCTGCACGACTGGGTGTACGAGAACCGGGCCATCTACCTCACCGAGCTGAACAAGCTGGGCGCCCAGGTCAAGCTGCTCGACCCGCACCGCGTGATGATCGAGGGGCCGACCCGGTGGCGCGGGGCGGAGCTGATGTGCCCGCCGGCCCTGCGCCCGGCCGTGGTGATCCTGTTGGCCATGCTGGCCTGCAAGGGCACCTCGGTGCTGCGTTCGGTGTACGTCATCAACCGCGGGTACGAGGACCTGGCCACCCGGCTGAACTCCTTGGGTGCGAGCATCGAGACCTTCCGCGACATCTGAGCCTCGCCGCAGCCCACGCCTGCTTCCGGCTGCCGCGGCCTGCACCCGCTCCCGGACCACACCCGACCTCACCCCGGGCGCCGGACCATCGCCTGCCCGCCCGCTGAGGTCCTGACAGCCACGCTCGGCTCCACCCCGGGCCGGCCGTGGCCCGCCCGTTTGCAGGCTCCCCGCGGGGGGTACTGGGTTTGCGCAGCCTTTTAGGTATGCCTAACCTATTCTTCAAGACTTCCCCGCACACACCGGAGAGCGCCCACCCATGAGTCTGTCCATGACGTTGCTGCTCGGCTTCATCGCCGGCGTCACGATCCTCCTCGGCCTTCCCGTGGGCCGCATGCACCAGCTGGCGGCGTCGACCCGGCTGCTGCTGAACGCCGTGGCCATCGGCGTGCTGCTGTTCCTCGTGTGGGACGTGCTGTCGGCGGCATGGGAGCCCGTCGACCGGGCGCTCGGCTCGGTGCACGACGGCCAGGGCGGGCTCGGCGCGGCGATAGGCTACGGATTGCTGTTCATCGGCGGCATCGCCGTCGGGTTGATCGCCCTGGTGTGGTACGAGCGGTGGATGGGTCGGCAGGTGGCGGCGCGCCCCGCCGGCACGCCCGCGCGACCCCAGGGCCCGGGCGCGATGACGATCGGCGAGGTGCGGCCGCCACGCGGGCTGGCCTCCTGGTCCGCCGCGCGGCGGCTCTCGTTGCTGATCGCGGTCGGCATCGGTCTGCACAACTTCGCCGAGGGCCTGGCGATCGGTCAGTCCGCGGCCAGCGGCGAGCTGGCGCTGGCGGTGATGCTGGTGATCGGCTTCGGGCTGCACAACGCCACCGAGGGCTTCGGCATCGTGGCTCCGCTGGCGGGCGACGTGGACGAGGACGGCCGGCGGCGCACTCCGTCCTGGCGCTTCCTGCTCGCGCTCGGGCTGATCGGCGGCGGCCCGACCTTCGTGGGCACCGTGATCGGGCACGGGTTCACCAAAGAGGCGCTCAGCGTCGTGTTCCTGACCCTCGCCGCCGGTTCCATCCTGTACGTGGTCACCCAGCTCGTCGGGGTGGCCGCCCGGGCGAAGCGCTCGGACCTTCTCGCCTACGGGATCACGCTGGGCCTGCTGGCCGGGTTCCTCACCGACGCCATCG
Organism: uncultured Actinomycetota bacterium; assembly: GCA_963839365.1. Classification (GTDB taxonomy): domain Bacteria; phylum Actinomycetota; class Actinomycetes; order Propionibacteriales; family Nocardioidaceae; genus DASSKA01. The sequence continues at coordinate 65,707 of CAWIUT010000005.1, forward strand.
TCACCGCCGCCGGCGCCTGACCGTCGGCGGGGGTGCCGGACCGCTGCCGGCGCGTGAGCGCCTCAGCAGCCGGACCGCTAGTCGAAAAGCGTCTCGATGTAGGAGCGCACCTGCGGTCGGCTCGGCGGCGGCGCGGCCATGTCCGGGGTGATCCGTGGCAGCGGCGCGGTCTTCGGGCCGCTGTGCGCGTGCCAGTCCACCTCCGCCTCCACCAGGTTCCCTAGCTCGGTGCGGTCCAGGAACACCCCGTTGCAGGACGAGCACTGGGCCACCGAGACATTCCCCACCGACCTTGTCTTCATCGTCGACTGGCACTTCGGGCAGGTCATCTCGTCCATGGGCGCACGATACCTGCCCGCGGCACCGTGACGGGGGCAAGACCGCGCGGTTCGTCGCCAACCGGGTCCGGAACCGGTGATACTTGCCGTTGTGAGACGCGCTCGGACCGGCCATCCCTTCCTCGACGCGGGACTGGACCAGCCGGGCTCGGTCCTGGCCTTCGCCCACCGCGGCGGCGCGTTCCACCCCGACCTGGAAGGCTTGGAGAACACCCTGGCGGCGTTCCAGCACGCGGTAGACCTCGGCTACCGGCACCTGGAGACCGACGTGCACGCCACCCGGGACGGGGTGCTGCTCGCGTTCCACGACGCCGCCCTGGACCGGCTCACCTCCCGCACCGGCCGGATCGAGGACCTGAGGTACGTCGACGTGGCGGCCGCGATGGTCGGAGACCGGGAGGAGATCCCCACCCTCCAGACGCTGCTGGAGCACTTCCCCGAGGTCTTCTTCAACATCGACATCAAGTCCGAGTCCGCCATCGAGCCGCTGGCGCGGACGCTGGGTACCACCGGCACCATGGACCGGGTGTGTGTCGCGTCGTTCTCGCACCGGAGGGTCGCAGCCTTCCGGCGGCACAGCCGGGGCCGCGTGCTGACCGCCGCCTCGCCGCCCGAGGTGGCCGCGGTGTGCTTCTTCCCGGCTCCCCTTTCCCGCGCCCGGTGGCACGGACCGCGGCACGGGCCGCCGCCGGGGCCGCTTCAGGTGCCGTTGCGCTTACGTGGGCTGAGCGTGGTCACCCCCGGGCTGGTCTCCCGCGCGCACCGGGCCGGCCGCCAGGTGCACGTGTGGACGGTCGACGACCCGACCGAGATGCACCGTCTGCTCGATCTGGGTGTGGACGGGCTGATGACCGACCGGACCGATGTGCTGCGCGAGGTGCTGCTCGCCCGCGGTCAATGGATGGGGGCGAACCTGTGAGCCACCTGGCCGGAAACGGGGGGCAGAACCAGAGGCAGCGGGAGCAGCGGTCCTGGTACTGGTACGACTGGGCGAACTCGGCCTACGTCACCACCACCGGAACGGTCCTGTTCTCGCCCTACCTGACCTCGGTCGCGGAGACCGCCGCCTGCGGAGCGCCGGGCACTGCGGACCACCCGTGCAACACCGACCTGCACCTGTTCGGCTTCCTGGCCGTCTCCCCCGGCTCGTTGGTGTTCTACGTGGTGACCGTGGCCACGGTCGTCTCGGCCCTGGTGCTCCCGGTGGTGGGGGCCGCGGCGGACCGCTCCTCGCACAAGCGCCGGATCCTCGGGGGGTTCGCCTGGGCCGGGTCGGTCGCCGCGGCGCTGATGTTCTTGGTGACCGGTGGGAACTGGCAGCTGGGCACCGTGCTGCTCTTCGTGGCAACCCTCTGCCTGGGGTCCTCGCTGGTCGTGTACGACGCGATCTTGTGCGACATCGCGACACCGGACGAACGCGACCGGGTCTCGTCCCGCGGCTGGGCGTTGGGCTACCTGGGTGGGGGCCTGCTGCTGGCGATCAACCTCGCCATGGTGACGCTGCACGCCAGGCTGGGTCTGTCCACGGCCATGGCGGTGCGGCTCAGCCTGCTGTCGGCTGCGGTGTGGTGGGCGGGCTTCACGCTGATCCCCTACTTTGGCATCCGGGACCGCGCGCCGTACGCCGTTGTCCCCGAGCACGGCGGCCTCGTCCGGCAGAGCTTCGGCCAGCTGCTGACCACCCTGCGTGGCCTGCGCCAGTACCCGGTGACGATGACCTTCCTGCTGGCCTACCTGTTCTACAACGACGGCATCCAGACCGTGATCGCCTCGGCGTCGGTGTACGGCGAGAAGGAGCTCGGCTACGGCACCTCCACGCTGATCGGCACCATCTTGATGGTGCAGTTCGTGGCCTTCCTGGGGTCCCTGCTGTTCGGACGAGCGGCGGAACGCTTCGGCTCCCACCGGGTGATTCTCGCCGGCCTGCTGGTGTGGCTCGGGGTGGTCGCGGTGGCGTTCTTCCTGCCGCGGGGGCAGCTGGTGTGGTTCCTGGTGCTGGCGGTGGGCATCGGACTGGTGCTGGGCGGCACCCAGGCGCTGTCGCGCTCGTTCTTCAGCCTGCTGATCCCCCGGGGCCGGGCGGCGGAGTACTTCAGCCTGTACCAGGCCTGCGAGCGGGGAACCAGCTGGCTGGGCACCCTGGTCTTCGGCCTGGTCCACCAGTGGACGGACTCCTACCGGCCTGCGATCCTCGCTCTAGCGGTGTTCTTCCTGGTCGGCTTCGTGCTGCTCGCACGGGTGGATCCCGTGCGGGGCAGTCGCGAGGCACGCGCGACCCACCCGGTGACGGCGTAGCGCGGGACACGTCCCCCACGGGGTGTGAAGCTGCCGGGCCGGGGTACGCGTGGGGCGTAACACACCCCCAACGGGGCCGAACCGGGAATCTCCCCGCGACACGGTTCGTTGCACGGATGACAGCGCCAACACCAGGAGGTGGCTCATGGGAGAGCGAACACTGCGCGGCGCGCGCCTCGGCGGGCAGAGCTTCGAGGACGAGCGCGGCATCGAGTTCGCGGCAAGGCAGAATGTCGCCTACGTGTGCCGCCAGGGCCACGAGTTCGAGGTGACCATGGCTGCCGAGGCCGAGGTCCCCGCGGTGTGGGAGTGCCCTCGTTGCGGCGCCGAGGCCCTGAGCAAGGACGGCGTCGAGCCCGAGGCGAAGGCCGAGCGGCCCCCGCGTACCCACTGGGACATGCTGTTGGAGCGGCGCTCCATCAAGGAGCTCGAGGACATCCTGGCCGAACGGCTGGAGCTGCTCCGCGGCGGTGAGATCGGTCCGGCGCACCTGCACCGGGCCGCCAAGGCCAAGCAGCCCGCGAAGAAGAAGAGCACCAAGAAGTCCGCCTGAGCGGACCGCCCGGGCGGGATTCTCAGTCCACGACCTCGCCCTGGACCACCGAACCGGGTCCGGGGCGTTGTCGTGTCCGCTCCCCTCCCTCACCCGTCGACCCGGCAGCGGACCCGGACGAGGGTGTGGTGGTGCTGCCGAGGAACTTCCGGGCGATGAACCCGGTCAGCAGCCGCCGCGCGACCGGCCGGGTGAACGGCAGCACGCAGAACAAGCCCACCACATCGGTCACGAAGCCGGGGGTGAGCAGCAGGGTGCCACCGATCAGGACCAGGGCGCCGTCGGCCAGCTCACGGGCCGGCATGCGGTGCTCGGCGAGTGCCTCCCGCAGCGCCTGCCACGCCTTGCCGCCCTGGCGGCGCATCAGATAGCCGCCGAGCACCCCGTCGGCCACCAGGAGCAGCACCGTCCACCATGCCCCGATGACCTGCCCGACCTGGATCAGTACATAGATCTCGACCACCGGCACCAGGACGAACAGCAGCACCAGCAGGCCCCACCGGACCCGGCCGTTCCTCCGGCTCATCGACACACCTCCCGCCTCTCCTTCGAGAGTACGTCGCGGACCTGGCGGATCCGCTCCTGCGCGCCCCAGACCGTGATCCGACGCAGCGACTCGACGGCGACCGCCCGGTCCATCTTCGACTCACCGCGGATCCGCTCCACGAACTCGATGGGCACCTCGGTGACCCGGAGCCCGGCCCTCACGGTGCGCCACACCAGGTCCGTCTGGAAGCAGTAGCCGACCGACTGCACGGCGGACAGGTCGATGCTGTCCAGCGTGTGCCGCCAGAAGAGTCGGAACCCGCCGGTGACGTCGTGCACCGGGATGCCGAGCAGCGCACGGGCGTAGTAGTTCCCGCCGCGGGACAGTGCCTGTCGGCTCCAGGCCCAGTTGGTGACCCTCCCGCCGGGGACCCACCTCGAGCCGAGCACCAGGTCGGCGTCGGGCAGCGCCGCGAGCAGCCGACCGAGCTGCTCGGGCTGGTGGGAGCCGTCGGCGTCCATCTCGCCGATCACGTCGTACCCGCGTTCCAGGGCCACCCGGAACCCGTCCAGGTACGCCGCCCCCAGCCCGCACTTGGCGGAGCGGTGCAGCACGTCGACCCTGTCGTCCGCCGCGGCGAGCTCCTCGGCGAGCTTCCCCGTCCCGTCCGGGGAGCCGTCGTCCACCACCAGCACGTCGAGGGTGGGGTGAGCGCGCCGCAGCCGCCCCACGATCCAGGCGAGGTTGTCGTACTCGTTGTAGGTCGGGATCACCATGAGGACACGGGGCGTCCCAACGCCTGGACTCCCCGGTTGCAGGTGGTCAGTGTCCATCAGTCATCCGTGCCCATCCGTGCCCGATGCCTCCACTACCCGCGCTGGGACCCTACCTGGCTGAGGGGCCGGGACGACACCCGTGGCGTCCCGGGTCGGCGCCGACGATAGCGACTGAGCAGTGCGACCAGCAGCGAAACACCGCCGATCGCCGCCAGCGTCCGGTCCACCAGCGCTCCGAAACGGATCCCGGGGGTCAGCCCGCTGCCGAGCTCGATCCGGTCGACCAGCACCCGCTGGGTGCGCACGGGCGCCTGGTCCACGACGGTTCCGTCCGGGGCTACCACGCCGGAGATGCCGTTGGTCGCCGCCACCACCACGTAGCGGTCGGACTCCACCGCCCGCAGCCGGGCGATCGCGAACTGCTGCTCCACCTGCCCGGTGCCCATGTAGGTGGCGTTGTTGGTCTGCACCGTGACCACCTGGGCACCGAGGCTCAGGTCGCTGCGGAGCAGGTCGTCCCAGGCGACCTCGAAGCAGATCAGGTCGCCGACCTTGACCCCGTTCATCGGGAGCAGGCCCGGTCGGGTGCCGGGCAGCATGTCGTAGGGGATCTGGTTCAGCCGCTGGAAGTACGGCGCGATCAGGCTGCGCAGCGGGATGTACTCCCCGAACGGCACCGGGTGCCGCTTGGCGTAGTGCTGCCCCGGGCCGGTCCGTGGGTGCCAGACGATGCCCTCGTTCTGGTCCTGGCGTGGGCCGGGGCCGAGCACCATGGCGCCCACCAGCACCGGGACACCGACGGCGTTCACCGCCCCCTGGATCTCCCGGTACACGCCCGGGTACCGGAACGGGTCGAGGTCCGTCGAGCTCTCCGGCCAGATCACCAGGTCCGGCGCCGGCCGCTTGCCGGCGCGCACCGCGGCGGCATACACCCGTGTGGCGTGCACGTGGTTGTTCACCACCGCGTGCGCCCGGGCGAAGGCCTGCAGCCCGATGCCCGGGACATTGCCCTGCACGGCGGCGATGGTGACCTTGTGTCCCGAGGACTGGTGCGACCACGGGAACACCGCCGCCAGGCCGACCAGGACACCGGTGACGACCACCGCCGTGACCGCTCGCACCGGCACCCGGCGCACCCGGACCGCCCCCCAGGCCAGCACCGTGCCGAGCAGCGCGACCGCGAAGGTGACCCCGCCCGTGCCGAGGTAGGCGAACAGCGGCGCCAGCGGGGTGCCCGCGGTCCCGAACGCGAGCCGTCCCCACGGGAAGCCGCCGAACGGGAAGAGGCTGCGCAGCAGCTCGGCGCCCACCCAGCAGCAGGCCGTCCACACCGGCCACCCGGGTAGTCGGGCCACGGCGGCGGTGGCGAGCCCGAGCAGGCCGTAGTACAGCCCCTCGAAGACCGAGAGCATGATCCAGGCATCGGCGCCGATGACCCGCAGCCAGGGCATCAACGTGAGCATGAACGCGGTGCCGAACACCCAGCCGAGCCCGAACCCGCGACGCAGCCGGCCGCCCCGGCACAGCAGCGTCAACGCGGCCACCCCGACCGGGAGCAGTCCGGCCAGCGCGAGGGGCGGGAAACCGAGACCGGTGACGACGCCCGCGACGGCGGCCAGAGCGATCAGGACCAGCAAGGGCACGAGGCCCAACCTATCCGCGGTCAGGAGACGGGGGTGAGCCCGGGCCCTTCGGACCGAACCCGCCGCCGCTGGCTGTCGGCGTCGGACCCGTTGTCTACTGGGCGCCGGGCTCCCTCCGTGTCCCACCCCGCTGCGACAGCTGGCCGACGTCCCGGGACAGCGTGCCCCCTGGTTCGTGGTACCCGACCCGGTCACGCAGTCACCTTGGACGTCAGGCTGTCGAAGCGGCCTGCTTGGAGCGACACACCGAAGACTGGACAGATCGGGCGGTTCTGTCAACCTCGTGCTGACCTGCGCATTTCCGAGAATCTGCAGGTCAGCATGGCCGTCCTGGATGTCTCGTTGGCCACAACTTTTTGGCGCCCTGCGGCGTGTCGTCCGGCCGACACGCCGCAGCGTGCTCAGCCCTTCGGTTCGGGAACCACCACGGTTCCGGTGGCGGTGGTCACCACGACCGGTTCCGGCAACATCTGCGCGGCGGAGTCGGAGGCCTCCGGCGTGCCCCGCGCCACCACCGATGCGGTGAGGTGCAGGGTGCGGGAGCGCCGCCCCACCCGGACCAGCTCGGCGGTCACCTCCAGCACGTCGCCGGCCCGCACGGGTGCCTTGAACTGCACGTCGGCGTAGGACGCGAACAGGCCCTCGTCACCGTCGGTGCGGATGCACAGCTCGGTGGCCACGTCGCCGAACAGGCCGAGCGAGTAGGCCCCGTCGACCAGGTTCCCGGCGTAGTGGGCATGGGAGTAGGGCACGTAGCGGCGGTGGGTGACGGTCAGCCCCACCCGGGCCTCCTGCTCGCTCATGAGGCCTTCTTCTGGCTGCCGGGCCGGTTGACCAGCCGGTGCACCAGGAACGACGCCACGTCGGCCGGCGTGGTGCCGCGGCCGAACACCCGGTCCACGCCGAGGTCGGCCGAGGCGCCCTCGTCGAAGCGCGGGCCGCCCACGATCAGCAACGGTCGCCGGTCCGTGGGGTAGGACTCCCGGAACGCCGCGGTCATCTCCTTGGTGTTCAGGATGTGCGCGTCCCGCTGGGTCACCACCTGCGAGACGAGTACGGCGTCCGCCTTCTCCTGCCGGGCGCGGGACACCAGCTCCGGGACGGAGACCTGAGCGCCGAGGTTGACCACCTTGATCTCGCGGTAGTACTCCAGGCCCTTCTCCCCCGCGAACCCCTTGATGTTGAGGATCGCGTCGATACCCACCGTGTGCGCGTCGGTGCCGATGCAGCCGCCGACCACCACCAGCCGCCGCCGCAGGCCCTTGCGGATGGCCAGGTTGACCTCCTTCGGCGCGAGCAGCGGGTAGTCGCGCTCGACCACCTTGACCTGGGTGGTGTCGACCAGGTGGTTCACCCGGCCGTACACCACGAAGAAGGTGAAGTCGGGCCCCATCGCCTTGGCGTGCACCACCATGGCCGGGTCGATCCCCATCTTGTTGGCCAGCTGCGCGGCAGCCCCCTCGGCGACCTTGGAGTGGGGTATGGGAAGGGTGAACGACACCTGCACCATGCCGTCGCCGGTGGTGTCGCCGTAGGCCCGCAGGACCTTGCCGTCGCCGGTCGTCTCGGTCGCCGCCACTACTTCGCCTCCAGGATCTCGCTGGCCGGGTTGTAGTAGCCCGGCGCCTTCTTGGTCACGCCGTCGAGGCCCTTGCCGCCGTCGGCGGGCCGCTTCATCAGTCCGAACGTCCCGTCCCCGATGGCCTCGAGGAGCCCGTGGCGTCCCTCGTGGGCGAGGATCTGCTCCAGCAGGTCGATGGCCTCCGACAGCACCTGCCGGGCCCGCTCGGCGATGAAGCCGTCCGGGGTGGGCCGGAAGTCCTCCCCCAGCCGTCCAGCCGCGTTCATCACGTAGCGGACGTTCTGCAGCGCGAGGTCCCGGTCGGACAGCCACGGGGTCACGACCGCCTCGGTCATCATCCCCACCAGCAAGATGTCCTGGTTCGTGAGCGTGCCGACCAGGTTGAAGAACGCGTCGAGCAGGTAGCCGCGGAACACGTCGCCGGTCATGTGCCGGGTCGGCGGCATCCACTTCAGCGGCGCCTTCGGGAAGAGCTCGCGGGCGAGCATGGCGTGCGCCAGCTCCATCCGGAAGCTGTCGGGCAGGTCCGGGTCGATCTCGAACGCGTGGCCGAGGCCGAGCTGCCAGTCCTCGAGACCGGCCTCCTTGGCGAAGTACTCGTTGAGCAGCTGCGAGACGGTGACCGTGTGCGCTGCCTCCACCGCGTCGGCGGTCGTGAGGTAGTTGTCCTCGCCGGTGTTGATGACGATGCCGGCGCGGGCGTGCACCTGCCGGCTGAACCGCTGGTCCACGAAGGTGCGAACCGGGTTGATGTCGCGGAACAGGATGCCGTACATCGAGTCGTTGAGCATCATGTCCAGCCGCTCGAGCCCGGCCAGCGCCGCGATCTCGGGCATGCACAGGCCCGAGGCGTAGTTGGTCAGCCGCACGTACCGGCCCAGCTCCTTGCTGGACTCGTCCAGCGCGGCGCGCATCAGCCGGAAGTTCTCCTGGGTGGCGTAGGTGCCGGCAAAGCCCTCGCGGGTGGCGCCCTCCGGCACGTAGTCGAGCAGCGACTGCCCCGTGGAGCGGATCACCGCGATGACGTCCGCCCCCTCGCGGGCGGCCGCCTGAGCCTGCGGCATGTCCTCGTAGATGTCGCCGGTGGCCACGATCAGGTAGATCCACGGCTTGTGGTCGGGGTCGCCGTACCTCTTGACCAGCCGCTGCCGCTCCCGGGCGCGGGCGTCGACCTGCCGGATCCCCGCGCCGACCTGCTTGCGCGCCGCCGCGCGGGCGCGGGTGAGGTCCCGCCCCGCCGGCACGCGGAACCTGATCGAGCCCGCGGACGCCTTCTGGGCGAGCGTGGACAGGTCGTCGGACTCGCCGCGCACCAAGGCGTCCCAGACCGGAAGCGCCACGCCGTTGTCGAGGCCGACGTCGGCGACCACCGCGTCCAGGAGACGGTTCACCCAGGGGATCCCGTCCGCGTCCGCCCCGCGCAGCCCTGCCAGCCGCAGCGTCGCCCGTTCGACGGACACGGTGGTGTGCTTGCGGGCCACATCGACGATCGGGCGTCCGGCCTTGCGCGCCAGGCTGCGCGCCTTGCGGACCACCACCGGGTCGAGCTCGAGCTTGCCTCTCACGGCACCGCGCGCGGAAGCCCTACCGGTGGTCGAGGCCCTACCGGCGGTCGAGCCTGGGGGGACCGTCATGTCAGTGCTCCTGTCTCTTCGAAGGCGACCCGCCCGTGGACCATGGTCAGCACGCACCGGGGCAGGTCGAGGTCTGGGTGCAGGTCGGGAAGGTGCGGGACGCCGGACCGCGGGTCCGTGGACCAGGCGGCGATCCGCTGGTCCGGGGTCTGTACAACGAGGTCACCGGGCACGTCCCAGACCGCGAGGCAGGCCGGTGCGCCGGGGGCGAGCACACCGCCCTCGTCGCGTCCGGCGGCCCGCCAGCCGCCGCGGGTGTGCGCGGAGAACCCCGCGCGGGCGGTGAGCCGCTCCTCGGAGTTGCGGTGCCACGCCGCGGCCCGGACCGTGCCCCACGGGTCGAACCGGGTGACCGGGCTGTCGGACCCGAAGGCGAGCGACATGCCGTGGCGGCCCATCGAGGCGTAGGGGTTCATCGGCAGCGCCCGGTCCACGCCGAGCCGTTGCGCGTACAGCGAGTCCGGGCCGCCCCACATCTGGTCGAACATCGGCTGGACGCTGGCGGACACGCCCAGCTCGGCCAGGGCGCGCATCTGCGAAGGCGTGACCATCTCCAGATGCTCGAGCCGGTGCCGGCCGGCGACCACGGCAGGGGCGCCGAGCTTCTCGGCCGCCCGGCCGAACCCGTCCACGACCTCGGCAACGCCGCGGTCGCCGATCACGTGGAAGCCGGCCTGCAGGCCGGCGGTGGTGCACGCGACCACGTGCCGGGCGATCTGGTCGGCGTCGAGGTAGAGGTGTCCGGCGGTCTCCGCGTCGACGTAGGGCGCGAACACCGCTGACGTCCGGGAGCCGAGCGACCCGTCCACGCACAGGTCCCCGGCGGCGCCCGCGCAGCCGAGCTCCCTGGCCACGTCGACTCCCTCGACCTCGCCCCAGTAGCCCACCACCTCGGGAAGCACCTGCTCGGCCGCCAGCCGCCGGCAGGTGGCCAGGTCCTCCGGCAGCGACAGGAACGGTGCGCCGAGCTCGTGCACCATGCCCAGCCCGTGCCGGGCAGCGAGCTCGAGCGCGGACCGGACGGCGGCCTCGCGGTGCGAGCGCGGCACGATGCCGAACATGGTGTCCCGGGCCCGGTGGTGCGCCTCCCGGGAAAGCAGACCCGTCGGCTCGAAGCCGTCCAGTGTCTCGATGCCGTCGGCGGCCTCCAGGAAGGCGGTGTTCACCGCGACCGAGTGCTCGTCGACGCGCGCCAGGTAGGCGGGCCGGGAGCCCGCGGCCCGGTCCAGCTCCTCGCGCGTGAACGGGCGACCGTCGGACCACTCGGTCTCGTCCCAGCCGAACCCGAGCACGATCGGGAAGTCCTCGCGGCGTGCGGCCGCTGCGACCGCCTGCAACGCCGCGTCACGGCTCGGTGCCCCCGCCAGGTCCACCCCGCCCAGGGCCAGGCCGGTCTGCGCCAGGTGCACGTGCGCGTCGACGAAGGCGGGGGTGACCAGCCGGCCGTCGAGGTCGATCACCCGGTCGGCGTTGTCCACGAAGTGCGCGACCGCGTCGTCGTCCCCGGCCCACACCACGACCCCGTCCTCCACGCACACCGCGGTGGCGTGCGGGCTGGCGGGCGTGTGCACGTAGCCGCCGCGAAGTACCGTCCGGTTCGCTGAGGGGTGTGTCGGGGTCATTTCGTCATTGTCCAGGTTGTCGCAGCCTGCCGGACGGCCGCTGTCACAGCCGCCTCTCGAACAGGCCGCGGACACCCTCCTCGGCGCGCAGCAGGCCCATGGCGTAGTCGGCGTGCCCCGGCGTGTAGCCGTTGCCGATCAGCATGGTCACGTCGGCCGCCAGCCCTTCCGCGCCCAGCGCCGCGGCGCTGAACGAGGTCGCCATGGAGAAGAAGATCACGGTGCCCCGCCCGGCGGTGGCCAGGATCGCCCCGCCCTCGCAGCCCGGTACGTCGACGCACACCACCGTGACGTCGGCGGGCCCGCCGGCCGCACCGACCGCCCTCGCCAGCGCCACCGGGTCCCGGGCGTCCGCGACGGCCACGTCGTCGGCCAGGCCGGCCGCAGCGAGGAGGTCGGCCTCCTGCTGCGTGGGCACCACTCCCACGGTGTGCCGGGCCCCGGCCTCCCGGGCGGCCGCCAGCGAGAGGGAGCCGGACTTCCCGGCGCCGCCGACCACCACGACCACCGGGGGTTCGGCCCGGTCCGCGACGTAGTCGTGCACCACCCGCCGGGTCAGCGCCGGCGCACCGCACACGTCCATCACCGACAACGAGAGCTCGGTGGGCAGGTCGTCGGGGATCTTGGCGGCGATGGAGCGGCCGAACAAGACGGCGTAGCCGTCGGTGGGCACCTGCTCGCTGCGGCCGTCCCAGCGCCGTAGGTCGTCCTCGATGACCAGCGGGGTGAGGGTCAAGGACACCAGGGTGGCCACCCGGTCACCCACTCGCAGGCCGAGTGGTGAGGCGACTCCGACCTCCTCGACCCTGCCCACGAGCATGCCGCCGGAGCCGGTCTCGGGGTTCTGCATCTTGCCGCGGGTGCTCACGATGTCCAGCACCGCTGCGCGCACGGCGTCCCCGTCGCCGTCGTGGGTGCGTTCGAGCTGCCGGAAGGACGCCGCGTCGAGGTTCAGCCGCTCGACGCGGATCCGCACCTCGTCCGGCCAGAGCTCCGCGCGGGTGTCCAGCCGCTGCGCTGCCTGAGGCAGCACGCCCGGGGGCTCGAGCACCCGGTGCAGGCCGGTCGGGTCGCCGACCGTGAGTGCGGACGAAGGCGGCGTGGACAAGGGTGTCCTCCAGTGATCGGGAACCAAAGGCGTAAATCTTGCGGTGACATATTGGACGCGCCGCAGATTCTTTGCGTACTGTGGCATGCGAGGGCCACGTCACACAACCGCACCCACGTGAGGAGAACACGCATGAGCGTCGAGGCCACCGGCTCACCGGCCGGCCGCCGCGTCCACGGGTCTGCCGCGCAGCTCGCGGTGGAGTCCGGGCAGCCTTACCCCTATCGGCAGGTGGAGCTGGTCGAGCCCGACTGGCGCCGCTTCCCCGGCTGGGCCGAGGTCACCGCGCAGGAGTGGGCCTCGGTGCAGTGGCAGCGGGCCCACTGCGTGAAGAACCTCAAGCAGCTGCGGGCCCTGCTCGGTGACCTCGTCGACGAGCGGTTCTACGCCGACCTCGAGCGCGACCAGCAGGAGCGCGCCACCATGTCGATGCTGCTGCCGCCGCAGATGATGAACACCATCGCCTCCGGGGTCACCCCGTCCGGGCCCGGGTCGCTGACCGAGGCGTTCTACGCCGACCCGGTGCGCCGGTACATGCTCCCGGTGCTCAGCGACCGCCGTACCGACTGGGCGTCGCACCCGCACGCGACCCGGGACTCGCTGCACGAGCAGGACATGTGGGTGGCCGAGGGGTTGACCCACCGCTACCCCACCAAGGTGCTGGCCGAGCTGCTGCCCACCTGCCCGCAGTACTGCGGGCACTGCACCCGCATGGACCTGGTCGGCAACTCCACCCCGGTGGTCGACAAGCTGAAGTTCGCCGGCAAGCCGGTCGACCGGTACACCGCGATGATCGACTACCTGCGGGAGACCCCGCAGGTGCGCGACGTGGTGGTCTCCGGCGGTGACGTGGCGAACCTGCCGTGGCCGAGGCTGGAGGACTTCTTGCAGCGGCTGCTGGAGATCGAGAACATCCGCGACATCCGGCTGGCCAGCAAGGCGCTGATGGGCCTGCCGCAGCACTGGCTGCAGGACGACGTGCGGGCCGGCATGGAACGAGTGGCGCGGGTGGCCAACGCCCGCGGGGTGTCCCTCGCGATCCACACCCACGTCAACCACGCCGAGTCGGTCACCCCGATGGTGGCCAAGGCGGCCCGGGCGATGCTGGACACCGGGATCCGGGACGTGCGGAACCAGGGTGTGCTGCTCGCCGGCGTGAACGCCGACACCACCTCGCTGCTCGACCTGTGCTTCACGCTGCTCGACGGGGCGTCGATCATGCCTTACTACTTCTACATGTGCGACATGATCCCGTTCAGCGAGCACTGGCGGGTCTCGGTCGCCGAGGCGCAGCGGCTGCAGCACCAGCTGATGGGCTACCTACCCGGCTTCGCCACCCCGCGCATCGTCTGCGACGTGCCGTTCGTCGGCAAGCGCTGGGTGCACCAGCTCGCCGACTACGACCACACGCTCGGGATCTCCTACTGGACCAAGAACTACCGGACGTCCATCGAGCTCGACGACCCGGAGGCGATGACCCGCACCTACGAGTACTACGACCCGATCCACACCCTGCCCGAGGAAGGCCGGGCCTGGTGGCGGGAGCACGCGGGTGACTCGTTGGCCGAGGCAGAGAAGCGGGCCAAGGCCTCCCGCGAGGCGGCCGAGGCGCAGAAGTCGCTGCTGCCGGTGCACTGACCTGCGCAGGCTGGCCACCGGCTGGTCGTACGCTCACCCGGCTACGACCGGTCAGCCGTCCGACAGGTCGGTGAGCGCCTCCACGAGCCGGGCAGTGGGGCTGTCGAGGCCCCAGCGTTCGGCGAGCTCACGCAGGCGCTCGAGGTCCTTCGGCGTACGGGGCAGCGTGAGGTCCGGCGTACCGAGGTCGAGGTCCCGGGCGACCGCGACCACCTTGGGGGCCACCTCGAGGTAGCCGGTCGCGCCGAGGATGCGGCGGCGGGCCGCCGGCGCGAGGTCGGCGGCGCGGTCCGCGGTCGCGACCAGGATGCCGTCGAGGTCGTGGAAGCGGTCCAGCAGCGTGGCTGCGGTCTTCTCCCCGATGCCCGACACGCCGGGCAGCCCGTCAGACGGGTCGCCGCGCAGCACGGCGAAGTCGGCGTACTGGTCGGGGTGGACGCCGTACTTCTGGCGGACCACGGCGTCCGTGACCTGCTCGTGTCTGCCGACCCCGCGTGCGGTGTAGAGCACCCGCACCTGGGCGGCGTCGTCCACGAGCTGGAACAGGTCCCGGTCGCCGGTCACCACGTCCACCGGCATCCCCGCGCCGGTGGCGAGCGTGCCGATCACGTCGTCCGCCTCGTAGTCCGCAGCGCCGACCACGGCGATCCCGAACGCGTCCAGCACCGCACGGATCACCGGCACCTGGGTCTCCAGCGCGTCCGGCACCTCCTCGACGTCCGGCGCGCCGGCACCCTCCGCCTCGACGCGGTGCGCCTTGTACGACGGGATCAGCTCCACGCGCCAGTGCGGACGCCAGTCCTCGTCCCAGCAGCACGCCAGATGGGTGGGCCGGTAGTCCGCCACCAACCGGCTGATGAAGTCCAGCAGCCCGCGCACTGCGTTGACCGGGGTGCCGTCGGGGGCCGTCACCGAGTCGGGCACTCCGAAGAAGGCGCGGAAGTAGAGCGAGGCGGTGTCCAACAGCATCAGTCGGTGCGTCACCCGGTAAGTCTGCCATCGCAGCGGGACACATCCGGATATCGTGTGCGCGTGGAAGACCTGGACCGGCAAATTCTCACCCTCCTGGCCGACGACGGCAGGATGTCCTTCACCGACCTGGGCAGGGCCACCGGGCTGTCCACGTCAGCGGTGCACCAGCGCGTGAAACGGCTGGAGAGCCGGGGGCTGATCAGGGGCTATGCCGCGGTCATCGACCAGGAGCAGGCCGGCCTTCCGTTGACCGCGTTCATCTCGATCCGGCCGATCGACCCCTCCCAGCCCGACGACTCCCCCGAGCGGTTGAGCGGGTTGAAGGAGATCGAGTCCTGCTGGTCGGTCGCGGGCGAGGAGTCCTACATCCTCAAGGTGCGGGTCGCCAGGCCCACCGATCTCGAGGACCTGCTCGCGCGGGTCCGCGCCGTCGCGAACGTGGCCACCCGGACCACGATCGTGCTGTCCACGCCGTACGAGAACCGCCAGATGAACTAGACGGGTCGGGTCGCCAGCGAGTAGGCGACCCGGTGGCGCTGGTGTGCCGGGTAGTGGTGGAAGGTGCCGGCGACGACGCAGATGTCGCCACGGACCGTTCGGCGAGGCCGCTGACCGTTGCGGCCGCTCAGTCGGTGAGCGAGGAGTAGGCGACCACCCCGCGACGCAGCGCCCCGCCGGCCAGCCGCGCGGTCTCGCGCAGCGCGTCCTCCCCCGCCGCATCGGCCACCTGGTCGGTGAGGTCGAGCAGCTGCTTCATCCAGCGGACGAAGTCGCCGGCCGCCAGGTCGGTCTCGTCGAGCACCTCGCCCAGTGAGGCGCCCTCCGCCCAGCGGTAGGCCGCCCAGGAGAACCCGAGGTCCGGCTCGCGCAGGAAGTCCAGCCCGTGGTCGCGCTCGAGCTGGTCCAGGTCGCCCCACAGCGCCACCATGTCGCCGAGTGTCTGGCGCACCCGCCCACCGGGCAGGCGAGGTGCGCTGGCGTCGTCGGCGCGCCGGGACTCGAACACCAGGGTGGACAGCGCCGCGGCCAGCTCGCTGGGTGAGAGTCCGTCCCAGAGTCGCCGGCGAAGGCACTCGGCGGCAACGAGGTCCATGTCGTTGTAGATCCGCCGCAGCCGCTGCCCGTCCGTGGTCACCCGGTCCTCGTGCAGGTAGCCCAGCGCGGACAGCAGCTCGCAGACCCGGTCGAACTGCCGGGCGATGGTGTTGGTGCGCTGCTGGATCCGACGACGCAGCCCGGAGGTGTCCCGGTCGAGCTTGTGGTAGCGCTCGGCCCACCGGGCGTGGTCCTCCCGGTCCGGGCAGCCGTGGCAGGGGTGCGCCCGCAGCTGCTGACGCAGCCGGGTGATCTCCTTCTCGGCATCACCCTCGGCCCGCCGTGCACCCCGCCGGCCACCCGGGCGGCCGGCGCGCGACTGCGGCGGCGGGGTGAGCCCGTGCGTCTTGGCGCGCAGCGCGGAGGCCAGGTCCCTGCGGGCCTGCGGGTTGCGGCCGTTGAACGACTTCGGCACCCGCATCCGGGTGAACGCCTCGACCGGCTCGGGGAAGTCCACCATCGACAGCCGGCGGGCGTGCCGGTCCGCGGTGACCACGTACGGCCGGGGCCCCTCCCGGTCCGCGGCGGTCCCGGGGTCCACGACCACGGCCATGCCGGCGAACCGGCCGGCGGGTACCTCGATCACGTCACCGGGACGCAGCGCCTCCAGGGAGGCCACCACCTCCTCCCGCCGGTCCGCCTTGCGCGCCCTGGCCGCGGCCGCCTCGGCGTCGGACAGCTGCCGCCGCAGCCCGGAGTACTCCATGAAGTTGCCCTGGTCGCAGCTGGCGGCCTCGGCGTAGCCGTCCAGCGCCTCCTCGGCCTTGCGCAGCTGCCGGGCGAGCCCGACGACCGCGCGGTCGGCCTGGAACTGGGCGAAGGAGGACTCCAGCAGCTCGCGGGCGGTCACCCGGCCCACCGAGCGCACCAGGTTGACGGCCATGTTGTACGACGGACGGAACGACGACCGGAGCGGGTAGGTTCTCGTCGAGGCGAGACCGGCCACCGACGACGGGTCCGTCCCCGGCTGCCACAGCACCACGCCGTGCCCCTCCACGTCGATGCCGCGGCGGCCGGCCCGGCCGGTCAGCTGGGTGTACTCCCCCGGCGTGATGTCGGCGTGAGTCTCGCCGTTCCACTTCGACAGCTTCTCGATCACCACCGAGCGGGCCGGCATGTTGATGCCGAGGGCCAGCGTCTCGGTCGCGAACACGACCTTGCACAGCCCGGCGGTGAACAGCTGCTCCACGCACTCCTTGAAGGTGGGCAGCATCCCGGCGTGGTGCGCGGCGACGCCTCGGGTCATTCCCTCGAGGAAGTCGGGGTAGCCGAGGACCCGCCGGTCCTCCTCCGGGATCGCCCGGCAGCGCTCCTCGACGACCTCGTGGATCCGGGCGCGCTCCTCGGGAGAGGTGAGCCACAGGTTGGCGTTCAGGCACTGGGCGACCGCGGCATCGCAGCCGACGCGGCTGAAGATGAACACGATCGCCGGCAGCATCCCCTGCGAGTCCAGCCTGTCCACCACGTCGTACCGGCTGGGTGGGGTGAACCGGCCGGCCGGCTGCCGGCGGCCCCGCTCCCGGCCGTGTCGGTGCCGGTTGCCGCCCCGCCGCGCCCGGATCCTGCCGGTGCGCCAGTCCTCTCGGGAGACCCGGACCAGCTCCGGGTTCACCCTGCCCTCCGGCCCCCCGGCGTCGGCGAACAGGTCGTACATCCGCCTGCCCACGAGCACGTGCTGGTACAGCGGCACCGGCCGGCTCTCCTCGACGATGGTCGCCGTCGAGCCGCGCACCGTGGACAGCCACTCGCCGAACTCCTCGGCGTTGGACACCGTGGCGGACAGGGACACCAGCGCTACCGACTCGGGGAGGTGGATGATCACCTCCTCCCACACCGCACCCCGGAACCGGTCGGCGAGGTAGTGCACCTCGTCCATCACCACGAACCCGAGGCCGCGCAGCGTCGAGGATCCCGCGTAGAGCATGTTGCGCAGCACCTCGGTGGTCATCACCACCACGGGCGCCTCGCCGTTGACGGTGTTGTCCCCGGTGAGCAGGCCCACCTTGTCCGCGCCGTAGCGTGCGACGAGGTCGTTGTACTTCTGGTTCGACAGCGCCTTGATCGGCGTGGTGTAGAAGCACTTGCGCTGCTGGGCGAGTGCCAGGTGCACGGCGAACTCCCCCACCAGCGTCTTCCCGGAGCCGGTGGGTGCGGCCACCAGGACCCCGTTGCCGGCCTCGAGCTCCTGGCAGGCGCGCACCTGGAACGGGTCGAGCGCGAAGTCGTAGAGCCCCGCGAAGCCGGCGAGGGCCGACGACATCTCGGGCTTCAGCTCGGGCGACATCTCGGGGGGCTGGGGCGGTGGGGCGCTCATCGGGGACAGATCACTCGCAATGCGCTCGGGGCTACGTCCACGGTCACTGGTAATGAGCCTAGGCGTTCCCCGTCGGCGTAGGCGACGACGCCTTCGGAGCAAACCGTCACGCTCCGGACCCGGCGGTGGTGGTAGCAGCGGTGCCGCACGTGCGAGCCGTTGTACAGCCGGGGGTAGGTGCGCACCAGCTCCACCCGGCTCATCGGGGAGAACCACACCACGTCCAGCCAGCCGTCGTCGATCGAGGCGCCCTCGGTGATCCGCAGCCCGCCACCGAACGAGGGGCCGTTCCCGACCGAGACCAGCATCGCGGACAGTCGGTGCTTCTCGCCATCCATCTCCAGCTCGTACTGCAGCGGCCGGAAGGTGCGCAGCTCGGCGAACGTGGCCAGGGTGTAGCGGAGGTTGCCCTGCGGCCGGGTCATCTGGTTGGCTCGCTCGTTGACGAGCGCGTCGAAGCCGGCCGCCATCACGGTGACGAAGTACGTCTCCCCCGCCCGGGCCAGATCGATGCTGCGCACGTGCGAGCCGACCACGACGTCGACGGCGCCCGCCGGGTCCCGGCGCGGCACGCCGAGATAGCGGGCCACGTCGTTGCCCGTGCCGGCTGGGATGATGCCCAGGCTCGTCGCCGTGTTGGCCAGCGCCTGGACCGCCAGGTGCACCATGCCGTCACCGCCGCAGACCACCAGGGTCTGCGTCCCCTCCGCGACGGCCCGGCGTGCCAGCTCCAGCGCTTCCGCGGCGTCCCGGCCGCGGATCTCATGGACGGCGAACCCGGCCTCCCGCAGCCGGGTCACGGCCACCGCGGCGACCCGGTGGCCCCGACCCCCACCCGCCGTCGGGTTCGTCAGCACGGTGACGTCTCTGGACACGCGCTGAGAATACGCAATCCAGGCGCTTCGAGCGGGTCGACGACCTAGGGTGTGCCCTGGATCTCTCCGCTGTCCCTTCGCACTCGTGAGGAGCACCATGACGATCACCGTGCCCATCCCCGACGGTCGGACCCTCGAGGTTCGGGTGACCGGCCCCGAGGACGGTCTCCCGCTGGTGATGCACCACGGCACACCACAGGGTGCGGTCCCCTTCGGGATCCTTGAGCGTGCCGCCGAGGAGCGGGGCCTGCGGGTCGTCGCCTACTCGCGCCCGGGCTACGGCGGCTCCAGCCCGCTCCCGGACAGCTCGACGTACACCATCGCCGACGACGTCGCCGACACCCGCGCGATCCTCGACCATCTCGGCGTCGAGCAGTTCATCACGCTCGGCTGGTCCGGCGGCGGGCCGCGGTCGCTCGCGTGTGCCGCCCTGCTGCCCGGTCGTTGCCTCGCCGCGGCCTCCGGCGCCGGCGTCGCACCGTTCGCCGCGGAGGGGCTGGACTGGTTCGAGGGCATGGGCCAGGAGAACCACGAGGAGCTCGGCGCGACCCTCGAGGGGCCCGAGGTGCTGGAGAAGTGGCTCCTCGAGAACGGCCAGGGCATGTTCACCGCGACCCCGGAGGAGGTCGCGACGGCCCTCGGGGACCTTGTCGACGAGGTGGACCGGGCGGCGCTGACCGGTGAGCTCGCCGAGTACCTCGTCGCCAGCGGTCGGCACGCAGGCGCGCAGGGCGTGATCGGGTGGCGGGACGACGACTTCGCGCTGGTCCGGCCGTGGGGCTTCGACCTCGGGGCGATCACCACGCCCGTCTCGGTGTGGCAGGGCGCCCACGACCGGATGGTGCCGTTCGCTCACGGCGTCTGGCTGGCCGGGCAGATCTCCGGCGCGCGCACGCACCTGTACGACGACGAGGGCCACCTGTCGCTGATCATGGCGATGGGCCGGGTCCTCGATGACCTGCTCGACCAGGCCGGCGTGTCCTAGAGCCGCAGACGCACCGCGAACCGGGAGGGGTCCGCGCCGACCGCCTTCGCGAGCCGGGCCAGGACCTCCAGCACCAGGTCGGCGGTGAACGAGGTGCCTGGCACCGCGAGGGTGAGATGGTCGTCGTACTCGACGAGCAGCACCTGGCCGTACGACCAGGCCTGGTGGGCCTGCGAGCGCCAGTCCTCGCCGAGCACGGGGGCCGGGTACGCCTCGTCGGCGGCCAGGAGGTCGCACTCGAGGCGGTGCTCCCCCGCCTCGAGCTCGCCCGAGACCCGGTGCTCACCGCGCGCGCTCGACGTGGCGGACCACGTCACGTCCTCGGTGCCCAGCCACTCCGGGAGGTCGAACGGGTCCACCGCCGCGACCCGGTGGTCACGCACTCAGTCGTCCTCCTCGCCGAGCCCGGAGGTGTGCACGTCCTCGCGGACCTCGTTGAGGGGGGAGATCTCATCGTCGGGCAGGTGCTCGAAGCTCTCCCGCTCGCGGGCACGTCGCCGGTCGACCAGGCGCGCCACGACCTCGGAGACCAGGAAGAGCAGGGTCATCGGGATGGCCAGCATCAACATGGAGAAGGGGTCCGTCGACGGTGTGGCGGCCGCGGCGAACACGAACACCCCGACGATGATCCAGGGCCGGTAGTTCGTCAGCGCCCGGGCCGGCAGCACGCCGACGAGGTTCAGCATCACGACGAACAGCGGGATCTCGAACGCCACCCCGAACACCAGCAGCATCCGGGTCAGGAACGAGAAGTACTCGCTGAACTCCAGGAGGCTCTGCAGATGGGCGGGCGTGAAGCTGAGCAGCACCTGCAGGCCCTTGGGCAGCACGTAGTAGCCGATCGCCACGCCGGCCACGAACAACGGCCCGGCCACGGCTACGAACAGGCGGGTCCAGCGCCGCTCGTTGGAGTGCAGCCCGGGCAGGATGAACGCCCAGATCTGGTACAGCCAGTACGGGCTGGAGCCGACCAGAGCGGCGATCCCGACGATCTTCAGCTGCAGCATCAGCGGCCCTGCCGCGCCGCTGATGTACGGCTTGGTGTTCACCTCCGCCCCGAGCATGTGGCGGGCGTCGTTGTAGGGCCTCAGGATCAGCAGGAACAGCTGGTCGTAGAAGAACCAGGCCACCACCATGGCCAGCACGAGCACCACGGCCACGCGCAGCACCCGCGCGCGCAGCTCCCTCAGGTGGTCGGCCAGCGGCATCTGCCCATCGGGGCCCGCTGAGTTCCTGGGTTTGCCTCGGAAGAGGCCGAGGACACCGGCGACGGACACGTCAGGTCAGCCGGGGGTCAGCGGTCGGTGTCGTGGCGGGGTTCCTCCGCCACGTCGCGCGGCACGTCGTGACTGACGTCGTGCGGCTCGGCGTGCGGCTCCACGGGGTGCACGGCCTCGGAGCTGCGCTGAGACTCGATCTGCCTCTGCTGCTCGCTTCGCTCCGCCTCCTCGTCCTCCGACAGTCCCTTGGTCTCGGCCTTGAAGATGCGCAACGCCCGACCCCCGCCCCGGGCCAGCTCCGGCAGCTTCTTGGCGCCGAACAGCAGCACGATGACGACGATGATCAGAATGATCTCGGGCGCTCCCAGCCAGCTCATCTCGTCCTTCTCACCTTGTTGGTTGTCTCCATGCTACTCGTGCGCTGCTCCCGGGCGGCCCGTCGGCGGCCAAACGTGGCCCACTCGGTGGTCACTCGTCGGCCACTCGGCGGCCACTCGGCGGCCAAACGTCGGCTACGTGCCGGAATGCTCGCCGGCCGAGGTCTCGTAGGCCGTCAGCGCGTGGGCCGCCGAGCGCCGTACCTCCTCAGCGAGGTCGCTGGGCTCCTCGACCAGGGCCGAGCCACCCAGGCGCAGCATCAGCCGCGTGAGCCAGCCGGGGTCGCCGACGCGCAGCCGCACCCGCAGCCGCCCCTGCCCGGCCTCCTCGGTGGCCTCCACCGGGTAGTACTCGGCCACCCACCGTGCGCCCGGTTCGAGCAGCAGCGTGACCAGCAGGTCGTCGGCCGAGGGCAGGAACAGCCCGTCGGCGAGATCGCGGGGGCGCACGTCCCGGCGCCCGGAGAACTGCTCGTCGAGAACCTCGGCACGGGAGATCCGGTCCAGCCGGAACAGGCGCTGGTCCTCAGCGAGCCGGCACCAGGCGTCGAGGTAGGCATGCCCCTCGGCACTGAACACCCGCAGCGGTTCCACGGTCCGCTCGGTCGACTCGTCGCGGGCCGGCACGTAGTAGTCGATCAGCACGACACGCCGCTCGTCCACGGCCCGGCCGAGCTGTTTGCGCAGCCCGCCGAGCTCGGTCTCGGCCGGGGACAGCTGTACGTCGACCTGCGCGGCCAGCGAGGCGGCCTCCCCCGCCGCCACCTCCAGCTTGCCCAGCACGCGGTCCACCACCGGCCGCACCGAGTCGTCGCTGCCTTCGCGCAGCGTGCGCAGCGCGACGATGAGCGCCGAGGCCTCGGAGCTGCCGAGCCGCAGCGGGCGGGACAGGTAGTCCACGTTGGACACCCGGATGACGCCCTCTCCCTCGAGGGCGTCCATGTCCACGTCGATGAGGTCGCCCATGCCGAGCCCGGGCAGCCCGCAGAACCAGAGCACGTTGAGGTCCTTGGCGATCTGGGCAGGCTTGACCCCGAAGTCCTTGGCAGCCTGCTCCAGGGACACCTCGGAGCGGGCCTTGATGTAGGGGACCAGGGCGAGCAGCCGACCCACCTGGTCGCGGGCACCGCTCTTCCGTGGGGTGTTCACGAGGCGGCTCCTGCGGCGGCACGAAGGCGGGCTCGGACCAGCTCGCGCAGCTCGACCGGCTCCTGCACCACCACGTCCGGGCCGTAGCCGAGCACCTCGTCGGCCAGCGCCTCGGTACGTCCGTAGGGCACCGAGACGGGGTCCCAGCCCTCAGGAGCGTGAGCGTCGAGCACCTCGGCGTGGCGGCGCAGCCCGAGCGCGGCGTGCCGTCGGACCAGCAGCCGGGCGGTCCGGTTGGGCTGCTCCGGGGCCAGCGCCCTGGCCAGGGCGTGCACGTCGGTGCCGGCCGGAACCTCGAACGCGCCCGGACGGCCGTCGCTGCGGACCGGACCGGTCACCCGGGACAGCCGGAACAGTCGTTCCGCGCCCCGGTCGGTGTCGAGCCCGACCACGTACCAGCGTCCCCGGTAGGAGACCACCCCCCAGGGCAGCAGGTGCCGCTCGGCGGGCTCCGGCGCCGTCTGGGTGCGGTAGGAGAACCGCACCGGGGTCCGGGTGACGGTGGCGTCCCAGAACGCCTCGAAGCAGGGCTCCTCGACGTTGATCTGCGGCTGCACGACGTCGAGCGCGGCGCGGTCGACGTCCACCCCTGCCGCCTTCAGCTTCACCAGCGCGTCGGAGGTGACCGACGCCAGCCCGGCGTGCTGCCACACACGGGCGGCCAGGCCGACGACCGCGGCCTCCTCGGGCGTGAGGTCGATCTCGGGCAGCTCGAAGGCCGACCGCTCCACGCGGTAGCCGGGCTCGTCCTCGAACGCCCGGTCGAGGTGCCCGACCTCGAGCGGGATCCCGAGCGAGCGGAGCTCCTCCTTGTCCCGCTCGAACATCTTCTCGAAGGCGTCGTCGCTGCTGTCGCGGTACTGCTCGACCACCTCGCGGATACGGTCCTTGGTCACGTAGCTGCGCGACACCAGCAACGCGATGAGCAGGTTCAGCAGTCGCTCGCTCTTTCGTGCTGCCACGGCACCCCCTTTCCGGGGGCGAACCTACCTCACGTCAGCCGACGCCGAGGATGTCGATCACGAACGCCAGCGTGTCGGTGCCCTTGATCGGCGGCTTCGACTGGGGCTGCCCGCTCTTCCCATAGCCGTACGACGGAGGAACGATCATCAGGACCCGGGACCCGGTCCTCAGCCCGACCATGCCCTGGTCCCACGCCTTGATGAGCCGGCCCATCCCGATCGGGAAGGTGCGCGGGCTGCTGGAGTAGGACTCGTCGAACACCTTGTCGGTGCCGTAGATCTGGCCCAGGTAGTTGAACGTCACCAGGCTGGGCTTGCGCACCGGGGCGCCGTGGCCCTTGACC
Source organism: uncultured Actinomycetota bacterium (assembly GCA_963839365.1). Taxonomy (GTDB): domain Bacteria; phylum Actinomycetota; class Actinomycetes; order Propionibacteriales; family Nocardioidaceae; genus DASSKA01. The sequence goes on from CAWIUT010000005.1 coordinate 89,676, forward strand.
AGCGTGTAGACCTGCAGCTTGTTCGACGGCTTCTTCGGGGCGTGGGAGAAGTCGAGCTTGCTGACCTTGCCGTTCTTCTCCACGACGGTGGGGAGGTTCTTCGGCAGGTGGGTGTTCTTGCTGCCCTGGGGTCCGCTCAGCACGTTGGTCGCCTCGGTGGAGACCACGTCCACCACGAACACCACGGGGTCGTTGGGGCCGATCTTCAGCTGCGGGTTTCCCTTCGCGCCGTACGCGTCCGCAGCGGGCATCGCCACGGCGACCCGGGTACCGACCGGCTGGTTCTTGATGGCGTCGATGACGGCGGGGAAGAACTGGGTGCTGCTGACCGACTGCAGGTAGTACGGCGCGCTCTGCCCGAAGGTGCTGGCCGCCTTCTTGCCGGTCTTCCCGTCGACGAGCACCAGGTTCACCAGGGCCTGCTTGTTGGCCGCCACCTTGCTGCCGTGGCCCTGCTGGACGACGGTGTACTCCGGCCGGTCCAGCTTCAGCGGGGCGTCGACCTTCACGCTCGGCTCCTTGCCGAAGCCGCTGCTGACCGATACGCCCGGGAGGCTCGCGACCTTCTTCGGCGGCTGGCTCGAGGGCGAGGCGGCCTGGGACGGGCTCGACGCCGCCTGGGAGGGGCTCGAGGCGCCGTGCGAGGGGCTCGACGACGGTGAGCCGGAGCCGCCACAGGCCGCCAGACCGAGCAGCAGCGGTACGGCGGTCAGGACAGCGAGACGACGACGCAAGAGGACCCCTCGGGTGGACGGATGCGGACCGGCTGGCAACGATAACCCGCGACCGGGTCCGCCCGAGAACCAGGCCGGGCGAGCGGGCCAGCCTCACATGCCTTCGATGAGCTTGTGCACCCTCTCGTCCTGGGACCGGAACGGGTCCTTGCACAGCACGGTGCGCTGCGCCTGGTCGTTGAGCTTCAGGTGCACCCAGTCCACGGTGAAGTCCCGTCGGCGCTCCTGGGCGCGCTTGATGAACTCGCCGCGCAGCCGGGCCCGGGTGGTCTGCGGTGGCACGGACTTGGCCTCGAAGATCTTCAGGTCGCTGACCACACGGGACACCGCGCCCCGCCGTTCGAGCAGGTAGTACAGCCCTCGGCCGCGGTGGATGTCGTGATAGGCGAGGTCCAGCTGCGCGACGCGTGGATGGCTCATCGGCAGCCCCAGCTGGGTGCGGTAGCGGTCGATCAGCTTCCACTTGATGACCCAGTCGATCTCGCGCTCCACGAGGCCGAGGTCACCGGACTCCACGGCCTTCAGGCCGCGCTCCCACAGGTCGAGGGTGCGCTCGATGACCGGTCCGCCGAGCTGGCGGCGGTCCACGAAGTCCCGGGCCCGGGTGAGGTACTCGTGCTGGACGTCGAGGGCGCTGGCCTCGCGGCCGTTGGCCAGCCGCACCTTGCGCCGACCGGACATGTCGTGCGAGATCTCGCGGATCGCCCGGATCGGGTTCTCCATGGTGAGGTCGCGCATCACCACGCCTTCCTCGATCATCCGCAGCACCAGGTCGCAGCTGGCGATCTTGAGCAGCGTGGTGGCCTCGCACATGTTCGAGTCGCCCACGATCACGTGCAGCCGGCGGTACCGCTCGGCGTCCGCGTGCGGCTCGTCCCGGGTGTTGATGATCGGACGGCTGCGGGTGGTGGCGCTCGAGACGCCTTCCCAGATGTGCTCGGCACGCTGGGACACCGAGTACATCGCCCCACGCGGGGTCTGCGTGACCTTGCCGGCGCCGCAGATGATCTGGCGGGTCACCAGGAAGGGGATCAGCACGTCGGCGAGCTTGGCGAACTCCCCGTGCCGCCCGACCAGGTAGTTCTCGTGACAGCCGTAGGAGTTTCCCGCCGAGTCGGTGTTGTTCTTGAACAGGTACACGTCGCCGGCGATGCCCTCGTCGTGAAGCCGGCGCTCCGCGTCGACGAGGAGTCCCTCCAGGGTCCGCTCGCCCGCCTTGTCGTGAGCGACCAGGTCCAGCACGTCGTCGCACTCCGGAGTGGCGTACTCCGGGTGGCTGCCCACGTCCAGGTAGAGCCTGGCCCCGTTGCGCAGGAAGACGTTGCTGCTGCGTCCCCAGGACACCACCTTGCGGAACAGGTAGCGCGCCACTTCGTCGGGGGACAGTCGCCGCTGTCCGCGGAACGTGCACGTGACGCCGTACTCGTTCTCGATCCCGAAGATCCTCCGGTCCACGTCACCACCTTACGTGCGGCGTCAGGGATATGCGCGCCCTCAGGTGAGCGGGTCGCCCGGATCGGCGGGCGGCGCGACCGGCGGGTGCCCGCTGCCGGGAAGCGTCCCCAGGCTCTGGGACGTTGCGCCCGAGGTCTCCGGGGTGCCCCGTTCGGACAGGATGGCGGCAAGCTCTCGCGCGGACAGCCGGCGGAACTTCCGCTTCTGGGAGCGGCTACGGTCCAGCACGGCCACCTCGAGGTCCTCGGGCGGGATGGTCCGGGGCTGGGACTCGTTGTGCCCCAGCGCCTCCACCGCCAGCCGCACCGAATCCTCCAGCGACATTCCCCGCGCGTAGCGGCCGGACAGGTAGCCCGTGACCGTCTCCGCGGAGCCACCCATCACCGCGTAGCCGTGCTCGTCGCCCATCTGCCCGTCGAAGGTCACCCGGTAGATCTCGTCGCCGGCCTCCTCGGCGCCCACCTCGGCGACCAGGATCTCCACCTCGTAGGGCTTCTCCCCGGCGCTGGAGAAGATCGTCCCGAGGGTCTGCGCGTAGGCGTTGGCCAGCCCGCGCCCGGTGACGTCGAGCCGGTCGTAGGCGTAGCCGCGCATGTCGGCGAGCCGGACCCCCGCGATGCGCAGGTTCTCGAACTCGTTGTAGCGGCCCACGGCCGCGAAGGCGATCCGGTCGTAGATCTCGCTGATCTTGTGCAGGGTCTGCGGGTTCTCCGAGACGATCACGATCCCGTCCGGGTACTGCAGGGCGACCACGCTGCGCCCCCGGGAGATCCCCTTGCGTGCGTAGTCCGCCCGGTCCTTCATCTGCTGCTCGGGCGAGACGTAGAACGGCATGCTCATGTGCGTGTCGCCTTTCTCAGATGATGGCCGCGTGCGGACCGTCGGGACGCTCCATCCGGCCCGCGATCACCCGGTCGGCGATCGTGGCGACCTCCTCGGCGGGCAGCCGGCGGTACCCGCTGGAGGAGATGACCGCGACCACCGGGAAGATCCGCCGGGCCACGTCCGGGCCTCCGGTCGCCGAGTCGTCGTCGGCGGCGTCGTACAACGCCTGGATCGTGGCGGTCACCGCCTCCTCGTCGCTGAGGTCCTCGCGGTACAGCTTCTTCAGCGCCCCCCGGGCGAACATCGACCCGGAGCCCACGGAGTGGAACGCGGTCTCCTCGTAGCGGCCGCCGGTCGCGTCGTAGGAGAAGATCCGGCCCTTGTCGCGGGCCAGGTCGTAGCCCGCGAAGAGGGGGACGACGGCGAGGCCCTGCATCGCCATGCCGAGGTTGGAGCGGATCAACCCGGCCAGTCGGTTCGCCTTGCCGTCCATCGACAAGGTGATGCCCTCGATCTTCTCGTAGTGCTCCAGCTCGGTCTGGAACAGCCGGACCATCTCCACCGCCAGCCCGGCGACGCCGGCGATGCCGACGCAGGAGAACTCGTCGGCGGGGAACACCTTCTCGATGTCCCGCTGGGCGATCACGTTGCCCATGGTCGCGCGGCGGTCCCCGGCCATCACGACACCGCCGTCGAAGGTGGCGGCCACGATCGTCGTCCCGTGCGGTGACAGCACCGAGGCGTCACCACCGGGAAGCGGCCGGCGCGACGGCAGCAGGTCGGGCGACTGCTGCGCGAGGAACTCCGCGAACGAGGACGTGCCGGGCACCAGGAAGGCGGCGGGCAGGCGAGGGTCGGCCGGTGAGGGCTGGCTCATGTGTGTCTACTCTCCGCCTTTCTGGATGAACGACTTCACGAAGTCTTCCGCGTTGGTCTCGAGGACGTCGTCGATCTCTCCCAGGATCGCGTCGATGTCCTCGTCGAGCTGCTCCTTGCGCTCGGCGACGGACTCTCCGGAGGTCTCCTCGGTCTGCTCGACCTCTTCGGTCTCTCCGGACTTCCTGGGCTGCTTGTGCTCCTGTGCCATGGACGCCTCCTCGGATGCACGTCGCGTGGTCGTCCGACCACGCGAAGCCTCTCTCCCCAGACCCTACCGAGTCAGGGCGGTGAACAAGGCCTCTGCGGTGTCACAACGGTCGAGGAGTTCTCCCACGTGCGCCCGGCTGCCGCGCAACGGGTCGATGGTGGGCACTCGCTGCAGGGACTCGTGGCCGGGAATGTCGAAGATCACCGAGTCCCACGACGCGGCGGCGATCCGGTCGGCGTACTTCTCCAGGCACCGGCCCCGGAAGTACGCGCGGGTGTCCGCCGGGGGCAGGTGCACCGCGTCGACGGTCTCGTCGTCGGTGACCAGCCGCTCCACCCGGCCGAGCTTCACCAGCCGGTGGTAAAGCCCCTTGTCCGGGCGGATGTCGGCGTACTGCAGGTCGATCAGGTGCAGCTTGGCGTCCTCCCACGCCAGGCCGTCCCGGTCGCGGTACTGCTCGAGCAGCTGCAGCTTTGCTACCCAGTCGAGCTCGCGGGAGCACTGCATCGGGTCGGTCTCCAGCCGGGTGAGCACTGACTCCCAGCGGGCCAGCACGTCGGCGGTCTGCTCGTCCACGTCGCTGCCGTACCGGTCCTCGACGTACTTGCGGGCCAGGTCCAGGTACTCCATCTGCAGCTGTACGGCGGTCAGGGTGCGACCGTCGGAGAGCCGGAGCAGATGCTTCAGGCCGGGATCGTGGGAGACCTCCCGCAGGGAGCGCACCGGCTGCTCGACGGTCAGGTCGCGGGTGATGAAGCGGTCCTCGATCATGGCCAGCACCAGCGCGGTGGTGCCGACCTTGAGGTAGGTGGACACCTCCGCCATGTTGGCGTCACCGATGATCACGTGCAGCCGGCGGTACTTCTCCGGGTCGGCGTGCGGTTCGTCCCGGGTGTTGATGATGGGCCGCTTCAGCGTGGTCTCCAGGCCGACCTCGACCTCGAAGTAGTCCGCGCGCTGGCTGACCTGGAACCCGTGCTCGCGCCCGTCCTGGCCGATGCCGACGCGGCCGGCGCCGCACACCACCTGGCGGCTGACGAAGAACGGGGTGAGGTGCCGGACGATCTCCCCGAACGGCGTGCTGCGCCGCATCAGGTAGTTCTCGTGGGCGCCGTAGGACGCGCCCTTGTTGTCCGTGTTGTTCTTGTACAGCAGGATCGGCTGGGTGCCGGGGATGGTGGCGGCCAGGTGGGTCGCGTCCAGCATGACCCGCTCGCCGGCCTTGTCCCACTTGACCACGTCGCGGGGGTTCGTGCACTCGGGCGTGGAGTACTCGGGGTGCGCGTGGTCGACGTAGAGGCGGGCCCCGTTGGTGAGGATCACGTTCGCCAGCCCGAGGTCCTCGTCGGTGAGCTGGGTGGGGTCGGCGACCTCGCGGGACATGTCGAAGCCGCGGGCGTCCCGCAGCGGGGACTCCTCCTCGAAGTCCCAGCGCGCCCGGCGGGCCCGCAGCGTGGACGTGCCGTAGGCGTTGACCACCTGCGAGGAGGCCACCATCGGGTTCGCGGTGGGCTGTCCCTGCACGGAGATGCCGAACTCCGTCTCGGTCCCCATCACTCGGCGCACGCTCATCCAAGGGCCCCGCTGAGGTGTGAGCGCAGAGAGCAGCGTCCTCGGGTGTTCATGGTCTGAGCCTACGCGTTGGACCTGACGTGGGCCGACGTCTGCGGGTGGCAGGATGGCCACGTGCCGGAGATCGTTGCGCTGGTGGATTCCTCGGGGGTCGTGACCGGCCCCGCCGAGCGCTCCGTCGTACGACGCGACAACCTGCGGCACGGGGCGACCGCCGTTCTGGTGCGCAACCGCGCGGGGGACATCTTCGTGCACCGTCGCTCCCCCGCGAAGGACTGGGCGCCCGGCTGCTACGACGCGGCGGCCGGTGGCATGCTGCGCTACGGCGAGGACCCGCAGCAGTCGGCTGAGCGGGAGCTGGCCGAGGAGCTGGGCATCACCGGGGCGCCGCTGACCTTCGTGGGGCTCAACCATTACGAGGACGCGACCACCCGTGTGGTGGAGCACTGCTTCGAGGCGGTCTGGGCCGGGCCGGTCAGCTACCCCGACGCCGAGGTGGTGTGGGGCGCCTGGATGGCTCTGTCGGAGCTTGCCGAGCGGCTGCGTGACCCCGCCTGGTCGTTCGTGCCGGACACCCGGGCCCTGCTGAAACATCTCGCGGCCCGCGACGTCGCGGACTACGGCCAGGCCGCCCCGTGGTGAGGCCCTAGCCTGGTCGGCATGGCGGACGACGACCACTCCGACCGGGCCCTGGCTGCCGCCGACGCGCTGGGGCTCGGCTACCGGCTTACCCGGCACGGCCCGGTCCGCTCCTTGGAGGAGGCGGCGGCCGCCCGGGGTGTTGCCCCCTCGGCCGTCGTGAAGACGCTGGTGGTGCGGCTGTCCGACGAGGACTACCGCTTCGTGCTGGTGCCCGGCGACCGCGAGATCGCCTGGCCGAAGCTGCGCTCGCTGCTGGGTGTGAACCGGGTCTCCATGCCGAGCGCCCTGAGGGCCTTCGAGGTGACCGGCTACGTGCGTGGGACCATCACGCCGCTGGGCAGCACCTCACGGTGGCCGGTGGTCGCCGACGCAGCCGTGACCGGCACGGTGTCCCTGGGTGCCGGCGCTCACGGGGCCGCCATCACGGTCGACGCGGCCGAGCTGCTGGCCGTCCTCGATGCCGAGGTCGCCGACGTCACCGAGCCGGCCGGGGGCTGAGCGCTCAGCGCAGGCGTTGGCTCCCCGGTTTGTGGGTGCGGTCGTCCATCCCGCGGATGCCCCAGAAGGTGGCGACTGCGGCGATGAGGAGTGCTACCACCAGACCGATCCAGAAGAACATCGATCACCCTTCATGCTCGGGTTCGTTCCACTCGTTCCGCCCCTGGGGTCAAGTATCCTCCCGGGCCGTCGGGCGCATCCCCCGGGGCCCGGCAGTGGGCGTCAGAGGTACTGACCGGTGTTGGAGACCGTGTCGATGGACCGCCCCGGCTCGGTGCCCTGCTTGCCGGTGATGAGCGTCCGGATGAACACGATCCGCTCGCCCTTCTTGCCGGAGATGCGGGCCCAGTCGTCGGGGTTGGTGGTGTTCGGCAGGTCCTCGTTCTCCTTGAACTCGTCCACGCACGCCTGCAGCAGGTGGTTGACCCGCAGACCCTTCTGCTGGGTGTCCAGCAGGTCCTTGATCGCCATCTTCTTGGCGCGGTCGACGATGTTCTGGATCATCGCGCCGGAGTTGAAGTCCTTGAAGTACAAGACCTCCTTGTCCCCGTTGGCGTAGGTGACCTCCAGGAACCGGTTCTCCTCCGTCTCGGTGTACATCCTCTCGACGGTCGCCTGGATCATCCCGGCCACGCAGGCCTCCGGGTCGCCGCCGAACTCGGCGAGGTCGTCGGCGTGCAACGGCAGGTCCGCGGTGAGGTACTTGGAGAAGATGTCGCGCGCGGACTCCGCGTCCGGGCGCTCGATCTTGATCTTCACGTCCAGCCGCCCCGGGCGCAGGATCGCCGGGTCGATCATGTCCTCGCGGTTGGAGGCGCCGATCACGATGACGTTCTCCAGCCCCTCCACCCCGTCGATCTCGCTGAGCAGCTGCGGAACGATGGTGTTCTCCACGTCGGAGGAGACCCCGGATCCGCGAGTGCGGAACAACGAGTCCATCTCGTCGAAGAACACAATCACCGGGGTGCCGCCGTTAGCCTTCTCCCGAGCGCGTTGGAAGACCAGCCGGATGTGCCGCTCGGTCTCACCGACGTACTTGTTCAGCAGCTCGGGGCCCTTGATGTTCAGGAAGTAGCTCTTGCCTTCCTGCCCGGTCTTGGCGGCCACCTTCTTCGCCAGCGAGCTGGCCACCGCCTTGGCGATCAGCGTCTTCCCGCAACCAGGCGGGCCGTAGAGCAGCACGCCCTTGGGAGCCTTGAGCTGGTGCTCGCGGAACATGTCCGGGTGGAGGTAAGGCAGCTCGACGGCGTCGCGGATCTGGTCGATCTGCTTGATCAGCCCACCGATGTTCTCGTAGCCGATGTCGGGAACCTCTTCGAGGACCAGCTCCTCGACCTCCGACTTCGGCACCCGCTCGTAGACGTACCCGGACCGAGGGTCCAGCAGCAGCGAGTCGCCGGCGCGTAGGGTCTGGCCCCGCAGCGGCTCGGCGAGCCGCACGATGCGCTCCTCGTCGGCGTTCGCGATGACGAGCAGCCGTTCGCCGTCCTCGAGGAACTCCTTGAGCATCACGACCTCGCCCACCTGCTCGAAGTCGAGAGCCGCGACCACGTTGAGCGCCTCGTTGAGCATGACCTCCTGCCCACGGCGCAGCGAGTCGAGGTCCACGGACGGGCTCACGTTGACCCGTAGCTTGCGACCGCCGGTGAACACGTCGATGGATTCGTCCTCGTTGCGGGACAGGAACGTCCCGAACCCGGCCGGCGGCTGGGCGAGCCGGTCGACCTCCTCCTTGAGGGTCATGATCTGGTCACGCGCCTCACGGAGGGTCTGCGCGAGCCGCTCGTTCTGGGCCGTCACGGCGGCCAGGGAGCGCTGGGTCTCGGCGAGACGCTGCTCGATCGCGCGCGAGTGCATCGGCCCGTCGGTGAGCCGTCGGCGCAGCTCGGTGACCTCTTCCTCGAGGAAGTGCAGCTGGCTCCGCAGCTCGTCCGGCGTGCGTGCTCCGGACCGGCCCGAACCACTTTCTGATGCTGACACGTCAGTCACCTCCGCAGCATGGGTGCTCTGCGATCGACCCTACCTGCGTACAACGGCATTTGAAGAGGCAAACGGCGATGTGTCGCCGTGTTCCCCAAGCGGGTTCGCAGAGCACCCGTCCACTGTTGCCCGTGGCCGCTCGGTGAAACCTCAGCCGTCGAGGCGTTCCTGGTCGGAGCCCGGAGGAAGGCCCCCGGGACGCGGGCCCCGGTAGTCGGCTCCGTAGGCCCCAGGGGCCGGCCGGCGCTTCTTGGCCGGCGGCCGCTGACCTGGTGCCATCCGCCGGGCAGTGACCAGGAATCCGGTGTGCCCGATCATCTTGTGGCCGGGCCGGATGGCCAGTCCCTCGACGTGCCAGTCGCGGACCAGGGTCTCCCAGGGCTCGGGCTCGCTGAAGCCGCCGTGGTGGCGCACCGTCTCCACGACCCGGCCGAGCTGGGTGGTGGTGGCGACGTACACGCACAGCACTCCCCCGGGGACCAGCGCCTCGGCCACCACGTCGATGCAGTCCCACGGCGCCAACATGTCCAAGATGACCCGGTCCACCGTGCTGGGCCGACTCCCCTCGGGCAGCGCCTCCACCAGGTCGCCGACGGTGAGCCGCCAGGCCGGGTGCCGGCCGGCGAAGAACTGGTCGACGTTGCGGACCGCCACGTCCGCGAACTCCGGGCGGCGCTCGTACGACGAGACCCGGCCGTGCGGCCCGACCGCCCGCAGCAGTGAGCAGGTCAGCGCGCCGGAGCCGACCCCGGCCTCCACCACCCGGGCCCCCGGGAACACGTCTGCCATCGCCACGATCTGGGCCGCGTCCTTGGGATAGACCACCGCGGCCCCGCGCGGCATGGACACCACGAACTCTTTGAGCAGCGGCCGGAACACCAGGTACTCCCCGCCCGCGGAGGAGCCGATGGTGAAGCCCTCCGGCCGGCCGATCAGGTCGTCGTGGTCGATCGACCCGCGGTTGGTGAAGAACTTCTTGCCCCGCTCGAGACAGATGTTGTGCCGGCGGCCCTTGGTGTCGGTCAGGCGGACCCACTCACCGGCCCGCAGCGGGCCCCGGTGGACGCCGGACCAGGTCTCGGGGGCGACGTCCTCGGCGTCGTCGGCTGCAGACATGGGGCGCAGCCTAACCACCGGTCGGCCGTGGTCAGCCGGCGGCCACGAAGGCCCTGTCCACGTCCTGGGTGACCAGGACGCCGTAGACGCTGCCGTCGGCCTCGACCAGCAGGTACTCGGTGGCCGGGGTGCGCTGCATCGCCCGGACCAGCGGCTCGCCGGACAGGTCAGCGGGGAAGACCATGCCCTCCTCCACGGTGCGGGAGACCGCGCTCACCGGCAGCCACGGTCGCCGCTCCTCGGGAGTGGCCAGCAGCGCCGCTTCGTTGACGATGCCGCTGGGCCGCCCCTGGGCGTCCAGCAGCACGATGCTGCCCGCCTGCTCCTCCTGGGCGCGCCGGACGGCCTCGGCCAGCGGGAGGTTCTCGGGCACGGCGAGGGTACGACGGGCCAGCGACCGGGCTTGCAGGGACGGCAACCGGCTGCGGACTCGTGCGGACATGATCGCGGCGGTCGCGCCGCTCCACAAGAAGGCGGCGATGACGAAGGCGAGCAGGTAGTTGCCCAGCGACGCCGGGGTGCCCAGCACGGTGTCCTGGACGGCCGGGAACAGCATGGCCAGCACCGCCACCACCCGGCCGGCCCAGCCGGCCACCAGGGTGCCGGTGGCGCCGTTGCCGGTCAGTCGCCACACCAGCGCCCGCAGCACCCGGCCTCCGTCCAGCGGGAGACCGGGCACCAGGTTCAGCCCGCCGACGACCAGGTTCGCCCAGGCCATCGCGTCCACGGCCAGGCCGAGGAGCCCGGCGGGGGCGACCGGCCGCAGGGCCAGGAACACCAGCCCGACCGCGATCGAGGTCAACGGCCCGACCACGGAGATGCCGAACTCGCGGCCGGGAGTGTCCGCCTCCCCCTCGATCTCGGTGGCCCCACCGAGGAAGTGCAAGGTGATGGACCGGACGGGCAGGCCGTACCGCTTGGCCATCAGCGCGTGCGACACCTCGTGGAGCAGCACCGAGAGGTACAGCAGCACCGCGAACGCCAGCCCGGCCACGTAGGTCCACCCGCCCAGCCCGGGGGCGACCTGCTGGATCTGGGGCGCGAAGGACACCGCGATCAGCAGGGCGATGAACAGCCAGGAGGCCCGCACCAGGACGTCGATGCCGCCGATCTGCCCGACGCGCAGCGTGCCCGGCGGGCGAGGAGGCCGGGGCGGCCGCGGGCCACCCTGCTCTACGGTGCTCTGGTCCACGACTCCAAACTATCGCGGCGATGGCTGCCACGCCCTGTCGGAGCGCTCCCCTACTGTGTCGGACATGGCAACCGAAGGTGTCGAGGTGCAGACGTTGGAGCAGACCCGGGAGCCGGCGCGCGCCCGCGGGCCGCGCGACCGGACGGTCGTCGACGGCGTCGAGGTGGTCGGTTCTCTGTCCCCGAGCAGGGCCGCCGACTTCATGACCTGTCCGCTTCTGTACCGGTTCCGCTGCGTGGACCGGCGCCCGGAGCCGTCCTCCCCCGACGCCGTGCGGGGCACCGTGGTGCACCGGGTCCTGGAGGACCTGTTCGACCTCCCGGGCCCCCAGCGCACCCCCGAGAGGGCCGCCGACCTCCTGCAACCCGCCTGGGAGGCGGTCTTGGAGGCCGACCCGGAGATCGCGGAGATGTTCGGTGCCGAGGGCCCCGAGATCGGCAGCTGGTTGGCCTCCTGCCGCGCCTCCTTGGAGCGCTACTTCGCGCTCGAGGACCCCACCCGCCTCGAGCCGGCCGAGCGGGAGATGTACGTCGAGGCGCTGCTCGACGACAAGCTGCTGCTGCGCGGCTTCATCGACCGGCTCGACGTGGCCCCGACGGGCCAGATCCGGGTCGTGGACTACAAGACTGGCAAGGCGCCGGGCGTCGCCTTCGAGGCGAAGGCGCTGTTCCAGATGAAGTTCTACGCGCTGGTGCTGTGGCGGACCCGCGGGGTGGTGCCCACGGTGCTGCAGCTGATCTACCTCGGCAGCGGGGAGGTGCTGCGCTACTCCCCCGACGAGCGCGACCTGCTGGGCACCGAGCGCAAGGTCAAGGCACTGTGGTCGGCCATCGACCGGGCGCAGCGCACCGGGGACTGGCGGCCTCGCCGCAGCGCGCTGTGCGGCTGGTGCGCCCACCAGGCGCTGTGCCCCGAGTTCGGGGGCACGCCTCCCCCGCTGCCGGCTCCGACGATCGAGTGACCCCGGGCGCTGCTAGGTCCGGTCGTGGTTCTCCGGCCGGGACGGCTCGGTGGTCACCGGCTCGGGGTGCAGCACGCAGGCGACCTCCACTCCGCCGGACGGCCGCAGCAGCGGGTCGTGGCCGGCGACGAACCTGACCTCGAGTCCTTCGGAGGTCTCGCTCACCGACTCGACACCGGTCCACAGCGGCTCGTCGGGGTTCTCCGCCCGCATCTGCTCCAGCATCTGCCGCAACCGGGCCGAGGAGGACGACGAACCGATCGTGACGGTCTTCTGCGGCTCGTCCAGACGGGCGAGGTCGCCGACGAGGGCGCTCTCCTCCTCGTAGACCGCCGTGTCCTGCCGGGTCCAGTGCTCCTCCAGCTGCGCCCGGAGGTCCCGGGACTCCCAGCCGCAGGCGGCGACCGCCTCGGGGCAGCGTGGGTGGAACGCGCAGCCCAACGGCGGGGAGGCGGCGTCCGGGATCTCCCCGCGCGGCAGGTCTCGCGGCACCATGAGCTTCGGGTCCGGCTCCGGAATGGCCTTGAGCAGCGCCTTGGTGTAGGGGTGCTTGGGGTCGTCGAAGATTTCCTGCGCGGGTCCGATCTCCACGATCCGGCCGAGGTACATGATGGCGATCCGGTCACAGAAGAACTTCGCGGTCGCCAGGTCGTGGGTGATGTAGACGTAGGTCAGGCCAAGGTCGTGCTTGAGATCGAGCATCAGCTGCAGGATCTTCGCGCGTACGCTCATGTCCAGCATGGAGACCGGCTCGTCGGCGACCAGCACCTCCGGGCCGAGGATGATCGCGCGGGCGATGACCGCGCGTTGCTTCTGGCCTCCGGACAGGTCACGCGGGTACTTGTCCAAGAACCGCTCCGCCGGGCTGAGCCCGACACGTTCGAGCGCCTCGACCACCCGTTCCCGAAGCGCCGTGCCGGAGGCCAGGTGGTGGATCCGCAGCGGGTGGCCGACGGCGGTCTCGATCGTCATGGAGGGGTTCAGCGCCGCGTGCGGATCCTGGAACACCATCTGCAGGTCCGTTCGCAGCCGCCGCAGGTCGCCACCCGACAGCGTCGAGACCACCTGCTCCGAGACGGTGCCGTCCTTGGCGCGGGGCCGGTAGATGATCCGGCCGTGGGTCGCCGGCGCCAGGCCCAGCAACGCACGGCCCAGCGTGGTCTTGCCGCTGCCGGACTCGCCCACCAGCCCGAGCACCTCGCCCCGCGCCAGCGACAGGTCCACCCCGTCCACGGCGCGGACCACGCCGGTGCCGAGGCCGAACAGCCGGGAAAGCATCCCGCCGCGCAGTTGGAAGTGCACCTCGAGGTCCTCCACCTGTACCAGCGGAGCGGCGCCGTCGGTGGGGGCTGCCGTGCTCTCAGGCTTCGTCTGCAACGGAGATCTCCTCCTGGGTCAGCGGCTGAGTCTGCTGGTCACCGAGCTTGTCGGCGAGGCCGTGCTTGATGTCGGCGGCCCAGCACTGGGTGCGGGTGCCGTTCGGCATGGGGCGCTGCACCGGGTGGTCGGTCCGGCAGATGTTCATGGCGTTCGGGCAGCGCGGGTGGAAGTGGCAGCCGGACGGCGGGTCCACGAGGTCCGGTGGAGCACCGGGGATGTAGTTCAGCCCGGTGGTCGACAGCGAGATCGTGGACCGCAACAGCTCCTGGGTGTAGGGGTGCTGCGGGTCGGAGAACACCTCACGAGCGTCGCCGATCTCGACGATCTCCCCGGCGTACATCACCGCCACCCGGTCGCAGGCCTCGGCGATGATGCCGAGGTTGTGGGTGATCAGCAGCAGGGAGGTGTCATAGGCGCGGCGTAGATCATGCAGGATGCGGATGATCTGCGCCTCGACCAGCACGTCGAGCGCGGTGGTGGGCTCGTCGGCGACGACGAACGAGGGACGCAGGACCAGCGCGAGAGCGATCATCAGGCGCTGGCGCATCCCGCCGGAGAACTCGTGCGGGTAGGAGCGGTACCGCGTCGGCGGGATGCCCATGACCCGCAGCGCCTCCAACGCACGCCGGCGCATCTCGTCCTTGGACAGGCCCCGCTCCTGCGCCTTGAGGGTCTCCTCGAAGTGCTGGGAGATCCGCATGAGCGGGTTGAGCCGGGTCAGCGGCTCCTGGAAGATCATGCCGAGCTCCGAGCCGCGCATCGCGAACATCTGCTTGCGCGGCAGCGCCAGCAGGTCCTGTCCCTTGTAGCGCAGCTCGCCGTCCATCCTGGCGCCTTCGGGAAGCAGGCCGAGCAGCCCGCGTCCGAGGGTGGACTTGCCGCAGCCGGACTCACCGACGAGGCCGAGGATCTCGCCCTTGCGCAGCTGGAAGGACACCCCGTCGACGGCACGCACGGCGCCGCGTTCGGTGCCGTACCAGATCCGCAGGTCGCGGGCGTCGATCACCGGCGCTTCGTGGTCGCTCATACCTCCACCTCTCCACTCGCCATGGCGGTGCTCGGCTCGCGGGTGGGCATCACGATCTTGCGGAAGCGCCGCTTGCGCAGGACCGGGTTCACTGTCTCGTTCAACCCTTCGCCGACCAGGGTCAGCCCGGTCACCAGCAGCACGATCGCCAGGCCCGGGAACAGCGCGGTCCACCAGATCCCGGCGGCCGCGTCGTCCAGCGCCCGGCTCAGGTCGTAGCCCCACTCGGCGGCCTGCGTGGGCTGGATGCCCAGGCCGAGGAACCCCAGCGCCGCCAGCGTGCTGATCGCATCGGCGGCGTTGAGCGTCCCGATCACCGGGACCGACTGGATCACGTTGCCGAACAGGTAGCGACCCATGATGGTGCCGTTGCGGGCACCGATGGCTCGGGCCGCCTCGACGTACGTGGCCTCACGGGCGCTCACCGTGGTGCTGCGCACCACCCGGAAGTACTGCGGGATGTAGATCGCGGTCAACGAGAGGGCGGCCGCCATGATCCCGCCACCGAGCGCCCCCTCGAGGAGGAACGCGAACACGATCGCGAGCAGCAGCGACGGGAACGCGTACATCGCGTCCATGAGGAACACCAGCATCCGGTCGGTCCAGCCGCCCACGAAGCCCGACACCAGCCCGAGGGGCACGCCGATGACGACCGCCAGGACGACCGAGAGCGCCACCACGGTGATCTCGGTGCGTGCACCCCAGATGACCCGGGACAAGATGTCGAAGAACTGGTCGTTGGTCCCCAGCCAGTGGGCGCTGGACGGCGGAGCCATCTTCGGGAACGGGTGTCCTCCCGCGCGCACCTGGTCGAAGCCGTACGGCGCGATCCAGGGCGCGAAGATCGCGAAGACCACGAACACCGCGGTGAGCAGCAGGCCGGCCAGCAGGATCCACCGGGCCAGGCCGGAGGTGTTGCGGATCGGCGCGAGCAGCGTCTTGAGCATCTCAGCCTCCTCAGTACCGGACCCGGGGGTCGATCATCGCGTTCACGATGTCCACCAGGACGCTGACGATGACCACGACGATCGCGAAGAAGGTGACCAGCCCCTGGACGGCGTTGTAGTCGCGCGCGTTCAGGTACTTCACCAGCTGGTACCCGACGCCCGGCCAGTTGAAGGTCTGCTCGGTCAGCACGGCGCCGGCCATGGCGAGTGCCACCTGCAGGCCGATGACGGTGACGACGGGAACCAGTGCGTTGCGGAACGCGTGCCGGCGGATCACGTACTTCTCCGGGATCCCGCGGGCCCGCGCGGCCTCCACGTAGTCACCCTGGAGCGACTGCAGCAGGTTGACCCGCACCAGCCGGATGAACACGCCGCAGAGCAGCAGTCCCAGGGTCAGGCATGGGAGCACGTGGTGCTGGAGCACGTCGAGGAACGCGCTCATGTTCCCCGACAGGAGTGAGTCCAGCAGCAGGATGTGTGTCACCGGCTGGACGGTGAACTTCGTCTCCGGGGACGCGATGTCATAGGTCGGCCAGCCTGTGGGCGCGACGAGGATCACGAACATCAGGCCCGTCCAGAACACCGGTGCGGCGTAGCTGACGACGCCGAACAGGCGGATGACGACATCGGGGGCGGTGTCCCGCATCCGGCCGGCGATCAGGCCGAGCGGGATCCCGAGAACCAGCGCGACGAGCATCGCGCCGAGGGTCAGGGTGAGGGTGGCGCCGCCGTTGTCACGGATCACCTCGATCACCGGGCGGTTGTCGGAGATCGTGTGCCCGAAGTTGAACGTGACGACGCTCTTCAGGTAGTCGAGGTACTGCACGTACAGCGGCTGGTCCAGGCCGAGCGAGTGTCGCCGCAAGGCGATGGCCTGGGGGCTGAGCTTGCCGCCGACCGAGGCGGTCACCGGGTCCCCCGGCGCCACACGCAGCAGCAGGAAGACCACGGTCAGCAGCACCAGGACCATCGGGATGACCAGCAGCACCCGTTGCCCGATGTAGCGGGGTAACGACCCTGAGCCCGCGCTCATCAACGTCCTTTCGTCAAGGCCCCCGAGAATGTGTCCTGACAGCCGGACGGGGGAGGGCGCTTCGGCTGCGCGCCCTCCCCCGTCCGGTTCGCTAGCCCTTCTTGCCGATCATCCAGAGGCGGAAGATGTACGTCGGGTCGAGCGTCTGCTTGACACCGGTCATGTCCTTGCCGGCGACCGCGACGTTCTGGCCGTCCCAGGACGGGATCAGCGGGACGTCCTGGGCGACGATGTCCTGCAGCTGACCGAAGATCTGCTGACGCTTCTGCGGGTCGGTGCTGGCGACCTCCTGGTCGAGCAGCTTGTTCACCTTCGGGCTGTTGTAGCCGTTGGCGTAGAAGCCGCCGTCGCGCAGGAACGGGGTCAGATAGTCGTCGGCGTCGAGGTAGTCCGGGTACCAGCCCAAGATGAACAGGTCGTAGGCGCCCTGCTTGTACAGCGTCTGGTACTGCTCCCACTCGGCGTCGGCGACGGTCGCCTTGAACAGACCGCTGCTGTTCAGCTGACGCTGCAGCTCGTCGGCCTCGTCGACGGCGTTCGGGCCGTAGTGCGAGGGCGTGTAGCCGAGCCGGATCGACACCGGGGTCTTGATGTGCGCGGCCTCGAGGATCTTCTTGGCCTTGGCGACGCTCGGGCTCCCGTACTTGGTCTTGAAGGAGTCCTTCTGGCCGGCGAAGCCGGGCGGGACGATCGAGTAGGCCGGTTGCACCGTGCCGTCGTACGCCTTCTGCGCGATGGCCTGCCGGTCGAACAGCTGGGCGACCGCCTGGCGGATCGCCAGCTGCTTGCCGACCTTGGTCTTCATCTGCCACACCCAGTAGCGGAACTCCGAGCCCTTGCCCCGCAGCACGTTCACCGTGGAGCTCGACTTCAAGGAGTTGAGGTCGGTGGGGCTGAGCGTCCGCCAGGCGATGTCCACCTGGCCGCTGGAGACGGCCTGCTTGAGGGGCGCGGGGTCGCTGAAGTACTGCACGAAGATGCGGTCGGTCTTCGGCTTGTTCGCGCCCTGGTACTTCGGGTTGGCGGTGAGCGTGGCCTGCTCACCGGCCTTGTACTGGCTCAGCTCGTAGGGCCCCGAGCCGATCACCTTGTTGTCCTGCAGCAGCTTGTCGGCAGGGAACACCTTGTGGTCGACGATCGAGGCCGCCGCGGTGGTGAGCACCTTGATGAAGGTGGTGTCCGGTCTGGTCAGGTGGAAGACGACCGTGGTCGGGTTCGGGGTCTCGATCGCGCCCTGGGCCAGCTTCGGGTGGTCCGGGTTGCTGTTGTCGGTGATCGAGCCGAGCAGGACCGCCGCGCCGTTGGGGTTGTTGATCGCGATGTTGCGCTGGAAGGAGTACTTCACATCCGCGGACGTGAGCTTGTCTCCGTTGGAGAACGTCAGGCCCGACTTGAGGTGGCAGGTGAGCGTCTTGGCGTCCTGGTAGCTGCACGACTTCGCCGCGTCCCCCTGCGGCGTGGTGCCGTTCGGCGGGATGTCGACCAGCTGCTGGTAGATGTTGTACTCCATGTTCCAGGAGCCGGTGTCGTAGGAACCCGCCGGGTCCAGCGCGGTGACCGTGTCGGTCGTCCCCAGGATGAAGCTCGAGTTCGAGCCGCTCCCGGATCCCCCGCCTCCGCAGGCTGCGAGCGCGGCCACCATGACGCCGGCACCGGCGGCGGCCAGGAGTCCTCGTCTGCGATTCACTTCTGTTCCACCTCACGTACGGGCCCGTGCACGGATGCCCGGGCAGTGCGGAGGAGACTACTCTCGACCGATTTGATGATGCCAGGGGGTACTCGCCCCCGCGTGTCCCGATCCGGCAACGATTGCGGGTTTCGGTGCTCCCCGGTCCGTCAGCCGGCCCGTCAGCCGGTCCGTCAGCCGGTCCGGTCAGTCCTCGGGGTCGTAGCCGAGGTTCGGCGAGAGCCAGCGCTCGGCCTCGGCCAGCGTCCAGCCCTTGCGCCGCGCGTAGTCCTCGACCTGGTCCCGGCCGACCCGGCCGACGACGAAGTACTGCGACTCGGGATGGGAGAGGTACCAGCCCGAGACCGACGCGCCCGGCCACATGGCCATGCTCTCGGTCAGCTCGATCCCGGCGTGCGCCTCGACGTCGAGCAGCCGCCACAGGGTCTGCTTCTCGCTGTGCTCCGGTGAGGCCGGGTAGCCGGGCGCAGGCCGGATCCCGTCGTACCGCTCCTTGAGCAGCCCCTCGGCGTCGAGCCGCTCGTCGGGTGCGTAGCCCCACATCTCCCGGCGCACCCGCTCGTGCATCCGCTCGGCCAGCGCCTCGGCCAGCCGGTCGGCCAGCGACTCCAGGAGGATCGCGCTGTAGTCGTCGAGCCGGTCCTTGAACTCGGCCACCTTCTCCGGGGCGCCGAGGCCGGCCGTGACCGCGAAGGCGCCGACGTAGTCCTTGGTCCCGCTCTCCCGGGGCGCCACGTAGTCGGCCAGACACCGGTTCGGGATCCCGGTGCGGTGGGAGCCCTGCTGGCGCAGGTGGCGCAGGGTGGCGAGCACGTCGGTGCGCGCCTCGGAGGTGTAGACCTCGATGTCGTCGCCGACCGCATTCGCGGGGAACAGGCCGACCACGCCGTTCGCCCGCAGCCACCGGTCCTCGATCAGGGTGTCCAGCATCCGCTGGGCGTCCTCCCACAGGCGTCGGGCCGCCTCACCCGTGTCGGGGTGGTCGAGCAGGTCCGGGAATCGGCCCTTGATCTCCCAGGCGTTGAAGAACGGCTGCCAGTCGATGTAGTCGCGCAGCTCCTCCAGGGAGTAGTCGTGGAACGCGCGCACGCACTGCCTCGGGTGCTGGTCCCGGTCGCCCATCACGTCGTAGGCGTCGCGGTAGTGCTGCATCAGCAGCCGCGGGCGCGGCGGGCGGTACGTCGACCAGTCGACCGGTGTGGCGTTGGCCCGGGCCTGCTCCAGCGACAGCATCGGCCGGTCCCCGTGCTTGGCCGCGTGCCGCCGGCGGATCGACTCGTAGTCGGCCTCGACCTCGGCCAGCAGCTCGGAGCGCCGCTCCTCGGAGAGCAGCGAGGCGACCACCGGAACGGACCGGGAGGCGTCCTTCACCCACACCACCGGACCGTGGTAGCGAGGGGCGATCTTCACGGCGGTGTGCGCCCGTGATGTGGTGGCGCCGCCGATCAGGAGGGGGATCTCGAAGCCCTGGCGCTCCATCTCGGCGGCCAGGTTCACCATCTCGTCCAGGGACGGCGTGATCAGCCCGGACAGCCCGACGGCGTCGGCGTCCTCCTCGCGAGCGGCGTCCAGGATCTTCTGCGCCGGCACCATGACGCCGAGGTCGACGACGTCGTAGTTGTTGCACTGCAGCACCACGCCGACGATGTTCTTGCCGATGTCGTGCACGTCCCCCTTGACGGTGGCCATCACCACCTTGCCCTTCTTGGTCTCCTCCCCAGCGGTGTCGGGCGACGACTGCTTCTCGGCCTCGATGAAGGGGATCAGGTAGGCGACCGCCTTCTTCATCACCCGCGCGGACTTCACGACCTGGGGCAGGAACATCCTGCCGGAGCCGAACAGGTCGCCGACCACGTTCATGCCGGCCATCAGCGGGCCCTCGATCGCCTCGATGGTCCGGCCGCCGCGCTGCTCGATCTGCTTCCGCAGCTCTTCGGTGTCCGACTCGGCGTAGTCGTCGATGCCCTTGACCAGGGCATGCGTGACCCGTTCGGCCACCGGCCGGGTCCGCCACTCCTCGTCGGCCGGCTCGGAGCGAGCGCCCTCGCCGGAGAACTGGTCGGCGATGGCGAGCAGCCGCTCGGTGGCGTCGGGCCGGCGGTTGAGCACCACGTCCTCGATCCGCTCCCGCAGCTCGGGGTCGATCTCGTCGTACGGCACCAGGGCACCGGCGTTGACGATGCCCATGTCCATCCCCGCCGCGACAGCGTGGTAGAGGAACACGGCGTGGATGGCCTCCCGCACCGGGTTGTTGCCGCGGAAGGAGAACGACACGTTCGAGACCCCGCCGGAGACCAGCACGCCGGGCAGGTTCTGCTTGATCCACCGGGTGGCCTCGATGAAGTCGGTCCCGTAGGCCGCGTGCTCCTCGATGCCGGTGCCGATGGCGAAGATGTTGGGGTCGATGATGATGTCGGTCGGGTCCATGCCGACGCGCTCGGTGAGGATCCTGTGCGCCCGGGTGCACACCTCGGTCCGCCGCTGGAACGTGTCGGCCTGGCCATCCTCGTCGAAAGCCATCACCACCACCGCGGCGCCGTACTTGCGGCACAGCCCGGCCTGCTCGACGAACTTCTCCTCCCCCTCCTTCAAGGAGATCGAGTTGACGATCGGCCTGCCCTGCACGCACTTGAGGCCCGCCTCGATCACCTCCCACTTGGAGGAGTCGATCATGGTCGGCACCCGGGAGATGTCCGGCTCGGAGGCCACCAGCTTCATGAACCGGTCCATGGCTTCGACACCGTCGATCATGCCCTCGTCCATGTTCACGTCGATGACCTGTGCGCCGGCCTCGACCTGCTGGCGGGCCACCGACAACGCGGCCGGGTAGTCGCCGTTCTTGATCAGCTTCCGGAACCGGGCCGAGCCGGTGATGTTCGTGCGCTCCCCCACGTTGACGAACAGCGACGTGTCGGTGATCGTCAACGGTTCCAGGCCCGACAGCCGGCATGCCGGGTGGAGAACCACGGGCTCACGCGGGGTCTTGCGCTCCACGCGCTTGGCGATCTCGCGGACGTGCTCCGCGGTGGTGCCGCAGCAGCCGCCCACCAGGTTGACCAGGCCGCTGTCGGCGAACTCCTCGAGAACGGTCGCGGTCTCGACCGGCGCCTCGTCGTACTCCCCGAACGCGTTCGGCAGGCCGGCGTTCGGGTAGCAGGACACGAAGCAGTCGGAGATGCGGGCCAGCTCGGCGAGGTACGGGCGCATCTGCTTCGCGCCGAGGGCGCAGTTCAGACCGACCGCCAGCGGTCGCGCGTGCCGCACCGAGTGCCAGAAGGCCTCGGTGACCTGGCCGGAAAGGGTCCTGCCCGAGGCATCGGTGATGGTGCCGGAGATGATCAGCGGCCAACGGCGACCGCGCTCCTCGAACAGCGTCTCGAGGGCGAACACCGCTGCCTTGGCGTTGAGCGTGTCGAAGATGGTCTCGACGAGCAGCAGGTCGGCGCCGCCGTCGACGAGGCCGCGGGCCTGCTCGCGGTAGGCGGCCACCAGCCTGTCGAAGCTCACGTTGCGGGCGCCGGGGTCGTCGACGTCCGGGGAGATCGAGGCCGTGGTGTTGGTCGGCCCCATCGACCCGGCGACGTACCGGGGCTGCTGCGGGGTCTCGGCGGTCATCGCGTCACACTCGGCCCGGGCCAGCCGGGCCGCCTCGAAGTTCATCTCGTAGGCCAGGGCCTCCAGCCCGTAGTCGGCCTGCGAGATCGCCTGCGCGTTGAAGGTGTCGGTCTCCACGATGTCCGCGCCGGCCTGCAGGTACTCGCGGTGGATGCCGCGCACCACGTCCGGGCGGGTGAGGGTGAGCACGTCGGCGTTCCCGCGCAGGTCGAACGGGTGGTCCACGAACCGCTCCCCGCGGTAGGCGGCCTCCTCGAGCCTGTGGCGCTGGATCATCGTCCCGGTCGCGCCGTCGAGCACGAGGATGCGCTTCCGGAGGACGGCGCCGAGCTCCTCGGTGAGGTCGGGACGGACGTACGACGAGTCGGGCACGGCGATCCTGTCTGGCTGGGGGTCGGGCACGGGTCAGGCAATCACCGAGGCTAGGCGGGCCGGTCGTGGGACCGGCTCGCCTGTCTCGGTGAACGGACGCCTGTCTCATGTTATGACATGCCTGACGGCGCGCTGAGTCCGTCCCTGACCCGGCACCGGCCCGGTCTAGGCTGGAAGGCGTGATCGAGATCGAGGAAGTTCCAGAGCTCAGATCGCCCGTGCTCATCGCCGCGTTCGAAGGATGGAACGACGCGGCAGATGCGGCGTCGTCGGTGTTGGACCACCTGCTCCAGGTGTGGGACGCCCGAGTGGTGGCGGCCATCGACCCGGAGGACTTCTACGACTTCCAGATGAACCGGCCGGTGGTCGGCAGCGACGCCGCCGGGATGCGGCGGATCACCTGGCCGTCCACCCAGGTCTCCATCGCCTCCCCGCCCGGCGCGGACCGGGACGTGATCCTGCTGCGTGGGATCGAGCCGAACATGCGTTGGCGCCAGTTCTGCGCCGAGCTGATCGCCGCAGCCAAGGAGCTCGACGCCGGCCTGGTGGTGACCCTCGGTGCGCTGCTGGCCGACACCCCGCACACCCGCCCGATCCCGGTGACCGGCACCGCCACCGAGCCCGAGCACGCGGACCGCATGAAGCTGGAGCAGTCCAACTACGAGGGCCCGACCGGGATCGTCGGCGTCTTCGGTGATGCGTGCAGCCGGGCCGAGCTGCCCTGCGTGTCGTTCTGGGCCGCCGTGCCGCACTACGTCGCCCAGCCGCCCTGCCCCAAGGCCACCCTCGCGCTGCTGCGCCAGCTCGAGGACCTGCTCGACGTGAGCATTCCGCTCGAGGACCTGCCCGAGGAGGCCAAGGCCTGGGAGCGCGGGGTCGACGAGCTCGCCGAGGAGGACGAGGAGATCGGCGACTACGTGCGGGCGCTGGAGGAGACCCGCGACACCGCCGACCTGCCGGAGGCCAGCGGCGAGGCGATCGCCCGAGAGTTCGAGCGCTACCTCAAGCGACGCGAGACCGACGAGGGCTGAGCCTCACAGGACCACGCCGAGCCGGGCGTCGAGCAGCGTGCGCGCGAGCGCGGCTCCCTCGCCGTCCCCTCGGTGCCACCCCGCGGCCCAGGCGTCCAGCGCGTCGAGTGCCGCCGGCGCGTTCAGGTCGTCGGTGAGGCAGCGACGGACCACCCGAACCAGGTGCTCGGCCTGTTGTCGTGAGGTGTGCTCGAGCGCGCCGCGCCAGGCCGACAGCCGTGCCTCGGCGCGGGCCAGGTCGGCGTCGGTCCACTCCCAGTCCTCGCGGTAGTGGTGTCCGAGCAGCGCCACCCGCAGCACCATCGGGTCCACGCCGGCCTGCCGGAGCTCGGAGACCAGCACCAGGTTGCCCTTGGACTTCGACATCTTCTCGCCCTGGTAACCCACCATCCCTGCGTGGACGTAGGCCCGGGCGAAGGTCAACCCGTCGAAGGCGGCCTGGGCCTCCGAGGCGCTCATCTCGTGATGCGGGAACGCCAGGTCGCTGCCGCCGCCCTGCACGTCGAAGGCCTCACCCAGGTAGCGCAGCGCGATCGCCGCGCACTCGACGTGCCAGCCGGGCCGGCCACGGCCGAGCGGGCTGTCCCAGGCGGGCTCGCCGGGGCGCTCGGCCTGCCACAGCAGACAGTCGATCGGGTCCTTCTTGCCCGGCCGGCCGGGATCCCCGCCACGGTCAGGGAGGACGGCGAGCATCTCCTCCTCCGAGAGGTGGGAGACGCCCCCGAACCGGGGGTCGGCGTGCACGGAGAAGTACAGGTCGTGGTCGACCTCGTACACGTAGCCCTTCTCACGCAGCTGCTCGACCAGCTCGACCACCAGCGGGATCGCCTCGACGGCGCTGACGAACTCATCGGGAGGCAGGACCCGCAGCGCGGCCATGTCCTCACGGAACAGGTCGGTCTCCCGGTCCGCGAGCGCTCGCCAGTCCTCCCCGGTGGCGCTGGCCCGCTCGAGGAGCGGGTCGTCGACATCGGTGACGTTCTGCACGTAGTGCACCGGATGGCCGGCGTCCCGCCAGGCCCGCTGGAGCAGGTCGAAGGCGATGTAGGTGGCGGCGTGCCCGAGGTGGGTCGCGTCGTACGGCGTGATGCCGCACACGTAGAGGCGGGCGCTGCCGTCCGGGCGAAGGGTGACCGGACCCCCTGACGCGGTGTCGAAGATGCTGATCTCCGGGGCGACCCCCACACCGTCGAGCTCGGGCACATCGGGGCTCGACCACGCACGCATGAGGGCAGCCTAACGAACCGGTTTCAGAAGGCCGGCCACGGGATCGCCGGCCAGCGGCCGGTCGGCACCGGCATCCGCAGGTCGGCCAGCAGCGCCCGCAGCCGGTCCCGGGTCGCCGCGACCTCCTCGGCGGCCAACAGCCCGCCGAGGCGGACGGCCGTCGGGCTCTTCGGGTCGGCGAGCACGTCGGCGAGCTTCACCAGGGCGCCGACGTCGTCGGGGTGCACCGGCTCGTCAGCCCACCCCCAGAGCACGGTGCGGAGCTTGTCGTCGGGGTGGAAGCAGACCCCGTGGTCCACGCCGTGCCGGTGTCCGCCCGGCATCGGCAGCACGTGGCCGCCCTTGCGGTCGGCGTTGTTGACGACCACGTCCAGGACCGCCATCCGGCGCAGTTCGGGGGTGTCCTCGTGCACGAGGGAGACCGGCCGCTCGTCCTCGTCCACCGCGTCGAGCACGTGGAGGTAGCCCGGCCGCTCGGTCCCGAAGGCCACCAGATCCACCGGCGCCTGGGACAGGTCCGGCTCCCGCCAGGCCTGCACCATCCCCGGGCCGGCCGGCCCGTCGCGCAGCACCGTCAGCGGGACGACCGCCCAGCCGAGGGCCTCCGAGACCACGTACGCCGCCACCTCCCGGGCGGCCAACGTCCCGTCGGGGAAGTCCCACAGGGGCCGCTCCCCCTGGACCGGCTTGTACACGCAGCGCATCGCCAGCTCGCCGAGCGTGACCCGTCCCTGGAACGTCACGTTGGAGGCCGGGACCACCCGGCCGGTCAGCTCGAGGTCACCCAGGGTCAGCACCTTCGCCTCCTCGGTGGCGGAGGGAGCGCGTCGGGTGTCGTGGGAGCGGGTCATGACGAGCGGCGGAACCCGTTGGCGCGGGGGCACAGGTGCCCCGAGGGATCGACGGGGCCACCGCAGAACGGGCAGGGCTGCCGGCCGGCCGCGACGACGGACTGGGCGCGCTGGCTGAACGCCCGGGCGGCGGCCGCCGGCAGCGACACGACGAGCATCTCGTCCGGCTCCGGCTCCTCGATCTCCTCCTCCGGCTCGCCGGGCGCGGCCACCGCATCCTCGTTGTAGGGGTAGACCTCGACCACCACGCGCTCGGTCTCCCCGTCCCAGGACAGCGTCATGGTGCCGGCGCGGAACTCCTCCACGATCGGCTGCTCCAGCGGTTCGGAGTCGTCCAGGCCGACCGGGGTCACCGCCGGGATCGAGGAGTCCCCGCCGGTGGAGCGCATCGCCTCGTCGAGCAGCTCGTCGATGCGTTCGGCGAGCACCGCCACCTGCTGCTTCTCCAAGGCGATGCTGGTCACCCGCGCTCCGGCCCGGGCCTGCAGGAAGAAGGTCCGCTGACCCGGAGGGCCGACCGTTCCGGCGACGAAGCGTTCGGGGGGGTCGAAGCGGTGGACGACGGGTGCCATCCTCCGAGCCTATGTGGTCCGCCGGCGCGTCGTACCCGCCGACCCGCCGTCCCCCGATCCCCCGCCGACGGGCGCGTCGCTGCTCACCCGGCTGCGCCGCCTCTTGTGGGGGCGCAGGTAGCCGAGGTCCCCGGCCGCGGAGTTGGTGGAGACCACGAACGGGCGCATCGGGGTGTACCGGATCACCGACAACGACGCGGGGTCCACCACGATCCGCTGGAACTGGTCGAGGTGCATGCCGAAGGCGTCGGCGAGCACGGACTTGATGACGTCACCGTGGCTGACCGCCACCCAGACCGCGTCGGGCCCGTGCTCCTGCTCGATGCGCTCGTCCCAGCGCCGTACGGCCTGGACGCTGCGCGCCATCATCTGCGCCATCGACTCGCCGTCGGGGAAGCAGGCCGCCGAGGGGTGGTTCTGGACCGTCTTCCACAGCGACTGCTTGGCCAGGTCCTTCAGCGCCCTGCCCGTCCAGGAGCCGTAGTCGCACTCCAAGAAGGCGCGGTCGGTGGCCACCTTGAGCCCGTCCGCTCGGCCGCGCGTGATCTCACGGGCGGTCTCCTTACAGCGCTCCAACGGGCTGGACACGATCGCCGCGAGAGGCAGCTCGGCCAACCGTTCCGCGATCCCCCTGGCCTGCTCGCGACCCTTGTCGTCGAGATGCACTCCCTTCGTCCTGCCGGCCAGGGTGCCGCTCGCGTTCGCGGTGCTGCGGCCGTGTCGGGCCAGGATCAGCGTTGCCATGGATCCGAGGGTAGGGCACGTACCCTGAGCCGCATGATCGTTGACAGTGCCGTCTACCGCGACGGGACCCGGGTGTCCCTCGAGGCGGGCAAGGACGACCTGGACTCCGTGCTCGAGGCCTGCAAGGGCGACAGGGACTTCGTGTGGCTGGGCCTCCACGAGCCGGACGAGGCGGAGATGGAGCGTGTCTCGCACGCCTTCTCCCTGCACCCGCTTGCGGTCGAGGATGCCGTGCATGCGCACCAGAGGCCCAAGCTCGAGCGCTACGACGAGGACTTGTTCCTGGTCCTCAAGACACTGTGGTACGTCGACGAGCACGACGCGGTGGAGACCGGCGAGGTGAACCTGTTCGTCGGCCCCGGCTACGTCGTCAGCGTGCGTCACGGCAAGGGTGCCGAGCTGCACAGTGCGCGGCTCGACCTCGAGCGACGTGCCGCGGTGCTGGGGCACGGGCCCTCCGCGGTGGTCTACGCGATCTGCGACACCGTCGTGGACGGGTACGCGACCGTGGCGGCCTCTCTGGAGGTCGACGTCGACGAGGTGGAGGCGTCGGTGTTCTCCCCCGACCGCACCCAGGACGAGCAGCGCATCTACATCCTCAAGCGCGAGCTGTCGGAGATGCGGCGTGCGGTGACCCCGTTGCGGGGCCCGATGGAGCGCTTCGCACTGGGCTCGGACGCCATCCCGGTGATCAGGAAGGAGGCGGCACCGTTCTTCCGGGACGTCGCCGACCACGTGATCCGGGTCTCGGACCAGGTCGACTCGCTGGACTCACTGCTGTCCACCGCCTTCGACGCCCATCTGGCCCGGATCAGCGTCCAGCAGAACGAGGACATGCGGAAGATCTCCGCCTGGGTGGCGATCGCGGCCGTGATCACCCTGGTCGCCGGCATCTACGGCATGAACTTCAACCACATGCCGGAGCTGCACTGGCGGTTCGGCTACTTCTACGCCCTGGGCGTGATGGTGCTCGCCTCGGGCGTGCTCTACCGGCTGTTCAAGAAGTCCGGCTGGTTGTGACCTACCGGCCTGGGACACCGGCCAGTAGCGCGTCTCAGTAGGGCGTCGTCCGGGCGACCGCCAGGGCGCGCTGCATCGAGAACGGCCCCTTCTGGTCGGTCAGCCACGGACGGCTGAACCACAGGTAGGCGTCGACGTGCCGCCGCGCCATCCTCCGCGCCCGGTGCGGCAGGTGCCAGCGCTTCGCGCCCACCCGGGTGGTCGGCGGGATTCCCAGGGTGTCGCAATGGTGCTGGGTGCGGGTGCTGCAGGTCTCGGCGTTGTTGAAGTCCCCGTTGCGGTGGTGGCGCCAGTACCACAGCCAGGTGAAGGGGTGGCCGTTGTCGGCGGTGTCGATGACGAAGTGCCGGTCGGGGATGCCGGCCTTGGCCAGCCGGTTCACGATCCGGGTGCCGTAGGCGATGTCGGCTGCGGTGCCCGTGTAGTGCGTGGCGCCGAGCGCGAAGCCGCGCACGTCCTGCACGCCGGCGCGCTTGAGCATGCGCACCGCTACCGGCACCTTGAGCCAGTCGGAGTCGCTCGCGTCGAGGTACACGCTGGCGTTCGGCAGCGACCCGAACCGCTGAGCGGCGTAGCGGGCCAGCCGCAGCCGCACGGCCGGCCGCCAGCCCTTCAGCGAGACCCCCAGGTCGGGCTCGAGCACCATCGCGACCCGGGCGGACCCGATCGCGGAGGCGGCGTGGTCCACCCAGCTGCGGTAGCTCTGCTGCTCCGCGCTGGTGATCGGGTCGTCCTTGCGACCCTCACCGTCGGGGAAGAGCCGGAACATGGCCATCTGCACGACGACGTCGGGGTTCCCGTTCTGCGCCTGGGCGATGTAGCTGCTGACCTTGTCGCCGATCTGGCTGGCCGGGATCCAGCCGCCGAACCAGCGGACCCGGGGTCGCAGCGCCTCCTTGGCAAGCAGGCGCATCTTCCGCGTCTGGTTCCTGTGCTTTGCCTGCAGGTAGGCGGGGTAGAGGCCGTCGGCTCCGCCGGTGTAGACCCCCCAGCGGTGCCCGGCGAGCGGGTTGGCGGTGCCCGCGGTGCGTGCCCGGGCCGGGGTGGCGTTCGCCGCCGGGCCGAGCGTGGCGAGCACCGTGGCGAGCGCCACCACCAGTGCCGCAAGCAGGAACGCCGGTCGGACGGCCCCCCGGCCCGCTGTCATCGGAGCATCGGACAAGCGTGGTTCGCGCATCGAGAGCGCATCCTTCCTCGCGCGGGTACGTCGGCGTCCGGCCATTCTCGCGAGCGAGGACGATGTTCGCAGAAAGTTCGATATATCCACCGGAACCGCCGAGCGGTGTCTCCCGACGCGCCGGTGGGAGGCCCGGTGGGAGGCCCGGTGGCAGGCTCGGTGTCAGGCTCGGTGGGAGGCTCGGTGCCAGGCCGGCTGTCAGACCGGCGTCATGGCACCGGTGGCCAGCGCGATCACCAGCGCCACGCCCAGCAGCACCCGGTAGGGCACGAACCGGGCGATGCTGTGGTGGGCGACGAAGTGCAGCAGCCAGGCGATCGAGGCGTAGGCGATCACGAAGCTGACCAGTGTGGCGACGATCGTCTGGCCGGCGCCGATGCCGCTGCCGATCGCGTCCTTGAGCTCGAACAGGCCCGCGGCGACCAGCGCCGGGATCGACAAGAAGAAGGACAGCCGGGTGGCGGTCACCCGGTCGAGGCCGCGGAACAGGCCGGCAGAGATCGTGGCACCGGAGCGGGAGACGCCGGGGATCAGCGCGAAGCACTGCACCAGCCCGACCACGACCGCGTCCAGGGCGCTCAGCCGGGACTCGCTGCGGTCCTGCGAGGCAGTGCGCTCGGCGGCGAGCATGACCACGCTCCAGAGGATCAGCCCCGCCGCGACCACCCACAGCGACCGCAGCGGTCCGGTGATGAAGTCCTTGGCGAGCAGCCCGACGATGCCGATCGGGATCGTGCCGATGATGACGAACCAGCCCACCCGGTGGTCGAACTTGCCGCGGTACTCCGCCTTGAACAGCCCGATCACCCAAGCCTTGGCGATGCGCCAGATGTCCCGCCAGAAGTAGATGACGACCGCGGCGATGGCGCCCATCTGGATGATCGCGGTGAAGGCGGTGATGTGCGGGTCGTCGATGTTCATCCCCATCAGCTTCTCGGCGATGGTGAGGTGGCCGGTGCTCGAGACGGGAAGGAACTCGGTGAGACCTTCGATGATTCCCAGGATCACTGCCTGCAGGTAGTCCATGTGCGCTTCCTCGCGACGAGAGCCGATCGGCCGCGAAAAGCGTACGCACAACGGGGGCGGTTGCGCGGCAACAACGCCGGGTTGCCGGCGGCGAGGCGCCGCGCCCGGGGGTCTGTCGGCTCGATAGCGTGAGGCCATGCAGCAACGCTTCGTGGGCCGCACCGGCCTGAAGGTGTCCCGTCTGGGGCTCGGGACCCTGACCTGGGGCCGTGACACCGACGAGCACGAGGCCCGCGACCAGATGGTCGCGTTCGTGGAGGCCGGCGGCACGCTGGTCGACACCGCGGCCGGCTACGGGGACGGGGCGTCGGAGGAGCTGATCGGCTCCTTCATCGGCGACGTCGTGGCCCGCGACGACCTGGTGCTCGCCACGAAGGCCGGCATCAGCCGGGCCCGGGGGGCGCGCGAGACCAACACCTCGCGGGGTTACCTGATCGCCACGCTGGACGCCTCGCTGCGGCGGCTCGGGGTGGACCACGTGGATCTGTGGCAGGTGCACACGTGGGTCGACGAGATCCCGCTGGAGGAGACGCTCGGTGCGCTGGACTACGCGGTGTCGACCGGGCGCGCCGCGTACGTCGGCGTCTCCAACTACCGCGGCTGGCAAAGCGCCCAGGCGGCGACCTGGCAGACCGCCGTCCCGGGGCGGGCGCGGCTGGCGGCCAACCAGGTGGAGTACTCCCTGGTGAACCGCGGGGCGGAGGCAGAGGTCATCCCGGCGGCTCGGGCGCTCGGCCTCGGGGTGCTGCCCTGGTCACCGCTCGGGCGTGGCGTGCTGACCGGGAAGTACCGCACCGGCACCCCGGCCGACTCCCGGGCCGCGTCGCCGCACTTCTCGAACTTCGTGGGCAACTACCTGACCGAGCGCAACGCCCGGATCGTCGAGGCGGTGGTCCGGGCCGCGGAGGGACTGAGCTGGTCACCGCTGGAGGTGGCCCTGGCCTGGGTGCGCGACCGGCCGGGGGTGACCGCGCCGGTCGTGGGCGCCCGGACGGCCGCCCAGCTACGGGGCTCGCTGACCGTCGAGGACTGCACGCTGCCGGCCGAGATCGTGGCGGCTCTCGACGACGTGTCCTCGGGCCGCGAGCCCGATCCCGAGCCGGAACCCGCCAGGGCGTAGCCCGCAACGCCTACGACGGTTGGCTGCTCGTGCCACCATGGCTGCATGTCTCGCGCACCCGCCCAGTCCGGCGCGAAGCGCGCCCCGCTGGGCCCTCGAGTGGAGTACGAGTTCGACCGCCTGACCCTCTCGCGGGACTTCTCCCGGAACTTCGTGACCCGACTGCTGATCGAGCGGGCCGAGCACGGGGGGTGGGAGCTCGACCGACTGCGGCTGTTCCCCGACGGGACCCGCAAAGTGGTGCTCCGCCGCAAGATCATCCGTCAGCGAGCCACCTTGTTGGTCTAGCGGTCCGGTTCGACGGCCCGGCCCGACCGTCCGGGGTCAGACCTTCGCGAGGAACCGGTCGAAGACTCGCGACCCGAACTCCAGGGCATCCACCGGCACCCGCTCGTCGACGCCGTGGAACAGCGCGGTGAAGTCCAGGTCCGCCGGTAGCCGCAGCGGCGCGAAGCCGAAGGAGCGGATGCCCAGCTTCTTCCAGTGCTTGGCGTCGGTCCCTCCGGACATCAGGTACGGCGCCACCAGGGCGTCGGGGTCCTCGGCGAGGATCGAGCTGGTGATCGCGTCGACCACGGGCCCGTCGAAGGTGGTCTGCAGGGCGTGCTGCCGGCTCACGAAGTCCACGCTCACCCGCTCCCCCAGCAGCTCGCTCAGCGTGGCGAAGAACTCCTCCTCGTAGCCGGGCAGGAACCGGCCGTCCACCTGCGCGGTCGCCTCACCGGGCACCACGTTGACCTTGTAACCCGCTTCGAGCATCGTGGGGTTGGTCGTGTGCCGGATCACTGCGCCGAGCATGCGGGACGCGGAGCCGAACTCCTCCACGAGTGCTTCGGCGTTGTCCGGGGTGGCCTCGACGCCGGCCAGCTCGCCGACCGCCGCGAGCAGCACCTGCATGGACGGGGTGAGCCGGACCGGCCACTTGTGCCGGCCGAGGCGGGCCACGGCGGCGGCCAGCTCGGTCACCGCGTTGTCCGGGTGCCGCATCGACCCGTGCCCGGCGTTGCCCTGGACGCTCAACCGCATCCAGGCCATGCCCTTCTCCGCGGCCTCGATCAGGTAAAGCCGGCGACCGCGCACGGTGGTGCTGAAGCCACCGACCTCTCCGATCGCCTCGGTGCAGCCCTCGAGCAGGTCGGCGTGGTTCTCCACGACGTACTCGGCACCCTTGTGGCCGCCGGCCTCCTCGTCGGCGGTGAAGCACAGCACGATGGGGCGTTGCGGCACGGCGCCGGCGCGGGTGCGGGCGCGCACCACCGACAGCAGCATGGCGTCGAAGTCCTTCATGTCGACGGCCCCCCGGCCCCACAGGTACCCGTCCCGGATCTCGCCGGAGAACGGGTCCACCTGCCAGTCGCGGGCGTCGGCGGGCACCACGTCGAGGTGGCCGTGCAGCAGCAGCGGCCTCCCGGCGTCGCCGGGGCCGTTCCCGGAGCCTCCCCAGTGCGCGACCAGGCTGGTGCGGCCCGGCTCGGACTCCATCAGCGTCGGCTCGATACCGACCTCGTCGAGCAGCGCCGCGACATGCTCGGCCGCCTTCCGCTCCCCCGGTCCGGACCCGTCCCCGAAGTTGGTGGTGTCGATCCGGAGCAGGTCCCGACAGATCTCCACGGTCTCGGCGGCGGGATCGTACTCCTGGGCAGGCTGGGTCGGAGTGCTCATGCAGCCCATCCTGACATCGCAGCAGCTGAGACGGCCCGTTCCCCTCGGCGGGCGGCTGCTTTGCTACAGTTACCGCCGGCCTGGCCGCTCATCTAGAGTGGTCCTGCACACCAAGTCCGGGTGGCGGAATAGGTAGACGCGCTAGCTTGAGGTGCTAGTCCTCGTATAGAGGGTGGGGGTTCAAGTCCCCCCTCGGACACCGACGCGATCCCCCGCCCCTGGCCCGGCGTCAGGGTGGGGGACTTGCTTTCTCCGGGCGCGGCTTCTCCGGGCGAGCAGCTCGGCCGGGTCGTCAGGCTCGGGTCACCTGTCACTCCGTCCGTCCCTTCCAGAGGGCGCCGCGGCCGACGTAGTGCCGGCGGGCGCTGTCGACGGTCATCGCCAGGTAGAGCAGGGCGATGCCGGGCAGGGCCGGTGCCCATCGGCGGTCGACTCCGTGGAAGCGCAGCATCGGCACGTACGTCGCCGCCATGACCGACCACCCCGCAATGCCGAACGCCGCCACCAGGGGCTGGCGAAGGGCCAGCCCCCAGACCGTGGCGGCCGGTGGGACGGCGTACACGAGCAGCAGTCCCACGACCGTCGCGCCCAGCAGCACCGGGGAGTAACGCAGCTGGACATAGGCGCTGCGCGCCACCATCTGCCACACGTCGGCGAGCAAGGGGTAAGGACGCACGCTCGTCGTCCGTGGAGCCACGCCCAGCCAGATCCGACCGCGTGGCTTCAGCAGCCGTGCCAACGCAACGTCGTCGATGCGCGCGCTCCTGATCTCCCTCAGCCCGCCTGCGGCCTCGAGCGCGGAACGCCGTGCCAGCATGCATCCGCCGGCAGCGGCCGCGGTCCTGCCCGGCCCGTTCACCCTCGAGAACGGGTAGAGCTGGGCGAAGAAGTAGACGAACGCCGGGATGGCCAGCCGCTCCCACACCGACTCGGCACGCAGCCGCACCATCTGGGACACCAGGACCAGCCGGTGGGTGACGGCCGCCGCGACCAGCTCGGCGAGTGCCCCGTCCGGAAAGGCGATGTCCGCGTCGGTGAACAGCAGGAACTCGGGCGCGCCGGCGGCCTCGACCCCGGTGGCCATCGCCGAGACCTTCCCCGCCCAACCAGGCGGCGGGCCCGGCGAGCGGATCACCTGGGCACCCAGCCGCGCCGCCTGCTCCCCGGTGCTGTCGCTGCTCTCGTCGTCGACGACGATCACCCGGAACGGGCCGGGATACTGCTGCCTCAGCAGCGTCGGCAAGGTGCGCGACAGCACCTTGGCCTCGTCGCGCGCGGGAACCACCGCAACGACGGACGGCCACGCCGTCTGTGCCGCGTCGGCACGCGGCAGCCGCGGCGGGATCCAGAACCGGCCGTGGCCGAGTGCCAGGTAGATCCAGATGACCAGACTCACTCCACCGACGATCTGGGCCACCATGGGTCGATCCTGTCAGAGCGCCAGTCGATCAACGACGCTCGTTGCACGAGCTCCTGCGCGAGCCAAGGAAGTCGGCGTGCGAATCGGGCGTGTTCTCACGCGAAGAGGCCATTTGGTCCATAGAGTGCAGGTGCCCCCCGTTGTCCGGAGCCAGGAGCACCATCGGGGTTCTTCTCCCGGGGCGGGTGCTCTCGACATGAACCTTCGCAACCGCCGCCCCCTGGTCACCGCGACCGCAAGCAGCCTCGCCGCGACAGCCGTCTTCGGTCTCGCGGCGTGCGCACCGAGCAGTCCCCTGACTGGGACGTCCGGTACGACGGGCGGCTCCTCCATCTCGGCGTCCGGCCCGGTGCGCGCCGGGACCCGCAGCGGAGGCGCGCACCGGCCGCCCCAGGTGCTCGATGACCGCCCCAACGTCTTGATGATCACTGCGGACGACGCGGCGCCCGGCGACCTGCCATACATGCCGCGCACGGAGCGGCTGATCGCCCGCCGGGGTGTCACGTTCACCGACGCCTTGTCACCGGACCCGATCTGCGTGCCGGCGCGGGCGTCGATGCTGACCGGGCAGTACGCCCACAACCATCAGGCGCTGACCATCGGCGGACAGGCCGGCGGCGTCGACGCGTTCAACGACAAGCGCACGCTGCCCATCTGGCTGCAGAACGCGGGCTACGACACCCTGTTCATCGGGAAGTACCTCAACGGCTACGGGCACGGGACCGGCGACCCCACCGACATCCCCCCTGGCTGGACCCAGTGGCGCCCCACATGGGGCGGGTCGACGTACAACTTCACCCACCCGACGCTGGACATCAACGGCCGGCTGCACAAGTACCACGAGTACAACTCGCGCCTGTTCCAGCAGCAGACGCAGGAGCTGTTGCGGCAACCGCGCCGCACCCGGCACCCGTGGTTCATGTGGGTGAACTACGTCGCGCCGCACCGTGGCGGCCCGATCCAGCCTGATGACCCCCAGCGGCTCTACCCGGACGACCCGTCGGTGTGGATCCCGACCACCCATCCGGCGGGACAGGACCAGGGCAGGTTCGCCGACGTCGAGCTGCCTCACAACCCGAGCATGTTCCGGTCGGTGGCAGGCGAGCCGAGCGACGGCGCGGCGATGAGCCGCACCAAGCGGCAGATGGTCCGCGTCGGCTACGAGCAGCGGCTCGAGGCGCTGCAGAGCGTCGACCGGGCGGTCTCGCGCACGGTGGCCACGCTGCGCAAGACCCACCAGCTGGCCAATACCGTGCTGATCTTCAACTCCGACAACGGCTTCCTCACCGGTCAGCACAACCACTACGGGAAGCTGGTCCACTTCAACGACTCGGAACGCGTCCCGATGGTGATGTCCGGCCCCGGGATCCCCAAGGACATCAAGGTCCGCACCGCGGTGGCCGACTCCGACATCCCCACCACCATCGCCGCCATTGCACACGCGCGGCCGACCCGGCGCCAGGACGGCGTGAACATGCTCCCGTGGCTGAGCCGGAGCACCTGGGACCGGGTGGTCCCCATCGAGGCCTACCCGGTGAAGGGCGGCACCACCCCCATCTACACCGGTATCCGGGAGGGCCCGTGGACCTACGTGCACTGGACGACCAAGGGCGGCTTCGAGGAGCTGTACGACCGTTCTCACGACCGGTTCGAGATGCACAACCTGGCCGGCGACCCGGCCTACCGTCGACAGCTCCGGCACTTCCGCCGGCTCGACCGCCGGTACCGTGACTGCGCAGGGCCCACCTGTCCGAAGGCGTTCGTCAACCCGTCCCGGCGCCCGTTGCTCTACGGTCGGTAGAGCCACACCAGAGGAGACCTCATGCACAAGCACCGGCTCGTCGTCCCCGCGACGCTGGCGGCTGCTGGTCTGCTCAGCGTCATGGGTGGTGCGGCGTACGCCTCCGGTCCGGCGCCGGTCGTGGCGACCGACCACCGCCACGACGTGCAGCTCGTCGACGGTCCGCCCGGTCCCCACGCGACCTCGATCGACATCCACTCGATGCGGTGGTCGAGGTCCGGTGACGCGCTGCGGGTCAGTGTGGTGGTCCGAAGGCTCCTGCCGGACGAGATCAACCAGTACGCCGTCTTCCGGGCCGTCGACCCGGCCAGTGGCCGCCACTTCCTGATCCAGGCCTCCACGGTCACACCTGTGGCGCACGTCGCGGCGGGTTCCTGGGCCCACCAGCTGTCCTGCCGCGGCGCGACCGGGCAGACTGCAGTGAACCAGAACGGCACTGGCACAATCGTGGCGACCGTGCCACTGCACTGTCTCGGCCGACCGGCCACGTTGAGGCGCCTGCAGGGGCAGACCGCTGCCAAGAGCTACACCGTGACCCAGTACTACTCGTTCGACGTGGCCCGCACCACGAAGGTGCTCCACCTGCGTCAGCCGACCGCCTCGACCAGCCCGTGACCGAGCAGTCCCCCTGCTGCACCGGCGGCGGGTCCTCCCGGACCGCCCCGCCGGACCACCCCTGGCCCCCACCGGCCGCCGTCGCAAGACCGCTTCGCGGCCAGGTCCGGATCCCGGGAGGGCGGTTCGAGATGGGCGACGCGTTCGAGGAGGGCTACCCCGCCGACGGCGAGCTGCCCCGCCATATCGTCACCCTGTCGTCCTTCGCGCTCGACGCCGCCGCGGTGACCAATGCCGCGTTCGCCACCTTCGTCAAGGCGACCGGCTACGTCACCGAGGCGGAGCGTTACGGCTCGTCGATGGTGTTCCACCTCGCCTACCGCGGCGACGGCTCCGACGTGAAGGGAGCGGTCGCCGGAACTCCGTGGTGGCTGGACGTTGCCGGCGCCTGCTGGCGGCGTCCGGAGGGACGCGACTCCGACATCGGCGCGCGGCAGAACCACCCCGTCGTGCACGTCAGCCACCACGACGCGTCGGCGTACGCGGCCTGGGCCGGCAAGCGACTGCCCACCGAGGCCGAGTGGGAGTACGCCGCCCGGGGCGGCCTCGAAGGGGCGCGGTTCGCCTGGGGTGACGAGCTGACACCGCGCGGGAGGTGGGTGTGCAACATCTTCCAGGGCGACTTCCCGCGCACCAACACCCTGGAGGACGGCTACCTCACGACCGCTCCCGTCAAGAAGTTCCCGCCCAACGGCCGCGGCCTGTACCAGGTCGCCGGGAACGTCTGGGAGTGGTGCGCCGACTGGTTCGACGCCGACTACTACGCCCGCTCTCCGGAGAGCGACCCGACCGGACCGAGCAGCGGGCAGCTCCGCGTGATGCGTGGCGGCTCCTACCTGTGCCACGACTCCTACTGCAACCGGTACCGGGTGGCCGCCCGGTCCGCCACGCCGCCGTCCTCCTCGGCGGCCAACCTCGGCTTCCGGTGCGCGGCGACGCTGACGGCCTGACCTCTCGGGCCCGCCGTGGCCTCATAGACCTGCCGGTGCTGCCCCCGAAGGGCTGGCCGGGCTCGCGGCCGGCTCCTCCGCTGCGGACGGCGGGCGCTGGGCGGGCATGAACATCGGCTCACCCTCGTGGATGTTCCCGGCACGGTCGAGCTCGGCGTCGAGCGTGATCGCGGCATCGATCAGCGCGAGGTGGGTGAACACCTGCGGGAAGTTGCCGATCTGCTCGCCCGTGAGCGCCACCTCCTCGGAGTACAGCCCCAGGTGGTTCGCGTAGGTGAGCATCTTCTCGAAGATGAGCCGGGCCTGGTCCACCCGCCCGGCCCGCGCGAGTGCGTCGACGTAGGCGAACGTGCACAGCGAGAAGGTGCCCTCCGAGCCGCGCAGACCGTCCGGGGAGGCCTCGGGGTCGTAGCGGTAGACCAGGCTGTCGGTCACCAGCTCGCTGCTCATCGCGTCCAGTGTGGACAGCCACATCGGGTCGCGCGGTGTGACGAAACCGACGGTGGACATCCGCAGCAGTGCCGAGTCGAGCACCTGGGGTGTCGTAGTGCTGCACGAAGGCCTTGCGGGCAGGGCTCCAGCCCCGGGCCATGATCTGGTCGTAGATGGCGTCGCGCTGCCGCCGCCAGGACTCCACCGGTGCCGGCCGGCCGTGCTCGAGGGCCAGTCGCACCCCACGGTCGAGCGCCACCCAGCTCATCAGCCGCCCGTAGGTGAAGTCCTTGCGTCCGCCGCGGGTCTCCCAGATCCCTTCCTCCGGCTGGTCCCAGTGGTCCGCAACCCAGTCCAGCATCTTCGTGACCGACTGCCACCCGATGTGTCCCATCTGCAGCCCGTGTCGGTCGCCGGCATAGAGGCTGTCCATCACCTCGCCGTAGATGTCGAGCTGGAGCTGTCCGGCAGCCCCGTTGCCGATTCGCACCGGGTAGGAACCGCGGTAGCCCTCCCAGTGCTCCAGCACCGTCTCTCCGAGGTCCGGCGAGCCGTCCACCCGGTACATGATGTTCAGTGGTCCGGTGTCACTGCCTTCCAACCGCGTCGCCCGGTCCCGCAGCCAGGCCGCGAAACCCGCCGCCTCCTCGGTGAACCCCAACCCGAGCAGCGAGTAGACCGAGAACGACGCGTCGCGGATCCAGGTGTACCGGTAGTCCCAGTTCCGCTCGCCGCCGATCTGCTCCGGGAGTCCGGCGGTCGGCGCGGCGACCAGGCCGCCCGTGGGCGCGTAGGTGAGCAGCTTGAGGGTGATGGCCGAGCGGTGCAGGGTCTCCCGCCAGCGGCCGGAGTACGTCGACTGGGCGACCCAGCGCTCCCAGAACCGCACCGTCTCGTCGTAGATCTGCTCGATGTCGGCGGGTCGCAGATCGCGGGTGGGGCCGGCCGTCCCGGTCTCCAGCATCATTCCGCGCAGCTGTCCGGCGTGCAGCGTGAACTGGGCGTGCAGGTCGTTGTCCCCACTGATCTCGGCGACCGCCAGCCGAGCGTCGTCCGGCTCGCGCACCAGGTGCGCCGTCATGGCGTGCCGGCTCGCCCGGAAGATGATCCCGCGGGGGGTGATCTCCACCTGGTGCGGGTCGCGGCCGTAGTCGAACCGGGGAGACAGCTCCATGTCGAAGGTCATCCTGCCCCGCACGCAGCGCAGCA
The DNA here is from genome assembly GCA_963839365.1 of uncultured Actinomycetota bacterium. Taxonomy (GTDB): domain Bacteria; phylum Actinomycetota; class Actinomycetes; order Propionibacteriales; family Nocardioidaceae; genus DASSKA01. The sequence goes on from CAWIUT010000005.1 coordinate 128,656, forward strand.
TCCGGATCAGCTGGTGCGTGTCGCTCGGGCGGGTGCTGCTCGAGACGGGCATGAAGTCCAGCACCTCACCGACGCCCTCCTCGGTCATGAACCGGGTGACCAGGACTGCGGTGTCCGGGATGTACAGCTGCTTGGTGTTGTAGCCGTCCCCGACCGGCCGGACCCGGCATCGCCCGCCCTTGGCGTGGTCGAGAAGCGACCCGAACACGCTCGGCGAGTCGAAGCGCGGGGCGCAGAACCAGTCGACGTCGCCGTCGGTGGACACGAGCGCGCTGGTCTGCAGGTCTCCGATGAGTCCGTGATCGGCGATGAGTGGGTAGTCGGGCATGGCGGTGGGCTCTTCCTGTGCGGCGGCGATGGCGGTTCCACGATTCGCCACCGCACCTGCCGGAACCTCATCCCACGAGGGTGAGGTTGCCTCAGCCGACGTTCACCGGATGGGCCACCACGGCGTTGTAGCAGCAGCCCTTGTCGTTCCACGGGACGCCGTCGGGCTGGCGCTCCCCCTCGCTGTCGGTGGCCCGGGTCCGGATCTCATGGAAGCCGGCCGTCGCCTGCCAGCCGAAGGTGAACGGTACGGCGACCCCAGGCTGGTCCCCCGCGTCCAGGGCGGCCGGCAGCCACGGGCCGTCGTCGATGCGGTACTCGACCTGTCGGACCTGCCGTTCCCCGGCGTAGGCGAGCCCGCGCATCCGGTGCTCCCCCGGCGCCATCGCCGCCGGCCAGTCCAGTGACAACATGCTGACGACCGGCATCTCGGTGATCGGCACCCCGACCGCGGGCGACTGCGCGGGGTAGTCCGGACCCGCCAGGACGTACTCCTCGGTGTTCCAGGGCACCTGCAGCGGCTGGGTGCTGACCACGATGCGACCCACCCACTTGATCGAGGCGGTGCCGATCCAGCCGGGGACCACGACCCGGGCCGGGAACCCGTGGTCCGGCGGCAGCGTCTTGCCGTTCATCTGCAGTGCCAGGAGGGTGTCCTCGGCGAGCGCCTTGGCCAACGGCATCGGGCGCCGCCCGCGGTGGTCGTCGAGTCCTTCGGGCATCACGTCGCGGGCTGCGTCGAGCAGCCCGGCCCGGTCGAGCAGGTCCCGCAACGGCACTCCGGTCCACTCCGCGGTGCCGATGGCGCCCAGCCGCCACTGCACCCCCTCGGCCTCCGTGCCGTGGTCCTCCTTGAAGAACCGGCGGCCGTTGCCGGCACACTCCAGGGTCGCCGTGCGCGTGGCCTGCGGCATCGCGGCGAGCTCGTCGTAGCTCAGCTCGAACGGGCGCCGTACGCCGTCCCCCTCGATGCGGAGCCGCCAGGTGCCGGGGTCGATGTCCGGGGTGGGGCTGTGGCTGCGGATGTAGAACCGGTCGACGGGCGTGAGGGGGCCGTCCGCGGTGGCGAGCCGGGTCTCGAAGTCGGTGCCGGTGCCCCGGTCGGCCAACAGCTCGCGGGGAACCGGCTTCTTGACGGCGGTGAACGTGGTGTGACTGGGAGGCTGGGCCATGCGATCCGGGTGCCCAACGAGCGGCTTCGGTAAAACCCGGCACATGCGCAGACCCGCCGTCCGCGTGCCGTGGCTGGCCGACGGCGGGTCTCCCCCGGCTCGTGCGGTTGAACACTAGAGGACGAGCGGACGTCCGCCGGAGATGTTGCACACCGACACCTCATCCGCAACAGACTGTCACAGCCGAGCGGGACGGCCCGGTACTAGTCCACGGGCGTCCCGCGCCGGGCCGGGGTGCCGCCCAGGCGTGCCACGTCGCCTGCCCGAACGGTCGGTTCATCGGGCACTTCGGACATTCCGGTCCGGACGGGCGGTGGCGCGGCCTACGCTCTGGCCACAGTCCAGTGGCCTCTGGGAGGGGTCGATGCGGATCTCTTGGCGACCCCTCGTGCGTGCGAGGGGAATGCTCGGCGGCGTGCTCGCGGTGAGCGCGGCGCTGGTGATCTGTGCCCAGCCCGGCGAGCCGGTGGCCCCGGCGCCCGGCTGGCCCCCGGGCCCGGTGCACGCCGGCGTCCGGCTGGTCGGCGCGCCGGCGACGAGCTCGGCGATGGGTGCGGCGGAGCACGACTTCACGACCCAGGTCTTCAGGATGGTCAACCGGCGTCGCCACCTGCACGGGCTGCAGCGGGTGCGCCTGAACGGGTGCGTCACCGGCTTCTCCGACCACTGGGCTGCTCACCTGGTCGGCGAGAACCTCTACCAGCACAGCCACCTCCGTCGACTGCTGCACCGGTGCGCGAGCCCCTACGTCGAGGAGAACATCGCCAAGCTCAGCGACGGCGCCACCCCGCGGCTGCTGGTGCGGCTGTGGATGCACTCCCCCGAGCACCGCGCCAACATCCTCAACCAGCAGGTGACTGCCGGCGGGCTGAGCGTGCGGTGGGATCCGGACCGCCAGGTGTGGATCGCGGTCGAGAACTTCGCCGACCGCCCGGGCAGCCTGTCCGGCGGCTGAGCCCCGGAGTTTGCGGCCGGTGGGCCCGGGTACGCCCTGAACCGGGTCGGCGCACCCGGTGCCGGCCAGGGAGGAGCAACCATGACCACCACGCCCAACGAGCCGGTCGCCGACGAGGACCTGGAGACCGTCAGCGGCAGCACGTCGACCCCGGCCCCCGGGACGGACGCCGACGGCACGGACGGCGACGCCGGCGACACCACTGACGGCGACTCGAACGACGCCGACGGCACCGACGCCGACGGAGGCGCCAGTGACGGCGACTCGAACGACGCCGACGGCACGGACGCCTGAGGAGCGTCACCCTGAACCAGGACGCGCTCACGCTGCTCGCCGGCGACGCCCGGACGTTCCTCGACAAGCGGTGGGGCGCCGCGGTCCACCTGCACCGGGCCGACCCCGGCGCCCTGGTCGGGATGCTGTCGCTGGACGACGTGGACCATCTGCTCACCAGCGCGGCGCTGCGCACCCCTGCCCTGCGGGTCGCCCGCGACGGCGAGGTGCTGTCGGACTCGGCGTTCACCCGGTCGGCGTCGCTGGCCGGCAGGCCGATGACCGGACTCGTCGACGGCCAGAAGGTGCTGGACCTGTTCGACGGCGGAGCCTCGATCGTGCTGCAGGGGTTGCAGCGCTACTGGCCGCCGCTGGCGGACCTGGTGGCCGCGCTGGAGCTGGCCCTGGGGCATCCCTGCCAGGCCAACGCCTACCTGACCCCGCCGGGCTCGCAGGGCTTCGCGCTGCACAGCGACACCCATGACGTGTTCGTCTTCCAGACCCGTGGGCGCAAGCAGTGGGAGGTGCACGACGACTCCGGGGTGCGCGACGTGGTCATGGAGCCCGGCGTGAGCATGTACCTGCCCACCGGGACTCCGCACGCCGCCCGTGCTCTGGCCGGGGCCTCGCTGCACGTCACCGTGGGGATCAACCGGGTCACCTGGCGGCAGCTGCTGACCCGGGTGGTCAACGAGCTGCTCACCGACGACGCGTTCGACCGGCCGCTGCCGGCGGGCTACCTGGACGACCCGGCGGTCCTGGCCGAGCAGCTGGACGGCCCGCTCCGCGAGCTGCGCGCTGGCCTGTCCTCGAAGGCGCCCGGCAACCTCGCCCGCGAGCAGGTGGCCAGGTTCCTGACCAGCCGCCGGCCGCCCTCCCGCGGTGCGCTGCGGGACCGGTTGGCCATCGAGGGGCTCTCCGACTCCACCCCGCTCGTGCGCCGGCCGGGAACGCCGTGCGTGCTGGACGGCAGCGGTCAGCGGCTGCGCGTGCTGCTCGGAGACAGGGAGATCCGCATGCCGCAGCGGCTGCGCGAGCCGATGGAGCTCATCCGGGACCAGGGACGGTTCCGGCCCGCCGACCTGGCGCGCTGGCTCGACCCTGAGAGCCGCCTGGTGCTCGTCCGGCGGCTGGTCCGTGAGGGCATGCTGAGGATCGGGGAGTGACGCTTCCCTTCCGGTGCGCTGCCGCGAGCGAGCAGTGCCGTGACGTCCTCGCCGGCTCGGCCTCGACGGTGCGCCGGTTCCTGCTCGTCGAGGCGTCCGGTCCGTGGGGCCGGGAGGCGGTACGGGACAGCCGCCAGACGGCATCGTTCGGCGCCGAGCTGGTCCGCCGCTGCGCGGCGGCCCACGTGCGGCCGTTGCTGATCCGCCGGCACGGCCGGTCCGAACCGCGTCGTACCAGCGTCTTCGCGGCGGCGGCCGACCCTGGAGAGGCCTGGCTCGGCCACACGTACGTCGAACGGACGGACGACGTGCTGGACCTGCCGCTGGAACGGCTGACGACCCGGCCGGCCCCGTTCGCCCCCGCGGCGGGGCCGCTGTTCCTGACCTGCACCCACGGCAGGCACGACGTGTGCTGCGCCGAGCGGGGCCGACCCGTCGCGGCGGCGCTCGCCGGCGCCTTCCCCGAGCACAGCTGGGAGGTCTCCCACATCGGAGGGGACCGGTTCGCCGGCAACCTGCTGGTGCTGCCGGACGGGTTGTACTACGGGCGGCTCGAGCCGGCCGCCGCGGTCGCGATGGCCGAGGAGCACCTGGCCGGCCGACTCGACCTCGACCATCTCCGCGGCCGCTCCGGGTACCCGTTCGCCGCCCAGGCGGCGGAGGCGTTCCTGCGCCGGCACACCGGCCTGCTCGCCAAGGACGCAGTCGGGCTGCTGGCCTGTGACCGGGACCAGGACATGGTTGCCGTGCGCCTCGAGATGGCCGACCGCCGGTGGCGGGTGCGGGTGCGCCGCGAGACCGGCGACCCCCGCCCGTTGACCTGCCGGGCCACCCGCAGCAGCCCTGCTGTCTCCTTCGCCCTGGTCGACATCGAGCCCGAGGGCTGAGCTCACCAGCCGGTGGGCAGCGGCCGCCCCTCGGAGAAGCCGGAGGCGGACTGCACGCCGATCAGCGCCCGTTCCCGGAGGTCGTCGAGCGTGCGCGCCCCGGCGTAGGTGCAGGCGGAGCGGACGCCGGCGCAGATCTGGTCGATGAGGTCCTCCACGCCCGGCCGGTCCGGGTCCAGGTACATCCGGCTGGAGGAGATGCCCTCCTCGTAGAGCCCCTTGCGGGCCCGGTCGAACGCGCTGTCCGCGCTGGTGCGACGGGCCACGGCCCGGGCGGAGGCCATCCCGAAGCTCTCCTTGTACGCCCGGCCGTCGGCCCCGATGTGCAGATCCCCCGGCGACTCGTAGGTGCCGGCGAACCACGACCCGATCATGACCGCGGAGGAGCCGGCCGCCAGCGCGAGCGCGACGTCACGGGGATGCCGCACCCCCCCGTCCGCCCAGACGTGCCGGCCCAGCGCGGCGGCGGTCTGCGCGCACTCGAGCACCGCGGAGAACTGGGGCCGGCCCACGCCGGTCATCATCCGGGTGGTGCACATCGCGCCCGGGCCGACCCCGACCTTGACGATGTCGGCGCCGGCGTCGACCAGAGCCCGGGTGCCCTCCGCGGACACGACGTTCCCGGCCGCCACCGGCACCGACGGGTCGAGCTTGCGGACCGCGGTGAGCGCCTCGAGCATCCGCTCCTGGTGGCCGTGCGCGGTGTCCACGACCAGGCAGTCCACGCCGAGCTCCAGCAGCGCGCTCGCCTTCGCCCCCACGTCACCGTTCACGCCGACCGCCGCGGCCACCCTCAGCCGGCCGGACGCGTCCACCGCCGGGGCGTACAGGGCGGCGCGCAGCGCCGAGGTTCGGGTGAGCAGACCGCGGAGCCTGCCCTCCGGGTCGACCACCGGGGCCAGCCGGCGCCGCGCCTCGACCAGAGCCTCGAAGGCCTGCCGGGGCTCCAGCGACTCCGGCAAGGTGACCAGCGCGGTGCTCATCACGTCACGGAGCTGGGTGAACCGGTCGACGCCGAGGCAGTCGTCCTCGGTCACCACGCCGACCGGCCGCTCGTCCCGAACCACCACGGCCGCGCGGTGCGCCCGCTTGGGGATCAGCGCGAGGGCGTCCCCGGCGGTCTGCTCGAGCTCCAGGGTGATCGGCGTCTCGAACACCGTGTGCCGTTGCTTGACCCAGGACACCACGTCGGCCACGACAGGCAGCGGGATGTCCTGCGGGATCACGGCCAGTCCGCCGCGGCGGGCCACGGTCTCGGCCATCCGCCGGCCGGACACCGCGGTCATGTTGGCCACGACGAGCGGGATCGAGGTCCCGGTGCCGTCGGAGGTGGACAGGTCCACGTCGTCACGGGAGGCGACGTCGGAGTGCCGGGGCACCATGAAGACGTCGTCGTAGGTGAGGTCATGGTCGGGCTCGGCGGCGCGGAGGAAGTGCACGAGCGCAGGCTACCGTTCCCGCCAGGGGCGGGAGGCCGGACGTGAGCGCCGCTCCGGCCGTAGGCTGCGGCCATGGGGCCCAGAACGCTCGATCCCGGCGATGCTGCCGAGGTCGCGGCGGGGCTGGCGGCGCGGTTCCGGGCGACGTACGGCCGTCCGCCGGACGGCTGCTTCCGCGCGCCGGGGCGCGTCAACCTGATCGGCGAGCACGTGGACTACAACGCCGGCCGGTGCCTGCCGATCGCCCTTCCCCACGCGACGTACGTCGCGGCGGCCCCTCGTGCCGACGACACGGTGACGGTGACCAGCCTGCAGCAGGGCCCCCCGTTCCGGGGGAGCGTCGACTGCCTCGGTCCGGGGGCAGTGACCGGATGGGCGGCCTACGCCGCAGGGGTGGCCTGGGCGATGCGTGAGGACGGCTTCGCGGTGTCCGGCTTCGAGCTGCTCGTGGACACCCGGGTTCCGCTCGGCGCCGGGCTGTCCAGCTCCGCAGCGCTGGAGTGCGCGGTCGCGCTCGCCCTCGCCGGGCTTACCGGCTGCGACGTCGACCTCGCCATGCGCCGCCGACTGGCGGCGGCCTGCCTCCGGGCCGAGACCGAGGTGGCCGGCGCACCGACCGGCGGGATGGACCAGGCGGTCTCCCTGCTCGCCCGTCGTGACCACGCGCTGCTGCTGGACTTCCTCGACGGCAGTGCCCGGCAGGTGCCGTGGCGGCCCGCCCGGGCCGGTCTGCGCCTGCTGGTCGTCGACACCCGGGTCTCCCACCGGCTCACGGACGGCAGCTACGGCAACCGGCGGGCGGAGTGTGAGGAGGCGACCCGGCTGCTCGGGGCCGGGTCGCTGCGCGAAGTGCACGACTCCCCCGAAGAAGCCGGCGCACTCCGTGGCATCGACGACCCACGGTTGCGGCGCCGGGCCCGGCACGTGCTCACAGAGATGAGCCGGGTCGACCTCGCCGTCCGCCAGCTCGAGCAGGAGGACTGGGCCGGCCTGGGCAGCACGCTCACCGCGTCCCACGAGTCACTGCGCGGCGACTTCGAGGTCTCCTGCCCCGAGCTCGACGCCGTCGTGGTGGCGGCCCTGGACGCCGGCGCGCTGGGCGCGCGGATGACCGGTGCCGGCTTCGGCGGGTCGGCCCTTGCGCTGGTCCCGGAGCACCGGCTCCCGAGCGTTGTGGGAGCGGTGGGCGAGGCCTTCTCGGCACGCGGCTGGGAGGAGCCGCTGTTCCTGGACGCGTCGGCCGGCGAGGGCGCCCAGCGCGTGTGAGTCAGCGCAGCTCGTCGGGGTCCGGGCCCGTCCGCTCGCCGCGGTCGAGCCCGCCGATCGCGGCCATGTCCTGCTCGTCGAGGCTGAACCCGAACAGGTCGAAGTTCTGCTCGATCCGGGACGGGGTCACCGACTTGGGAATCACCACGTTGCCGAGCTCGATGTGCCAGCGCAGCACCACCTGCGCCGGGCTGCGGCCGTGCTTGTCGGCGACCGAGGTGATCGCCTCGTCGGCGAGAAGGTCACCACCGCGGGCGATCGGTCCCCACGCCTCGGTGGCCACGTGCAGCGACTCGTTGGTCTTGCGGACCTGCTCCTGCTGCAGGTACGGGTGCAGCTCGACCTGGTTGATGACGGGCACCACGTCGGTCTCGTCGGTGAGCCGGAGCAGGTGCTCCGGCTGGAAGTTGGACACGCCGATCGCCCGGACCCGGCCGGCCCGGTAGAGCTCCTCCATCGCCCGCCAGGTGTCGACGTAACGGTCCTGGTGCGCCACCGGCCAGTGGATCAGGTACAGGTCGAGCACGTCGAGGCCCAGCCGGCCCAGGCTGGCGTCGAACGCCCGCATGGTCGCGTCGTACCCCTGGTCCTCGTTCCAGACCTTGGTGGTGACGAAGACCTCGTCCCTGTCGAGTCCGGACTCGCGCACGGCCGCACCGACCTCGGTCTCGTTGCCGTAGAGCGTGGCGGTGTCGATGTGCCGGTAGCCGGTCTCCAGCGCCTTGAGCACGACCTCCTTGGTCTCGCCGGAGGGCACCTTGAAGACGCCGAAGCCGAGCTGGGGGATCTCGACACCGTTGTTCAGGCACAGCTTGGGAACAGTCATGACCCCATCCTGCCCAGCGTGGCCGGTCCCTTAACGTTGGCCGGCTACCGCAGCTCCGCCGATGTCTTCCCGAGCAGGCGGCGGGCGACGATCAGCTGCTGGATCTGCTGGGTGCCCTCGAAGATGTCGAGGATCTTGGAGTCGCGGGACCACTTCTCCAGGAGCTCGTGCTCGGAGTAGCCGACGCTGCCCGCGAGCTCCACGCACCGCAGCGTGATGTCGTTGCAGGTCCGCCCCGCCTTCGCCTTGGCCATCGACGCCTCGAGCGAGTTCGGCTTGCGGTTGTCGGCCATCCACGCCGCCTGGAGGGTCAGCAGGTAGGCCGCCTCCCAGTCGGACTCCATCTGGAGGTAGGTCGCCGCGGCCGCCGACTGAGCGATGCCGGGGCGGTCGTAGTCGATGCTCACGCCAGCCTCCTCCAACAGCTCTCGGGTCAGCTCGAGCGCGGCCCGGGCGCAGCCGACCGCCATCGCGGCCACCAGCGGACGGGTGCTGTCGAACGTGGCCATCGCGCCGGCGAAGCCCTGCTTGACGTCGATCTCCGGGCTGCCCAGCAGGTTCTGCGCGGGCACCCGGCAGCCCTCGAACCGGATCGTGGCGGTGTCCGAGGCGCGGATCCCGAGCTTGCGCTCTACGCGCTCCACGGTCATGCCCGGGGTCCCCTTGGGCACCACGAAGGACTTGATCGCGGCCCGGCCCTTGGACTTGTCGAGCGTGGCCCACACCACCACCGCGTCACTACGGTCACCAGAGGTCACGAAGATCTTCTCGCCGTCGAGGACGTACTCGTCTCCGTCGAGCCGGGCCGTGGTGGAGATGTTGGCCGAGTCCGAGCCGGTGTCGGGCTCGGTGATCGCCATCGAGGCCCACACACCCTCGAACCGCTTGCGCTGCTCGTCGTTCGCGACGGCCGCGATCGCGGAGTTGCCCAGCCCCTGCCGCGGCATGGACAGCAGCAGCCCGACGTCGCCCCAGCACATCTCCATGATGGACAGGACCGAGGCGAGGTTGGAGCCGTTGCGTGTGCCGTCCGGCTCGGCGGGCTTGGTCTCCTCCGCGCGCACGCCGGACGCCCCGGCGCCGTTGGCCGCGCCGGACTCAGACAGCCCGTCCACCATGGCGGCGAGCATGTCGAGCTCCTTGGGGTACTCGTGCTCGCGCAAGTCGTAGCGGCGGGAGTTGGGCCGCAGCAGGTTCATCGCGACCTGGTGCGCCTGCCCGACCAGCGGCTTGAACTTCTTCGGTGTCTCCAGGCTGAGCATCAGACCAGCACGCCTCCTTCCATGACGCCGATGGCGCGCAGGTCGCGGTACCACCGTTCGACGGGGTGCTCCTTGACGAACCCGTGGCCGCCGAGCAGCTGGACGCCGTCCGTGCCGATCTGCATTCCCTTGTCGGTGCACAGCCGGCGGGCGAGGGCGACCTCGCGGTCGAACCGCTCACCCCGGGCGGCGCGGGACGCGGCCTTGTAGGTGACCAGCCGCATGCCCTGCAGCTCGATGCCGATGTTGGCCACCATGAACGCCACCGACTGCCGGTGGCTGACCGGCTCGCCGAAGGCCTGCCGCTCGTTGACGTAGGGCACCACGTAGTCGAGCACCGCCTGCGCCGTACCGACGGCCAGCGCGCACCAGCCCAGCCGGGACAGCCGGACGCACTCGCGGTAGGCCTCGGCGTCCCCGAGTGGTGCCACCGCGTCGGCGCGTACGTCGGACAGCACCAGCCTGCTGAGCCCGGCGGCCCGTAGGCCCATCGCAGGCTCCGCCTCGATCTCGACGCCTTCGGACCCGGACTCCACCAGGAACAGTCTCGGGGTGCCGTCGAGCATGGCCCCGACCACGAACAGCTCGGCGTCGGCGCCGAGCGGCACCATCGACTTCACGCCGGTGAGCCGGTAGCCGTCCCCGTCCCGCGCCGCCGTGGTCTCCGGCGTGAGCGGGTCGAACAGCGGCCGGGGCTCGGTGAGCGCGAGTGCGGCGGCCGGGACGTCCTCGCCGGCGAACGCCGGAAGGTAGGTGGCCTGCTGCTCCTGCGTGCCCCAGAGGGAGAGGGCGGTGGCGACCGCGCCGGGGGCCAGGCAGGCCACCGCCAACCCCATGTCTCCGACGGCGAGAGCCTCCGCGACCAGCACGCCGGCGGTGGTCGAGCGTTCCTCGGAGATGCCGCCGAGCTGCTCGGGGATGCCGAGGGTCGCGAGACCGACCTCCCTGGCCTGCTCGAGCACCTCCCGCGGCGGCTGCGCCGCGTCGTCCGCGGTCGCGGCGGCGGGCCGGACGACCTCGGTGGCGAACTCGCGCACCAGGTCGACCAGCATCTGCTCGTCCTCGGTGGGGGTCAGGTCGAACACGGCTCCGCCCCGGGCGGGACGGGTGCGAGCCGGCTCGCCCGAGCTCCGGCCAGGCCGGGTGAACTGACGGTTGAGGGCGCCGAGGGTGCGGAACCCGGTCCTGGTGGCTTCGAACACCACCCGCTCGGTGGGCCGGCGCAGCCCGAACCGGTCCAGGGCCGGGGTCTGGGCCAGCCGGTTCAGGGCAGCCACGGCCAGACCGATCGGGTCGCGGTTGCGTGGCCCGGCGACGCCGTACTTCCTCCGACGCGCCCGGGTCTCGCCGGGGCGCTTGCGGTCTTCAAGGACGGACATGCCGTTACTGTAACTCCGGGTTACACACTGAGCCACACCTGCACGGGGTGGCACGAGTCACGTCTATAGTTCCGGCCATGTCCGAACCCGACGCAGCCCCGCCCGCCCCGGGCCTGCCGCAGGGCGGCTCGGTGCGCCCGATCGTGCGCTGGGGGTCACCGGTGATGCATCGCACCCTGGAACCGGTCACCGAGTTCGACGATGCACTGCGCAACCTGGTCGCCGACATGGTGGCCACCATGTACGCCGCCGAGGGCGTCGGGCTGGCCGCGTGCCAGATCGGCGTGGACCGGGCCGTCTTCGTGTTCGACTGTCCCGACGCCAACCACGTCCTTCATCGCGGCGTGGTGTGCAACCCCGAGCTCTACCTGCCGGTGGGCCGCAACCGACGACTGGACGGGGGCGAGGAGGGCTGTCTGTCCCTGCCGGGTGCCTTCGTCGGCTGCGATCGTCCGGACCACGCCCGGGTCGAGGGGCACGGCCTCGACGGCGCCCCGATCAGCCACTCCGGCACCGGCCTGCTGGCGCGCTGCCTGCAGCACGAGACCGACCACTGCCGGGGCACGGTGTTCGGGGACAAGCTGCACAGGCGCACCCGCAAGAAGCTGTTCAAGCGGGCCGAGGCGTTGGCCGCTGACTACCCGGACGACTGGCCGGTCTCCCCCGCCGCCACCCACCCGGACCTGCCTGCGGAGTAGCCAGCTCCGACGAACTCGGCCGCTGCCTGTGCCGGATACCGTCGGTGGGGGTCTTCAGCGTCGTGCACATGTTCGAGGTGGGTGAGGTGTTGGCAGGTCGGGGGCTGGCTGATGCCCTGGAGGCCAACGCGCGGGCCGGGGCGGGGCGGCGGGCCTTCGAGCTGGTGGGGAGTTCGCGGCCGTGGAGCTGGGTCCGCTGCTGGGCCGTTCGGTCGCGGCCGCGGACCATCAGTTGCGCGATGCGTTGGACCTGCGGCATCGGCACCCCCGGCTGTGGGAGCAGATCGCGGCGACCGCGCGGTTGGCGGTGCTGCCCGGCCCGGCGCTGACCGGCCGGCGGCTGGTGCAGGTCGATGCGGGCACCGGCGCGGAGGTCGACCTGGCCGCCGAGCTGGGGTGGACCAGATCGTGCCGGTGCAGGTGTGGGCGGCCCGCCAGGTGGCGCAGGCCTGTCACACCGCCGGGCTGAGCCTGGCGCAGGCCCGCTGGGTCGATGCGATGACCACCCCGCTGCTGGGCAGCCTGCCGTGGGCACCGGCACCCACCGCCTCGGCACCCACCCCGACCTCACCGACTACGGCATCACCGACCCCGACAACCCGGAGGACGGGGACACCGGCGGCGAGTCCGAGTGAAGAGGCCGAGCGTCAGCGGCCACGCAGCGCATAGCAGGCCACCGCAGCGGCCGCGGCGACGTTGAGGCTGTCCACCCCCTCGCGCATCGGGATCACGGCCCGACGGTCGGCGCTCGACTCCCAACGGTGTGACAGGCCGTGCCCCTCGCCACCGAGCACCAACGCCACCCGGTCGAGACCGCTCAGCGCCTTGTCGAGGGGAACGGCGTCCGGAGCGATCGTGAGCGCGACGGTGCTGAACCCCACTCGCGCCAGCGTCGGCATCGCGTCGTACCAGTCGTCCAGGCGGGCGTAGGGCAGCGTGAACACCGCGCCCATCGCCACCTTCACCGCGCGCCGGTAGAGCGGATCCGCGCACCGCGGTGACAGCAGCACCGCGTCCATGCCGAGCGCCGCACTGCTGCGCAGTATCGCGCCGACGTTGGCATGGTCAACGATGTCCTCGAGCACCACGACGCTGCGGGCGTCGGCCAGCACCTCGGGCGCCGACGGCAGCGGTCGCCGGTGCAGCGAGGCGAGCGCGCCGCGATGCACGTGGAAGCCGGTGACCTGCTCGGCGAGCCGTTCGGAGACCACGAAGCACGGAGCCTCGGATCTCGCCAGTACGTCGGACAGCCCCTCCAGCCAGCGTGGGGCCATGAGGAACGAGCGCGGCGTGAAGCCCCCTTCGACCGCTCGGCGGACCACCTTCTCGCCCTCCGCGATGAACAGCCCGTGCTCGGCCTCGAGGTTCTTGCGCAGCTGCACCTCCCGCAGCTCGCGATAGTCGGCGAGCCGGGGGTCGTCGGGGTCGGCAACCTCGATCAGCCGGGCCACGGGAACCTTTCCGGGTGCGCGACCGCCACCACGTCGCCGATCACCACGATGGCGGGTGGTCGGATGCCCTGCCGGACCACCTCGCGCGCAACGTCCCCGAGCGTGGACAGCATGGTGCGCTCCCCCGGCATGGTCCCCTCGGCCACCACCGCGACCGGGGTCTCGCGCTTGCGTCCGGCGTGCACAAGTCGGTCGGTGATCGCGTCGAGGTTCTGAACGGCCATCAGCAGCACGACGGTCCCCCGCGCCGCCGCCACGGCGTCCCAGTCGACCAGGGAGGACTCGTGCTCGGGGGGCACGTGCCCGGAGACCACGGTCACGTCGTGCGCGATGCCCCGGTGGGTGACGGGGATACCGGCGACCGCCGGCACAGCGAGCGCGCTGCTCAGCCCGGGCACCACGCCGCACGGCACGCCGGCCTCCGCGCACGCGATCGCCTCCTCGTAGCCGCGCCCGAACACGAACGGGTCGCCGCCCTTGAGCCGTACCACCCGCTTGCCGGCTCGCGCCCGGTCCACGATCAGCCGGTTGATCTCCTCCTGGGCGGCGGCCCGGCCACGCGGCAGCTTCGCCACGTCGACGAGCTCCACGTCCTCGGCCAGCTCCCCGAGAAGCTCGCGGGGTGCCAGCCGGTCGGCCACCACCACGTCGGCCTCGGCGAGCGCGCGCCGCGCCGCCACCGTCACCAGGTCCGGGTCACCGGGCCCACCGCCGATCAGCAGCACTCCCGGAGTCGCGTCACGGTGCCGCGGCGCCGCGATCGCTCCGTCGCGCAGCCCGGCCACGACCGCGTCCCGCACACCCGCGGACCGGCGCGGGTCACGGTTGCCGAGCACCCCCACGGTGACGCCCGCGTGCCGGCCCACGGCCGGGGTCCACGCGCTGGCGGCCGCGGCGTCGTCGCTGCGCACGCAGAAGATGCGCCGATCCTGCGCCGCGGCGCTCACCTCCTCGTTGACGCCACGGTGGTCCGTCGCCGCCAACGCGTACCAGGCTTGGTCGAGGTCCGCGGGGACGAATCCTCGGGCGTGCCAGCAGATCTCGCCGGACCGGTGCAACCCCTCCAGGGCCGGGGTGACCTGGGGAGAGACCAGCAGCACCTCGGCACCGGCAGCGAGCAGACCGGGGACCCGGCGTTGCGCCACATGCCCGCCGCCGACCACGACGACACGCCGCCCGGCCAGACGCAGACCGGACAGGTACGGCGGTGGATCCGAAGCAGGCATCGGCCCATTCTCCCCGCCCGTGCCGCGTGCCTGGCAGACGACCATCCTGCGGACTAGGGTCGAAAACGACCTGCAGTTCCACGCGCTAACCACACGGAGGATCGATGAGCCTGGAGCGTCCCGTCAGCCCGAACCCGTACGACCTGCTGCCGCCCGTGCCGTCGTTCACGGTGACCAGCGAGGACATCGCGGACGGTCAGCCGCTGAAGTCCGACCAGGTGGCGGCGCAGGGCAACACCTCACCGCAGGTGAGCTGGTCGGACTACCCCGAGGAGACCAAGAGCTTCGTGGTCACCTTGTTCGACCCGGACGCCCCAACACCGTCGGGCTTCTGGCACTGGGTGCTCGTCGACCTGCCGGCCGACGTCACCTCGCTCGACACGGGCGCAGCGGCGAAGGACCTGCCGGGGAACGCGTTCCACGTCCGCAACGACGGCGGCGAGAAGGGCTTCATGGGAGCCGCGCCGCCGGAGGGCGACCAGGTGCATCGGTACTTCCTGGCGGTGCACGCGGTCAGTGAGGAGAGCCTGGGGGTGGACCCCGACGCCTCTCCGGCAGTGGTGTCGTTCAACCTCGCGTTCAAGACCCTGGCGCGCGCGGTGATCCACGGCACCTACCGGCACTGAGACGGCCTACCCAGCCGCGCGCAGCCGCGCGTAGGTGGAGGATTCCAGGAAGCGCGGGAGCACGTGGCGGGCGCCGGGAGCAAGGTCCAGGGCGCCCGCCCGCACCCGTGCCGGGTCGACGAACACGATCTGCCGTCCTTCGCCCACGGTGATGTCCTCGTCGGTGAGGTCCACCGCGGCCGCCCAGATCTTCCAGTGGTCGGCCAGATGGCTGGACACCTTCGGGCTGTGCTGGATCATCTCGTCGAACCAGAGGGCCAGCCCGTCGACCTCCCTCAGGCCGGTCTCCTCCGCGAGCTCGCGGAGCAGCGCCTGCTCCCAGCCCTCGCCCGGCTCTACGTGGCCACCGACCAGTCCCCACTGGTTCGGAGCGACCGGAGCGTGCTCGTCGCGCTCCTGGAGCAGCAGCCAGCCTCGCCCGTCCACGAGCAGCGCGCTGGCGAGCAGGCAGTTCTGCTCGGCGCACGGGAGCTGGCCCTCTGGCCGGGCCGGGTCGGTCTGGGCCACGTCGGCTCCCTCGGTCGGCGGCAAGGACGGCTCCAACCTAACCTTCGCCTACCCGGGCACCCGCACCGAGACGACCGCGATGTCGTCACGGGGCCACTGGTCCTGGAAGCTCAGCGCGTCGTCGACCACGGCAGCGGCCAGCTCACCGGCGGGGCCATGATGCCGCTCCACGAGCGAACGCAACCGGTCCTCGCCGTAGAACGCGGCCGACTGCCGGGCCTCGGTGACCCCGTCGGTGTAGAGGACCAGGCTCTCTCCCGGTGCTAGCGGCACTCGGACGGACTCGAAATCCGGCTGGTCCACCACCCCGACGAGCATGCCCCGCGCGCGGACAGGGGTGGTGCAGCCGTTCGGGCCGCGCAGCAGCGGGGGTGCGTGCCCGCCCGAGGCGAGCCAGGCCTGCCAGCCCTGCGAGTCACGGTGCAGCCGCAGCACCGCGATCGTGCAGAACCGGTCGCTCTCGTGGTGCAGCAGCACCTCGTTGAGCTCACCGAGCACCTCTGCGGGGTCCTGCACCCGGACGGTGAGCGCGCGCACAGAGTGCCGGACCAGGGCGGTGACGACAGCGGCCTCCACCCCCTTGCCGCACACGTCGCCGAGCGCGACCACCCAGTCCTCGGGCCCGGTCTGGAAGACGTCGTAGAAGTCCCCACCGACCTCCTTGCCGTCCCCCGCCGGACGGTACGCTCCGGCGACCTCCAGACCTGGCACGTCCGGCACGGTCGGGGGCACGAGCGTCCGCTGCAGCGTGCGGGCCAGGGCCAGCGCCCGCGCCTCGGACTCCTCGGCCCGGCGCTTGGCGCGCAGCAGCTCGCGTTCGTACTCCCGCCGCTCGGTGGCGTCGAAGAGTGCGATCCGCACCACCACCGGTACCCCGTCCGGGGTGCACTCCTGCTCGGCGTTGAGCAGCACCGGCAAGCGCTGCCCGGCCTCGGTGGTCAGGTCGAGCGCGATCTCGCGGACGCTGCCGTGCACACGCAGCATCGGCGCGAGGTGAGTCTCGTGGTAGATCCGGCCCCCGGCGCTGAGCAGCTCGGCGAACGTGCGGTGGCCCACCAGGTCCGCGCGCTGCCAGCCGGTCCACATCTCGAAGGTCTCGTTGACTTTCAAGATCGTGCCGTCCGGGGTGGTGGACACGTAACCGCACGGCGCCTTCTCGTACAGCGTCTGCGGGTCGTCACCGAGCAGGGCGGAGTAGAACGCCTCGCGCGCTGCTCCTGGTGTGGTGGTCACCGTCTCACGAAACGGTCGAGGGCGTCCCGGGTGAGGTCGGGGGCGCTGAGGTGCGGGCAGTGACCTACCGCGTCGAGGAGCGCGTAGCGGGCCCCGGGGATGTGGTCGCGGACGTACTCCCCCACGAACGGCGGTGCGATCGCGTCCTGGCGGGTCTGCACGACCAAGGTCGGCGTCGTGACCCCAGGCAGGTCGGCCCGGTTGTCGGAGAGGAAGGTGACCCGTGCGAACCGGCGGGCGACCTCCGGGTCGGTGCGGCAGAAGCTGCTGGTCAGCTCCTTCCCCAGCCACGGCCTGTCGGCGTTGTCCATGATCACCGGGGCCATCGCCTGCGACCAGCCCAGGTAGTTGCTGTCGAGACACTCGAGCAGCTCGGCGACGTCCGCCTCGGAGAACGCTCCGCGGTAGTCCCCGTCGTCGACGTAGCGCGGGGAGGGACCGATGAGCACCAGCTTCCCGAACAGCTCGGGAACCTGCCTCTCGGCCAGCACCCCGATCATCGCCGACACCGAGTGGCCGACGAACACCACGTCGCGAAGCCCCAGCTCCTCGCAGATCCGCAGCACGTCGTCGGCGTACCCGGAAAGGGAGGAGTAGCGGTCGGGGTCGTAAGCCGCCGGGTCGGAGCCGCCCGCACCAACGTGGTCGAAGAGGACCACCTGGTGGTCATCGGTGAAGTGCGGTGCCACCAACCGCCACATGCGCTGGTCGCAGCCGAAGCCGTGCGCGAACACCATCGGCCGGCCGTCCGGCCTGCCGGCGACCGTGATGTCGTGCTTCCTGACCGCGTCCATCCGAGCAAGGCTATCCGTCCGGGGCAAACGGCACAGATCGGCCGCGGTCGGGCACAATCACGGCATGCCCTCCGACAGCCCGGCCGAGACCTCCAGGGACATCCTGGGTGAGCCCTACCGCGCCGAGGCCATCGGACTTCCCGACGACGACGAGGGCGCGGTGGCGGCCACGCTCGTCAGCCGGCCCGCCGGGCCGACGGGCGCCGCGACCGGCAGGGCCGTGCTGCACGTGCACGGCTTCGCCGACTACTTCTTCCAGACCGCGGCCGCGGACTTCTGGGTGAGTCGCGGTTACGCCTTCTACGCCCTGGACCTACGCAAGCACGGTCGCTCGCTGCGACCTCACCAGACGCCCAACTTCGTGCTCGACCTGTGCGAGTACTACGCCGAGCTGGACGAGGCGCTTCGGCGGATCCGCGACCGGGACGGCCATCAGCACGTCGTGGTCTCGGCGCACTCGACCGGCGGGCTGGTCACGCCGCTGTGGGTGCGCGACCGCGGGGTGCCCGTCTCAGGCATGGTGCTGAACTCGCCGTGGCTGGACCTGCACGGCAGCTTCTGGCTCCGTGTCGCCGCCGGCATCGCGGTCGACCGGATCGGCGCCCGCCGTCCGTACCTGACCATTCCGCGAGAGGTGTCCGGACTGTACGGGCAGAGCCTGCACCGTGACCACCGCGGCGAGTGGGAGTTCGACCTGGCCTGGAAGCCGCTGGAGAGCTGGCCCGTGTACGCCGGGTGGCTGCGGGCGGTACGACGAGGGCACGCGCGGGTGCACAAGGGACTGGACCTGACCGCCCCGATCCTCGTGCTCACGTCCGGGGGCAGCGCATTCCCGCGGACCTGGGACGAGAGCGTCGACAGCCACGACATCGTCCTCGACGTCGAGCAGATCCGGAAGTGGGCGCACAAGCTGGGGGTCCACGTCACCACGGTGCGCGTGCCAGGGGCACTGCACGACGTCACGCTCTCGAGGCTGCCGGTCCGGACCCGGGCGTTCGAGGAGATCGGCCGCTGGCTCGACGCCTTCGTGTCATAGACCGAGCAGCCGCTCCAGGGTGGAGGTGTCCAGGTGCTCCTCCACGGCGTCGGCGAGCACCTCCAGGCGCCCCTCTCGGGCGGCGGCGAAGTCCGTGTCCTGGCAAGCCTTCCAGCCGCGCCGGCCCGCCGCGTCCGCCACCTCGGCCAGCAGCGCTCGCCGGAACCCGTTGCACTCCAGCAGCCCGTGCCACCGCGTGCCCCAGGTGGTGCCGAGGCCGCAGCCGCCGGGAAACGGCTCCCCGCCATGCGCGTCGACGCCGCCGTGGTGGATCTCGTAGCCGGTGACAGGCTCGCCCCGGGCGGTGCCGGCGGGGCGGGCCAGCACCTTGGCGGCGCCGAACCGGGTGCTGACCGGCAGCAGCCCGAGACCGGGCGCCGACGCGGGTACTGGCTCCTCCACCGCGTCCGGATCGTCGATCCGAGTGCCCAGCATCTGGAAGCCGGCGCAGATGCCGAGGACCGGGCGCCCGGCGTCATGGCGTCGTGCGAGTGCCTCGCCGAGGCCGTGCTGATGCAGCCAGCGCAGGTCGGCCAGGGTGGCCCGGGACCCGGGCAGCACCGCCAGGTCGGCCGCCAGCACGTCGGCCGGCCGGTCGGTGAAGGTCACCTCCACGTTCGGCTCCACGGCCAGCGCGTCGAGGTCGGTGAAGTTGGAGACCCGGGGGAACCGCAGCACGGCCACCCGGAGCACCGGGCCCTCCTCCGGGACACCTGCCCGACGCGCGGCCACGTCGAGGGCGTCCTCGGAGTCCAGGAACAGCCGGGGCAGCCACGGCACGACGCCGAGAACCGGGCGGTCGCAGGCCGCCTCGATCATCGCGATCCCCGGCTCGAGCAGCGACCGGTCACCGCGGAACTTGTTCACCACGAACCCGGCGACGAGCTCCTGGTCATCTGCCGGCATCAGCTTCAAGGTGCCGTACATCGCGGCGAACACCCCGCCCCGGTCGATGTCGCCGACCACGATGGTCGGGATCCGGCCATGCTGGGCCAGCCCCATGTTCACGAAGTCGTGGGCGCGCAGGTTGATCTCCGTGGGGCTGCCCGCGCCTTCGCAGACCACGACGTCGTACCTGCCGCGCAGGTCGTCGTAGGCCGAGTACGCCGCCTCGGCGAGCCGCGGTCGCGCGGAGCCGAACGCGACGGCGTCCAGCTCACCGCCCGGACGACCGTTGACCACCACGTGGCTGCGCAGGTCCGACCCGGGCTTGAGCAGCACGGGGTTCATCGCCGACTCCGGCTCCGCGCCGGCCGCCAGCGCCTGGATCCACTGCGCCCGCCCGATCTCGGCGCCGTCGGCGGTCACCATGGAGTTGTTGGACATGTTCTGCGCCTTGAACGGCGCCACGCGGACCCCGCGCCGGCGCAGCCAGCGGCACAGCCCGGTGGTGAGCACGGTCTTGCCCGCGTCGGAGGTGGTGCCGGCGACCAGGAGCGATCCGGTCACGGGGAGACGAGGAGCTTCACGAGCGCGAGCACCCCGACCGCCACGATCACGATGCGCAGCACGAGCGGCGGCAGCCGTCGACCGATCCGGGCGCCGACCTGACCGCCGATGGTGGCTCCGACCGCGATCAGAACAGCGGCCCGCCAGTCCACATGCGCGACGAACAGGAACAGCACGGCCGCCACCCCGTTCACGATCGCGGCGAGCACGTTCTTGGTCGCGTTGTTGCGTTGCATGGTCTCCTCGAGACCGATCCCCAGCACGGCCATCAGCAGGACGCCCTGCGCCGCGCCGAAGTAGCCGCCGTAGACCCCCGTCAGGAACACCAGGCCCCACACCCAGGTCCCGCCGTGCTCGGAGAGCCCACCACGCCGGGCCGCCCGTGCGGAGACCCGCCGCGAGATCATCGGCTGGAAGATGACCAGCACGCAGCCGAGCGCGATGAGCACGGGCACCACCGCGCTGAACACCGCCGCCGGCAGCTTCAGGAGCAGCACGCCGCCGAGCAGGCCGCCGAGCAAGGAGGCCGTGCCGAGCCGGACCAGCCGGTGCCGTTGCCCGTCGAGCTGCCGCCGGTACCCGACCGCGCCGGAGATGGAGCCGGGAACCAGGCCGACGGTGTTCGACACGTTGGCGGTCACCGGCGGGACGCCCATCGCCAGGAGGGTCGGGAACGTGATCAGCGTCCCCGACCCCACCACGGTGTTGATCGTGCCTGCGGCGACCCCGGCGAGGAGCACCGCGGCCATCTGCCACACGCTCACGCGTCCGGCGCCTCACCGCTCCCGTCGCTCGACCGGCCCGGGTCGTCGCCGGCGCCCGGCCTGCTCCCGTGGACACCGGCCTGGGACTCCTCGGCGGCCGCGATCGCGGCTTGCACCTCCTCGTGGGTGCTCTTGAGCGTGGAGTCGTCCAGCGCCGGCTCCTCCGGGAGCGGCTTGCCCAGGTCCACCCGGTTCAGCGGCCCCTCCGTCTTCTCGGGGATGCCCTGCAGGCTGTTCATGGTCGAGCCCAGCCCCTCGAGTGCCTTGCCGATCTCGCTGGGCACGATCCACACCTTGTTCGCGTCGCCCTCGGCGATCTTGGGCATCATCTGCAGGTACTGGTAGGCCAGCAGCGACTGGTCCGGCTGGCCGTCGTGGATCGCCTGGAACACGGTCTGGATCGCCTGGCCCTCGCCCTGCGCCTTGAGGATCTGGGCCTCCCGCTCGGCCTGGGCGCGCAGGATCCGCGACTCCCGGTCGCCCTCAGCGGACAGGATCGAGGCCTGCTTGTTGCCCTCCGCGGTGAGGATCGCGGACTGCCGCTGGCCCTCCGCAGTGAGGATCGCGGCGCGCTTGTCGCGGTCGGCGCGCATCTGCTTCTCCATGGAGTCCTTGATCGACGGCGGCGGGTCGATGCCCTTGAGCTCCACCCGGTTCACCCGGATGCCCCACCGCCCGGTCGCCTCGTCGAGCACCCCGCGCAGCCGACTGTTGATCTCGTCGCGGCTGGTGAGTGTCTGCTCGAGGTCCATGCCACCGACGATGTTGCGCAACGTGGTCATGGTGAGCTGCTCGACGGCCTGGATGTAGTTGGCGATCTCGTAGGTCGCCGATACCGGGTCGGTGACCTGGAAGTAGATCACCGTGTCGATGGACACCACCAGGTTGTCCTCGGTGATCACCGGCTGCGGCGGGAACGAGACGACCTGCTCGCGCAGGTCGATCATGTAACGCACCCGGTCCACGAACGGCACGACGATGTTGAGCCCCGCCGGGAGCGTGCTCTTGTACTTGCCGAACCGCTCGACGATGCCGGCGCGTGCCTGCGGCACGATGCGCACCGTCCGCCACAGCACGACGATGGCGAACAGCACCAGCAGTCCGATGACCACCGCTGCGGCAGTCCCCATGGTGTCCCTCTTCTCTCTTCCTCGGCCCCGGCGTCAGACGTCGAGGGTCGGCACCTTGTGGACCAGTGCAGTGGCGCCTTGGATCTCGAACACGTCGACGGTCGCGCCGGGTTCGATCACTTCCGTCTCGTCGTACGGTCGGGCGGTCCACAGCTCTCCCCCGATCCGGATCTGGCCGCCCTGCGAGGAGACCTCGCTGACCACCAGGGCCTGCCTGCCGACCAGCGCCTGGTGCCCCAGCCGCAGCTCCGGGCCCGAGTGCAGCCTTCGCACCATGTTCGGGCGCACCAGGGCCAGCATGCCGACGGAGGTGATCACAGCGCCCACCACCTGCACGCCCAGCGGCAGGTTCACCAGGGCCAGGGCCATGCCCACGACAGCCCCGGCGGCCAGCATGAGCAGGATCAGGCTCAGGCTGAACAGCTCGAGCACGCCGAGCAGGATGGCCAGGGCGAGCCAGAGCTCCCAGAGGTGGCCGCTGAACGCGTCCATGTCGCCACCCTAGTCCGCTGGACGCTCGGATTCAGGGACCTTTCACCAGACCGTCAGCGGACCCGGTGGCGAGCGCGGCGGCGTGCCGCCCAGCGGCCGTCCTCGTGCCACAGCTGCAGCGGCATGCCGAAGGTCGCGGAGACGATGTCCTCGGTGAGCACCTGCTCGAGCGGCCCGGCCGCCACCACCCCGCCTCCCCGGAGCAGCAGCGCGTGCGTGAAGCCCGGAGGGATCTCCTCGACGTGGTGGGAGACCAGCACCGTCGCCGGGGACGCCTCGTCCATCGCCAGCACCGACAGCGTCGAGACCAGGTCCTCACGGCCGCCGAGGTCCAGCCCGGCAGCAGGTTCGTCGAGGAGCAGCAGCTCGGGATCGGTCATCAGCGCGCGAGCGATCTGCACCCGCTTGCGTTCACCCTCGCTCAGGGTACCGAATGTCCGGTCGGCGAGGTGCGCGGCACCCACCTCGGTGAGCAGCCGTGCAGCGCGCTCATGGTCCAGGGTGTCGTACCGTTCGCGCCACCGGCCGATCACGCCGTACGACGCGGACACCACCACGTCGTGGACCCGCTCCTGGCGCGGGATGCGCTCGGCGATGGCGGCGCTGGTCAGCCCGATCCGTGGCCGCAGCTCGAACACGTCCACCGTGCCGAGCACCTCGCCGAGGATGCCGGCCACGCCCGCGGTGGGGTGGATCTGGGCGGAGGCGACCTGCAGCAAGGTGGTCTTGCCCGCCCCGTTGGGACCCAGCACGACCCACCGCTCGTCCTCCTCGACGGTCCAGTCGACGCCCTCGAGCAGCGTGGCCCGGCCCCGGCGGATCGAGACGTCGGCGAGTTCCAGAACGGCGTCCATTGCTCCCTCGTTGCGTGTGCGGACGGGCCCGACGGCAGGTGTCTCGGGTAAACCTACGGCACCGGCTCCTTCCCGGTCGCACCCGCACGTAGGCTCGGTCGGGTGAGCACGCCCGCCTCCCTCCCCCTGGCTGCTCGCTTCTCGCTGTGGTTCTCGGCCTGGTGCGACGGCCGGGCGAGTCTGGACGAGGCTCGTGACGCGGTCGTCGGGCAGGACGCGGCGCACCACGTGACCGGGTTGCCCGGTGACAGCGAGCCGGCGCCGCTGATCCTCGCGCTGGGGAGGCTGCGTGCTCTCGGCGCTGTGGGTGCCCGCCTCGCGTTGCCGGTGCCTGGCGACCCGCTGGGGCTGGGCGGTCCGGCCGCCTTCAACACCGCGGTGCTCGAAGCCGGCGAGGGCGTGGTGCTCACCGGCACCGCCGACCTCGGCCTGGTGCCGGTGCGCGCGGGAGCAGGAGTGGTGTGGGTCGGTCATCCGGCCTCCGCGCACCAGCAGGTGCCGGACCCGTCGGAGGCCAACGGAGCGTTGCGGCAGGCGCTGCTGCAGACCACCGACCGGTTGGCGGACCTGGACGTGGCCCGCTGGCGCCCGGAGGTGGCCGACGAGCTGATGGCGCTGCGCCGGCAGACCGACCTGCCCGTCCCCCGGTCGATGTCGAGCCGCTCCACCACGCTGGCGGCGCTGGCCACCCGGTGCCGGACCATCGTGGCCCTCGCGCTGGAGGACGACGGCGCCGCAATCACGGCGGCGGAGTCCGAGCAGCGTCGGGCGGCGCTCACTCCGCTCGACCACGCAGCGAGACGGGCGCTGGTGGCGGCCTGCGCCTTCCCCTGGGAGGGATAGCCTCGGGGCGATCATGAACGACACGAGCCTCGAGGGCGGGTCCCCGGAGACGCTGCTCATCACCGTCACCGGCACCGACCGCCCCGGTGTGACCTGCGCACTGTTCGAGACGCTGGCCGGGTTCGGCGTCGAGGTGCTCGACATCGAGCAGATGCTGCTGCGCCGGCAGCTGGTCCTGGGCGTGCTCGTGAGGGCGCCGCGGGCGTGGAAGCAGCTGCGCGACGACCTCGGCGCGGTAGCTGCCGAGCTGGGCATGCACGTGGAGGTGGAGCGCGGCACCGGCGACAACCGCACCCGGCAGGCCGGGCGCTCCTACGTGACGGTGCTCGGCACCCCGCTGACCGCCTCCGCGGTGGCCGCGATCGCCGGCAGGATCGCAGACGTCGGCGCGAACATCGACCGGATCGAGCGGATGGCACGCTACCCGGTCACCGCCATCGACCTGGACGTGTCCGGAGCCCGGCCGGACCGGCTGCGGCTGGTGCTCGCCGAGGAGGCGGCGCGGCAGCACGTGGACGTCGCGGTGCAACAGGCCGGTCTGCTGCGGCACGGCATGCGGCTGGTGGTGATGGACGTCGACTCCACTCTCGTGCAGGGCGAGGTGATCGAGATGCTCGCCGAAGAGGCCGGCTGCCTGCCGGAGGTGAGCCGGGTCACCGGGGCCGCGATGCGGGGCGAGCTGGACTTCGAGCAGTCGCTGCGGCAGCGGGTGGCGTTGCTCGACGGGCTCGAGGTGTCGCGCGCCGACGCGGTCTACGACCGGCTCGAGCTGGCGCCCGGTGCGCGCACCCTGGTCCGCACCCTGCGGCGTCTGGGCTACCGGTTCGCGATCGTGTCCGGCGGCTTCACCCGGATCACCGACCGGATCGCCGCCGACCTCGGCATCGACTACTCCGCAGCCAACGAGCTGGAGGTCCACGACGGGCGGCTGACCGGTCGGCTGGTCGGTCCGGTGGTGGACCGTGCGGGCAAGGCGGAGGCGCTGCACCGGTTCGCCGAGGAGGCCGGGGTGTCCCGCGAGGCCACGATCGCGATCGGGGACGGCGCGAACGACCTCGACATGCTGGGCGCCGCCGGGCTGAGCGTCGCGTTCAACGCCAAGCCGGTGGTGCAGCAGGCCGCGGACACCTCGGTGAACGTGCCCTACCTGGACGCGGTGCTCTACCTGCTCGGCATCAGCCGGGAGGAGGTGGAGGCCGCCGACGCGCAGGCCGGTGTCGTCACGCCGACGCCGCCCCTGTGAGGCGACCTGTGAGACGACCTGTGAGGCGACCTGTGAGGCGACCTGTGAGGCGACCTGTGCGGAATCAGGACCCGCCCACGTGGAACGCCACGATGTGCCCGCTGCCCGGTCCGAGCGCGGACCACGGCCCGTGGACCTCCAGGACGGTCAGTGCCGCCACCGGATAGCCGGACAGCAGGCCGTGCACCGCCGCCGGGTCGGCGTCACCGTCGTCGAGAAGGTGGACGACCTGGGCGACCGCCGGGTTGTGGCCGACGAAGATCACCTGCTCGGCATCCTCGGGGAGCGCGTGCAGGACCTCCATCACGACGTCGGGGCTGCTGCCGGTGAACACCGACTCCTCCACGTGGGTGGAGGCGGTCGACCCGGAGCCTTCGGCGACCGCCTCCCACGTCGACCGGGTGCGCGCAGCCGGGGACAGCACGGCGTGGTCGGGCACCATCGACTCCCGGGCGAGGTAGGTACCAGCCTCGAAGGCGTCCTTGCGCCCGCGGGCGGTGAGCTCTCGGTCCCGGTCGGAGTTCGCGAACGGCTCCGCCTTGGCGTGCCGCATCATGATCAGACGGCGGCTGGTCACGCGCCTACGATGCCATGCCGCCCACCGAGGGCTGCGATCAGGCTCCCATCGCGTGGTAGCCGCCGTCGACGTGCACGATCTCCCCGGTCGTCTTCGGGAAGAAGTCGCTGAGCAGCGCGACGACGGTCCGGGCGGTGGGCTCGAGGTCGGTGAGGTCCCAGCCGAGCGGGGCGCGCTTGCCCCACTCCTCCTCGAACAGGTCGAAGCCGGGGATGGCCTTGGCCGCAAGTGTGCGCAGGGCTCCGGCGCTGACCAGGTTGCAGCGGATGCCCCGCGGTCCGAGGTCGCGGGCCAGGTAGCGGTTGCAGGACTCCAGGGCGCCCTTGGCGAACCCCATCCAGTCGTAGCCCGGCCAGGCCACCGATGCGTCGAACGTCATGCCGACGACACCGGCCCCCGGGCCCATCAGCGGCAGGCACGCCGCCGTCAGCGACTTCAGCGAGTACGCCGAGACCTGCACCGCCTGCGCGACGTCCTCCCAGGGGCCCTCGAGGAACTTCCCGCCCAGGAGGGTCTCGGGGTTGCCGTAGGCGATGGAGTGCACCACCCCGTCGAGCCCGTCGACGTGAGCGCGGACCTGGTTGGCGAGCCCCGCGAGGTGCTCGGGGTCGGTGACGTCGAGCTCCAGCACGGGCGGTTCGCTGGGCAGCCGCTTCGCGATCCGCTGGGTGATGCGAAGCGCTCGGCCGAAGTTCGAGATCAACACGGTGGCCCCCTGCTCCTGGGCCACCTTCGCGGTCGCGAAACCGATCGAGGTGTCCAGGGTCACCCCGGCCACGAGAATGCGTTTGCCGTCCAGAATCCCCATCTGCGTCGTACTCCTGTCCGTCGGGCGCGCGTCGCTGCTCAGTGTCCCATCCCGAGGCCACCGTCGACCGGGATCACCGCACCGGTGATGTAGCCGGCCTCGTCGGAGGCCAGCCAGCGCACCACGCCGGCCACCTCCGCGACGTCGGCGTAGCGCTGCATCGGGATCTGGGCGCGGTACTCGGCCTTCTTCTCCTCGGGAAGGACCGCGGTCATCTCGGTCTCGACGAAACCCGGGGCGACCACGTTCGCGGTGATGGAACGGCTGCCGAGCTCGCGGGCGAGGGAGCGGGCCATGCCCACCAGGCCGGCCTTGCTGGCTGCGTAGTTCACCTGGCCGGCGGAGCCGAGCAGGCCGACCACCGAGGAGATGAACACGATCCGGCCCCGGCGCATCCTCAGCATCTGCCTGGTGGCACGCTTGGCGACCCGGAACGCGCCGGTGAGGTTCGTCTCGAGGACCGCGGACCAGTCTTCCTCGCTCATCCGCAGCATCAGCCCGTCCCGGGTGATGCCGGCGTTGGCGACCAGGACCTCCACCGGCCCGTGGGCCGCCTCCACCTCGGCGAACGCGGACTCGACCGAGTCCGGGTCGGTCACGTCGCAGCGGACCGCCAGGTATCCCTCCGGCGGCTCACCGCTGCGGTAGGTGATCGCGACCTGGTCGCCGTTCTTCGCGAACGCCTCGGCTATCGCCCGCCCGATGCCCCGGTTGCCTCCGGTGACGAGTACTGATCTGCTCACGAGCCTCGACGCTAGCGGCTACCGGCTGGTACGCCGTAATCGGCGCCCCACGGGACCGGGTCAGTCGTCCTCGAGCCGGAACCCGATCTTCAAACTCACCTGGAAGTGCTCGACCTCGCCGTCCTTCACCTGCCCCCGCACTTGCAGCACCTCGAACCAGTCGAGGTGCCGCAGCGTGCGGGCGGCTCTGCCGATGCCGTTGCGGATGGCCTGGTCGACGCCCTCCGGAGAGGTCCCGACGATCTCGGTCACGCGGTAGGTCCGGTCCGACATGCGATCCTCCTGCACTGGTGGTGTCGACTGCCCGCCGCGACGACGCGGCACTGCCACGATGCTAGTCACCGCCGTTGGGGCCATCCCCCACTCGGCGTACGGTTGAGCCATGGCCCGAAGAGATCCCGACCCGGTCCGGATCACGAGCGCCAGCCGTTCTCACAGTGCCGACCTGCGGCACCGGGAGAAGCGGTACGTCATCTCGATGACCATCCGAACCGTCTGCTTCGTGCTCACCGTGGTGACCATCGGACACTGGTTCATGTGGATCTTCCTGGCGGGAGCGCTCGTGCTGCCTTACGTCGCGGTGGTGATGGCCAACGTCGGTGCGGCCCCGGAGACCGGTGGCCCCACCTCCCCCGACCTCTCCCGGCGGGCGATCGAGGAGCGGCCCGCGCGGCCGCCTGAGCAGTGACGTCGCAGCCCGGCGTCCTGCCCCCGACCTGCTCTGCCAAGGGCTGCCAGGCGCCGGCGGTGTGGGCCCTGCAGTGGAACAACCCCAGGCTGCACCCGCCGGAGCGCCGCAAGACCTGGCTGGCCTGCGGGGACCACCGGGAGTCGCTCGCGGAGTTCCTGGGCGTCCGTGGGTTCCTGCGCGAGGTCGAGCCCGTGCCGACCACCGAGGGCTGACTCAGCCGCCGATCGCCGACATCGGTCGCGACGGCTGCAGGAACGACACGTCGTCGATGCCGTGGCCGGGTCGCTTGGTGAGCATCGCGGCCCGCCACCGCTCGGCGAGCTCCTCGTCATCGGCACCCTTGCGCATCGCGCTGCGCAGGTCGGACTCCTCCCGGGCGAACAGGCAGTTGCGCACCTGACCGTCGGCGGTCAGCCGCACGCGGTCGCAGTCGCCGCAGAAAGGCCTGGTCACCGAGGCGATCACGCCCACGGTGCCCGGTCCCCCGTCCACGGTGAAAAGCTCGGCCGGGGCGCTCCCGCGCGGCTCCTCGGCCGGGGTCAGGACGAAGTGCTCCTCGAGGGCGGCGAGGATCTCGTCCGCGGTGATCATCGTGTCGCGGCGCCAGCCGTGCTGCGCGTCCAGTGGCATCTGCTCGATGAACCGCAGCTGGTAGTCCTGCTCGAGGCACCAGCGCAGCAGCTCGGGAGCCTGGTCGTCGTTGAGGCCGCGCAGCAGCACGGCGTTCACCTTCACCGGTCCGAGACCGGCGTCCGCGGCGGCGCGCAACCCGGTGACGACGTCCCCGAGCCGGTCCCTCCTGGTGATGGCCGCGAAGGTGTCCGCGCGGATCGTGTCCAGGCTGACGTTGACCCGGTCCAGGCCCGCCTCTGCCAGCGCGACGGCGGTCCGCTCCAGACCCAGACCGTTGGTGGTGAGCGAGGTCTCCGGCGCCGGGGCCAGCGCATGGGTACGGCGCACGATGTCCACCAGGCCGCGACGTACCAACGGCTCACCGCCGGTGAACCGCACCTCCCGGACCCCGAGCCGGTCGACCGCTATCCCGATCAGCCGCACCACCTCGTCGTCGGTGAGCACGTCCTCGGTCGGCAGCCAGTCCAGCCCCTCGGCGGGCATGCAGTAGGAGCAGCGCAGGTTGCACCGGTCGGTCAACGAGACCCGCAGGTCCGCGGCGGTCCGACCGTATGTGTCCACGAGTGCTTCGGAGCTCACCCGGCCAGTCTAGGGGCTGTGTGGTGAGGCTAGCCTCGACAAGGTGAGGTTCCTGTTGTCCCGGCGTTGGATCCTGTTCGCGCTGGGTGTGGTGGCGCTGGCGCTGCTCTGCTACCGGCTGGGGGTCTGGCAGTTCCACCGGTTGGCCGAGACCAAGGCTCAGAACGCAGTGACCAGCCACAACCTGGATGCCCCCCCGGTGCCCGCCACCAGCCTGATGAAGCTCGGCAGGTCGGTGCCCTCCTCCGAGGCGTGGCGCCGGGTGACGATGACCGGGACGTACGACGCCTCGCACACCGTGCTGCTGCGCTACCAGTCCCGCAACGGCACGCTCGGCTCGGACCTGCTCACCCCCCTGCGGACCAGGTCCGGCCCGGCGGTCCTGGTCGACCGGGGCTGGGTCCAGACCACGCCCGGCGAGCCGGCCAAGAAGGTTCCGCCGCCGCCCGCCGGCACGGTGAGCGTGGTGGGCTGGCTCCAGCCGAACGCGACCGGCAGCGCGACCGTGGTTACCGACCGGTCCACCCGGTTGGTGTCCAGCGCAGCCGTGGCCAAGACCCTCCCGTACCCGCTCTACGGCGGCTACGTCCAGGCACTCTCGGAGTCCCCACGGCCCGCTCACCCGCCGCTGCGCGCCCAGCGCCCCAGCCTGTCCAACGGTCCGCACTTCTTCTACGGCCTGCAGTGGTGGTTCTTCTCCGCTCTCGCGGTGTTCGGCTTCTGCTACCTCGCCTGGGACGAGCGCAAGAAGCTGCACGGTGAGAAACCGCAGGAGGAGGCCGCGCCGGCGCGCTCCGAGGAGCGGTCCCGGACGTGAGCTGCCCGAGCGGCGCCGTTCAGAGCGTGCGCAGCATTCCGCCGTCGACCGGCACCATGGCACCGGTCACGAACGACGCGGCCGGCGAGAGCAGGAACGCGGCGACCCGGCCGAACTCATCCGGCTCGCCGTAGCGGCCGAGCGGGATGCTCTTCAGGTGGTCCTCCTTGGCTGCGGCCGCGTCGCCGGTGACATGGTCGAGGTAGCGCACCCGCTCGGTGTCCACCCGGCCCGGCATCAGCCCGTTCACGCGCACGCCGCGCCCGCCGACCTCGTCGGCGAGGTTCTTCGCGACCATCGCCAGGCCCGGGCGCAGGCCGTTGGAGATCGCCAGCCCCTTCAGCGGCACCTTGACCGAGGAGGACAGCACGAAGGCGACGGAACCGCCCCGGTCGAGGTGGCTGACCAGGTGCCGCCCGAGCCGCACGGCACCGAGGAAGACCGACTCCCAGGCGGCGTTCCACTGCTCGTCGGTCATCTCCAGGGCCGGACCGGCGGCGGGTCCGCCGACCGAGACCAGCGCTCCGTCCAGCCGGCCGAACCGCTTCCGCGCGGCGTCGACGAGCGCGGCAGGGGTGGCCGGGTCGGCGTTGTCGGCCCGGACGGCGTACGCACGCTCCGGACCGAGCTCCTGCACCGCGCGGTCCAGGGACTCCTGGGTGCGCCCGGAGAGCACCACCCGGGCCCCCTCGGCGACCAGGATGTCGGCGGTGGCGCGGCCGAGGCCACCGGCTCCGCCAGTGACGATGTAGACGTGGTCGGCGACTCCAAGGTCCATAGCGGACATCTTGGCACGCCGGCAGGGTGGCGTCAGGCGGTGCGTACCGCGAACTGGGTGGCGTAGAGGTCCGCGTAGAGGCCGCCCCCGGCGAGCAGGGCCTCGTGGCTGCCCGACTGCCCCACCCGGCCGTCGTCGACGACCAGGATCTTGTCGGCGTTGCGGACCGTGGACAGCCGGTGCGCGATCACCAGGGACGTGCGGCCCTCCAGCGCCCGGTCCAGGGCCCGCTGCACCGCCACCTCGGACTCGGAGTCGAGGTGGGCGGTGGCCTCGTCCAGGACCACGATCGAAGGAGCCTTGAGCAGCAGCCGGGCGATGGCCAGCCGCTGCCGCTCACCCCCGGAGAGCCGGTAGCCGCGGTCCCCGACCACGGTGTCGAGGCCGTTCGGCAGCGCGGCGACCAGGGGCCGGATCTGCGCGGCGGCGAGCGCCTCCCAGATCTCCTGCTCGGAGGCGCCCGGCTTGGCGTAGAGCAGGTTGCCGCGGATCGTGTCGTGGAACATGTGCGCGTCCTGCGTGACGTAGCCAACCGTGTCCTCCAGCGACTGGAGCGTGACGTCGCGCACGTCGTGCCCGTCCACCCGGACGGCCCCGCCGGTCACGTCGTACAGCCGGGCCACGAGGTGGGTGATCGTGGTCTTGCCGGCGCCGGACGGGCCGACCAACGCGACCATCTGCCCGGGTTCTGCGCAGAACGAGATGTCCTTGAGCACCATGCCGCTGTCGTGGCTCTCGAGCGTGGCGACCCGTTCCAGGCTGGCCAGCGACACCTCGTCGGCCCGCGGGTAGCGGAACGCTACGTGGTCGAACTCCACGCGTGCGGCGCTCTTCGGGAGGGCAACCGGCTCCGAGCGCTCCTGGATCATCGACGGCAGGTCCAGCACCTCGAAGACCCGCTCGAAGCTGACCAGGGCGGTCATCACGTCCACCCGGACGTTCGACAGGCCCTGCAGCGGCGCCAGCAGGCGTAGCAGCAGGGTCGACAACGCGAACAGCGTCCCGATGGTCAGCACGTGCCGGATCGCGAGGTTGCCGCCGACGCCGTAGAGCAACGCGGTGGCCAGCGAGGGGATCAGCAGCAGGCTGGCCCCGAACACCCGGGTGACGACCGAGATCCGGATTCCGAGGTCGCGCACGACCGCGGCCCGGTCAGAGAACAGCCGGTCCTCCTCCTCGCGCCGGCCGAAGAGCTTCAGCAGCATCGCGCCGCCGACGTTGAACCGCTCGGTCATGTTGTTGCCCAGGTCGGCGTTGCCGTTCATCTGGTCTCGGGTCAGCGTGGCCAGCCGGCCGCCCACCCACCGGGACGCGAGCAGCAGGAACGGGAACAGCAGCAGGCACAAGGCGGTGATCTGCCAGCTCAGCCAGAGCATCGTCACGCCGACGGCGACCACGCTGACCAGGTTCGACACCGCACTCGACATCGTGGAGGTGAACGCGCGCTGGGCCCCGATCACGTCGTTGTTGAGCCGGGACACCAGCGCGCCGGTCTGGGTGCGGGTGAAGAACGCCAGCGACATCCGCTGCACGTGCGCGAACACCGAGGTGCGCAGGTCGTAGATGAGGCCCTCGCCGATCCTGGCCGACAGCCACCCCTCGGCCAGGCTGAGCCCGGCGTCGACGACCGCCACTGCGGCGACGCCCAGCGCCAGCACGGTGACGAGCATCGCATCGCCGGTCCGGATGCCCTTGTCGATGATGCTCTTGAGCAGCAGCGGCGGGACGATGGTGAGGACCGAGTCGATGACGGTCAGGACCACGAACACCACGATCAGCGCCCGGTGCGGACGGGCGAACCCGACGACGCGGCGCACGGTGTTCTTGGCCAGCCGCTGCGACGTCACGCTGCGGTCCGAGCGCAGGGTGCGCCAGACCGGCCCCATTCCCGCGTGCATCGACACGGCGTCCTCCTTTGCGGCGCCGCAGCGCCAGTCAGTCCCCCAGCAGCGCCGAGAGCTCGCGGAACCGGCGGACCTGTGCCTCCCGTTCCAGCAGGCGCTGGTCCTCGAGGTCTCGTGCCGCTACCGCGCGGAGCAGGGCCTTGGTCCCGCTCACCGCGCCGTACGGCGCAGCGGTGAGCGCGCCCACCAGGTCCTCGACCGCCGCGTCGAGCTCCGACCGGGCCACCACCGCCGTCGCGAGCCCGAGCTCGCGGGCCTCGCCGGCGGCAACCACCCGTCCGGTGGCACAGATCTCGAGTGCCCGGGAGTAACCAACAAGCTCGACCAGCGGCTTTGTTCCCGTCAGGTCCGGGACCATCCCGAGTGTCGGCTCCTTGATGGAGAGCCGGGCATCGTCGGCGAGCACCCGGAGGTCACAGGCCAGGGCCAGCTGGAACCCCGCGCCGATCGCGTGCCCCTGCACCGCGGCCACGCTGATGATGTCGTCGCGACGCAGCCAGGTGAAGCCCTGCTGGAACCCGTCGATGGTCGCGGCGAGCTCCGCGTCCGGCAGCTTCAGCATCTCCAGCATGGACTGCCCGTCATCGGCGCCCTCCGGCGTCAGCAACCGGCGGTCCAGCCCCGAGGAGAACGAGTCGCCGGCGCCGCGGACCACCACCACGCGGGTGCCCGGCGGCAGCTTCGCGCCCACGGCACGCAGCGCGCTCCAGGTGGCCGGAGTCTGCGCGTTCTTCACCTGGGGACGGTCCAAGGTCACCGTGGCCACCGCGTCGGTCAGCTCCACCCGCACGCCGCCACGGCGCAGCAGCTCTTCGTCGGTCCCGGTCAGCATCTTCGAAAGCCTAGTGGGCACCGGTCAGGCCAGCGAGACGAGTTCGGCGTAGTCCTCGTTCCACAGGTCCTCCGCCCCGTCGGGCAGGATCAGCACCCGGTCCGGCTCCAGCGCCTGCACCGCCCCCTCGTCGTGGGTGACCAGCACGATCGCGCCCTCGTAGGCGCGGATGGCGCCGAGCACCTCCTCACGGGATGCCGGGTCGAGGTTGTTGGTGGGCTCGTCGAGCAGCAGCACGTTCGCGCTCGAGACCACCAGGATGGCCAGCGCCAACCGGGTCTTCTCCCCACCGGAGAGCACGCTGGCCGGCTTGGTGGCGTCGTCGCCGCTGAACAGGAACGAGCCCAGCACGCTGCGCGCCTCGGTGTCGGCCAGCTGCGGGGCGGCGCTGCGCAGGTTCTCCAGCACGGTCCGGGAGGTGTCCAGCGTCTCGTGCTCCTGGGCGTAGTACCCCAGCTTGAGGCCGTGCCCGGGGTGCACCTCTCCCGTGTCCGGCTTGTCCATCCCGCCCAGGATGCGCAGCAGGGTGGTCTTGCCGGCGCCGTTGAGGCCGAGCACCACGACCCGGCTGCCCTTGTCGATGGCCAGGTCGACGTCCGTGAACACCTCGAGGGACCCGTAGGACTTGGACAGCTCGGCCGCCGTGAGCGGCGTCTTGCCGCACGGTGCCGGCGCCGGGAACTTGATCCGGGCCACGCGCTCGGTCTGCCGCTCGCCCTCCACGTCGGCGAGCAGCCGCTCGGCGCGGCGCATCATGTTCTGCGCCGCCTGCGCCTTGGTGGCCTTGGCCCGCATCTTGTTGGCCTGGTCCATCAGGCTGGACGCCTTCCGCTCGGCGTTCAGCCGCTCACGCTTGCGGCGCCGCTCGTCGGTCTCCCGCTGGGCGAGGTAGGCGTCCCAGCCCATGTTGTAGACGTCGATCTCGGTGCGGTTGGCGTCGAGGTGCAGCACCTTGTTCACGCACGCCTCGAGCAGCCCGGCGTCGTGGCTGATCACCACCAACCCGCCCTTGTGCGCCTTGAGGAACTCCCGCAGCCAGACGATCGAGTCGGCGTCGAGGTGGTTGGTCGGCTCGTCGAGCAGCAGCGTGTCGGCGCCGGAGAACAGGATCCGGGCCAGCTCCACCCGGCGGCGCTGGCCACCCGAAAGAGTGCGCAGCGGCTGGCTGAGCACACGATCCTCGATGTTCAGGCTGGCCGCGATCTGGGCGGCCTCGGCCTCCGCGGCGTACCCGCCGCCGGCGTGCAGGTCGGCATCCGCGCGTTCGTAGCGGCGCATCGCGCGCTCGCGGGTGTCCGGGTCGTCCGCCGCCATCGCCGCCTCGGCCTCGCGGAGCCGGCGCACCACCTCGTCGAGCCCCCGGGCGGACAGGATCCGCTGGCGTGCGGACACGTCGGGGTCCCCGGAGCGGGAGTCCTGGGGCAGGTAGCCGATGCTGCCGTTGCGGCTGACCGCCCCGGACGCGGGCTGCGCGTCGCCGGCCAGGATCCGGGTGAGGGTGGTCTTGCCGGCGCCGTTGCGCCCCACCAGACCCACCTTGTCGCCGGGCCCGACCCGGAAGGAGACGTCGTGCATGAGCAGGCGCGCGCCGGCGCGGACCTCGAGCTGCTGGACACTCAGCATGAAAGAACAACCTCAGGCGTGAACGGGGAACGAGCAGGACGGAAAGGCGGTCCGTGCTCAGTCGGTCGCGCGCCTCATAGCCCACAGTGTACGCAGGAGGCGGCACGCCTAGACTGCGGAGGTCCGTCCTCCCCCGGAAAGGCAACACTCGTGTCGCCCCGTGTGTCCTCGTCCGCGTCCTCTCACGCACCACGCAGCTCGGCCAGGGAGCTGGCCCTGGTCGCCATCTTCGCCGGTGTGGTGGCTGCGCTGGGCATCGTGCCCGCCTTCACCCCGCCGGGGTTCTCGGTGCCGATCACCGCACAGAGCCTCGGGGTGATGCTCGCCGGCTCCGTCCTGGGCGCGCGCCGTGGGCTGCTGTCCCTGCTGCTGTTCCTGGTGCTTGTCGCGGTGGGGCTGCCGGTGCTGGCCGGCGGCCGCGGCGGGCTCGGCTCGTTCGCCGGCGCGAGCGCCGGCTTCCTGCTCGTGTTCCCCATCGCGGCCTACGTGATCGGCTGGATCACCGAGCGGGGCGGGACGCCGTACACCCTCCACTGGGGGGTCGTCGCCAACTTCATCGGCGGCATCGTGGTGATGTACCTCGGGGGTGCCCTGGGGCTGGCCGCGGTCCTGCACCTGTCCCTTCCGGCGGCCGCGGCAGCCACCTGGATCTACATCCCCGGCGACCTCGCCAAGGTGGTGATCGCCGCGCTGGTGGCGCGCGGCGTGCACGCGGCCTACCCGGGGCTGCTGGGGCAGCGGAGCCGTCAGCAGGAGAAGGATGGCGCCCTCCTCTGAACCCTCGCTGCTGCCGGCCGTGCGGATCGTCGAGGCCGCCGATCCGGTGACGGCCTTCCTCGAGGCGCACCAGCAGGGCCGGCCGGTCGCGCTGCCCACCTCCGGTTCCTCGGCACGCCCTCGCTCGGTGGTGCGCAGCACCCGGTCGTGGACCGCGTCGTTCCGGCCGGTGGAGCGGCTCGCCGGCCTGGCGCCGTTGTCGCGGGTGTGGGTGCCCGGACCGCTGACCTCCACGATGAACCTGTTCGCGGCGGTGCACGCCCGCTTCCTCGGCGCGGAGCTGGTGTCCTCCCCGGGGGCTGCCACCCATGCGGTGCTGACCCCCGCCATGCTGGAACGGCATCTCGACAGCCTGGCCGGGGCGGTCGCGGTCGTCGCCGGGGACGGCCTCTCCCCCGCCCTGCACGCTCGCGCCGCAGGGGCCGGGATAGGCGTGTGCCACTACTACGGCGCCGCGGAGCTGTCGTTCGTGGCGTGGGGCCCGCACCGGGAAGCGCTCCGTCCGTTCCCCGGCGTCGAGGTGCGGATCCACGACGGGGAGATCGTCGCCCGCTCCCCCTACGTGTGCCAGGGGTACGACGGAGGGCCCGGGCCGTTGCGCCGGGGACCGGACGGGTTCGCCACGGTCGGAGACCGGGGCCGGCTGGACGGCGGCGTGCTCACCGTGCTCGGCCGCAACGACGCGGTGACGACGGCCGGCGCCACGGTGCACCTCGCAGATGTGGAGGCGGTGCTCCGGCCGGAAGCCCGCGGCGACCTCGTGGTGATCGGCGCTGCCCAGGAGCGACTGGGCGCGGTGCTGTCGGTGGTGCTCACCGACCCCGCCGACCTGGTTCCCCTGCGGACGGTGGCCCGGGAGCGGCTCGCAGGGGCCGAGCGACCGCGCTGGTGGTTCCATCTGAGCTCGCTGCCGCTGACCGCCACCGGCAAGGTGGACCGCGGCCGGCTGGCCGAGCTGGTCAGCGCCGGCGGCGGCGCCGGTGTGAGGCGGCTGTCGTGACCCGCGAGGGCGTGCCCCCCGTGGTGGTGGTCGAGGCGCTGCGCACCCCCATCGGCACCGCCGGCCGGGCGCTGGCCGGCTGGTCTGCCGCGGACCTGGCCGCCCCGGTGCTGCAGGCGGTGCGGACCCACGTCGAGGCCGCCGAGGCCCTCGAGGTGGTCCTGGGCAACTGCATGGGGCCGGGCGGGAACGTGGCCCGAGTGGCGTCCTTGGCGGCCGGGGTCCCCGATACCGTGCCGGCGCTGACCGTTGACCGGCAGTGTGCCAGCGGCCTGGCCGCGGTCGAGGTCGGGGCGGCGCTGCTGTCCGGGAGCACCGGCGTAGTGCTCGCCGGCGGGGTGGAGTCTGCCTCGACGGCCCCTTGGCGGTTCTGGCCGCCGCCCCCGGAAGGGGTCCCGCAGCGCTACGAGCGGGCTCCGTTCGCGCCGGCCTCGGTCGGCGACCCGGACATGGGGCTGGCCGCCGACCTGCTCGCCGAAGAGGCCGGCGTCGACCGGGCCGGCCAGGACGCCTATGCGGCGCGCTCGCACGCGCGCGCCGCAGCCACGGCGGCCGCCGGCGGCTTCGACGAGGAGATCGTGCCCCTCGGCCCGGTGCAGCGTGACGAACGTCCGCGCGAGGGTCTCACCGAGGACAGGCTGGCCAGGCTCCGGCCCGCCTTCCGCGACCGCGGCACGGTCACCGCCGGCAACTCCTGCGGGGTCAACGACGGAGCGGCCGTCGTCGCCCTCGCGGACCCCGGCACCGCGGAGCGGCTCGCGCGGCCGGGGCTACGCATCCTGGCGACCGCGACCGCCGGCGTGGACCCGAACCGCCCCGGCCTGGGGCTGGTGCCGGCGGTGTCCCGGGTGCTCGCGCGGGCCGAGGTGTCCCTCGAGGACCTGGACGTGGTCGAGATCAACGAGGCGTTCGCCGGACAGGTGCTGGCCTGCTGCGGCGCGTTGGGCCTGGACCCGGCACGGGTGTGCCCCGAGGGGGGCGCGCTGGCGCTCGGCCATCCATGGGGTGCATCCGGCGCGTTGCTCGTCGTCCGCCTGTTCACCCAGCTCGTCCGGCGCGGCCGGGGCCGGCTCGGCTTGGCCGCCATCGCCGCCGGTGGTGGCCAGGGAGTGGCGATGGTGGTGGAACGGTGGCCCT
This sequence comes from uncultured Actinomycetota bacterium, assembly GCA_963839365.1. Taxonomy (GTDB): domain Bacteria; phylum Actinomycetota; class Actinomycetes; order Propionibacteriales; family Nocardioidaceae; genus DASSKA01. The sequence continues at coordinate 166,853 of CAWIUT010000005.1, forward strand.
GATCGAGGCCGCCGGGGTCGGACATCGCTACCCGGGCAGCGACCGCTGGGTGCTGCGCGACCTCAGCGTGCGGTTGACCGAGCAGCGCGTCGGGGTGATCGGCGCCAACGGTTCGGGGAAGTCGACGTTCGCGCGGCTGCTCAACGGGCTGGTGCTGCCGTCCGAGGGCACGGTCACCGTCGACGGCCTGGACACCCGACGCGACGGCAAGGCGGTACGCCGTCGGGTCGGGTTCTGCTTCACCGACCCCGACGCCCAGATCGTGATGCCCACCGTGGCCGAGGACATCGGCTTCGGGCTGCGCAGGCGCGGCCTGTCACGCGAGGAGCTGTCCCGGCGGGTGCGGGCCGCGCTGTCGACGTACGGCCTGGAGAGCCACGCCGAGCATCCCGCGCACCTGCTCTCCGGTGGACAGAAACAGCTGCTCGCGCTGGCGGCGGTGCTGGTCACCGAGCCGAGGGTGCTGGTGATGGACGAGCCGACGACCCTGCTGGACCTGCGCAACGCGCGGATGATCGGCCGCGTCGTGGCCGACCTGCCCCAGCAGGTGGTGCTGGTGACCCATCACCTGGAGCTGTTGGACGACTTCGACCGGGTGCTGGTCTTCGACGAGGGCCGCGTCGTGCTGGACGCGGCTCCTGCCGATGCCGTCACCTACTACCGGAAGCTGATGGCGTGAGCATCCTCGGCCTCTACCTGCCCGGCACGTCGCCGGTGCACCGCACTCCCGCAGCGGTGAAGCTCCTGGTCATGGTGGCGATCGGCGTCGCTTCGGTGCTGCTGGAGCACGTGTGGGAGGTCTGCGCCATGCTGCTGCTGGTGCTGGTGGGCTACGTGGTGGCACGGGTCCCCTTCCGGACGGCGCTCGCCCAGGTGCGACCGTTGCTGGTGGTGGTCTCCTTCACCGCGGTCGTGCACGTCGTGCTGGAGGGCTGGGAGCGGGCCTTCGTCGTGGTCGGGATCGTGGTCGCCCTGGTGCTGATGGCCGGTCTGGTCACCCTGACCACGCGCACCGACGCGATGGTGGACGCCGTGGTCGGGCTGCTTCGACCGTTGCGGCGGCTCGGTGTCGACCCCAACCGCGTCGGCCTGCTCATCGCGCTCGGCATCCGGTGCGTGCCGGTGGTGGTGGGGTTGGCCGAGGAGGTCCGTGACGCTCAGCGGGCCCGGGGATTGACGGCCAGCCCCCGCGCGTTCGCGGTGCCCCTGGTGGTGCGGTCGCTGCGGCATGCCGACGCGCTCGGGGAGGCGCTGCAGGCCAGGGGTGTCGAGGACTGAGCGCGCCTGCTGCAACGGCGTGGTCCGGTCGCGGCTGCCCGGCACGGTCCCAGAGTCCTTACCTTTCCTGGTCTCCCGCGCGGGGGGACCCGACCCATGTCGCCGAGGCGGAAGCGCCGGTGGGGGTCTTCAGCGTCGTGCCCATGTTCGAGGTGGGTGAGGTGTTGGCAGGTCGGGGGCTGGCTGATGCCCTGGAGGCCAACGCGCGGGCCGGGGCCGGGGCGGCGGGCCTTCGAGCTGGTGGCGGAGTTCGCGGCCGTGGAGCTGGGTCCGCTGCTGGGCCGTTCGGTCGCGGCCGCGGATCATCTGTTGCGCGATGCGTTGGACCTGCGGCATCGGCACCCCCGGCTGTGGGAGCAGATCGCGGCGACCGCGCGGTTGGCGGTGCTGCCCGGCCCGGCGCTGACCGGCCGGCGGCTGGTGCAGGTCGATGCGGGCACCGGCGCGGAGGTCGACCTGGCCGCCGAGCTGGGGCTGGAAGCGAGCTACCAGGTCCCACCGACGGACCTCCGGATGAGGAGCCACCAGACGACGAGCCACCGCTGGGGTGGCCAGAAGACGGCGTGCCCGGCGACCGCGACGCGCAGGGCGCCGCGGCGGGCACGAATCCGGAGCAGGATCCCCCGGGAAGACCCGCATCGACAACCTCGGCGGACTCCGCCGCCGGCTGCACCGGGTCAAGACCCACAAACCGGGCTGACGGGTCCACCAACCCGAACGCGGCGTCTACCCGTGGCGCAGCCCCCACGGCCACTGGTACCGCATGGACAACACCGGCACCCGCCGCCTCGGCAAACGGCCCGACCAGGACGGCGAGGATCACTGACGTCCGAGCGGATCCTCGACCTCGACGATGGCGGAAGATCCGTCCACGATGGCCCCTTCGAGCACGGTGCGCCGAGGATCAGGAACGTCCAGCCACGGTTCGGTGCAAAGCGTGACCATCGCAGAGAACCTGGGGCCGCTGAGCACCTGGTGCACGGCCTGGCGGTCTCCGCCGCAGACCAGCGCCTCAAGCGGCCGCGGCTGCGTGCCCAGGACCTGGTGAGCGTGCTGGGCCGCGGCCTCGTAGGCCTCGCGCGCCTGGTTCGCCCGGCGGCGCGCGAACCGCTGCTGGCTCTGGCCGCCGGCCTTGGTGCGGCCCTGCACGTGCCGCCGGCCCACCTTGGAGGCGAGCACCTCGGTGCCTCGCAGCCGGGCGACCGCGAAGCCCCGCTTGCGGACCAGCAGCAGGCCCCAGTCCGAAGGCTCCGCAACCAGCCGCGCGAAGGCGGGCACGTCGGCCGGTCCGACGTACCGCCGGCCGAACGGCGCACGGGCGCGGCACCAGGCACCGTCGGCAGCCTTGGCCTCCAGCCCACCGTTCCCGACGACCAGCTCGTAGCCGCCATGGCGGTCAGCGAAGTTCGCGAACCACCGTTCCACCCGCGCGGACGGCACGAGGACGGTGTGTGAGGCCACGCCTCACCCTAACGGCTCAGACGTTGAACCCGAGGGCGCGCAGCTGTTCGCGACCGTCGTCGGTGATCTTGTCCGGGCCCCACGGCGGCATCCAGACCCAGTTGATGTCGACGTTGTTGACCATGCCCTCGAGAGCCTGCTCGGACTGGTCGGTGATCACGTCGGTGAGCGGGCATGCGGCGCTGGTGAGGGTCATGTCCAGGACGACGTTGTTGCCCTCCTCCACGTGCACTCCGTACACCAGGCCCAGGTCGACCACGTTGATGCCGAGCTCGGGGTCGATCACGTCCTTCATCGCCTCGGTCACGTCGTCGGCCGTCAGCGTGGAACCGCCGCCGGACAGGTCGACCTCGGGCAGGTCGTCGTGCGGGCTCTCGTGCGTCTGCTCGAGCTGCGTGTGGGCGTCGGTCATGATTGCTCCTTCGTTGCGTCGCTCTCGGAGAGCGCCTGCGATGTCGCGTCCTTCCAGGCCATCCAGGACAGGAGTGCGCACTTCACGCGCGCTGGGAACTTGGCCACGCCGGCGAACGCGATGCCGTCCTCGAGCACCTCCTCGTCCGGCTCCACGGTCCCCCGACCCTGCATCAGCGCCAGGAACTCGTCATGGATGCCGAGCGCCTCCTTGACCGGCTTGCCGATCACCAGGTCGGTCATCACCGAGGTGCTGGCCTGGCTGATCGAGCAGCCCTCCGCGTCGTAGGAGACGTCCTCGACGACGGCGTCGTCACCGCTGCCGGAGAGGTGCACCCGCATCGTCACGTCGTCCCCGCAGGTCGGGTTGACGTGGTGGACCTCGGCTTCGTACGGCTCCCGAAGGCCCTTGTGGTGCGGGCTCTTGTAGTGATCGAGGATGATCTCCTGGTAGAGCGCATCCAGGTCCTGTGAGGTCATCTTCAGTCCACCCGGAAGTACTTCTTGGTGTACTCCAACCCCTCGACCAGCGCATCGATCTCCGCCGGTGTGGTGTACAGGTACGACGAGGCGCGCGTCGAGCTCTGCACCCCGAAACGCTTGTGCGCGGGCTTCGCGCAGTGGTGCCCGGCTCGCACCGCCACCCCGCGTGAGTCCAGCACCTGGCTGACGTCGTGCGGGTGGACCCCCTCCAGCTCGAAGGAGATCGCCCCACCCCGCTCCTTGGCGGTGGTCGGCCCGAGCACGGTGAGGCCCTTGACCGAGGTCAGTCCCTCCAGCGCGTAGCCGGTGATGGCCTCCTCGTGGGCGCGGATGTTCTCCATCCCGATCGCGCTCAGGTAGTCCACCGCGGCCCCGAGACCCACGGCCTCGACGATCGGTGGGGTGCCGGCCTCGAACTTGTGCGGCGGTGGCGCGAAGGTCGAGCGCTGCATGGTGACCGTCTCGATCATCTCGCCACCACCGAGGAACGGCGGCAGCTGCTCGAACAGCTCCCGGCGACCCCACAGCACCCCGATCCCGGTGGGTCCGGTCACCTTGTGGCCGGTGAAGGCCAAGAAGTCTGCATCGACGGCCTGTACGTCGACCGGCATCTGCGGTGCGGCCTGCGAGGCGTCCACCACGACGACCGCGCCCACCTCGTGGGCCCGGCGGGCGATGTCGGCGACCGGGGTGACGGTGCCGAGCATGTTCGACACCCAGGTCAGCGCTACCACCTTGGTGCGCTCGTTGATCAGCTCGTCGAGGTCCGAGAGGTCCAGCCGGCCCTCGTCGGTGAGCCCGAACCAGCGCAGCCGGGCTCCTTTCCGCTCGGTCAGCAGCTGCCACGGCACGATGTTGGAGTGGTGCTCCATCTCGGTGATGACGACCTCGTCGCCCTCGCCGATCGCCAGCGGGCCGTGGGCCCAGGCCATGCTGTTGGCCACCAGGTTGAGCGCCTCCGAGGCGTTCTTGGCAAAGATCACCTCGTCGCGCGACGGTGCGTTGAGGAACGCGGCCACCTTGTCCCGGGCGCCCTCATAGGCCTCGGTCGACTCCGCGCCGAGCTGGTGCACCGCGCGGGCTACGTTCGCGTTGTGCCGCTCCAGGTGGTCGACCATCGCGTCGATCACCACCTGCGGCTTCTGGGAGGTGTTCGCGCTGTCCAGGTACACCAGCGGGTGCCCGTCGGCCAGGATCCGCGACAGGATCGGGAAGTCAGCCCGGATCAGGTCGAGGCCGTCGAGCAGCCCGGGAACGCTCGTCGTGCTCACCGTCACTCTCGGAGCTCCTTCCTCACCAGTCCTGCTCAGACCGAGGCCTTGACGTACTTGTCGTAGCCCTCGGCCTCGAGCTGCTCGGCCAGCTCTGGCCCGCCCTCCTCGGCGACCCGGCCGTCGACGAAGACGTGCACGAAGTCGGGGGTGATGTAGCGCAGGATCCGGGTGTAGTGCGTGATCAGCAGCACGCCCCGGTCGCCCCGCTCGCGGAACCGGTTCACGCCCTCGGAGACGACCTTGAGCGCGTCGATGTCCAGTCCCGAGTCGGTCTCGTCCAGGATCGCCACCTTCGGGTCGAGAAGGTCGAGCTGGACGATCTCGTGACGCTTCTTCTCACCACCGGAGAAGCCCTCGTTCACCGAGCGCTGCGCGAACGCCGGGTCCATCTTCATCAGGCCCATGGCCTCGTTGACGTCCTTGACCCAGGTGCGCAGCTTGGGCGCCTCGCCACCGATGGCGGTCTTCGCGCTGCGCAGGAAGTTGGACACCGAGACGCCGGGCACCTCGACCGGGTACTGCATGGCCAGGAACAGGCCGGCGCGGGCACGCTCGTCCACGGTCATGGCGAGCACGTCCTGGCCGTCCAGCGTCACGCTGCCGCTGGTCACGGTGTACTTCGGGTGACCGGCGATCGAGTAGGCGAGCGTCGACTTCCCCGAGCCGTTCGGGCCCATGATCGCGTGCGTCTGCCCCTCCTTGATGGTGAGGTTGACGCCCTTGAGGATCTCTTTGGTGCCGTTCGCCTCGTCGCCGGTGTCGACGCTGACGTGCAGGTCGCGGATTTCCAGGGTGGCCATGTGTTCTCGCTCTCAGCTTCGCGTTGGATGGTTTCAGGTGTGGGTGGTGAGTCAGTACGGGGCTTCGACGTCGACGAGGACGTCCTCGCCCTCGGTCCTGACCGGGTAGATGGCGACCGGGTCGGTGGCCGGGAGGCTGGTGGGCTTGCCGGTGCGCAGGTCGAACCGGGACCCGTGCAGCCAGCACTCCAGCTCGGTGCCCTCCAGGTCACCCTCGGACAGCGGGATCGACTCGTGCGAGCACTCGTCGTAGATGGCGTACCACTCGTCTCCGTCACGTGCCACCGCGACGTCGACACCGTTCACCGAGACGGCGAAGGCCGATCCGGGCTCGACGTCGGAGACCGCGCAGGCTCGGGTGAAGCTCACGCGCTGACCTCCTTCCGCGAACCGGCCGGGTTGATACCGACCGTCTTGGCCAGCTCCGCCTCGACCGCCTGCAGCAGCCGGCTCTGGATCTCCTCCACGCCGATCTTGCGGAGGATGTCGGCGAAGAAGCCGTGCACCACCAGACGGCGCGCCTGGTCCTCGGGGATTCCCCGCGACTGCAGGTAGAACAGCTGCTCGTCGTCGAACCTTCCCGTGGTGGACGCGTGCCCGGCGCCCTCGATCTCACCGGTCTCGATCTCCAGGTTGGGCACCGAGTCGGCCTTGCACCCGTCGGTGAGCACCAGGTTGCGGTTCGACTCGTAGGTGTCGATGCCTTCGGCGATCTTGCGGATCAGCACGTCCCCGATCCACACGGTGTGCGCCCCTTCCCCCTGCAGCGCGCCCTTGTAGTCCACGTTGCTGCGGGTGCGCGGCGCGTTGTGGTCCACGAACAGCCGGTGCTCGAGGTGCTGTCCGGCGTCGGCGAAGTACAGCCCGAGCAGCTCGGCCTCACCGCCCGGACCGTCATAGGCCACCGAGGTGTTCATCCGGACGAGGTCCCCGCCGAACGTGACGGCGACGTGGCGGAAGGTGGCGTCTCGACCGACCTTGGCGTGCTGGGTGGAGTGGTGGACCGCGTCGTCGGCCCAGTCCTGCACCGACACGAGGGTCAGGCTCGCGCCGTCCCCGACCACGATCTCGATGTTGTCGGCGACGACCGCGGAGCCCTCGAACTGCAGCACGACCGTCGCCTTGCTGTGCGGCTCGGCCACGATCACGGCGTGCCCGGCGGACGCGCTGTCGATGGTGGTGCCGCGATGGGTCACCACCGTGGCACCCTCCACCACGGACTCCGCCGGGATCGTGACGACGGTGGACTCCTTGGCGGCCGCCCACGCCCGGGCGCTGACCCGGTCGACGGGCACATACCCACTCGAGCCGCGGACTGCCGCGTCCGCGTCGGCCCGGGTCACCGTGACGCCTTTGGCGGCATCGACGTCGAGGGAGGTCGTCCCGGATCCGAGCGGGGCGTCCTTGTGCAGGTCACGCAGCCTCTTCAGCGGCGTGAACCTCCAGACCTCCTCACGCCCGGTGGGCACCTCGAAGAAGTCGACGTCGAAAGATCCCTCGGGGTGCAGGTGGCTGGCCAGCTTCGTCTCGAGGGCGTTGGCCACGTTCGGCGTCTCGGTCGCAGTCACAGGTTCGCGTTCACTTTCTGTCGTCAGCGGTGTCGGATGCGCGGGTGCAGCGGGGCGGACAGGGTGTCAGCCCACGGCACCTTCCATCTGGAGCTCGATCAGCCGGTTGAGCTCGAGCGCGTACTCCATGGGCAGCTCCTTGGCGATCGGCTCCACGAAGCCGCGGACGATCATCGCCATCGCCTCGTCCTCCTCGAGCCCCCGGCTCATCAGGTAGAACAGCTGGCCGTCACTGACCTTCGAGACGGTCGCCTCGTGCGCCATCGACACGTCGTCCTCCCGTACGTCGACGTACGGGTAGGTGTCGGAGCGGCTGATCTGGTCCACCAGCAGCGCGTCGCACTTGACGATGCTTGCCGAGTGCTCGGCGCCCTCGTTGACCTGCACCAGACCCCGGTACGACGTACGCCCGCCGCCTCGCGCGACCGACTTGGAGATGATGGAGCTGGAGGTGTGCGGTGCGGCGTGCACCATCTTCGCTCCGGCGTCCTGGTGCTGGCCCTCCCCGGCGAAGGCGACCGAGAGCGTCTCGCCACGGGCGTGCTCCCCGAGCAGGTAGACGGCGGGGTACTTCATGGTGACCTTCGAGCCGATGTTGCCGTCGATCCACTCCATGGTCGCGCCGGCCTCGCAGGTGGCCCGCTTCGTGACCAGGTTGTACACGTTGCTCGACCAGTTCTGGATCGTGGTGTAGCGGCAGCGGGCACCCTTCTTCACCACGATCTCCACGACCGCGGAGTGCAGCGAGTCCGAGCTGTAGATCGGGGCGGTGCAGCCCTCGACGTAGTGAACGTAGGCGTCCTCGTCGACGATGATCAGGGTGCGCTCGAACTGGCCCATGTTCTCGGTGTTGATCCGGAAGTAGGCCTGCAGCGGGATGTCGACGTGCACGCCCTTCGGCACGTAGATGAACGAGCCACCCGACCACACCGAGGTGTTCAGGGCCGCGAACTTGTTGTCGCCGACCGGGATGACGGTGCCGAAGTACTCCTTGAACAGGTCCGGGTGCTCCCGAAGGGCGGTGTCGGTGTCCAGGAACAGCACGCCCTGCGCCTCGAGGTCCTCCCGGATCTTGTGGTAGACGACCTCGGACTCGTACTGCGCGGCGACCCCCGCGATCAGGCGCTGCTTCTCCGCCTCGGGGATGCCCAGCTTGTCGTAGGTGCTCTTGATGTCCTCCGGCAGCTCGTCCCACGAGGCCGCCTGCTTCTCGGTGGAGCGGACGAAGTACTTGATGTTGTCGAAGTCGATCCCGCCGAGCTCCGCGCCCCACTTGGGCATCGGCTTGCGCTCGAAGAGCTTCAGGCCCTTCAGGCGCCGCTCGAGCATCCACTCGGGTTCGTTCTTCTTGTCCGAGATGCCCCGTACGACCGCCTCGTTGAGGCCCCGCTGGGCGCTGGCGCCCGCCTCGTCGCTGTCGGCCCAGCCGTACTCGTAACGGCCCAGGCCCGCGAGCTCCGGGTTCATCTGGTCGATCGTGGTCATGAAGTCAACCTCTCGTGTGCGGTCTGGGTGGACGGATGAGCGGAGGAAGGAAACATCCGTGATGCGCCTTCGGGGATGCTGGTGGTGCACACCCCGTCCCCGTGCGCGATCGTGGCCAGGCGTTGGATGTGGCGACCGAGCACCTTGCCGATCGCCTCGGTCTCCGCCTCGCAGAGCTGGGGGAACTCGTGGGCCACGTGGGCCACCGGGCAGTGCTGCTGGCACAGCTGCTCCCCGGCCGGGCCTTGGCGCACCGAGGCGGCGTAGCCGTCCCGGGTCAGCGCGACGGCCAGCGCCTCGGCCGGGTCGAGGTCCGGGTTCGCGGCGACGGCGGCGGCATAGGCGTCGCCCAGGCCGGCCATCCGTTTGCGCGCGAACGCCATCACTGCTTCCTCTCCCCCGGTCTCGTCGAGGAACCGGAGCGCCTCGACGGCGAGGTCGTCGTACTTCTGGTCGAAGAAGTCCCTACCCGACTCGGTGATCGCGAACACCTTTGCCGGACGGCCCCGGCCCCGGGCGCCGTACACCCGGGGCTGGCGGGCCTCGACCGCGCCCTGGGCGCTCAGGTGGTCGAGGTGGCGGCGAACGGCGGCAGGCGTCAGCCGTAGCCGCTCCGCGAGCGCGGCCGCGGTGCTCGGGCCGTTCTCGAGGATGGAGCGGGCCACCCGCTCACGCGTGCCGTCGATTTCCACAACACCATTGTGTCGTTATTGGGGGGAGCGGTTCAAGTCAGGGTGCCCTCATCCGGGCGCGCTCTGCGTGCTTCCTACACTGGAACGGTGTCCAGCTCCCCCTTGACATCCGCCTCCTCGGGCGGGCCCGCCGTCGTCATCGAAGACCTGGTGATGCGCTACGGCGAGAAGGTCGCCGTCGACGGCCTGAGCCTGGCCGTCGAGCGGCACCAGATCACCGCCGTGCTCGGCCCCAACGGGGCAGGCAAGACGACCACCCTCGAGACGTGTGAGGGCTACCGCAGACCACAGCAGGGGTCGGTCCGGGTGCTCGGCCTGGACCCGACCAGCCAGCGGCGGGAGCTGCTGCCCCGGATCGGGGTGATGCTGCAGTCCGGCGGCGCCTGGTCGGGGGTGCGAGCCGTCGAGATGCTGAGGCACATGGCCTCCCTGCACGCGAACCCGCTGCCGGTGCCCATGCTGGTGGACCGGCTCGGCCTCGACGACTGCGGTCGTACGCCGTACCGCCGGCTGTCCGGCGGGCAGCAGCAGCGGCTCGCGCTGGCGATGGCCGTGGTCGGACGCCCCGAGCTGGTGTTCGTCGACGAGCCGACCGCCGGGATGGACCCAGCCGTCCGCCGGACCACCTGGGAGCTGCTCCAGGAGCTGCGGGCCAACGGGGTCACGCTCGTGCTGACCACGCACTACATGGACGAGGCCGAACGCCTGGCCGACCAGATCCACGTGATCGACCACGGCCGGCTGGTCGCCTCCGGCTCCCCCTTCGAGCTGACCCGGGGCGCCGGGGACACCACCATCCGTCTCGTCGTCACCGAGCCCTTCCCGGCCGGCGCCCCCGCGTCGCTGAAAGCCGAGCTCGGGGAGCCGACCGAGGTGCATCGTGTCAACGAGCACAGCCTGCTCATCACCGGCCCCGCCGATCCGACCACGCTGTCGAAGGTCAGCAGCTGGTGCGACCGCAACGGGGTGCTGCCGGAGTCGCTCAACCTCGGCCAGCGCACGTTGGAGGACGTGTTCTTGCAGATGACCGGTCACGAGCTGAACCACGACGCCGAGGAGATGAGCAGCACCCGATGACCACCGAGGTCGCACCGTCCGCCCAAGGCACGTTCGCGCCACGCCCCGGCGCGGCGAGCCTGCCTCGTCAGGTGCTCGCCCAGGGGCGCATGGAGACCAAGCTGCTGCTTCGCAACGGCGAGCAGCTGCTCCTCGCCATCGTCATCCCGCTGATCGTGCTGATCGGCGGCATCCTCGCAGCGCACCGGTTCAACCTGCACGTCAGCGGCAGTGCGGTGGACACGCTCACCCCCGGCATCCTCGCGCTCGCGGTGATGTCCACGAGCTTCACCTCCTTGGCGATCGCCACCGGCTTCGAGCGGCGCTACGGCGTGCTCAAGCGGCTGGGCGCGTCCCCCCTTCCGCGGTCCGGGCTGCTCGCCGGCAAGGTCGGCGCGCTGCTCTTCGTCGAGCTGCTGCAGGCAGTGGTGGTCTGCGCCGTGGCCGTGGGGCTCGGCTGGGGGCCGACCCTGACGGCGGCCTCCGTCATCGGTGCGCTGCTCACCGCAGCGCTCGGCACCGCGGCGTTCGCCTCGCTCGGCCTGCTGCTGGCGGGCGCACTGCGTGCAGAGGCCACGCTGGCCGCGGCGAACCTGGTCTACCTGCTGCTGATGGCCGGCGGCGCTGTCGTCTTCCCTGCCCGGACCTACGGCGGTTTCGGGCACGTGCTCGCGTACCTTCCTTCCGGTGCGCTGGGCAGCGGCCTGCGCCAGGCGCTGCTCGGTCAGGGCTTCCCCGGCTGGCACCTCGTGGTGCTGGCTGCGTGGGCGGTGGCCGGCACCGTGCTGACCTCGAGGACGTTCAAGTGGGAGTGACTCTCCACCAACCGGCGCTTTCCGAGCGTCCCGCGCCGGGGCGCCTCGGCAGCATGCGTTATCTGCGGCCACTCGCGATCGCGTCGCTGGTGACGAACATGCTTCTGGTGGTCACCGGCGGCGTCGTGCGGCTGACCGGCTCCGGCCTGGGCTGCCCCACCTGGCCACGCTGCGACGCCTCGTCGTTCGTGCCCCAGCGAGCGTTGGGCATCCACGGCGACATCGAGTTCGGCAACCGGATGATCACGTTCCTGCTCACCGCCGTGGCCATCGCCACCCTGGTGGTGGCCTGGCAGCACGGTCGGCCGGCTGTCACCCGGATCGCGCTGCTGCTGGCCCTCGGGGTGCCCGCACAGGCGGTGATCGGCGGTATCTCCGTGCTCACCGAGCTGAACCCATGGGTGGTCGCCCTGCACCTGCTGGTGTCGATGGCCATGATCGGTGGCGCCGTCGTGCTGCTGCGCCGCCTCAAGGAGGGGGACGGTCCGCCGCAGCTCCTGGTGCCCCCCGGTGTCGCCTGGATGGTGCGCGCGACGTTCGTCGCCGGCTGGGCGGTCCTCTACCTGGGGACGGTGGTCACCGGCAGCGGTCCCCACGCAGGCGCGGCGAACGCTCCCCGCAACGGCCTGGACCCGCAGGCGTTCAGCCAGCTGCACGCCGACCTGGTGTTCTTGTTCGTGGGGCTGACCATCGCCGCCGTACTGGTGCTCAAGTCGGTGCATGCCCCCCGGCGGGCCTTCGATGCCGCCGCAGTGCTGCTCGCCATCGAGGTGGCCCAGGCTGCGGTCGGCTTCGCGCAGTACTTCTCCGGTCTGCCGGTGTCCTTGGTCACCTTGCACCTGCTCGGCGCCGCGGCGGTGTCCGCGGCCATGACCTGGCTGCTGCTCGGGATCCGCGACCGGGCCTGAGCCTGCACCGGCCCTCACGACCGGTCGGGGCGACCCGTTCTCGCGCGCCCGGGCTGCTCGCGTGCGTCAGGCACACCGGCCGACCGCCGGAGGTCGCCGAAAGCCTCGGCCAGGCCGGCCGGGGTCCAGTGCGCGTTCAGCCCGCTCGGGTTCGGCAGCACCCAGACCCGGGTGCCGCCGACCGTCTGCTCCTGCGGACCGACCTGGGCCCCCGGGTCGTCGAAGGCCAGCCGATAGGCGGTGATGCCGACCACGGCCAGCCAGGCCGGCCGCCGGGCGGCGACCTTCCCGGCCAGGTGCGAAGCGCCTTCCCGGAGCTCGCGTCGCGTCAGCTCGTCGGCACGAGCGGACGCTCGACCCACGATGTTGGTGATCCCCAGACCGTGGTCGAGCAACAGGGCCTGCTCGCTCGGGCGCAGCTGCCGCGGCGTGAACCCGGAGGCGTGCAGTGCCGGCCAGAAGCGGTTGCCGGGCCGGGCAAAGTGGTGTCCGGCAGCGGCGGACCACAACCCGGGGTTGATGCCACACATCAGCACGTGCAAGCCGTCGCCGATAATGTCCGGGAGGGTGCAGGCGCGAGCCGCGTCCAGCTCGGCCCGGCTGAACCGAGGCAATGCTGGGTCAGCGGCTGATCAGCGGGTCGAGCGCGACCGCGACGAAAAGCAGGGTGAGATAGGTGTTCGACCAGTGGAAGAGCCGCATCGGGCGCAGCGCGACAACATCGTCACTGTGCTCGGCCCGTCGCCGCAGCAGGTGCGCCTCCACCAGCAGCGCGGCACCGAGAACCGCCGCCGCGATGGGGTAGAACCAGCCCGTGGAGGCCACCGGCCACAGCGCGAGCGACGCGGCGACGGTCAGGTAGGCGTAGACCACGATCTGACGTGCCACGGCACGCGGACCGGCCACCACCGGCAGCATCGGCACCTTCGCAGCTGCGTAGTCGGCGCGGTAGCGGATGGCCAGCGCCCAGAAGTGCGGCGGCGTCCAGAAGAACACCACCAGGAACAGCACCACCGGCGCCCAGCTCAGCCGGCCGGTGACCGCGGTCCACCCGATCAGGGCCGGAAAGCAACCGGCCGCCCCACCCCAGACGATGTTCTGGGAGGTACGTCGCTTGAGGATCATCGTGTAGCCGACGACGTAGAACAGGTTCGCCGCCAGCGCCAGTCCGGCGGACAGCCAGTTGACCAGGAGGCCGAGCAACAAGGTGGACAGCACACCGAGTGTGATGCCGAACACCAGGGCGGCGCGGGCCCCGACGACGTGCCGGGGTAGCGCGCGGCGACGGGTGCGCCGCATTCGCTCGTCGATGTCCCGGTCGTAGACGCAGTTGAGCACGTTCGCGCTGCCTGCCGAGAGCGTGCCGCCCACCACCGTGGCCACCACCAGCCCCAACGGGGGGATCCCGCGCTCGGCGAGAAACATGACCGGCACCGTCGTGATCAGCAACAGCTCGATGATCCGCGGCTTGGTGAGCCCCACGTACGCCGCCAGAACGTCGCGTGTGGTGGTGGGTCCGGACGCCCTTTCGCGCACAGACACGTGGGATTCGACGGCCGTCACGGATACCTCTGGTTCGACGAAGCAGTTGCCCCTCTGGGCCCGTCCGGGACATCGGGGGCGCTCAACACAACATCGTGGAGTCTAGTCGCCGTTCACGGGACGAGGTCGCTGAGGTAGGCCCGATCGGGTGTGCTTGTGCTCACCGTGGGTGGGTAGGCTCGAAAGCGGTGCCGACGGACCCGGCAGCCGTCCTACCACCACCCCGATCGCCCCCACAGGAAGGCAGGCTCGTGAGCAACGCTGGGACCCCCCTGGACTGGACTGAGCTCGACCGGCGCGCCGTGGACACGGCCCGCAGTCTGGCCATGGACGCCGTGCAGAAGGTCGGCAACGGCCACCCGGGGACCGCCATGAGCCTCGCGCCGGCGGCGTACCTGTTGTTCCAGAAGCTGATGCGGCACAACCCCGCCAACCCGGCCTGGCCGGGCCGGGACCGGTTCGTGCTCTCCTGCGGGCACAGCAGCATCACCCTCTACACCCAGCTCTTCCTGGGCGGTTTCGGGCTCGAGCTCGACGACCTCAGGTCACTGCGCACCTGGGGCAGCAAGACCCCCGGCCACCCGGAGCACGGCCACACCGCCGGCGTGGAGACCACCACCGGCCCGCTCGGCCAGGGGGTCGGCAACGCGGTCGGCATGGCCATGGCCGCACGGCGCGAGCGCGGGCTCCTGGACCCGGACGCACCGGCCGGGGAGAGCCCGTTCGACCACCACATCTTCGCGATCGCCAGCGACGGCGACCTCGAGGAGGGCATCAGCAGCGAGGCGTCCTCGTTGGCCGGCCACCAGCGGCTGGGCAACCTGACGGTGATCTACGACGACAACGACATCTCCATCGAGGGTGACACCGACATCGCCTTCTCCGAGGACGTCGCCGCCCGTTATGAGGCCTACGGCTGGCACGTGCAGCGGATCGACTGGACCAACGGCGGCAAGGAGTACGTCGAGGACGTCGACGCCCTCTGGGCGGCCCTCCAGGAGGCCCGCGAGGTGACCGACCGGCCCAGCTTCGTCGCGTTGCGCACCGTGATCGCCTGGCCGGCCCCGCACGCCCGGAACACCGGGAAGGCGCACGGCGCGGCCCTCGGTGAGGACGAGGTCAAGGCCACCAAGGAGGTCCTCGGGCTGGACCCGGAACGGACGTTCGAGGTCCCCGACGACGTGCTGGCGCACACCCGGGCGCTGCTCGAACGCGGCAAGCACGCGGAGTCGGAGTGGCAGGAGAAGTTCGACAGCTGGGCGCAGCAGAACGCCGAGCGCAAGTCGCTCTACGACCGGATGACCGAGCGCCGGCTGCCCGAGGGCTGGCAGGATGCGCTGCCGGGCTTCGACGCCGACCAGAAGGGGGTCGCCACGCGGAAGGCCTCCGGCGCGGTGCTCAACGCGCTCGCGCCCAGGCTGCCGGAGCTGTGGGGCGGCTCGGCCGACCTCGCCGGGTCCAACAACACCACTCCCGACGGCGAGCCCTCGTTCATCCCCGCGGAGCTGTCCACCAAGGACTTCTCCGGCAACGAGTACGGCCGGGTGCTGCACTTCGGGATCCGGGAGCACGCCATGGGCTCGGTGATGAACGGCATCGCACTGCACGGCGGCACCCGCATCTACGGCGGCACGTTCCTGACGTTCTCCGACTACATGCGCCCGGCGGTGCGGCTCGCCTCGATGATGCAGCTGCCGGTGATCTACGTGTGGACGCACGACTCGATCGGCCTTGGTGAGGATGGTCCGACCCACCAGCCGGTGGAGCAGCTGGCCGCATTGCGCGCCATCCCGGGCCTCGACGTGGTGCGACCGGCAGACGCGAACGAGACGGTGGCGGCCTGGACGGCAGTGCTCGGCCGCACCGACCGGCCCGCCGGACTCGTGCTGACCCGCCAGAACGTGCCCACCTTCCCGCGCGGCAAGGACGGCGACGACAGCTGGAGCGGCGCAGAGGGCGTCGCCCGCGGCGGCTACGTGCTGCTCGACGCGAAGGGCGGCACCCCCGACGTGGTTCTGGTCGGCACCGGCTCGGAGGTCCAGCTGGCCGTCGACGCCCGGGAGCTGCTCGCCCAGGAGGGCGTCGACGCGCGGGTGGTGTCGATGCCGTGCCGGGAGTGGTTCGACGAGCAGGACCAGGCCTACCGCGACGCCGTGCTGCCGCCGACCGTCAAGGCTCGGGTCAGCGTGGAGGCAGGAGTGGCGCAGGGCTGGCGCGAGATCGTGGGCGACGCCGGGCGCACCGTGTCGCTGGAGCACTACGGCGCCTCCGCGGACTTCGCCACCCTGTTCCGCGAGTTCGGCTTCACCCCGGAGACCGTGGCACAGGTAGCCCGCGACAGCATCCACGCCGCATCGCACCGCTGACCCGGTGCGGGGCAGGAGCACAACACCACAACGTCGAACCCAGGAGGAATGATGACCGACCGGTTGAAGGCACTGTCAGATGCGGGGGTGTCGATCTGGCTCGACGACCTGTCCCGGGAGCGCATCAAGACCGGCAACCTCGCCGACCTCGTGGAGCGGGACTCCGTGGTGGGCGTGACCACGAACCCCACGATCTTCGCCTCCGCGCTCAGCAACGGAGAGAAGTACGACGCCCAGGTCACCGAGCTGGCCCGCCGAGGCAAGGGCGTCGAGGACGCGGTGTTCGAGCTGACCACCACCGACGTCCGGGACGCCTGTGACGCCCTCACCGACACCTGGAAGACGACCGACGGGGTCGACGGCCGGGTCTCCATCGAGGTCGCGCCCGGGTTGGCCTTCGACGCCGAGGCCACCATCGCCGCGGCCAAGAAGCTGTGGCACGCGGTGGACCGGCCGAACCTGTTCATCAAGATCCCGGCGACGCAGGAGGGGCTCCCGGCCATCACGGCCACCCTTGCCGAAGGCATCTCGGTCAACGTGACCCTGATCTTCGGGCTCGGTCGGTACGAGGCGGTGATGGACGCCTACCTCGAGGGCCTCGAGCGGGCCCAGGCCAACGGCATCGACCTGTCGACCATCCACTCGGTGGCGTCGTTCTTCGTCTCCCGGGTGGACACCGAGGTCGACAAGCGTCTCGACTCGGTGGACGCTGCCGCCGCCCGGCCGTTGCGGGGCAAGGCCGGCATCGCCAACGCCCGCCTCGCCTACCAGCGCTACGAGAAGGTCTTCGCTGGCGAGCGGTTCAAGGCGCTCGCCGCCCGGGGCGCCAACCGGCAGCGGCCGCTGTGGGCGTCGACGGGAGTGAAGAACCCCGACTACCCCGACACGATGTACGTCACCGAGCTCACCGTCACGAACACGGTGAACACCATGCCGGAGAAGACGTTGCAGGCGTTCGCCGACCACGGAGAGGTCAACGGCGACCAGGTCACCACGCACTACGCCGACGCCCAGCGGGTGCTCGACCGTCTCCAGGAGCTCGGCATCGACTACGACGAGGTGATCGCCACCCTCGAACGCGAAGGCGTGGACAAGTTCGTCAAGTCCTGGGAGGAGCTCGAGGACACCGTGCGTTCGAGCCTGGAGGGCGCGGCCAAGTGAGCGACGCGCTGGAGGTGGCAGCCACCGGAGCCGCTGCCGATGCGATCGGCAGCGCCGTCCCCCGTCTCGTCGCCGACGGGTTCGCCGGCCGGCTGTTCACCCAGGACCCCACGCTGTGGGGTCCCGATGCTGAGCACGAGGCGTCCATCCGGCTGTCCTGGGTCGGCCTTCACCGCTCGTCCCGGCCGCTGCTCGGCCAGATCGCGGCGCTTCGCGGAGAGCTGGACGACGCCGGGCTCGACCACGTGGTGCTGTGCGGGATGGGCGGCTCTTCGCTGGCGCCGGAGGTGATCTGTGCGACGTACGGCGTAGAGCTCACCGTGCTCGACTCCTCGGAACCGGACCAGGTGCGCGCCGCGCTCGGCGACCGGCTGGAGCGCACCGTGGTGGTGGTCTCCAGCAAGTCCGGCTCGACCGTCGAGACCGACTCACAGCGCCGGGCCTACGAGGCCGCCTTCGAGGCCGCCGGCCTGGACCCCACCGAGCGGATCGTGATCGTGACGGACCCGGGCAGCCCGCTGGACAGCATGGCCCGCGAGCGGGGGTTCCACGTCGTCAACGCCGACCCGCACGTGGGGGGCCGGTACTCCGCGCTGACCGCCTTCGGGCTGGTGCCCAGCGGCCTCGCCGGTGCGGACATCGGCGCTCTGCTCGACGACGCAGATGCGGTCGCGGACCTGCTGGCCGCCGACGACGAGGCCAACCCCGGCCTCCGGCTGGGAGCGGCGATCGCAGGCACCGCACCGCTGCGGGACAAGCTGGTGCTGGTCGACGACGGTTCCGGCATGGTCGGCTTCGCCGACTGGGCCGAGCAGCTGCTCGCGGAGAGCACCGGCAAGCAGGGCACCGGGCTGCTGCCGGTGGTGGTCGAGGACGACTCCGCCCCGGAAGTCGCCCTCCCGCCCCGGGACGTCACCGTCGTCCATCTCTCGTCCGAGCCCGACGAGGACGCCGACCAGCCGGAGACCAGCGGCGCCGACGTCACGGTCAGCGGGAGGCTCGGCGCCCAGATGCTGCTGTGGGAGGTGGCCACCGCGTCCGCGGGCCGGCTGCTGGGCATCGACCCCTTCGACCAGCCCGACGTGGAGAGCGCCAAGCAGGCCGCCCGGGAGATGCTCGGCGGCACACCGGCCACGGTCACGCCGGACCTGGTGGAGGGCGCCGTGGAGGTGCGCACGCTGGGCGGTGACTGGCTCGGCGACGCAGGCACCGTCGCGAAGGCGGTCGACGCACTGCTCGACCAGCTCGACCCGCAGGCCGGATACGTCGCGGTGATGGCCTACCTCGACCGGCCGGCGCTCCCGAAGCTGCCCGACGTCCGCCGCACCCTCGCCGTGCGCACCAAGCGTCCGGTCACCTTCGGCTGGGGACCGCGGTTCCTGCACTCGACCGGGCAGTTCCACAAGGGCGGTCCCGCCGTCGGGGTCTACATCCAGATCACCGCTGAGCCGGCACAGGACCTCCCGGTGCCGGGACAGGACTTCAGCTTCGGCACCCTGGTGGCCGCGCAGGCGGCCGGTGACGCGCGCGTGCTCGCCGAGCACGGCCGACCGGTTCTGCGGCTGCACCTGACCGACCAGCGCGCCGGTCTCACCCTCGTCCAGAAAGCCCTTTCGTGAGCTCACCCTTCTACACGAACTCCGCGCGCACGGAGTTCGTCAATCCACTGCGCGACCCGCAGGACCGTCGGCTCCCACAGATCGCGGGGCCATGTGGCCTGGTCATCTTCGGTGTGACCGGGGACCTGTCCCGCAAGAAGCTGATGCCCGCGGTCTACGACCTGGCCAATCGCGGCCTGCTGCCGCCCGGGTTCTCCCTGGTCGGTTTCGCCCGGCGGGACTGGGCCGACCAGGACTTCACCCAGATCGTGCACGACTCGGTCAAGGAGCACTCCCGCACCGAGTTCCGGGAGGAGGTCTGGCAACAGCTGTGCGAAGGCATCCGCTTCGTGCCCGGCGACTTCGGGGACGACATCGCCTTCGAGACCCTGCAGAAGACCATTGCCGACCTGGACCGCGAGCGTGGCACCGGCGGCAACCACGCCTTCTACCTGTCGATCCCGCCGCGGTTCTTCTCCCAGGTCATCGGCCAGCTCAAGGAGCACGGCCTGGCCAACCCGGTGCCCGGGTCGTGGCGCCGCGTGGTGGTGGAGAAGCCGTTCGGGAACAACCTGAAGACCGCCCGTGAGCTGAACAACGTCATCTCCGAGGTCTTCCCGCCCGAGTCGGTGTTCCGGATCGACCACTACCTCGGCAAGGAGACGGTCCAGAACATCTTGGCGATGCGGTTCGCGAACGCGATGTTCGAGCCGATCTGGAACTCCAACTACGTCGACCACGTGCAGATCACGATGGCCGAGGACATCGGCATCGGTGGCCGGGCCGGCTACTACGACGGGATCGGCGCCGCCCGCGACGTGATCCAGAACCACCTGATGCAGCTCATGGCGCTGATCGCGATGGAGGAGCCCCCTTCCTTCGACGCCCGGAGCCTGCGGCTGGAGAAGCAGAAGGTGCTGCAGTCGGTCGTGCTCCCCCGCCGGCTCGACCTCTCCACCGCTCGGGGTCAGTACACGGAGGGCTGGGCCGGCGGCGTGAAGGTGCCCGGCTACACCGACGAGAAGGACATCGCCGAGACGTCGACCACCGAGACGTACGCCGCGATCAAGCTGATGATCGAGACACGGCGCTGGGCGGGGGTGCCGTTCTACCTGCGCACCGGGAAGCGCCTCGGCCGACGAGTCACCGAGGTGGCCGTGATGTTCAAGCGCGCCCCGCACCTACCGTTCACCGACACCGCCACCGAGGAGCTGACCGAGAACGCGCTGGTGATCCGTGTGCAGCCCGATGAAGGGGTCACCATGCGTTTCGGGTCCAAGGTGCCCGGCACCGCGATGGAGATCCGTGACGTGAACATGGACTTCGCGTACGGCGGGTCGTTCACCGAGTCCAGCCCGGAGGCCTACGAGCGGCTGATCCTCGACGTGCTCCTCGGCGAGCCGCCGCTGTTCCCGCGGCACGAGGAGGTCGAGCTGTCCTGGAAGATCCTCGACCCGATCGTGGAGTACTGGGCCAAGCACGGCAAGCCCGCGCCGTACGAATCGGGCACCTGGGGACCAGAGGCGGCGAACAAGATGCTGGCCCGCGACGGACGCGTGTGGAGGCGACCGTAGTGATAGAGCTGACCGAGACCAACTCCAGCGAGATCGCCGCGGAGTTCCTGCGCGCCCGCCGCCGTGCCGGCAGCCCGGCGATGGGCATGGTGATGACCCTCGTCGTGGTCGTCGACGAGGAGAACGCCAACGACGCCATGGAGGCGGCGCGTGCGGCGTCCCAGGAGCACCCGGCGCGGCTGCTCGGCGTGATCCTCGGCGACGTCCGCGGCACCGCCCAGGTGGACGCCGAGATCGGCATCGGCTCCGGCGCGTCCGGCGAGCGGGCGCTGATCCGGCTGAGCGGTGAGGTGACCAAGCACCCGGAGTCGGTGGTTCTCCCGCTCCTGCTGCCGGACTCCCCGGTGGCGATCTGGTGGCCCGCGAACGCTCCGCACGATCCGGCGGGCGACCCACTGGGCCGGCTCGCGCAGCGCCGGATCACTGACGCCGCCGCGGTGCCCAACGGCAAGGCCAAGGCGATGCTCACCCAGTGCCGCAACTACGCGGCAGGCAACACCGACCTGGCCTGGACCCGGCTCACCGGCTGGCGCGCGTTGCTGGCGGCCGCCCTGGACCAGCACCCGGGCAAGGTGCTCTCCGCGTCGGTCGCCGCCGAGCGGATCAGTCCGAGCGCCGACCTGCTGTCGGCGTGGCTGGCTGACCGGCTGCGGGTCGAGGTCGACCGCAAGAACTCCGAAGGGCCGGGCATCACCGACGTCGTGCTGAACACCCGGCACGGCGAGGTCTCGCTCAGACGGTACGACGGGAAGCTGGCGACCCTGTCCTCCCCCGGGCAGCCGGACCGGCCAGTGGCGCTCAAGCGGCGCCAGATCCCCGAGCTGCTCTCCGAGGAGCTGCGTCGACTCGACCCGGACGAGGTGTACGCCCGCACCGTGCGCCGCTGGGTGAAGCTGCACGACAAGTCGGCGAAGCAGTGAGGGGCACGGTCTCGGTTCTGCGGCACCCCGACCGCCAAGCGCTGGCGCACGCAGTGGCGGCGCGACTGGTCACCCGGCTGGTCGACCTGCAGCACGACGGGCGCGTGCCGTCGGTGGCGCTCACAGGGGGCAGCGTGGCCAACGAGGTGTACGCCGCCCTCGCCGACTCGCCGGCCGCCCGGGCGGTGGACTGGTCCCGGGTGGAGCTGTGGTGGGGCGACGAACGGTTCGTGGCGGGGGACGACGCCGACCGCAACGACGGGCAGGCGCGGACGGCGCTGCTCGACAAGCTGCCGCTCGACCCACGGCGGGTGCACCCCATGCCCGCCGCCGACGGGCCGCTGCGTGATCTCGACGACGCAGCCGCCGCCTACGCCCGGCAGCTGCGGGAGAGCCCGGCCGGGGACTTCGACCTGGTGCTGCTCGGTGTCGGCCCCGACGGCCACGTGGCGTCGCTGTTCCCGGGGTTCCCCCAGCTGCACGTGGAGGGCGAGGTCGCGGTCGCGGTCCACGACTCACCCAAGCCGCCTCCGGACCGGGTCAGCCTGACCTTCCCGGCGCTGGAACGCACCGGCGAGCTGTGGTTCGTCGCGGCCGGCGAGGAGAAGGCCGACGCGGTGCGTCGGGCGCTCGATCCGGACACCGACCCGGACACCGTCCCGGCGGCGCGTCCCCGCGGCCGGGAACGCACGCTCTGGCTGCTCGACGACGAGGCGGCCGGCGCGCTCGGTTGAGCCCGCCACGGGGGCTCAGAGAATGAGCTCGCCGCGCTTGCGGCGCTCACGCAGGGTGGAAAGGGCCTCCTCGAGGATGGCGGCGGCCTCCTTGTCCGAACGCCGCTCCTTCACGTACGCGAGGTGGGTCTTGTACGGCTCGATCTTCGGTGGTGGCGGCGGGTTGTCCGAGTCCATGCTGGCCGGCAGCCCGCACTTCGGGCAGTCCCACGAGTCCGGGATCTGCGCCTCGACCGCGAAGGTGACCTCCGACGTGTGCCGGTGCGCGCAGAAGTAGACCACTCGTTGACGCGGCGCCGCGTCCCCGCGCTCCGCCTCCCCGATCGGCCCCGCACCGACACGGCTGCCACGGATCGCGTTTCCTCCACCTGCCACAGCTGTGCTCTCCTCGTCCGCTCTTGGGGTCCGGTCTCGGGTTGTCCCCTGGGTCCGCCGTCCGGGTCTGCTCGCGCTCAGCTTCCCTTGAGCAGCAGACCCAGAGCGATGATGCAGGCGAACCAGACCAGGCCGATGCCGACCGTGATGCGGTCGAGATTCCGCTCCGCGACCGACGAGCCCCCGAGCCCGCTGGAAACGCCGCCCCCGAACATGTCCGAGAGCCCGCCGCCACGGCCCTTGTGCAGCAGGACCAGCAAGATCAGCAGGAGGCTGGTGATGACGAGCAGGACGCTGAAGAGGATAACCACGATGCGCAAGCCTAACTCAGGGTCCAGGTCTCACAGGACAGGCATCTCGTAAAACCGGCAGATGCCCCCGAACTCGTCGGCCTGGAGGCTGGCACCCCCGACCAGCGCGCCGTCCACGTCCGGCTGCGCCATCAACGCCGCGACGTTGGCGGCCTTGACGGAACCGCCGTACAGCACCCGCACAGCCTCCCCGGCTTCCGGGGCGAGCTGGTCGGCGACCCGCTCCCGGATCGCCGCGCACACCTCTTGGGCATCCTCGGGGGTGGCCACCTCGCCGGTGCCGATCGCCCACACCGGCTCGTAGGCGATCACGAGCGCACCGACCTGGTCGGCGCTGAGACCGGCCAGCGACCCGTCCAGCTGGGCGACGGTGTGCTCCACGTGCCGGCCCTCCCGCCGTACCTCCAGCCCCTCGCCCACGCACACGATCGGAGTGATCCCCGCTGCCAGTGCCCGCACCGCCTTGGTGTTCACCAGGGCATCGTCCTCACCGTGGTGCTGACGGCGCTCGGAGTGACCGACGACCACGTAGGAGCAACCCAGCTTGGCGAGCATCGACGCGGACACCTCGCCGGTGTAGGCGCCGTTCTCGTGCGCGGAGACGTCCTGGGCGCCGTACCTGACCTGCAGCCGGTCCCCGTCGACCAGCGTCTGCACGCTGCGGAGGTCGGTGTACGGCGGGATCACCGCGACCTCCACCCGGCCGAAGTCGTGCTTCTTGTCCGCCAGGATCCAGGCCAGCTTCTGGACCAGCACCACCGCTTCTTGGTGGGTGAGGTTCATCTTCCAGTTGCCGGCCATCAGCGGCAGCCGCTTGGCGCTCATGCCGGGTCCCCGAGCACCTCGAGGCCGGGAAGGTGCTTGCCCTCGAGGTACTCGAGGCTGGCACCGCCCCCCGTGGAGATGTGCGAGAACGCGCTGTCGGGGAAGCCCAGCCTGCGCACCGCCGCGGCCGAGTCGCCGCCACCGACCACGCACAAGCCGTCCACGTGCGTCAGCGCCTCGGCGACCGCTCTCGTGCCGGAGGCGAACGCGTCGATCTCGAACACCCCCATCGGCCCGTTCCAGAAGACCGTCCGGGCATCGGTGACCGCGTCGGCGAACAGCCGCTCGGACGCCGGTCCGATGTCCACGCCGACCCGGTCGGCCGGGATCTGGTCCGCGGGCACGACGGAGACCGGCGCGCCGTCCTTCACCTCGTCGGCGACCCGGATGTCGGTCGGCAGCACGATCCGCACCCCCGCCTGCTCGGCCTTGGTCAGGTAGCTGCGGCAGGTCTCAACCTGGTCCTCCTCCAGCAGGCTGCGCCCGACCTCGAGGCCCTGGGCCCGCAGGAACGTGAACACCATCCCGCCGCCGATCAGCAGCCGGTCGGCCTTGCCGAGCAGACTGTCGATCACGCCGAGCTTGTCGGAGACCTTCGACCCTCCGAGCACCACGGCGTAGGGCCGGTCGGGGTCCTCGGTGAGGCGGCGCAGCACGTCGACCTCGGCGGCCACGAGCCCGCCCATGGCGTGCGGCAGCAGCGTGGCCACGTCGTACACCGAGGCCTGCTTGCGGTGCACCACGCCGAAGCCGTCGCTCACGAACGCGTCCCCGAGCGCGGCCAGCTGCCGTGCGAACGCCTGCCGTTCGGCGTCGTCCTTGCTGGTCTCCGCGAGGTTGAAACGGACGTTCTCGAGCACGGCCACCTGACCGTCGGAGAGCCCGGAGACCACCTGCTGTGCGCTCTCCCCCACGGTGTCGGTCGCGAACGCGACCGGGGCGCCGAGCAGGTCTGCGAGACGTTCGGCGACCGGCGCCAGGGAGTACGCCGGGTCCGGAGCGCCCTTGGGGCGGCCGAGGTGGGCCAGCACCGCCACCTTGGCCCCCGCGTCGCTCAGCGCACGGATGGTCGGGATGCTGGCCCGGATGCGGCCGTCGTCGCCGATCTTCCCGCCGGACAGCGGCACGTTGAGGTCGGAACGGACCAGGACGCGCTTGCCGCGCACGTCGCCCAGGGACTCGATGGTGCGCATCGGGTCAGAGGGACTCGCCGACGAAGCCGATCAGGTCCACCAGCCGGTTCGAGTAGCCCCACTCGTTGTCGTACCACCCGACGATCTTGACCTGGTCCCCGATGACCTTGGTCAGCCCGGAGTCGAAGATGCAGGACGCCGGGTCGGTGACGATGTCGCTGGAGACGATCGGCGCGTCGGTGTAGCTGAGGAATCCGCGCAGCGCACCGTCCGCGGCGCTGCGGAACGCCTCGTTGACCTCCTCGACGCTGGTCTCCCGGTTGACCTGGACGGTCAGGTCGGTGGCCGAACCGGTGGGCACCGGAACCCGCAGCGCGTAACCGTCCAGCTTGCCCTTGAGCTGCGGAAGCACCAGACCGATCGCCTTGGCGGCCCCGGTCGAGGTGGGCACCACGTTCAGGGCGGCGGCGCGGGCGCGGCGCAGGTCGCGGTGCGGCCCGTCCTGGAGGTTCTGGTCCTGGGTGTAGGCGTGCACGGTGGTCATCAGGCCCTTGACGATGCCGAACTCGTCCTCGAGCACCTTGGCCATCGGCGCCAGGCAGTTGGTGGTGCACGAGGCGTTGGAGATGATCGTGTGCTCTGCGGGGTCGTAGTCGGTGTGGTTGACGCCCATCACCACCGTGACGTCCTCGTTCTTCGCCGGCGCGGAGATGATGACCTTGCGGGCGCCGGCCTCCACGTGGGCCTTGGCCTTGGTGGCGTCGGTGAACAGGCCGGTGGACTCCACGACCACCTCCACCCCGAGGTCCTTCCAGGGGAGCTGGGCGGGATCCCGCTCGGCGAGGATCTTCAAGGTGCGGTTCCCGACCTTGATGCCGCCGTCGATCGCGGCCACGTCCTCGGGGTAGCGGCCCAGCACAGAGTCGTACTTCAGGAGGTGGGCCATCGTGGTCAGGTCGCCGAGGTCGTTGGCGGCGACGATCTCGATGTCGGCCTTCCCCGACTCGTTAAGAGCCTGGGCGGCGCGGTAGAAGTTGCGGCCGATCCGGCCGAAGCCGTTGATTCCCACGCGGACTGTCACGAATTCGCACTCCTCGGTAGCGACGGTACGGCGAGGCCCGGATGACGGGCTCACTCCCAGACCCTACCCGTTGCGGACGTGCGGCCGCCTACGACTCTTCGGCGAGCATCTCCGCGGTGAGAACGGCCTCGGTGTCCGGAATGCCGAGCTCCTGGGCACGCTTGTCGGCCATCGCGAGCAGCCGGCGGATCCGGCCGGCGATGGCGTCCTTGGTCAGCGGCGGCTCGTGCAGCTGACCAAGCTCCTCGAGAGAGGCTTGCTTGTGCTTCAGGCGCAGGTCACCGGCGAGCCGCAGGTGGTCGGGGACGTCGTCACTGAGGATCTCCAGGGCCCGCTCCACGCGGGCACCGGCGGCGACCGCGGCGCGGGCGGAACGGCGCAGGTTCGCGTCGTCGAAGTTGGCCAGCCGGTTGGCGGTGGCGCGCACCTCGCGACGCATCCGGCGCTCCTCCCACGCCATCAGCGACTCGTGGGCGCCGAGCCGGGTCAGCATCGCGCCGATGCCGTCGCCGTCGCGGATCACCACCCGGTCCACACCGCGCACCTCCCGCGCCTTGGCGGGGATACCGAGCCGGCGGGCCGCTCCGACCAGGGCGAGCGCGGCTTCCGGTCCCGGGCAGGTCACCTCCAACGCGGAGGACCGTCCCGGTTCGGTCAGCGAGCCGTGGGCGAGGAACGCTCCTCGCCAGGCCGCGACGGCATCGCAACCGGCGCCGGAGACCACCTGCGGCGGCAGGCCCCGGACCGGACGTCCGCGGCCGTCGAGCAGACCCGTCTGCCGGGCCAGCGCCTCGCCGTCCCTGACCACCCGGACGACGTATCTGCTGCCCTTGCGCAGCCCGCTGCCGGAGACCATCACGACGTCGGAGTGGTGGCCGTAGACCTCGGCGATGTCCTTGCGCAGGCGCCGGGCCGCCGACCCGGTGTCCAGCTCGGCCTCGACCACGATGCGGCCGCTGACGATGTGCAGCCCGCCGGCGAACCGGAGCATCGAGGAGACCTCGGACTTGCGGCAACACGACTTGGTCACGGAGGTGCTGGCAAGTTCCGCCTTCACCTGAGCCGTCATCGCCATGCGCCCGATCCTGCCACGTTTGCGTCCCTTCTCACGAATGCCGTGAGCGCGCTCACCCTATGCCGGGCCCATCAGCTGCGCATAGGCATTCGCCAATTTTGCAGCATCGTGCCGAGGGCTGCCGTCATCGACGGCAAGGTCGGCGACCACCAGCCGCGCCCCCATGGCCGCGGCGACGTCCCGCAGCCGGTCCCGGTCTCCCACCGAGCTGCCGTCGGCGAGCACCGCGTCGATGTTCAGGTCCGGTGCCTGGGCGGCCAGCACCTCCAGGTAGGTCTCCGGCGTGAACCCGGCGGTCTCCCCTGCCTGTGGCTCCAGGTTCAAGGTCACCGCCTTGCGGGCCGGGCTGGACACCAACGCCTGCCGCAGCGCCGGCACGAGCAGGTGCGGGATGACGCTCGTGTACCAGGACCCCGGGCCGAGCACCAGCCAGTCGGCCGCCTCCACGGCCTCGAGGGCCTGCGGGCACGCCGGCGGGTCCGAGGGCTCGAGGTGCACCGACACCACCCGGCCTTCGGTGGAGGCGACCTGCACCTGTCCGCGCACACGGGTCAGCAGCGCGGGGTCCCCGTCCACCAGTCCGGACACCTCGGCGGTGATGTCGATCGGGGTCACCGACATCGGCAGCACACGGCCGTGCGCGCCGAGCAGCCGGGCCACCCACTCCAGACCGTCCACGTGGTCGCCGAGCAGCTCCCACAGCGCCACGATCAGCAGGTTGCCGACCGCATGCTCATTCATCGCGCCCGGGCTCACGAACCGGTGCTGGAGCACGCGCGCCCAGGTGCTGCCCCAATCGTCGTCCCCGCACAGCGCTGCCAGCGCCTGCCGCAGGTCGCCCGGTGGCAGCGCGCCGAACTCCCGGCGCAGCCGGCCCGACGAGCCGCCGTTGTCGGCGACGGTGACCACCGCAGTCAGGTCCTTCACCACGTGCCGCAGCGCCGCCAGGGACGCGGCCAGCCCGTGGCCGCCCCCGAAGGCCACCACACGCAGGTCCAGGTCGGTGCCCGGGGAGCTCATTCCCGCCCCAGGTCGCGGTGCATCGGCCGGGCGTCCAGGCCACGGCTGCGCAGCCGGGAGGCGATCTCCTCGGTCATCGCCACGCTGCGGTGCTTCCCGCCGGTGCAGCCGATCGCCACGGTCATGAAGCGCTTGCCCTCACG
The DNA here is from genome assembly GCA_963839365.1 of uncultured Actinomycetota bacterium. GTDB lineage: Bacteria > Actinomycetota > Actinomycetes > Propionibacteriales > Nocardioidaceae > DASSKA01. The sequence continues at coordinate 194,942 of CAWIUT010000005.1, forward strand.
CAGGTAACCCTCCGCGACGGTCTCGATGAGTCCGACGTACTGGTCGATGAACTCCTTGGCCTCGGGCCGGTTCTTCACGTAGTCGGCGACCTCCCGGTCACGGCCGGACAGCTGGCGCAGAGCCGGGACCCAGTGAGGGTTCGGCAGGAACCGCATGTCGGCCACCAGGTCGGCGTCGACCGGGATGCCGTACTTGAACCCGAAGCTCACGACCGTGGCGCGCAGCGAGGTGGTCCTCGAGGTGCCGAACGCCTCGGCGACCTGGTCGGTGAGCTGGTGCGGGTTGAGGCCTGAGGTGTCGATGACCAGGTCGGCGTCGCCGCGCAACGGTGCCAGCACCTGTCGCTCGCGTTGCAGACCGTCCAGCAGCCGGCCCCCGGCCTGCAGCGGGTGCGGACGACGGGCGGCCTCCTGCCGGCGCACCAGCACGTCGTCCTTGGCCTCCAGGAACAGCAGCGTGGTCTGCCGTCCCGTGGTGCCCTGGGCGAGCACTTCCTGCAGGGACGCGAAGAACGAGCCGGAGCGTACGTCGACGACCACCGCGATCGGCTGCAGCGGCCCCTGGGACTCGTCGACGAGTCCCACCACGTCGGGGACCAGCTGCGGAGGCAGGTTGTCGACCACGAAGAACCCGAGGTCCTCCAGCTCCTTGGCGGCCGTGCTGCGCCCGGCCCCGGTCATCCCGGTGACCACGACCAGCTGTCCGCGGTTGTCGCTCATGGCTGCTCCTCGATCTCCCCGGTCGCGGTGTTCACCGTCGCCGGACCCGGCTGCTGCTTGTCCGCCAGAGCGGCGACGATCGCCTCGGCGGTCCGCGGGCCGATCCCGGGCACCTCGGCGATCTCCTCAACTGTGGCAGCCCGCAGCCGCTTCAGGGAGCCGAACCGGCGCAGCACGGTCTTGCGCCGGACCTCCCCCAGGCCTGTCACCTCGTCGAGGACGCTCTCCACCATGCTCTTGGAGCGACGGGACCGGTGATGGGTGATCGCGAACCGGTGCGCCTCGTCGCGCAGCCGCTGCAGCAGGTACAGCGCCTCGCTGGTGCGGGGCAGGATCACCGGGTCCTCGCGACCGGGCAGCCACACCTCCTCCAGCCGCTTGGCCAGCCCGCACACGGGGATGTCATCGATGCCGAGCTCGTCGAGGGCCCGCTGGGCCGCCGCGACCTGCGGCGGACCGCCGTCCACGACGACCAGCCCCGGGGCGTAGGCGAACTTCTTGGCCCGACCGGTGTCAGGGTCCACGAGCATGTCGATCTCCGGGGTCTCCGCACGCTCGTCCAGCAGCCGCTTGAACCGGCGGGTGATCACCTCGTGCATGGACGCGACATCATTGGCGCCGCTCTGGCCGCCAACTGTGCGGACCACGAACCGGCGGTACTCGCTCTTGCGGGCCAGCCCGTCCTCGAACACCACCATCGAGCCGACCACCTCGGTGCCTTGGAGGTTGGAGATGTCGTAGCACTCCATCCGCAGCGGAGCCTCGGGCAGCTCCAGGGCCTGCTGGATCTCCTCGAGGGCCCGGCTGCGGGTGGTCAGGTCGCTGGCCCGCTTGGTCTTGTGCAGCGCAAGAGCCTGCTTGGCGTTGCGGGCCACGGTCTCCTGCAGCGCCTTCTTGTCCCCTCGCTGCGGCACGCGCACCCGCACCCGGGACCCGCGCAGGTCGCACAGCCACTGCTCCAGCGCGGCCAGGTCCTCGGGCACAGCGGGCACGAGCACCTCGCGGGGGATCGCGTCGCCGACCTCCCCGTCGTACAGCTGCTGCAGGAACCGCTCCACGAGCTCCCCGGTGCCGGCGTCGTCGGTGATCTCGGCGACCCAGCCGCGCTGGCCGCGGATGCGCCCGCCCCGCACGTAGAAGATCTGCACCGCGACCTCGAGTGGGTCCTCGGCGAACGCGACCACGTCGGCGTCGGTGCCGTCGCCGAGCACCACCGCCTGCTTCTCCATGGCCCGGTTCAGCGCGCCGATGTCGTCGCGGAGCCGCGCCGCGCGCTCGAAGTCCAGGTCGGCGGACGCGGCGTACATCTCCTTCTCCAGCCGTTTCACGAAGCCGGTGGTCTGGCCGGCCATGAAGTCGCAGAAGTCGTCGACGATGTCCCGGTGCTCCTCCTCGCTCACCCGACCGACGCACGGTGCCGCGCACTTGCCGATGTAGCCGAGCAGGCACGGCCGGCCGATCTGCGCGGACCGCTTGAACACCCCGTTGGAGCACGACCGCATCGGGAACACCCGCAGCAGCAGGTCCACGGTCTCCCGGATCGCCCAGGCGTGCGAGTAGGGGCCGAAGTAGCGCACCCCTTTCTTCTTCGCGCCACGCCCCACCATCACCCGGGGGTACTGCTCGTTCACGGTGACCGCGAGCCACGGGTAGGACTTGTCGTCGCGGTACTTGACGTTGAACCGGGGGTCGTACTCCTTGATCCAGGAGTACTCCAGCTGGAGCGCCTCCACCTCGGTGTTCACCACGGTCCACTCGACCGAGGCGGCGCTGGTGACCATGGTGGCGGTGCGAGGGTGCAGGTGGGCGATGTCCTGGAAGTAGGACGTCAGCCGGGCCCGCAGGCTCTTCGCCTTTCCGACGTACACCACACGACCCCGCTCGTCGCGGAACCGGTAGACGCCCGGGGACGCCGGGATCGAACCCGGGGCAGGGCGGTACGTCGACGGATCGGCCACCGTCCAACCCTACGTGGCGGGTGTCCCCTGTCCCGGAGGACCGCTACGGTGGTGGCCACTGAAAGGGGGAGCCCGATGTCGCAAGGGTCCGAGGGCCGTGTGGTGGTGCCGGTGATCCTTTCCGGAGGCACCGGCACCCGGCTGTGGCCGTTGTCCCGGGAGCTGTACCCCAAGCAGCTGCTGCCGCTGCTGTCGGAGGTCAGCCTCCTGCAGCAGACCGCGTGGCGGGTCCGCGGTGCCGGCTTCGCCCCACCGATGGTGGTGTGCAGCGCCGAGCACCGTTTCGTGATCGCCGAGCAGCTGCGCAGCCTGGGCATCCAGCCCTCCGCCATCGTGCTCGAGCCCTCGCCCAGGGACACCGCCCCGGCACTGGCCGCCGCCGCGGAGCTGGTGGCGGCTCGCGACCCCGAGGCGCTGATGCTGGTGCTGCCCTCCGACCACGCCGTGGAGGACCCCGAGGCGTTCCGGGAGGCGGTCGCCTCTGCCGCGACGGTGGCGGGGGCCGGGCACCTGGTCACCTTCGGTATGGCCCCCCGGTCGGCGGAGACCGGCTTCGGCTACATCAAGCAGGGCAAGGCGCTCCCCGACCTGCCGGGGTTCGGCATCGAGCGTTTTGTCGAGAAGCCGGACGCGCAGTCCGCCAAGCGGTTCGTCTCCTCCGGGCACTGGTGGTGGAACAGCGGGATGTTCGTGTTCCCGCCCCGGCTCTTCCTCGAGGAGCTGTCCGGGCTCGAGCCGCTGCTCGCCAAGCACGTCGCGGACTCGGTGTCCCGGGCCCGGCCGGACCTGGACTTCCTGCGCCTGGAGGAGGGCAGCTTCACGGCGGCCCCCGCCATCTCCGTGGACCACGCGGTGATGGAGCACACCAAGCGCGCGGCCGTGGTGCCCGCCGACTTCGGCTGGAGCGACGTGGGCAGCTGGTCAGCGCTGTGGGAGATGGGCGAGCGTGACGAGTCGCAGAACGTGATCCTCGGTGACGTGATCACCGACGACGCGGCCGGCTGCTACCTGCGCAGCGACGGTCCCCTGGTGGCCGCGCTGGGGCTGCGGGACACCGTGGTGGTGGCCACGACCGACGCCGTGCTGGTGGCCGACCGCGGCCGCGACCAGCAGGTGAAGGCGATCGTGCAGCGGCTGAAGAAGCAGGGCCGTGACGAGGCGATCACCCACAGGCTGGTCTACCGGCCGTGGGGCTCCTACGAGGGGATCGACGCCGGGCCCGGCTACCAGGTCAAACACATCACGGTGAAGCCCGGCCACCAGCTGTCCCTGCAACGGCACGCGCACCGCTCCGAGCACTGGGTGGTGATCAGCGGCGTGGCCGAGGTGACCCGCGGCAAGCAGGTGCTCACCCTCCGGGAGCAGATGTCGTGCGACGTGCCGGTGGGCGTGGATCACCGGCTCGCCAACCCGGGGCCGGAGATGCTCCACCTGATCGAGGTGCAGACCGGCGGCTACCTCGGCGAGGACGACATCGTGCGCCTCGACGACGTGTACGGCCGCGGTGCAGAGCCGGCCAGGCCCCCTGCGTCGGCGAAGAAGTCCCGTGTCAGCCGGGGACGATCTCGCCGTTCTCGACCGCGATCTTGACCTTCGGCAGCGCCACCGTCGCGGGGCCACGCACCACCGAGCCGTCCTTGATGGAGAACTCGCTGCCGTGGCAGGGACAGATGATCACACCGTGCTGGACCATGGTCACCAGGCACTGCATGTGCGTGCACACCGCCGAGAACGCCTGGTAGTCGTCCCGCTTCGGCTGGGTGACCACGATCTCCTTGTCGGCCAGGATCTTGCCGGCACCCAGGGGGACCTGGGAGGCGCTGACCAACGGGCCGTGCGGATGTGGTCGCGGCTGCTGGGTCGTGCTCGGGGTGCTCGACCCGCACGCCGCCACGAGCGGCAGAGCCAGGCCGGCAACCGCCCCGCCACGCAGCACCGCCCGGCGGCTCGGGCAACCGGCTGGCTCGTCCTGGTCGCGCTCCATGCGGCGACCGTAGCCAGCCGGACTGAGATTCTCCTGAACCGGGGGGACCGGACGGCTACCGCGATGTGCCGGCGGCGCGCGAGCGGCCGGTCTTCCGGGCAGTCTTTCGGGCAGTCTTCTTCGCCGGCGTCTTGCCGGCGGCCTTCTTCGCGGTCCTCCTGCCGTTGAGCAAGGGCGCCAAGAACGCGCCGGTGTAGCTGGCTGCGTCGTCGGCGACCGCCTCCGGAGTGCCCTCGGCGACCACGATGCCTCCTCGGTTGCCGCCCTCCGGCCCCATGTCCACCAGCCAGTCCGCGGTCTTGATCACGTCCAGGTTGTGCTCGATGACCAGCACGGTGTTGCCCTGGTCCACCAGCCGGCCGAGCACCAGCAGGAGCCGGCGGATGTCCTCGAAGTGCAGCCCGGTGGTGGGCTCGTCGAGCACGTAGACGGTGCGGCCGGTGGATCGCTTCTGCAGCTCGGAGGCCAGCTTCACCCGCTGCGCCTCGCCGCCGGACAGGGTGGGCGCCGGCTGGCCCAGCCGGACGTAGCCCAGGCCTACGTCCACCAGGGTGCGCAGGTGCCGCGAGATCGCCGGGATGGCCTCGAAGAAGTCCACCGCCTCCTCGATCGGCATGTCGAGCACCTCGGCGATGGTCTTCCCCTTGTAGTGCACCTCGAGGGTCTCCCGGTTGTACCGGGCGCCGTGGCAGACCTCACACGGCACGTAGACGTCCGGCAGGAAGTTCATCTCGATCTTGATCGTGCCGTCGCCGGCGCAGGCCTCGCAACGGCCGCCCTTGACGTTGAAGGAGAACCGCCCGGGCTGGTAGCCGCGCACCTTCGCCTCTGGGGTGGAGGCGAACAGCCGGCGCACGTGGTCGAAGACCCCGGTGTACGTCGCCGGGTTGGACCGCGGGGTGCGGCCGATCGGCGACTGGTCCACGTGGATCACCTTGTCGACGTGCTCCAGCCCGTCGATGCGGGTGTGTCGGCCCGGCACCGTGCGGGCGTTGTAGATCTCCTTGGCCAGGGCGGTGTAGAGGATGTCGTTGACCAGCGTGGACTTGCCGGACCCGGAGACCCCGGTCACCGCGACGAACAGGCCGAGCGGGAACGTCACGTCGACGCCCTGCAGGTTGTGCTGCCGGGCGCCGCGCACGACCAGCTCGCGGCCCGGCTGCCGGGGGCGGCGTACCTCGGGCACCGGGATCCGCTTGCGGCCGGAGAGGTAGAGCCCGGTCTGTGAGTCGGCGTGCTCGAGCAGCTCGTCGACCGTGCCGGAGACGACGACCTGGCCGCCGTGCTCCCCGGCGCCCGGGCCGATGTCCACCACCCAGTCCGCGGTGCGGATGGTGTCCTCGTCGTGCTCGACCACGATCAGCGTGTTGCCGAGGTCCTTCAGCCGCACCAGGGTCTCGATGAGCCGGTGGTTGTCGCGCTGGTGCAGGCCGATCGACGGCTCGTCGAGGACGTAGAGCACGCCCACCAGCCCCGCGCCGATCTGGGTGGCCAGCCGGATCCGCTGCGCCTCTCCCCCGGACAGCGACCCGGACGGCCGGTCGAGGGACAGGTAGTCCAGGCCGACGTCGAGCAGGAAGTTCAGCCGCTCCTGGATCTCCTTGAGCACCCGCTCGGCGATCTGCCGCTCCCGCGCGGACAGGTCGAGCTCCCTGAGGAAGGCTGCGGTCTCGCTGATGGACAGCGCGCACAGCTCGGCGATGTTCCTGCTCTGCCCGGGAGCCGAGGACAGCGTCACCGCCATCGAGACCGGCTTGAGCCGGGAGCCGTTGCACGCAGGGCACGGCACCTCCCGCATGAACCCTTCGAACCGCTCCCGGCTGGTGTCGGACTCCGCCTCCCGGTGCCGCCGCTCGATGTAGGGGCGCACCCCCTCGAAGCTGGTGTAGTAGGAGCGCTCGCGTCCGTAGCGGTTGCGGTGCCGCACGTGCACCTTGGTGGCGTGGCCCTCCAGGATCGAGCGGCGTGCCTTGGCCGGCAGCTGCTCCCACGGGGTGTCCAGGTCGAAGCCGAGCTCCTCGCCCAGGGCACCGAGCAGCCGCGTGAAGAAGTCCGCGACGTGCGCCCCCGACCACGGCCCGATCACCCCCTCGCGCAGCGTCCGGGACGGGTCGGAGACGACCAGGTCGGGGTCCACCTCCATGCGGGTGCCGAGCCCGTGGCACTGCGGGCACGCGCCGTACGGCGAGTTGAACGAGAACGACCGGGGCTCGAGGTCGTCGGTGTCGATCGGGTGCTCGTTGGGGCAGGCCATCCGCTCGGAGAACCGCTGCTCCCGGCCCGGGTCGTCCTCGGGCAGGTCAACCAGGTCGAAGACCACCAGCCCGCCGGACAGGCCGAGCGCGGTCTCCACCGAGTCGGTGAGCCGCCGCTTGGCCGAGGCCTTGACCGCCAGCCGGTCCACCACCACGTCGATGGTGTGCTTGCGCTGCTTGTCCAGCTTCGGCGGCTCGGACAGCGGTGCCGTCTCGCCGTCCACCCGCGCCCGCGAGAAGCCCTGGGTCTGCAGCTGGCGGAACAGGTCGACGTACTCGCCCTTGCGGCCGCGCACCACCGGCGCCAGCACCTGGAAGCGGGTGCCGTCCTCCAGGGCCATCATCTTGTCCACGATCTGCTGCGGGGTCTGCCGGGAGATCGGCGCCCCGCAGGTCGGGCAGTGTGGCCGGCCGGCGCGGGCGTACAGCAGGCGGAGGTAGTCGTAGACCTCGGTGATCGTGCCCACCGTGGAGCGGGGGTTCTTCGAGGTGGACTTCTGGTCGATGGACACCGCCGGGGACAGCCCCTCGATGAAGTCCACGTCGGGCTTGTCCATCTGGCCCAGGAACTGGCGGGCGTACGCAGACAGCGACTCGACGTAGCGGCGCTGGCCCTCGGCGAAGATGGTGTCGAAGGCGAGGCTGGACTTCCCGGACCCGGACAGGCCGGTGAACACGATCATCGCGTCGCGCGGCAGGTCCAGGGAGACGTCCTTGAGGTTGTGCTCCCGGGCACCCCGGATGATCAGCTGGTCTGCCACTACGGTTCTCTCTGCTCGCTCATGAGGCTTCCGTCTCGCTCTTCGAACAAACGTTCGCCATCCTAGTGGTGTGGCGCAAGCCGCCACACCGGTGGTGTGATGGGCCACATGACCCCTTCGCACCCAGTGTCACAGTCGGGGCCGCCGTCGCTGGACGCGCTGGAGGCCGCCACCTCACGCTATCTGGACGCACTGACAGCTCTCGACGACGACGCCATGCGGGCACCCTCGCTGCTGGCCGGCTGGTCCCGGGGGCACGTGGTCACCCACCTGGCGCGCAACGCGGACGCGATGGTGAACGTGCTGACCGGCGTCCGGCAGGGCGAGGTCCGTGCCATGTACCCGTCCCAGGAACAACGCAATACCGACATTGATTCCGGAGCCGTGCGGAGCTGCGAGGAGCTGTGCACCGAGGCGCGGACCACGTGCCTCGCGGTGCTCGAGGCGGCCCGGGCGGTGGGTCCGGAGCAGTGGGACTCGCCGGTGCGTCGGACCCCGGGCGCGGAGACCTTCCCGGTCCGGAACATCCCCTCCTCCCGACTGCTCGAGCTGGAGGTGCACCACGCGGACCTCGCCATCGGCTACTCGTGGCAGGACTGGGACGGCGCGTTCGCGGATGCGGTGGTCACCCGGATCCAGGGCGAGCGGACCCAGGAGCCCTCGGCGGTGCTCCGCTCCACCGACACCGACGGGCTGTGGAAGATCGGCCCCGGGCAGGGGCCGGAGGTCAGCGGGCCGGCCGCCGCGCTGGCCTGGTGGCTGCTCGGCCGCGGAGAGGGCGCCGGGCTAGTGTCGTCGGCGGGCACTGTTCCCGAGCTGACCCGGTGGAGGTGAGATGACCTACAGGGGCAAGGTGCAGCCCGGCGGCCCGGCCGACGTGCGCGAGCTGGCCGACCTGACGATCACGAAGCTGGCCGTGGGGCCGATGGACAACAACGCCTACCTGTTGCGCTGCCAGCGCACCGACGAGCAGCTGCTGGTCGACGCCGCCGCCGAGCCGGACCGGCTGCTGTCGATGATCGGGTCGGACGGGCTGGTGCGGGTGGTCACCACCCATCGGCACCGGGACCACTGGGGCGCGCTCGCGGCGGTGGTCGACGTCACCGGTGCGGAGACGGTGGCCGGCGCCGACGACGCCGACGAGATCCCGGTGCCGACCGGTCGCCGGGTGCACCACGGCGACACCGTGATGGTCGGCGAGTGCCCGCTCGAGGTGATCCACCTGGTCGGTCACACCCCCGGCTCCATCGCTCTGCTGTACGACGACCCGGCCGGCACCCCGCACCTGTTCACCGGGGACTCGCTGTTCCCCGGCGGAGTCGGCAAGACCTGGTCCGAGAAGGACTTCGCCACCCTGGTCGAGGAGGTCAGCACCAAGGTGTTCGACCGGCTTCCGGACGAGACCTGGTTCTACCCCGGCCACGGGGACGACTCGGACCTGGGACGGGAGCGGCCGCACCTGGCCGAGTGGCGCGAGCGCGGCTGGTAGTCACCCGGCGAGCTCGGAGCCGACCGGGGCCTGCTGCTCGTCGGCGTGCAGCGGGAACCGGCGCGGCACCAGGAGCAGCAGCAGCACGGTGATCACCCCGGCGGCCAGGAGCCCGAGGAACACAGCGTGGGTGGACGCGTTGAGCGCCGACCGCATGAACGTCTCCGCGGCCCCGCTGACGTGGCCCTGCAGCGCCCGGCTGACCTGGTCGACGCTGCCGGGCACCTGCCCCTTCACCTCCGGCGGCGCGGAGCGCAGCCGGTCCAGCAGCACCGCGTTGGTCACCGCGCCGAACACCGCCGCACCCAGGCTCTGGCCCAGGAACCGGGAGAACATCGCGCCGCCGGTGACCACCCCGCGGCGTCCCCAGTCCACCGTGGACTGCAGGCCGACGATCAGCGCCGAGGTGATCAGCCCCATCCCGGCGCCCATCAGCAGGGCCCCCAGCACCGGCTGCCACACCGGGGCGTCCAGCCCCATCTGTGCGAACACGGAGCCGGCCGCGACCGTGAACCCGCCGCCGACCAGCGCGGTGTCGCGGAACCCGATCCGCAGGTACAGCCGGCTGGACAGGCCGGAGGCCAGCGGCCAGGACATGCTCATCACCGCGAGGACGAACCCGGCGGCGACCGGGCCCAGCCCGAGCACCGACTGGGCCCAGGTGGGCAGGAACGTGGACAGCCCGATGACCAGCAGCCCGGAGAACGCGGTGGCGGCGTAGGAGCCGGCGGTCAGCCGCTGCGACCACAGCCACGGCGGCATCACCGGCTCGGCGGCCCGGCGCTCCACCATCACGGCCGCGGCGGCGGCGGCCGCGGCGCCCACGAACACCAGCACGCTCGGGGCCGACCCCCAGGCCCATGCGGTGCCACCCTGGAGCAGCCCGAAGACGAGCAGCCCGCCCGCGGCGAGCAGCAGAGCGGCCCCGGCGTAGTCGATGCGGTGACTGCGGCGCACCACGTCCTCGTGCAGGTCCCGCACGATGAGGAACAGCGCGACGGCGCCGATCGGCAGGTTGACCAGGAAGATCCACCGCCAGGACGCGTACTCGGCGAACCCGCCGCCGAGCGCGGGTGCGACCACGGCGGAGATCCCCCACACCGAGGACAGGTAGCCCTGCACCCGGCCGCGCTCCCGCACGTCGTACAGGTCACCGGCCACCGTGTTCACGGTCGCCCCGATGGAGCCGGCACCCAGGCCCTGCAGGCCTCGGAAGCAGATCAGCGTGACCATGTTCCAGGAGGCAGCGGACAACGCCGAGCCGAGCAGGAACACCAGGGCCCCGACGACAAGGACCGGCTTGCGGCCGTAGAGGTCGGCCAGCTTGCCGTAGACCGGGATGGTCACCGTCTGGGCCAGCAGGTACACCGAGAAGACCCAGCCGACCAGGGAGAACCCGCCGAGGTCGCCGACCACCTGCGGGATCGCGGTGGCCACGATGGTGGTGTCCATGGCGATCAGCGCCATGGTCATCATCAGCGCGACCAGGATGCGGGTCCGGTGGTCGCGGGGGCGCCGACTGGCACGAGGGGTCATAGGTTGATCACTCAACGAGTTTACGGCTCTCGAGCCCCGGCCGCCCGGCCCTCGACCGAGGGCCGGACCGCCTAGGGTGAGGCCATGCATGCCGAACAGGTCACGGACCCGGTCGCCCAGCACGGTGAGGGTCCCTGCTGGTGGGACGGCTGGGGCGGACTGAAGTACGTCGACCTCGGCGCCGGCGACGTGCTGTCGCTGCAGCCGGACGGCTCGGTGACCCGCACCCACGTCGGCTCGGTCGCGGCGGCGCTCCGGCCGCGTGAGGGTGGGGGCGCGGTGGTCGCCCTGGAGCGCGGGTTCGGGCTCTGCGAGCGAGCCGACCTGTCCGACGTACGCCCGCTCGGGGAGGTGTGGTCCGACACCTCCATCCGGTTCAACGACGGCGGCTGCGACCCGGAGGGGCGGTTCTACGCCGGCACGATGGGGTACGACGAACGGCCCGGCGCGGGCCGGATGTACCGGCTCTCCCCCGACGGATCCGGCGGTTTCGGCACCGAGACGGTGTGGCGCGAGGTGACCATCTCCAACGGGTTCGCGTTCTCGCCTGACGGGAGCCTGGCCTACTACAACGACACGCCCACCGGACGCACCGACGTGTTCGACCACGGACCCGACGGTGAGCTCACCAACCGGCGTGCGTTCTTCGAGCACGAGGGGAACCCGGACGGGCTGTGCGTGGATGCCGAGGGCTTCGTCTGGGTGGCGCTGTGGGGCGCCTCCGCGGTGCACCGGATCTCCTCCGACGGCACGCTCGACGGCATCGTGCACGTGCCCTGCACGCACGTGTCAGCCTGCACGTTCGGCGGCCCGGACCTCGGCACGCTGTACATCACCACGTCGAAGAACGGCATCCCGCCCGGCGCCGAGCCGGAGGCCGGCGCGCTGTTCGCGGTGCGCCCCGGGGTCAGGGGCCAGGCCCCGCTCCCCTTCCGCGGCTGACCCCGCCGGCGGCGTGTGCCAGGATCGAGCGATGACCCTGGACACCGACCGGTTCGACGAGTTCGTGGACGGACTGGACTACCCCGTGTTCGTGGTCACCACGGCCCACGACGGGAAGCGCGCGGGATGTCTGGTCGGGTTCACCACCCAGGCCAGCATCGACCCGCCCCGGATGCTGGTCTGCCTCTCGGTCGCCAACCGCACCTTCGAGGTCGCCCACGAGGCGGCTCTGCTCGCCGTGCACGTGCTGGACCCGGGCGAGCGCGACCTCGCGGAGCTGTTCGGCGGACGCACCGGCGACGAGGTGGACAAGTTCGCCCGCTGCCGGTGGACCGCGGGCCCGGCAGGCGTCCCGCTGCTCGACGACGCCCCGCGTCGCCTCGTGGGCCGGATCATCGACCGGCACCGGCTCGGGGACCACGTGGGCTTCCTGCTCGAGCCCGTCCGGGTCGAGTCGTACGACGGGGGCCGGGCTCTGGACTACGAGCAGGTCGAGGATCTCGACCCGGGCCATCCGGCCGACGACGCGCCGCGGCACGAGGAGGACTGAGCATGCAGATGCGCCGGCTGCGCCCCGCGCCGTTCGACGACGTGGACAGCCTGGAGGCCTATGCCCTGCCCCGGACCGACGGGCCCTACCTTCGGGTGAACATGGTCTCGAGCCTCGACGGCGCGGCGGCCGTCTCGGGACGGGTGGGCAGCCTGTCCGGGCTCGCCGACCAGGCCTTGCTGCACGAGCTGAGAACCATGTGCGACGTGCTGCTGGTCGGCGCGGGCACCATCCGCGCGGAAGGCTACGGACCGCTGCGGCTCGGGGAGGACGAGCTCGAGCTGCGCCGCAGCCGCGGTCAGTCCGAGGCACCCCGGCTGGCCGTCCTCAGCCGCCGGCTGGACCTCGACCTGGGCAGTCCCGCGTTCACCGGCGCCACCGCCCGCCCGCTGCTGCTGACCAGCGAGACGGCGCCGGTGGAGCGGCGCCGGGAGGCCGAGCAGGTCGCCGACGTGCTGGTGCTCGGCGAGTCGGACGTCGACCTGCGCCGCGCGATGGAGACACTCGCCGGGCGAGGACTGCCGCAGGTCCTGTCCGAGGGCGGTCCGCACGTGCTGAATGAGCTGTTCAACGCCGGGCTGGTCGACGAGCTCTGTCTCGCGCTGGCTCCGGTGGTCACCGGCGGCCGGGAGCTGCGGATCACCGCCGGCGACCTTCTCGGCGAGCCGGCGTCGCTGGACCTGGCCGATGTGCTCGAACGGGACGGCTACCTGTTCCTGAGGTACCGCGCACGACGGTGACCCAGGTCATGCCCGCTCCGTTTGCGGTCGCGCAGCGCGGGCACCGTTCGGCATGCGTGTCCTGTTGGTCCATCCCAGCGCCCTGATGTACAGCGAGATCTTCCTGCGGCTCGAGCCGCTGGGGCTGGAACGGGTCGCGGGCGCGGTCCGCCAGGCCGGCCATGAGGTGCGGTTGATGGACCTGCAGGTGTTCAACCACAAGGAGCTGTTCCGCGAGGTCGAGCGCTTCGCCCCGGACGCGGTCGGCTTCGGCCTGAACTACCTGGCCAACGTGCCCGAGGTCATCGACCTGTCCAGGCAGATCAAGCTCCGGCGACCGGGCACCTTCGTGTTCACCGGCGGCCACAGCGTGTCGTTCATCGCCGAGCACGTGCTGGGCCAGGCCGACGGAGGGCTGGACGCCGTGGTCCGCGGGGAGGGCGAGGTGGCGGCGCCGCTGCTGCTCGACGCATGGCGCAACGGCGCTGCGCACGAGGCGCCCGGGGTGGTCACCCCGGACGGGCACGGCCCCCCGCCCAAGATGCTGGACAGCATCGACGACGTAATGCCGGCGCGCGACCTGACGCGGCGCCGGAACAAGTACTTCATCGGGGTGCTCGACCCCGCCGCCTCCGTGGAGTTCACCCGCGGCTGCCCGTGGGACTGCCAGTTCTGCAGCGCGTGGACCTTCTACGGCCGCAGCTACCGGAAGGCGAGTCCCGAGGCGGCCGCCGCGGACATGGCCGCGATCGAGGAGCACGGGGTGTTCCTGGTCGACGACGTGGCGTTCATCCGCCCCGAGCACGGGGACGGCATCGCCGCCGGGCTCGAGCGGCGCAACATCCGCAAGGAGTACTACCTGGAGACCCGCGCCGACGTGCTGCTGCGCAACAAGGAGGTCTTCCAGCGGTGGCGCCGGCTGGGGCTGAACTACATGTTCCTGGGCATGGAGGCGCTCGACGAGGCCGGGCTCGAGCTGTTCCGGAAGCGGGTCAACCCCGACCAGAACTTCGAGGCCCTCGAGGTGGCCCGCAAGATGGGCCTGGCGGTGGCGATCAACCTGATCGTGAGCCCGGGCTGGGACGTCAAGCAGTTCGAGCTCACCCGCAAGTGGGCCACCTCCGTCCCGGAGATCGTGAACCTGACCGTGATGACGCCGTACCCGGGCACCGAGATCTGGCACACCGACGCCCAGAAGCTGACGACCCGCGACTACCGGCTCTTCGACATCCAGCACGCGGTCACGCCCACCCGGCTGCCGCTGAAGCAGTTCTACGCCGAGCTGGTGAAGACCCAGCAGGTGCTCAACCGCAAGCACCTCGGCGCCGCAGCGGTGGCCAAGACCTTCAAGATCATCGGCCGCAACGCGCTACGCGGGCAGACCAACTTCCCGCGGATGCTGTGGAAGTTCAACAAGGTCTACAACGCCGAGCGGCAGTACGGCGAGCACCAGCGCCCGGTGCGCTACGAGCTGCCGCTCCCCGAGCAGCGGACCATCGCGGCAGGCAACCGACGCGAGCTCTACATCCACTCCGCCCGCAACGGGAGCAGGGCACGGCAGACGCGGCAGACATCCTGAGCCGGACCCGTCGACAAGCCCGGCCGAACGACTGCTAGCCCCGACTGCGCTCGGCGAGCCGCGCGCTCCAGCGCTCCTCGACCCGGGCGAACCGCCACACGGCGAGCGCCACCAGCCAGACCGCCACGAACACCGCGACGATCCCGAAGCCGACGTAGTTCAGCGACAGTCCCCCGACCCAGGCGAGCGGACCGTGGTGCACCGACAGCTCGGTGGCGAGCACCCCGAGCAGCTCGACGAGCCCGATCACGATGGCGACCACCACCGACAGCGCGGTGACGGTGAGGTTGTAGAAGACCTTGCGCACCGGCCGGGCGAACGCCCAGCCGTAGGCGCCGTTCATGAACGCACCATCGGTGGTGTCCAACAGCGACATCCCGGCCGCGAAGAGCACCGGCAGGGTGAGGATGGCGTACCACGGGAGCCCGGCCACCGAGGCCGAGGTGCCGGCCAGGGCGAGCAGCGCGACCTCGCTGACCGTGTCGAAACCGAAGCCGAACAACACCCCGACCGGGTAGATGTGGAACGGCCGCCGGATCCCGCTCATCACGCCGCGGAACAGCCGGTTCATCGCGCCTCGGTTGGACAGCTGCTCGTCGAGCTCGGCCTCGTCGTACTCGCCCTGCCGCATCCGCAGGAACACCCGCACGATGTTGGCGAGGATCACCAGGTTGACCCCGCCGATGAGCAGCAGGAAGACGCCGGACACCGAGCTGCCGAACACGCCTGCGTAGCGGTCCACGAACGAGTTCGGGCTCTGCACCGCCGACCCGAGAGCGCGCAGCCCGAACGCGAGCAGCGCCACCATCACGACCACCACCGTGGAGTGGCCGAGGGAGAACCAGAAACCGACCGAGAGCGGCTGCGAGCCGCGCTCCTCGCGCAGCTTCCGGGTGGTGTTGTCGATCGCGGCGATGTGGTCGGCGTCGAAGGCGTGCCGCATCCCCAGCGTGTAGGCGGTCAGGCCGATGCCCAGGCCGAACACGCCGCTGCCGACCTGGTAGCCGTGCGGCGCCACGAACAGCGCCAGCGTGCCCCAGCCGAGCACGTGCAGCAGCGCGACGAAGGCGTACATCCCGGTGACGGCACGACGGGACCCGCCCGCGGCTCGGCGCGGCAGCGAGACGTACGACGCGAGGCTGCTGGTCACGACGACCACGCTACCGGCGAGCAACTGGTTGTTGCAAGTCGTTCGCAACAAGGTCAGGATGGGTCCGTGACGATGCCAGCGGACCTGCTCGCGAAGGCCCGGGCGGCCAAGGGGTTCATGCCCGACGAGGAAGGCGCACTGCTGTACCGGCTGGCCCTGCGGCGGCTGCCGCACGGCCCGGCGCTGGAGATCGGCGGGTACTGCGGCAAGTCCGCGGTCTACCTCGGCGCCGCCGCGCTCCAGGCCGGCGGAACGGTGTTCTCGGTGGACCACCACCGCGGGTCGGAGGAGAACCAGGAGGGTTGGCCCTACCACGACCCGGCGCTGGCCGACCCGGCTTTCGGCCGGTTGGACACGTTGCCCGTCTTCCGGCGCACCGTCGCCGACGCGGGCCTCGAGGAGCAGGTGGTGGCCGTGGTCGGTCGCTCCTCCACGGTGTCCGCGCACTGGCGCACGCCGCTGTCCCTGCTGTTCATCGACGGCGGGCACACCGACGAGCACGTCACCCGCGACTACGAGGGCTTCGGTCGCTGGGTGGCCGCCGGCGCCACCCTGGCGTTCCACGACATCTACCCGGACCCGGCCGACGGCGGTCAGGCGCCGTACCGGGTGTTCCGCCGCGCCGTGGGCAGCGGTGACTTCGCCGAGACGGAGGCGCTCGGCTCGATGCGGGTGCTAGCGCGGGTGCACGGGGACGCGGGCGACCCGGTCCGCTGACTCCAGGAAGACCGCCGCTCCCCCGGTCGTCCGGGTGAGGGTGTCTGCGGCCAGCACCACGGCGGCCGTCGTCCAGGTGCTCCGCTCCACCGGCCACCGGGCACCGTCGGCGAACACGTACCCGGTCCAGTAGGACCCGTCCGGATCGCTGAGGTGCTGCATGTCCGCCAGCAGCCGGATCCCCTCGTCGGGCCGCCCGAGAGCAGCCAGCGTGATCGCCAGCTCGCAGGTCTCCGCCCCGGTCACCCAGGGCCTGTCGTCCACGCAGCGCACCCCGAGGCCGGGGACCACGAAGCTGTCCCAGCGGGCCGCGATCCGCCGGCTGCCGGTCCGGCCGCGCAGCGCCCCGGCGAGCACGGGGTAGTACCAGTCCATGGCGTGCCGCGGACGCGGGTCGAACAGGTCCTCGTGCTCGCGCAGCGCGCGGTCGAGGCGGCCCAGCGCTGGCTCCCAGCCGGGGCGCGGGTCACGCAGCAGGGCCGCGAGGTGCAGGCCGCAGCACAGCGCGTGCCGGATGCTGGCGCTTCCGGTGACGAGCGCAGTCTCGAAGGTGCCGCCGTGCTGGTCCACGCCCCAGTCGACGCCGCCGAACGGCAGCTGGTGCCCGACCACGAGGTCCAGCGCCCGGCACACCACCGGCCAGGCCCGGGCCAGGAAGCCGCTGTCCCGGCGCACCAGCCAGTGGTGCCACACCCCGACCGCCACGTAGGCGCACATGTTGGTGTCCGCGCCGGGATCGGTGACCGCGCCGGCCACCGTCGCGAGCGGCCAGCTTCCGTCCTCCCGCTGGGCGGCGAACAGCCAGTCGTAGGCGCGCTCCGCAGCGGCCACCTCACCGCCGACCAGCAGCGCCATCGCGCACTCAACGTGGTCCCAGGCGTCCACCTGGCCGCCCGGGAACCACGGGACGGCACCGGACGGCTCCTGCGCCGCGGCGATCGCGCTCGCGGCCGACCGGACCCGGGCCGCGGGAAGCACCCCGGGCAGGTCAGGAACGAGGCCGGTCATGGTTTGGAGAAGTAGAGGACCAGGCTCTTGCCGAGCAGCGGGTCGAGCAGCCGCTCGGCGTTCCTGGTGAGCCGGGGGCGCTTCATGATGTCCCAGACCAGCAGCCGGTGGTAGCCGCGCACGAGAGGGTGCCGGTCGTTGTCCACGCCGACGACGCACTTGAGCCACCAGTACGGCGAGTGCAGCGCGTGCGCGTGCCCCCGTCCGTCGTACCGCAGCCCGGTCGCCGCGACCTTGCCCACCAGGTCGGCGGCGGTGTAGATCCGCACGTGGCCACCCTCCACCTCGTGGTACTCCCGGGACAGGGCCCAACAGACCCTTTCGGGGAACCAGCTGGGCACGGTGACGGCCAGCGTGCCGCCCGGGCGCAGGACACGGGCCAGCTCGGCGATGGCGCGGCGGTCGTCCGGGATGTGCTCGAGCACCTCGGCGGCCACGATCCGGTCGAACTCACCGTCGGCGAACGGCAGCTGCAGCGCGTCGCCCTGCTTGACGTCGGCTTCGGCGCCGTCGGGCACCTCCCCGGCGGTCCGCATGGCCGCGAAGAGGTCCGAGACCGTGGAGAGCTCGTCGGCGTCCTGGTCGAAGGCCACCACGTCGGTGCCGCGGCGGTAGAGCTCGAACGCATGCCGGCCGGCGCCGCAGCCCATGTCCAGCGCCCGCTCACCGGGGCGCACCCCGAGCCGGTCGAAGTCGACGGTCAGCATCCCGCCTCCGCGACCGCTCGGGCGTAGACATCGACCGTGCCGCGCGCCACGGCCGCCCAGCCGAACCGTTCGACCGCGCGGCGGCGTCCGGCGGCGCCCATCGCCTGCCGCCTGTCCGGGTCGTCGAGGAGCGCGGCGAGCGCCCCGGCCAGCTCCTCCGGGTCGCCGGGGGCCACCAGCTGCCCACAGGCCCCGCCCTCCCCCACCACCTCGGGGAGCGCGCCCGCGCGGCTTGCCACCAGCGGCGTACCACACGCCATCGACTCGACCGCCGGCAGCGAGAACCCCTCGTACAGCGACGGGACGCACGCCACCTCCGCCGAGCCGAGCAGCCCGGCCAGGTCCCGGTCGGGCAGCCCGTGCACGAACCGCACCGAGTCGCCGACGGCGAGGGAGTCCACCAACCGTTCGGTCGGGCCGCCGGGCGCCGGCCTGCTGACCAGCACCAGCTCGACGTCGCGCTCGGTGCGCAGCTTGGCGAACGCCTCCAGCAAGGTGGCCACACCCTTCAGCGGGGTGTCCGCGCTGGCCATCGCCACGAGCCGCCCGGGCACCCGGGGGGCCTGCGGCGGAGCGAAGACCTCCGTGTCGGCGCCCAGCGGCACCACGCTGATCCGGCCCGGGTCCACCTTGAAGTCGGCGGAGATGTCCCGGGCCGAGGACTGCGAGACGGTCAGCACGTGCCGGGTCCGCCGCGCGACCCGGCCCTGCATCGCCAGGAAGCCGTACCAGCGGCGCAGCGCGAGCCGCCGCACGCCGGTCGTCGCGGCAAGCTCGACGCGCCGGTCGAACGTGATCGGGTGATGGATGGTGGTGACCATCGGGATGCCCGACCGCTGGAGCGCCAGCATGCCGTAGCCCAGCGTCTGGTTGTCGTGCACCACGTCGAAGTCGGCGAGCCGGCCGCGCAGCTCCCGGGCCACGCGCAGGCTGAAGGTGAGCGGCTCGGGGAAGCCCGCGGTCCACATGGTCGCCACCTCGAGCAGGTCCACGACGTCCCGGATCTCCGCCGGGCCGGGCGTTCGGAACGGGTCCGGCTCCCGGTAGAGGTCCAGGCTGGGCACCGCGGTCAGCCCGACACCGGGATCCAGATCCGGGTAGGGCTGCCCGGAGAACACCTCGACCTGGTGGCCGAGGGCGACCAGCTCCCGGCCGAGATGCCGGACGTAGACGCCCTGGCCACCGCAGTGCGGCTTGCTCCGGTAGGAGAGCAGTGCGACACGCAAGCTGGACCTCCCGCTGCGTCCGGCGGGTGGCCCCCGCATCGACTGGAACGTGTTCCCATTATGCCCGTTGGAACTTGTTCCTAGTATGCAGAGCGTGACCGGCACCCCCGCGCCGCCCGGCGTCCCGCGGACCGCGGCCCAGCAGGACCGTCGGCGCCGCATCCTGGACAGCGCGGTTGCCCTGGCCTCGGCGGGCGGCTTCGAGGCGGTGCAGATGCGGGCGGTGGCCGACCGCGCGGACGTCGCGCTGGGAACTCTGTACCGCTACTTCCCCTCCAAGGTGCACCTGCTCGTGTCGGTGCTGGCCCGGGAGCTGGAGACGGCCAACGACGCGTTCGAGCGGCGGTCCCTCGGCCAGCACACCGCTGGGGAGCGGGTCAGCTATGTGCTGGACCGGACGAGCCGGTCGCTGCGGCGGGACCCGCATCTCACCGAGGCCCTGATCCGGGCGTACATGTTCGCCGACGCGTCCGTGGCCGCCGAGACCGGCGCTGTGGTCGCCCAGGTCCACCGGATGCTGCTCCGCGCCATGCGGGAGCCCCCTGCGTCGAGCACCGGGACCAGCCCTGCGTCGAGCCCTGCGTCGAGCCCTGCGTCGAGCCCTGCGTCGAGCCCTGCGTCGAGCCCTGCGTCGAGCCCTGCGTCGAGCACCGCGTCGAGCACCACGCCGAGCACCGCGTCGAGCACCGGGGCGACCGAGCAGGAGCTGGCCGTGGCCGGCGTCATCCGGGACGTGTGGCTGGCCAGCCTGGTGCAGTGGGTGACGGGCCGCGCCAGCGCGGCTGACGTGGAGCACTCGCTGGAGGTGGCGGTGCGGCTGCTGCTGCGGCCGGGCCCCGACCGGTAGCCCCGACCGGTAGCCTCGGCCCATGCCCGCTGCCCTGACCGCCCTGCTGCGCGACCTCGCCCGCGACCGCCCCGACGGCACCGTCTCGGTCTGGTACGGCGGCATCGACGGGTCCGTCCGGTGGGCGCACGAGGAGGACGCGGTCCACTACGCGGCGAGCACCATGAAGCTGCCGCTGCTCGCTGCGACGTACCTCCGCGCCGAACGCGGCGAGCTGGACCTCGACGCCGAGGTGCCCGTGCACAACGACTTCCGGTCGGCGCTGGACGGCTCCCCGTTCCGGCTCGACCAGGCCGAGGACCAGGACGACGAGACCTGGTCCCGGATCGGCGGCACTGCGACCCTGCGGCAGCTGGCCCGGCACGCGATCGTCAAGTCGGGCAACCTGGCCACCAACCTGCTGCTCGAGCAGGTCGGTACCGGCACCGTTGCCGACGTGCTCGCGGCCGTCGACTGCGGCCCGGACACCCTGCTTCCGCGCGGCATCGAGGACGCCCGGGCCCGTGACGCGGGCCTGGACAACCACGTCACCGCCGCGGACCTGGCTCGGGTGATGGCTGCCATCGCGGACCGGCGGATCGCCCAGCCGGCGACCTGCGTGGCCATGGAGGAGGTGCTTCTCGGGCAGGAGCACCGCGCCGGGATCCCCGCGGGCCTGCCGGACGGTACGACGGTGGCGAACAAGACCGGCTGGGTGTCGGGCGTGACCCACGACGTGGCACTGGTCCGCCCCGACGATCTCGACCCCTACGTGCTGGTCGCGTGCACCACGCTCGACGTACCCGAGGACGACGCGAACGCGCTGATCGCATCGATCAGTGCCGCGGTCTGGCAGGAGCACTGCACGTGAGCCGGATCGAGCGCGTGAGCTGCGACCGGCTGAGCATCCCGCTGCACACGCCGTTCGTGACCGCGCTGCGCTCGACCCGCACGATCGACACGCTGGTCGTCCGGGTCACGGATGCCGACGGTGCTACGGGCTGGGGCGAGGCGCCCCAGGTCTGGCGGGTCACCGGTGAGTCGCTGGCCGGCGCCGAGGCGTGCGTGAGCGGTCCGCTGACCGACGCGGTGACCGGCCTCGACGGGGACGAGCTCACCGGGCTGTGCCGCCTGGTGGCTGACGCGGTGCCCGGGAACTTCGGGGCCAAGTCCGCGGTCGACGTGGCGCTGCACGACCTGGCGGCCCGCCGCCTGGGGGTGAGCCTGCCGCGGTTCCTCGGCACCGGGGTGCGCCAGGTGCCGACCGATGTCACGCTGGCGGCCTCGGACGCCGACTCGCTGGGTGAGGTGGCCGCGAAGCGGGTCGCCGACGGCTTCACCGTGCTCAAGATGAAGGTCGGCACCGACGCCGCCGGCGACCTGGCGCGGGTGCGGACCGTGCGTGCGCGCGTCGGCCCCGAGGTGACCATCCGGCTCGACGCGAACCAGGGCTGGACGCCGCGGGATGCGGTCCGCGCCATCTGCTCGATGGAGGACGCCGGACTCGACGTCGAGCTCGTCGAGCAGCCGGTCGCCGCGCCCGACCTGGACGGGTTGGCCTGGGTCACCGACCGGGTGGACACCCCGGTGCTCGCCGACGAGTCGGTCTTCGGCGTGCGCGACCTGGTGGAGCTGGTGCGGCGCCGCGCCGCCGACATGGTCAACGTCAAGCTGGCGAAGTGCGGCGGGTTGACCGCAGCGCGGACGCTGCTCGAGCTGGCCCGGGCACAGGGCATGCAGGCACTGATCGGCTCGATGATGGAGTCGCCGATCGGGGTGGGCGCCGCCGCCAGCCTGGCCGCCGCGCACGGCGGCCGCCTCGTCGACGACCTGGACGCGGCGTGGTGGGCGGCGGCGTCGCCGCTGCGCGGTGGACTCACGTACGACGCGGCCACGGTCGTGCTGCCGGATGCCCCCGGCCTCGGCATCGAGGGGATGACGTGACGTCGGACCTCCTCGCGGTCACGGTGCCGGTCGCCACCGTCTGGACCGGGCCCGACGCCCCGCGGCCCGTCGACGAGCCGGCTGTCCGCGACGTTCCCGACGTGGCGGCCTGGACGGCCGGGCTGGCCGAGGAGTCCTCACGTGCGGACCTGCAGGGACGCACGCTCAGCCAGCTGCTGCTCGGCGACCCGGTGCAGGTGCTCGAGGACGCCGGCGGCTGGCTGCGGGTGGCGGCGCCGGGTCAGCCCGGCTCCGGCCACCCGGCCGGCTACCCGGGCTGGGTGCGCCGCGCGCATCTGACCGTGCCGCCGCAGCCCGGGCCCGCCGGTCATGCCCTGGTGCGGCGCCTCACCGCTGCGTGCACGCTCGCCGACGGGGAGCAGATGACGCTGTCGCACGGCACGCTCCTGACCATCGAGACGGTCGTGGCCTCCCGGCTCCGGGTCGCGCTGCCCGACGGTCGGCAGGGCACGCTTAACCGGTCCGACGTGCTCATCGGCGAGGACGAGCAGACCGGGATCGACGTGCTGGCGGCGGCGCGTACCTTCCTCGGCGTCAGGTACCTCTGGGGTGGCACCTGCGGCTGGGGGGTGGACTGCTCCGGGCTGGTGCACCTGGCCTTCCGGTTGCACGGTGTCGTGGTGCCCCGGGACGCGAGGGACCAGGCCGCCTCGCCGCGCCTGCAACCGGTGCCCCTCGACGCGGTGCGACCGGGCGACCTGTACTTCTTCGCCGCGCCCGGCGCGCGGGTGCACCACGTCGGGTTCGCCTCCCGGCCGCTCGCCCCCGACGGCACCCGCTGGATGCTGCACGCGCCCGGGACGGCCGGCTACGTCGAGGATGCGCCCCTCGCCGAGGAGCGCGTCCGAACGTTGGTCGGCGCCGGCCGCTTCTGATCGTGCCGGCCGTTTCCTCGCTGACCGGGAGGCTGTCCCGGCGACCCACCTAGAATTCGCTCATGTCCCCGACCGACCCGGCCGTGTGGGCCCGGTTCAGCCAGGATCCCCGGCTGTCAGGCGCCGCGGGCCTGCGCGCGTCCGACCGCGACCGCGACGTGGTCCTGCAGGTGCTGGCCGAGGGGTACGCCGACGGTCGCCTGGACCGCGAGGAGTACGACGAACGCGCCGAGACCGCTTCCCGCGCCAAGACCCTCGGCGAGCTCCCGCCGTTGGTCGCCGATCTGGTGCCCGAGACGTCGATCGGGCCGTCCTCGGACCTGACCCTCGGCACCCCGCAGGAGCTGGACGCCCGTGCACGGGCCGCCTACGCCGCCCGGCGCCGGCGTGCCCTGTCCGGGATGCTGGTCCCGACCGTGGTCACGTTCGTGATCTGGTTCGCCATCAGCTTCGGACCGGGCGGCTGGCACTTCAGCTTCCCCTGGCCGGTGTTCGTGCTGCTCGGCACCGGCATCAACCTGCTACGGGTGCTGGTGCACAGGCAGGACCTGGTCCTCGAGGAGCGCGAGAAGCTGGAGAAGAGACGCCGCAAGGCGCTCGAACGGCCCGAGCAGCCTCGGGGGCCCGAGGAGCCCTGAGCGGGCCCTGGCCCGCACCCGGCCCACCCCTCACGGGCGCGACAAGATCACGTAGAGCGCGTGGATCACCCCGGGGATGAAGCCGAGGATGGTCAGCACCACGTTGAGCCAGAACGGCCCCCGCAGTCCGACCTTCAGCCCGACACCGAGCGGGGGGAAGATGATGGCGAGGATGATCAGCAGGATGTTCATCTGAACGGCGTACCCGATCGGCGCCCGATCATCCGGGCCCGACCATCAGGCCCGGTCAGCGCGCCCCGGCCTCGACCATCTGCCGCAGCTCCCGCTTCAGCTCCGAGATCTCGTCGCGCAGCCGGGCGGCAAGCTCGAACTGCAGCTCGGCAGCGGCGGTGTGCATCTGGTCCGTGAGCTGCTGCACGAGGTCGGCCAGGTCCCGCGCCGGGACCCCGGCGAGCTCGCTCGAAGACGCAGCGTGCCTGTCCCTGGACGACAGCCCGGGCACAGGTGCCTTGCCCCGGGACTGCTGACGGCCACCGCCGCCGAGCAGCTGCTGGGTGTCCTCGTCCTCACGGGCCAGCATCTCGGTGATGTCGGCGATCCGCTTGCGCAGCGGCTGGGGGTCGACCCCGTTCGCCTTGTTGTAGGCGACCTGCTTCTCGCGGCGACGGTTGGTCTCGTCGATGGCCGACTCCATGGAGGGCGTGATCTTGTCGGCGTACATGACCACCTGACCGGACACGTTCCGGGCCGCCCGGCCGATGGTCTGGATGAGCGACTTGTCCGAGCGCAGGAAGCCCTCCTTGTCGGCGTCCAGGATCGCCACCAGGGACACCTCTGGCAGGTCCAGCCCCTCGCGGAGCAGGTTGATCCCGACGAGCACGTCGTACTCCCCCAGCCGCAGCTCGCGCAGCAGCTCGACCCGGCGCAGGGTGTCCACCTCGCTGTGCAGGTACCGGGTGCGCACCCCCGCCTCGAGCAGGTAGTCGGTGAGGTCCTCGGCCATCTTCTTGGTCAGCGTGGTGACGAGCGCCC
Source organism: uncultured Actinomycetota bacterium (assembly GCA_963839365.1). Taxonomy (GTDB): domain Bacteria; phylum Actinomycetota; class Actinomycetes; order Propionibacteriales; family Nocardioidaceae; genus DASSKA01. Next base: position 219,540 of record CAWIUT010000005.1, read on the forward strand.
GCTCGTTGCGCTCCACGCGGGTGTTGATCTCGTGGATCAGGTCGTCGATCTGCCCCTTGGTCGGCTTCACCAGCACCTCCGGGTCGACGAGCCCGGTGGGCCGGATGATCTGCTCGACCACGTTCTTCGGGCCGCCCACCTTGGCCATCTCGTAGTCGCCCGGGGTGGCGGACAGGTAGATGGTCTGCCCGATCCGCTCCAGGAACTCCTCCCACTTCAGCGGCCGGTTGTCCATCGCGCTCGGCAGCCGGAAGCCGTGCTCGACCAGGTTGCGCTTGCGGGACATGTCGCCTTCGTACATCCCGCCGATCTGTGGCACGGCCACGTGCGACTCGTCGACGACGAGCAGGAAGTCCTCGGGGAAGTAGTCCAGCAGACAGTTCGGAGCCGACCCCGGGGACCGGCCGTCGATGTGCATCGAGTAGTTCTCGATCCCGGAGCACGAGCCGACCTGGCGCATCATCTCGATGTCGTACGTGGTCCGCATCCGCAGCCGTTGGGCCTCGAGCAGCTTGCCCTGCCGCTCGAAGGTCGCCAGCCGCTCCTCGAGCTCGGCCTCGATCCCGCGGATCGCGCGCTCCATCCGCTCCGGACCGGCCACGTAGTGGGAGGCCGGGAACACGTAGAGCTCGGTGTCCTCGGTGACCACCTCGCCGGTGAGCGGGTGCAGCGTCATCAACCGCTCGATCTCGTCGCCGAAGAACTCCACCCGGACGGCGAGCTCCTCGTACATCGGGAAGATCTCCAGGGTGTCCCCACGCACCCGGAACGTGCCGCGGGTGAACGCCATGTCGTTGCGGGTGTACTGGATCTCGACGAGCCGCCGCAGGATCTGGTCGCGCTCCATGTCGCTGGAGCCCACCTTGAGCGGCACCATCCGGTCGACGTACTCCTGCGGCGTGCCCAGGCCGTAGATGCAGGACACCGTGGAGACCACGATCACATCCCGGCGGGTGAGCAGGGAGTTGGTCGCCGAGTGCCGCAGCCGCTCCACCTCCTCGTTGATCGAGGAGTCCTTCTCGATGTAGGTGTCGGTCTGCGGGACGTACGCCTCGGGCTGGTAGTAGTCGTAGTAGGAGACGAAGTACTCCACCGCGTTGTCGGGGAAGAGCTCGCGCAGCTCGTTGGCGAACTGCGCCGCCAGCGTCTTGTTCGGCTGCATCACCAAGGTCGGCCGTTGCAGCCGTTCCACCGCCCACGCCACGGTGGCAGTCTTCCCGGTGCCGGTGGCGCCGAGCAGCACGACGTCCTGCTCCCCGCCGTTGATCCGCCGCTCGATGTCCTCGATCGCGGTCGGCTGGTCCCCAGACGGGGAGTAGTCGGAGACGACCTTGAACGGCGCCACCCGGCGCTCCAGATCGGTGACAGGTCTCATGCCTGCGAGCCTACGTGGCTCCTCCGACAGCGTGGCGGCCCGCACGTTCCTCACCCGGCCGCAGGGACGCGAAGATGTCGTCGACGGGACGGCCCGGGACCCGGCCCCGCTCCACGAACCACTCCCGTCCGAAGGCAAGCGCGAACAGCGGCGCCGGGAACCGCAGCATCCGGTCGAGCACCCGGACCTCTCCGTCGGCACGACGCTGGGAGCCGTGCGCGGCCATCGCCGCCCGCTTCGCGGCCAGGTGGCCGGTGAACCGGACGCGGTGGGTGATCGCCCGGTGCGGGGTGAAGACGGCCCGGCTGCCGAACGGGGCGGACCTCCCGAGGCCGTCGCCCAGCCAACGCAGCAGCCGCAGCGCCCAGCCGAACAGCGCCGCGTCCACGGTCGCCTCGAGCACGACGGGGGTGCCCGCCAGCTGCGCCGCGCGGACCCCCACCTCGTGCACCCGCACGTGGTCGGGGTGGCCGTAGCCGCCGTTCGCGTCGTAGACGGTGAGCACGTCGGCCCGCTCCTCGACCAGCAGGTCGGCCAGCCGGCGGGCGGCCCCCTCCGCGTCCCCGGACGCGAACCCGTCAGGGGCCCGGCCCTCCAGGCCGGAGTCCCGGTAGCCGAGGCGGACGAGCCGGGAGCACCCGAGCGCCCGGGCAGCCTGCTGCAGCTCGTGCACCCGCAGCGCAGCCAGCCGGTTGCCGTGGCCGTCCTCGTCGCCGGCGAGCCCGCGGTCTCCGTCGGTGGCCGTGACGAGCACCACCCGGTGACCCTCGGCGGCAGCCCTCGCGAGCGTCCCCCCGGTGAGCAGCGCCTCGTCGTCGGGATGGGCGTGGAAGGAGACCAGGGTGAACCGCGGGTCGGTCACCGCAGCGGCTCCCCCGTCAGCAGTCGGCGCACCGGGCTGCGGTGCCCGTCCACGACGGCGCGGGCCCGGGCGTAGGCAGCGTCGTTGCGGGCCAGGGCATGCCGCCAGGTCATCGCGGTGGGCGTCGTTCGGTTGTGCTCCGAGATCCGCCACCGCAGTCCCGCGTCCTCGACCAGCAGCTGCAGCGCCCTGACCATCTCCCGGTCCGAGCCGGCGAGCAGTCCCTCCACGCCGTGGGTGATGAACTCGGCCAGCCCGGTGCCGGTCCGGCCGACCACAGGCAACCCCAGGCTGCGCGCCTCCAGCGCCGCGATGCCGAAGGACTCCCGGGTCGCGGGGGCGGCGTAGACGTCCGCTGCGGCCACGCGGTCCAGCACTTCGCTGCGGTTCAGCCGGCCGGTCAGGGTCACCCTGCCGGACAGCCCTTCCCGGTGCACCATCCGTTCCAGCGCGCCGCGCAGCGGGCCGTCGCCGACCAGGACCAGCTCGAAGGGCCGCCCGCTGCGGTGCTGGAGGGTCCGCATCATCCGCAGCAGCTGCCGGGGTCGCTTCCGGGCAGCGAGCCGCATGGTGCTGACGATCCGCACCGGTGCCGAGTCCGCCGGGGTGGCCGTCCGGGCAGCTGCGGTCACGGCGTTGGGCACCACCCGCACCTCGGTCCTGCCGGGCAGAGCCGGCCGCACCAGCTCGGCGGCGGCGCGGCTCACGGCGGTCCACACGACCGGCGCGAACCAGAGCCCGTAGGCCCCCGCTGCCAGGGTCGGCAGCGGTCCCAACCCGCTCCACAGCGAGTGCACGGTGACGACCGTCGGCAGCCGGGTCCGCGCCGCCCGCGCCGCGACCATGGACGCAAAGGGCGAGACTGCGGAGACGTGGGCGTGCACCACGTCGTAGTCGGCCAGCTGCTCGGCACCCGCCACGGCGCCACCGACCCGGAGCACGCGGACCGGGCCGTCGTCGGCTTCGGTCTCACCGTCCGAGCCCGCCTCGGCCGGGGTCAGGACGGTGACGGTGTCGCCGCGGGCGCTCTGCCGCCCGGCCAGGTCCGCGACGTGGGTCTCGATGCCGCCGAGCCCCGGGAGGTAGACGTCGGTGGCGTGCAGGATCTTCACGTCGCGGCCCCCGAGAGCTGATGCGTACGACGCTGCAGCCAGGCCCACCCGGCGAGCAGCACCCCACCGACCGGGATCTCCATGGCGACCAGGAAGACCCGGTAGAGCAGGACGCCGGCCACCACCGACGTGGGGTCCAGCCCCGTGGCCACCAGCCAGGCGATGGTGCCGACCTCGGCCACTCCGGCGCCGCCCGGGGTGATCGGCACGATCGTGCCGAGCCGCTCGATGGCGGCGGCGACCAGGATCGTGGTCACCGGGACGGTCAGCCCCACCGTGCGCAGGGACAGCCCCAGGAGCAGCACCTGCGCCGCGACGTACCCGATGCTGCCGGCCAGCAGCACCGGCCAGCGGCGGCGCAGCGCCCCGTCGATGCGCTGGCCCGACGCTCGCAGGCGGTGCTTGACGGCGGCCACCCGGCCCGGCCGGCCCACACCGGCTCCCGGCGCGGCCGGGCCGGGCGGGGCGGGCGTCCGCACGCTCCACAGGTGCACGGCCAGTGCGCCCAGCAGGGCGGCACCGCAGACCGCCGAGGACACCCAGAGCACCAGCGGCACCCGCAGGGACAGGGCGAGCAGCGTGGCCGCGGCCACCACCGGAAGCGCAAGCTTCGCGAGGACGTCGAGGGCGTTGGTGAGCACCGTGAACGCGATGAACGCACCGTTGCTGTGCCCCCAGCGTCGCAGCATCTTCCAGTTCAGGGCGGTGGCGACCGCTCCCCCGAGGGGGATGACGTTGGCCACCGCGCTACCGGTGAGGTTCAGCAGCAGCCCGCGGCGGGCGCCCAGCCCGGGCATGGCAGCCGACAGCACCAACGAGTAGACGCCGAGCCCGGCCAGCCACACGGCGGCCAGGACCAGCAGCCGCAGCGGGGTCACCCCCTCGATCACGTCCTCCACCGCGGGCGGCTTCACCCCGGCGACGCCCTGGGTCGCCACCCACAAGCCGCCGACGATGACGGTGACGACGAACAGGCCGCGGACGACGAGCGACCGCGCGGACAACGTCGCTGACATGGGGGCTTCCTGGCTCGACTCTGCGAGGTCACGGACCCCACAATCTGGCTGATTTCCAGCCTAGAGCTCGAAACAGCCGGGTCTGGCAAGGAACGCTGAGAGCGGGGTAAGAAGTTCGCGGCGCCGGTGCTGGCAAGATTGGGCCGTGACCCGTCGCCCCCAATGCCGTCGAGCGCGGCTGCGGCTGCCCGGCAACCTCTCGCTGGGATCCGTCGTCCGGCGCCTGCTGCTGTCGGCCTTCGGGTTCCAGGTACTGATGGCGCTCACCCTGACCCTGGTGGACTCCTACCGGCGGCGCGGTCGGAAGCCGAGCCCGTTCCCCACCACGCCGCCGCGTGCCGTGCAGATCGGCGAGGGCTCGGTCACGACGTACACCTTCGGCAAGGATCTCTACCACGACATGCTGGCCGCGATCGAGTCGGCCGAACGGCAGATCCTGTTCGAGACCTACATCTGGAAGGGCAACGCGGTCGGCGAGCAGTTCAAGCAGGCCCTGGTCGACGCCGCCGAGCGCGGCGTCGAGGTGTACGCGATCTACGACAGCTTCGCCAACCTCGTGGTCCGCCCGGCGTTCAAGCGCTTCCCGCCGCGGCTGCGGGTGCTGAAGTACCCGGTCTACAACGCCGGCTGGCGGCTCGTCGACCTGCGCCGCTACGGCCGAGACCACCGCAAGATCCTGGTCGTCGACGACCGGATCGGGTTCGTCGGCGGCTACAACGTGGGCAGTGCCTACGCCACCGAGTGGCGGGACACGCACGTGGCGATCACCGGCCCCGGTGTGCACGACCTGAAGCGCAGCTTCGCGGACATGTGGAACCTGAACCGGCACCGCCACGGCGGACGGCCGCTCCTGCTGGAGACCGCCTCCGACTGGGAGTCCCGGATCCGGATCCACCGCAACATCCCGCGCCTTTGGATGTTCCCGATCCGGTCGATGTACCTCGAGGCGATCAACCGGGCCTCGCAGCACATCTGGATGACGCACGCCTACTTCATCCCCGACCCCGACTTCGTGGAGGCGCTGAAGGTGGCCGCCCTGCGCGGCGTGGACGTGCGGCTGCTGCTGCCGGCCCGGTCGAACCACGTGCTGGCTGACTGGTTGTCACGTGGCTACTACAGCGAGCTGCTCCACGCCGGCGTGCGGATCTTCCGGTTCCATGGCGCCATGGTGCACGCCAAGACGGCCACGATCGACGGGCGCTGGTCGACGGTGGGCACCGCGAACCTGGACCGGGCGTCGATGACCGGTAACTACGAGATCAACGTCGAGTTCATCGACAGTGACCAGGCCGCCGAGATGGAGCGGATCTTCAGGACGGACCTCTCCAGCGCCTCGGAGCTCACCGCACGGGAGTGGTCCGACCGCGGCCTGCACCGCAAGTTCACCGAGCTCGTCCTGGCTCCGCTGCGGCCGCTGCTGTAGGTACCGCCGTACGTCCCGGCGGTATCGTGACGGGCGGAGGCCGTGATGGCAGGGGCGCTGGACCGCGGCCGGGAGTGCTTCCGGCGGCACGAGTGGGGGGAGAGCTACCGTGTGCTCGCGGCAGCGGACTCCGAGACCCCGCTGCACGGCCGTGATCTCGAGCTGCTGGCCACCGCCGCGTTCCTGTCCGGCCACGACGCGAGCAGCGACGACGCGTGGGCCCGCGCCCATCGATTCCACCTCGACCAGGGCATGCCGTTGCGAGCGGCCCGATGCGCCTTCTGGCTGGCCTTCGGCCTGACCAACCGCGGCGAGATGGCCCGCGCCGGTGGCTGGCTCCGCCGTGCTGGGCAGCTGGTGGAGCAGGACGGCTCGGGCTGCGTCGAGCGCGGCTACCTGATCGTCCCCCGCGCGCTGATGGACGTGCGCTCGGGCAACGCAGACGCCGCCTACGAGACCGCCTGTGAGGCGATTCGCATCGCGGACGAGCACCGCGACCCGGACCTGGGTACGTTGGCCCGCCTGGTCGCCGGGCAGGCCAGGTTCCTGCTCGGCGACGCGACTCCCGGGTTCGCGCTGCACGACGAGGCGATGGTGGCCGTCACCACCGGCGAGGCCAGCCCGGCCGTCGCCGGGCTCGCGTACTGCTCGGTGATCGCCGCCTGCCACGAGATGCTCGACGTCCGGCGCGCCCGGGAGTGGACGGCTGCCTTGACGCAATGGTGCGCGGCCCAGCCCGACCTGGTTCCCTACCGCGGGTCGTGCCTGGTGCACCGATCGCAGATCATGCAGCTCGACGGGTCCTGGCCCGAGGCGCTCGCCGAGGCTCACCGTGCCTGCGACCGGCTCGCGGGACAGTTCGCGGCCGGCCCCGCCTTCTACCAGATCGGGGAGCTGCACCGGCTGCGCGGCGAGTTCGACCGCGCCGAGGAGGCCTACCGCCAGGCCAACCAGTGGGGCCACGAGCCCGAGCCGGGACTGGTGCTGCTCCGGCTCGCCCGGGGCCAGCTCGCTCCGGCGGTGGCGGCGGTCCGCCGGCTGCTGGCGGAGTCGCTGCCCGGCCCGGGGCGGGCTGAGGTGCTGGCCGCCGCCGTCGAGGTGCTGCTCGAGGTCGACGAGGTGGCGGAGGCGCGCACGGCGGCCGACGAGCTCACCGCGCTCGCCGGTGCCGCTGACGTTCAGCTGCTGGACGCGCTCGCCGCCCAGGCGGGTGGGACCGTCCGGCTGGCGGAGGGAGTCCCCGGCGACGCCCTGACCTCGTTGCGGGAGTCGTGGCGTAGCTGGCGGGACCTGGAGACGCCCTACCACGCCGCCCGGGTGCGGCTGCAGATCGGCTGCGCCCTCCGCGCGCTCGGCGACGAGGACGCGGCCCAGATGGAGTTCGACGCCGCCCGCACGGTGTTCGAACGGCTGGGCGCGACCCCGGACGCCGGCCGCGCCGTACATCTTGCCGCCGGGCTGGTGCCGAAGGGCGGCGTCCTGACCGGTCGCGAGGTCGAGGTGCTGCGTCTGGTCGCCGCCGGCAAGACCAACCGCGAGACGGCCCGTGAGCTGTGCCTGAGCGAGAAGACCGTCGCCCGCCACCTCAGCAACATCTACAGCAAGCTCAACCTGCCGTCCCGCTCCGCCGCCACGGCGTACGCGTACGACCACGGCCTGGTCTGACTGGACCGAACGACCCACGCCCAGGCCGCGCAGATGGGTAGTTCGCCCGACGCGTGCCCCGCGTCCCTGCTCCTAGCGTCCTGAGCATCGGCGCAAGCGAAGGGAACGACCATGACCATCACCGAGCACCTGGACACCGTGATCATCGGGGCCGGCCAGTGCGGGCTCGCCACGGCCTACCACCTGGGCCGACGAGGCCGCGATGCCGTGGTCCTGGACGAGAACGCCCGCGTGGGCGACAGCTGGCGGCACCGCTACGACTCGCTGCGGCTGTTCACCCCATCCGAGTACGACGGCCTGCCGGGCATGCGCTTCCCGCTTCCCCGGCACACCTGGCCGACCGGCCATCAGATGGCGGACTTCCTGCAGGCCTACGCCGAGGAGATGAACCTCACGGTGCGATCGAGCACCAGGGTGGACCGGGTGAGCGCCACCGGCGACGGCTTCCTCGTCGACGCCGGGCCGGACCAGCTGGTGGCCCGGCAGGTCGTGGTCGCCAACGGTGGCCACGACCTGCCGCGGGTGCCCGACTTCGCCGGGCGGCTCGACCCCGGCATCCGGCAGATCCACTCCCACCACTACCGGAACCCCGCCCAGCTGCTTCCTGGTCCGGTGCTGGTGGTCGGGGCCAGCCACTCCGGCGCCGACGTCGCGCTGGAGCTCGCGGCCAACGACCACGAGACCTGGCTGTGCGGCCCGGTCCACGGCCAGCTGCCGATCACCCTGGAGGGCCGCTCGGGGAGGTTCGCGGGCCCGGTCGCCTGGTTCGCCGCCAACCACCTGCTCACGCTCCGCACCCCGATGGGCCGTCGGATGCAGCCCCGGGTCAGGCGCGGCGGAGCTCCCCTGATCCGGGTCAAGGCCGAACACCTGGAGGCGGCCGGGGTGCACCGCAACACCTGCCACGTCACCGGCGTACGGGACGGCCTGCCGGAGCTCGAGGACGGAAGCGTCCTCGAGGTCCGCAACGTCGTGTGGTGCACGGGTTTCCGCCCGGACTTCGGCTTCCTCGACCTGCCGGTCCTCGGTGCGGACGGCTGGCCGCTCGACGAAGGTGGCGTCGTGCCTGCAGCTCCCGGACTTTACTTCGTGGGGCTGCTGTTCCAGCGCGGCTTCTACTCGATGCTGGTCGGCGGGGCCGGCCGCGACGCCGACTTCATCGCCGGGCGCATCGCGGCCCGAGGACGGAGCCGCGTCCACGACGGCGTGCTCGTGTGACGGGTCAGCCGTCAGCCTGGTGCACGTCCAGCTGCCCCTCGCCGTACCTGCGACGGAGCACCTTCTTGTCGAACTTGCCGACAGAGGTGCGGGGCACGGCCTCGATGAACGTCCAGGCGTCGGGGAGCTGCCACCCGGCGAACCGGCCGCCGAGGTAGTCCCGCAGCTGCGCGGGCGTCACCGAAGCACCTTCGCGGAGAACGACGGACGCCAGCGGCCGTTCCTGCCACTTCTCGTCGGGGATCCCGACGACCGCGGCCTCCACCACGTCGGGGTGGCCCATCAGCGCGTTCTCCAGGTCCACGGACGAGATCCACTCGCCACCGGACTTGATCACGTCCTTGGCCCGGTCGGTGAGCGTGATGTAGCCGAGCTCGTCCAGAGTGCCGACGTCGCCGGTGCGCAACCACCCGTCGTGGAACTTCTCCGATGCCTCGGCGTCGTCTGCGCTGTAGTAGCTGCCGGTCACCCAGGGGCCACGCACCTCGAGCTCGCCGACCGCCGTGCCGTCGTGGGGCAGCGGCTGCCCGTCGTCGCCGACGATGCGGCCCTGCACTCCGGCGAGCAGCCGGCCGGCCGTGCCGCGGTAGCGCCACATCGCGTCGCCGTGCACGCCTGCTGGGGGACGGGCCGTGGACGCGACGGGGGAGGTCTCGGTCATCCCCCAGGCCTGGATCACCTCGATCCCGTGCCGCTCCCCCAGCGCCTGCTGCAGGGCCACCGGCACCGCGGAGCCGCCGCACAGCACCAGCCGCAGGTGCTCGGCCAGGTCGATGTCCGAGTGCTGGTCGAGGTAGCCGAGCACGTCGTTCCAGACCGTGGGCACCGCGCCCGACACGGTAGGCCGGGTCTCCCGCATGAACCGCACCAGCGGCTCGGCCTGCAGCCAGCGGTCCGGCATGAGCAGCGACGCGCCGGCCATCAGCGCCGCGTAGGGAAGCCCCCAGGCGTTGGCGTGGAACATCGGCACGATCGGGAGCACCCGGTCGGCGGCGGTCAGCCCCGCGTTGCTGCCCATGCACACCGCCATCGAGTGCAGGTAGGCGGACCGGTGGCTGTACACCACACCCTTGGGGTGCCCGGTCGTGCCGCTCGTGTAGCACATCGCGGCAGCCGACCGCTCGTCCACGTCCGGCCAGTCGAAGATGTCCGGCTGGCCGGCGAGCAGGTCCTCGTAGAGCGTGACCTCCTTGCCGCACGCACGCAGGGTGTCCAGGTCGGCGGCGGCCGCGTCCGGGCCGGCCACCAGCACGTGCTTCACCGTGGAGAAGGTGGCCAGCTGCTTGGCGAGCAGGCCGACCAGGGAGTCGTCGACGATCAGCACCTGGTCCTCGGCGTGGTCGGCGATGTAGGTCAGCTGCTCGGGGAACAGCCGGATGTTGAGGGTGTGCAGCACGGCACCCATCGACGGGACGGCGCAGTAGGCCTCGAGGTGCTCGGCGTTGTTCCAGCAGAACGTGCCCACCCGCTGGTCGCCGGTGATGCCCAGCTCGCGCAGCCCGTGGGCCAGCCGGGCCGCGCGACGGCCAAGGGTGGCGTACGACACGGACCGTGAGCCGTTCGCGGTGGCGGTGATCACCTCGGAGTCCTGGTGCACGGTGGTGCCGTGCCGGAGGACGGTTCCGATGCTGAGCGGGAAGTCCTGCATGGTGCTGCGCATGGAGTGCCTCCGGCCATGCCTTGTCGATGGGTCGCTCCGATACTGCCGCGCCGACGAGCAGCCGTCCAGACCAGCGACGCAGCCCCGTTTACGCGCCGCCACGACGGTTAGTCTCTGGGCTGCAACGAGACGAGCACGCCTGCGCCTCGTGCCTGCCTCCGCCGAGGAGGCCCTTCCGCGAACCAACGCTGCGCGCGCCCGCGACCGTACGGTCGGACAGCCGGGCCGCGCGGCGAGCAGCCACCCCCGGCCCTTGACGAGCCGCGCCTGCGAGCATTGAGGAGAGACGTATCTCTGCGCCCGAACTCGACCGACCCCTGAACTCCTCTCCGCCCGGACCACCACACGAAGCACCACCCGAGGACGGGTGGGTCGACCAGACCCGGGACGCGACCCGGTCGAGCTCCCCGTCCCTGATGATGCTGGTCCTGATCGCCACCATCGGCGTGCTCGCCTACGCCAGCTTCCTGCTCCGACCCAGCAACCACGGCAACCTGGTCCCGTTCGTGCTGGTCATCACGGCGGAGACGTGGCTGATCGCACAGGCGCTGCTTGCGCTGTGGACCATCCTGTCCAGCGGCTACGACGCCCGCGACTTCAGCTACCACCAGGCCGCTCGCAACCTGTTCGGGCCCGCCGCGGGCCGCACCGTCGGCGACCGGGCACACCGGCAGATGCACCTGCACGGGCAACCGACGACGATCGACGTGTTCATCACCACGTACGGCGAGGACATCGAGGTCATCCGACGCACTGTCAGCGCCGCCCTCGCCATGCACGGCCGGCACCGGACCTACGTCCTGGACGACGGGAGGTCCGACGCCGTCCGTGACCTGGCCCGGGAGCTCGGCGCCGAGTACGTGCGCCGGGAGAACAACGCGGGCGCGAAGGCCGGCAACCTCAACCACGCCCTCTCGCTCACAGACGGCGAGTTCTTCGTGGTTCTCGACGCCGACTTCGCCCCCAAGCCCGAGTTCCTCGAAGTGACCATGCCGTACTTCGCCACCGACAAGGTCGCCTTCGTGCAGTCGCCTCAGACCTACGGGAACCTGCACACCCTGCTCTCCCGTGGGTCCGGCTACATGCAGTCGGTGTTCTACGCGCTCATCCAGTCGGGCAAGAACCGGTTCAATGCCGCGTTCTGCGTCGGCACCAACGTGGTCTTCCGCCGCAACGCCGTGGCGGACATCGGCGGCATCTACCAGAAGTCGAAGTCGGAGGACGTCTGGACCTCGATCCTGCTGCACGAGCGTGGCTGGCGGTCGATCTACACCGGCCGTGTGCTGGCTGTCGGCGACACCACCGAGACGGTGGAGGCCTACACCAAGCAGCAGCTGCGCTGGGCCACCGGCGCCTTCGAGATCTTCTTCCGGCACAACCCGCTGAGTCGCCGGCGCAACCTCACGACCGACCAGCGGATCCAGTACTTCGCGACGTGCACCTTCTACCTGAACGGGATCGCACCGGCGCTGCTGCTGCTCGTTCCGCCGCTGCAGATCTACTTCAACCTCACGCCGGTCAACCTGGGTGTGCCGACCGCCACCTGGCTGCTCTACTACGCCGGCTTCTACTTCATGCAGGTGATCGTGGCGCTGTACACGATGGGCTCGTTCCGCTGGGAGACACTGATGCTCTCCAGCGTGTCCTTCCCGATCTACCTGCACGCGATGTGGAACGCACTGTGGCGACGTGAGCGCACGTGGCACGCCACCGGTCGTGTGGGAGGAAGGGCCTCGCCGTTCAACTACACGTTCGCCCAGGCGATGGTCTTCCTGTTCCTGCTGCTCACCTCGGCGGTCGGCGTCTGGAAGGCCCACGTGACCGGGTCGTTCACCCTGGCCCTGGTCTGGAACTCGCTCAACACGCTGGTCCTCGGTGTCTTCCTGGTCGTCGCCTACCGAGAGGCACACGCACTGCGGCGAGAGCGCCGCAGACAACGTCGCAGCCGCCGCCACGCCCGCCGCAACCCCGACACCGACCTCCGTCCGCTCGAAGGAGCCCGATGACCATGATGACCCGCCTCAAGTACCTGTTCGGCGCTCTCCTCGTCCTTGCCGGGGTGGGCGCCCTCGCCCTCAACCTCAACCAGCGGATCAGCACGGTCCAGGACGTCAGCGCGACCGTGAAGTCGCGGCAGTACACGGTCGGCAGCAGCTACTCAGGCGTGATCGTCCACGAGAACGTCCAGGTCGGCGACACCGTGCAGCGTGGGGACCGCATGTTCGTGGTGAAGAGCGAACAGCTCGGGCGTGACGTGGCGCACCACGCCGTGCACCCCAAGAAGGCGCCGTTCGACATTCGCCACGGCGACGAGCTGGTGGTGCACGCCACCGCGCCGGGCAAGGTGGTCGCCGTACCGCACGTGAAGGGCGCGTTCGTCGGCGTCGACGCCATGCTGGCGCGCGTCCAGGTACGCGGCTCGAGCTACGTCCAGGCCGACTTCCACCTGTCCGCGAAGGAGTACGCAAGGATCCGCCATGTCCGGAGGGTGACGGTGACCCTGCCCAACCAGCGCAGCTTCCCCGCGACCATCGCGAAGATCAGCGTCCGCACCAAGGGCAGGACCGCCGACACCCGGCTCCGGGCCACGACGTCCGAGCTGACGAACCGGGGACTGTTCGCGACCGGCACCCCCGTCCAGGTACACGCCCGGCTGCCCGGACACAACCTCCTGGACACCGCGCGGAACGCGGTCGACGGGCTGCTCACCCCGGGGGCCACCTGATGCGGCGGGGTCTGCTCGCGCTCGGCGCCGTCCTCGTAGTGGTGGCAGCCGTTTCCGCCGGCCTGGCTGTCGGTTCCCGCCTCGGCGGCGCTTCCCGCACCGGCGGCCCTCACGGGCATGCGACGACACGCGAGGCGCACGGGTGGACGCGCGTGGCGGGAGCGGCGGGGTCGGGGTGGTCACCGACCGCGACCTCGCTGCCGCACGGGCACGACAGCACCGGCCCGATGCGGGTCGGGGCCGGCGTGGCTCCGCCGACGAACCGGTGGTACTCGGGGATGTTCTTCGGCAAGCAGCCGGAGCCCGTGTACGCCATGCCGCTCGCCGCCCAGGCGGCCGGTGACGCGATCACCATCTGTCTGCCGACCGTCTCCGCATCGCCGACGACGATCTCCGGTGAGTTCGCCCCCCAGTTCCAGGTCGGCCTCCCGACCAGGAGCTTTGCCGCTACCCGAACCGGCCCGGTGTCGTTCACCGCGACCTACACCGCGGCCGGCGGTCAGCCGACCGGGCGGCTGACGATGGCCGAGGGCTGGCCCTACGTGTCCTACACCGCAACCCGGCCACAGAACCTGACCCTGCCCGGCGGCCTCGCTCCGCAGGACCACGGCACGTGGCTCAGCAGCACGGTGGGCGGCACGACGTACGGCGTAGCAGTGTCGGGTCCGGGCGGTGTCCAGCAACCGGTCCGCTCCCAGAACGGCCACCTGCACCTGAGCAGGGGCCAGAGCCTGCTGCTGTTCGCCGGCCCCGATGCCCGCACCGCAAGGACGCTTGCGCAGCACGCCGTGCCCGTGACCGGCACCAGGATCTCCTACCGCGTCCGGCACGCGGCCACCGCCACCCGGATCAGCTACCGGACCGAGGGCGGACGTCCCACGGTGGTGGCGGCCATGCCCCAGGACCAGCTGAGCGACCCCCCGACCAGGGCCGGCACCGTACCTTCGGTCTACGGACCGCAGCGGCTGTACGTCGAGCACAGCCTGACCTGGCACGTCCGCACGGTCCCGCCCCGCGGGGTTCTCGACCTGCACCGGCTGAGCGGGTCGCAGCGCGCCGAGCTGCGCCGCCAGGTCCGGACCGACGTGGCCCACACGCTCAACGGCCCGGCACCGCCCAGCGACACCTATTTCGGCGGCAAGGACGTCTACCGTTCCGCCCAGCTCTACCGGCTCGCGCGAGCCTCCGGCGCCGACGGGGCGGCCTCCCGGATGCGTCATCACGTGGTCGGGGAGCTGGACCAGTGGCTCGATCCCTCGGCGCAGTGCCCCACGGACGCGTCCCACTGCTTCTACTACGACACCGGCTTCCACGGTGTGGTCGGACGCAGCGCCTCGTTCGGATCCGACCAGTTCAACGACCACCACTTCCACTACGGCTACTTCCTGGCCGCCGCCGCCCTGGTCGCGGAGGGCCACCCGGCGCTGCTGCACCGGTGGCACACGACGCTCAACGCTCTCGCCGAGGACATCGCCTCCCCCAAGGGCAACGCCTCGCTCCCGGCGCTGCGCGTCTTCGACCCCTACGCCGGTCACTCGTGGGCCTCGGGGACGGCGCCCTTCGCCGACGGGAACAACCAGGAGTCCAGCTCGGAGGCGGTCAACGCGTGGAACGGCCTGGCGCTGTGGGCCCGCGCGGCCGGCAACCAGCGGCTGGCGCGGCAGGCCACCTGGCAGCTCAGCCTCGAGTCGGCCGCGGCCAGGACCGACTGGCTGCAGCCCCGGAACCTCCAGAACGGGTACGGCCACCCCTTCGTCTCCCTCAACTGGGGCGGCAAGCGGGACTGGTCGACCTGGTTCAGTGCCAAGCCGTCCGCGATCCTCGGCATCCAGCTGATCCCCATGCCACCCGTGCTGGACGCAGAGGCGACCGACCCCGAACGGGTGCGCGCCAACCTGGCGGACGCGGCGCCGAACGGCTACCACACCGAGTTCGGCGACTACCTGACGATGTACCTGGCGACGGTCGATCCGCACCGGGCGCTCGGGGTGGCGCGGCAGCTGCCCGACTCGTCGATCGATCCCGGTGACTCCCGCAGCTACCTGCTGGCCTGGGTGCTGGCCCACGCCTCCCGCTAGCGCGGCAGATGGGTGCGCGGCGCCATCCGCGGACCGCGCCGTGGCCGGTGCAGGCGGGCCAGGCCGAGGAGCCGCAGCACCCGGTAGCGGTGCGGCCGGTACGGCTCGAGCAGCTCGGCCAGGCCGTCGTCGTCGACCTCCTGCCCGGTCAGCGCCCAGCCCACGTCCTTGGCGATGTGATAGTCGCCGAAGCTGACCGCGTCGGCGTCCCCGTGGGCGCGGAGCCGCACCTCCGCGGACGTCCAGACGCCGACGCCCGGCAGGGACCGGAGCCGTCGGTCCACCTCGTCCCCGGGCAGCCCGATGGTGCGCTCCAGCGAGGTGGCCACCCGGGCGGCACCGACCAGGGTCCGGGAGCGGGCGTGGTCGACGGGCAGCCGCAGCCAGTCCCAGGTCGGGATGCGGCGCAGCGTCACGGGGTCCGGCTGCACCCAGAGGTCCCGGCCCGCGCCGGCGCCGGGCGCGCGCTCGCCGAACCGGTACACCAGCCGCCGGAAACCGCCGAACGCCTCCTGGCCGGTGACCTTCTGCTCCAGGACCGCCGGCGCCAGCGCCTCCATCACCAGTCCGGTGCTGCCGACCCGCACGTGCGGGTGCCGCCGGTGCGTCTCGGCCAGCACGGGGTGGGTCGGCGCGAAGCCGGCCGGGTCGTCGTCGGCGCCGAGCATGGCCGGAAGCCGGTCCAGCGCCCAGGCGGCCCCCGGCCCCCAGGCGGCGGCCCGGACCTCGCCGTCGCGGGGCCGGTCGACCAGCCGCAGCGTCACCAGGCCCTCCGGGGTGCGCAGACCGCGCCAGACCGTGCCGTCCCGGTCGATGCGGTACGTCGGATCGGCCGGCCCGCGCCGCGAGACCGACAGCACGGTGTGCACCGGGCACGGCCAGCCCGGCCGCCACACTCGCTCCTGGACCGTGCAAGTCACCGGGCAAGGGTACGAGCCGGCACCCCCGGGTCCGTCGGTGCCCGGCGGGACAATGAAGCCATGCTGCTCGCCGAACTCGTCGCCGCCTCCGCGGCGGTCGCCGCCACCCGGTCCCGCACGGCCAAGGTGGCCGCGTTGGCCAAGGCGCTCGCCGAGGCCGGTCCGGCGGAGGTGGAGACCGCGACCGCCTACCTGTCCGGGGTGCTCCGCCAACGGCGCACCGGGCTGGGTTGGCGCAGCCTGGCCGAGCTCCCCCCGCCCGCGGACACCCCGAGCCTCACGGTGGCCGAGGTGCACGACGCGTTCGCGCGGCTGGCCGCGGTCTCCGGCAGCGGCGCCCAGGTTCGGCGGGCCGCGCTCACCGGGGAGCTGTTCGGCCGGGCCACCGCCGAGGAGCAGCACTACCTGCGCGGCCTGGTCACCGGCGACCTGAGACAGGGCGCGCTCGACGGGCTGATGCTGGAGGCGGTCGCGGCGGCGAGCGGGCTGCCGGCCGCCGCGGTGCGGCGGGCCGCGATGCTCGCCGGCTCCAGCCTGCCGGTCGCGGTCGCCGCCCTGACCTCCGGGGAGCCCGGCCTGGCCGGCTTCCTGCTTCAGGTGGGCCGGCCGGTGCGGCCGATGCTCGCCTCCAGCGCCCCCGACATCGCCGAAGCGTTCACCAAGGCCGGCTCCGGCGGCGGCGGACCGCTCGCTGTGGACGTGAAGCTGGACGGGATCCGGGTGCAGGTGCACAAGCAGGGCGGCCGGGTGCAGGTCTTCACCCGCAGCCTCGAGGAGATCACCGACCGGGCCCCGGAGGTGGTCGAGGCGGTGGCGGCGCTGCCGGCGCGGTCGCTGGTGCTGGACGGGGAGGCCATCTCCCTCGACGATCAACGGCGGCCCCGCCCGTTCCAGGAGACCGGCGCCCGGACGGCCAGCCGGCTCGACGTGGCCACCCTGCGGGCGTCGGTCCCGCTCACGTCGTACTTCTTCGACCTGCTGCACCTCGACGGCGAGGACCTCGTGGACGCCCCGGCGCAGGAGCGGTTCGACCGGCTCGCCGCAGCGCTGCCCGAGGAGATCGTGGTGCCGCGCACCGTGACCGCCGACCCTGCCGAGGCGCAGTCCTACTTCGAGGAGGTGGTGGCCGGTGGGCACGAGGGAGTCGTGGTCAAGTCCCTCGACGCCGGCTACGAGGCCGGCCGCCGCGGCGCCGCCTGGGTGAAGGTCAAGCCACGGCACACCCTCAACCTCGTCGCGGTGGCCGTGGAGTGGGGCAGCGGCCGCCGGCACGGCTGGCTGTCGAACATCCACCTCGGCGCGCGGGACCCGCAGACCGGTGGCTTCGTGATGCTCGGCAAGACGTTCAAGGGCATGACCGACGAGATGCTGCGGTGGCAGACCGAGCGGTTCCTGGAGCTGGAGACCTCCCGGTCCGGCCACGTCGTGCACGTGCGGCCCGAGCAGGTGGTCGAGATCGCCTTCGACGGCATCCAGACGTCGCCGCGCTACCCCGCGGGCATGGCGCTGCGGTTCGCCCGCGTGCTGCGCTACCGCGCCGACAAGCCCGCCGAGGAGGCGGACACCGTCGACGCGGTCCGGGCGCTGCACCGCGGCTGAGGCATTCCGAACAGCCGTGCAACTTCGTGTTGCAGGACTCGTAGCATGGGGGCATGACCCGCACCGCCATCGCGGCCCGGCGGCGCCGCCGGGAGCAGGAGATCCTGGACGCCACCAGGGCGCTGTTCGACGCCCGCGGGGTACGCGACGCGCAGATCGAGGACGTGGCCCGGGCGGTGGGGATCAACCGCGCGATCATCTACCGGCACTTCAGCGGCAAGGAGGAGCTGTTCGCGCTCACCGTGTGCGGTTACCTCGACGAGCTCGCCGGCCGGCTCGCCGGCGCCGACGACGACAGTCGTCCTCCCGAGGACCGGCTGCGCAGCATCACCGAGGCGTTCGTGGACTTCGGCATGGAGTACCCCGCCTTCGTGGACTGCGCGCAGACGCTGATGCGGCGCCGCGGGCCCGAGCTCATGGAGGAGGTCAGCGAGGCGGCGGTGTACCGGCTCGGCCGCAGCATCACCGGCTGCCTGGGCCGGGTCGTCGCGGTGCTGCAGGCCGGTGTCGAGGCGGGCCGGTTCCACACCGACGACGTGCACCTGCTGGCCAACACCCTCTACGCCACCGGGCTGGGCGGCATGCAGCTGGCCCGGGTCGGCATGCTGGTCAAGGAGGTCGAGCCAGGGGTCCCCACGGTGGCGTCCCTCTCCGCCGAGCGGGTCCGCGACCACCTGGTCGCCTCCGCGGTCGCGATGGCCGTGGGCGCCCCCTGACGACCCGCCCGTTACCGTGGACGGGTGCTTGGATCTGCTCTGGAGTCGTCCGAGCGGTCCACCCACTCCCCGGCCATCACCATCCTGGCGCTGACGCTCGCCGACATGGTCTACGGGTTCCAGCAGATCTCCATCGTCCCGGCGCTGCCGACCGTGCAGCAGGACCTGCACGCGTCCCGGGAGTGGACGGTCTGGCTGTTCTCCGGCTACCTCATCGTCGCCTCGGTGGCGCCGGTCCTGCTGGGCAAGCTGGCCGACCGGGCCGGCCAGCGCCGCATCTACCTCGGTGCACTGGTGGTGTTCCTGGGCGGCAGTGTCGCGACTGCCCTCTCACCGAACATCCAGCTGGTGGTCGTCTTCCGGATGCTGCAGGGAGTCGGTGGCGTGGTGTTCCCGCTCAGCTTCGCGATCGCCGCCGAGGTGCTGCCCCGGGAGCGGGTGAACACCGCAATCGGCGTGCTCGCCGGGGGTTTCGGGCTCGGCTCGGTCCTCGGCCTCCCGATCGGCGGCGCCATCGCGCAGTGGCTGTCCTGGCGTTGGATCTTCGGCGTGGGTGCGCTCGCACTGGCCGTCGGCGCCCTGCTGGTCCGCCTGACGGTGCCGCCGATCGCGCCGCGCGCCGAGCGGAAGCTCGACCTTCCCGGCGCGGTCCTCTTCGGCAGCGCCATGGGGCTGCTGGTGGTCGCTATCACCGAGGGGCCGCAGCGCGGCTGGCTCGCGCCTGTCACCCTGGCCGCGTTCGCCGCGTGCCTGGCGGCCGCGGCCGGCTGGTTCTGGCGCGAGACGCACACCGACGAACCGCTGATGGACCTCTCCGTGCTGCGCTCACGCGGTGTGCTGCTCACCAACCTGACCTCGGCGTTCGGCGGCTACGCGGTCTTCGGCGTGAACCTGCTGCTGCCCTTCCTGCTCCAGGACGGCGGGACCCACGACCCGCTCACCGGCACCGGCCTGGTGGCCGGCCCGTTCGTGATCGGCCTGGTGCTGCTCCCCCGCGGCCTCGGCCAGACCCTCAGCTCGTCGACCAGCGGCCCGGTGTCCAACCGCGTCGGGGAACGTCGGCTGTTCGCGGCCGGGCTGTTGATGGCGGCCGCCGGGGCGTTCGGACTGGCGTTCTTCCGGACCGATCTCTGGGTGGTGCTGGTCGAGCTCGCCGTGGTCGGGCTCGGTTTCGGCACCACGGTCAGCCTCAGCGGCAGCATCGTCGCGCTGGCCGCGCCGCCGGGAGAGACCGGGGTCGCCACAGCGATCACGTCGGTGATGCGGCGTGCCGGTGGCGCCGTGGGTGCGCAGGTGTCGATCGCCCTGCTCGCGCTCCTGACCCTGCCGAACGGCTCGCCGGCCCCCGCGGCGTTCACCACCGCCTTCGCGGTCGCCGGGGCGGTCGGGCTGCTCGGCGCGGCGTGCGCGGCGCTGGTCTTCCCGGGTCCGAAGCGCGAGCAGCGGCAACCGGCCGAGCACTGAATGGGTGCGTCCCTCGTCAGGGGGCCGAGCCGGGGCCCGAACCTCGCACGTGCACCCGCGCGGCCCCCCATCAGGGCCCAGCCGGGGCCCCAACCTCGCACGTGCACCGACGCGGCCCCGACCGCCCGGCCAAGCCAGTCCTGACCCTGCCGAACGGCTCGCCGGCCCCCGCGGCGTTCACCACCGCCTTCGCGGTCGCCGGGGCGGTCGGGCTGCTCGGCGCGGCGTGCGCGGCGCTGGTGTTCCCCGGCCCTCGGTCCGGGTGAGCCCACCCGCGCCGCCCCCGGCTGCCGCGGTCAGCGCTCCAGGATCGCGGTCACGCCCTGCCCGCCGGCCGCGCAGATGGAGATCACGCCGCGGCCGGACCCCTTCTGCTTCAGCAGCTTCGCCAGGGTCATCAGGATCCGGCCGCCGGTCGCCGCGAACGGGTGGCCGGCCGCGAGCGAGCTGCCGTTCACGTTCAGCCTGGACCGGTCGACCGAGCCGAGCGGGGCATCGAGACCCAGCCGCTCCTTGCAGAAGATCGGGTCCTCCCACGCCTTCAACGTGGCCAGCACCTGGGAGGCGAACGCCTCATGGATCTCGTAGAAGTCGAAGTCCTGCAGGCTCAGCCCTTCGCGCGCCAGCATCCGCGGCATCGCGTAGGCGGGGGCCATCAGCAGACCCTCGCCGCCGTGCACGTAGTCGACCGCGGCGGTCTCCGTGGTGCGCAGGTACGCCAACGGCTCCCAGCCGCGCTGCTCGGCGTAGTCCTCCGAGCACAGCAGCACCGCCGAGGCTCCGTCGCTGAGCGGGGTGGAGTTGCCCGCGGTCATCGTGGCGGTCTCCCCCCGGCCGAACACCGGCTTGAGGGAGGCAAGCTTCTCCACCGAGGAGTCCGGACGCAGGTTCTGGTCGCGCTCCAGGCCGAGGTACGGGCTGACCTGGTCGTCGAAGAAGCCCCTGTCGTACGCCGCGGCCAGCTGGTGGTGCGAGGCGACCGCCAGCTCGTCCTGCTCCTCCCGGCCGATGTTCCACTCGAGCGCGGTCAGCGCCGCGGACTCGCCCATCGACAGGCCGGTGCGCGGCTCCTTGTTGGCCGGGATGGCGGGCGCCAGGTGCTGCGGCCGGATCCGGGTGAGCGCCGCCAGCCGGGCCTGCATGGTCTTGGCACGGTTGGCGTCCAGCAGGATCCGGCGCAGCCGCTCGTTGACCGCGATCGGGGCGTCGGAGGTGGTGTCGGTGCCACCGGCGATCCCGACGTCGACCAGCCCGAGCGCGATCTTGTTGGCGACCGCGGTCGCCGCCTGGATCCCGGTGTCGCAGGCCTGCTGGATGTCGTAGGCCGGTGTCTCGGCGGCCAGACGGGAGCCGAGCACGCACTCGCGGGTCAGGTTGAAGTCCCGGGAGTGCTTGAGCACCGCCCCGGCCACCACCTCGCCGAGCCGCTCGCCCTCGAGGCCGAACCGGCTCACCACACCGTCGATGGCGGCGGTCAGCATGTCCTGGTTGGAGGCGTGGGCGTACACGGTGTTCGAGCGCGCGAACGGGATCCGGTTGCCGCCGATGACGGCGACGCGACGGGTGCTCTCCTGCATCAGTCAGCTCCTGGTCGTGACGAGACGATCGGTGGGTACGTCGTACCCATCCTTGCGCCGTGCGACCGGTGAAGGGAACGTAGTGAGGGCCACGTCACCAAATGTGGACGCACGTTTACACGCGAGGTTACATAGGACCATGAGCGACAGGTACCAGTCCCTGATCCAGACTCCGATCGGCCAGAAGCTGGCCAAGAGCCTGGGGCTGCCCAACCCGGTGCCGCTGGAGCGCTACCGGCCGGGCGCCCCGCTCGTCGACGGGACCGTGCTGGTCACCGGCGACGGCCGTCTGGCGAAGCCGGTCGCCGGGGCCCTCGAGGGGCTCGGCGTGACCGTGGCCGCGCAGCGCGCGGAGGGACAGCGCTACAAGGGCATCGTGCTCGACGCGTCCGGGATCGACTCCTCGACGCGGCTGGTGGCCCTGCAGGAGGCGCTCACCCCGGTGCTGCGCAGCCTGGAGCGGTGCCCGCGCGTGGTGGTGCTCGGCACCCCGCCGGAGTCGATGACCGGCGGCGAGCGCGTCGCCCAGCGCGCCCTGGAGGGCTTCACCCGGTCGTTGGGCAAGGAGATCGGTCGCGGCGGCACCGTGCAGCTGGTGTACGTCGCACCCGGCGCCGAGAACGCGGCCACCAGCACGCTGGCGTTCCTGCTCTCCCCCAAGTCCGCCTACGTCTCCGGCCAGGTGATCCTGGTGGGCAGCCACGGCGTCACCGCCGCGGCCGAGCAGGTGCAGGACTGGACCCGGCCGCTGGCGGGCAAGGTGGCCGTCGTCACCGGCGCCAGCCGCGGGATCGGGGAGGCGATCGCCGAGACGCTGCACCGGGACGGCGCCACCGTCATCGGGGTGGACGTGCCGCAGGCGGCGGACGGGCTCAAGCACGTGATGGACCGCATCGACGGCGAGTCGCTCACCCTCGACATCACCGCGAAGGACGCCCCGCAGCGGATAGCGCGGCACGTCGAGGAGCAGCACGGCGGCGTCGACGTCGTGGTGCACAACGCCGGCATCACCCGGGACAAGAAGCTCGCGAACATGAAGACCGACGGGTTCGCGGCCACGATCGCGGTGAACCTGACCGCTCCCGAGCGGATCACCACCGAGCTGCTGAAGCAGGGCCTGGTGCGACCCAACGGGCGCATCATCGGGGTCGCTTCGGTGGCCGGCATCGCCGGCAACGTGGGCCAGACCAACTACGGCGCCTCGAAGGCCGGCGTCATCGGACTCGTCGACTCCCTCGCGGACGAGCTCACCGACGGCATCACCGTCAACGCGGTCGCCCCCGGGTTCATCGAGACCAAGATGACCGCGGCCGTCCCGTTGGCGACCCGCGAGGTGGGCCGCCGGCTGAACGCGATGGCGCAGGGCGGCCGCCCGGTCGACGTCGCCGAGACCATCGCGTGGTACGCCAACCCGGCCTCCACCGCCGTCAACGGCAACGTGGTGCGGGTCTGCGGCCAGATGATGCTGGGGGCCTGACCGTGGCGACCACGCGCGAGGTGAAGGGCGAGCCGGCCGCGCTGCCGTTGATGCTCAAGGCGGCGCTGCCGGTGCTGCCGGGGGTGTCGGCGTTACCCGGGGTGAAGAAGTCCGGGGACACCCTGCCGCAGCTGACGCTGACCCGGCACGACCTGGCCATCGACCGGGCCCACGTGGAGCGGTACGCACGCGTGTGCGGGTTCTCGCTCAAGGAGAGCCTGCCGGTCACCTACCCGCACGTGCTCGCCTTCGGGCTGCACATGGCGATCATGACCGACCCGGCCTTCCCGTTCCCGGCGATCGGCACGGTGCACATCGGCAACGCGATCACGTCCCACCGGCCCGTCGCGGCCAGCGAGCGGCTGCAGGTCACCTGCCGCCCCCAGGACCTGCGTCCGCACCCGAAGGGCCGGGTCTTCGACATCGTGACATCGGTGCACTCCGCGGGCGAGCTGGTGTGGGAGGAGACGACCACGCTGCTGCGCCGTGGTCGCCGCGACGGTGACGCGGCCGCCGACGCCGGCCCGGCGTTCGCGCAGGTGCCGCCGTCCGGGGTGCGGTGGCGGCTGCCGGCCGACCTGGGCCGCCGGTACGCCGCGGTCTCCGGCGACCACAACCCGATCCACCTCTACCGCCTGACCGCCAAGGCGTTCGGGTTCCCGCGCCAGATCGCGCACGGCATGTGGACCAAGGCACGCTGCCTGGCCGCCCTCGAGGGCCGGCTGCCGGAGGCGGTCACCGTGGACGTGGCGTTCAAGAAGCCGGTGCTGCTGCCGGGCACGGTCGCCTTCGGTTCCCGGCGCGCCGGGGACCGGTGGGACTTCTCGCTCACGAGCCCGAAGAGCGGTGCACCGCACCTCCTCGGGCGGGCCACCCCGGCCTGACGCACTGACGCCGGGTCAGCGGCGGCGCCCGAACCGGACGGCGGTCACGTCGCTGGTCGAGCGGCTCGTCGCCGGGGTCAGCCGGAGCGAGAAGGTGGCGGTCGCCGGGTCCCAGGCGCCCACGTCGGTGACTCCGTCGCCGTTCCAGTCCCCGGTGACCGGAAGATCGCTGCCGGTGCCGAACGGCACCGTGGTCAACGTCTGCGACCCGTCCGCGTAGCCGACCCGCAGCACGAACGTCGCGGTGGCCGGGTCGAACACCCCGACGTCGCTCACCCCATCGCCGTTCCAGTCCCCGGTGACGGGGATGTCACCGACACCGCCCAGCTGCACCGAGTCGACCGTGCCGTCGGCCGTCCGGAGCCGGAACGTCGCGGTGGCCGGGTGGAAGACGCCGACGTCGGTGACCCCATCGCCGTCCCAGTCGCCGGTGACCGGTCGGTCCATCCGCCGGCCGAGCACGATGCTGGTGGTGGTGCCGTCGCCGTTGCGCAGCAGGAACTGTCGGGTCCGGGGTCGGCGCACCCCGACGTCCGTCGTACCGTCGCCGTCCCAGTCGCCGGTCACCGGGATGTCCCGGCCGCGGCCGAAGCCGACCACTTCCGCCGGCGCCCCGGGGACCGAGAACCGGAACACGCCGCTGCGCGGCCGGGTGCGGAACACGCCGACCGAGTCGGCGCCCTCACCGCCCCGGTCCGCACTGAGCGGGATGTCGGGACAGTTGGCCGACACCAGCGGGGTGCCCGCGGCGTACGCCGCGTGGTGGAACCAGACCGGCTGGTCCACGCCGTCCACCCGCTCCTCGAAGTGCAGGTGCGGACCGGTCGCATTGCCCGTGTCCCCGACCTGGCCGATGATCCCGCCCTGGTCGATCTGCTGGCCCTGCACCACCCAGACCGCCTTCAGGTGCGCATAGAGGGTGCTGTTCCCGTCGCCGTGGTCGATGACCACGTAGCGCCCGTAGCTGGCACTCCCCAGGTCGGCGACCTGCGTGACCGTTCCGGCCGCGGCAGCGAGCACCAGCTTCCCGTAGTCCTTCGGCCGGGTGAAGTCCAGCGCCAGCGGGCTCGGGCTGTGCCCCGGCCACGTATTCCCGGTCCAGCGCTGCCCGCACGGGAAGGGCATCTGGTAGTCCACCGTCGGCGGCGTGCCGGGGTCGACCACGCCGGTGGCGCCGGCCCCGCCCGCGAGGCCCACCGGGGCGGCCAACAGGGCGAACGCGGTCAGGACGGGGGCCAGCCGACGCCCCCCACGCGACCATGCCGTGCCACCACTCACGCGACGACTCACAGGCGGCATCCTCTCGGCGGGGCGGGACGCGGTGCGCCCGACCGCCCCCGGCATCACCGGTCACAGCAGTCGCTTCAGCACACCGCGCCTCAAGAACGCTCAACCGTAGCCAGCCGTCAGCGTGTCTGTCGCAGATTCGGCGAAATGCGTGCTATATGCGCCCGCCGATGCTCGCCTCGTCCGGCGCGGAGAGGGTGAGCACCGCCTCGGTCACGTGGTCCTGCTCCTCGAGCTGGTGCTCGAGCCGGCGCAGCGCGTAGGCCACCGTCGACTCCGCCGCGTCCCCCTCCAGGTCGATGCTGGCCACCAGCAGCACACGGCGCGGTCCGACGTACTCCAGCCGCAGGTAGGTCACCCGGGCCACCTCCGGTAGGGCGCAGATCTGCTTCAGCGCCGCCTCCCGCACCCGCGCATCGACCTGCTGGCCGGTCAGGAACTGGCGGTTCTGGTTGATCAGCACCACCGCGACCACCCCGAGCACCAGTCCGATCAGGATGGAGCCGGCCGCGTCGTAGGCCGCGTTCCCGGTGATCTGGTGCAGGGCCACGCCCAGCCCGGCGAGGGCCAGGCCGACCACCGCCGCTGAGTCCTCGGCGACCACGGCCCGCAGCGTCGGGTCGGAGGTCTCGAGGGCGTAGGTGAACACGTCCTTGTCGGTCTCGCTGGCCTCCGCACGGGTCTGCTTGAGGGCACGCACCAAGGAGGTGGACTCGAAGCAGAACGACACCGCGAGGACGACGTAGGCCCACAGGTACGAGGAGTCGCTCCCACCGCCGCCGACCAGCTGGGTGATCCCGTGCCACACCGAGAGGACGGCGCCGGCGAAGAACAGGCCCATGGCGGCGAGCAGTGACCAGACGTACGCCTCACGTCCGTAACCGAACGGGTGCGTCTCGTCCGGCGCCTTCCGGGCCTTCTTGTCGGCGACGAGGAGCAGCACCTCGTTGCCGGTGTCCGCCCATGAGTGCGCCGCCTCGGCCAGCATCGACGCCGACCCGGTGATCAAGGCCACGAAGGTCTTCGCGACGGCGACTCCGAGGTTGGCCAGCAGGGCCACGATCACGGTGAGGGTGGAGTCGCCGCCCTGCCCCTGGTCGCCGGCCTGGTCGTCGGCCTGGTCGTCGCTCACGCTCACCGTCCCGGTTCGTCTCGGTGGAGGGGCGGCGGCGGATCAGCCGGCCGGCCGCTGCCGGATCAGGCCCTCCTGGGCCACGGTCGCGACCAGGGTCCCGTCCTGGGCGAACACCCTCCCTATCGCTAGTCCTCGTGCCCCTGACGCGGACGGCGAAACCTGGTCGTAGAGCAGCCAGGTGTCTGCACGGAACGGCCGGTGGAACCAGATGGTGTGGTCCAGCGAGGCCGACTGCAGGCCCGGATCGGAGATCAGCACGCCGTGCGGGACGAGCGCGGAGGCCAGCAGCGTCATGTCGCTGGCGTAGGTGAACGCCGCCCGGTGCGTCAGCGGGGAGTCGTCCAGCTTCCCGCTGATCCGGATCCACAGCCGGGACTGGGCCGGACGCTGTTCGGGCGGCAGCTCGCCGCCGGGGCGGGAGTCGCCGATCCAGCGCATCTCGAGGGCCGACCACTCCTTGACCCAGCGGTCGGCGTTGGTCGGTGAGCCGCGCCGGATGAGCTCGGCCATGTCCGGGGCCTCGTCCGGCGACGGCACCGTCGGCATCACGTCCTGGTGCTCGAAGCCGGGCTCGGTGATCTGGAAGCTCGCGGTCATGTAGTAGATCGGCCGGCCGTGCTGCCGGGCGACCACGCGGCGGGTGGCGAAGGACCTCCCGTCCCGGATCCGCTCCGCGTCGTACACGATCGGCACGGAGGTGTCGCCGGGTCGCAGGAAGTAGCTGTGCAGCGAGTGCACCAGCAGCTCCTCGTCCACCGTCCGTGCGGCGGCCACCAGCGCCTGTCCGGCAACCTGGCCCCCGAACACCCGCTGCATGATGGTGTCGGGCTGGGTGCCCCGGAACAGGTTGACGTCGACGGTCTCGAGGTCGAGCAGATCGAGCAGCTCCTCCGCGGAACTGGGCACGGGGCTACTCCTCAGGCTGGTCGGGGTTGTTGAGCCCGGCCAGGAAGCGCTCGAACTCCTCACCGAGCTCCTCACCGGAGGGGAGTCGCTGCTCGTCGGCGAGCGGCAGGTTGGCACCCTGCCCGGCGTTCCGGAGGGCGTCGTACTGCTGCTCGAGCCCCTCGACCACCTCGCCGACCTCGGGTGAGGCGTGCACCTGGGCGTTGATCTCGGCGAGCCGCTCCTCCCCCGCGACCTGCAGACTGGTCAGGTCCCACTCCAGCCCGGTGACCCCGTGCACCGCTTCGAGCAGGGCAGCCGCGGCCAGCGGGTAGTCGATCTGGGCCACGTAGTGCGGGATGTGGGCGACGAAGCCCAACGCGCCGTGGCCCCACTCCCCGAGACGCACCTCGAGCAGCGCCTGTGCGCTGCTCGGCACCCTGATCCGGCCCTTCCAGACGTTCTCCTGGACCAGCAGCCCCGTGTCGGTGGCGTGATGGGTGAGCATCACCGGGCGGGTGTGCGGGACGGCCATCGGCACCGACCCGAGCGCGACGGACAGCCGCACGCCGAACCGGTCGACCACCTCCCGGACGGCTGCCGCGAACGCCTCCCAGTAGGTGTCCGGCTCGGGTCCGTGCAGGAGGAGGTACGGCGTGCCGGTGTCGTCGTGCAGCAGCCGGACCACCAGCCGTGGCGCGGCGTACTCCTCGTAGTGGTCCTCGGCGAAGATCAACGGGGGCCGCCGGGCCCGGTAGTCGTAGAACGCGTCCATGTCGAAGCTGGCCACCACCCGGCCGGAAGACTGCGACTGCAGGCGCGTGACGGCGAGCGCGGCCGCGCTGCCGGCGTCCAGAAAGCCTTCCAACGCGTGCAGCAGCACCGGTCGGGAGTCCTCCGCGAGCTCAGGCACGTCATCGACGATGTGCACGAAACGCGACTCCTCCGTCATGGCTCACCTCCCGTCGCACTCGATCCATGGGGCAACCCTACGGGCAGCCGGGCTGTTCCACGTCGACGAGCGGCTCGCCGCGGTCAAGGCCGGTCACGTCCTCCACGATGCTGCGGGCCAGGGTCTGCGGGGTGAGCCCGATCCGTTCCAGGATGCTGGCGCGCTTGGCGTGGGCGAGGAACTGCTGAGGGATCCCGTGCAGCCGCACCGGCGTGCTGACCCGCGCCTCGTTGAGGGTCTGCAGCAGCACGGACCCGCAGCCGCCTACCACTCCGTTGTCCTCGACGCTGACCACCAGCCGGTGCTCGGCGGCCAGCTTCACCAGGGCCGGGTCCACGGGCTTGACCCAGCGCGGGTCCACCACCGTCACGCCGATGCCCTGGGCCACCAGCCGGTCGGCGACGTCGACGGACACGCTGGCCATCGAGCCGACCCCGACGATGAGCACGTCCTTGGCGCCGTTGCGCACGAGCACGTCGCAGCCGCCTGCCCGGTCGACCGTCCCGATGTCGGCGATCGGCGGGCCCTTCGGGAACCGGACGACCGTGGGTGCGTCGTCGACCGCGACGGCCTCCCGCAGCAGCTCCTGCAGCCGGGCCCCGTCGCGGGGGGCCGCAAGGCGCAGCCCGGGCACCACCTGCAACACCGACATGTCCCACATCCCGTTGTGGGACGGACCGTCGTCACCGGTCACCCCGGCCCGGTCCAGCACGAACGTGACGCCGCAGCCGTGCAGCGCCACGTCCATCAGCACCTGGTCGAAGGCCCGGTTCAAGAACGTTGCGTAGACCGCGACCACCGGGTGCAGCCCCCCCATCGCCAGCCCGGCGGCCGAGGTGGCGGCGTGCGCCTCGGCGATGCCCACGTCGAAGACCCGGTCCGGGTAGGTCTTCGCGAAGCGGTCCATCCCGACCGGGTGCAGCATCGCCGCGGTGATGCCGACGATGTCGTGCCGTTCCTTGCCGAGTGCGACCATCTCCTCGGCGAACACGTCGGTCCACGTGCGGCCCTTGGGCTTCTCCACCCCGGTGTCCACGTCGAAGGGGCCGGGAGAGTGGAACTGGTCGGCCTCGTGCCGCTCGGCCGCGTCGTACCCGAAGCCCTTCTTGGTGATCGCGTGCACGATCACCGGGCCCCCGAACCGCTTGGCCTGGGCCAGCGCCTGCTCCATGGCCGACCGGTCGTGCCCGTCGATCGGCCCGACGTACTTCAGGCCAAGGTCCTCGAAGAGGCCCTGCGGGGCCAGGACGTCCTTCATCCCCTTCTTGACCGCGTGCAGCGCGTCGTAGACCGCCGGGCCGACCCCGCGTACGCCGTTCAGCTTGGTCCTCACCATGTCGAGCACCTGCTCGTAGCGCGGGTTGGTGCGCAGGGTGGTCAGGTGGTTGGCCAACCCGCCGACCGTGGGCGTGTAGGAGCGGCCGTTGTCGTTGACGACGATGACCAGCTTGCGGTCCTGCGCCGCCGAGATGTTGTTCAACGCCTCCCAGGCCATGCCGCCGGTGAGCGCGCCGTCACCGATCACCGCGACCACGTGCCGGTCCTCGCCCCGCACCCTGTAAGCCTTGGCCAGCCCGTCCGCGTAGGACAGCGCCGTGGACGCGTGCGAGTTCTCCATCACGTCGTGGTCGGACTCCGCCCGGCAAGGGTAGCCGGACAGCCCGTTCTCCTGGCGGAGCGTGTCGAAGATCCCCGCCCGGCCGGTGACGAGCTTGTGCACGTAGGCCTGGTGGCCGGTGTCGAACACGATCCGGTCCTGCGGGGAGTCGAACACCCGGTGCAGCGCCAGGGTGAGCTCGACGACGCCCAGGTTGGGACCGAGGTGCCCGCCGCGCGGTGAGCAGGTGGTCACCAGGAAGTCCCGGATCTCGCTGGCCAGCGTGTCCAGCTGCGCGTCATCCAGGTCCCGGAGGTCCGCCGGCCCCGTGATCGACGAGAGCAGTCCCATACGTCAGTTCGCCCTTCCCGCGGTTGCGATATCCGCACGAGTCTAGTGGTGGTGTCACAGGTCGAAGAAGGCCACCGCAGGCTCGTTCAGGCTGGCCAACCAGACCCGTCCGCCATGTTCTCTCACTCCGGTGACCATGTGAAACCCACGGCCCGGCTCGGCGTGGTCATGGACCACCGACCCGTCGTCGGCGAACGCCATCACGCGCACGGTCCTCTTCGGCTGCGGCTGCACCCGCTCGGGGATCCTGGCAGCTGCCCGGCGTGCCGGAGCCGGTGTGCGCATCAGCCACTCCAGCACCGGGTCGGGGGGCGATGCGATCGCCACCCAGACCAGCCCGTCGCTACCGCGGGAGATGTTGTCGGGATAGCCGGGCAGCCCGTCCACGAGGACGTCGGTGCGGCCCGCGGAGGGGCCGGTGAGCCATCGGCGTACCACGCGTCGGGCGGGCGTCTCCGCGACCGCGACGTAGGACTCGTCGGCGGCGAGCGCGACACCGTTCGCGAACCGTAGCCCGTCGAGCACCACGTCGACCCCTCCGCCGGCGGAGCGGCGCAGCAGCCGGCCACTGCGGGTGTCCTCGATCAGCTCCTGCCGCCAGTCGTGGACGCCGTGGTGCCGGGAGGAGTCGGTGAACCAGATGTCGCCGTTGCTGTGCACCGCGGCGTTGTTGCAGAAGCGCATCCGCCGGCCGTGCACCAGGCCCACCAGCACCTCGATCCGTCCGGCGGCGTCGAGCGCGAGCAGGCCACGGCCGGCGTCGCAGACGAGCAGCCGACCTTCGGGGAGCACCTCCAGGCCCAGCGGCCGGCCCCCGGTGTTGGCCACGAGCGAGATCTGCCGACCCTCGCCGGTGACCGCGAAGACCGACCCGTCGACGGTGCCGGTGTAGACGACACCGGCACCGTCGACCACGACGTCCTCGGCCCCGAACCCGGGCACCGGGAGCACTGTCAGGGGCGCCATGGTCGGCCACCCTAACCGGGGACCATCGCGTAGGCTCCCGCGCATGCCTGACGACACCGCACTCCACGCCGAGGTGACCAGCCTCACCCAGGAGCTGATCCGACTCGACACGACCAACGCACCGGGCAACGAGACCCGGGCCGCCGAGCTGCTGCACGGCTACCTCACCGACGCCGGTGTGGAGTGCGAGCTGGTGGCGCGTGAAGCGTCACGGGCGAACCTGGTGGCCCGCATCCCCGGCACGTCGGACGCGCCGTCGCTGGCCTTCGTCGGCCACACCGACGTGGTGCCGGTCGACCCCCGTGACTGGACACACCCTCCGTTCGACGCAGTCATCGACGACGACGGCTACCTCTACGGCCGCGGTGCCATCGACATGAAGGACGAGGTGGCGGCCCGCGCCGTCGCCATGGCGCACCTGGCTCGTGAAGGTTTCCGGCCCGCCGGGGACCTCTGGCTGCTGGCGGTCGCCGACGAGGAGGACGGCACTGCCGACGTCGGCATGCGCTGGCTCCTGGAGTCGCGGCCTGACATCCGCCCGGCCTTCGCGGTCAACGAGGGCGGCGGTGACCGGTTGGAGCTGGCCGACGGCCGCACCGCCGTCACCGTCGGCGTGGGTGAGAAGGGCACCTACCCGGTCCGGGTGACGGCGGTGGGCGAGGCGGGGCACGCCTCCACCCCGAGCGTGGGCCGCAACGCGGTGCCGCTGCTCGGCGAGCTCCTCCGTCGGGTGGGTGCCGGCATGCCGATGGTGCGGCGGCATCCGCTCGTGGACGCCATGCTGGAGGTGCTGCTGGACGACCCGGGCGACGACCTCGAGAAGGCGCTGACCCGGGCCGGCTCCTTGCACCCCACCCTCGTGGACACGCTGCCCGCCCTGGCCGGCACCACGATGGCGCCGACCGTCCTCGACGCCTCCAACAAGCGCAACGTGATGCCGTCGCGCGCATCGATGGAGCTGGACTGCCGGCTCCTGCCGGGCACCACGGCGGCCGAGGTGGAGCGGGAGGTGCGGGACCTGCTCGGCGACGACATCGACTACGAGCTCTCCTGGCCCGAGCTGCTCATCGAGGGCAGCAGCTCGCCCGCGGAGGGACCGGTCCTGGATGCCTGCCGCGCCTTCCTCGCCGGCGAGGGGGACGACGTGGTGCTGCTGCCGGTGCTCGGCACCGGCTTCACCGACTCGGTCTACCTGCGGGCCGGTGCGGGCACCACGGCGTACGGGTTCAGCCCGTTCCGGCGCACGCCGTCCAAAGTGCTGGAGGCCGGCTTCCACAACGCGGACGAGCGGGTGCACGTCGACGACCTGCTGCTGTCCACGCGGTTCCACATCGACCTGGCCCGGCGGATGCTGGCCCCCCAGCGGCCGGGAGGCACCGTTGCGGCTTCGTGAGCTCGGGTTCGGCATCGGCACCCTGCCGACCGGCCCGCTCAACGCGATCACCGACGTGGCCGGCGTCCGGGTCGGGCACACCACCTTGGTGGCAGGCGAGGGCGCGCGGCGCCGCGGGGACGGGCCGGTGCGCACCGGGGTCACCATGGTGCTGCCGCACGACGGCAACGTGTGGACCGAGCCGGTGTACGCCGGCTTCCACCGGCTCAACGGCAACGGCGAGATGACCGGGCTGCACTGGGTAGCCGAGGCCGGGATGCTGCTCTCCCCCGTCGGGCTGACCAACACCCACAGCGTCGGGGTGGTGCACGACGCGCTGGTCGCACTCGAGGTGGAGGAGCTGCCTGCGGGCACCGAGGCCTGGGCGCTCCCCGTGGTCGGGGAGACCTGGGACGGGGTGCTCAACGACATCGACGGGTTCCACGTCCGCACCGAGCACGCCCAAGCGGCGTACCGCTCCGCCGCCGCCGGCGCGGTCGCCGAGGGGGGTGTGGGCGGCGGCACAGGGATGATCTGCCATGGCTTCAAGGGCGGCGTCGGGACGTCCTCCCGCACCGTCGCCGACGTGTCGGGTGGTTTCACCGTCGGCGTGCTGGTGCAGGCCAACCACGGTCGGCGCGAGCGGTTCAGCGTGGACGGGGTCCCTGTCGGCCGGGAGATCACCGCCGCCGTGGTGCCCACCCCGGACACACCGGTGCCGCCCGGCGCCGGCTCGATCATCGGCATCGTCGCCACCGACGCCCCGCTGCTGCCGATCCAGCTGCGCCGGCTCGCGCAGCGGGCCGCCCTGGGCGTCG
The DNA here is from genome assembly GCA_963839365.1 of uncultured Actinomycetota bacterium. Taxonomy (GTDB): domain Bacteria; phylum Actinomycetota; class Actinomycetes; order Propionibacteriales; family Nocardioidaceae; genus DASSKA01. Next base: position 252,674 of record CAWIUT010000005.1, read on the forward strand.
CCCGCACCGGCGGCGTGGGCGAGAACGACAGCGGGGACCTGTTCCTCGCCTTCTCCACCGGCAACCGTGGGATGCCCGCCGACCATCATCTGGACCGGCCGCCGCTCACCAGCAACGTGCGCATGCTGTCCAACAGCTACATCGACCCGTTGTTCATCGCCGCTGTGGAGGCGACCGAGGAGGCCATCGTGAACGCGGTGGTCGCCGCTGAGACGATGACCGGGGCCGACGGCGTGGTCGCCCACGGGCTCGAGGGCCCGATGCTCGCCGAGGTGGTCGCGCGCTACCGGCCGCGCTGAGCGCTCACTCCCCGGTGAGCGCGCGGCGCGGGTTGTCCACCAGCAGCATCTGCACGTCGGAGTCGGCGAAGCCGGCGTCGCGGAGCCGGTCGGCGAACGTGGTCGGCACGTAGGTGTACCCGCAACCGCCCTGGGCGCTCAGGTTCCACCGCAGGCAGACGTCATGGCTGAGCAGGAGCCGGTCGAGGAAGCCCGCGTCGGCCAGGTTGCGGATCCAGGCCAGCCGTCGGCCGGTGTCGTACTCGGTCATCCCCTGCACGGTGTCGAACTCCACGAACGCGCCCCGGCGCGCCACCTCGAGGTGGTACGCCGGGTCCGGCACCATGTCGCAGTGCCCGACGATCACCCGGCCCGGGTCGACCCGCTCCTCGGCGAGCAGCTCCAGCTGCGGCAGGCCCACGGGCCAGCGGGCCGCGTGGGTGGTGATGGTGAGTCCTGTCCTGCGGTGCGCGCGGGCCGCGGCCCGGAACGACCGTTCCTCGAGCGCGGACAGCTGCAGCCGGTCCGCGCCGATCTCGCCGATCACACCGGCCCGGACCCCGGTGCCGTCGGCTCCCTCCTCGATGTCGCGGACGATGATGTCGGCCACCTCGTCGACCGACATCCGGTCCAGCTCCGGCGGCAGGTAGGGGTCGCGGTAGTAGCCGCAGCCCATCACGATGTTCAGACCGGTCTCCCTGGCCACGTCTGCCAGGGCGAGCGGGTCACGGGACAGGCCGATGCTGGTGCAGTCCACCAGCGTCCGCCCGCCGACCTCGACGTAGGCACGCAGCTCCTGCACGGCCAGGGCGCGGTCGTTGAGCAGACCGTCACCCCGGTACTCCCGAACGAGGTCGATGAAGACGTGTTCGTGCGGCAGCGTGGTGCCCAGCTCAGCCGGGTCGATCGGTCCCAGCACGGTCATCACGGTCACAAGGCGCTCCCAGTTCTAAGAAATCGGTTGTCCAGTCCGCCCCGAACGAGAAATTCTCGATGATTTTTGCGGTTCAGGTTCGGAAACTATTGCAGACGAGGCGGTTCACTGAGAAGGTCTTCTTCACATCGACCGCAGCACCACAGCGTGAGCATCGGTGGGTCGCCCCTTCCTGTGGCTAGGGTCGACACCGGGGGCCCGGGCTCTGTTCTTGAAAGAGGAAGGCAGACACTCATGAATCCCCGCAAGATGCCCAAGACCGCGCTGGGCGTCGCGGCCGTGGCCGCGCTGGCGCTGACCGCAGGCTGTTCCGGTACCACCCACTCCCCGTCCGGCGGCAGCAGCGACAACGGCTCTTCCGCGGTCCAGGGCGGGACGCTGCGGATCGGGTCCTCCTCGAGCATCGACTCGCTCAACCCGTTCGTGGCGATCAACCAGGATGCCTACTCGACGTTCGAGTACATCTACCCCGAGCTGGTGCAGTACAACGCGAAGATGCAGTTCGCCCCGGACTTCGCGACCTCCTGGAAGAAGTCCGCGGACGGCAAGGTCTGGACCTTCAAGACCCAGCCGAACGCCAAGTGGTCGGACGGCAAGCCGCTGACCGCCAAGGACGCCGCCTGGACGTTCAGCACGATCCTGAAGTTCGCCAAGACCACTGCCGGGAACCAGGCCGCCACCCTGGCGAACCTCAAGAGCGCGGTCGCACCCAACGACAACACGCTGGTGCTCACCTACTCGGTGCCGGTGGCCAACGTCTTGTCCAACCTGGAGCAGCTGGAGATCCTGCCCGAGCACGTGTGGAGCAAGTACGCCACCGGCAAGGGGCTGGCCCTCAAGAGGTACAGCAACGCTCCGACCGACGGCCACCCCGTCGTCTCCGGCGGTCCCTTCCAGCTGGTCAAGTTCCAGAAGGACCAGATCGCCCTCTTCCAGCGGAACCCGAACTGGTACGGCCCCAAGCCCCACATCGACGGCTACGGCATCCAGTTCTACGCCAACGACGACGCCATGGTGACCGCTCTCAAGAGCGGCGAGATCGACGCCGTCGAGGCGCTGCCGGCGACGTCGATGAAGAGCGTCAAGCAGGCCGGTGGCTTCACCGTTGCCCAGAACCCCGGTGAGGAGTTCCACGACTTCATCTTCAACTCCAACCCGAAGAAGCCGAAGAACCGCGAGCTGCTGAACCCGAAGGTGCGCACCGCCTTCGAGTACGCCATCAACCGCCAGCAGATCGTCAAGACCGCCTGGCTGGGCACCGCCCAGCCCGACTGGAGCGTCGTCCCGCCGGCCAGCGGCGGCGGCTGGCACGACCAGAGCGTGACCCCGCTGTCGTACGACCCGTCCAAGGCGAACGCGATCCTCGACCAGCTCGGGTACAAGAAGGACAGCAACGGGATCCGGGTCGCGAACGGCCACGAGATGTCCTACCAGGTGATCTTCCCCAGCTCGGGCGCCGACGAGCGGGCCTTCGAGATCATCCAGCACGATCTGTCGTCGGTTGGCATCAAGCTCACCCTGAAGCACATGGACAGCTCCGCGGCGTGGAACGCGATCATCGCCCCGAACGGGAAGTACCTCAACTTCGACCTGGCGATGTGGGACTGGGTGCCCGAGATCGACCCGGACTTCATCCTTTCCGCGATGACCTGCGGCTCGTACAACGACTGGAACGACTCCGGCTACTGCAACCCTGCCTACGACAAGCTCTACAAGGAGCAGGCGCGCGCGACCGACCCCGCCAAGCGGCACCAGATCGTCGACAAGATGCAGCAGATCCTGTACCGCGACAAGCCGTACATCGTCCTCGAGTACGAAAACATCATCGACGCCTGGAGCAACCACTGGACCGGGTTCGTCGAGTCCCCGCAGGGCCTCTACAACTCACTGTCCAAGGCAGACCTCCTCTCGGTCCACCAGACCTCCTGAGGTCGACCAGTGCGCGGTTCTGTCTACATCGCCAAACGGGTGGCGATGGCGGTGGGCACGGTTTTCGTCGCCATCACGCTGAACTTCATCCTGTTCCGCGCTGCCCCCGGCAACGCGATCAGCAACCTCTCCCGGGTCCCGCACGCCAGCCCTGCTCTACGGCACGCGCTGGAGCACGAGTTCGGCCTGGACAAGTCCAAGTGGCAGCAGTACTGGCTCTACCTCGACCAGCTGGTGCACGGCAACATGGGCATCTCGTTCGCCGACCAGCAGCCGGTCAGCCATGACCTCGCGGTGGCGCTGGGCAACACCGTCCCGATGGTGCTGCTCGGCACCGCCATCGCGGTCCTGCTGGGAGTGGTCACCGGCACCCTGGCGGCCTGGCGTCGCGGCGGAGCCACCGACCACGTGAACACCAACCTCGCCATCGCGTTCTACTCCTTCCCGACCCAGTGGCTCGGGCTGATGCTCCTGATCCTCTTCGCGGGCGTGCTGCCCACCAGCGGGATGACCGATGAGTTCCTGATCAACCCCTCCTGGTGGGCGCACACCGAGGACGTGCTCAAGCACATGATCCTGCCGGCGACCACGCTCGCTCTGACGCTCTACGGCCAGTACACGCTGGTCGCACGGTCCTCAATGCTCGAGACCCTGTCGGAGGACTACGTGCTCACGGCACGCGCCAAGGGTCTCCCCAACAGAACGGTGGTGCGCCGGCATGCGTTTCGTAACGCTCTGCTGCCGACGACCACGATGGTGGCGCTGAGTCTGGGCTTCGTGGTCGGCGGTGCGATCCTGATCGAAACCGTCTTCTCCTGGCCAGGCATCGGCCGGGCGGTGTACCAGGCGGTGATCCAGCGCGACTACCCGATGCTCCAGGGTGCCTTCCTGGTGCTGACCGTGTCCGTGGTGTTCTTCAACCTGGTCGCCGACCTGCTCTACTTCCGACTCGACCCGAGGGTGACCGAATGAGCATGCTCGAGATGGAGGTCGACGAGGCCCCCGCACCCCGGGGACGCACGCGTCTGGGGAAGCTCCTCAAGGGCCGCCCGTCTGCGACCGTCGGTGCCGTGCTGCTGGTCCTGTTCATCCTGATGGCGGTCTTCGCCCAGTGGCTGATGCCCTACAACCCCTACCAACAGGTGGGCCCGGTCTTCGGGACACCGTCGCCGGCCCACCCGCTCGGGCTCGATGACGGCGGCTATGACGTGGTCAGCCTGCTCATCCAGGGCGGTCGGATCTCCATGATCGTCGGCTTCGCAGCCACGCTGGTCGCCACCATCATGGGCGGTGGGGTAGGCATCGTGTCCGGCTACTTCGGCGGAGCCACCGACACCGTGCTGATGCGGTTCACCGACTACTTCCTGGTGATCCCCGACATCCCCCTGATGATCATCATCGCCGCGGTGTGGGGCCCGAGCCTGTGGCACATCATCTTCGTGATCGGGCTGCTGCTGTGGACCGGGACCGCCCGGATCATCCGGTCCCAGGTCAAGAGCGTCAAGGAACGCGTGTACGTGCGCCGGGCCAGGTCGGTGGGCGCCTCGCACACCCGGATCATCTTCCGGCACGTGCTGCCCCAGGTGGCTCCCCTGCTGGTCGCCAACACCGTGCTCACGATCGCGGTGGCGATCTTCGACGAGACCGCGCTGGCCTTCCTCGGCCTGTCGGACCCGACCGCCATCACCTGGGGGACCATGATCGAGCACGCCTTCGACCGCACCGCGATCAGCGCGGGCGCCTGGTGGGCCATCGTGCCACCGGGGATCGCCGTCTCGCTGGTCATCATGGCCTGCTCACTGCTGGGTCAGGCGATCGAGGACGCCACCAACCCACGACTGCGGGTCGCTCACCTGTCGATCCGCGGCTTCCGGATCCTGCCGCGCCGACCCGCCAAGGTGGATGCCTCATGAGCATGCTCGAGGTCGAGGACCTCAACGTCTGGTTCGACCTGCCCGACGGCGGACGACTGCACGCCGTGCAGGGCGTGGACCTCGCCGTGGAGCGGGGTGAACGCGTGGGTCTGGTCGGCGAGTCCGGCTGCGGAAAGACCACGGTGATGATGGCCGTGATGGGTCTGCTGCCCTCCAACGCCACCGTCTCCGGGGAGATCCGGCTGGCCGGGGAGAACATTCTCGCGGAGGGCGAGCACAGCATCCGGCCGCACCGATGGGTCGACATGGCCATGGTGTTCCAGGGCGCGATGAACGCCTTCAACCCGGTGCAGACGGTCGGTCGGCAGATCCGCGAGCCGATGGAGCTGCACGGCGTCGCCAGCGGTGCGGCCGCACGGCGTCGTACCACCGAGCTGCTGGAGATGGTCGGCATCCCCGCCTCGGCAGCGAACCGCTACCCGCACGAGTTCTCCGGCGGGATGCGGCAGCGCGCTGCGCTCGCGATGGCGCTGGCCTGCGATCCCAAGGTGCTGTTCGCCGACGAGCCGACGACCGCCCTCGACGTGATGGTGCAGGCGCAGATCCTGCAACGCCTGGTCGAGCTCGCCGACGACCTCGGCCTGGCCCTGGTCCTGGTCACCCACGACCTCCCGGTCGTGGCCCAGGCCTGCGACCGGGCCACCGTGATGTACGCGGGGCGGGTCGCCGAGCAGGCGGACATGGACGTGCTGTTCCACAACCCGCGGCACCCCTACACCGAGCTGCTGTTCGCAGCCACCCCGGACCTGTACGGCGACGAGGACGTGGTGTCGATTCCCGGCCACCCGCCGAGGCTGGACCGGCCACTGGTGGGCTGCCCGTTCGCGCCGCGCTGCCCCAAGGCCCTCGACCTCTGCCGGGAGCAGCAACCGAGGACGCTCACCCTGGAGGCCGGGCACGTGGCCGCCTGCCACCTCAACGACCGCGCCCGGGAGGTGACCGCGTGACCACGACCGACACAGCCACCGGCACGACCACCGACGCCCCGGCCGGCACGACCGTCGACCCGACCGCCGACGGGAAGCGGAGTGCGCCGCTGCTGGAAGTGCGCGACCTCGTCACGCACTACCCGCTGCGTCGCTCGCTCAAAGACGCGCTGCAGCATCGGCCACGACGCTGGGCGCACGCGGTGGACGGGATCTCCTTCGACCTCGACGCCGGGCAGATGCTCGCCCTGGTCGGTGAGTCCGGCTGCGGCAAGACCACCACCGCCCAGTCCCTGCTGCGAATGGTGGAGCCGACGTCCGGCTCGATCCGGCTCGACGGCCGGGACATCACCCATCTCGGCCAACGTCAGCTCCTGCCGCTGCGCCGGACCATGCAGATGGTCTACCAGGACCCCTACGAGTCGCTCGATCCGCGGTTCCGAGCGCGGCAGACGGTCGAGGAGCCGATGCTGGTGCACGGGATCGGATCGGGCCGCGCCGACCGCCGGCAGCGCGTGAACGAGCTGCTGGAGCGGGTCGGCCTCAGCCCCGCCGACCTGTACGCCGAGCGCTACCCGCACGAGATGTCCGGCGGTCAGCGCCAGCGGCTCGCGATCGCGGCCAGCCTGGTGCTGAACCCTCGTCTGCTGCTCACCGACGAGCCGGTGTCGATGCTCGACGTGTCGGTGCGGGCCGGAGTGCTCGAGCTGCTCGACGGGCTGCGTCGCGACGCCACGATGGCGGTGCTGATGATCACCCACGACCTGTCCACGGCGGCGCACTTCGCCGACGAGATCGCGGTGATGTACTTCGGCCGGATCGTCGAGCGCGGCCCGGCGCGGGAGGTGGTGCGCAACCCGCAGCACCCCTACACCAAGGCGCTGCTGTCGGTGGTGCCACCGCGCGACCCGCGCCGGCGCAGCAAGCCACAGATCCTGGAGGGCGAGGCGCCGGACCCGGCCTCGGTGCCCACCGGATGCCGGTTCGCGAGCCGCTGCCCATGGGTGGCCGATGCGTGCCGGCAGCAGGACCCGGCCCTGGACCCGGTTGTCGGCCGGTCCGGTCATGAAGTGGCGTGCATCCGCGCCGAAGAACTGTCGTCGCACTCCCCCGAGGTGGTCAGCAAGTGAGTCATGTGAAGGCATCGGTGATGAAGCCGGGCGCCACGATCGGCGTTCCGGCCCCCGCTTCGCCGTACACCAACCGCTCCGACCTGCTCCGTGGGGTTGAGTGGTGGGAGAAGCAGGGCTACCGGGTCAAGCTCGGCGACGGAATCCACGCGCGCAACGGCTACCTCGCCGGGGACGCAGAGACCCGGGCACGGGACGTCACCGCGATGTTCGCCGACGACGAGGTGGACGTGGTGCAGGCCTTCCAGGGCGGGTACGGCGCGGCGCAGACCATCCCGCTCGTGGACTGGGACGTGGTGCGAGCCAACCCCAAGCCGTTCATCGGCTACAGCGACATCACCGCGCTGCACGTGGCCGCGCTGCACTACGCCAACCTGGTCACCTTCTACGGACCCACCTTCGCCGGCGTCTACGACAGGAAGGTCAAGAAGTTCAACCAGGAGAACCTCCTGCGGGCGCTCACCTGCAGCGAACCCCTGGGCGAGATGCCGAAGAACCCCGAGGACGAGTACCTCCGCCCGCTCGGGACCGGCAAGGTCACCGGCGAGCTCGTCGGGGGCTGCCTGTGGCTGATCGGCCAGACCATCGGCACCCCGTGGCAGCCGGACCTCTCCGGCAAGATCTTGTTCTTCGAGGACGTCGACGCAGCGCCGTGGTACCTCGACGGGCTCCTGAACCAGATGAGCCAGGCGGGGATGCTCCGCGACGTGCGCGGGGTGGTGGTCGGCGAGATGGTCGACTGCGACTGGCGGGTGTCGAAGCCCGAGTGGCCCCAGAACCCTGTCCCTGGAGGACGTCCTGGAGACCTACATCGAGCCGCTCGGGGTGCCGGCGATCTACGGCCTGCCGCTCGGGCACGGCGAGTACCAGGCCACCCTGCCGCTCGGGGTGGAGGCCACCCTGGACGCGGACGCGCGCACGCTGACGGTGAACGAGGCCGCACTGCGCGCCTGACTCACAGGCGGGCGACGAACCGTCGCCCGCGCAGCGCCTCCTCGACGAGGCCGACCGCCCGGCGTACCCCCATCAGGCGTGCGGCCTCGGCCTGCCAGGTCTGCACCGCCGCCTCGACCACGTCCACACCGGCGACCTGTCGCAGGTCGGCACGGGCCTCGCTCAGCCCGCGCCGCACCGCGGCCTGGCAGGCCTCCACGTGCCAGACCGCGAACCGGGCCAGCACCACCTCGTGTCGACGCAGCACCGGGTAGCCGCGGTACTCCGGCGGACACACGTCCAGCAACCAGGCCACCGCGGTGCGCTTCCAGTCGGGCGCGCCGGGTGGCCGCACCTCGCGCGGCCACCCCGGTGGCGCCACCAGCCTGTCCATGGTCGCCATCGTAGCCGTTCGTCGAACACCTGTTCGAGTCTTTGTCATCCCCACAGACTTCGCGTGAGCAGCACCACGGAGGACAGCGAGCACACCAGCAGCACCCCGGCACGCAACCGGTGGCGTGGGACCACCCGGTGCAGCGCCCGCGAGATCGCGAACCCGAGCACCAGGCACGGGAGCATGAGCAGGGCCAGCCAGAAGGTGGGCCACGCCAGCTGGCCGGACAGGCCCAGTCCGGACAGGCTGATGCCGGCACCGGCCAGGAAGTAGACCGCGAGGGTGGAGCGGATCTGGGCAGGGTCGTGGTGCTGGTAGAGCAGTGCGATCGGCGGCCCACCGATCGAGGATGCGGTGCCGGTGATCCCCGACGTCACTCCCGCAGCGGCCAGGGTGGCGGGGCGCACCGGCACCCGGAAGGCGCGCAGGGTGAGCGCCACGCTGAGCAGCACCATGCCGCCGACGAACAGGCCGATCTCGCGCTCGGAGAACCAGCCGACGAGCAGCACGCCGAGCACGGTTCCCGGCACGCGCGCGGGCACGGCCCAGCGCAACCCGCGCCAGTCGATCGCGTGCCGGTCCCGGGTCAGGGTGACCACCGGCATCGCGAGCGCGATCCACAGCAGCAGCGCCGGCACCAGCCGCGGCTCGACCAGCGCGGTCACCGGGGCACCGACCATCCCCACCCCGAGTCCGACCAGCCCCTGGGTGGTCGCCCCCACCGTGAACGTGACGGCCAGCACGGCCAGCTGCCAGTCGTCGATGCCCAGGATCACCCGCGTCCTCGCGCCGGCGAGCTCATCCGGCCAGGAACGACAGCCGGACCTCGCGGTCGGGATTGTCCACGTTGAGGTCCACCAGGCAGATGCTCTGCCAGGTGCCCAGCGCCGGCCGGCCGCCGCTCACCGGAACGGTGGCGTACGGCGGGACCAGGGCGGGCATCACGTGGGAGCGGCCGTGCCCGGGGGTCCCGTGCTGGTGCCGCCAGCGGTCGTCGGCCGGCAGCAGGTCCTCGAGCGCGACGAGCAGGTCGTCGTCGCTGCCGGCGCCGGTCTCGATCAGCGCGATCCCGGCGGTCGCGTGCGGCACGAACACGTGCAGCAGCCCGTCGCCCTCGCCGTCGACGAACCGGGCGCAGTCCTGGGTGATGTCCAGCACGGTCTCCGAGTCGCCGGTGCGGTAGCTCCTCGTCTCGCTCTTCATCGCGCCCCACCGGCGAGCCGCTGCTCGATCCGCTCGACCTTGGCAGTCAGCTGCCCGTCGTACCCGGGCCGGATGTCGGCCTTCAGCACCAGAGACACCCGCGGGGACTTCGCGGCGACCACGTCGACGGCCCGCTTCACAACAGCCATCACCTCGTCCCACTCTCCCTCGACGTTGGTGAACATCGCGTTGGTCTCACAGGGCAGCCCTGAGTCGCGGACGACGCGGACCGCCTCGGCGACCGCCTCGCTCACGCCTCCGGACTCGTCCCCGCCGGACGGACTGATGCTGAAGGCAACGATCATGGGTCCAGCCTCGCACGCACCTGTCGGGCGTCGGCCACCGGCTCGCTGGGGTGCACCGGGGGCAGCGCTAGGTCCGGCACCAGGCAGCGCAGCCGTGCGAGCGCGTCGCGGGCGTGCGACTTCACCGTTCCCACCGCGATGCCCATCACGTCGGCGGTCTGCGCCTCGGTGAGGTCCTCGTAGTAGCGCAGCACCAGCACGGTGCGTTGCTTCGGGGCGAGCAGCCTCAGCGCGCCTCGCAGGTCCAGCTGCTCCTCCGTGCCCGAGTCCCGTCCCGCCCGGTCGGGGACCGCGGAGACGCTGATCTCCCGGCCGCGGTGCCGACGCCACCGGGAGATGTTCGCGTTGACCAGCATCCTGCGCACGTAGGGCTCCGGGTCCCGCTCGATCCGCCGCCACACGCCCACTGCCTTCATCAGCACGGTCTGTACCAGGTCCTCTGCGTCGTGGTGGTTACCGGAGAGCAGGTAGGCCGTGCGGGTCAAGGCGGCGTACCTCGCGGCGACGTACTCCTCGAACGACTCAGGCGCCGGCATGACGCCTCCAGAACCGGATCCCGAGAACGGTCAGCACGAGGATCCCCGCAGCGCCGCCGGCAGGGAGCCGGGGATCGACCCCGTCAGGCGGCCGGACCCCCGGCACGAGCCGATGGGACAAGAGCTGCGCGGCCACCTGCGGCTCGCTGAGCAGCTCGCCCACGGCCGGCCGGCGGATCGCTTCGTGCACGGCGTCGGTGCGGACGTTGATGACGGCCAACCGGGGGCCCGTCCCGGGGAAACGGTCGCCTGGCTTCCGCGGAACGAAGCTGTCGACCAGCACGTGCTCGGCGTCGCGCCAACCAAGGATGCCGATGCCCTCCTGAACTGGGTTCAGGAGGTGCAGCTGTCGCACTGCAGCCACCCGCCCGGGCGGCGGTACGTGTCCTACATAGAAGCGGTCGGTGCTCCCACCGCCATCTGTCGGACCCGTGGCCATGACGACGAAGCGCTGGCCATCAGGGCTGATCCAAGGGCCCCCGTCGGGGACTGGCTGCACGGCGAAGGACCGGGGTTTCGTACCTGGAGCGGCGACGTGGACCTGGCCGCCCTCGCTTCCGACCCAGGTGATGGAGTGCCTTCCTGCCAGGCCGAAGCCGCGCCCGGGGGATCGCGCCGGCAGGGTCAGGAAAGGCCGCCCGTTCGTCGGGAAGGCCAGCGTGCGGTAGCCGTCGCTCTCAGCCCCGTGGTGGTGCAGCTGGCCGTAGTAGACAGCGAACCAGTGGGAGTCGGGGGTCCATCCTGCTCGATCGGGGAACACGTCCACTGCGAGGCCGTGCCGCGTGGGGATCCGCCACGTCCGGACACGACCGGTTGTCGTGTCGTAGATCGCGAAGCCGACGGCTTGGGAGTCCGACCTTCCCGATGGCTGCCCGGCCAGTGCGTACCCGATCTTGGTCCCGTCCGGGGAGAGCACCGGGCGGAGCCGAGGGTCGATGTGAGGAAGGCTGACCCAGTGGTAGCTGCCGTCAGCCGCGGAGATGCCGAACCAGCTGCTGCTCGTGCCGAACCACGAGGATGCTCGCTTGGCCTCGGACAGGACCGCCAAGGGACCGGGCGGCCCGTCAGTGCCGGCCATCCAGCGGCTCGGAGCGAAGATCCGGTCCGGCAGGTGCAGCCGCGATGCGGGGACATCAACCGGCGCCGGGGTCGGCTTGGCAACGAGGCTGGTGTCGACCGACAGCAGCACCAGGACGGCAATGACAGCCGCGGCCACCGCGCCGAGCGCGCCTGCCGCGCGCCGCCGGCGCGATCGCCGTAGCCCGCGCGTCCAGAGGTCAGCAGACGGCTTCCCGATCGGCTGCTCGTCGGCCAGCCTCCGCAGCCCCTCATGGAGGTCCGTCGCCATTCCTGCCCCTTCCGGTGAACCACCCTTTCACCCCGTTACGCAGCGGCCCCAGCTTTCGGAGGGGTCCGCACCGGAAGATGCTGCGGCCCGGCACCTGCACAGGCGCCGGGCCGCAGCACTGCGACGGAGGGTGGTCAGCTGTTGCGAAGGTTGCGCAGCACGTACTGCATGATGCCGCCGTGCCGGTAGTACGCGGCCTCCCCAGGGGTGTCGATGCGGACCACCGCATCGAAGTCCTTGTCCCCCGCCTTCACCTTGACCGTCCGCGGCGTCTGGCCGCCGCTCATGGCGGTGATGCCGGTGATCTCGAAGGTCTCCTCACCGGTCAGTCCGAGCGACTCGGCGGTCTCGCCCTCCGGGAACTGCAGCGGCAGAACTCCCATGCCGATCAGGTTCGAGCGGTGGATGCGCTCGTAGGACTCCGCGATCACCGCCCTCACGCCGAGGAGCAAGGTGCCCTTCGCTGCCCAGTCCCGCGAGGAGCCGGAGCCGTACTCCTTGCCCGCGAGGATCACCAGCGGGATGCCCTTGTCCTGGTAGGCCTGCGACGCCTCGAAGATCGAGGTCACCGGAGCGTCCTGCTTGGTGAAGTCGCGGGTGAAGCCACCCTCGGTGCCGGGAGCGATCTGGTTGCGCAGCCGGATGTTGGCGAAGGTGCCACGGATCATCACCTCGTGGTTGCCGCGCCGCGACCCGTAGGAGTTGAAGTCCCGCTGCTGCACTCCGTGCTCGGCGAGGTACTTCCCGGCGGGTGAGTCCTTCTTGATCGCCCCGGCCGGGGAGATGTGGTCGGTCGTCACCGAGTCGCCGAGCTTGGCCAGCACCCGCGCGCCGGTGATGTCCTCCAGCGGCGCGGGGTCGGCCGGCATCCCGTCGAAGTAGGGCGCCTTGCGCACGTAGGTGGAGTCGGGGTCCCAGTCGAAGATGTCACCCTCGGGGGTCGGCAGCTCCCGCCACCGGTCGTCACCGGCGAACACGTCCGAGTAGTCGCTGGTGTACATGTCCGAGCTGATCGCCTCGCCGATGACCTGCTCCACCTCGGCCGGCGACGGCCAGATGTCGGAGAGGAACACGTCGTTGCCCTCGGAGTCCTGGCCCAGCGGGTCGTTGAACAAGTCGACGTCCATCGAGCCGGCGATCGCGTAGGCGACCACCAGCGGGGGTGACGCCAGGTAGTTCATCTTCACATCGGGGTTGATCCGGCCCTCGAAGTTGCGGTTGCCGGACAGCACCGACACCACAGCCAGGTCGTTGTCGTTGACGGCCTGGCTCACCTCGGGGATCAGCGGACCGGAGTTTCCGATGCAGGTGGTGCAGCCGTAACCCACCAGGTTGAAACCGAGCTTGTCCAGGTAGGCGGTCAACCCGGAGCGTTCGTAGTAGTCCGAGACGACCTTGGAGCCGGGCGCCAGGCTGGTCTTGACCCACGGCTTGCGCTCCAGTCCCTTCTCGACGGCCTTCTTCGCGAGCAGCGCGGCGCCGATCATCACCGACGGGTTGGAGGTGTTGGTGCAGGAGGTGATGGCGGCGATGGCCACCGCGCCGTGGTCGATCTCGCAGCTGGCGCCGTCCGACAACGTGATCGGGGTCGGGTTGCTGGGCCGTCCCCCGTCGGTCGGGGCCGCGGACACGTGGTTGGACGGCTGCTCCGAGCCGTTGGCGCCGCTGTACGAGGGGCTGTCCGAGGCCGGGAACGACTCCGCGTCCGCCTCGTCGTACCCCTGCTCCCCGTTGTCGCCCGGCACATCGACGTAGTCACCGAGGGCGTTCCGGAACGAGGCCTTGGCGTCGGTCACCGCGATCCGGTCCTGCGGCCGCTTCGGACCTGCGATCGAGGGAACGACGGTGGACAGGTCGAGCTCGAGCTGCTCGGAGTAGCGCGGCTCGGGGTCGGACCCGTCAGCAGAGTGCCACAGCCCTTGCTCCTTGGCGTACGCCTCGACCAGCGCGATGTGGTCGGCCGAGCGGCCGGTGAGCTCCATGTACTTGATGGTCTCGGCGTCGATCGGGAACACCGCGATAGTGGAGCCGTACTCGGGGCTCATGTTGCCGATGGTGGCCCGGTTGGCCACCGGCACTGTGGCCACGCCGGAGCCGTAGAACTCCACGAACTTGCCGACCACGCCGTGCTTGCGCAGCATCTCGGTGATGGTCAGCACCAGGTCGGTGGCGGTGGCGCCTTCCGGCAGCTCGCCGGTCAGCTTGAAGCCCACCACCCGGGGGATCAGCATCGACACCGGCTGGCCGAGCATCGCGGCCTCCGCCTCGATGCCGCCGACCCCCCAGCCGACCACACCCAGGCCGTTGACCATGGTGGTGTGCGAGTCGGTGCCCACCAGGGTGTCCGGGTAGGCGACCGTCTCGCCGTTGTCGTCACGGCTGAACACCACCCGCGCGAGGTGCTCGATGTTGACCTGGTGGACGATGCCGGTGCCGGGCGGAACCACCCGGAAGTCCGCGAAGGCGCCCTGCCCCCAGCGCAGGAACTGGTAGCGCTCCTTGTTGCGCTGGTACTCGAGCTCCACGTTGCGCTCGAACGCGTCCGGAGAGCCGAACACGTCCGCGATCACGGAGTGGTCGATGACCAGCTCCGACGGGGCGAGCGGGTTGATCTTGGACGGGTCCCCGCCGAGATCGGCCATCGCCTCCCGCATGGTGGCCAGGTCCACGACGCAGGGCACACCGGTGAAGTCCTGCATGATCACCCGGCCGGGGGTGAACGCGATCTCGATGCTGGGATCGGCGTCCGGGTCCCAGCTCGCCAGGGCCCGGATGTGGTCCGCGGTGATGTCGGCGCCGTCCTCGGTCCGCAGCAGGTTCTCGAGCAGCACCTTGAGCGAGTACGGCAGGGACTCCACGTCGAGCCCGTTGCCGGTGACGGCGGCAAGCCGGTGGATCCGGTAGGACTTCCCGCCCACGTCCAGGGTGCCCTTGGCTCCGAAGCTGTCCATCCGCTCGGGACTCGCCATCGCCATCTCCTTCGAGGTCTCGGGGTTGTCGCTGTACCCATCTTGCCCACGAAGGCACGGGCCAGCCCATATATCTTGACATCAAGATACACGATGTCAAGGGTCTACGGGAGCGGCCCCCGCACCAGGCCTGCCACGCACTCCACGTGGTGCGTCATCGGGAAGATGTCCATGAGCGATGAGCGTAAGCGCGATCTCTTGCGCGGGCGGCTGCGGCCAAGAGGCCGAACGGGGTCCCTGACCTGCGTCGATGCACTTTTCGCGTCCGCTGCCGGCGGTGCCCGGTTGCGGGCCATTGCGAATGAAAGCGAGCCCAATCCGAGCCCTCCTGTAGGCGATGGGTCGACGGTCGCAAACGACCGCAACGGCGACGCCCCGCCCAGGAGTAACTACGGTCCTGAGTCGGAAGTTGCCGATTCGCGCGGTATGGCGAGGGATTCGCCCTCTCTCGCCATACCGCGCGAATGCGACCTCGACGTTGCTAGCCTCGCCGCAGGCGCGGCAACGGACGCTGCCACCCCCGCGCGACAAGAATCCGGGTCATGACGCGTTGCTTGTTCTGCCAGACCACGGATGGCAAGCGCTCGAACGAGCACGTCTTCCGAAGGGCGTTCAAGGAACGCTTCCCGCTGGCTCCCGGGCTGACCTTCTCCTGGCAGACGCAGGCGGGCGAGCTTGAGATCGTCAAGCGCCCGGTCTCTCAGTTCGACATGACACTCAATGCCGTTTGCCGCGACTGCAACCAGGGCTGGCTAGAGGACCTTGAGAACGACGCGACAGCGGTGATCCACGAACTGACCGTCGGGAATGAGAAGCTGGGCCTCTCCGAGACCGAAGTGAGGGTCCTCGGATTCTGGGCGTACATCCGCGGTCTACTGCTCACGCACGTGTACCCCCGCGGTCGAGTCCCAGGCACCTTCTTCGAGAACGCCTACATGGCCCGGGACTCACGAACCACGCCGAGCGGGAGCTACGTGTCGCTCGGCGCCTCGACGCACCTGGTCTTCGAGGCCGGATCAGTCCAGGCCGCCACATTCGATCCTGGGGGTTACTACCTCGGCTTTGTCGGATTCGGCCTCGGCCCTTTGGTCTTCCTCGTCTCCATCTGCGACGCCTCACCAGAAGTCGCGTCACTCGCCCGCGAACTCATCGAAGCCCCGCGCGCGTGGTTTCCGAACTCCTTTCGCCGCCTGATCCCGATCGAACTGCCCGCTCCGCGAATGACCCTGTTGACGGGCGAGCAGGCACAACTTGCCTGCCAAAGCATGAAGCTCCGCGTCGATCCCGGGCTCCCTCACGATCAACTCGGCCAGTCGCTTGACCCGCTACTGGTGATCCCTAGGCAGTTCCATGAGCAGTTGGCCTGCGTGTCCGGGGGGTTCGCTCGCCCCGGGACCGCGTAATGCCCCCGTGAGCTCCACTGCGCGGGCCGTTGGACGGTTCCCCAGCAGGCACCTGCCGGAGCTGCAATCCTGGGCACGTGGCCGACCTGTCCGTCGAGTTCTCCAAGCGCGAGGCGCTGATGCATGCGCTCGCGACCGAGTTCGCTCAGAACGCGGTATTGACGAGCAGGTGGCTCGGCCGTGTCGATTTCGGCTTCGGGCCGGAGCGCGTCAAGGATGTCGGGAAGGGGATCTGGAATCCGTCCTCGTACGCCGGCACCCTCACGATCGTGAGCGACCCCGACAGCGAGTACGACGACGGCGATCATGGCGACTCGCTCTACCGGTACTCCTACGAGAAACGGCCCCCCGGGCAGGATCCACGCGGTGGATCGAACAACAAGCTCCGCGAAGCGATGCGTCTCGGGCTCCCGATCGTCATGCTCCGCAAGGTCGCTGATGGGCGCTTCGTCCCGGTGATGCCGGTATACGTCGTCAAGGAAGAACCTGAGCACCGCCGCTTCCTCTTGGCGCTCGACGAGAGCCTGCGGTTCCTGCCCGACCCGGCTCATCTCACGGACGACCAGCGCCGCTACGTTGAGCGGGTCGTCCGCCAACGCATGCATCAGCCGGAGTTCCGCTCACGCGTTCTCGGCGCGTACGAGCTCAAGTGCGCAGTCTGCGACCTCAGGAAGACTCCGCTCCTCGACGCCGCGCACATCACGGCGGACAGCGCGGAGGATGGTTTGCCGGTCGTCGCCAATGGGCTCGCCCTCTGCAAGATCCACCATGCCGCGTACGACGAGAACATCCTCGGGATCTCCCCCGACTACTTGGTCCACATCAACGCTGACGTCCTGATGGAGATCGACGGGCCGATGCTGAAGTACGGGCTCCAGCAGATGGATCGACGAACCCTTTGGACACCGAAGCGTGCCGCCGAGCGACCGGACAGGGAGCGCCTGGCCGCCAGGTTCGACGAGTTCAAGCGGGTCGGTTGACCTCAGAACTCCGGACGGTGCCGACGATGTGCTTCGCTACGGCCTCGGGAACTTCGTGCTCCCACGCCCGGATGACAGTCCAACCGGCTTCCTCAAGGAGACGGTCAGTCTCCGCGTCACGCTCGCGGTTCGTGGTGACCTTGTCCGCCCAGTAGCTGGCATTGGACCTGGCCACGGTGTGATGGGTCGGGCATCCGTGCCAGAAGCATCCGTCGACGAAAACGGCGACCTTCGCCCGGGAGAACACCATGTCGGCGCGCCGGTTGAGCTGTGCCAGTGGACGGGCGTCGACTCGGTAGCGGAGTCCCGCCGCGTGCACGAGGCGCCGGATCGCAAGTTCGGGTTTGGTGTCGCGACCTCGGTTGCCTCGCATCGAGCGACGTACGCCCGGATTCGATGCCCAACTGCGTGTCACCACAGCAACGCTCGCGAGTGTTGCCGGGATCAGACGCTCGCACGGGGAACGACCCGAACGAGATCATCGAGCCGCACGAGCATCCAGAGCCCATCGGCGAACTGGATCTCGAAGAGGTCCTGTTCCCCTTCAGGCTTGGATCTCTCCGACAACCTGTTGATCGCGAAATACGCCTGCCCGTCGCGGGCGAGCGCTTGACCGTCGCGCGTGGAGTGAGCGCGGAACCTGCCGATGGGAGGGCTACTCATCCCGCCACCAGCTCGACGTGTGCCTTGAGCGCAGCGCGGAAGTCATCGCGCACCCGCAATGTGCTCGCCTGCAGACGCGTGTAGAAGCCGTTCGACGCTCCATACGACAACGGTACGCCGCCGTAGGTGTCAAGGATTGCAGCCAAGGTCAGCCGCCGCTGCGGTGCCAGCGGCCTCTCGCTCAGAGTCCAGGACTCGCGGACGCCTGCGATTGACGCTGCCGCTGCGGTCCACTTCTCCCCTGTGGCCAGCGTGCGTCGATCGACATCGACTGGCTCGCGCGGCGAGACGAGTCCTCGCCCGATCCAACTCGCTACGGGAACCGAAACGGCGTTGCCAACCATCTTCCAGCGGACGCCGTCCTTGGCGCCCACATCGGTCCACCCCGCTCGAAATCCTTGAAGCCTCTCCCCGGCGCGCACGCTCGGCCGGGCGATGGCTTGACCCGCTTCGGCTCCTACCCGCCAAATGGCCGGCGGCGAGGCGATGCCGAGCTTGGAGCCGCCCTTCAGGGTGGGGGTGACACCGTCACCCCATCCCACGCCACGGTTCCCTTCAGTCCAGTAGAAACCGTAGGCGGCGTGAGTCGTCTTCGAGGTGGGAGCGCCAGCCTCGTCCGCGAAAAGGACGCCTCTGGGGTCTTCCGTCCGAGAAGCGACCAGGAACACCCGGCGTCGGCGCTGACGCAGGCCGAAGTGCTGCGAGTCAACGGTCCGGTACGC
>CAWIUT010000006.1:0-18456 GCA_963839365.1 uncultured Actinomycetota bacterium
AATGCCCTGGTCAGGGCCGCTGCCCGTCATCCTGAACAAGGAGGACGCAGTGCCAAGGCCGCACTTATTCGCACTTTTGGGCGGCGTCTGGCCTCTTGACCGCATCGCCAGGGCACGTGCGGGCGCCGGTGGGTGTCCGTGGCCATGAAAAAGTCCCCACTGGTGGCCAGATAGCAGTCCCCATCCTTCGCGTCGTGTCGTAGCCGACGGTGAGGGCCCTGTGAGATTTCCCGGCGTGTCCGGAGACTCGGTTTGCTGAGTCACCCGACGGGTGTCGGTGTGCGGGTGTGAATGTAGTGCAGCTCCTCGGCCCTGGCGGGCGCGAGGTCGTCGAGGTACTCGGGGGCCGGTCGGTGTTGAACCAGTCGACTCAGGGCAGGGTCTCGATCTCGACGTTGCGCCACGGGCCCTCGCGCCAGATCAGCTCGTCCTTGAACGAGCCAGAACTTGCTGGCCCGTCACGCGGCGTCAAGGACGTCCGCGATGTTCTTGAGCAGCTCGCTGCTCTTGATCCCTTTGACCAGATACCGGTCGGCGCCTGCAGCGATCGCGTCCCGCTCGAGGGTGTGCCGGCCGAATCCGGAGAACGCGATGACGCGCGCCTTCGGCACGGCAGCACGAATCAGTGGGAGCGCCTCGAGCCCGTCCATACGGGGCATCGCCATGTCGAGGAGCACGAGGTCGGGTTGAAGCTCTGTGGCTTGACTGACCGCATCCAGCCCGTCAGCTGCCTCTCCGACCACCTCATAGGACCCCGACTTCTTCAGCTGGAGGTGGAGCAGCATGCGAATGTCTTCTGCGTCGTCGACGATCAGGACCCGCGGCAACACGACTGGTGACGGAGTGCCGGGGCGCCGGTCCGCGGTCGCCTCGGCGCTCTCGGCTCCAGTGGGCTCGAGGCTGGCGGCTCTCGTCCGGACGAGATCGCCAGGTGCCAGATGGGGCCCGGCCGGCTCAAGGAAGCCGTCCATCATCCTGCGTGCCGCGGCAAGGGTGCGCTCGACGAATCCGAACACCACCGGGTTCGGGTCGGCCTCGAGCGCGAATATCGCCGCGGTCAGGCCTTGGACGACGTTGTCGTTGATCTCCAGCGCCTGGCGGCGCCGTTGCTGGGCCTCACCGAGTTGTTGCGCCATCGCCTCGCGTTCCAGCCGCTGGGTCGCATCGGCGAGGAAGAGAGCGCGATGGTGTGAGTCCTCGGAGTCGCCGAGATCGGTGGCGCTGATGTCGAGGATCAGCTCGCGCCCCGTCAGGCTCCTGGCAGGGACACCCATCCCGGCCCTCACCAGGTCCAGACCGAGCTCGACGAGGTCGTGCCCAGTCGGATCTACATCCAGAAGCTCGGTGGCCCGAAGGTTGGCCTGAACGATCTCTCCGCATGAGCTGACGACAAGGATCGCCTGTGGAGAGGCCTCGACCAGGTCCCGGAACCTGAGCGAGACCTTCTCAGCCGCCTGCTCCGCGAGGATGCGTTCGGTGATGTCGACGCACGTTCCGCGCATGCGTTCCGGAGTGCCGGCCGCGCCCATGATCACCTGACCATTGGAGGAGAGATAGCGCACTTCTCCATCAGGCCGGACGATCCGCTCGATCATGCTGTACGGCTCCCCGGTCGCGTACGCCGCCTGGTGGATCGCCTGGATCCGTTCCCGGTCGTCGGGGTGGATGCTCGCCAAGAACCTGTCGTAGGAAGCGTTGAAGGTCTGCGGCTCGAAGCCGTAGATCCTGTACAGCTGGTCAGACCAACGATTGGTGTCCGAGGCGATGTGCCAGTCGTAGTCCCCCATGGACGCCAGCTGCTGGGCACTGTCGACACGAGCGACCAAGTCGGCCAGCTCGCTCTGCGCGTGGTGGCGTGCCAATGCACCCAACACCGTTCGCTCCGCGGCTTTCAGCACCGGGTCTGATTCCCGCGTATCGAGGAACGTGTCCCACCCCAGAGCCAACACACCCATGTGCCCCGGCAGCCGCAGGAACATGGCCTGCTCGACCGCAGCCGAAGCCCACTCGTCAGGTGCCGGGCCCACCAAGCGGTCGGTCCCTTCCTCGAGCACGGGCCGCGCTAGGGGCACTGCCGCACCGTAGCCGTGTCGCACGTGTGACAGGGCGTCAAGCACCGCACCAGCAACCGCCCCTGTACCGACGCACACCCTTGGCACTGCCAAGGCGAGAAACTCCTCGGCGTCTGGGGCTCGCTCAGCATCGGCAGCCAACTCCACGAGCAGGCTCAACTGACCGGCCGCGGCCGTCGACTCCATTGGCCACCTCACTCGCTTCGAGTGTAGAACGCACCGCGCGAGGCGGCCACCCCGGAGCCGGAACCCGGCACCGTCCGCGCGCAGCTCCACCAGTACGGAGCCTGACCCGGTTTCCCGGACACGGGTGGGGGTGATCCACGGGGAGATCACCCGCACAGGGTTGGATCCACGATCCAGTCGACGGGCCCGAGCTCTTCCAGCGACTCGCCCGCCCGCACGTTCGTCCGGTCTGTCATGGCGTGCCTGGTGTTCCGCCGCGTGACGACCCGGCCCCCGGCTCCGGTCACCCGGTTGGGACGAGGAACGGGCTGCCCATGAAGTTCTCCACCGTCACGAGCGTGGCGGAGGGCGTCCGCTCCCGGGCCCGGGTCGAGACCTCGACACGCCTGAACCGGCAGGTCTAGCCTCGCACGAGATCGGTCGACGCGCTCGGGGCGGACTCGGTGACCGCGACCGGCCGGTCCGGGGGAGGACCCGGTGGATGCACACGGCATTCCGCAGGTGTCGCAAGACGCCACCGGCATCCATCTGTCCTGGACGGGTCCCGGCACCTGGGTGCACGCGCCCGGGGGGTTCACCGTGCAGCGCCGGGTCGCCGAGCGGCTCCGGGCCGAGGAGTGCGAGCGGTTCGACGCCGCCCGGATCGCCCGGCTCGCTGCCCTGCGGGAGCTGTCGCTCGTCTTCGGGGTCGTGACGGCACACCCGCTCTCCCGCGGCGGTCCCGACCGCGGCGTCGTGATCGGCCCCGGCAGCCCCCTCGCGGTCCTGCGCATCGAGCTCGACGAGGAGCGGCGGATGGTCCGGGTGGTCGCCGAGGCCGCCGTCTGCTTCGTCGTCGCCACCTGCGAGGGCCGGGTGGTCGCCGTGGGGCCCCCGCAGACAGACAGCGCGCAGCACACCCTCCGGGCACCCCGGATCGACCGGGTCGACATCATCGTCCGGGGTGCGAAGAACCTCGAGGTCTGCGTGGACAGCCCGGACCCCGAGGAGGCCAGCAGCTGGGGCAACGCCACCACGGTGGTCTCCGGCCTCACCCTGCCGTTGCGCGAGGTGCGACCGGACCTGGCGACCCCTGCCGACGAGCTCGCCGAGGCGCGGCGGCGGCTGCTCCCCGGCGAGACCCTCGGCGAGGAGGAGTTCGGTCGCCTCGCCACGGTGCTGCGGCCGGTGGTCGCCGGCGGCCCCGAGCTCCGGCCCGCCGACCTGGCCGTCCTGCTCCGCGAGGAGCCGGACCAGGACCCCGACGAGGTCCGAGGCCTCGATCCGCTCCGGATGGCCTCGGCCCACCCCACCTGGCGCCGAGCGCTTGGTCTCGGCGTCCTCGACGACGACCCGGATCTCGTGCCGGGTGAGACCTACGAGTACCGGATCAGCGCGACCTACCCCGGCGACCTCCGCGACCCGGCGTACGACTTTGCGGCGGTGCCGTCCGGGACCCTGCTCCCGGCCGACTTCGCCATCGGCGACCTGCGGGTCCGGCTCCCTCGCCCCACCGTCGTCCGGCTCGCCGCCGACCCTGCCGCGGCGGGCGCGGTCCGCCTCACCCGCCGCGGCATCGTCCTCGACCCGGCGCGGGAGTCGTTCTGGCTGCACCCCTCGCTCGAAGAGTGGAGCCTGGTCCTCGACTTCGCAGCCCCGGTCACCGAGCTCGTCCTGGACCTCGGCGAAGGCCACGACCTCGTCGCCGCCTCCGGGCCTGCTGCCGGCCTCTTCGACCTCACGACCCCGGTGCCGGCCGGGCCGCGGCCACGACTCGTGCTGCCGGCCCCGGCGGACCAGGTCCGGCTGCGGGGGGTCGGGTTCCTGCACGGTCTCCGGGTGCCCTCGGCGACCTCCGACAAGGTCGACGTCTCCGTCGTGCTCGCGCCGATCACGCTGGCGGACACCCCGCTGCCGGCCGCGCCCCGGGCGGCGCGGGCGGTCAACCTCCAACAGCCGGTCGCTGCCGGACCACACCCGACCGCGGTCGTCGCGGCCCGCCACGACCTCGGCTTCCGGGTGTCCTGGCGGCCCGCGCTGGCGTTCGGGCTGCCGGGCTGGGTCGACCAGCTGGACACCGCCGGCCCGTTGGAGGCGACGACCTTCGAGGTCGAGCGGCGCCGCGAGCCCGACGGGCCGTTCACCCCCGTGCACGACGCCGAGAACCAGACCCTTGGCGAACGTGGCGGGGGGATCCGCGACCTGGTGCTGACCCCGGGCAGCGACCTGCGTGACGCGTTCCCGGACGACGCGGTCCGGACCAGCGGCGCGGATGACGAGCTGGCCCTCACGGACAGCCTCGCCGGGTCCGCGGCGGGTGGTGCGGCCCTCCCGGAGCCGGGCACGATGCACCGCTACCGGGTCCGCGCCGTCGACGCGATCGGGCGCCCCGGCACCGACTGGCGCGAGACCGACGCGGTCCGCCTGGAGAAGCACCGGCCGCCGCCGCTGCCCGTCGGCGTCGAGACCCGGGTGCTGGTGCGGGACGCGGACGACCTGACGCCCGACGAGCGGACGCTGCTCGGGAGCAGCGGCACCGCGATCGTGCTGCGCTGGACCTGGCCGGCCGAGCACCGTGACCAGGACCCGTTCGCCACCGAGTTCCGGGTGTACGTCGCCCGCCCGCTGGACCGGGTGACCGGCACCCTCGACTCCGCGAACAGTCTCGGCGGCGGACCCCCCCGGACCTACCGGCTGCTCCTCACCCTCGACCGGCCGGTCACCGAGGACCTCGCCGCCGGCGGGCACCTCGACGCCGGCCACCCGTTTTTGATCCGCTCCCACACGGCCGGGACGAGCATCGAGATGATGGTGGAGACCCGGCTCCAGCTGCGCGACGGCACCGTCCCGCGACCGGTCGCCGGGCCGATCGAGCTCGCCGTACCGCTGAACCCCGACCGCACCCGGCCGGACGCGTGGGACGAGCGGGTCGAGGTCCGGGCGATCGGGACGGCGACGGCGTATGAGGCGGTGCTGCGGGACCGACTGCTCGTCGACGAGGACACCCCCGTCGACGCGCTGTGGGTGGGGGTCAGTGCCGCCGACGACCAGGAGTACGTCGCCGACCAGCGGGCACCGGCCGAGACGCGCCCCGGCACCGAGAGCGCGGTGGTGCCGGCGCAGGCGACCGCGCGGTACGCCGGCCGTCCGACGCTGGAGATCCCGCCGCCCCTGGAGCCCGTCCCGCAGCTGCGGACACCCGAGCCGGGGACCGAGCCGGTGCACTTCCCGCTCGACCTGCTGCCGCACCTGCCGGCCGCCGCGACCAGCACCGGTCGGGTCCGGGTCGAGCGGGTCTCGGCCGTCGTGCTGGCCTCGGCGCTCGCCGTCACCGCCGACGACCGGGTGCTGGCGTTGCCGGTGGAGCCCATCGAGCCGGGTGACCCCGACGTCGAGATCCCGCTCGGCAACCCCGATGACCAGGCGCTGCTGGTCGCCGCCCTGCGCTCCGGGCGGACCACCGAGATCCCGGACCGGTTCCTCGTGCACCTCGCCGGACGCCACCCCTACCGGGACCGGCTCTTCGCGCCCGCTCGGGAGGACCCGGTGCCGCCCGGTCCCGTCGGGGAGACGCTGCCGCCCGCTGCCGAACGCTGGCTCTACCGGGTCCGTGCCGTCGACCGGGCCGGTCGGGTCTCGGCCGGGTCCGCCGTCGCGCGGGTGGTGGTGCGGGTGCCGTCGCTGCTGCCGGGAGCGCGCGCCGAACGGATGGACCGGGACCCGGGGGACGCCTCGGGCCTGGTGCGGGTCCGCGTCCCCGCCGACGTGACCGTGACCCACGTGCTGGTCTTCCATGCTCCGGCCACGGGCGCCGGTCCGATCGGCGGGGAGTCCGTGCTGCGGGTGCCCAACCAGCCCGGTCTGCTCCTGACCGGGGGCCTGCTGCTGCGGGCACCCGGCGGCCAGCTGCTCGCCCCGAGCGCCGTGCCGCTGGACGGGCCGGAGGTGAGCACCGACGCGGACGGTGCCCGCCGGTTGTCGGTCACGGTGCCGGGTGACCCCGGGGCCCGGACCCGCGTCTGGCTGGCCACCCTCACCGCCGACGGGGCCTGCTCGGTCACGACCGGACCGTTCACGCTCGACTTTCCCGCACCCGAGCTCCCGGTGCCGGCCCTCAGCGTCACCGGGCCGGGCCCGAGCTTCGGGTGGCAGTGGCCGCCGGGGAGTGAACCGGCCGCCTCGCTGCTGGTCGCGGTGGAGCGCGCGGTCGACGAGCAGCGCTGGTCTCGCGTCTCGCCGGTGTTGGACCCGTTCAGCGCCGGCGTCACGCTGAGCCAGCCGGAGGGCAGCTCTCGCTACCGGCTGCAGGGTCAGCGCGCCCGACGGACGGGTGGCCCACAGCGACCCGGTGACGGTGCCGTGATGGCCGCCTTCGGCGCCCCCTTCCCCGCCGGTGCGGCGGTGCGCGGCGACGCGGACGTCACGATCGTGCTGCCTGACCCGCCGCGGGCCCCGGGAGCGCCGATCGTCCGCCCCGGGGTGGCCCGGTACGCCGGCGCCACCGTCACCCTGCTGCCCCTGGCCGCCAGCGGCGGCACGTTCCCGCTGCTGGCCCCGGTGACCGGGCTGGTGCGGCGCGTCGAGCTGGCGACCCCGCTGCCCGGCGTACCGGTCAGCACGCTGCTCGAGCTGGCGCCGCTCCCGTTCGCGCCTGCCGCGGTGCTGCGGCTGCTCCCCGGTCTGCCGACGTTCGTGCTGGCGCCGGTCACCACCGACCCGCTGCCGACCGACGACGAGCTCGTCGCGCGGGGCATGCCCCTGGCCGAGGTCACGGCCGCCCAGATCGGCCTGCTCTTCGCGGATCGCGTGGCTCTCGCGCCCACCGCCTGGGTGGCCGCGGTCGTGGCCGCCCTGGCGGCCGCGGACCCGACCGAGGACGCCAGCGACTGGCGTCGACTCGAGCCGCTGCTCGCGACCGGCAGGCGGCTCCGGCTGCTGGACCACGTGGGGCGGCCCGCCGCGTCGTACCGGGTCCGGGTGGGCGCCGGCGAGCTCAGCACCGACGCCCACGGCGAAGTACCGCTGCCCGCCGGCCCGCTCGACGTCGCGGTCCTCGCGGACGGGCCCGGTCCGCCGCCGTCCGGGCAGCCGCTGACCGGCGCCGTCCACGCGCTGTACGACGCGGTGCCGGTCGATCCCGCGGACGACACCGCCAGCACCCGACCCGGCCAGCCGCTCACCCTCCCGGCCACCGCGGCCCACCCGCACGTGCAGGTCCTGGACGCCCCCGCCTGGTTCGCCGCGCGCCCGCCCGGCCTCGACCCCGGGCTCGGCCACCTGCACCCGGACAGCAGGCTCGAGCCGCTGGTGGACGGGCTGGCCTCGTTCGCGCCGATGCTGGCCGACCTGCGGGCCGCCACCGCACCGGGTCTCGGCGCGCACTTCGCCGGGTGGGCGTTCAACGACTTCCCCCTCGACCCGGCCGACCCGGACGGCTCGATGCTGCTGGAGCTCGTCGAGGCGATGCAGGCCGGGGACGGCGTCCGGTTCCTGATGGACAAGTACCTGGTGCTCCGCGACGACGCCCCGACCGAGGTGATGCAGCAGGCGGCCCTGGTCCTGCTGCTGGCGGGGGTGCACGGGACGTTGATCATCTCCGCGCTCAAGGACCTGGAGATCGACGACGCCGGATTCGTCGCGCTGGTGGCGCTGCACACGTTCGGGGTGGGAGCGCTGAGCCTGCTCGACCCCGCAGCGCTGGTCGGCGGCCTGCTGGACCGGGTGGACGGCAGCAAGAAGCTCTTCGAGGACCTGCAGAGCCGACACCCCGGCATCGCGCTGCGCGCCCGGCACCCGGCGCGCTTCGAGGACCTCGCCGTGCAGGTGCTGAACCCGATGACCGGCATCCTCGAGCCGCCCGACTTCATCGCCGGGACCGGCAGCTACCACCAGAAGTTCCAGGTGGTGCGACGGACACCGGACGCGCGCGGCAACCGCGTGGTCGGCTATCTCGGCGGGATCGACCTGAACCGCAACCGGCTCGACACCCCCGGCCACCACGGCCGCAGCTACCGACCGCCGGACAGCCGCTCGGCGACCCCGTCGGCCGCGGCGTTCCACGACGTGCACGCCCGGCTGACCGGGCCGGCCGCGGCGGACCTCGCCCTCACCTTCCAGCGGCGCTGGGAGTTCGACATCACCCGCCAGTCCGATCCGCCCGCGGACCAGCGGGCGCCCGTGTTCCCGGCGCCGGACCCGGCGGACGTCGACGAGGTGCCACCGCAGGCTGCCCGCCACCTGGTCCAGGTGTGCCGCACCGGCTTCGCGCCCGCTGCGGGCGGCGTACCGCTGCCGTGGTCCCCGCAGGGGGAGGCCACGATCCCCGAGGCGATCCTGCACGCGATCGAGCAGGCTCGGGAGTACATCTACATCGAGGACCAGTACTTCACCCCGGACGACCCGTACGTCTCGGCGTTGCTGGACGCGTCCGACCGGGAGCCGCGCCTGCGGCTCGTGATCGTC
The DNA here is from genome assembly GCA_963839365.1 of uncultured Actinomycetota bacterium. Lineage (GTDB taxonomy): Bacteria > Actinomycetota > Actinomycetes > Propionibacteriales > Nocardioidaceae > DASSKA01. Next base: position 8,700 of record CAWIUT010000006.1, read on the forward strand.
GTCCCGACCGGCTCCGACCAGGTCTTCGGGGACATCCGACGACGCGAGATCTTCGAGCGGCTGCGCGACCGCCCGCCGACCGGTCGCGGCTGGGGGGAGCGGATGGTGGTGGCCGCGCCGCAGCGGCGGCCGGTGCTCGCCAACGCCGGCCGGGTGGCGAGCAAGGGCCGGGTGCAGCTGCTGGCGCCGTTGTCCGGCACCGGGTCGCAGCTGGGGGAGGTGGTGGTCCTCGGCCCGCGGTCCAGGCTGCCGGGCGACGTCCCGTTCTGGTTGTGGGTGCACGGCGAAAAGATGCTCGCGGTCGAGAAGCGCGACGACGTGGACGTCGTCGGCACCCCCGCCCGCCGCTACCTGGTGCGGCGTCCCACCGGGGCCGAGCCGCTGTGGGGGGCACACCCGCGACCGCACCCGACCGGGGCGGCGGTGACGCTGGCCCAGGACCGGGGGATCTATGTGCACACCAAGGCGATCATCGTCGACGACGTCTTCGTCGGCATCGGGTCGTGCAACACCAACCGGCGGGGCTTCTTCCACGACGGCGAGATCGCGGCGTTCGCGGTGCCGGAGCGGCTGAAGTCGGCCGCCGAGAACCCGGCGCGGGCGCTGCGGACCGCCTTGTGGGCCGAGCACCTGGGGATGCCGCCCGCGATGGGTCGGGCGCTGCTCGACGACCCGGTCGCCGCGGTCGACCTGTTCCGCCGGCCGACCCTGGCCGGCAACCGGATGAGCAGCTTCGCCGCGCTCGGGGTCACCCCGGAGCTGGGCTTCCCCGGCGAGTCGTCCACGCCGGCCAAGATGTTCGCGGCCTTCGGCCTGGTGCTCGCCGACGGCATGGTGCCCTACGTCTGGAACAGCTTGGTCGACCCGACCACGGGCACCGACCTCTCGCATGTCCCGGGCCCGGGGCTGGGGCCGGTCTGATGCCCCGGCTGACGCTCTTCGACCTGCTCGGTTCGGCCGACGTCCATGCCGCTGCGCGCCGCTGGCCCCGGTCGGCGTTCCTGCCCGGTCCCGGCGTGAGTGCCGGAGGTGAGGAGGCGTCCGACTACGAGCCGCTGCTGGCGTACCTCAACACGGTCCTGAGCTTCCACGCAGTCCGGCCCGGCGCCGCGGCCGCCCGGGTCGGGCTGCACGCCGAGGTCGTGATCGAGCCGCACCCCCAGCCCGAGCCGTTCGTGCTGCGGACCCTGCCCGACCTGGCGTTCACGCTGCAGCCGAACTCCGCCGCGTCACCGGCCCGGGTCTTCCTCACCCAGGCAGACACGGGCGTCGAGCTGGTCGTCGAGGCCCTGCCGGTCGAGATCCTGCTGCCGCACGGGCTGATCGGGCCGCTGCGACCCGAGGCCGAGGAGCTGCAGGGCCCGCCGCTGGGGGACACCAGGATCGGCGCGCTGTTCGAGTCCGGCGTGCTGGACAGTCTCGAGGTGCGGCTCAGCGAGGTCGGACCGTCGGCGATCCGGGTGCACGTCCGGGTCCGGCTCACCGAGGAGCAGGAGGTGGTGCTCGAGCCCGCCGTACCGCTGTCCTTCGGACCGTGCCGGTTCAGCGGCCTGCCCTGCCGGGGGGTGCATGACCTCGGCCTGGTGCCGTACCCGACGCTGAGCGGGGACCACACCGAGCACGAGCAGGCCCTGGAGTGGGTGCGACACCTCCCGCACGGCGGGTTCGACGGCACCGGGCTGGTCACGGTCCGCACCCTCGACCTCGACCACGACCGGGACCCGATCCGGCAGCTCCGGGAGCGGTTCGACAGCGACTCGGCCGCCGCGGGGCTGGAGTTCGTGCTGGAGGACCTCGCACTGCCCGTCTTCGCCTGGCTCAGCCCGGTGCCGACCCACGGCCGGTTCGGCCTGCGCCGCGCCGTGCTCCAGGGCGGCGACGAGATCGAGGCGTACGACCTGACCCAGGCGCCCGTCGAGATCTCCCTCTCGGCCCTGGTCGACTGGCGGCTGCGGATCTTCCGGCTGCTCTTCGAGACCCCCGACACCGTGGTGGCCCGGATGGCGGTGCTGTTCGGCACCGACGCCGCCGAGGACCACGCCCTGGTGATCGACGTCAGCGACGGCTGGCTGCTCCAGGGTGCCTGGCTGCCGCCGGAGCCGCTGGAGCTGCTGACCATCGCCAACGCGACCCTCAGCCTGATGACCGCCAAGGTGGGCATCCTGCTGCGCGACCTCCAGGACGCCCAGGGCGTCTCCGGGTGGGGCGAGCACCTGCGGGCCCTGGTCGACCTCGGCATCAAGCTCGGCGACGGGGCGGGCGCGACGTTCCAGGTCGTCGCGGGGGGCCCGGCGCCGGCGCCGGGCAGTGACCTCGGTCAGAAGGTGGTGCTCCGCGACCTCGGCTGGGACCTCGGCGAGGTGCGGGTGGTGCCGAGCCTGTGGTTCCCGGAGGGGTTGAAGCTGACCGCATTCGAGGTGGTGCAGCTGGAGGTCGAGGAGCTCGACTTCGTCAACGAGGACAACGGCGGTCGGTACGTCGCCTTCAGCGGCGGCATCTCGATCTTCCCCGGCGCCGGGGACCCGGAGCGCAAGCCACGCCAGCTCGGCACGCCGGGCGTGCCGGCCGAGGGCAGCCCGGACGGCGGCGGGCTGCGGTTCCGGCGGCTGCGGCTGCGCACCGGCGGCAACCCCGAGGCGCCGCGGTGGCTGCTCGACGGGATCGGGCTGTTCCTGCGGGTCGGCCGGTTCGAGGTGAGCGGCAGCGGGTCGATCACCGACACCACCCGGGACGGGCACCGCTACCGGGAGTTCGCGCTGGCGATCCTGCTGGCCTTCCGCGCCATGGGGAAGGACTTCAGCATCGGCGCGCAGCTGGTCTACGGCCGGGTGACCGGGCCCGTCGACGAGTTCACCTACTGGATGTTCGGCCTGCAGCTGGGCTACCTGCCCGTCACCAGCTTCGAGCTGCGGGGGGTGAGCGTCCTGGTCGCCGGCGGGATGGTGCCCGCGCTGCCCGCGCCCAGCGGCCGCCCGCAGGAGATGCGGCTGCTGGAGTGGTACCGCGCGCACCAGTCCGCGGGCGCGGTCGAGGTGCGCTCCGACCGGAGTGCGGCGCGCGGCGGCTGGCAGATCTCGCGGGGTGCCCAGGCCGCCGGGGTGGGAGCCGACCTGGGGCTGGCCGCGACCAGGCAGGTCACCCTGCGGGTCTTCATCTTCTTCCACCGCAGCGACGCCGACACCGGCAGCTCGGCCGGGTTCCTGGTGGCGGCCGAGGTGTTCCTGCTCAAGGCCACCCAGCCGGTCGGTCTCGGCGCGATCGAGGTCGACCTGGAGCGCGACCGGTGGGCCGCCCTGGTCGCGGTCGACCTGGACTTCGCGCAGCTGCTCGACACCGACAGCGCGCTGGCCCGGGGGCTGGCCCGGCTCACCGGCACCATGTTCGCCGGCAACCAGCCAGGCCAGTTCGCCATCGGCCAGCTCGCCGACCAGGCCAGCTGGCTCACCCTCGCCTCCGACAAGACCCTGCTCGGGCTGCGGGGCCGCCTCTCGGTCGCGTTCTGCCTGCAGGTCTCCGCGCGGCCCGGCCCCCGCGGCGCGGGGTTGGCGGTCACCGCCGCCGCCTCGGGATCGATGGGGGTCGGCCGGGTCGAGGTGTACGCCTCGTTCGGCCTGCTGGTCGGGACGTGGGCAAACGAGGCCTCCTCCAGCGGAGTGGTCGTCTGGGCCGAGCTGGCGCTGCGGATCAAGGTGTTCTACGTGTTCTCCTTCGGCGCCTCGGTGAAGGGCGTCTTCGAGCAGCTGGGCCCGCAGGAGCCGAACTACCGACGGTTCAGCCTCGAGGTGCGGATCGAGACCCCGTGGTGGCTGCCCGACGTCACCTTCCGGGTGATCCGGGTCCGGGAGGTGCCGCAGCCGGAGCGGATGCCGGTGCTGTCGGCGCCGCTGTCCACCGCCGCCGCGCTGCAGCCCGGCGCCGGGACGGCGACGCCGGCGGCGGTCACCGCGCTCGGACCGGAGGGCGCGGTGCTGGCAATCGTCGACCTCCGGGCGCTGCCGTCGGCCCCGGTGCCGGACTCGGCGTGGGAGGAGCTGACGCCGGTCAGCGTGCGCTCCGTCATCGCGCTCGACCTCGCCGTCGCGGTCGACAACGACACCACGGTGGTGCCGACCACCCCGCCCGGCGCCGGCCGGCAGGCGGCCACCCCGCCCGCCTCGAACGACCTGACCTCGACGTACACGCTGGTCCGGGTCGGCATCCGCCGACGACCCCGCTACGGACCGCAGGCCGGCGTGTGGACAGACCTGCTGGCTCCCGAGGACACCGAGGTCGGGGGCCTGGCGGACCTCGGCGCCGGCCCGGACCTGATCGCCCGGTTCACCTCCGACGTGACGTTCCGGTGGGACGCGGACGTGCTTGTCGGAGGTGTCATCGACCCGCGGCGACTGCTGATCAACGCGGACACGCCGTACACCTTCCTCACCGCCAACCCGGCGGCCGAGGAGGAGCTGCTGGCGAGAGATCCGTCGTTCCCGTGCTGCCCGGTGAAGCGGGAGATCCCGCGCCACACCCTCGACTTCACCGACGTGCCGCTCGGGAGGCGGTCCCCGGTCAGCAAGCGGTTCACCGAGTCCGCCAGCGTGCTGCGGTGGACGCTGCCGCGGTCGCCGGTGGTGGCGCCGGCCCTCGGCCCGCCGTCGGGCGAACCGGTCGCCCGGATGCTGCTGCGCCTCGGCGTCGACCTGACCGTCGCGGCCATCACTCTCGACGAACCGGCCTTCGACATCGACCTCCGGGTCTTCTGGCGGCCCGTCGACCTGCCCGCGATCCCGACGCTGCTGGTGGTGGAGGCGATGCGGGGGCTCGAGGTGGTCGACCGGCAGGAGTTCCCGATGTTCGGCAGCCCGCCGCCCGGCGGCCTGATCCGGTGTCAGGACCTCGCCGGCTTGACGGCGGTGACCCTGCGGCACGTGACGCTCGCGGGGGCGAGCCCGGCCCCCTCGGCGACGGCGCCGGTGCGGACCACCTTCCTCGAGCTGCGCGGCGCCAGCTACCGGACCGTCCGTGAGGCCCGGGCGGTGCTGGCCGCGCTCGCGCGGTGCCAGGCCGGGGGCGGCCAGGCCGGGGGAGGAGCGCTGGCATGGCTGCCGAACCACGACTACGAGATCACGATGGCGGTGCGGGAGGTCGTCGACCACCAGGGGAGCGCTCAGGAGGCCGTGGTCGAGCAGCGGGCCGGGTTCCGGACCCGCGGGCTGCCCGGTCTCAACGCCGTCGAGACGGTCGGCGAGGAGCTCGAACCGCTGGTGGAGTCGGTCTACCCCGGGGTGCACGGGCTGCTGTACCGGTCGGAGCCGCTGGTGGTGGCCTTCGACGAGCGGTTCAGCTCGCTGGTGCCACTGGACCTGCCGTCTGCGCCGGACGCCCCGGCCGAGCGGGCCCAGCTGCTGGAGTACGCGCTGGCGGTGGAGCAGGCCGACGGGGTCCGGCTCTCGGTGACCGCGGCCGACTGGGTGGTGGCGCACCGCGTCGCGCCCCCGCGGCCGCGCCGGCCGTGGGTGGCCGACGCCTCCCTGGTCCGGGCGGAGGTACGCCGGGCCGACTCGACCGACCCGCTGGTGCAGCGGCTCGAGCGCCTGGAACGGCTCTCCCCGGCCTGCGACCGCCCGGACGTGCAGCTGCGTTCCTCCCAGGTGCTCCGGCACGCGCCGGTGGACCTCACCGCGGACCCGGGCGACCCGGACGCGCTGTGGCCGCCGCGCATCTCGTTGCGGGTCGCGGTGCGCAATCGCGGCGGCCCCCACGTCGGCCGGGCGCCGTTCGAGGACGGCGACGAGACGGCGCTCGCCGTCGCCGACGAGGACCTCACCTCGGCGACCCCGTGGACCGTCCGAGACGGGGCCCTGGGGGTGTCCGGACGGCCGGCGGTGGGGCGGCGGCACTACGCGGTGCTCGGGGAGAGCGGCGGTGCCTGGGACCACGTGACGATCCGGGCGAGTGTCGCTCCGGCCGGTGGCCTCGCGGGGGTGGCGGTGGCGGTGGGCGGCCTGCCCCGGGTGGACCGGGCGCTGCTGGCGCTGGTCGACGAGGCCGGCGGCCGCCTGGTGGTGCAGACCCGTCGGGCGGGGGTGACGACCGAGGTCGGCTCCGAGGCGCTGCCGCCCAGCGCGGCGTCCTACCCGCTGGAGGTCACGGCATTCGACGACGTGGTCCGGGCCCGGGTCGGGGACGTGCACCTGGACGTCGAGCGCGGCGACCTGCGCGGCGGTCGGGTGGCGGTCGTGGTGGACGGGGCCGGAGAGGTGGCCGAGCTGCACGTCGACGCGGTGGACGCGCACGCCAGCTGGGCCGAGACCTCGCGGTACGCGACGTTCCAGGAGCACGTGGCGAGCTGGGACGGCGTGACCCGCTCGGTGCCGGGGGACCTCACCGCCGTGCCGGGTCTGCTGGCCGCCACCGGTCCGGCCGTGGCCGACGTGATGGCGGCGCCGGGCGACGGTCAGCTGCGCCAGCGGCTCTTCGACGCCTGGGTCTCGGGGCTGGTGCTGCCGCTGGCCACCGAGGTGGACCGGCTGCGGATCTCCGACGTCGAGGCGGAGCCGACCAGCGGGGCGCAGGTGCTGCTGCTGGAGTCCCCCGAGCCGCTGCCGCTGAGCCGCGACGTCTCGCTGCGGATGACCCACGAGGTGACCGGTCCGGTGGCGCCGCCGCCGCGCGGGGTCGGTCCCGGCCTGGTCGCCTTCGCGGCCGGACTGTCGTTCCGCCGGGTCCGGGGCGGGGGCCTGGTGCGGGGCGGGGTGGCCGACGAGGTGCTCTCCACGGTCGAGGATGCGGTGCGGCTGGTGCACAGCGTGCGGGTCCAGCGGCCGCTGCCGCGCACCGAGTTCCACGTGTACGACGTCGGCGTCACCCGCGGCCCCCGGGGCGCCGTGCTGGAGGGCCGGCTCGTCGAGGTGCTCACCAGACCGCCGTTCCGCGGCCCCCGGCCGGTGCGGATGCCGGTGGACCACGTCGCGCTGTTCGACCGGCGCGGCGAGGTCATCGTCAACGTGATCCCGCTGTCGTCGCGTCGCACCGAGACGGTGTCGCTCACGGTGCTCACCAACGCTGCCGAGGACCGGGCGCTGCTGGTGGCGCCGACTCCGCTGGCGCCGGACACCTACACCCTGCACCTCGACCTGGACCGGGCCCGCTACCGCGCCGCCCTGGCGGACGCCGAGTCCCGCTACCGCGCCTCCGCCCAGCTGACCCTCGACCTCTGATCAGGGCTCACATGTCAGTCGAGCAGGAACCAGCCACGCACCTGCGCCTCGTGGTCGACGTACCGTTCACCGGACACGTCGACGACCACCTTCTCGATGCTTCCGCCCGCAAAGCGGTACGGCGCCGTGTACGCCGGCGTCACCGGTGAGGCGTCGTCCCGGCCGACGCACAGCCCGTCACCGACCGCGCAGAACAACCCGGGCTGGGTGACGATCACGTCGCTGCCCACGGTCGCCTCGACGTACAGGGTGAGGGTTCCCTCGCCCCGGCCATCATCGGGTCGTCGCTGCGGCCCTCCGCGACGAGCTCGGCGGTGAGGATGTGCGGTCCCGGGGCCAGGTCCCGGTCGGCGGTGATCGCCTGCACCGTGGTGCCCACCCAGTTGAAGGCGTAGGTGAGTCGCCTGCCCTGGACGTAGAGGCTGTGCCCGCCGGCGATACCGCCGTGGGCGAAGACGACGCCCTCCGCGTCCGGTGAGTCGGTCCGCACGCCGGCCGCGATCGTGTACGAGCGACCACTGATGAGGACCGCGGACTGCTCGGGCACCGGTGCACTGTCGGGGTAGTAGACGTACCGGTCGCGCACAGGTGAGCCGCTGGGCCGCTCGGCCAGCGTCTGTTCGAGTGCGGTCCGGTCGTCGAGCGGAAGGCCGTCGTACTCCTCGGCGAGCTCGAACCATCGTGCCTTCATGCGCTCGAGCCGTTCCGGCTCCTCTTCGGCGAGATCGGTGGACTGGGACCGGTCGACCTCGACGTTGTAGAGCTCCCAGACGTCCTGCTCGAAGTTGCCCCACCCGCTGAGCGGGGGATGCAGGGTGCAGGCCAGCCAGCCGTCCTCGTAGAGCGCGCGTTGTCCGAGCATCGCGTAGAACTGGGTCTTCTTCCCGGGCGCAGCGGGGTCGGTCAGTGAGGCGGCGAAGCTCTCACCCTCGAGGCGACGTTGGGGGTAGCCGTTCAGCGTCTCCGGGGGAGTGATCCCGATCAGGTCGTAGATCGTCGGGACGACGTCCACCGCGTGCACGTACTGCGCCCGCGTTGTCGTGTCAGCGGGGACCTTGGCCGGCCAGGAGACGAGGCACATGTCCGCGACACCGCCCTCGTAGCCCGCCCACCGCTTCCAGTACGGGAACGGGGTGTCGAAGGCCCAGGCCCAGCCGGTGTTGTAGTGGTTGTAGGACTTGGTGCCGCCGAGCTCGTCGATGTGCTCCAACGTCAGCTCCGGCGGCGTCGGCACCCCGTTGAAGAAGCGCCACTCGTTGAACGTCCCGTTCGGACCGCCCTCGCCGCTCGCCCCGTTGTCGGAGACGACCACGACGATCGTGTTCTCGAGCTCGCCCGACCCTTCCAGGAAGTCGATCACGCGGCCCACCTGGTCGTCGGTGTACTCCACGTAGCCCGCGAACACCTCCGCCATCCGCACGAAGAGGCGCCTCTCGTCGGGGTTCAGCGATTCCCACGGGCGGACGGTGTCCAGCATCGGCCACGGCTGACCGTCGGGGCCGGTGGCGGTCGGCTCACCATGAGGGTTGATGCCGGAGAGCTCGGTCTCCGGAGGCAGGAGCCCCAGCTCCTTCTGCCGGGCCAGGATCCGGTCGCGGATCGCCTCGTAGCCGTCGTCGAAGACCCCGTGGTACTTGTCGGCCCACTCCTGGGAGACGTGGTGCGGGGCGTGTGCGGCGTCCAGGGAGAAGTAGAGGAAGAACGGTTTGTCCGGCTCGATGACCTTGGCGTCGCGGATGAACTCGATCGCCCTGTCGGAAAGGTCCTTGGCGATGTGATAGCCCTCCTCGGGGGTCGCGGGCGGCTCCGTCGGATGGTTGTCGTGGATCAGGTCGGGGTACCAGCCGCTGGACTCGCCGCCGAGGAAGCCGTAGAACCGCTCGAAGCCCCGGCCCAGCGGCCAGCGCTTCTTCCACGAGGCCATCCCGGTCTCTTCCCCGGGGTGAGGTGCCACTTGCCCACGCAGTAGGTGTTGTAGCCGTTCTCCGCCAGGACCTCGGAGACGAAGCCGTTCTCGAAGGGAATCCGCGTCGAGATGCCGGGGAACCCGGAGCTGAACTCAGCGATGGTCGCCATGCCGTTGGACGTCGCGTTGCGTCCGGTGAGCAGGGAGGCACGGGTGGGAGAGCAGAGCGCGGTCGTGTGGAAGTTCGAGTACCGCACGCCCTGCTGTGCGATGCGGCTCATCGTGGGTGTGCGCACCGGGCCGCCGAAGCACTCCATGGTCCCGTAGCCCACGTCGTCCCAGACCACGAACAGCAGATTGGGGGCTCCCGCCGGCGCCTTCGGCGCCAGGAACGGTGCCCAGTCCGGCACCGAGTCCCGGATGTCCAGCTCGATCTTGCCTGCGAATTCATCGGTCATGTGGTCCGCGTCCTGGTCGGTGTGCTCTCAGGCACCGCTCCTCCAGACGGTCCCGGGTGTGTTCCCCGCACGATGAGCCCCTCGAAGCGCGACGGCATCACCCCATCCAGACGAGGTGATCGCTCCTGGTCCACACGAAGGGACGGCAGCGGCCGTGCCAGCCGCCGATGAAGGTCGGATCGATGATGTGT
>CAWIUT010000007.1:0-168887 GCA_963839365.1 uncultured Actinomycetota bacterium
CCCGCCCGCCGTTGCGCAGGGCCGGCGGCTCGCCGGCCTCGAAGACGGCTAACAGCTCGGCAACGCCACGTTTGAGGAACCGTGCGAGTCGCCACGGCGAGGCGCGTCACATCGTCGCGCAGCGGCCGTGTCTTGCCGCAAGGCGGAGGTGCGCTTTCACGGCCGATGACAGGATGTGCCATGTTCGTGTTCCGGTCTGCTGGACTGGCGGCGGGACAGGCGAGCGCGTTCCGGGACTCCCACGGGCTGGATGCGCGGATCGGGAGCTGGACGATAACGGTCTCTATGCGCGTCGCGAGCCTCGCCAAGTGTCTAGCCATCGGGCTCCGTGGACATGCCCAACCGGTGGCGGGGAACCGCAGTGGGGGTGGGCGAGTCTTCAAGGTGTCTTCGGCGCAGCGACAGGTAGGGCGGGACGCCGAGCTGGCAGCGACCGCGGACGCCGTACGACGACTTGTCGCTGGGCGTGCGTCGGTGCTTGTGATCGAGGGCGAGGCCGGCACCGGGAAGACCAGCATGGTGCAGAACATCGTCGCGGACGCGAACGCACGTGGCCTGACCGTGTTCTGCGGACAGGCCCACCCTTCGAGCACACCCGGCCGTTCGGCGTCGTCGTCTCGGCGCTCGGCCTGACCCAACGTTCGCCGGATGCCCGTCGGGCGGAAATCGGGACGCTCCTCGCAGGAAGCGGCCCGCGGAACCCGCGAGCCCCGTCGACGTGAGGTACCGGGTGGCGGAGGAGGTCGTCGACCTCGTAGAGACGGCATGTGCCGAGCGACGGTGGTGCTCGTGCTCGAAGACCTGCACTGGGCAGACACCGCGAGCCTGTTGACCATCTTGTCGCTGGCGCGGCAACTGGCACTCGCGCCGTTCCTGCTCGTGCTCACCACCCGGCCCGCGCCGCTCACTCCCCCGGCGGCCCGGCTGCTTGACGACCTGGCAGCAGCCGGGGCCGCGACTCTACGACTGAGCCCGCTGACAGCCGGCGAAGTGGCCACGCTGGCGAGCCAGGTCCTCGCAGCGCCCCCGGGTCCTGGCTTGATCGCCATGCTGGCCAGAGCCGGCGGAAACCCGCTGTGGGCAGTGGCCATGCTGCGCTCGCTGCGCGACCAAGGCATGCTCAGGCGCACCAGCGACATGGTCGAGGTGACGGGCTCTGAGCTGCCGACCTCGCTGAGCGAGCTCGTGATTCGCCGGCTGCGGCAGTTGCCGGCAGCCACCTTGAGCTGCTGCAGGTCACGGCCGTGCTCGGCGATGCCGTCTCGCTTCGCGATGCGGGGGCCGTGGCCCGCCGTACGCCGGCAGACGTCATCGCGGGGCTGCGGCATGCGTTCGATGCCCAGCTCCTGGACGAGACCGCCGGACGGGCGGCGTTCCGCCATCAGTTGGCGCACGACGCGATCTACCAGCACATCCCGCTTCCGGCACGCCGGTTGCTGCACCGTGAGGCAGCCGTCGCGCTGAGGGCGGCGGGCGCAAGTCGTCTCGAGGTGGCCGATCACCTGGTCCTGGGCGCAGAACGGGGCGATGAGCAGGCGATCGCGTGGTTGCGGGATGCCGCCCGCGAGGCATCGGAGAAGGCACCGTTGGTGGCCGTGGAGCTGCTCCGTCGCGCCGAGGGTCTGCTGCCCGGCGGTCACCGCGACGCGGACGCGTTGTCGTCCGAGGTGGTGCAGGCGCTTCTGCGTGCCGGGAAGGTCGCCGAGGCCTCGGCGCGGGCCGAGGCGGTGCTCAACCGTCAGCACGCGGACCAGGTGGACATCGCTATCGGCTGGCCCTGCTGGGCGCGCTAGCGCTGCAGAACCGGGCTGATGAGCTCATCGCCGTGGCGCAGGCTGGGCTCGCCGGGTCCTCGCGTTTCGGGACCTCCGCGCAGGTGCCCCTACTGGCGCAGCAGAGCTGGGCGCTGACCTACATCGGCGACCCGCGCGCGGGTGAGTCGGCGGCCGGCCGCGCGCTCGTCATCTCCGAGCGCGCCGGCGAGGCGGCCATGGCGGTCTGGGCGCTGACGGCGTTGATGGTTGCGGTCGGGCGGCAGGGCCGGTACGACGAGGCGCTAACGCATGCCCGACGAGCGGCCGCCCTGGCGAGGAGCTCGCCGGGCATGGGTGCACTGCCGTTGCAGCCTAAGTTCTTCCTCGGCCTGGCGCTGTTCGACTGCGACCTCGTCGTCGAGGCGAGGCTCGCATATCGGCAGGCCCTCGCCGACGAGTTCGGCGCCGGCTGGTGGCTGTCTGACACGTTGATGGCCGACGCCGAGGTGTCCTACATCCTCGGGGACTGGGACGACGCGGTTCCCCGCCTCGTCACCGCCGGCGAGGCCGCACAGGAGAAGGGCAACCCGCTGCTGGTCAATCAGTCCCTGGCCTACCGCGCCATCATCGCAACGGCCAAGGGGGACTACGCGACTGCGAGCGAGTTGACCGCCCAGCTCGACCCCGCTCTGAACGGCGGCCAGCTCAGCTACAACGCGGGGATCCTGGCGTCCGCGACGGCCGGGCTGAAAGCCGCCCACGGGGACAGCAACGGCGCGTTCGACGTCTTGCTGCGGTGCTGGCGCTTCGACGTCGCCAGGGAGTGCCGCTTCTATTACCGCTGCCTCGCGCCGCACCTGGTCAGGCTGGCGCTTTCGCTGGGACACCGCGAGGTGGCCGAAGAGGTCACCAGCGCCGTTGCGGCCGCCGTGGCACTGGCCCCCGACGTCGCGACTGTGCGCAGCCTCGCGCTGCGCTGCCAGGGCATGGTCGACGGCGACACCGACCTGATGCTCGAATCAGTCGCGCAGGCCCGGGGCGGTCCGCTGCTGATCGAGCACGCCCGCGCATGCGAGGACGCGGCCACCCTGCTGGCGGGGTCCGGGCGACGTCCGCAGGCAGCGCCGCTGCTGACCGAGGCGCTGGGCCTCTACGACCAGGCAGGAGCCGACGCCTGGTCGGCCAGAGTGCGGGCTCACCTGCGCGCGCTCGGCGTACGAACTGGCCCCCGCGGCCCCAGAGAGCGGGCGAGTCACGGGTGGGAGAGCCTCACCGCAACCGAGCGCAAGGTGTCGCTCCTGGTGGCCGAAGGACTCACCAACGGCGCCGTGGCCAGGCAGCTGTACATGTCACCGCACACCGTGAACACCCACCTGCGGCACGTGTTCGCCAAGCTGGGCATCGCCAACCGGGTCGCCCTCGCCACCGTGGTCCATCACTCGACCAAGTGATGTCTTGACTGTGAGCCGCGAGCATCGTCGCTTCCGCAGTGCGAGCCACCAGGCAGCACCATCCTCCCGCAGGAGAGCGACCATGGATCACACGACGGCAATGCATCAGGCGTACGAGCGCATCAGCGCCGGGGACATCGCCGGGTTCGGCGAGCTGGTCGCCGACGACTTCGTCGAGCACCAGGGAGACCCCAGCCTCCCCGCCACGAAGGACGGAACGCTCGAGTTCTTCCGCACCCTCGTGACCGCATTCCCGGACTGGCGCATGCACGCAGAGGACGTGATCGTCGGCGACGACAAGGCGGCCGCGCGGGTGACCGTTACCGGCACGCAGCTGGGTGGCTTCATGGGGCTCCCCCCTACCCGCATCGCCGTGAGCGTGCCGCTCATCGACATCATGCGGTTCGACGACGCCGGACTCATCTGCGAGCACTGGGGAGTCGCAGACATGCTGTCGCTCATGCACCAGCTCGGCGCCATACCCGCCGCGCCTACGGCGCCTCACTCGGTCGAGTGATGTCTCCACCGCTGACCGGAAGCAGGATCGGGGCATGCACTCGATCGCCTACGCCGCGGCCCTGCCTCCCGGGCGGATCGACGCGAGCCGGCAGGCCCTTGCCTCCTGCCAGTTTGGAGCACGCAAGGAGGCTTACCAGGACTCGCGGCGCCGCGCCGGCATAGTGCGTGAAGCAGTCTGGCTGCAGCCCGCAGCGGTCGGTGCCTTGGCGGTGGTCTACCTGGAGGCCGACGACCTCGAAGCCGCCTTCCGGATGATCGCCACCTCCCCCGAGTCGTTCGACCGGTGGTTCCGCGCACACCTCCACGAGGTCCACAGCATCGCCGGGCACGAAGGATTCACCGCTTCGATGCCCTCGCTCGACTTCGACACCAATCGACTCTGGCGCGCCGTGTCCGAGCCAGAGCCCTGAACAACCTGACATGAATATCTTCCCGAACATCCAAGACCTCAAGAGAGAGGGACAGAACCATGGCGATCAAGGTCGTTGTCGAGATGAAAGCCAAACCGGGCGAGCGTGACCGGCTCAAGCACCTGCTCGACGCGCTGATCGCGGAGATCGGTCCCGGTCTGAAGGACAACGGCTGGCTGGGCAGCACGCTGCACGAGGCGTTGGACGACCCCGAGGTTCTGGTCGAGATCGCCGACTGGCAAACGGCGGCCGGACATCAGGCCGTCATGGGCGACCTCGAGACGGCCGAAGCCCTGGCACCTGTGGTGCAACTGCTCGCCTCACCGCTCAGGGACAGAGTCCTCGACGTGCACTGAGGCCACCGAAGGTCACCTTCTCCCCGGCACCAGACCACAGCGGGCAGGCGAGTGGGCACGCCCGCACCGTGCCCAGGTCGGCCGCCGGGAAGTCGCTGAGAACAGCCGCAGCCCCCCTCCCACCAAAGCCGTAGGAACACTGATGTTGATCTTTGAGCATGAAGCGCAGCGCATCATCGCCGCGACACCCGAGCTGATCTTTCGAGCACTCGCTGACCCCTTGCGCCATGCCCAGCTTGCGGGCAGCGGAGAGGTGAAGGCCGTACGCATGCACCACCCTGACGCGGTCGGCGTGGGCTCGACTTTCGAAGCCGACGAGGAGATCCGCGTCGGACGGAGCACGCAGAAGTTCACCGCGATCTCCACCATCACCGAGTACGACCCGCCCCACGCGATCTCATGGACGACGATGCCGCCGAACCGACCACGCCCCCACCGCATCCAATGGTGGTTCCGCATGGAACAGGTGCCGGCCGGCGGTACTCGCGTCACCGAACGCGTCGAGGTCGACCTCGGCGCAGTGCCGAACGTGCTCATGAAACTGCCCTACGCCAGGCTCCGAGGACCGATCGTCCGCGCCGGCATGTCCAAGACACTCGAGAACCTCGAGCGCGCATTGAGCCCAGTGCCCGACACACGGCATGGTCCGGCTCGCTGACCCACTTGGGGCGGGCGATCGAAGGGCACGTCGCCGGACCGGCGCCGCCGCTCCTTGTCGCTCGATCGAGTGATGTCTTATCTCCCTCCCCCGACCACACTCAACAGATCAACATCCCCACGGCCACAGCACGGTGAACCGCCCCTTGCACGGGCCCCGTGCGTGGCTCCCATCCAAGCAGGGAGAAACCATGCGTGTCGCAGTCATCTACCGTCCTAGAAGCGCCGCGCCCCTCGATGCCGCCCCCATGCTGATGCAGGCACTGGGACACTGGGTCGAGTCGTACTCGCCACGACTCACGACACTGGAGTTCTTCGTCACTGGCGGCGGCCTGATGCTGGCGGACGTCGATGACTCCGCCGAACTGAACCGGATCGTCGCGGAGAACCCGTTCACGCCCTTCATGGAAGTCGAGATCATGCCCGTGGTCGCGCCGAGCGCAGCAATGGAGATCTACGGCGAGACAGTGACCGCGCTCGCTTCTGCGGCACCCCTCCCTGGCTGAGAACGCCGCAGCCGGCAACCCCAGAGACTGGCTGTGTCGCTGAGCCCGCAACTGCCCCGACCGCCACGCGCATCGCCCAGTTGAGCAGACCGCAGTCATCACATCGCTCGCACGTGTGAATCGAGACCGCGTGCGAGCGGTGCCCAACCGAACCGTCATCACGCCGGCGGACCGCTGGCGACAGGACCAGCCACGGAGGTGGAGCAATGCCCCGAATCATCATCACCCACGACATCCGCGAGGTCGACCGTTGGTTGGCCGGCAAAGACGAAAGGGCTGCGGCAATGCCGGGCGCCACCGGGGTCACCGACCTCGTCGCGCTCGACGGGAGCAAGCAGGCCGCCGTGACCTTCGAGACAGACGACGTCAAGGCCCTCATGGCGATGCTCGAGTCGATGCCGCCCGAGGTCGCCGCCCAGGCCGAGTCACACGGTGTCATCCCGCCGTTCACCGTCTACGTCGAGCCGTAGCGGCAGCTTGCCCCCGTGCCGGCGAGTCCCGCAGCACTCCCCGCGCGCCGGGCCTGACGAACTGAGTCGACGGCTCCGGCCGGCAGACCCGCGGCATCCTCGGAAGGCCACGGGCGGCCCCGGCCCTGCGTCGGCGCCCGCCAGGAGCGGCGGCCCCTCACCGAACGGGTTGCCACAGCCGAACAAGCACGGGACGTCTTGGAGTCGCTCGAGATCGCTTCCGACAGCGATCGGGCGCTCGGAAGGGTTCCTGTTCGTGTCCGGTTCCCCACCGGAATCCGACCCGGCGGCGGTCTCATCAGCCCAACGCCACCTCACATGGTCCACGGCGTCCTGCCCCGTCTCCGGCTCGAACGCGAACCCAGGGCCGTCCTGGTCACGGATCTGGTTACGGGTGGCAAACGCAAAGCGCCCCTTCTGGTACAGAAGGGGCGCTTGACCTGCGGTTTTGTAGTAGCGGGGGCAGGATTTGAACCTGCGACCTCTGGGTTATGAGCCCAGCGAGCTACCGAACTGCTCCACCCCGCGTCGTGTCTCCAACCCTACGGGAGGAGCGGCCGGACACCAAATCGACGCATGGTGCCTCCCTACGTCAGCCGGTGGGGCTCGCACCCGCCGATGGCTGCTTGGACGGCTTGGCCGAGGCGCCTGCCGACGGTTGCTTCGACGGCGAGCCGGACGGAGCCGGCTTGGGCGCCGTCGGGGCCGGAGACGGAACGCTGGCCGCCTTCAACGCCTGCTCCACCAGCTTCTGGGCCGCGGCCTCGGCGGCGGCGTAAGCCTGCAGGTCGCCGCGCTTGAGGGCCGTCTGCGCCTCGGTGAACTTGGCCTGTGCCTGCTTCAGCAGCGAAGTCACCGTCGGGGACGCGCCGGTCGGCGGGCCGCCCGATGACGGCGGCGTCGCGCCTTGCCCGCCCCCTGAGCCACCTGAGAACACCGTGGTGCCCAGCACGTTGTCCAGGGCGGCGTTCAACGTGGTGCCGTATCCGACCTTCTGCCCGAAGGAGGCGAGCACGTAGCGCAGCACCGGGTAGGAGCCGGAGCCGGTCTGTCGCAGCGTGTACACCGGCTGGACGTAGAGCAGGCCACTGCCGACCGGCAGGGTGAGCAGGTTGCCGTACAGCACCTTGGAGGCCTTCTGGTAAGGCAACAGCTTCTGCTGGATCGCCGGATCGGCGGCGAACGTGTTCGCGATCTGACCCGGCCCCTGGATCTGGGTGTTGCCGGGAAGCCGCAGGATCCGGATCTGGCCGTAGTCCTTGCGGTTGGCCTCGGAGTCGACGGCGATGAACGACGCGAGGTTCGCCCGCTGGTACGGCACGTAGACGCTGGTCAGCGAGAACACCGACGACGGCCCCTGCCCCGGCATCTGCACCGAGAGCCGGTACGGCGGCTGGCTCTGGCCTTTCACAGCCGGGTCCTCGGGCACCTTCCACCGGTTGGTACCGGCGTAGAAGGTCTGCGCGTTGGTGACGTGGTACTCCGCGAGGATGTTGCGCTGCACCTTGAACTGGTCCTCGGGGTAGCGCATGTGCGCCAGCAGGGCCGGTGGGATGTCCCGCTTGGGCTTGACCGCGCCGGGGAACGCCGACGACCAGGCCCGCACGATCGGGTCGTTGTCCCAGTTGTAGAGCGTCACCTTGCCGCTGTAGGCGTCCACCACGGCCTTGACCGAGTTGCGCATGTAGTTGATCTGGTCCGAGCCCAGCGTGGCGTACGACGTGTGGGGGTTCAGCGCGTCGGAGGTCATCTCGCTCAGGGACCGCTGCTGCGACATCGGGTACCGGTCGGTGGTGGTGTAGCCGTCCAGGATCCAGACCACGTGGCCGTTGACCACGGCGGGGTAGGGGTCGCTGTCCACGGTCAGCCAGGGAGCCACCTGCTCGACCCGGACCCGCGGGTTGCGGTTGTAGAGGATCTTGGAGTTCGCATTGACGCGGTTGGACAGCACGATGTTCGGCTCGCCGTACTTGATCGCGTACAGCAGCCGGTTGAACAGCCCGCCGACCGGCACCCCTGCGGACCCGCCGTAGGTGTTGGCCACCGGCGCCCCGCTGGAGCTGGCGTTCTCCGGGATGTCCAGCTCGACGCTGTGCCCGCCGGGAGCCTTGCCGACGATCGAGTACGACGGGCTGCTCAGCCCGAAGTAGATCCTCGGCTGGAAGCCGTGCGGGGTCAGCTGGCTCAGGTAGCCGCGCGGAGGCAGGTTCTTCTCCGCCCAGATCGGCTCCCCGTTGTTGCTGACCGGCTGGTTCTGGGCGTTGCGCTGGTTGGCGAAGGCTGCGATCACGCCGAAGCCGTGGGTGTAGACGGTGTGCAGGTTCGCCCAGTTGCGCTGCGCCGCCGGGAGCCCGGACTGGTTCAGCTCCCGGACCGCCACGATCAGGTCCCGCTCCCGGCTGTTGATCTTGTATCGATCCACGGCCAGCACCTTCGGGACGCCGTAGTAGCCGCGGACCTGCTGCAGCTGGTCGAAGGTCGTGCTCTCCAGAGCCGGGTCGAGCAGCCGGACGTCGGAGATCCACGACGAGTTCGAGCTCAGGTCCTGCGGCTTGAGGTGCAGCTTGGCGTTGTACGGGATCACCTTGCTGTCCGCGACGTCGTACGCCTGTCGGGTGGCCGTGATGTTCTTGGCGATGTAGGGGCCCTCCTTGTCTGGCTCGGAGGGGTGGACCTGGAACTGCTGCACGATCGCCGGCCACAGCGCACCGAGCAGGATCGCCGACAGCGCCAGCAGACCGAGCCCGATGGTCGGCAGCATCCAGGTGCGCCGCAGCACGTTGGCGAAGAACAGCACCGCGCAGATCAGCGCGATGAAGGTAAGGATGTTCTTCGAGGGCAGTACGGCGTGGTAGTCGGTGTAGCTCATGCCGGTGAACAGGCTGCCGTGGGCGGTGTCCAGGTCGTAGCGGTCCAGCCAGTAGTCCGCGCTCTTGAACAGCACGAACAGCCCGAGCAGCGCGGAGATCTGGGCCTGCGCCGCGCCGGAGAGCTTGTCGCGCTTCACCTGCAGCCGGATCCCACCGAACAGGTAGTGGACCACCGCCGCGGCCACCAGGCTCAGGAAGGTCGCGGCCATACCGAAGTTCACCAGGTAGTGCAGCCACGGCAGGCTGAAGACGAAGAAGCCGATGTCCTTGCCGAAGAACGGGTCCCGGGTCCCGAACGGCACCTGGTGGCGCCACAGGAGGTACTGCCGCCACTGGCTGGCGCCGGAAGCGCCGGCGAAGATGCCCACCAGCACGCCGAGGCCGACGAGCAGCCAGCGGCGCAGCGGCAGGATGACGCTGCGGTAGCGGTCCAGGTTCGCCTGCTCGGTGGACGCGGGCCGGAACAGCGGCCGGTACCGGTAGGCCATTGCGATGTTGAGGGCCACGAACGCGCCCATCAGCACCGCGAACACGAGGAACAGCACCACCCGGGTGGTCAGCACCGTGCCGAACACCTGCCCGTAGCCGATCGAGTGGAACCACAGCCGCGAGGTCCAGATCCCGTCGAAGACGGACACGAAGAAGAAGGCCAGCACGAGTACCAGCGCGGTCCCGATGAGCACCCGAGGGCGCCGGGACGCGGCGAAGCCCGGCCGGCGCTGTCGCGCCGGGGGGTCGTCGCCTTCGAAGAATCCGCTCACCTGTGCGTGCCCGTCCTCACTGCTCGAGGGTGCTACGCAACAACTCTAGGAGACCCGGCACCAGGTCGGGGCTTTCCAGGACAGAGCCGGCCTCGTCGCGGGAGCGCACCCGCAAGGTGCAGTACGTCGTACCGTCGCGGGTCGCGCCGGCGACGATCCGCACCTCCTGCCGGTCCGGGTGCTCCGCGGCGTACTTCTCGGCCGCCTCCTGCTCCGCCGGCATCGCCTCCTCGGCGGGCGACGGCAGCACCACCCGCTCGATGACCGCCGCGCAGCCGAACACCTCCGCGGGCCACATCACGCTGCCCAGGAACTGCTCCATGCTGCGGTCGGCCGGCATCCGGTCCTGCTCCACCGGAGTGAGCGTCCCGGCGGCGCCCGCCTCGTCCAGGCCCATCGCCTCGGCCAGCGCCGGCTCACGGACCACCAGGTCCGCGGTCGGGACCAGCGCGTACAGCCGGGGCGGCTGGTCCCAGCCCTCCTCGGCGACGTGTGCCTCGATCTCGCGCACCGCCGCCTTGAGCACCGGGTCCACCTCGGGCACGTCCTCCGGCGGCGGGCCGGTCACGTCGCGCTCGTCGTCGCTCATGAGCAGTGCGGCAGCTGCGCGTGCCGGTTCTTGGCGTAGGCGCGCAACGAGTGCAGAGCGCTCTTCATCGTTCCCGCCTTCACCAGCTCGATCTCGTTGTTGCTCACGTCCGCGCCCAGCGCCTCCTTGCAGTTCCCGGGCGGCACGAAGAACATGGTGGCCCCCGCGTCCGCGGCCGCCACGATCTTCTGTTGGATGCCTCCGATAGGACCAACGGTTCCGTTCTCGGTGATGGTTCCCGTGCCGGCCACCTTCGCGCCCCCGGTCAGCGAGCCGGGAGTGAGCGTGTCGTAGATAGCCAGCGAGAACATCAGCCCGGCGCTCGGGCCGCCGATGTTCTTGTTGATGTCCACGGACACATGGAAGGGGAAGCTGTATCCCGCGCCGACCACCACGCCGACCACGGCGTCGTGCGGGTTCGATTCGGAGGCCTTCGTGGTCACCTTCCGGGTCAGCGTCTTGCCGCCGCGCCGTACGACGAAGCTGGCGGAACCGCCGACGCCGGACTTCTGCACCGCCTTGGCCACCGAGCGGGGACCGGTGATCTGCACCCCGTTCACGGAGAGGATCTTGTCGCCCACCTCGAGCTCCCCCTGGGCCGGCGCCCCCTTGGTGACCGCCAGCACCTCGGTGACCTTGCCGAAGTGGTAGTCGAGCTGCTTCAACGCCGCGGCCACCGCGGTGTCCTGGGAGCTGGTCATCTCCACGCTGCCCTGCTGCTGCACCTGCTGCACCGACTGCTTCGGCGGGTAGATCACGTCCCGGGGCAGGACCGCCCGGGTGGGGTCGAACCAGGCCTCCATCGCCTCGGCGAGGCTGATCTGGCGCCCCGGGCTCGTCACCGAGACGGTCACCATCCGCAGCTGGCCGCCCGCGGGGTAGGTCTTGTGCCCGGACACCTCGACGATCTCGTGGCCGTTGTGCTCTCCCAGCACGTTGATGGTCGGTCCGGGGCTCATGGTCACGTACGGCACCGGCAGGAACGCGGCAGCGCCGAAAAGCAGGACCAGCAGCACGCAGGCCACGATGCTGGCAAGGGTCCGGCGACTCATGGCGCGATCACGCCGCAACCCTCTCACCCGCCGGACGCTAGGCCGGGCGGCGGGTCCGGGCCGCGTCGCGGGCGGCTTGTCCCGCGGCGCCTCCCGCCGAGCGGGACGGCGCCCGCGAGGGGCGGACCGCGATGCCGGTGCTCCGGTCCCGGCGCACCGGCGGGCGCGGCGCCCGGGCCCCCGGGTGCGCGCGCGTGATCGCGGCGGCGAACCGCTCGTGGTCGGCCTCGGACCGCTCCCCGGGCTCCGGCTGCGGCCGGCCGGCCCACATGGCCCAGACCATCGCCAGCAGGGTCACCACCGCCGGCGGAGCCAACCAGAGCAGGATGTGCACCGCTCCAGGGTACGGACCGGTCGGGCCGCGGCGCGGGAGGCGCGCGGTCAGGGAGTGCCGACCCACTCGTCGGTGCCGTCGGCGAACCGTTGGTGCTTCCAGATCGGCACGGTGGCCTTCAGCTCGTCGATCAGCGCCCGGGACGCCTCGAACGCCTCCCCACGGTGCACCGCGGTGGTGGCGACCACGACCGCGGCGTCGCCGATGGTCAGCGTGCCGACCCGGTGCACCGCCGCGACGCCGCGTACGTCGTACTTCTCCGCGACGGCCACGGCCACCTCGCGCAGCCGCTGCAGCGCGGTGGGATGGGCGGAGTACTCCAGAGCGGTCACCGGCTCGGGGCTCCCGTCGTGGTCGTCGTGGTCGCGAACCGCGCCCACGAACAGCACCAGCCCGCCGGCCGCGGGGTCACCGAGCGCGGCGAGCACCTCGGGCACGTCCAGCGGGGTGTCGCGGATGTCGCACAGGCGTACGACGGACGGGGCGGTCGGCAGGTCACGGGACACGGACCGAGCCTAGTGGTCGGGGCGGCGATCGCGCCGCCCCGAGGGGCGGTGTGCGGGCGGCGTGATCGGTTGGCCACCCGAGTAGGTTGGGAGGCATGACGAACGATCCCGGCGACCGACCGGACGAGAACCCGTTCAAGGGCACGCCGTTCGAGCAGTTCTTCGCCGCCTTCGGCGGCAACGCCCCGGGTGGGCAGTCCGGGATGCCCGACTTCACCGCGCTGATGGGACAGATGCAGCAGCTGATGACCCCTTATGAGGGCGCGGTCAACTGGAACCTGGCCAAGGACGTCGCCCGTCGTGCGGTGGCCGAGGAGCCCGACCCCTCCCCCACCGACCGGGACCGCAGCACCGTCGCGGACGCCATGCAGCTCGCCGACCACTGGTTGGACTCGGTGACTGACTTCTCCTCCGGCGTGAGCAGCACCGCGGCCTGGAGCCGCGCGGAGTGGGTCGAGGAGACCGTGGAGGTCTGGCGCCGGCTCGTCGAACCGGTCGCCGAGCACGTGGTGAACGCGATGAGCAACGCGCTCCCGGAGGAAGCCCGGGCCATGGCCGGTCCGCTGATGGGCATGCTCGGCAAGGCCGGCGGTGCCATGTTCGGCAGCCAGGTCGGCCAGGCCGTCGGCGGACTGGCCCGGGAGGTGCTCACCGCGTCCGACATCGGTCTGCCGCTCGGCCCCGAGGGCAAGGCGGCGCTGCTGCCGGCCAACGTGAAGACGTTCGCGGAGGGGCTGGACGTCTCTGAGGACGATGTACGCCTCTACCTCGCGCTACGGGAAGCCGCGCACCAGCGCCTGTTCGCGCACGTGCCGTGGCTGCGCGCCCATCTGCTCACCGCGGTCGAGGACTACGGCCGGGGCACCACCATCGACATCTCCGGGATCGAGTCCTCGCTCGGCGACATCGACCCGATGAACCCCGCCGCCCTGCAAGAGGTGCTCGAGGGCGGACTGTTCGAGCCGGAGAAGACCCCCGCGCAGCAGGCCGCGCTGGAGCGGCTGGAGACCGCCCTGGCCCTCGTCGAGGGCTGGGTCGACGAGGTGGTCGCCCAGGCCACCGAGTCCCGGATGCCGTCGGCCGCGAAGCTGCAGGAAGCGGTACGCCGCCGTCGGGCCGCCGGCGGCCCCGCGGAGTCGACGTTCGCCGCCCTGGTCGGCCTCGAGCTGCGACCCCGGCGCCTGCGGGACGCCTCCACGCTGTGGGGCTCGCTGCGGTCCCGCCAGGGCGTGCAGGCCCGCGACGCAGTGTGGGCGCACCCCGACCTGCTGCCGACCTCCGCCGATCTCGACGACCCGCTCGGGTTCCGCGAGCACGTCGAGGAGCCACAGGCACTCACCGACGCGGAGTTCGACGCCGCACTCGTGGAGCTGCTCGAGGACGAGGGAGGCGAGGGCCCGCGCGGCAGCGACGACGAGTCGTGAGCCGGCTGCACGCCGACGCGCTGCGGGTGCTGCGCGGCTGGGCCGCGGCCGACCCGGGGCAGGAAGCCCTGCGCCGGGAGTACGTCGAGCACCTCGAGCGCTGCCCCGACGGCATGCTGCGTGACTGCTTCCCCGCTCACCTGACCGCCAGCAGCCTGATCCTCTCCGCCGACGGCCGGGGGGTGCTGCTGACCCTGCACGCCAAGGCGCGCGCCTGGTTCCAGACCGGTGGGCACTGCGAGCCGACGGACGACACGCTTGCCGGCGCGGCGCTGCGCGAGGCCGTCGAGGAGTCCGGGATCGCAGCGCTCACCTTGGACCCGGAGCCGGTGCAGCTGGACCGGCACGAGGTGGGGTTCTGCCACCCGCGGGGACCGGTGCACCACCTCGACGTCCGGTTCCTGGCGGTCGCCGCCTCCGACGCCGTCCAGGCGACCAGCGCGGAGTCGCTGGACGTGCGCTGGTTCCCTGCCGAGGACCTGCCCACCTCCGAGCCCGGGCTGGTGGATCTGCTGCGACGTGCCCGCGAGCGCCTCGCCCTCGCCGACATCGTCCCGCGAGCGCGACCGACTGGTCGCGTCTGACGGACCGAGAACGGCTCAGGAGACGTCGTCGGCGGCCATCTGGGCGGCGCCCTCCGGCGAGCAGTCCGGCGGATCGGCCTTGATGCCCAGCTGGGAGGCGGCGGCGACGCCCTCCAGGAAGCCCTTGGCGCGCTCGGCCTTGGGATAGCGGTCCACCCACTTCCAGAACGCCGGGCCGTGGCCGGGCTCGAGCAGGTGCGCCAGCTCGTGCACCAGCACGTAGTCGATCACCCAGGCCGGCATCCCCTGCAACCGACGCGAGAGCCGGATCGACCTGTCGCCCGGTGTGCACGAACCCCACCGGCTGTTCTGGTTGTCCACCCACCGCACCGTGACCGGCCGGGCCCGGCCGTCCAGGAACCGGTCGCTGAGGTCGGTGGCGCGTCGCTGAAGGCCGGTGTTGCTCGGCCGGCGCCGGCGTTCGGACCGCTCCAGCCGCTCCAGCATGGTGGCCACCCACTCGCGTTCCTCGGCGCGGCTCAGCCGCGCCGGGATCATCACGACCACCTTGTCGTCCTCCCGGTAGGCCGCGACCGTACGGCGGCGGCGCCGGCTGCGGCGCACCTCCACCTCCGGAGTGACGGGAGTCATAGCCGCACGTTACCTGCTCGCCCACTCCAGGAGGCGCTGCATGTCCCAGGTGTTGACGACCCGGTCGGGCTCGATCCCGGCTGCCTCGGCGCGGGCACACCCGTAGTCGAGGAAGTCCAGCTGTCCGGGGGCGTGAGCGTCGCTGTCGATGGAGAACAGGCAGCCGCGGTCCCGGGCCAGGGCCAACAGGTCGTCCGGAGGGTCCGACCGCTCGGGCCGGGAGTTGATCTCCACCGCGACGTCGTGCTCGGCACAGGCCCTGAACACGGCCTCGGCGTCGAACTCGCTCGGCGGCCGCTTCCCCCGCCCGCCCGTCACCAGCCGGCCGGTCACGTGCCCCAGGACGTTGGTGCGCGGCTGGCCGACGGCGACCACCATCCGACGGGTCATCGCCGCCTGGTCCATGCGCAGCTTGGAGTGCACCGAGGCGACCACCACGTCCAGCCTGCCCAACATCTCCTCGGTCTGGTCCAGCCCCCCGTCGTCGAGGATGTCCACCTCGATGCCCTTGAGAAGCCGGAAGCCGCGGCGGTCCGCGTTCACCGCGTCGACCACCTGGAGCTGTTCTCGCAGCCGCTCCACGGACAACCCGTTGGCGACCTGCAGCCGCGGTGAGTGGTCGGTGAGCACGAGGTACTCGTGCCCGAGGTCGACGGCGGCGGCGACCATCTCCTCGACCGGCGAACCGCCGTCGGACCAGTCCGAGTGGCTGTGCAGGTCACCGCGCAGCCGCGCCCGCAGTCCGCGGCCCGCGTCCGCGAGCGGGCCGGCCTGCTCCTCCAAGCGGACCAGGTAGCCGGGCACCCGACCGGCGACCGCCTCCGCGACCACCTCGGCGGTCTTGGCGCCGATCCCGGGCAGCTCGCGCAGCCGTCCGGCCTTGGCGCGGTCGGCCAGCTCGTCGGGGGCGGTGGCCTGCACGGTGGCCGCCGCGGTCCGGAACGCGCGCACGCGGTAGGTCTCGGCGCGGTCCCGCTCGAGCAGGAAGGCGATCCTCCGCAGGGCCGTGGCCGGGTCGGTGGGGGCGTCGGTCATGGACTCTGTCTACCCCCGATCTCGCTACCCGCATCTCTCCGGCACCGCGCGGTGGCTTCGTGGCCACTTTCTGGTGACTTTCTTTCGTCCACAGCTCGGTCGGGGCCGTTCCGGCTGGTCAGCGCCGTAGACCATAGCGCGCCCGGGCGTGTCTCCCACAGCGTCGTACACCGGATATCTCACTGCGTCCACAAGGCCGCGCCCACCATCCACAGCAGACTGCACAGGTCTGTCCACAGGGGTGGACGAGGGGCCGTTGACCCCCGGGCAGCCCGCTCCTACGGTGGCGACCAGGCAGGCCCTGGCCCGGACCGGCACGGCGCTCGCAAGGGGAAGGCGAGTGACGTGCCGACCGGGCAGGGCCTCCCCCGCTCGCGGGCACCGCATGATCTCCGCATTCCGGACATATCACCCCCGCGCTGAGCGTGATCTGGCCCGCCAGCAGGCCGGCCGGGCTCCACCTCCCTGATTCCTCCCCCCGCCTGACGTAGGGTGCATACCGGTCGCCACAGGCGGCGGCCCCGGCGGGTCTTGCAAGACTCCCGCCGCGACGACCATCGACACGGACGAAGACAGCAAGGAGGCCGTCATGGCGGAGAGCTGGAGCGGCGAGTTCTACTGCGTGAAGTGCAAGGCCAAGCGAGAGGCCACGGGCGAGGTCAAGGTCAACGACAAGGGCACCCGGATGGCGAAGGCCACCTGCCCGGTCTGCGGCACCAACCTGAACCGGATCCTCGGCAAGGCCTGAGGCACCCGGATCGCAAGCGGCGGGGCCCTCGGCCCCGCCGCTGGTTTCTGTCCGGCACGGTTCTCCCGGACCGTCGCCCCTGTGGACGCCCGCTCGCGACCTCCCGACGACTGGGGCATGCTGCCCGGATGCGGCCCATGCTCCGCCCCGGCGTCCACGTGCTCGAACGCCGCGGCCACTGCCTGCAGGTCGGTCTCGACCCGCAGCACGCGGTGGTGCTCACCGACGAGCCACAGGTGCGCCGCACCCTGCGGCTGTTGATCGGTCCGGGCCGCCGCGGCGAGGCTCCCGACCCGCCGACACTTGCCTGTCTCCAGGCGGCCGGGCTGCTCGTCGACGAGGCGCTGCTGCGCCCGCTCGTCCCGGTGTCGTCGCCGGGTCGGCACGACCGCGCCGCGCTGGCCCGCAGCGACGGCGATGATGCGCCCGGTCTCGTCGAGCGGCGCCGCCGCCACCAGACCGCGGTGAGCGGGTTCGGCGGGCCGCTGGGCGAGCAGATGGCGGCCACCCTCGCCGCCCGGCTCACCGAGGCGGGCCTGCCCGGCCACAGCGGCCCCGGGGCGCGGACCGACCGGCTGCTGGTGCTGGTCGGCGTCGGCGAGCCGCGACGAGAGCTGCTGGACGAGATGATGCGGGAGAGCAGGCCGCACCTGGTGGTCCGCATGCGGGAGAACGCGGCCCTGCTCGGCCCGTTCGTGGTCCCCGGGCGGACCGCCTGCCTGCGCTGCGTCGACGGGCACCTCGCCGATGTCGACCCGTGCTGGCCGCTGCTGGTTGCCCAGTACGCCGCCCGGGACGGCGCGGAGCGGGCCGACGGGATGCCCGAGCCGCTGGACAGCCTGCTGCTGGCCCTTGCCCTGGCCTGGGCCGCGCGCGACGTCGCGTCCTACGCCGAGGGACGCCGGCCGACCACGTGGTCGAGCACCGTGCGCCTGGACCCGCCGCTGACCGCGATCGAGACCCAGCGCTGGCTCCGGCACCCCGCCTGCGGCTGCAGCTGGGGGGAATGCATGCCGGCTCACCACCCGTCGGACACAATGGGGACATGAGCGAACTTCCCCGCAGAGCCGTCTCGCGGACGGCGCGGCTCGCCGCGCTGCCGCTCGGCTTCGCGGGACGCACCGCGGTGGGAATGGGCCGCCGGCTGGGCGGTGCCCCCGCCGAGTCGGTGATGACCGAGGTCCAGCAGCGCACCGCCGAGCAGCTGTTCCGCACCCTGGGCGAGCTCAAGGGCGGGGCGATGAAGGTCGGTCAGGCGCTGTCCATCATGGAGTCGGCACTGCCGGAGGAGCTCGCCGCGCCGTACCGTGACCAGCTGACCCGGCTGCAGGACGCGGCTCCCCCGATGTCGGCGACCACCGTGCACAGCGTGCTGCGCCGCGAGCTGGGGACGCGGTGGCGCGACCAGCTTGTCGAGTTCGACGACAACCCGGCCGCCGCCGCGTCCATCGGTCAGGTGCACCGCGGCCGGTGGCACGACGGCCGCGAGGTCGCGGTCAAGATGCAGTACCCGGGCGCCGGGGACGCACTGCGCTCCGACCTTCGGCAGCTGGGGCGGATCGCCAAGGCGTTCGGCACCCTGGTGCCGGGCATCGACGTACGCGCGCTGGCGGCCGAGCTGCAGGCCCGGGTGGCCGAGGAGCTCGACTACGAGCTGGAGGCGGAGGCCCAACGGGCGTTCGCCGAGGCGTTCGAGGGCGACCCGAGCATCTTCGTGCCTCCGGTGCTGGCCGCGACCCCCACCGTGCTGGTCTCGCAGTGGGTGGACAGCCAGGGCTCGCTCGCCCGGTTGATCGCGGAGGGCACCCGGGAACAACGTGACCACTACGGCGAGCTGTACGTGCGGTTCCTGTTCGAGGGTCCGGCCCGGGTGGGCATGCTGCATGCCGACCCGCACCCGGGCAACTTCCGGATCCTGCCGACCCAGGAGGGCGCGCTCGGCGGCATCGGCGTGGTGGACTTCGGCGCGGTCGCCCGGCTCCCCGAGCGCGGCCTGCCGCGCTCCATCGGCACCCTGATGCGCATCGCCATGCTCGACGACTACGACGACGTGCTCGCCTCACTGCGCGCCGAAGGGTTCGTCCGGCCGAACATCCGGGTCGACCCCAAGGAGCTGCGGGACTACCTCGGACCGTTCGTGGAGCCGGCCAAGTACGACCGGTTCCGGTTCTCCCGGGAGTGGATGCGCGAGCAGTTCCAGCGGCTCCAGGACCCGCGCCACCCCGGCTCCACGCTGTCCCTGCGGCTGAACCTTCCGCCGTCCTACCTGTTGATCCACCGGGTGTGGGTGGGCGGCATCGGCGTGCTGTGCCAGCTCGAGGCCGAGGCCCCGTTCCGGGACATCCTCGACGAGGCGCTGCCCGGCTTCGCCGCCGACGAGGAGGAGTAGCCGCCGGCGGGCTACCACCAGTCGCTGTCGAGCTTTGCCTCTATGGCTCGCAGGTGCTCCCTCGAGCAGCGGTCGCAGAACAGCTTCGGTCGGCCGTTCTCCACCGCGCTGGTCCAGGTCAGCGGTCGGTCCTCGCCGGGCGCCGCCGCCCCACAGAAGTCACAGGTCACCGGCACCGCACCAGGCTAGCGGCCCGCCCACGGACGCCGGGGCCCCGGCAGCGACGCTGCCGGGGCCCCGGTCTCTGCGTTTGTCTCCCGCCCGGCTCGTCGCCGGGACTCCCAGGTCGGAGCGTGGGCGGAGCCTGGTCAGAGCATGCGGCCGAGCGCCTGTGTGGCGGCTCGCTCCGCGCGGCTGGACAGCCGGCGTCCGACCGTCAGCTGGTGCCCGCTCCGGACGTCGCGCGCCCGACCCAGGCGGAGGGACATCTCCGTCCCTGCGGGGTGCTCGTGCTTGCGGTTCATGGTGTTCGTCCTCTTCGAAGTCGTTGACGTGCTCAGGCGGCCGCCGGGTTCTTGCGGGGCCGGCCGCGAGGGCGCTTGCGGGGGATCACGGTTCCTTGTAGGAACAGCTCACCGCCCCAGACGCCCCAGGGCTCCCGGCGCTCGAGGGCGCCGGAGAGACACTCGGTGCGCACCGGGCACTCCTGGCACAGCGCCTTGGCCAGCTCCACGTCCTGCGGGGTCTCGGCGAAGAACAGCTCAGGGTCCTCCCGGCGGCACGGCAGCCGGTCCTCCTCGACCTCACCGGTGGTGTCGGCGTAGGAGTCGAGAACGCTGGTACTCATCAGTCACCTCCTCGTGACCTGCTCGGGTGGGCGGGAAAACAAATAGGCCGCGGATCCCGGGTTTCGGGTTCCGCGGCCTGGAGGCTGCCGATCATGGATGCATCAGATCGGGGGACTCCAGGCGTGGTGACCCGGGACGGCGTCGAGGGCGAAGACGATCACGCTCTGGTAGCCGTGAGCGGACACGGCGGTGCCCTCGACGCCCCGCACGCCAGCAGCGGCGATCGTCTTGACCTGCGACGTGACCGGCGCGGTGCTCATCCGCACGCGTCCGGACACGGGCATGCCGAAGACGGCCTGCTGGCGATCAGTGGTCATGGTCTCCATCGATGAGCACCTCCTTCTTCTGCGACGTTGGTCGGCTCTTGGTAGAACGGTCGGGGACCGCCCTGCCACCGGCCTTGCCTGGCCTGTGGTGGAAGTAACCTACTCCCTCCCTCGTGTAAGCGGCAAACCATTTAATGGGTATGTCGGGGCAGTGTCCCGCGCCGGGCCCCGCACCGGTCCCCACGCCGGTCCAGGGCCCTCCTGAGGTGCTACCGGCCTCCGGCGACGATCTCGAGCACGTCCTCGCCGTACTTCTGCAGCTTCGTCGCCCCGACGCCGTTGATCGCCGAGAGCTCACCCGCCGTGGTCGGTCTGGCCTCGGCCACCGCCTGGAGCGTGAGGTCGGTGAACACGACGTACGCCGGCACCTTCTCCTCGCCGGCCCGGTTCATCCGCCACTCCCGCAGCCGTTCGAACAGGTCCTCGTCGTAGCTGGCCGGGCAGTCCCCACAACGGCCGACCTTGCGCTCGGCGACGGAGCCGAGCGGGCGGCCGCAGACCCGGCAGTGGGCGGCGCGGCGCTTGCGCCGCCGGGGCTGCGCGGGACGGTCCGAAGCCACCTCCGGGCTGACGCCGACCAGGAACCGGGACGGCTTGCGCGACGGCCGTCCGCCGGGGTTGCGCGCCAGGGACCAGGAGACGAAGAGGTGTCGTCGGGCCCGGGTGACACCGACGTACATCAGCCGTCGCTCCTCCTCCACCGCGGCCGCTCCCTCGGCGTACACGATCGGCATGGTGCCCTCCTGCATGCCGCACAGGAACACCACGTCCCACTCCAGGCCCTTGGCGGCGTGCAGGGTGGCCAACGTGACCCCCTCGGCGACCGGCGCGTGCTGCTCGGCGGCCCGCCGCGACAGGTCGTCGACGAAGCTCTCCAGGGTGGCGGCAGGGTCGGCGGAGGCGGCGTCCTCGGCCTGGGAGACGATCGCTTGCAGGGACTCCCAACGGTCCCGCACGTTCCCGCGGCCGGTCGGTGGGGCCGGGGTCCACTGCATGCCGGACAGCACCGCGGTGACCTCGGCGACCAGGCCGTCGCCACCGCCATCGGATCCCTCCCCGGCCCGCACGCTGCCCCGCAACAGCGCCACCGCCTGCCGGACCTCCGGTCGCTCGAAGAACCGGGCCGCCCCGCGGATGACGTAGGGCATCTCGCGCGCGGCCAGCGCGTCCTCGAAGGCCTGGGACTGGGCGTTGACCCGGAACAGCACGGCGATCTCGCGCAGCGGGGTGCCCTCCCGACGGAGGGCGACGATCTGGTCGGCCGCCTGCTCGGCCTCGGCCACCTCGTCGCCGCACTCCCGGTAGACCGGTTCCGGGCCCGGTGGCTGCTGGGAGCGCAGCCGCACACCGGCACTGGGGGTGTCGGCGAGCAACCGGTTGGCGGTGGCCACCACCTGGGGGGTGGAGCGGTAGTTGCGCACCAGGTCGATGGAGGTGGTGCCGGGGTGCCGCTGGGGGAACTCCAGCAAGTAGCGCGAGCTCGCGCCGGCGAAGGAGTAGATGGTCTGGGCCGGGTCGCCGACCACGCACAGGCTGTCGCGACCTCCGAGCCACAGGTCGAGCAACGAGACCTGGATCGGGCTGACGTCCTGGAACTCGTCGACGACGAAGCTGGTGTACTGCCTACGCACCTGCGCCGCGACCCGCTCGTCCTCGCTGAGCAGCGCGGCCGCGCACAGAAGCACGTCCTCCATGTCCATCCGGCCCTGCTCGCGCTTGAGCTGCTCATAGGCGGCGAACACGCGCGCCACGGTGGCCGGGTCCTGGCCGTTGACGCTGCGCCCCCGGGAGACGGCCAAGGTCGGGTACTCGTCCGGGGTGACGTTGCTCACCTTCGCCCACTCGACCTCACCGGCGAGGTCCCGCAGCGTCGCGGCATCGGTCGCGATGCGGTTGCGGCGGGCGGCGTTGCCCATCAGGGGCAGCTTGGACTCGATCAACGCCGGCGGCTCCCCGCCGTACACCTTGGGCCAGAAGTAGCGGACCTGGCGCAGCGCGGCGGAGTGGAAGGTGCGGGCCTGCACGCCACCGGCGCCGAGGGCGCGCAGCCGGGTGCGCATCTCCGCGGCGGCCCGCGTGGTGAAGGTCACCGCCAGCACCGACTGCGGGGTGTAGACGCCGGTGGCCACCCCGTAGCCGATGCGGTGGGTGACGGCGCGGGTCTTGCCGGTGCCCGCACCGGCCAGCACCCGCACTGGCCCGCGCAGTGCCTGGGCCACCGCCCGCTGCTCGGGGTCGAGTGCCTCGAGCAGCTGGTCCGGCGAGCGTGGCGGCGTGCTCATCGGGAACAAATCCCCTCGACTCGGTGGTTACTGCAAGAGCCCGTCGCGCTCACAGGGGGACGGGCGGCACCAGCCTAGACGCCAGAAGGGACATCCATGCCGGACACCTCGACCCCGCAGCTGACCATGTACTCCACGCCGTGGTGCGGGTACTGCCACCGGCTGCGCGGCCAGCTCGACCGGGAGGGCATCGGCTACAACGTCGTCGACATCGAGCGGGTCCCCGATGCAGCGTCGATCGTGGAGAAGGTCAACAACGGGAACCAGACCGTGCCGACCCTCGTGTACTCCGACGGCACCGCGCAGACCAACCCCTCGCTGGCGGAGGTGAAGCAGAAGCTCGCCGCCTTGTGAGCAACGCTTCGGCACCCCCCTCCTGTCACCAGGGGGTGGTCACCACTGGCCGGGGAGCGGCCCGCCGTACCACGCCTCCACCAGCGCCCGGGAGATCGAGATCCCGCCGGGGAGCACCAGGGTGCCCGCCTCCGCCTCCCGGCGCAGCTCCTCGCGGGTGAGCCAGCGGGCGTCGCTGATCTCGTCCTGGTCCACGTGGATCGCGGTGGTGACCGCTCGTGCGAAGAAGCCCACCATCAGGCTGGACGGGAACGGCCACGGTTGGTTCCCGAAGTAGGTCACGTCGGTGACCTGCACGCCGACCTCCTCGGCGACCTCGCGGGCCACTGCCTCCTCGAGGCTCTCCCCCGGGTCGACGAAGCCGGCCAACGTGGAGTAGCGCCCCGCAGGCCAGCTGGGCTGCCGCCCGAGCAGCGCCCGGTCCCCGTCGGTGACCAACATGATCACCGCCGGGTCGGCGCGCGGGAACTGCTGGCGGCCGCAGCCTCCGCAGACCAGCACGTGCCCGGCCAGCGCCGGGTGCAGCGGTCCACCGCAACGCGGACAGTGGCGGTGGGCCGCGTGCCACTCACCGAGGGCCACCGCGTGCACCATGAGGCCGGCGTCCTCGCGGGACAGGGCGGGACCGGCCTTGCGGAAGGTGGTCCACGCGTCGTCCTCGGGTGCCTCGGCGAGCAGCAGCGCGAAGTGCGCCTGGTCCTCGCGTATCCCGAGGAAGACCCGGGTCCCGTCGAGGTCCTCGGCCGGCTCACGCCACGCCACAGCGCCGTCCGCGTCGACCGGGAACCTTCCGCCTGCGAGCGGCACCATACGCGTGGACGGGTCCGCCCAGGCCTTCGCGAGCCACTCCTCGTCGTCGCGGCGCACCCCGGCCCGGTCGTGCATCCGCGCGGTGAGCGCGATGTCCACCGATCCGGCTTCGGGCAGGCTTCCAGCGGCAGAGGCGTCACTCACAGCGCCCAGCCTACGCAGCGGCGCCCGTACCGATGTCAGACGGAAGGCGCGGTCAGCAGCCGTTCGAGCTCGAACACGGTCGGGCAGTGCCCGCGGTAGCACCAGATCTCCGCTGCGCACGTAGTAGAAGCCGGCCCGCACCGACTCCAGCGGCACACCGGTGAGCTCCGCCCAGGCCACCCGGTAGACGGCCAGCTGCAGCGGGTCGGCGTCCTGCCTCCGGTTCGTCTTCCAGTCCACGAGCAGGTAACCGTCGCCCTCGACGTAGACCGCGTCGATGCGCCCGCGGACCACCTGACCGGCCAGCACCAGCGCGAACGGAGGCTCGATCGCCACCGGTGTGCGGTCCCCGAACGGGCCGGCCGAGAACCGGTCCACCAGCTCCTTCAGGTCCGACTCGTCGTCGATCTCCACGTCGGCACGGCCCGGCAGCTCGTCGGGCTCGAGCAGCAGCTGCTCCCCGAACCGGGCCTCCACCCAGGCGTGGAACCGGGTGCCGAACCGGGCCGCCGCCGACGGCCGCCGCGGCATTGGCCGCGCCAGCTCGGCGGCCACGGCCTGCGGATCGTCGCGCAGCCGGGCCAGCGCGGTCGCGGACAGGCTGCTCGGCAGCGGGACATCCACCGTGGTGGCGCGGAGACTGCGCGCCTCCGCGAGCAGCCGGTCGATCTCCGCGTCCCATCGCGCCACCCGGTCGGCTTCGGCGCCGGTCAGCCCGAGCTCCTGCGGCAACCGGCCGCCCCCGCGGCGTACCTCCTCGGCGGCCAGCCGCACCCGCTGGGCCGACTCCCGCCGGCGGGCCACCTCGGCATGGTGCGCCTCGACGGGCCAGGGCCGGGAGACGGTGCGCTGCTGGAGGGGGTTCGGCTCCCCCTTGGCCGGCTTGTCCTCCCACAGCTCCGGGGCCTCGCCCCAGGTGGCCATCACCTTCCGGACGGTGTCCTGGTACGGCGAGGGACCGAGCGGGCGGGCCCGTTCCGCTGACCAGCAGTACGACGAGACCACCAGCAGGTGCCGGGCGCGGGTGACCGCGACGTACCCGAGCCGCAGCTCCTCCTGCCGTTCATGGTCCTTGACCTCGTCGGCGTACTTGCGGAGGTCGTCGCACGTCGGTCCGGCCAGGCCGGGCAGGTCCCGCTCGTCGCCGCGCAGCGGCGTCGGCAGCACCCCCGGGCCCGCGGTCCACTTCGTGCGGGTGCGTCCGGTCGGGAACTTGTCCTCGGCCACCCCGACCAGGAACACCGCGTCCCACTCCAGGCCCTTGGCCCGGTGCACGGTGAGCAGCTTGACCGAGTCCGCGTCGGTGGGGGTGGCCACGTCCAGCCCGGCGCCGTACTCGTCCTCGGCCTGCAGGTAGGCCAGCAGCGCCGGCAGGCTCACCTCGCCGTCCACGGCCTGGAAGTCCGCGACCGCCTTGACGAACAGGTCGAGGTTGTCGCGCCTTGCCTGGGCAGCCGGGCTGGGCGAGGAGGCGAGCTCCACGTCGAGGCCGGTGGTGTCGATGATCCGGCGCACCAGGTCGAGCAGCGGCTCGGAAGCGTGCCTGCGCAGCTGCCGCAGCTCCTCGGCGAGCAGCCCGAACCGTTGGTAGGCCTCCGCGGAGTAGCCGATCCTTGTCCGGTCCCCCGGGTCGCCGAGCGCGTCGCACAACGAGACGAGCTCGGTGGGGTCTGCGCCCTCCACCGCTGCGCGCAGCTCATCAGCGAGTGGGAGGTCCGGGTCGCGGTCCCCGCCGCCGCGGTGGCCGGCGAGCGTCCTGGCCCGTTGCCCGAGCAGCGCCAGGTCGCGGGCGCCGACCGCCCAGCGCGGGCCGGTGAGCAGTGTCAGCACCGCGGCGTTGGCGGTCAGGTCGTGCAGCAGCGTGAGCGTGGCCACGATCTCGGCCACCTCGGGCAGCCGCAGCAGCCCCTGGAGCCCCACGATCTCGACCGGGATCTCGGCCGCGGTCAGCGCGTCGAAGACGCCCGCGGCGTGGGCGTTGTCCCGGGTCAGCACCCCGATCCGGGACCAGGCCGCGCCGGCCACCTCGTCGCGGGCGGCCTGCACCTGCGCCGGCAACCACGCCAGCTCGTCGTCGTAATCGCGATGCACCGCGACCCGCACCACGCCGTCAGCGGCCTCCGGCTTCGGCTGCAGCCGACCCACCGTCGGGAACTGGGCGTACAGCGGCGCGGCCAGCTCGTTCGCCACCTCCAGGATCCGTCGGTCGGACCGCCGGTTCACGGTGAGCGGGTACGTCGTCGCCCGGTCCGCGCCCTCGGGGGCGGGGAAGTCCTCGCCGAAGCGCAGGATGTTCGACACCGAGGCGCCCCGCCAGCCGTAGATGGCCTGGTGGGGATCACCCACTGCGGTGACGGGGTGGCCGCGGCCAGGAGCGGCGGCGGGGCCGGAGAACAGCCGGCTGAGCATCAACGCCTGGGCGACCGAGGTGTCCTGGTACTCGTCGAGCAGCACGATGCGGTACCTCTCCCGCAGCGCCGCTCCCACTTCGGGGCGCTGCGTGGCGAGCCGCGCAGCCAGCTCGATCTGGTCGGAGAAGTCCATCAGGCCCAGCTCGCGCTTGAGCCGGCGGTAGGCCTCGACCAGACCGAGCAGCTCCTCGCGACGTCCGAACGTGTGCAGCACCTTGCGGATCTCGTCCGCTTTGGTCTTGTAGGCCTCGAGCGCCAGAGCCTCCTCGAACCGTGGGCGCTCCCGCTCCTGGAAGCGGCGCACCTCGTCCGGCCGGACCAGGTGCTCGGTCATCGCGCCGTCGAGGGCGAGCAGGTAGCCGATCACCGTCGGCGGATGGTCGCTGAGCAGCTCGACGTGTCCCGGGTAGCGAGCGACCGCGCGGGCGGCGAGCTGGTAGCGCGCGGCGTCGGCGATCACTCGGGTGTCCGGCTCGTGGCCGATGCGCAGGCCCTCCTCAGCGAGCAGGTTCGCCGCGAACGCGTTGTAGGTGGCGACCGTCGGCTCCTCCGGCTCCTCCAGCTCCTCCGGGCCGCGCGGACCGCGCAGCCCGGCGGGGAGCAGCAGCCCGGCGGCGCGCAGGGCGCCACGGATCCGAGTAGCGAGCTCGGCGGCTGCCTTGTTGGTGAAGGTGAGCCCGAGCACCTGGTCGGTGCGGACCCGGCCGGTCGCCACCAGCCACACCACCCGCGCAGCCATCACCGTGGTCTTGCCGGAGCCGGCGCCGGCGATCACCACCTGCGGGGCGAGCGGTGCGGTGATGGCGGCGAACTGCTGGTCGCTGAAGGCGAAGTCCATGCCCATCAGCACGCGCAGCGCCTCCGGGGTGTCGATCGTGCGCGGTCCGGACCCGGCGGTCGTCACGACAGCACCGTCCCGGCACCCTTGACCGGGCAGATCGGCTGGAAGCCGCAGTGGTCGCAGTGCCGGCCGGGGGTCGCCACGAACGTCTCCCCGCGGACGACGGCGGCCGCTCGCATCAGCTGGCGCTCCACCTCGAGCGCGCCCTCCTCCCCGACTGGCTGGGGAGCCTGGGTCTGCACCTTCACCGCGCCGTTCTTCTCCTTGCGCAGCTGCACGAGCTCGGCGCCGCCGGTCTCCACCGTGCGACCGACCAGCGCGTCGGCCGCGCCGTGGTTCACCGCGTGCTGGTACAGCCCGAGCTGGGGGTTGGCGGACAGCTCCTTGTCCAGCGGGGGCTGCTTGGACGTCTTCAGGTCGACGACCACCATCCGGCCGTCCTCGTCGAGCTCGAGCCGGTCGGCGTAGCCGTTCAACCGGACCCGTTCCCCGTCGGGCAGGGTGACCTCGGCGGACAGGTGCTGCTCGGTGGCCACGACGGTCCTGGCGCCGGGCCGACCCTGCCAGTCCAGGAACCGGCGCAGCGCCTCCTCGATCGCGGCCCGCTCCTTCGCCCGCGACCACGGGGTGCGGAACGGGATCTGGTCCCACACCCGGTCGACGTGGGCCATCATCTCCGCGAGCGGGTCCTCGGCGTCGGCGAAGTCGCCCTTGGCCACCCGGTCGGCAAGGGCGTGCACCAGCTGGCCGAACGCCTGGGAGGCGCTGGCGGGCACGACCCCGCCGGCCTCCCGCTCCAGGAACCACTTGACCGGGCAGGCCAGCAGGCCCTCCAGCGCGCTCGCCGAGAGCGCGAGCGGGTCCGCGGCGTGGCGCAGTGGCCGGTCGGCGACGCTGCGGGCCCGCAGCCCCCACCACCGTCCCGGGTCGGCATGCGGCACCAGCGGCCCCCCCGGCCCGTCCTCGAGGGCGAGCCGGGCCAGCCGGCGGGCCGCTGCGTTGCGCAGCGCCGCCGGCTCCGCAGGGTCGGCGACGGTGCGTCGCAGCTCGGCGACCAGGCCGTCGAGGGAGAGGGGGCGGGTCGGCCGGCCCTGCAGGTGCCGCTGCTCCGCCACCGGACCGAGCTCCTCGAGGAAGCGGGACGGCTGCTCACCCTCCTCCTCGACCGACCGCACCGCGGTCACCAGCAACCGTTCCCGGGCTCGGGTGCAGGCCACGTAGAACAGCCGTCGTTCCTCCGCGAGCAGGGTATGGGCTCCGGGGGGTGGCAGCAGGCCGTCGGGCCCGATCCGGTCGGCGAACAGCAGCGTGGCCCGGCGCCGCAGGTCCGGCCAGAGCTGCTCCTGCACGTGCATCACCACCACGAACCGCCACTCGAGCCCCTTGGACCGGTGCGCGGTCAGCAGCCGGACCGCCTCCCCGCGGACCCCCCGCTCGGCGAGGGTGTCGGCGGGGATCTGCTGCGCCCGCAGCGACGCAACAAAGCTGGCCACGCTGGTGTGCCCACGCTGCTCCTCGGCCCGGGCCGCGACCTCGAACAGGGCGCAGACCGCGTCGAGGTCGCGGTGCGCCAGCCGCGCCCCGGGGCCACCCACTTCGGCGCTCCGTCGCAGCCGCTGCGGCCACTCGGTGCCCGACCACAGCAACCAGAGCACCTCCTCGGCGGTGGCCCCCTCGTCGAGCTCGGTCCTGGCCCGCAGCAGCAACCGTCCCAACCGCCCGGCCTTGTCCGCCGGTGTGCCCCGCACAGGGTCGAGCATCTCGGGGCCCAGCAACGCATCCCGCAGCAGCAGAGGCGAGGGGGCCGGGGACCGGCCGGCGGACTGCGCCTCCTGCTTCTCCCTGGCCAGCAGATCGCGGCAGAGAGCCCTGACCTCGGTGGCGTCCATCCCGCCTATGGGTGAGACGAGCAGGGACTCCACCCGCGCGGGGTCGATGTAGTCCACGTTCGTGGTGTCGTCGTTGTCGAGGTTGACCACCGCGCGCAACGCGTCGAGCAGGGGCAGCACCGCGGGCTCCTCGACCATGGGCGTGTCGTCGCCGGCCACCTCGACCGGTACTCCGGCCGCGCCGAGAGCGCGCCGCAGACCAGGGATGGCCCTGCGTCCGGAACGCACCAGCACGGCCATGTCGGACCACGCGATCCCGTCCTCGAGGTGGGCGCGGCGGAGCCGGTCGGCGACGTGCTCGGTCTCGGCGCGCTCGGTGTCGAAGGTGCATACCTCCAGCTCACCGTCCGGCAGGCCGGCAGTCGGCGCCGGCTCGCGGAACGCCTGGAACGTGGTGGAGCCGATCGCGCCCGTGGTGGGCAGCGCGGCGGCGACGGCCCGGGAGGCGGCCAGCAGCCGCGGGCCGAAGCGCCGGGTGCTGCGCAGGGCCACGACGTCCGCTGGCCGGCCGTCCGGGCGCCGGAACCGGTCGGGGAAGTCGAGGATGCCGCGCACCTCCGCTCCCCGGAACCCGTAGATGGACTGGTCGGGATCGCCGACCACGACCAGGTCGCGCCCTCCCCCGGCCAACGCCTGCAGCAGCCGGACCTGGCTGGGGTCGGTGTCTTGGTACTCGTCGACGGCGATGTAGCCGAACCGGGCCCGCAGCTGCTGCTGGACGTCGGGCCGCTCCGCGAGCTGGACCGCCCGGTAGACCAGCTCGGGGTAGTCGACGGCGCTCAGGTCGTCGAGGATCACGTGGTACTGCTGCATGAACCGGGCGGCCGCCACGAGCTCGGGCACCGCGGCCTCCTCGGCCATCTGCTTGAGGTCGACGGGGTCGAGGCCCTTCTCCCGGGCGCGGGCCAGCACGGCCTGCACCTCACGGGCGAAGCCGCGGGTGCGCAGCGCCGCCCCCAGCGAGTCCGGCCAGAACCCGGTCCTTGGCGAGCCGGCTGCCCTCCAGCATCTGCTGCAGCACGACGTCCTGCTCCGGGGCGGACAGCAGCCGCAGCGGAGCGGCGTACACCTCAGCGGGGGCGTGCTGGCGCACCAGGCCGTAGGCGAAGGAATGGAAGGTGCTGCTCAGGGCGGTGGCCAGGGTCCGGCCGAGGCGGGCGGTGACCCGGTCGCGCAGCTGCTCGGCGGCCTTGCGGCTGAAGGTCAGCGCCAGCACCGACTCCGCGGGTGCCCCGGCCTCGACGCGGGCGACGATGGCCTCCACCAGCGTGGTGGTCTTGCCCGTGCCGGGGCCGGCCAGCACCAGCAGCGGCCCGCCAGGGTGCTCCACGACCGCGCGCTGGTGCGGGTCGAGCACCGGTGCCGCGGCCGGCTCCGCGGTGGGCCGGATCAGCTGGTAGGTGGTCATGCGGGCATGAGACCAGACCGCGCCGACAGGTCCGCCCGGCGGGGCAGCGTCACGGCGCCGGCGACGGCGGCTCGGGT
Organism: uncultured Actinomycetota bacterium; assembly: GCA_963839365.1. Taxonomy (GTDB): domain Bacteria; phylum Actinomycetota; class Actinomycetes; order Propionibacteriales; family Nocardioidaceae; genus DASSKA01. The sequence continues at coordinate 30,337 of CAWIUT010000007.1, forward strand.
GGCCACCACATCGCGCGCGGCAGGTCCAGGCGCACGGCGTCGCGCAGCGGGGTGCCCTCCTGACGATGGTGTGCCAGCGCCTCCCCGTCGTGGCACAACGGCAGCCGCCCGTCGGCACGCACCACCCGCCACCACGGCACCGCGCCGCCGTACGTCGCCATCACCCGGCCCACCTGACGGGGCCCGGCCACCCCGACCGCCGCGGCCAGCGCACCGTAGGTGGTGGCCCGCCCGGGTGGGACCTGCTCGACGAGGCTCAGCACTGCCTCGACGTACTCCTCTGGATCCATCCGACGGTCGCCCCGGCGACCTGCTCGACTCGGCACGCGGGACACGCTAGCGGTGCGGGCCCAACGCGCCCGCGAGGCCAGCGAGCCAGGCGAGCACCACCACGAGCGCTGCCCCGGTCGCCCAACCGGCCACCGAAGCCGGACCGGCCGGCCAGAAGCGCACGGCCATCCACACCAGCCCCGTGCCGGCGGCGACCAGCAGCACCCGACGACCCCACTGCTCGAGCAGCCGCCCGGGCAGCACCAGACAGGGCGGCCCGTAGGAGGCCAGGTTCGTCGCCACGTGCACGGCGAGCAGCACCAGCGCAGCCGCCAACACCCACCCGCTCGTCGACTCCGGCACGAACAGCGCCCAGTGGCCGCCCAGCAGCAGCATCAGGAAGAGGCATGCGCTCGAATCCGGTAGCGCGGCGACCAGCGCGGCCAGGGCGAGCGCGACCGCGACGAACCAGGACTGCACGGTGCCACCGGCCGTCCGCTCGAACAGGAGCACGACGCCCGCGCCGAGCGGCGCCACCACGCGCAGCCACCGCTGCTGCGTCGACAGACGGCTCAGCCCGTCCAGGAAGTCGCTCCACCGCAGGAAGAGGTTCATCGCGACACCGGCCGGGGCATCGCCGCCCGTCGGCCGAGCCGGCGGAGCACGTCGTCAAGGGTCCCCGCACCCTGCCAGGACACCACGGGTACCCCGGCAGAGCGGACCCGGGCCAACAGGGTGTCCCGCTCCAGCAACCGCAGCCGCCACGCGACCGTGCCGCGGGCGGTCTCCTCGCCTCGGTCGACGTCTGCGGTCAGAGGATCCACGACCACCACGGTGAGCCCCCGCCGGGCCAGGGTCAGCGTCGCCGCCAGCGCCCGCTCCGAGAGCATCGGCGAGAGCACGATGACCACGGTCCCGGGGGAGGTTCCGAGGCTCATCCGCGTCGGCCCGGCCCCGCGGATCCTGCCCGGCGTGACCCGCGCCAGCGTGTCCAGCAGCCGGCGCAGGTGCCGGCTCCCGCCGCCGACCCGCACCACAGCTGCCGAGCGGCCCAGCACCCGCAGCCCCACTCGGTCGCCACGCCGCAGGTAGTGCTCGGCAAGCGCGCCGGCGGCGCGCACCGACACGTCCAGCGTGCTGGCGCTCCCGTCCAACCCCTCCGACTTCCCCAGATCGGCTTCGGCGTCGAGCAGGAGGAGGATCGCTGCGTCCTGCTCGGCCACCGTGCTCGTCACGTGCAGTGTCCGCGTGCGCACGGAGACCCGCCACTGCACCCGGTGCAGCCGGTCACCTGCCGCAAATGGCCGGACGCTGGCGAACTCGGTGCCGTCCCCCTGCGTGCGTGCCGGGTTCATCCCCACCAGGCCAACGGGGTGCGGGGCGTCGGCCCGGGCGTCGAACGGGCCGGGCACCGGCAGCGTGGTCAGCGTCATCGGCGGCGACACCTCCCCTCGGAACCGGAACGCCGCCCACGCCGATGTCACCGCGACCAGCCCGTCGCCGACCTTGCGCGGACCCCACCGTCGACTCGACAAAGGGACGTCGAGCGTCAGCGTCTGCTGCGGCCGGACGACGGCCTTCCCGCGCACTCCCGACGGCGGGTCGTAGGCCAGCCACCGCTGCGGCGCGAGCGCGACGACCGCGTGCTCCACCTCGATGGCGCCCTCGAAGACGGTGCGCATCGTGGTGCCGGCCCCCTCGCGAATGCTCGCATCCAGCAGGCGAGACCGGATCCTGGGCGGCGCCGTCGGTCGACGTGACAGGGAGGCGACCGCGACCAGCAGCAGCGGCGAGCCGAGCACCAGCACATCGGAGCGCCCGGACAGCACGGCCAGCAGCACCAGCGCCAGCGACCCGAAGCACGCGCGCACCAACCCGTCGGTGGGCCGCCAAGCCGCGCCGGGACCGGGCGACCGCTTCACCGCTGCTCTGGCCGACCGGCTCGCCCCCGCGCGCCCGGGGCCGGCACCTCGGCGAGCACGCTGTCCACCACCGACGCCGCGGACGCATCGGTCATCCAGAGCTCGGGGCGCAACGTCACCCGGTGCGCCAGCACGCCCGGGGCCACCGCCTTGACGTCCTCAGGAACGACGTAGTCGCGGCCCTGGACCACCGCGTAGCTGCGGGCGGTCAGCATCAGCGCCAGGGCGCCTCGCGGCGAGGCTCCCATCAGCACGTGCGGGTGCTCGCGGGTCGCCGCGGCAAGGGCGACACAGTAGCGTCCCACGCTCTCCTCCACCTCGACGGTCTCCACGGCCCTCTGCATCATCTCGAGCCCGGACGCGTCGGTGACCGCCGCCAGGACCTGCTCCTCGCGCTGCCGCTCCAACCGACGTTCGAGCACCTCCCACTCCTGGTCCTGGCTCGGGTAGCCGAAGCTGACCCGCATCAGGAACCGGTCCAGCTGGGCCTCGGGAAGCGGGTAGGTGCCTTCGTACTCGACCGGGTTGGCGGTGGCCAGCACGTGGAACGGCGCGGGAAGCCCGAACGTCCGCCCCTCGACGGTCACCTGGCGCTCCTGCATCGCCTCCAGCAACGCAGCCTGGGTCTTGGGAGGGGTGCGGTTGATCTCGTCCGCCAGCAGCAGGCCGGTGAACAACGGACCCGGGCGGAAGTCGAACTCGCCCGCCTTCTGGTCGTAGATGAACGCCCCGGTCAGATCGGCAGGGAGCAGGTCGGGGGTGAACTGGGCCCGCGCGAACTCGAGACCAAGGGTCTGCGCGAACGACCGGGCGGCAAGCGTCTTGCCCAGGCCGGGAAAGTCCTCCATCAGCACGTGGCCACCAGCGAGCAGACAGCTGAGCACGAGGGTGAGGGCGGGCCGCTTCCCGACCACTGCGCGTTCAACCTGGTCCAGGACGCGATCAGCAGCGCGGGACGCGTCGGCGGGAGTCATTCGGTTCACAGGTCCCCTATCCGGTCGGCGAGTCGTGAGATCTGAGCCAGGGTCAGGCGGGGATGCGGCGGTTTGTCATCCACGAACTGGCTGAGCTCGGGAGGCATGAGGGCGCGCGCCCGGTCAGGGGCCGCCTCCATCGTGATGCCGTGATGCGTCATCAGGCGGGCATCGACGAGCTGCAGGAGGTAGTCCCGCAGCTGGTTGCTCGGCTGCCGCGCGTCCAGGTGCCCGTTCACGAGGCGCACCACCATGCCCAGTCGCGCGTCGGTCTCGCCGGCCCGGGCGAGGTCATCACCGCGCAGGGTCCAGGTGGTGCGCGGCGTCTGCGCGAACGTGTCCACGAGCAGCAGCAGTGCGGTGCCGCTGGCAGTGACGGCGAGCGCCAGCAGCAGCGGCTGCGGGCGGGCACCGAGCGCGAAGCCGGCCGCGCACAGGCCGAACCAGATGAGCGCGCCCAGCACGGCCCGGCGTCGCCAGGAGAGCCCGTCGTCGGGGCGTCCGACGCTGCTCATAACGCGCCTCCCGCGGGTGGAGGAGCCACCGCACGGAGATCGGCGTTCAGTCTTTCCACGGCGGCCCGGGCGGTGCGCCGGGCGTCCTCCGTCATCGGGTGCGCCGAGAACCTGGCCTCGCGGTAAAGACCCGCCAGCGAGGCGATCGGCCGGGGATCGATGTCCAGCGCGTGCAGCACCCGCACGGTGAGCTCGGTGGACGTCTCGGAGGGCCGGGGTGGAAGGCCGGCGTCAGCGACCGCCTGCTCCAGCTGCAGCCAGCAGGCGACGACTCCGTTGCGGGGGCTGCCCTCTTCGATCGCGGCGGCGCGCTTCTCGGCGCTCTCCTCGAGCGCGTCAGTGAGCTCCTGAGCAGGAAGTACGGCGAACCGCACCTCCTGAGGCCGGGCCGGTGGCCGCCAGCGTGGGAAGTGCCGCCAGAGCCAGAACAGCCCGGCAAGCAGGGCGAGGATGATGATGAGCAGCGCCGTCCACGCGAGCAGGTCCGGCACCCACACCAGGCGGTGCTGCTGCGCGTGCACCTTCGGGAGGGGAGGGGGACGCCTGAGGGAGGGGGCTGCCGCCGGCAGCTTGGACGGCTGCGGCCGGGTGGAACCGCCGACGCCGATGCGGGGGGTGCGCAGCATCCGGGCGGGCCCGTTGACCGTGGCCCAGACCAGCACTGTGATGCCGACCGCGGTCACCGCGGCGCGGTGCGCTCTCCCCGTCATCACGGGCAGAGGATACGCGGCAGACGCCTCAGTTCTGCAGTGGACGCGGGAGCCGTCGCGTCACCGGCATCGGGCCGGGTGACGCGACGGCTCCTCGGTTCGGGCCGGCTTCAGAAGGCCGGGTTGAACGGTTCGGTGCCCGAGACCAGGGCCAGCCCCGCGATGCCGGAGTGCGCCCGGGCGTAGGCGAGCTCCTTGCTCAGGTCGCCGACCGAGTTGGCGCCGACCAGTGGCGCGACCTCGAGAGTGGAGAGCACGCCGAGGGCGTTGCCCTGGGCGTCCATGAACCCGCTGCCCGAGTCACCGGGAATGCCCGGCGTCACGGTGTAGACCGGGTGCGACCAGCCCCCGTCTGCGGCCTGGTCCCCGAGGCTGATGCCGGTGTGCGGCGACAGCGCGCTGATCCCGGCTCGCAGGCTGGAGTTGCCGTAGGTGTAGACCCGGTCCCCGGCCGCCGCGCCGTTGGTGTCGATGCCCTCGGGGCCACCCCAGAACGGCACGCTGGGGTTCACCCTCTTCACGTCCGAAGGGCTGATCTTCACCAGCGCAAGGTCGTTGTAGGCGCAGGTGTTCGGAGCGGTCTCGCCGTCCTGCTGCATGGTGAGCCAGCTGCTGTAGGCCAACGTGCCGGTGCCGACGCTGGTGCCGTCCGAGGCCAGGTTGCCGTCGTCGGAGAAGGTCACCTGCGTGCCCAGCGGCAAGGAGGTGGTGGTGCACCCGTTGGTGTCGGTGGAGCTGCCCGTGCCGGCGCAGTGCGCGGCGTAACCGAGATACGTGTTGCCGGCGCCGTCGGTGTAGACGAAGTTCGCGGTGCACTGGGCACCGTCGGTGTACATCATCGTGCCGGGATGGATGGCGGCGGTGCTGGCCGGCGCCCAGGTCTGAGAGGTCTGGGTGTCGGACGAGCTGCCTGCCTGCGCGGGGGCGGAGGTAGCGGCGAAGCAGGCCGCTGCCAGCACCGTGCTGGTGCCGGCAGCGGCCAAGGTGCGGACGCTGGGGAGGCGCATGGGGAACCCTTCGGGAAGCGGTCGTGTCGCAGGTCACAACGACCGACCGGGTGCGGGGTTACCCCTGGAGGCTGCTCCTGTCAGTACGACGGCTGCGACGGGTCGACCTGGTTGACCCACGCCACCACGCCACCGCCGACGTGCACGGCGTCCTCGAAGCCCGCCCCCTTCACGACGGCCAGCGCCTCCGCCGAGCGCGTCCCGGACTTGCAGTGCAGCACCACCTGCTTGTCCTGGGGCAGCTGCTCGAGGGCGTTGCCGTTGAGGAACTCGCCCTTCGGGATCAGCACGGAGCCGGGAATCTTGTTTATCTCGTACTCGTTGGGCTCGCGGACGTCGACCAGCACGAAGTCGCGCTCGCCGTTCTCGCGCTCCTTGAGCATCTGCTCCAGCTGGGTCACCGAGATCGTGGAACCGGCAGCGGCGTCGGCCGCCTCGTCGGAGACCGCACCGCAGAACGTGTCGTAGTCGATCAGCTCGGTGACGGTCGGGTTCTCCCCGCAGATCGCGCAGCTGGGGTCCTTGCGGACCGGCAGCTTGCGGTACTCCATCTCGAGCGCGTCGTAGATCAGCAGCTGACCGAGCAGCGGCTCGCCCATACCGGTCAGCAGCTTGATGGCCTCGTTGACCTGGACCGAGCCGATGCTCGCGCACAGCACGCCCAGCACCCCGCCCTCGGCGCATGAAGGGACCATCCCCGGCGGCGGCGGCTCGGGGTACAGGCAGCGGTAGCACGGCCCCTGCTCGGCCCAGAAGACGCTGGCCTGCCCGTCGAACCGGTAGATGGAGCCCCAGACGTAGGGCTTGCCCAGCAGCACCGCGGCGTCGTTGACCATGTAGCGGGTGGCGAAGTTGTCGGTGCCGTCGATGATCAGGTCGTAGGCGGAGAAGATCTCCATCACGTTGTCGTTGTCGAGCCGCTCCTCGTGCACGACCACGTTCACCAGTGGGTTCACCTCGGCGATCGACTCCTGGGCCGAGCGCGCCTTGGACTTGCCGATATCGCTCTGCCCATGGATCACCTGACGCTGCAGGTTGGACTCGTCCACCTCGTCGAAGTCCACCACGCCCAGGGTGCCGACGCCGGCCGCGGCCAGGTAGAGCAGGGCCGGGCTGCCCAGCCCGCCGGCACCGATCACCAGGACCTTGGAGTTCTTCAGCCGCTTCTGCCCGGCCATCCCGACATCGGGGATGATCAGGTGCCGGCTGTACCGGCGCACCTCGTCAGAGGTCAGCTCCTGTGCGGGCTCTACCAGTGGGGGAAGGGACACGGGCACTCCTTCGTCCTTGTCGGTCACCGGGCGGGTCTGGGGTCGCGAGGACCGTCGACCGGGTTCATCGGCGTCCAACACCCCGAACCCGCAACATGTTCCCCATCTGTTCCCCTGTTCATGTCCCCGCTCATGTTTCATGTTCCCCGGCTCCGCCCGCTCATCCGGCCCGGGTCCGGATTCTGGACCCGGACCACTGGGCTACCGAGGAGTAGGCTTCTGGCGGACATTCGCGACGTGGAGAGGCATCCCAGTGACGACCACGGACGACCAGAGGCCCCGCAGCGCGCGGATGCCACGGAGCGAGCGGCGCGCCCAGCTCCTTGACTCGGCGCTCGGTGTCTTCGTCGCACAGGGCTACCACGCCGCGGCGATGGACGACATCGCCGAGCGGGCCGGCGTCTCCAAGCCAGTGCTCTACCAGCACTTCCCTGGCAAGCTGGATCTCTACCTGGCACTGCTCGACCAGTCCTGCGACACGATCATCGACGCGTGCAACGAGGCGCTGGCCTCCACCGAGGACAACAAGCACCGGGTCACCGCCACCGTCCACGTCTTCTACGACTACGTCGCGAACGCGCACGGCGCCTTCCGACTCGTCTTCGAGTCCGACCTGACCAACGAACCTCCGGTCAGGGAGCGCGTCGAACGCGTCACCCGCGAGTGCGCGGAAGCGATCGCCAAGGTCATCCACGAGGACACCGGCCTGTCCGACGAGCAGTCGCGACTGCTCGCGGTCTCCTTGGTGGGCATGGCCCAGGTGAGTGCCCGGTTCTGGTTGGACGACCCACGCGAGATCGACCAGGAGGACGCGGCCACCTTGGTGGCGAGCCTGGCCTGGCGCGGGATCCGCGGCTTCCCCCGCACCGAGGAACGCCCCGGCGAACAGTTCCCCCGCCAGTCCTGAGCGCAGCTCCTGCCCACGCCCGGGCTATCGTCACTGCACAGGTCGCCACGTGGTCTCCCGGCCACCAGCAACCGCAACCATCATCAGCCGTCACCCAGACATCAAGGAGGTCCTCTGGTGGAGGTCAAGATCGGGGTCCAGCACGCCAGTCGCGAGCTGGTCATCGACAGCGAGATGTCCGGGGAGGACGTCGAGGCCGCCGTCGCCAAGGCACTGTCGTCCGACGAGCGCATGCTCGTGCTCGTCGACACCAAGGGTCGGCGGGTGATCGTGCCCACCGACAAGCTCGGCTACGTCGAGATCGGTTCGCCGACAGTGGGCCAGGTGGGCTTCCGCTCCTAAAGCCGTGGGTAGCCCGCCGGGCCACGGGGTACTACCCGGTATGGACTGGATCGGCGTCATCATCGTGGGCGCGACCATCGGGTTGCTCGGTGGCCTCGTGGCACCGAGATCGACGGAGACCACGCCGATGTGGCTGACCGTGACCTGCGGGGTCGCGGGGGCGGTGGTCGGCTGGGCGGTGGTCGGTGACGGTCACAGCGTGCTTCGCTGGCTCGCCTCACTGACGCTGGGCGCGGCGCTGGTCACCCAGGGGCTGGCCACCGCCGGGCGGGACCGTGCCCGGGTGTGACCACCGAAACGTCGGCTACGAGGCGAGGCCGAGGCTCTCCATCCGCTGGGTGTGGTTCTCCGTGAGCCGGGCGAACAGCCTGCCGATCGCGGCGAGGTCCATCCCGGGGCGGTCCACCGTCCCGGACAGCAGAGCCGAGAGTGCATCGCGATCGGCCGCGACCCGCTGCGCCTGGGACAGCGCCTCCCCCATCAGCCGACGACCCCAGAGCGCGAGCCGCCCACCCACCCGCGGGTCGGCCTCGATGGCCTTGCGCACCCGGTCCACGACGAAGGCCGTGTGCCCGGCGTCCTGCAGGCTCTCCACGATCAGGTCACGGGTGCCGGCGTCCACGAAGGCAGCGATCTCCCGGTAGAAGTCGGCGGCCAGACCGTCGCCGACGTAGGCCTTGACCAGTCCCTCCAGCCAGTCCCGCGGTGCGGTGCGGGCATGGAAGGAGTCGAAGGCCTTGGCGAAGGGGTCCATGGCCGCGAACGGGTCGGCTCCCAGCTCGGTGAGCCGGTCCCGCAGCCCGCAGAAGTGACCGAACTCGGTGGACGCCATCGCCGCCAGCTCCACCTTGTCGCTCATCGCCGGGGCCATCTTCGAGTCCTCAGCGAGACGCTCGAAGGCCGACATCTCCCCGTAGGCGATCGCCCCGAGCAGGTCGACCACTGCGGCGAGGTACATCGGGTCGGCGAACGCGACCGGAACCGCCCCGGCAGAGGCCCCGCCTGCAGCCCCGTCGGCAGCCCCATCGGCTGGGGCGGAGGGCGTGGGACTTGCGGAGCCCGGCGGCGTTTCGGTCATGCCGGGAGCCTACCGATACAGTGGAGAGCAGCTAGTAGACGTAAATGACACAGAACAGGCGAAGATCCTGACCACCTTCAGAGACCTCGGGGTGCTCCCCGAGATCGCCGACGCGCTGGAGCGTGCCGGCATCACCACCCCGTTCCCCATCCAGGAGATGACCCTCTCGGTCGCGCTGATGGGCACCGACCTCATCGGCCAGGCCCGCACCGGGACCGGCAAGACGCTCGCATTCGGCATCCCGGTGCTGCAGCGCACGGTCGCCCCGCACGACCCCGACTACGCCGACCTGGCCGCTCCGGGCAAGCCGCAGGCGCTGATCGTCGCCCCCACCCGTGAGCTGGCACTGCAGGTCTCCGGAGACCTGCAGCTGGCGGCCGCCGACCGGAGCACCCGCGTGCTCACGGTCTACGGCGGCGTCGGCTACGACCAGCAGCTCGACGGGCTGACCGCGGGCGTCGACGTGGTCGTCGGCACCCCGGGCCGGCTGCTCGACCTCGCCAGCCGCCGCGCGCTCGACCTGTCCCACGTCAAGGTGCTCGTCCTCGACGAGGCCGACGAGATGCTCGACCTCGGCTTCCTGCCGGACGTCCAGAAGCTGCTGGCCCGGACCCCGGAGACCCGGCAGACCATGCTGTTCTCCGCGACGATGCCGGGCGCGATCGTGAGCCTGGCCCGGGTGCACATGCGGCACCCGATGAACATCCGCGCAGAGTCCACCAGCGAGCAGCAGACGGTGCCGGCCACGGCGCAGTTCATCTACCAGGTGCACGACCTCGACAAGCCGGAGATCATCGCCCGCATCCTGCAGTCCGAGGACAGCGGCATCACGATCGTGTTCACCCGGACGAAGAGACAGGCCCAGCGGGTGGCCGACGACCTCGCCGACCGCGGCTTCGAGAGCCGGGCGCTGCACGGCGACATGCAGCAGGTAGCCCGGGAACGGGCGCTGTCGAAGTTCCGGGAGGGCAAGGTGAAGGTGCTCGTGGCCACCGACGTGGCTGCGCGGGGCATCGACGTCGCCGACGTCACGCACGTGATCAACTACACCTGTCCGGAGGACGACAAGACCTACGTCCACCGGATCGGGCGGACCGGCCGCGCGGGCGCCACCGGCGTCGCCGTCACGCTGGTGGACTGGGCGGACGTGACCCGGTGGAAGGTCATCAACAAGACACTCAGCCTTCCCTTCGACGACATCCCGGAGATCTACTCCACCTCCGAGCGGCTCTACCACGACCTTGGCATCCCACCGGAGGCCAAGGGCCGGGTGGCGCCGGCGCGGTCGGCGCAGCCGGCACGGGAGGAGCAGCCCGGCTCCGAGCAGCCGCGCCGTAACCGCAAGCGCCGGCGGACGCGTGGGGGCAAGCCGGAAGGGGACTCGGCGGGCACCGCAGAGACAGGCACGGCCACCGCGGAAGGTGAGGACCAGTCCTCGACCGGTCCCCGCAAGCGGAGCCGCAACCGGCGGCGGACCCGGCAGTCGGCGGCGCGCTCTTCGGAGTAGCGCAGGACGCCCGGACCGGTACGCAGAAAGCGCCCGTCACCCACGGAGGGTCACGGGCGCTTTCTGCGTTCTGGTCCGGCTCAGAGCTCGGATACCGCCCAGTCCACCATCACGGCGACCAGGGAAGCTGCGGCCAGGCTCAGCAGGGCCACGCGAGGCTTCTTACCCATGAGGATCTCCTTCGTCTCGTGCAGGGACGGACCGTCCGCCCCCGTCTCGGGGGGTTCCCCCAGTTCCGGTCGCTAAACCGGGAGGACGGTCTCAGGGCTTCAGGACCACCTTGATGCATCCGTCCCGCTTGTGCTTGAACATCTCGTAGCCGCGGGGGGCCTCGGTCAGGGGCAGCGCGTGGGTGGTGAGGTCCTCGGCGCCCAGCGGGTCCCCCTCGGCCGTCAGCACCGGCATGATGTCGTCGATCCACCGCTTCACGTGGGCCTGGCCCATGCGGATGGTGACCCCCTTGTCGAACAGGTCCATCATCGGGAACGGGTCGGCCTGACCGCCGTACACCCCGACCAGCGAGATGGTGCCCGCCCGGCGCACCGCCTTGAACGCGAGCCGCATCGCCGCCATCCGGTCCACCCCCACGGTCTCGGTGGCCTTGCGGGCCAGCGGGTCGGGCAGCTTTCCGGCCGCGGCGAGCGCCATCGCCTGGAGCGGGGAGCCGTGCGCCTCCATGCCCACGGCGTCCACCACCCCGTCGGCTCCGCGCCCGGAGGTGAGGTCATGGATCGCCGAGGTCACATCGCGCACCTCACGGTCGTCGATCACCTCGGCGCCGTAGCGGCGCGCCATCTCCAGCCGCTCCGGGACCCCGTCCACGGCGATCACCTGCGCGGCGCCGAGGCGCCGGGCGATCCGGACGGCCATCTGCCCGATCGGGCCGAGCCCGAGCACGGCGACCGTGCTGCCCTCGGTCACGTCGGCGTAGGCCACCGCCTGCCAGGCCGTGGGGATGACGTCGGACAGGAACAGGAACCGCTCGTCAGCGGGGCCGTCGGGGACCTTGATCGGCCCGAAGTGCGCCTGCGGCACCCGCAGGTAGTCCGCCTGCGCGCCCGGCACACCGCCGTACAAGGAGGTGTACCCGAACAGCGCCGCGCCCTTGCCACGCTCCCGGACCTGGGTGGTCTCACACTGCGCGAACCAGCCGCGGCTGCACATCCAGCACTCGCCGCAGGAGATGTTGAAGGGCACCACCACCCGGTCGCCGGGGCGGATGTGGCTGACCGCTGAGCCCACCTCCTCCACGATGCCCATGGGCTCGTGGCCGAGGATGTCGCCCGGCGTGAGGTACATGCCGAGCACGTCGTACAGGTGCAGGTCCGAGCCGCATATCGCGGTGGACGTCATCCGCACGATGGCGTCGGTGCGCTCCCGGATCCGGGGTGCGGGCACCTCCTCGACCTCGACCCTGCCGGTTCCCCGCCACGTGACAGCTCTCATCAACCCTCCACGTCCGTTGGCTGTGCTGCCGGCCGGCCCCGGAGAGACGACCGCGGGCGGCCGGGCCCGCACCCCGCTACCCAGACCGGGGCCGTGCCATGCTTGCGGGCATGTCCCGCACCGCACTCGTCACCGGACCGACTGCCGGCATCGGCCTGGAGTTCGCCCACCAGCTCGCGAGTCGCGGCTACGACCTGGTGCTCGTGGCGCGCGACGAGGAGAGGCTCAACCAGGTGGCCGCCGACCTGGAGCAGAGGTACGGCGTCCGCACGGAGGTGCTGCCGGCCGACCTGACCGCCCGGGCCGACCTCGCCCGGGTGGAGGCTCGGCTCCGGGACGGGACCCCGCCGGTCGAGCTGCTGGTGAACAACGCCGGCTTCGGCCTCAAACGGCCGTTCCTCGACAACCCGGTCGAGGACGAGCAGGCGATGCTGGACGTGCTCGTGACGGCGGTGATGCGGCTGTCCCACGCCGCCCTGTCCGCCATGGCGGCCCGCGGCAGCGGGCAGATCGTCAACGTCTCCAGCGTGGCCGGGTTCCTGCCCCGGGGCACCTACAGCGCCGCCAAGGCGTACGTCACGACCTTCAGCCAGTGGGCGGACGCCAACTACCGGTCGAGCGGGGTCCGGGTGATGGCCCTGTGCCCCGGCTTCACCCACACCGAGTTCCACCAGCGGATGAACGTGCGGCGCCAGTCGGCACCGAGCTGGGGCTGGCTGCCGGCGGAGCGGGTGGTGCGCGAGGGGCTCGCGGACCTCGAGGCCGGCAAGCGGCTGTCCGTGCCGAGCCGGCGGTACAAGCTGGTGACCGCCCTGGCGCGGTACGTGCCCACCTCGGTGCTCATGCGGTTCCAGGGGATCGGCCGCCGCTGACCGTCATCGGCGAGGGCTCAGGAGACGAAGCCCTTCCCGCCCAGGAACGCCCGAACCGCATCGGCGACGAGCTGGACGGCGATCGCCGACAGGAGCAGCCCGGCGATCCGGGAGATGAGCACCACGCCGCTCTCGCGGATGACCCGGAGGATCGGCACGGAGAACCGCATCGCCAGCCAGATGGCGACGTGGACACCGATCACGCCCAGCCCGACCGCAACGAACGCAGGCACCTGGTCCACCCTCCGGGAGAACACCATGGTGGCCACGATCGCGCCCGGGCCGGCAAGCAGCGGGGTGCCCAGCGGAACCAGCGCGACGTTCACGTCCGCGGCCGGCGAGGAGCCGGACTGCTCCTTGCCCGTCAGCAGCTCGAGGGCCACCAGCAGCAGCAGCAGCCCTCCCGCGGCCTCCAGGGACGGCAGCGAGATGCCGAGGTAGTCCAAGATCCGCTGCCCGAAGAACGCGAACGCCACGATGACCAGGAACGACACGGCGACCGCCTGCCAGGCGGCCCGCTTCATCGACGGCCTGGACCGTCCACGGGTGAGCGCGAGGAAGAGCGGGATCGTGCCGATCGGGTCCATGATCACGAACAGCGTCACGAAGACCTCGGTCAGCAACGTCACGTCGACGATTCCGGCCACGACGCCGCAGTATGCCCTATGCCCGTCAGTCGCCGACGACCACCGGCGCCTGTCGCCCGGACCTGTCGGCGGCCTCCCGCGCCAGCGCGATGAGTCGGGCGTACTCGACGTCCTCCGTGGTGTTGCAGCCGAGCTCGTGGTCCAGCTTGCCCTCACCGTGGTAGTCGCTGGACCCGGTCACCACCAGTCCCAGCTTGCGCGCGATGGAGCGGAGCTCCACGCGGGTGCGGCGATCATGCTCCTGATGGTCGACCTCGACGCCGACCAGCCCGGCCTCGGCGAGCCGGGCCAGCGCATCCGGGTCCAAGGCGTCGTGCCGGTGGCGTGCCGCCCACGGATGGGCAAGCACCGCCACGCCCCCGGCGGCGGAGACGGTGCCGATCATCTCCACGAGGTCCGCGGCGTAGCGATCCACGTAGGCGGGCCCCCCGGTGCCGAGCAGCGTGGCGAACGCCTCCCTGCGGTTGCCCACGACGTGCTTGTCCACGAGCGCGTCGGCGACGTGGGGCCGTCCCAGCGCGACCGCGCCGGCGGCGGCGCGTCGTACGTCGTCGGCGTCGATGTCGATGCCCAGACCGCGCAGCTTGGCCAGGGTGGCCGGCAGCCGGGAACGCCGGCCGTCGAGGATGCGGTCCAGCTCCTCCACCAGCGGGGGGTAGGTCGGGTCGGGGAGGTAGGCCAGCAGGTGCACGCCTTGGCCCCCGAAACGACAGCTCACCTCGATGCCGGGCACCAGGGTGGTCCCGACGCCCCGCGCCGCGGCGGCGGCCTCCTGCCAGCCCTCGGTGGTGTCGTGGTCGGTCAGACCCAGCACGTCGATACCGCGGGCGTGGGCGCGCGCGACCAGCTCCGCGGGCGAGGTGGTCCCGTCGGACCGGTCGGAGTGTGCGTGCAGGTCGATGCGCATCGGGCTCACCATGCCGGCGGGCTGCCCCCGAACGGCAGGTCCACCAGCTCGGGTCCGAGGTCGCCGAGCTCGATCAGGATCCACTCGTCGCTGAGCAGCAGCGCCGCGGACGCCGGGCGCAGCACCAGCCACAGCCAGCGGCCGTGCGCCTCCCCCGCGAACACCGAACGGTCGAACGACGCGTCGCTGGCCGAGGTGGAGACCACCCACAGCGGGACCGGGTGCCCGTCGATGCGCACCTTCGCCTGGGGCGGCCCGTCACCGATCTCGGCTCCCGGGTCGGTGCGGTGCACGCCGGCGCAGCGGGCGCCGAGGCCGGTGCCGGGCTCCTCGGTGACCACGCAGATCTCGACCATCCCGTCGGGGTCGCTGGGGCCGGCCGCACAGACCACCGTGGCCCGGGCGTTGCCGCCCGTCTGCGCCACGCATCCGTAGCCGGTGATCGACCAGCCCGGGGCGAGCGGCCACGGCAGGTAGGTCGGGATGGTGCGGCTGCGTTGCAGGTGGTCCACGAAGCTGTCGTAGTCGGCCTTCGCGGGTCGCCACAGCGGCACGATCGCGCCGTGGGTCTGGCAGCGCCATGCCTGCCCGCTGCCGGTGACCGGGGCGGAGCAGCGTGGACAGCCTGCGGCGAGTGCCATTGCCTCAGTCTTGCCCTGATCCCGGTCTCGTCAAGCATCCCGTATGGTGCGGATGGTGCAGGCCAGGATCGACTGCGTGGGCGGCATCGTCACCGACGACTCCGGCCGGCTGCTCCTGGTGCGTCGCGGTCACGAACCTTCCCGGGGGCTGTGGTCGGTGCCCGGTGGTCGCGTCGAAGCCGGGGAGGACGACGCGGCCGCAGTCCGACGCGAGCTGAGAGAGGAGACGGCACTCGAGGTCGTCGTCGGCGAGCCGACCGGCGAGGTGGAGCGCCCGGCGCCTGGCGGCGCCGTCTTCGTGATCCGCGACTACCTCTGCCGACCGGCCCACGACGCGCACCCCACCGAGGTCGTCGCAGGGGACGACGCCGACGAGGTTGGCTGGTTCACCCCGGCCCAGGTGCTGGCGCTCGACTGCACTCCGGGCCTCGTGGACGCGCTGGTGGAGTGGCGCGTGCTGCCCCCACGGCCGTAGGCCGGGCACCAGATCGATCCGGTTCAGGGACCTAAGTCCCTTTCGGGACCCCGGTTCCTGCCTTCACCATCATTTGTGGCAGACGCCACAGGGGCGCCGGCCACAGTCGAGGAAGGTGGCCATGGTCCCGTCGACCACCGCCGTAGCGTCAGCCGCGGCCAGCAGTCCCAGCGGCTCCTACATCCACTGGGGTGTCATCAACATCAGCGTCACGAACCTGGCGATCATCGGCGCGATGCTGCTGGTCTTCGTGCTGGCGCTCGTGCTCCCCTTCCCCCACGGAGGGCACGACGACCGGACCGACCGGAGCGACCGATGAGCGCCGAGGTCCACGCCGAGAGCTCGCGCGGCCGCGCGAACTGGACCACCTGGTTGGCCGACCGGGTCCGGCGCACCGTGCCTCCGGGCCAGGCGCTCCCCGACCGGCAGCCGGCCTACGTCGCCTCCTGGATCTACGTGTTCGGGGTGACCACGATCGCCGCCCTGCTCGTCGTACTGCTCTCAGGCGCCTGGCTCGCCATCGGTGGGGCAGCCTGGTGGCACGTCTCCAACCTGGGCCGGTTCGTCAACTCCCTGCACCTGTGGAGCGTCGAGCTGTTCTTCGTGTTCATGGTGCTGCACCTGTGGGGCCAGTTCTGGATGGCCTCCTGGCGCGGTCACCGGACGCTGACCTGGGTCACCGGGGTGATCGCCTTCCTGGCCTCCATCGGGACCGCGTTCACCGGCTACCTCTCCCAGTCGAACTTCGACTCGCAGTGGATCAGCACCCAGGCCAAGGACGGTCTGAACGCGGTGGCGGCCGGGGCGTGGTTCAACGTCTTGAACCCGGGGCAGATGCTGCTCTGGCACGTGGTTCTGCTGCCGCTCGCCGTCGGAGTGATCGTGGTCGCGCACGTGATCCTCGTGCGCCGGCACGGCGTGGTTCCTCCGATCGGCGCGGAGGAGGAGTGAGATGACCGCCACCACAGCCCTCCCGCGGCAGCGGGGCAGGACCCGGGGCTCACTGGAGTTCCCGACCCGGCCCTACGACCTGGTCAAGGAGTTCGTGATCGCCTTCGTCGTGATCGCCCTGCTCACCGTCGGCCTCGCCGCCGCGTTCTCCTCACCCGACGAGCGCGCGATCACCATGCGCAGCTGGGCGCAGGCGGCACCGGCCGACGTGGTTGCCACCGCCACCGGTGAGCTTGCGGGGACCACCGCCAGCGCGACCTACGGACCGCCGTACAACAACAACGCCCCAGGCCAGACCCTCGTCGGCATCCCGCTGCAGCGTTGGGGAGGGGTTCGGCTCCCGGTGAACTCGGCGAACCTGGTCCTGCAGCCGCTCCGCGACGTGGCGGCGACCCGGCCGCTGCGCGCCGCGCTGGCGCTGTGGCGCGCCGCCTCACCGGGCGTGCGGCACGGCTGGGCCACCGCGTACGCCGACGCGCTCGCCAAGGCACCCGGGGGGAACCCGGCCAAGGTCGCGCCAGGGCACTACGGCCCGGTGCCCCTGCTCGCCGCCGCCTTCGTGGCGCTCGCACGGTCCGGCGGGCTGGAGGGACAGCTCACCTCCTCCGGCAACTTCTACGGCGGCGACCAGACCCGGTCACTGCTGCTGCTCTCCGACGGCGCCTACCTGGAGGACCAGGCCCGGGCCCGGCAGCTGGGTGGTGACCAGTGGGGCATGATGAACGAGACCGGCAACTACCCCGGCCAGCCGTGGATGTGGTTGTACACGTTCTGGTACCAGGTCCCGCCGTTCTCCACCTCGGACAACGCCGACGCGCTGGTGTGGGGCCTGATGATGGTGCTCACCCTGCTGCTGATGTTCCTGCCGCTGATTCCCGGGTTGCGAGACATCCCGCGCTGGATCCCGGTGCACCGGCTCATCTGGCGCAGGTACTACCGGGAGCAGGCCGGCGCCCGGGAATGAGTGTCAGCCGTTCCAGCGCAGCACCACCGGGGTCTCCCGCTCGTAGCCGAGCGTGCTGACCGTCGCGGTGTCCAGGCGGAAGAAGCGGCCATCGGTGGCTGGCTGCCCGATCCACCGGGCAGCCAGCGCGCGCAGCGCGTGTCCGTGCCCGAACAGCAGCACCCGGCCGCCGTGCCCGCGGACCTTCTCCACCACCCGGTCCAGCCGGCTTCCGAGCTGCGCGACGCTCTCCCCGCCCGGACAGCCGTGGGTCCACACCGTCCAACCCGGCACGCGCTGCCGGATCTCGTCGGTCGTCTGCCCTTCGTAGTCGCCGTAGTCCCACTCGACGAGGTCCGGCTCGTCGTGCGCCCCGGGGAACCCCGCCAGCTCGGCGGTACGACGGGCCCGCTGCCGCGGGCTGGTGAGCACCAGCCCGAACGGCTCACCGGCGAGCCGCCCGGCCACACTCGTGGCGACTGCCACCCCGTCCTCGGTCAGCGGGACGTCGGTGACCGAGGTGTGCCGGCCGTCGCGGCTCCACTCGGTCTCGCCGTGCCGGACCAGCCACACCTCGACCGCGCTCGCCCCCACCCGTTCAGTCCTTCTCGACCAGCGTGGGCCGGCCGGGCTGCTCGCCGCCCCGGGCGTCGAGGTAGCTCTGCTTGGGCACCATCACCTTGCGTCGGAACACGCACACCAAGGTGCCGTCCTGGTTGTAGCCCTTGGTCTCCACGTGCACGACGCCGCGGTCGTCCTTGGACTTCGACTCGCGCTTGTCCAGCACGGTGCTCTCGGCATAGATGGTGTCCCCGTGGAACGTCGGCGCCACGTGCCGCAGCGACTCGATCTCCAGGTTCGCGATCGCCTTCCCGGAGATGTCCGGGACGCTCATGCCCAGCACCAACGAGTAGACGTAGTTGCCGACCACCACGTTCTTGCCGAACTGGGTGGTCTGTTCCGCGTAGTGCGCGTCCAGGTGCAGCGGGTGGTGGTTCATGGTGATCAGGCAGAACAGGTGGTCGTCCGCCTCGGTCACCGTCTTGCCCGGCCAGTGCTTGTACGTCGCCCCGACCTCGAACTCCTCGTAGGTCCGTCCGAACTGCATCCGCTGCTCCTCTGTCCGACTGTGGTCTGCTGTGGCTCTGCCGATCGCGGTCATGCCCATCGTGCCGAAACCGGACGCCGTGCGGCAGTGCCGGAGCAGCGTGGGCTTGCTCACTCCCAGACGGTCGGGATGCCGTGTCCCACGGATGAGCCGATCACCTGCCTGGCTCCGGTGGGCCACAGCTGCAGCACCACCAGGAACTCGTGCTCGGCGCCGGGAGTGCGCCGCATCGGCTCCAGGAACAGGTGCGCGAACGGCCGGTCCTCCTCGGCGGAGGCACCGACCTGTGCGATGCGTGCCTCGATGGCGGACCGGTCCTGCTCGCTGACGTACTGGTACATGACGCTGTGCCACAGCACGGTCAGCGTGCCGGGGACCGGTTCGAGCTGTTCGACGAACGCTCGGGCGTCGGTGGGCCGTACCTCCGCCGGGCACTGCTCCGCTACCTGGAACCCGGCCCGTAGCCGGGCGAGCCGGGCGGCCTGGTCGGGCCACACGTAGGCGGTGAGCACCAGCCTGCCCTCGTCGCTGGTCACGTCCACCGGCTTCACGTCGCTGCCGAGGCGTTCGACGATCCGCAGCCGTGGCCACGGCGTCAGCGCGCGCCCCCGCCAGGCGCCGTCCAGCACCAGCGGGCTGCTCGGGTCGCCCCACATGCGGCCACGTTCGTCGGTGTAGGCGAACCGGTCCGCCCGCAGGTTCAGACCGGCGGAGGAGCCGATCTCCATCAGCCGCACCGGCAGCCGGGCCGGCGCCGGGACGTGCAGCAGCCCGCCGTACAACGCTCCGGCGCGGCCCACCTCGTTGGTCTGCGGGGGCCGGTCCAGCCACTCGCGCACCTGTTCCGGCGCCCCGCGCAGCAGGGACTCGAACGCGCGCCAGCCCTTCTCCGGCTCCCAGCTGCCTCCCACGCTCGGGTAGTACGACGCGAGCTCGCCGGCCCGTCCCTCCAGCACGAGACGGTGCACGCTGCCGGCGAGCCGGAGCGCCAGCGCGGACGGGCCCGGGTCGCTCTCGTGACCGGCCAGCACCGCAGCGGTGACGCCGCGGGCCTCGATGTCCCGGGAGCATCGGCCGAGGAGGTCGCCGTACATCGGCGAGCCGAGCTGCAGGCACGCCTCCGCCTGGCGCCGGAAGTGGCTCACCAACCGGTTGACCTCAGCCATCGCGCCGTCCCAGCAGCTCCTCGAACAACACCTCCCACTGCCGGGTCACGGCATCGATGCTGTACTTCGCCACGTCGTCGAGCGCGGCGCGTCCCATGCGCTGGCGCAGCTCGTCGTCCTCCACCAGCTGCAGCAGCGCCGCGCTCAGCGCCTCCCGGTCGTCGTCCGGCACCAGCCGGCCGTTCCGCCCGTCGTCGATGATCTCGCCGGGCCCGCGGGGGCAGTCGTAGCTGACCAGCGGCAGCCCTCGGCTCATCGCTTCGAGGAGCACCATCGGGAAACCTTCGTACAGCGAGGCCATGGCGTACACCGAGGCGTCGGACAGGACTGCCTGGAAGTCGGGCGCGAAGCCCTTGAGCGCGACCTGGTCGCTGATGCCGAGCTGCTCGGCGAGGGCGGCCAGGTTCTGCTCCTCCGGCCCCTTGCCGTAGATGTGCAGCTGCCAGTCTGGGTGGCGCCGCGCCACCGGCGCGTAGGCCTCGATCAACCGGTGGAACCCCTTGCGCCGTTCCAGGCGGCCGCCTGCGATCACCACCTTGCGGTCGAGCGGCGGCGGGGTGTCCACCGGCGGCCACGAGGCGGCGTTCGGGATCGAGGTGATCAGTGCCCGCGCCTCGGGGAACTCGCGGCTGTAGTCGACCGCGTCGGCCATGGTCAGCGCGGCCAGGCAGTCCAGCCGCTGGGTGACGGTCCTCATCAGCCCGGACACCTCCGGGTTGCGCATGCGGATCGGGAAGTTGAGGTGGTCCTGGGCGATGGTGACCAGCTGCGGCGGAGCCAGCGCCGCCACGGCGGCGTGCAGCGCGGGCCGTACGGAGATGAGCACTCCGGGCGGCAGGCGGGGCAGGTGACGGACCAGCAACGAGTCGGTGAGCGCGGACAGCTCCTTCTCGGACGTCAGGAACGCCGAGGGCCGGCGGTCCAGCCGCCTGGTGACCCGGGAGGCCCGATCGTCGCGGCGTGCTCTGATCCAGCCCTGCTCGCTGCCGGGGAGGCGCTGGTCGTACAGGTAGGTGACCTTCACCCGCGGGTCGACGGGGTAGTTGGGCTGGTCCCGCCTCCGGTAGACGCTGATGATCTCGACCTCGTGCCGGTCGGCCAGGGCCGCCGCGAGAGTGAGGACCGTGCGCGGCACGCCCGCCACACCGTCGATGGTCACCGCGAGGAAACAGACCCGCTGCGTCGAGGGTCGCCCGCTCCGCCGGGCTCCGCGGGCGAGCGCGGCGACGGCCGACGTGAGGCGCTGCTGCGCAGACATGGTGGGATCCTAACCGCGCGACTCAGCGACCCGGACGCAGCCGACGGGCGAGCCGCCCGGCCCGGCGCCGGACCGCGGCCGCCGGCGGGGTCTCCCGGCCGTCCCCCTGCTCCGCGAGCTGCTCTGCCCGCCTGGTCTCGGCCTGCAGGCGCCGCAGCACCTGCGGAAGCGCCTGCACGGCGACCGCCAGCATCTCCTCGGCGGTCACCGATCCCGGGGTGCGCGCCGACCCGTCCGTGCGCGCCGCGCTGAGGTCAGCGAGGTCTCCCCGGAGGTCCCAACCGCTGTCGGCCACCACCCTGTTGGACGCGGCGGTGCGCTCGCGCAGGTTGTCGACGGTGCCCTGGTCGAGGCCTATCCGGCTGCCGCCGAGCGGAACCAGCACCTCGTGGCCGATGTAGCGCCGCAGCCAGCGGTACTGCTCGGTCCAGTGCGTGTTGTCGGCGTCGATGGCCTCCCTCAGGGCCGGACCGACCTCCTGCAGGAAGCGGGCCGCCTCCACGCCGAGGGACTCATTCGCCTCGGTGACGTCAGTGTTGCCCGCCGCCGCGTCGAAGCCCGCAGCGGCGGCGAAGCGCTGCCACAGCAGGTCGTGCGGCGCCCCGGAGGGCGGCACGGTCACCACGTGCACGCGTTCGGGCGGCAGCGTTGCGGCCCAGCGGGGCAGCACCACGGCCGCGTCGAGGGTCCCCCAGCTCCACTTGCCCGGCCGGTCGAGCCGCCCGACGAACTCCTCCAGCGTGCAGGCGTTGCCGAGCTTGAGCTCCTCCTGCCAGGCGGCCGGCACCTGCCGGACGAAGTCGCGGGAGGTGAACACCACGTGCACCTCGCAGCCGGCGAGATCGGCAAGAGCTCGCTGGGCCTGCTCCGCGGTCGCCGAGACGAACCACTCGTCGCTGACCAGCACCGTGCCGCCGGCGGCCTTGGCCTGGGCGACGATGCCGTCCCACAGCGCGTACCGGCTGTTGGGACGCACCGTGGCCGGCCGGTCGCTGCACACCGCGCCCGCGGCCCGGGTGTGGTCGAAACGGCGGCGTCCGGGGACCAGGACGCCGTGACGCTCCATCTGCTTCTTGCTGCCCCAGATCACCGACTGCAGGAAGGTCGTCCCCGACTTGGGAGCACCGATGTGCAGGACGACGCGTGCGCTCACCTCGAGGACCTCAGCGCGTCGTCCGCAGGACCTTGGACCTGGCGAGATCGCGGGCCCGCCGGGCGGCGCCGCGCGCCAACCTCATCGGGGTGAGTCTCCCGGCCGGCGCTGGATCGGGGGCTCGACGGGCCTGCGCCTCCGGGGAGTACATGTCGTGATAGCGCCGGACGGCGAGGCTGGCCAGCGCCTGGACCGCGGTGTCGGCGACCTCCTCCTCGGTCACCTCGCGGAACGCCGGCTCGCCCTGCTTGCCGTCGAACAGCAGGTGCTCGGGCTGACCGACCATGTGGTAGCCGCGCTCGGTGACCTCCTTGACCTGGGCGGCCGACTCCTCCACGCACCACGGCACGAGCTCCTCGGGAAGCCGGACGCGGTCGCCGCTCTGACGCAGCAGGATGCCGCGGCCGACGTCCCGCCGCACCGCCAGTCGGTACTGGGTGTAGAAGTCCTGCAGCCTGTCCCCGAGCGCCACGTTGAGCCGCCGCAGCGTCTCGGCCTGCTGGTAGCCGAGGGAGAGGTTGCGGGCCCGGGGCGGTGCCGTGAGCGCGGACGGGTCCACTCCCAGCACCTCGCCGAACAGCTTCAGCAGCGCATCCGGGTCGTCCGAGGACGGGGGTACGGCGATCACGTGCACGTGGTCGGGGTCGAGCGTCCGCCCCCACCGGGCCGCGATGTCCGGCACGTGCTGGCGGGCGATGAACTGCTTGGTGTGCGGGGCGCCGTCCCTGTCGCGGATGCCGCGCACGTAGTCCTGGTAGGGGGTGGTGAGCCGCTCCTTGACGCACTGCTGCCACTCCGAGGGAATCTGCTTCGCCCAGTGCCGCGCCGAGATCAGCAGGTGCACGTCGAAGTCCGCGAGCGCCTCGAGCAACAGCTCGGCCCGCCAGGTCTCGAGCTCGGCGAGGTCCTCGATCGTCAGGAGCAGCCGGGGCTGCTTGGCCTGCTGCAGCCGCCTGGTGACGTCCCGCAGGGCAGCGCGGGTGTCGGCGTGGTGCGGATCGGCCGGGTCCGCGGCGAGCAGGGGGTTGAGGACCATCTGCATGTGGCGGACGCGAGCGCCGAGCGGCACGCCCAAGCCCTGCTTGGCCAGCGCTCCGCGCGACTCCAGGAAGGACTCCTGGACGAACGAGGTGCCCGACTTGCGGGATCCCACGTGGAGGTAGACAGGTCGCTTCGCCGTGGCCATTCGGTCATGCTCCCCTACATCGGCCGATCGGGGCAATCCGGCCCGGGACTGGCTCATCCGTCCCCCGGGTCAGCGTCGGTAGTCCTCGAGCAGGCGACGGCCGATGATCATGCGCTGGATGTCGGCGGTGCCCTCCCCGATGAGCAGCATCGGTGCCTCACGGTACAGCCGCTCGATCTCGTACTCCTTGGAGAACCCGTAGCCGCCGTGGATCCGGAAGGAGTCCTCGACCACCTGCGCGCAGTACTCCGAGGCAAGGTACTTGGCCATGCCCGCCTCGAGGTCGTTGCGTTGGCCGGAGTCCTTCTTGCGCGCCGCGCGCACCATCATCTGGTGCGCGGCCTCCACCTTGCTGCCCATCTCGGCGATCCGGAACAGCACCGCCTGGTGGTCGGCGATCTTCTTGCCGAAGGTCTCCCGCTGCTGGGAGTAGTCGATGCCGAGCTCGAAGGCCCGCAGCGCGACCCCGCAGCCCCGAGCGGCCACGTTCACGCGGCCGACCTCGACGCCGTCCATCATCTGGTAGAAACCGCGGCCCGGCTGTCCGCCGAGGACCTGGTCGGCGCCGATCTCGTAGCCGTCGAAGACCAGCTCGGTGGTGTCGACGCCCTTGTAGCCCATCTTCTCGATCTTGCCGGGCACGGTCAGCCCGGCAGCGACCTCCCCGAAGCCGGCCGGCTTCTCCACCAGGAACGTGGTCATGTTCTTGTAGACCGAGTCCGCGCCCTCGTCGGTCTTCACCAGCACAGCGACCAGCGTCGAGGAACCACCGTTGGTCAGCCACATCTTCTGCCCGTCCACCACGAAGGAGTCGCCCTTGCGGACGGCCTTGGTGCGGATCGCGGACACGTCCGAGCCGCAGCCCGGCTCCGACATCGAGAACGCGCCCGTCAGCTCACCGGCGGCCATCCTCGGCAGGTAGCGCTGCTTCTGCTCCTCGGTGCCGTGCTGGATCAGCATGTACGCCACGATGAAGTGCGTGTTCACGATGCCCGACACGCTCATCCAGCCCCGGGCGATCTCCTCCACGACCAGCGCGTAGGTCAGCAGCGACTCGCCCAGCCCGCCGTACTCCTCGGGAATGGTCAGCCCGAACAGCCCGAGCTCCTTCATCCCCTCCACGATCTCGGTGGGGTACTCGTCCTTGTGCTCCAGGTCCGTGGCGACGGGCAGGATCTTGTCGTCCACGAAGCTGCGCACCGTCTTGAGGATCTCGGTCTGAACGTCGGTCAGCCCCTCGGTCTCACACAGCCGCGCCATCTCGGTGTCCTTCCCTGGGGCTCACTGGCCCTGTTTCTTGGCGTTCTTGTCTCGGTCCTTGGCCCACAGGCCGACCAGGTCTCCGAGCCCGGCCACCGCAGCGTCGAGCTGGTCGCGCTCGGGGACCCGGTTCGGGTCGACGCCGGGAACGGCGACCGGCTCGAGGTCGGCGAGGTCACCGACCACCTGCACTCCTAGGGCGTCGAGCTGCTTGATCATCTGCGTGGAGCGCTTCTTCACCCAGCGGGGCACGTCGAAGCCGATCGAGGCCTCCTGGCCGCGGCGGTCGGCCAGCCCGTGCTTGGCCAGCCCCATCTTCACGAGGCTGGTGTAGTGCTTCCAGGGCAGGTCCCGCTCCTTGAGCACCACGTTGAGCCGGCGCATCACCAGCGCGGAGGCCACTCCCAGCGCCTCGTTGCTGCGAGGGACCGGAGAGCACGATGCGGCGTCGACGCCGACGGCCTCGCTGAACCTCTCCCAGAGCACCTCGGCGTCGGCCCCCGGGTGGGGCACGGTGACGATGGTGAAGCGCTCCTTGCCCACGACGTCGCTCCAGTTGCGGGCGATCCTGACCGTGTCCTGCTGGCGCCAGAAGTTGCGGCCGGGTGCGTTGCGCAGCCCGGGGCGGGCCCGCACCCCGCGCAGGTGCTCGGGCCAGGTCCACGGGTGGTAGTTCTGCACCGTCTCCTGCCACATCGCGGGGATGTTGCGGTTCAGGTCGCGCACGCTCATCACCGCGTGCACCTCGGCGCCGTCGAAGCTGTCCACGATCTTGCGGATCTTCGCCGGCGCAGCCGGACCGAGGAACTCCATGGACACCACCACGGTGCCGTCCCACTCCGAGGTCCGCTCCAGCAGCCACTGCCACTTGCCGTCGGACGGGACCGGGCCAGCACGGTCCGAGCCGAGGACGTCGTTGACGGCCAGCACCTGGTCCCGCCAGGTCTTCCCGGGATAGAGGATCCCCTGCTCGCCCAGCACGTCCTGGTTGGCCAGCAGCCGGGCCTGGATGTAGCTGGTCCCGGACTTCATCGCCCCGACGTGCAGCACCACGCGCTCAGCCACCCATGCCTCCGTTCACCGGCGCCCATCCTCTCCGTTCCGGCAGGGCCGGACCGCGCCGGTCAGCTCTCCGGAGCCGTCCACACGTCGGTGCGCCTCATCCCGGCCGCCCGGCCCTTGGCCGAGATCACCAGCGCCATCTTGCGCGACGCCTCGTCGATCATCTCGTCCCCCAGCATGACCGCACCGGTCGCCCCACCGCGCTCGGAGGTGTAGTACTCGTAGGCGTCGAGGATGTTCTCCGCGTGGTCGTAGTCGTCCTGGTGCGGGGAGTACACCTCGTTCGCTGCGGCGATCTGGTCCGGGTGCAGCGTCCACTTGCCGTCGAAGCCGAGCGCGGCCGACCGGCCGGCCACCCGGCGGAAGCCGTCGATGTCGCGGATCTGCAGGTACGGGCCGTCGATGGCCTGCAGGTCGTGGGCGCGAGCAGCCATCAGGATCCGCATCAGGATGTAGTGGTAGGCGTCGCCCACGTCGTAGCCCGGCGGCTGCTCCCCGACCACCAGGCTCTTCATGTTGATGGAGGCCATGAAGTCGGCCGGGCCGAAGATGATCGTCTCCACCCGCGAGGAGGCCGAGGCGATCGCGTCCACGTTGATCAGCCCGAGCGCGTTCTCGATCTGCGCCTCGATGCCGATCCGGCCGACCTCGTAACCCATCGTGGTCTCGATCTGGGTGAGCAGCGTGTCCAGGGTCGCGACCTGCTCGGGGGTCTGCACCTTGGGCAGCATGATGCAGTCGAGGTTGGCGCCTGCCCCCTCGACCACCTCGATGACGTCCCGGTAGGTCCACTGGGTGGTCCAGTCGTTGACCCGCACGGTGCGCACCTTGCCCGACCAGTCGCCGCTGTTGAGCACGTCGACGATGTTCTTGCGGGCGCTCTCCTTCGCGATCGGGGCCACAGAGTCCTCGAGGTCCAAGAAGACCTGGTCGGCGGCCAGCCCCTGCGCCTTCTCCAGGAACCGGGGGTTGGAGCCGGGCACCGCGTGGCAGGAGCGGCGGGACCTCAGCTCGGAGGGCCGGGTGGCGGGCATCTCGGGCATGTAGCGAGCCTTCCTGTGGTGGTTCGTGCGGTGCATCGGCATGTCGAGATTGTCGGAGCGTACCGCCGCAACGGCGGAAGGTGGAGAGCGCCGAGACGTGCGGTTGGTCACCCGCCGCGGTTCCCGGCCCCGCGTTCCTTGTGGCACGCTCGACACCGTGACTCCGCCGCGCCCGGACGGCTCCGCCGACGAGACGGTGCCTTCGCTCGCGCTGATCGCGGAGCTCGCCAAGAAGACCGGCGTGTGCTGGCTGAGGTACGACGGGGCGACGCACCCGGCCTGGCACGCCTGGGTGTCCGACGCCCTGTTCGTCGTCTCCGGAGGCGCCGAGCAGCCGCTTCCGGGGATCGAGCACGCGGCCCGGACAGAGGTGACCATGCGCAGCAAGGACCACGGGGGGCGGCTGCTGACCTGGGTCGGAGCGGTTTCCGTGGTGCGACCCGAGGACGAGCTGTGGGAGCCGGTGACCGCGGCGCTCGTGACCGGCCGGCTGAACCTGGCCGACCCGGCCCACGCACCCGAGCAGTGGGCACGGCACAGCGTGGTCACCCGGATCGCCCCGACCGCGGAGGTCGTGGAGCGGCCCGGGACGCTCAGCGCCGAGGCTCATCTGGCCGCCCCCCAGCCGACCCCGGCCACCACCCGGGGTCGACTCCCCCGGGTGCTGCACCGACGCGGCACCCGCCGCCCCGACCTCAGCTGAGCCGGGGACCGACGCGACCGTCAGGGCGGGCTCAGCTCGCCTCGCATCACCGGGCAGACCCGACCCTCCACGAAGCACCGCGACGCGCTGCCCGAGCCGTCGACCTCGACCCGCGCGTGCAACCGGGACGGCCGCCCCATCTCCACGCCCTGGGTGATGTCCAGCCGGCCGCCTTCCGGGAGCAGGCCGGCGGCAGCCAGCCCGACCCCGAGACCCACCGCGGCCGACCCGGTGGCCGGGTCCTCGGCGACCAGCAGGCCCGGCACGAACACCCGCGAGTGCACCGTCAGGTCCGGCGGGTGGCCGCTCACCGAGAACAGGTCGATGCCCTCCAAGGGATCGGTGAGGTCCCCGGACCGTCGGACCCGCGCGGCGTACTCCCGCAGCGGCCGGGTCGACGGCACGGCCCGCGGCACCGCGTCCTCTGCCACCGGCAGGAACAAGAAGCTCAGCCCGCACCCGGCGGCGAACGCGGGCCCCGCCAGATCGTCGGCAGCCAACCCGAGGTCGGCGAGCACCGAGGCGACGAGCGCCTCGTGGAGCGGACCGACCAGGTCCCGTGGGGTCGCGGACAGCTCCACCCGGTCCGGGTCCCCGGAGCCGTCCCCACCGGGGCTGTCGCCGAACCGGACCGGGATCCGGCCCGCACCGCACACCTGCACCGCCGTCGGTGTCACGATCAAGCCCCGCGACCGCAGCGACCAGGCAACGCCCAGGGTGGGGTGGCCGGCGAACGGGACCTCGCCGGCAGGGGTGAAGATGCGGGCGGTGTACTCCGCCGTCGCCGGGTCAACCGCACCGGGGAAGATGCTCTCGGAGAAGTTGAACTCCCGGGTGATGGCCAGGCAGTCCTCCGAGGAGAGTGAGGCGGCGCCGTGCACCACCGCGAGCTGGTTCCCGGCGAACGGCCGGTCGGTGAACACGTCGACCACATCGAAGCTCAGCACCATGCTGGCCATGCTCGCAGACCGGCGCACCGAACCGGCGCGGGTGTGAGGTCGATGTGCCCCGGCTGCAGGGCGCACACCCAGTAACCTCTCAGTCGTGACCACGACCACCAACCGCATCTACGCAGCCCGCCTGGCCGGCCTGCCGGTGTTCGACCCCGCCGGCGACCAGGTGGGCAAGGTGCGTGACCTGGTGGTGGCCCTGCGCACCGCGAACCAGCAGCCGCGCGTGCTGGGCCTGGTGGTCGAGGTGTTCGGGCGCCGGTCGATCTTCGTGCCGATGACCCGGGTGACGCACGTGGACAGCGGTCAGGTGATCACCACCGGTCTGGTGAACATGCGGCGCTTCGAGCAGCGCTCCACCGAGACACTGCTGTTCGGACAGATGCTCGACCGGGAGGTCAGCGTGCGCGGCACCGAGGTGCGCGGCACGGTGTACGACGTGGCGATGGAGCAGGCCAGCAACCGGGACTGGCTGCTGTCCCGGGTTGCGTTGCAGGAGGGCTCCAAACGGTTCGGGCGGCGCGGCCAGACGCACGTCGTGGAGTGGAACGAGGTCGATGGGCTGCTGCTGCCCAACGAGCGGCAGGGCGCCACCCACCTGCTGGCCGCGCTGGAGGAGATGCGGCCCGCCGACCTGGCCAGCGTCATCCACGACCTGCCGGCCAAGCGACGCAGCGAGATCGCGGCGGCGCTGGACGACGAACGGCTCGCCGACGTGCTCGAGGAGCTGCCCGAGGAGGACCAGGTCGAGATCCTGGGCAACCTGGACAACGAGCGGGCCGCCGACGTGCTCGAGGAGATGTCGCCCGACGACGCCGCGGACCTGATCGCGGACCTGCCCAAGGAGACCGCCGAGCGGCTGCTGAGCATGATGGAGCCGGACGAGGCGGAGGACGTGCGCCGGCTGATGTCGTACGAGGAGCGCACCGCCGGCGGGATGATGACTCCCGAGCCGGTCATCCTCCCACCGGACGCCACCGTCGCCGACGCGCTGGCCCATGTGCGCAACGCCGAGCTGACCCCCTCCCTGGCGGCGCTGGTGTACGTCGTACGGCCGCCGCTGGACGTGCCGACCGGCCGGCTGATCGGCGTGGCTCACATCCAGCGGCTGCTGCGCGAACCGCCGTCCACGCTGGTCGGCCACGTCCTGGACTCCGACCTGGAGGCGCTGCCGCCGACCGCGACCCTGGAGGAGGTGGCCCGGCACCTGGCCACATACAACCTGGTCGCGGCGCCGGTGGTCGACGAGGACAACCGGCTGCTCGGTGCGGTGGCCGTCGACGATCTGCTCGACCACCTGCTGCCGGAGAACTGGCGCGAGACCCCGGCGCGCATCGACAGCAGTGCGCTCGGCGCGGGTGGCCCGGGAGGCCGTCGTGGATAGGCCCCGGCTCCGTCAGGACGAGACCCGCCCCGAGCGGGGAGGTCGCCTCGACGTGCCCCGCGAGACCCGGCGACGGCTGATCCGCCGGCCGCAGTACGACCCCGAGGTCTTCGGCCGGTTCGCCGAGAGGTTCGCCCGGTTCATGGGCACCGCCCGGTTCCTGATCTACATGACGCTGTTCGTCGGGATCTGGCTGGTGTGGAACTGGCTGGCGCCGACGGCAGACCGGTTCGACGCCTTCCCGTTCATCTTCCTCACCCTGATGCTCAGCCTGCAGGCGTCCTACGCCGCCCCGCTGATCCTGCTCGCGCAGAACCGGCAGGAGGACCGGGACCGGGTGGTGACCGAGCAGGACCGCCAGGCCAACACCCGGGCGCACGCAGACATGGAGTTCCTGGCTCGGGAGATGGCCTCGCTGCGGATGGCACTCGGTGAGGTCGCCACACGTGACTACGTGCGCTCCGAGCTGCGCGCGCTGCTCAACGAGCTCGAGGAGCAGCGCCGCGAGGAGGAGCCGGCCGAGGAAGAGGCCGGCTAGCTCCTCAGGGCACGCCCAGCAGCCGGAGCACCGCCGTCGTGACTGCCGCGGCCACCACGACGACCACGAACGGCGCCCGCCGCCAGGCCAGCACGCCCCCGACCGCCACGCCCACCAGCCGGGCGAAGCCGGCGAAGCCGTGCCCGTCCAACAGCGTCGCGGTCGCCACCAGGGCGGTGAGCAGCACGACCGCGGCCACCGCCATCAGCCGCTCCAGCTCCGCGGGCAGGGTGACCCGGCTGCGCAGCAGCGGGCCGGCGCACCGGAACGCGTAGGTGCCCGCCCCGAGCACCACGGTGGCGACCACCAGGCTGAGCGCGCTCATCGGAACCTGCCCAGCACGAGCAGGCCGGCCAGAGCGAGCAGGACCGGGAGTCCGGGGGCCAGGAACGGTGCGGTGAGCAGGGCGATCGCGGCTCCGAGGAGGGCCGCGGTCCGGGTGGACCTCTCCCGCAGGGAAGGCAGCACCAGGGCGAGCAGGACCGCCGGGAAGGCGGCGTCGAGGCCGAACGCGTCGGTGTTCGTGATCGCGGCGCCCCCGAAGGCACCGAGCACGACACCGAGGTTCCAGCACACGAACAGCGCGGCCCCGCAGGACCAGAACGCGGCCCGGGACCGGCCGGTGCCGCGCTGAGCGAGCGCGAAGGCCACCGACTCGTCGATCATCAGGTGGCTGCCGACCAGCCAGCGACGCCGGCCGCCGGACAGCAGGTCGGCGACCGCGAACCCGAACGGCAGGTGGCGGGCGTTGACCAGCAGCCCGGCCGCTACGGCCGCGACCGGGTTGCCGCCCGCGGCGAGGATGCCCACGAACAGGAACTGGGCGGCGCCGGCGAAGACCACCACCGACATCAGCATCGGCAGCCACATCGGGAGCCCGGCCCCGACGGTGATCGCGCCGAAGGACAGGCCGACCAGCCCGTCGGCCAGACACACCAGCGCGACGTCGCGCGCCAGCTCGGGACCCAGCCGCCCCTGCAGGGTTCGCCATATCGAACGCATCGCCACCTATACTTCACTCGAGCGTGAGTGTTCGTCAAAACGAACGAATCGACCGATGGAGCGAACGTTGGCCCCGAACCGAGCCTCCTCCGGCGGTGCCCCGCTGGGGGTGATCGCCGCGTCCTTGCAGGCCGAGCGGCGCCGCACCGGGCGGTCGCTGGCAGAGCTGGCCCGTCGGGCCGGGATCGCCAAGTCCACGCTGTCCCAGCTCGAGGCCGGGTCCGGGAACCCGAGCGTGGAGACGCTGTGGGCGCTCAGCGTGGCGCTGGAGGTGCCCTTCTCGCGCCTGGTCGACCCGCCCCCCTCGCAGGTGCAGGTGATCCGCGCCGGCGAGGGGCCCGGGATCACCTCCGAGCGCTCGGACTACGTAGCGACCCTGTTGGCGTCCTGTCCGCCGCACGCGAGGCGTGACCTGTACCTGCTGTCGGTGCAGCCCGGCGCGGCCCGGGAGTCCGACCCGCACATGCCCGGCGTGGTCGAGCACGTGGTGCTCGGCGCGGGCCGGGCCCTCGTCGGGGTCGCCGACGAGCCGGTCGAGCTGGCCCCCGGCGACTACGTGGCCTATCCCGGCGACGTGGCACACGTCTTCGAGGCACTCGCACCGGACACCCGCGCGATGCTGGTCTCCGAGCACGTCTGACCCACCCAGCCGCGACCCGGGATGGCCGCCGCCGGCACCCGGTCCGGGACGCCGACGTAGGGTTGGGACATGACCAGCCCGACCCTCGAGCAGATCCAGGCCGCCCTGGCCACCGTCAACGATCCTGAGATCCGCCGCCCGATCACCGACCTCGGGATGGTGGAGTCCGTCGACGTGGACGCCGACGGCGTGGTCTCGGTCAAGGTGCTGCTCACGGTGGCCGGCTGCCCGTTGAAGGACACCATCAACCGGGACGTGACCGCGGCCGTCCAGAAGGTGCCCGGTGTCTCCTCGGTGCAGCTGGAGCTGGGCGTGATGACCGCTGAGCAGCGCGCCGGGCTGCAGCAGTCGCTACGCGGCGGCCAGACCCAGCGGGAGATCCCGTTCTCGCGTCCTGACTCGCTGACCAAGGTCTACGCGGTGGCCAGCGGCAAGGGCGGGGTGGGCAAGTCCTCGGTGACGGTGAACCTCGCGCTCGCGATGGCCAAGCAGGGCCTCAAGGTGGGTATCGTCGACGCCGACGTGTACGGCCACTCGGTGCCGGCGATGCTCGGCCTCGGTGATACCCGTCCCACCCAGGTGCAGGACATGATCATGCCGGTGCCGGCGTCCTCGCTGAACGAGGCGCAGGACGCGGGCAGCCTTTCGGTGATCAGCATCGGGATGCTCAAGCCGCGGCGCGACCAGGTGGTCGCCTGGCGCGGCCCGATGCTGGACCGGGCACTGGTGCAGATGCTGTCCGACGTCTACTGGGGCGACCTGGACGCGCTGTTCCTGGACCTGCCGCCCGGCACCGGCGACATCGCGATCTCGCTGGGCCAGCACCTGCCGAACGCGGAGGTGATCGTGGTGACCACTCCGCAGGAGGCGGCCGCCGAGGTGGCCGAGCGCGCCGGCACGATGGCCTCGATGATGCACCAGCGGGTGATCGGCGTGGTGGAGAACATGAGCTATTTGGCCTGCCCGCACTGTGCTGAGTCCGGGGGCCCGGCCCACCGGCTGGAGGTCTTCGGCGCCGGCGGCGGCCGCCGGGTGGCAGCCACGTTGTCGAGCCGGTTCGGGTACGACGTACCGGTGATCGGCGAGATCCCGCTGGACCTCGGGCTCCGGGAGGGTGGCGACGCGGGTACGCCGGTCGTCACCGCGGCCCCGGACTCCCCCGCCGGCGCGGCGCTCAACGAAGTGGCCGCCAACCTGTCCGGTCGCGGGCGCGGTCTGGCCGGCATGCACCTCGGGCTCACGCCCGCCGGCCGGTAGCATGCCGGTGAGCAGATAACAGGAGAGATGATCGAGTCGTGTTCGGTATCGGACTGCCCGAGCTCGCGGTGATCTTCGTGGTCGCCGTGGTGGTCTTCGGCCCCGACAAGCTCCCGGAGCTCGCCCGGCAGGCCGGGCGGCTGGTCCGCCAGCTCAAGCAGTTCAGCCAGTCCGCCCGCGACGACATCCGCAAGGAGCTCGGACCCGAGTTCGCCAACTTCGAGATCACCGACCTCGACCCGCGGCAGGCCGTTCGCCGGCACATCCTGGAGGCCTGGAACGAGGACGGCACCCCCGCGGCCCCTGCCGGCAACGGCCAGGCCCGGAACGGGACCCAGAACGGCGCCCAGAACGGGACCCAGAACGGCGCCCAGCACCAGACCCCGAACGGGGCTCCCCGGCCGCTGGCCGACGGGGAGCGTCCGCCGTACGACAGCGACGCGACGTAGCCGACGGCCGTCGCGAGGCCCCCTCGTTCCGGTCCCCGCGTTCCGGCTCCCTCGTTCCGGGGGGCGCTCCAGCCGCCGCCCGGACCGGCCGTCAGCCGACCTTGGCGGCGAGCCGGATCCGCACCTGGTGCTCGGATCCGCCGCGGCGCACCGTCAGCGTCACCACGTCCCCAGGCTGGTGGGCCCGGATGGCCACGATCAGGCCGATCCCGTCGTCGACGCTGGTGCCGTCGACGGCTACCACCACGTCACCCTTGCGCAGCCCGGCGTCCCGCGCCGGCGACCCCGTCGGCACGGACACCACCTTGGCGCCGTGGCCGGGCCCGTTGACCTGGACGGTCGCGCCGATGACCGGGTACCTGGCGTGCCCGGTGCGCAGGATCTGAGCGGCGGTGATCTCCACCTGTTCCATCGGGATCGCGAAGCCGACCCCGATGTTGCCGGCCTGGCCGCCGAACGTGGGGCCGGTCGTGGCGATCGCGGAGTTGACGCCGATCACCTCGCCGCGCAGGTTGACCAGCGGGCCACCGGAGTTGCCGGGGTTGATCGCCGCGTCGGTCTGCACCGCGTCGATGTAGGACGACTGGTGTGCCTCGCTGGTGGTGACCGGACGGTCCAGGGCGCTCACGATGCCGGAGGTGACCGTGCTGCTCAGCCCGAGCGGCGACCCGATGGCGACCACGGTCTCCCCCACGTGCATGGACTTCGACGAGCCCAGCGGCGCCGGCGGGAGACCTTGTCCGCCGTCGACGTCGAGCACCGCGATGTCGTAGACGGCGCTGCGGCCCACGATCCGGGCCGGATGGGTGTGGCCGTTGTAGTCGACGACCGTGACCTGACCGGGCCCGAGCGCGTCGGACACCACGTGGTTGTTGGTGATCACGTGGCCCTGGCCGTCGATGACGAAGCCGGAGCCGGTGGCACCGCCGCGCTGGTTTCCGTTGGCGCCGCCCTTGGCGAGCACCTGCACCGTGCTGGGCAGCAGCTTGTGCGCCACTGCGGCCACGCTGCGGTTGTTCGGGTCGAGGGGGGCGGCCACGCCGTGTCCGGTGCCGATCATGATCGGTCCGGAGCCACCGTCCATGGTGGTCGACACCGCCACGCCGGCCAGCACGCCACCGACCGCTCCGACGAGCAGCGCGGTGGCCGCCACCACCGGCCACAGCCAGCCGGGCACCCGGTTGTGCGGGCGGGGCCATGGCGAGGGCGTCAGGTAGCCGGCCGGGTAGGGCTGGTAGGACGGTGCAGGGGGC
The DNA here is from genome assembly GCA_963839365.1 of uncultured Actinomycetota bacterium. GTDB lineage: Bacteria > Actinomycetota > Actinomycetes > Propionibacteriales > Nocardioidaceae > DASSKA01. The sequence continues at coordinate 65,134 of CAWIUT010000007.1, forward strand.
TGGGGGTACGACGCGTCCGCACCGGGCTCGTCGTCCGGCCGGCGGCCGGGCTCGTCGTACTCGCTCACCCCGCTATCTTGCCCCATTCTGTGGTGCCAGAACGCATCCGCCCGGACGGTCCGCCGCCCAGGCAGGCGGGCGACCGGACCGCGAGGCAGGCGATCGGCGACGGCGCGAGGCGTGGCACCCGGACGCGCGGCTGCCCCGTCAGCGGGGGGTGACGTCCACGACCCGGCTCGTGCTCCCCGGCGGGAAGGGCTCCCGCTCGGGGTGCGAGCCGGGGAGCGTGCCGCGCACCACGGCCACCGGGGCGACCTGGGCGGGCGTCGGGGTCTGCGTCCCGGCGGTCGGGGCGGCCGGACGGGTCAGCGAGCTCGCGGGGGTGCCGACACCGGTGCCCACGCCCGGCACCGCGCCGGACATTGCCGCGATCCCGAAGACCGCCGCCGACACCGACCCGGCACCGACCACCGCGATGCCGGCGCGGCGCCGCGTCCGCGCGCGGTGCTCGATCGCATCGACGGCCGCCCACGCCTCCAGGGCTTCCCAGGACGGGCGCGACGACGGGGCGAGCTCGTAGAGGGAGTCCAGCAGCCGCGCGGACGGCTCGTTGCAACCCATGCCCGCCAACCGGCGCTTCACCCAGGTCTCGCGCTCGACGAGCCGTCGGCAGTCCGAGCAGCGCAGCACGTGAGCCCAGGCCCGTTCGGTGGCGTCCGCGTCCAGCTGCCCGTCCACGAGCGCGCTGGCCGAGGACCCGAGATGGGCCAGATGATCCCCGAGGAACCGTCTCACGGGGTGCCCTCACCCAGCCGGAACCTGGCAGGCCCCGAGTAGCGCACCCGGCCGGACGTGGGTGCGCGGTGCGCGAGCGCGCGACGCAGCATGGTCCGGCCGCGGTGGATCCGGGACCGGACGGTGCCCAGCTTGAGACCGAGCACGTCGGCGATCTCCTCGTAGCTGAGGCCTTCCACGTCGCAGAGCACGACGGCAGCGCGGAAGTCCGGTGGCAGCTCGGCGAGCGCCTCCTCGACGTCGTCGTCGAACATCCCGTCGACGAGCTGCATGTCGGGGCTGGCCGACCGGCTCGGGAGCCGGGTCTCGGCATCCTCGCCGAGGGAGTCGAAGCGGATCTTGGACTTGCGGCGGGCCTGGTCCAAGAACAGGTTGGTGGTGATCCGGTGCAGCCAGCCCTCGAAGGTGCCTGGGGTGTACGACGAGAGCGAGCGGAACACCCGCACGAAGACCTCTTGGGTGAGGTCCTCCGCGTCGTGCGGGTTGCCGGTCAGCCGGTAGGCGAGGCGGTAGACCCGTGCGGAGTGCTCGGTCACGACCTCTTCCCAGGACGGGGCCTGCCAGGTGGACTCGCTCATCGGCTGCTCCTTGCCCCGTCGCCGCACCATAGTCGCCATGGTTAGCGCGCTGTCCGCGCTGTCCTCCTCACGCTAGAGGCCGCTGCTGAGAGCCACCTGAGGCACTTCCGGGTAGACAACGGCACAGAACGCCCCCGGGTTCCCGGTAGAGTCCGGCCCAGACCACAGCGGTGTCCGCCGTTCGACCAGAGGAGGCCATCATCGCCACCGGACTCAAGCCCGCCAGCTGGGCTTACGCAGAGGAGTTCGTCGCCGAGGACGACGTGATGGCGGCCGCCCGCGCCCGGGCGGCCGAGGTGGGCGTGGTGCCGATCGGCAGCGGCGGCGGTGCGGCGCTGCGGTTCCTCGCCGCGGTCACCGAGGCACGCGCCGTGGTGGAGATCGGCACCGGCACCGGGGTGTCCGGGCTGTGGATGCTGCGCGGCATGCGCCCCGACGGGATCTTGACCACCGTGGACACCGAGGCCGAGCACCAGCGACTGGCCAAGCAGACCTTCACCGAGGCCGGGATCCCCCCGCAGCGGGCCCGGCTGATCCCCGGGGCGGCGCTGGATGTGCTCCCCCGGCTCACCGACGGCCACTACGACCTGGTGTTCTGCGACGGCGACAAGACCGAGTACCCCGACTACCTGACCGAGGCGCTGCGGCTGTTGAAGCCGGGCGGCATCGTCGCCTTCGACAACGCGCTCTGGCACGACCGGGTCGCCGACCCGGCCCAGAGGGACGCGGAGACCGTCGCGGTCCGCGAGCTCGGCCGGACCGTGCGCGAGCATGACTCCCTGCTGCCGGTGCTGCTGCCGGTCGGGGACGGGCTGCTGGTGGCCAAGAAGCTGTGGAGCCCCGCCTGACCCGCTGCAGCCGTCAGCCCGTTCGGGTCAGCCCAGTCCGGTCAGGCCAGTCCGGTCAGGCCAGTCCGGTCAGGCCAGGCCGGTCAGGCCGGTCAGGCCGATCCGGTCAGCCCAGGCCGATCAGCTCCAGCGGGCCGGTGCCCGGAAGCCTGCGGCGCCTTCGGCCACCGCGACCACCTCGCACGGCTCGATGAGCACCGGCGCGGATCCGACCAGCTTCGAGCCCGGAGAGTCTGCCGCGTGCGCGGCGAACTCCTCCTGGAACCGCTCGCGCGCCTCGGCTGTGTCGAAGACGTAGCAGCCCTCGAACCACTCGCCGGCGCGCATCCGCCAGGTCTTGAACGCCAGCCCCGCACGGCCGGTGAAGCCGGCGTGCGAGGTGTTCTCCACGTAGTCGCGCAGCGCCTGGTCGATGTCGTCGGGGGCATCGGTGAGCGACCAGCGCACCGTCAGTCCGTGCATCTCAGCTCCTCTCAGGATCCGGACCCGCCGACCCCGGCCAGCGGCGCGCGCAGCTCCAACCAGTGCAGCAGGGCGCGGGCGCCGAAGCCGGTGGCTCCGCGGGTGTGCTCGAAAGCGTCGACCGGGGAGTCACCCACCGATGCGATGTCCAGGTGGGCCCAGGGCACTCCCCCGGTGAAGTGCTGGAGGAACAAGGCAGCGGTCACCGCACCGGGGCTGCCGGGCGCGTTGTTGCAGTCGGCGACCGACGACTCCAGCTTGTCCTCGTAGTCCTCCACGAGCGGCAGCCGCCACAGCGGCTCGCCGGCGGCCTCGCCGGCAGCCCGGATCGTCGCGGCGAGGGCGTCGTCGTTGGCGAAGAGTCCACCCGTGCGCAGACCCAGGCTGATCTTCACCGCACCGGTCAGGGTGGCGACGTCCACGAGCGCGTCCGGCTTGATCTCGGCGGCCGCGTAAGCCAGCGCGTCGGCCATCACCAACCGGCCCTCGGCGTCGGTGTTGCCCACCTCCGTGGTGCGTCCGCCGTAGTGGCGCAGCACGTCTCCCGGGCGGATCGCGTTGCCGCCCACCGCGTTCTCCGCGCAAGCCATCAGGCCGGTCACCCGGACGGGGCAGTCGACGGCGGAGAGCGCACCGAGCACCGAGAGCACCACGCCGGCGCCGGTCATGTCCCGCTTCATGTTCATCATCGCGTCGCGCGGCTTGATGGACAGCCCGCCTGTGTCGAAGGTGATGCCCTTGCCCACCAGCACGAGGTGCGGGGTGTGGCGGCCGGCCTTGGCCGGGGTGTAGTCCAGCCGCACCAGTCGCGGCGGGGTGGCCGACCCCTGCCCGACGCCGAGGATGCCACCGAAGCCCTCCCGCGCGAGGTCCTTCTCGTCCCAGACCTTGACCGCCAGACCCGCCTCGGCGGCGACCTCGCGGGCCCGATCGGCCAGCCAGGGAGGATTCTTCTCGTTGGAGGGCACCAGAGCCAGGGTCCGGGACCGCCAACCCGCGGTCGCCACAGCAAGACCACGACGCAGGGCCGCCTGCCGGCCGTCCGGGTCGCCGAGACCGGCGAGCACGACGTGCCGCACCGGCTGCGTCGCCGGGCCGGTGGAGCGGCGGTGGAAGGTGAAGGACCCGAGCACCAGGCCCTCGACGAGCGCGCGGAGCCCTGCGTCATCGGACAGCGCGGCCAGCGAGGTGGCCACCGTGCTCCCGTCTCGGGTACGCCGCGCGAGCACGGCGCCGGCCCGCCGGAGATCGGACGCGGTGCCCCGGCCGGCGCCGACGAGCAGCACCAGGCGCAGCGGCTCCGGGCCGTCGAGCACGGGAGCAGCGACCACCTCGCCGACCTTGCCGGAGGCACCCGCGACCTCCAGCAACGCGAACGGGTCGAGTGGGACCCGGTCGAGCAGCTCGGCCGCACCCGGTCCCAGTGCCGGACCGTCCGGGTCGGCCAGCACCGGGACCGCGACAACCTCGGCGTCACGGACCGCGCTGGGCGGGTCCGCGCTCAAGGTGATGTGCGGCGGGCGGGGATGATCGGCTAGGCCCACGGGCGGACGCTCCTTCGGCGGCTCGGCGAGACGATGGTCCGGGCCCGACCCTATCCAGACGCGAGATCCGTCCCGAGCGGGCCGGCCGGACGCGTCAGCCGACCACCTCGTCGAGAGCGGCCCCGAGGGCGCCGGCCTCCTCGGCGTTCAGCTCGACGACCAATCGGCCCCCGCCCTCGAGCGGGACTCGCATGACGATGCCGCGCCCCTCCTTGGTGACCTCGAGCGGACCGTCGCCCGTCCGCGGCTTCATCGCCGCCATGCGCACACCTCTTCCCTGTGACCTGCTGTGCTGGCTCACCGGACGCCGTGTCGACGGCCGGTGCACCCATTATCGCGCACATTCCGCGCAACCTGACCACAACCTGGGGGGCGTGGTGCGGCAGACTCCGGGGTATGCACGCACGGTCCGCGCTGTTCGACCTCTACGGTGACCACCTGCGTGCGCGTGGCGGACGGGCCCCGGTGGCCGCACTGGTGCGGATCCTGGCCCCGTTGGGGATCACGGCGCCGGCGGTGCGCACGGCCATCTCCCGGATGGTTCGCCAGGGCTGGCTGGCCCGGGTCCGGGTCGACGGCGGTCCGGGCTACGCGCTGACCGAGCGGGCCCGCCAGCGGCTCGACGACGCAGCCGCGCGGATCTACCGCACGAGCACCCCGTCCTGGGACGGCAGCTGGGACCTGCTGGTGCTCGGCCCGGTGCCGCACCGCGCCGTGCGCGAGCGGCTTCGTTCCGGGCTGGCGTTCTTGGGGTACGCCCCGCTCTCGGACAGCACCTGGATCAGCCCGTTCGGCTCCGCCGAGGTGGCTGCCCTGGTCGCCGCCGAGAACGCGGCGCTCGCCCGCTTCGAGGCGCGGGACGAGGATCCTCGACAGCGCGCCGCCGAGGCCTGGAGCCTGGACAGGCTGGGCACGGCGTACACCACCTGGCTCGAGGACGCCGCCGCACTGGTCGCCCACCCACCTGCCCTCGGCTGCGCCGACGAGGCGGCCTTCGCGGTGCGGTCGCTGCTGGTGCACGAGTGGCGCAAGTTCTTGTTCACCGACCCGGGGCTGCCCGCCGACCTGCTGCCCACCGACTGGCCGGGCCATGCCGCCGCGGACTTCTTCGACGCCGAGTCGGCGCGGCTGCTGCCCGCAGCGTCCCGGTTCGTCGACGCCTGCCTGTGCCCGCCGTCCCGGGCCGCCCCGGGACCCACCGAGAGGGAAGTGAGCCGATGAGCAGCAAGGATCCGGTCCGCTACGACGTCGCCGACCAGGTGGCCACGATCACCTTCGACCGGCCCGAGGCGATGAACAGCCTGGACGTGGCCACCAAGCTGGCCCTTCTCGAGGCGGTCGGGACCGCGGCCGACGACGACGCGGTGCGCTGTGTCGTGCTCACCGGGACGGGGCGGGCGTTCTGCGTCGGCCAGGACCTCAAGGAACACGTCGGGCTGCTCGAGAACGGCTCGGAGGAGCTGTTCCGCACCGTCCCCGAGCACTACAACCCGCTCGTCACCGCGCTGCTCACCATGGACAAGCCGGTCGTGGCCGCCCTGAACGGTGTGGCGGCCGGCGCGGGGGCCAGCCTGGCGTTCGCCTGCGACCTGCGGATCCTCGCCGACTCCGCCGGGTTCAACCTGGCGTTCACCGGGATCGGGCTCTCCTGCGACACCGGCTCCTCTTGGACGCTGCAGAGGCTGGTCGGGCGGGCCAAGGCGGTCGAGCTGCTGTACTTCCCGCGCACCGTGCCTGCCGACGAGGCCCTGGCGCTCGGCTTGGCTACCGCAGTCGTGCCCGCGGACAAGATGGTTGAGGAGGTGGCGGCGACGGCAGCGCGGCTGGCGGCGGGTCCGACCCGCGCGTTCGGGGCGGTGCGGAGGGCCCTGACCCACTCGGCCGGGCACGACCTGGAGAGCTCGCTGGCCTTCGAGGCCGAGATGATGAACCGCACGGGGGCCACCAGCGACCATCGGCGGGCCGTGGCCTCCTTCGTGGCCAAGGAGCGGCCCACGTTCGAAGGGAGGTAGCCCGTGCGAGGACGACTCGGCGTCCTGATGACTCTCACGGTTGGGCTCGCGGTGGCGCTCGCGGCCGGCCTGGTGGCCGGGGTCCTGCCCGGACCGGCCCCGGCGGCAGCCGCCGGCTCGCTGCCGTCGGAGCTGTCGGTGTCCCCCCGCGTGCATCAGCTGGTCACGGTGACCAGCCCCGGCTGGACCAGCACCCGCGCCACCCTGCGGGCGTGGCGACGACGCCGAGGTGGCGGCTGGCGGCTGGTGCACGGACCGGTGCGGGTGCGCCTGGGATGGCACGGGTGGGCCCGGGCGGCACACCGTCGGCAGAACACCGGCACCACCCCGGCCGGCAGCTTCCGGCTGCGGTACGCGTTCGGGAACCGGCCGGACCCCGGCACCGCGCTGCGCTACCGGCACGTGGCCGGCAGGCAGGTGTGGCCCTACGAGCCGCGGGACCCGGCAACCTACAACATCTACCAGCCGTTCCAGGCGCGCGCGTCCCATTGGCGGCCCGACTACCGCGAGCGGCTGAGCCACTACCCGCGCCAGTACGCCTACGCGGTCGTGATCGGCTTCAACCTGCCTGCCGGGGTGCACTGGTCGCGGCGGCGGCGGCAGTACGTCGCACGCCGGCCGGCCGACACCACCCGGGGCGGTGGCATCTTCCTGCACGTGCAGAAGACCAGCTACACCGAGGGCTGCGTGGCCGGCCCACTGCGCGACATCCGCTGGCTGGTCCGCTGGCTCTCACCGGCCGCCCGCCCACGGATCGTGATGGGGCCCTACCGATGGGTGGCCTGGCGGTTCTGACCCCGACCCGGACCGCCTTGACCGCCTCGGCCGGCCCTGTCGCGCACCCAGCAGTCGGCCAGGTGGTCGTTGACCATCCCGGTGGCCTGCATGAGCGCGTAGGCGGTGGTCGGTCCCACGAACCGGAACCCACGCCGCTTCAGCTCCTTGGCCATCGCGGTGGACTCCGCTGTGACCGCAGGCACGTCGGCGCCGCTGGCCGGCGCCGGTCCCGGCTCTGCGGGAGCGAACGACCACAGCAGGTCGCTCAGCGACTCGTCGAGCTCGAGCACCGCGCGGGCGTTGGCGATGGTGGCCTCGACCTTGGCCCGGTTGCGCACGATCCCGGCGTCGGCCAGCAGCCGCTGCACATCGGCGGCACCGAAGCGGGCGACCGCCGCCGGATCGAAGCCGGCGAAGGCCGACCGGAACGCCTCCCGCTTGCGCAAGATGGTGATCCAGGACAGCCCCGGCTGGAACGCCTCCAGGCTGAGCCGCTCGAAAAGCGGCTGGATCCCACGCAGCTTCCGTCCCCACTCCTGGTCGTGGTAGGCCGCGTAGTCCGCTGACTGGCCGGCCCACGGACACCGCACCAGCCCGTCGACCACCGGTTCGGCACTCACCTCGCCACCTCCTCGACCCGCCGGGCCATGGTGCGCAGCGCGCCGTCCACGGCCCGCTGCACCAGCGGCGCGGCCACCCGCCAGCCCCATGCGCCGAGCTGGCCACTGGGCACCCGCAGGCGCTCCCACCAGCTGAACTCGCACGCACCGGGCCCCCGGGCGGTCACCGCGAACTCTCCCTCGCCGACCAGCACCCGTCCGGTGTGCAGCACCTCGCAGCGCGCTGACCCGTCGCTGTCACGCGCCCAGGCGGTGATGGTCATCGGGTCCCAGAACCCGATCGGGCCGATCCCGGTCCAGGCGCGGACCCGGCCGCCCACCCTTTGCGCGGCGTCGACCTCCTCCACCCGGGTGAAGGGGATCCACTCGCCCTGCCGCGGCCAGTCCATGAGGTAGTCCCACACCGTGGCTGCGGACGCAGCCACGCGCACCTGGGCACGCACCGTGGCGCGCATCAGTCCTCCTCCGGGCTCTCACGCGGCTCCTGCGCGGAGTCCTGTGCGCGGTGCCGCGCCGGCGGGTCGCCGTCCTCCCCGGGATCCGATCGCTGCTGGTCGCGGTCGAGCTCGACCGAGAGCCGCTCCAGCAGCGAGTCCACCTCGGACATGCGGTAGCCCCGGAAAGCAGTGGTGAACCGGACCTGGCGGAGGTCGGCCGCGCTCAGCGGGCCGTCGGCCCGCACGCGCACGTCCGGCCGGTCGTCGAAGGTCTCGGCCAGCTCACCGCCGCGGCCCGCGGCAACCACCACCACGGCGCCCAGCACCAGCACGGCCAGGATCGTGAACAGCCAGATCACGTCCGGTGCCCCAGCCACGTGCGCAGCCGCTGCTCGACGGAGCGGATCTGCTCGATGGGCACGAACTCGTCCTGCTTGTGCGCGAACAGCGGGTCCCCGGGACCGTAGTTGACCGCTGGTACGCCGAGGCCGGCGAACCGGGAGACGTCGGTCCACCCGAACTTGGGCCTGGCGGAGCCGCCGACCGCCGCCAGGAACGCAGCGGCTGCCGGCGCGGACAAGCCGGGGGGTGCGCCCGGAGCGGAGTCGGTGACCTCCACCTCGAAACCGGCGAAGACCTCCCGGACGTGCGCCTCCGCCTCCTGCTGGCTGCGGTCCGGGGCGAACCGGTAGTTGACCGAGACCCGGCACCGGTCGGGCAGCACGTTGCCGGCGACACCGCCGTCGATACCCACCGCGTTGAGGCCCTCGCGGTACTCCAGCCCGTCGATCACGGGGCGCCGAGGCAAGTAGCCCGCCAGCCGCCACAGCACCTCGGCGGCGTCGTGGATCGCGTTGTGGCCCTTCCACCAGCGGGCGGAGTGGGCGCGTTCGCCACGGGTGGTCACATCGACCCGAAGAGTGCCCTGGCAGCCAGCTTCCACGACGGCGTCGGAGGGCTCCATCAAGATCGCGAAGTCGGCGCGCAGCAGGTCCGGGCGCGCAGCCGCCAGGTGCCGCAGGCCGTTGCGCTCCTCCTCCACCTCCTCACAGTCGTAGAAGACGTAGGTGAGGTCCCGGCTGGCCTCCGGCAACGTCGCCGCGAGCCGGAGGGCGATCGCGACGCCGCTCTTCATGTCGGCGCTGCCCAGCCCGTGGATGTGCCGCTCGTCCCGGCGCGAGGGGAAGTTGTCGTTCACCGGCACGGTGTCCAGGTGTCCGGCCACCACCACCCGCTCGGCGCAGCCCTGCTCGGTGCGGGCCACCACCGTGTTCGCGAACCGTTCCACCCCCAGGTGGGCGCACCCCCGCAGGGCCTGCTCGATCTCGTCGGCGAGCCGCTCCTCATGGCCACTCACCGACTCGATGTCGACGAGGGCCTCGGTGAGGGTGACGGCATCCGTGGTCAGGTCAAGGGCCATGCGCCCCATACAACCACCCGGCCGGGATCACCGGTCCGCAGCCTCGAAGCAGCAGAACTCGTTTCCCTCCGGGTCGGCGAGCACGTGCCAGCCGATCTCGTCGTCACGCGCCCGGAGCAGGCCCGCTCCGGTCGAGAGCAGCTCCGCCGGGGCGGCGTACACGTCCCAGTGCGGTTCTTGACCGTCTTCGGCTCCGGCACCGGCTGGAACACCAGGTGCTCGAACGGGGCCCCGGGGATGCCCTCGAGCCACCAGAAGCCCTCGCCCGCGGCGGAGTGCGCCTGTACCCCGAGACGCTCGCCCCACCACCGCGCGACCGAGGCCGGGTCGCGCGCGTCGACGACCAGCTCGTAGAACCGGTAGCCCGGCAGGTCCTCCGGTGCCCGCACGAACGCGCACAGCTCGCCGCCCTCCGGGTCGGACATGACGCTCCAGCGCAGCCCCGACTCCTCGGCGGGGCGTACGACGGAGGCGCCGAGGGCCTCGAGGTGCGCGACGGAGGGGGTGTGCACGTCGATGTGCACCCGGTGCTTGGCGGTCTTCGCCTCCGGGACCAGACACATCGCGATGCCGTGCCCCTCGGTGGGGCCGGTCAGGTAGCCGGCCTCGTCGTCGGAGTGGAACTCCAGACCGAGCGCAGAGGCCCAGAACCGACCCAGCTCCTCACCATCGCAGGTGTCCATGCAGAGCTCTTTCCAGCGGGCGACTGCGGTCATGCTCACACCTTCCTGGTCCGGCTCCCACCGGTTGTGACGCTTGGATACCTTTGCACACGTGACGGACAGCAACCAGCCCACCGGACGGCCCGGCGGAGAGCCCGGCGGAGGGCCCCGCGGAGAGCCCACCGGAGAGCCCACCGGTCGGATCCAGCCGGTCTCCGGCCCGGCGTGGGGGTTCGGCCTGGCCACCTTCGCCGGCCTCGAGGGGGAGGCTCCCACGGCCGACCGGGTGCTGGACACGTGGTACCCGTCCCCGGCGCTCGGCGAGCCCGAGGAGGGCACCGTCGCCCCGTCCGCCCTGGCCGCCCTGGAAGGAGTCGACGAGGCGCGCGGAGTGCGACTGGCGGTCGTGCACACCCTGGTTCCCGATCTGCAGGCTCCACCGGCCGACGCCCACGACGCCTGGCTGCGACTGCACCTGCTCAGCGCCCGCCTGGTGCAACCCCGCAGTATCAACGTCGAGGGGATCTTCGGGCGGCTGACCAACGTCGTGTGGACCAGCGCCGGACCGTGCGCCGTGGACGGCTTCGAGGAGACCCGGCTGCGCCTTCGGGCCGCGGGGAGCGTGGTCAGCGTCTTCGGCGTGGACAAGTTCCCCCGGATGACCGACTACGTGGTCCCCGGCGGGGTCCGGATCGGCGACGCCGACCGAGTGCGCCTCGGCGCCCATCTCGCCGAGGGCACCACCGTGATGCACGAGGGGTTCGTCAACTACAACGCCGGCACCCTCGGTGTCTCGATGGTCGAGGGCCGGATCAGCGCCGGCGTGGTGGTCGACGACGGCTCCGACGTCGGCGGTGGCGCCTCGATCATGGGCACGCTCTCCGGCGGGGGCAGGCAGGTGGTCTCCGTCGGCCGACGCTGCCTGGTCGGCGCCAACGCGGGGATCGGCATCTGCCTGGGCGACGACTGCGTGGTCGAGGCCGGCTGCTACGTGACCGCGGGCACGAAGGTGTCGGTGCTGGCGCCGGGCCAAGAACCCCGCGTCGTCAAGGCCCTGGAGCTGTCCGGTGCCGACAACCTGCTGTTCCGACGCAACTCGGTCTCGGGGGCGATCGAGGCGCTGCCCCGGAAGGGTGAGGGTACGACGCTGAACGCCGACCTTCATGCCAACGAGTGAGGCCGGCCGCGTCAGGCGCGCGCTCATCGCACTGGTTGGCGCGATCGCTGTGGTCGTGGCCGTCGGCATCGCCTTCAACCGCGGCCTCGGGCCGCTTCCGAACCCGGAAGGGTGCAGTGCGCACGTCGCGGGGACCATCGCCGACCTCAGCACCGAGCAGGCACAGAACGCCTCGGTGATCGCCGCGATCGGGGTGCGCCGCGGACTGCCGGCACGAGCGGTGTCGATCGCGCTGGCTACCGCCTACCAGGAGAGCAAGCTGGTCAACCTCAACCACGGCGACCGGGACTCGGTCGGGCTCTTCCAGCAGCGACCGTCCCAGGGCTGGGGGACCGCCCGGCAGATCGAGAACCCCTACTACGCCGCCAACCGTTTCTACGACGGGCTGGTCAAGATCCACGGCTACGAGCACATGTCGATCACCGCGGCCGCCCAGCAGGTGCAGCACTCGGGCTACCCGGACGCCTACACCGCTCACGCCGCCGACGCCCGGGCGCTGGCCTCGGCGCTGACCGGCTACAGCCCGGCGAAGTTCAGCTGCGTGGTGCACACCCCGGTCGCGGCCACCTCGAGGCGGCCGGCCCGCACGGTGCATCGCGACCTGGTGCACGCGTTCGGCCGACTGCCGGTCTCGGCGCACCACCACGAGCTCACCGTCCGGGTCTCCGACGGGGTGCACGGCTGGGCGGTCGCGCACTACCTGGTCGCCCAGGCCAAGCGGCTGGGCATCACCGAGCTCGGCTACCACGGCCGGGTCTGGTCCGCCGGCAGCAGCTCCGAGCAGGGCTGGCGGCGAGTCCACGACGCTTCGGCCACCGGCCAGGTGCGGGTCTCCCTCGCCGGTCAGCAAAGCGGATAGAGCTCTGCTGCGCACGGAGACCTCAGTGGCCCCGGTAAAGGGCTGGCAAAGCTTTCGGGTTCTCGCGGCCCACACACGGGACAGCACCGGGACCGGTCATTGACTCCCTCGCTCCGGTCCAGCATGCTGAACCAGACATTTGGGGACCGGGGGGTCTTCACCGCACAAGTCGGCCATCTCGGCGGGGGGGAGCCTGCGATGAGCAGTGACTCGACGATCTACACGATCGGCACGGCGCTCAACCGCGCCCACGACAACGACATCCCGGTGCAGGTGCTCGTGGACGGCCAGTGGCTGGCAGGCCGGGTGCTGGCGGTGGACGGGTTCGGGGTCGTGCTGCACTGCGACGACCTCGAGCACGCGGTGGTGCGGATGGAGAACATCGCGGCGGTGCGGGTGCTCAGCCCGGCCCCCGGGCACGCCCCGCTCACCACTGGCGCGACCGCGATGCCCGGTCCACGCCCGGCCTGGGCCTGAGTCAGCGCGCTGCCAGTCGGCGGGCCGCCTCCGCGACCCGCTCGTCGGTCGCGGTGAACGCGATCCGCACGTGCTCGGCACCGCCGGGGCCGTAGAAGACTCCGGGCGCGACCAGGATGCCTTGCTCGGCCAGTCGGGCCACCGTGTCCCAGCCGGGCTCGGAACGGGTGGCCCACAGGTAGAGGGCCCCCTGGGAGTGGTCGACACGAAAGCCGGAGCTCTCGAACGCCTCCTTCAAGGTGGTACGGCGCGCGGCGTACCGGGCCCGCTGCTCCTCGACGTGCCGGTCGTCGTCCAGGGCGGCGCGCATCGCGACCTGCTGCGGGCCGGGCATCTGCAGCCCGAGGTTCTTGCGGACGGCGAGCAGCTCGCCGACCACCGCAGGGTCCCCGGCCACGAAGGCGCACCGGTATCCGGCCAGGTTGGAGCGCTTGGACAACGAGTGCACCGCAAGGATCCCGGTGTGGTCGCCGTCGCAGACCTCGGGATGCAGCACGCTGAGAGGCGGATCACCCTCCCAGACCATCTCCAGGTAGCACTCGTCGGAGACCAGCAACGCGCCCCGCTCCCGGCACCACGCGACCACCTTGCGCAGGTGCTCGACCGGGAGCACTCGACCGGTCGGGTTGGACGGCGAGTTCAGCCACACCAGCGACACCCGGGCGGGCCCCACCGAGGTGAGGGCATCGGTGGGCACGCCGCGCGCGCCGGCGAGTCGGGCGCCGACCTCGTAGGTGGGGTAGGCGAGCGCGGGGTAGGCAACCAGGTCCCCCTCGCCGAGACCGAGATGCCCGGGCAGGGAGGCGATCAGCTCCTTGGAGCCGATCACCGGCAGCACCGCGTCCGGCGCGAGGCCGGTCACCCCGAAGCGCCGCGCCAGCCAGTCCACGCACGCCTGCCGGGTGTCGAGCCGCCCCACGGTCGCCGGGTAGCCCGGTGAGTCAGCGGCCTGCCGGAGCGCCTGCTGCACCACCTCGGGGGTGGGGTCCACCGGGGTGCCCACCGAGAGGTCCACGAGTCCACCGGGGTGCTCACGAGCCCGGGCGGCCGCGGCAGCGAGGTCGTCCCAGGGGAAGGCCGGCAGGGCGGTGGACACACGGCGCGCCGCCCACCACGGGGCGGGCGGCGCGCTCATGCAATCAGCCTCAGGAAGCCTCGGGAGACGTCGGGGACGCTCAGGCCTCCGCGCCGTTCTGCGGGAAGGGCAGCGCGGCCACGAGCGAGTGGTCCTTGTCGATCACCCCGAGCTTGGCGGCGCCGCCGGGAGAGCCGAGGTCGTCGAAGAAGTCGACGTTGGCGTTGTAGTAGTCCTTCCACTGCTCCGGCGTGTCGTCCTCGTAGAAGATCGCCTCCACCGGGCAGACCGGCTCGCACGCACCGCAGTCCACGCACTCGTCGGGGTGGATGTAGAGCATCCGCTTGCCCTCGTAGATGCAGTCCACCGGGCACTCGTCCACGCAGGCGCGGTCCTTGATGTCGACACACGGCTGGGCGATGACGTACGTCACCTTGGTCCTCCTCGTTGATCTACGGCTTCCACAGCCTAGTATCACGGGCGGGCACACGCTGCCCGACCCCTCTCCGTCCAACGAAAGTACGCACAGGTGAGTACCCGCCACGGTCTCGGCCCACACTGTGTCGGCCGGCGCATCGTGGTGCGCCGACTGCTGCCCGGTGAGCACGGCCCCTCAGGCGGCCCGGCGATGACCGACCTGCTCGGCGTGCTGGAGTCCTGGTCCGAGGACGCGATGAGCGTGCGTGACGACAACGGGGCGCTCACCACCATCCCGCTGGCGGACGTGGTCACGGGCAAGCCGGTGCCGCCGCGACCCTCGGTGCGGCTGCGGGTGAGCGCCGAGGATGCGGAGAGGAGGGCGGTGGCGTCGTGGCCGCCCCTCGACCGCGAGCCGCTCGGCGAGTGGCTGCTGCGGGCGGCCGGGGGCTTCAGCTCCCGAGCCAACTCGGTGCTGGCCGTCGGCGACCCCGGTGTGCCGTTCGCCGAGGCGTTGGCCGTCGTGCGCGGCTACTACTCCGACAGGTCGCTGCCGGCCTGGGCGCAGGTGGTGACCATGTCCACGGCGCATGAGGCGTTCACCGCCGCCGGCTGGGTGCCGGCTCGGCCAGGTGAGGCGGACACGGTGTTCTCGTTGGGGTCGGTGGCAGCGGCGCTGCGCCGCACACGGCGTGCGGCCCCCTCCGACGTACCGGACGTCGACATGACCGCGACCGCCGGCGCGGACTGGCTGGCCGACGACGGTCGCGCGGGCTCCCACCCCGAAGAGGCGACCGGGGTGCTGCAGGGACCGGAGCAGGTGGGGTTCGCCGCAGTCCACGACGGCCCGCGGGTGGTCGCCAAGGGCCGGATCGCCCGCGGCCGCGACGACGACTGGGCCGGGATCACCGACGTATGGGTGGCTCCGGAGCACCGCCGGCGCGGACTCGCGGTCCTCGTGCTCGCGCGGCTGCTGGAGTGGGCCGCCGAACGGGGCGTCACCACGGCGTACCTGCAGGTGCGCGGCGACAACGAGCCGGCGCTCGCGCTCTACGACCGGCTCGGGTTCACCGCACACCACGCCTACCGTTACCTGGCGCCGCGCCGCTGACCGGTCGCTGGGGCCGGTGGCTCAGGCGGGGTCGCCGGCGAGCGTCCGCCGCAGCCAGCCACGCTGCTCGGGAAGCCGCGGCTCGTCCGGGCCGAGGTCCACGCCGACCAGCGCCTCGTCGGCCTGGGCCACCAGGTGCAGCGTGAGGAAGTGGCCGTCACGTGTAGTGGCCGCCTGCAGCTCGACGTGCCCGTCCTCGACCAGGAACGAGTGCGCCTCCCAGCCGTCCTGCCGGATGGCCGCCCACGCCAGGCTGAGCCGGTCGGCGACCTGATGGACCGGCTCCTGCGGGGAGAAGGCGCACAGGCCGGCGACCAGCCGGTCGCGGTCCCCGGTGGCCTCGACCTCGATGCCGGCGAAGGCACCGCTGGAACCCAGTGCCGAACGCAGCCGTTCCGCGGCCGCGGCCTTCGCCCGCAGAGGGGCCGGAGCAACGTTGCGGTGGAGCCCTTCGCGGAGCTTCTGGAACGACATGAGATCCATGCGCACCATCCTGCTCAGCGACCGACCACCCAACGGCAACAGACCGGCAACAGCACAGCAACGCTCCAGCCACAGCCACGGCCCAGGGCGTGACCGTCAGCCGCGGCAACCGATCCGCGCCGAGGGGTCGGCCGGTCCGGGCCGGTCGAACGCGTCGAGCACCCAGGCGATCGCCTGGCGGTCCATGGGGATGAACAGGTGGTCGACGTGGTCCAGGGGGCACCGGTCCTGCAGCAGGATGTTCGTGCTGTGCGCCCCGGGACGCAAGAACGCGGAGGTGTAGGGAACCACCACCTCGTCGTCCGCGGTCTCCACCTGGGTGTAGTCCACGGGGCCGGGCGTCTCGTCGGGTCGGTTGAGCCGGCGCAGGAACCGGGACCCGGCGTGCTGCTGGTCGCAGGCGCGGCACAGCGGGCCGGCGCCGAACGCGTCGTTGACGTGGGTGCCGTGGTTGGACGGAGCCAGCCCGACCAGGTCCTCCACGTGCCGGCGGCCGCCGAGGTGCTTGATGTAGTAGCGCGGCATCATCCCGCCCTGGGAGTGCCCGACCATCTCCACCTTGGTGGCACCGGTGGCCGCGAGCACCTTGGTCACGAACCGGCGCAGCTGGTGGGCCGAGCGCTGGATCCGGCCGGTGCCACGGTTGCCGTAGTCGAGGGAGTACACGCAGTAGCCGTCCCGCTTCAGCGCCAGCGAGAGCCTGTCCAGCAGGGACTTCTGGTCTCCGAAGGTGCCGTGCACGATCACCGCGGGGTCCGGCTTCTGCGGGGTGGGCCGGCAGCTCCAGTCGTTGGCGCCGGCCGGCGGCAGGCCCAGCGTCGGCGCGTCGTACGACGGAGCCGCGGCCGCGGGTGTCCCGACGACCAGCCCGGCGAGCAGGACCCCCGCGAGGGCGGCGGCCATCCGGCTTCTCGTGAACCTCATGCAGCGCCAACGAGCCCTGCCGCTGCGGGTTACGCGCCTCGGGCTACGTCCGGGGAGCAGCGACCCGGCCGGTCAGCGAGGACACCAGCACCACGACCAGGCCCAGCCCGACCGCGATCAGCCCGTAGCCCTCGAGGTCGGCGGCCAGCACGAAGTCCCCCTCCGGACGACCGAGCAGCACGTAGCCGAGCACCACCAGCCAGCCGAGGGAGTACGACGCGGCGAACCGGCCGGTGGTCATGAAGCGGCGCAGCACCCAGGCGACGTAAAGGGTGACCACGGCGGTGAACACCAGCCCCGCCGGCAGGCCGGCCAGCAGGTCCCGGTGTACGGCCACCGACGCGACCCCGACGGCTGCCCCGAGCAGCAGCGCGGCGAGGTGAGCGGACAACCGCCTCACGCGAGGCCGGCGAACAGATCGGTCTCCAGCCCCTGCTCGTTGGTGGGGCCGGGTCGGCCCTTGGCCAGCCGGTAGAACTCACTGCCCCAGACGCGGTTGCCGAGGTTGTTGCTGAGCGCGAAGAACGGGCCGTCGACGGTGATCTGGGTGGCGTGGGCGCGCATCGCGGCCAGCTTCGCCTCCACGAAGTCGTTGGCCTCGATGACCGCGGACAGCTGGCGGTCGGGCGTCACGAACGGGCCCATGTCGCCGTCGGGGTCCATGCCCTCGAAGGTGGTGGTGTCCCCCGCCTCCCGCAGCCGGCGCAGCCCCTCCCGCATCCGGGACTCGCTCATCGCCGACCAGTAGATCTTGGCGATCTCCCACGGCTCGCCTAGGTCCTCCCGGAACGACGGCACGGCCGCCAGCGCCGCGCCGTACGTCGCCACCCGGTGCGCCTGGATGTGGTCGGGGTGCCCGTAGTTGCCGAAGTCGTCGTAGGTGAGCAGCACCTGGGGGCGGACCTCCCGGATGATCTCGACCAGGTAGCCGGCCGCCTCGCGCAGGTCGGCGCGCCAGAACGTGCCCTCCTTGACGTCCTCCCCTGCCATCGCGTGGCCCTGCTCGTGCCAGACCATCCCCGAGTCGCGGTAGCGGCCCTGACCGCCGAGCAGCCGGTGGTCGGTGACCCCGAGCTCCTTCATGGCGTTGGCCAGCTCGGTGACCCGGTGCTCGCCGAGCCGGTCCTCCTCGTGCGAGGCGAGGTGCGACAGCTCGGGAACCAGCACCTCTCCCTCCTCGCCGAGGGTGCAGGTCACCAAGGTGACCTGGGCGCCGCTTGCGACGTACTTGGCCATCGTGGCGCCGTTGGTGATGGTCTCGTCGTCGGGGTGGGCGTGCACGAGCAGCATCCGCTTGTCCATCCGCCCACTGTATTGCGCCTCGTGGAAGTCCCGGGTCCAGGCGGTCAGCGCAACGGCGGGCCGGCCAGCAGCCGCTCGCGCAGCGAGCCGAGGAACGGCCGGTCCGGGTCCAGCCAGTCCACGGAGTCGAGCTCCTCGGGGCCGAGCCAGCGCAGCGCGTCGTGCTCGTGCGGCACGGGCTCGCCGGAGCGCAGCTCGGCCACCACGACGCGCAGCCTCAGGCCGGGCCGCACCGGCTGCGAGCCGGGCAGCGCGTCGGTCACGGTGACCGTGCATCCGAGCTCCTCGGTCACCTCCCGCGCGGCGGCGGCCGCCAGGCTCTCCCCCGGCTCCACCTTCCCGCCGGGCAGCTCCCAGCGGCCGGCCGCCTCGGCGGGACGGGTACGACGCGCGGCCAGCAGCCGGCCGTGCGCGAGCACCGCCACGGCGACCACCAGCGCGTCGGGGCGCTGCGTCACGCGCGGGCGCGGGCCAGCTGCCGGGACTGGGCGACCAGCCGACCCTCGGAGTCCCACACCTCGGCGTCCTCCTCGAGGAACCCGCCGGAGAAGTGCGAGGTGGAGATCCGCACGCGCAGCCAGCCGGGCGCGGGCACCGCGCGCACGTAGGCGGTGAGCTCCAGGGTGGGCGTCCAGCCCGTCACGCCCAGGTCGTAGGCAACCGGCGGCAGCGCGTCCACCGCCAGCAGCAGCACCAGGGGGTCGGGCTCCCGGCCATCGGCCAGGCGCAGCCAACCCTGCAGCACGCCACGCCCGGACGGCTTGCCGAGCGCCCAGCCCACGCAGTCCGGGTCCAGGCGCAGGTCGAACCGGGAGAGGATCGGCGCGTTGGCCTTGAAGTCCGCGGGCGCCAGGTCCGACCCCAGGCACCGGTCGGGCTCGGGCAGGTCGGGCGGGGCGGTGGCGGTGCGCACCTCGGACGTGAGCGTGTCGAGGTCACCGTAGGTGGCGGTGGCCCGCAGCCGCTCCGCCTCCTGCTCCCCGTCGACCTGGACCAGGGACGCGGTGCCGGTGGACATGCTCCGTCCGCGCCGCAGCACCTCGGTGCGTACGGTGGCCGGTCCGGGGCGGCTCGCGGACAGGTAGTAGGCGCTGATCGCGAGCGGGTCGGGGTGCCCGTCGCCCTGGAAGGTGTGGCGCAGCGCGTTGCCGAGCGCGGCGAGCAGCAAACCGCCGTTCACACCCGCCGCCACCTGCCAGCCCGGGTCGAGGTCGACCGCGTAGCTGCCCGGCCGGCCGGGCTGCGCGGTGAGCGCGATGCCGCGGTCGAACTCCGACGTCTGCTGCTGTGTGCTGCTCACGCGCTGACCCTAGCGGGCAGCCCTCGGAGCCGGCGCGGACGCAGGTCAGTCGACCGGCACCCGCTGGGCGGGGATCCGGGCCTTCTGCGCGACCAGGTGCACGGTCACGTAGTGGCCGTGCACGCTGTGCCGGGTGGCCGCCTCGAACTCCACGTGGTCGGTGTCCACGATCACCGCGTGCGCCTCCCACCACGGGTAGCGCAGCCGGTCGTTCCAGACCGACTCCAGGTAGCCGGCGACGTCCTGCGCGGTCACGCCCTCACGGAAGTGGCACAGGCCGATCAGCAGCTGGTTGGGGTCCGGGGTGGCATCCACCTCGATGTCCTCGAAGAGACCACTGTCGAGCAGCACCTGCTGCAGGGCGGCGCGGACCGGCGCCAGCTCCCGTTCCGAGCCCGGGAAGGCGTTGATCTGCACGCCTCGGCGCAGGGTGTGGAAGTGCAGCAGCTCCATGCGTTCATGATGGCGCCGTCGTC
This sequence comes from uncultured Actinomycetota bacterium, assembly GCA_963839365.1. Lineage (GTDB taxonomy): Bacteria > Actinomycetota > Actinomycetes > Propionibacteriales > Nocardioidaceae > DASSKA01. Next base: position 84,890 of record CAWIUT010000007.1, read on the forward strand.
ACCGCCGAGGGAGTCCCGGTTCGGTAAAGGTCCGCAGACGAAGACCATCAAAACGGACTTAGCCGGACGAAACAAAAGTGAAATTTTGCCCCGAAACGCCGCCTGGGCGCCCCCGCCAGGCTAAAGATCCGCCGTTCGGGGGACACATCAGACATTTTCTCCCCTAAGATCCGGGCCAAGGGAAGGGGAGACATTGTGCCGGGGGGCGGGGAAATGGAAATCAACGGGGCTGGCCGTGTGCACGTGGGGGTGGTCGACGACCATGATCTGATGGTCGCCGGGGCTCGTGCACTGATGGCAGCGAAGAACTCACCGGCCGTGTTCGCGGCCGGTGCGAACACGGTGGACGCGTTGCTGCGCACCGGGGCGAAGTTCGACGTGGTGCTGCTCGACGTACGCCTGTCGGACGGGTCGGCAGCCGAGGACAACGTCAACCGGCTCACCGACAAGGGGCTGCCGGTGCTGCTGCACGCCGACCGCCGGCACCGCGAGGCCGCGCCGGTGCTGCACCGCACCCAGGCCCGGGGGCTGGTGTGGAAGAACGACCCGGCGCGGCACCTGCTCGACGCGATCGTCGCCGTGGCGCGCGGCGACCGTTGGGGGCACGTTCCCCCACCGTCGGTGGACCTCACGCCACGGGAGCGGGAGGTGCTGCTGCTCTACGTCACCGGGATGAAGTACGCCGCCTGCGCGGCCGCGCTCGACCCACCGGTGAGCGTGGAGTCGGTGAAGACCTACCTGACCCGGGTGCGGCGCCGGTACGCCGAGGCGGGCAGGCCGGCCTCCACCCGGATGGAGCTGCGCGCCAGGGCGCTCGAGGACGGGCTGCTGCCGCCGGACCTGTGACCGCGTTGCAGGATGGGCAGCATGAACTTCACCCCAGGAACCTGCTCGCCACGCTCACACTTCGGCGGGGACCCCGAATGAGCCTCGACGTCGCATCCGTCCGCAGCCACTTCCCCGCGCTGTCCCGCGGGGTCGCCTACTTCGACGGCCCCGGCGGCACCCAGACACCGCGAGAGGTGGCCGACGCGATCGCGTCCACGATGACGGCCGGGATCTCCAACCACGGCACCGTGACGGCCGCCGAGCGGCGGGCCGGGGAGACCGTGGTAGCGGCGCGGCGGGCGGTGGCGGACCTGCTGGGCTGCCGGGCGCGGGGCGTGGTGTTCACCAGGTCCGCGACCCAGGCCGCCTACGACGTCTCGCGGGCGCTGGCCAAGCAGTGGCAGCAGGGCGACGAGGTGGTGGTCAGCCGGCTCGACCACGACGCGAACGTCCGGCCGTGGGTGCAGGCCGCCCGGGCCGCCGGAGCGACGCTGCGCTGGGTGGACTTCGACCCTGCCACCGCGGAGCTCACCGTCGAGCACGTGGCGGCGGCGCTGTCCCCGCGCACCCGGCTGGTCGCGCTCACCGGCGCCTCGAACCTGCTCGGCACCCGGCCGGACGTCCCGGCGATCGCCGAGGCGGTGCACGCGGTCCCCGGCGCGCTGCTGTACGTCGACGGGGTGCACCTGACGCCGCACGCGGCCGTCGACGTCCCGGCCCTGGGGGCGGACTTCTACATGTGCTCGCCGTACAAGTTCTTCGGACCGCACCACGGTGTGGTCGTCGCCGACCCTGACCAGCTCGAGCAGCTGCACCCGGACAAGCTGCTCCCCTCGAGCGACACGGTGCCGGAGCGGTTCGAGCTCGGCACCCTGCCCTACGAGCTGCTCGCCGGCACCACCGCCGCGGTGGACTTCATCGCCGACCTGGCGCCAGGGGTCGCGGGCGGCCGTCGCGAGCGGGTGCTCGCCTCGATGCGCACGGTGGAGGAGCACGAGGACGAGCTGTTCGCCCGTCTGCTCGACGGGCTCTCGGGGATCGACGCGGTGGTTCTGCACGGCTCCCCGAAGCGGCGCACCCCGACCGCGTTGTTCTCCGTCGACGGGCACACCGGCCAGGAGGTCTACGAGCACCTCGCCCGGCTGGACGTGAACGCGCCGTCCAGCAGCTTCTACGCGATCGAGGCGGCCCGCTGGATGGGCCTCGGGGACGACGGCGCGGTGCGGGCCGGCCTCGCGCCGTACACCTCGGCCGAGGACGTCGACCGGCTGGTGGCCGGCGTCACCGAGCTGGCCGGCGGCACCCGGTGAGGGGTGTCCTGGTCACCGGCGGGTCGCGCGGCATCGGTGCAGCGATCGCTCTGGCGTTCGCCGAGCTCGGCGAACGGGTGGCGGTGCACTACGGCTCCTCCCGGGAGCTCGCCGAGAAGGTGGCCGACTTCCTGCCCGGGCAGGGACACGCGGTGGTACAAGGCGACATGACCGATCCCGACGCCGTACGTCGGACGGTCGACTCGGCCGCGGAGCAGCTCGACGGGCTCGACGTGCTGGTCAACAACGCCGGGGTGTTCCTCGCGCAGCCGCCCCTGGAGACCGACTACGCGACGTGGCAGGCCACCTGGGCACGCACGCTGGCCACGAACCTGACCGGCGCCGCGAACGCGACGTTCTGCGCGGTCCCGCACCTGCGCGCGGCCGGTGGCGGCGCGGTGGTGAACGTGTCCAGCCGCGGCGCCTTCCGCGGCGAGCCGAACAACCCCGCCTACGGCGCGTCGAAGGCCGGCCTGAACGCGTTCGGGCAGTCGATGGCGGTCGCGCTCGCCCCGCACGGGATCACCGTGGGCACGGTCGCGCCGGGCTTCGTGCAGACCGAGATGGCCCGCGAGGTGCTCGACGGGCCGGGCGGGGACGCGGTGCGCCGGCAGTCGCCGTTCGGCCGGGTGGCCCGCCCGCAGGAGGTGGCCGCCGCGGTGGTGTGGCTGGCCTCGCCCGAGGCGCGGTTCGCCACCGGCACGATCATCGACGTCAACGGCGCGTCGTACCTGCGCAGCTGAGCACTACAGGCGGACCAGGCCGGTCACGGACAGGTCGAGCTCGCCGGCCTCGTCGGAGGCGGGGAGATCCACCTCGGCGGTGATCCGCCAGTCGTGGTGGCCCTGCGGGTCGTCGATGATCTGCTGCACCTGCCAGCAGCCCGGCCGCTTGTCGATGATCAGCAGGTGCGGGCCGCGGGCGTCGGCGTCCAGACCCACGGCGTCGTGCTCGGCGAAGTACTCCTCCCCCGCCGCCCCCCAGTCGTCCTCGGACAGCTCCCCCGACAGCGCGGCCAGCGTGGGCCAGTCCCGCCGGGCGAGCAGCTCGACACGCTGGAACAGCGCGTTGCGCACCATCACCCGCAGGGCCCGCTCGTTCGCGCTGAGCGCTCGCGGCGGTGCGGGCACCGCGGACGGTGGCTCGTCGGCCGGCCGGTCGGGGTCCACCAGCTGCTCCCACTCGTCGAGCAGGCTGGAGTCGGTCTGCCGGACCATCTCGCCCAGCCACTCCTCGAGGTCGGCCAGCTCCTCGGTCCGCACGCTGTCCGGAACGGTCCGCCGCAACGCCTTGTAGACGTCGGACAGGTAGCGCAGCACCAGCCCCTCGGACCTGGCCAAGCCGTAGAACGCGACGAACTCCGCGAACGTCATCGCCCGCTCGGCCATGTCGCGCACCACCGACTTGGGGGACAGCGCGTTCTCGGCGACCCAGGGATGGCTGCGCCGGTAGATCTCGTAGGTCGCCTCCAGCAGCTCCGCCAGCGGCTGGGGCCACTCCACGCCCTCGAGCAGCTCCATCCGCTCGTCGTAGTCCACGCCGTCGGCCTTCATCTCGGCCACGGCCTCACCGCGCGCCTTGTACTGCTGGGCGACCAGCACAGGACGAGGGTCCTCCACCGTCGCCTCGATCACCGAGACGACGTCCAGGGCATAGGTGGGCGACTCCGGGTCGACGGCCTCGAAGGTGGCCAGGGCGTACGTCGACAACGGCTGGTTGAGCGCGAAGTCGGCCGGCAGGTCCTCCACCAGCTTGAACGAGCGCTCCCCGGGTCCGCCGCGCTCCACCACCCCGGCGGCGAGCAGGCTGCGCAGCATCGCGACGGCACGCCGCACCAGCCGCACCTGGCTGCGGCCGTCCTCGTGGTTGTCCCGCAGCAGCCGTCGCATCACCTCGACCGGGTCGTCGTCCGACCGGGCGAGGACGTTGAGCAGCATCGCGTGACTGACCCGCATCCGGGACCGCAGCGGCTCCGGCTCGGCGGCGACGAGCCGTTCGAAGGTCGCCTCCGACCAGGACACCGTGCCCTCGGGCGGCTTCTTGCGCTGCACCTTCCGCCGCTTCTTCGGGTCGTCGCCGGCCTTGGCGAGCGCCTTGTGGTTCTCGATCACGTGCTCCGGGGCCTGCACGACGACGGTTCCGGCGCTGTCGAAGCCGGCCCGGCCGGCCCGGCCGGCGATCTGGTGGAACTCCCGCGCCTTCAAGACCCGCTGCCGGGCCCCGTCGTACTTGGTGAGTGCGGTGAGCACCACGGTGCGGATGGGCACGTTGATGCCCACCCCGAGGGTGTCGGTGCCGCAGATCACCTTCAACAGGCCGCGCTGCGCCAGGTTCTCCACGAGTCGCCGGTACTTCGGCAGCATGCCCGCGTGGTGCACACCGATACCGTGCTTGACCAGCCGGGACAGCGTGCGCCCGAACCCCTTGCTGAACCGGAACCCGCCGATGGCCTCGGCGATCGCATCCTTCTCCGCCCGGCTGCACACGTTGAGGCTGGTCATCGCCTGCGCCCGCTCGAGTGCGGCGGCCTGGGTGAAGTGCACGACGTACACCGGTGCCTGGTGGGTGCTCAGCAGCTCCTCCAGCGTCTCGTGCAACGGGGTGAGCGCCCACGAGTAGCTCAGCGGGACCGGCCGCTGCGCAGACGTGACCACCGCCGTGGCCCGTCCGGTACGACGGGTGAGGTCGTCCTCGAACCGGGAGACGTCGCCGAGGGTGGCCGACATGAGCAGGAACTGCGCCTGCGGCAGCTCGAGCAACGGCACCTGCCAGGCCCAGCCGCGGGCCGGATCGGCGTAGAAGTGGAACTCGTCCATCACCACCTGACCCACGTCGGCGTGCTCGCCCTCGCGCAGCGCGATGTTGGCCAGCACCTCGGCCGTGCAGCAGATCACCGGCGCGTCCCGGTTCACGCTCGCGTCGCCGGTGAGCATCCCGACCCGCTCGGGGCCGAAGGCGTCGCACAGCGCGAAGAACTTCTCGCTGACCAGCGCCTTGATGGGGGCGGTGTAGAACGTGCGCCGTCCGGACGCGACGGCAGCGAAGTGGGCCCCGGTGGCCACCAGGCTCTTGCCGGAGCCGGTGGGGGTCGACAAGATCACGTGCGAGCCGGTCATCACCTCCAGGAGAGCCTCCTCCTGGGCCGGGTACAGCCTCAGCCCGGCGTCGCCGGCCCAGGCCTCGAAGGCGTCGTACAGCTCCTCCGGCTCGGCGTCTCCACGGCCGCCGTGGGCGGTCAGCAGCTCGGCGAGGGACATGTCGCGCCGTATCCTGTCACACCGCCTGGAGGCCGGCCCGGAGGCCGGCCTCCAGCATCTGGGATCAGCGAGCCGCGCTGCGCGCCATCGCCGCCGCACCACCGGCGGCGACCGCGGCCAGCAGGCCGACCGCGCCGAGCCGACGGGCTCGGCGTGCGGCGCCCGCCCGTGGCTTGCCGCCCACCGCGGACTCCGGTGGCTCCGAGCCGCGCGGGAGCCCCCCGGCCCGGGCCAGCTGCATGACCTGCGCCAGGTGCAGACCGCCCCGGTCGGTGTCGGACGCGGCGATCTGGGTCTTGCACGAGAAACCGTCGGCGACCACGACGGTCTCCGGGTCCGCGGCCCGCACCCCCGGGAAGAGCGCCTGCTCCCCGCAGTCCATCGACATCTCGAACTTGCCGCTCTCGAAGCCCCAGGACCCGGCCAGCCCGCAGCACCCGCCGCTCAGCGGCTCGGTGCCCAGGCCCATCCGCTCCAGCACCTTCTGCTCCTCCGAGACGCCACCGGTGGCCCGGTGGTGGCAGTGCGACCACATCAGCGCCTGGCCGTGCAGCCGAGGCACCTCGATGTCGAACTTCTCGAAGAACTCCCCGAAGTGGTAGGCGTTGCGGGCCAGCCGGTGGGCGTCGTGGTCGTGCGGCAGCATCGAGCCGAGCTCCTGCTTGAACACCGCAAGGCAGCTCGGCTCCATCCCGACCACGGGCGTGCCGGCCCGCACCTCGTCACGCAGCACGTCGAGCACGTTGGTGAGGTACCGCTTGGCGCTGTCCAGGAAGCCGTAGTCATAGAGCGGTCTTCCGCAGCACACGTGCCCGGACGGCATCACCACCTGCCAGCCGGCCGCCTCGATCGCCTCGACGCAGGCGACCCCCACATCGGTGTGCATGTGGTTGTTGAACGTGTCCGGGAAGAGCACCACACGTGGGCCGCTGGGGTTCTTGGTCCCCCCACGCTCGGCGAACCACTGCTGCAGGGTCAGCGGAGCGAAGGTCGGCAGCGACCGGTGCCGGTCCAGCCCGGCCGCGAGCTTGACCAGCCCTCGCAGCACGGGCGTCTGCGTGACGGCGTTGACCACGCCGGGCATCAGTGCGGCGAGGCGGGCGCCCTGGTCGATGAACCCCATCGCGTAGGCGTGCCGCGGACGCCAGCGCTTTGCCGACTTGTAGTGGTGGTAGCGGAACTCCGCCTTGTACGACGGCATGTCCACGTGCACGGGGCAGTCGCTGGTGCAGCCCTTGCACGCCAGGCAGAGGTCGAGCGCCTCGGAGACCTCCTTGGACTGCCAGCCATCCTTGATCACCTCGCCGCGCAGCATCTCGAACAGCAGCCGGGCACGGCCCCGCGTGCTGTGCTTCTCCTCGCGGGTGACCTGGAAGCTCGGGCACATCGTGTTGTCCGCCTCGGGCACCCGGCACTTCCCCACCCCGACGCAGCGCAGGGCCGCGTGCGCGAAGTCCCCGCCGTCCTGCTCGTAGGCCATCTTCACCTCGGGCCGGGCCGGGTTGTAGTCGGGCCCGAGCTTGAGGTTCTCGTCGAGCCGGTAGGGGTCGACGACCTTGCCCGGGTTCATCTTCCAGTCCGGGTCCCAGATGGTCTTGAACTCCCGCATCGCCTGGATCAGGCGCCGGCCGAACTGCTTCTCCAGCAGCTCGGCGCGCTGCTGACCGTCGCCGTGCTCACCCGACAGCGACCCCCCGTAGGACACCACCAGGTCCGCGGCCTCCTCCATGAACGCGCGGTAGTCGCGAACGCCGTCATGGGTGACCAGGTCGAAGCTGATCCGCGAGTGGATGCAGCCCTCACCCAGGTGGCCGTACATGGCACCCCGGAGCCCGTACTTCTCGTAGAGCTTCTTCAGGTCGACCAGGTAGTCGGCGACCTTCGACGGTGGCACCGCGGAGTCCTCCCAGCCCGGCCAGTGGTCAGGTTCGCCGGGGGGGAAGGCCGTCGAGCCCAGCCCCGACTCGCGGATCGACCACAGGCGTTCGCTGTCCCCGCCGTCCTGCTTGCTCTTGGCGATCACGATGCGGTCCTCGTCGTACCCGCGCTCCTCGCACAGGTGCCGCTTGAACCGCTGTGCGGTGCCGGCGGCCTCCTCGGCGGTGTCCGCGCCGAACTGCACCATCAGCCAGCCGTGCGTGCCTCCGAGCCGCGGAAGCTCCCGCAGGCCCTGCTCGTTGAGGTGCTCGACCTGCTGGTCCTCGATCAGCTTGTGGTCCACGGCCTCCAGGCCGATCGGCTTCCACTCGAGGATCTCCTCGATGTGCTCTGCCGCGGCCGGCAGGGACGGGTACTCCACCACCACGGTGGTCCGCTCGAGCAGCGCAGGAGTGAGCATGAGGCGGGAACGGAGCACCGTCACACAGGTGCTCTCGGTGCCGACCAGCGCCCGGGCCACGTTGAACCCGCGCTCGGGCAGCAGCTCGTCGAGGTTGTAGCCGGACACCCGACGCGGCAGCTCCTCGGCCGACTTGTAGCCGGCCCGGATGTCGTCGGCGTACTTGTCCCTCAAGTCGCGCAGCTTCGCATAGATCTCGCCCTTGCGTCCCCCGGCGGCGATGATCTCGTCGAGCTTGTCTTCCTCGTTCACCCCCACCCAGAACCGCTCGCCGTCGTAGGTGAGCACCTCGAGGGCCTCGGTGTTGTCGCTGGTGCGCGGCCCGGGGCCGTACAGGTGAGCCTGCACCGAGTGCACGCCACAGGAGTTGTTGCCGATGTTGCCGCCGATGGTGCACCGCGAATGGGAGGAGGGGTCCGGCCCGAAGACCAGGTTCTGCTTGCCGGTGTGCCGGTTCAGCTGCTCGTTGATCACCCCCGGCTCGGCCACCACCGTCCGTCCCTTGACGTCGAAGTCCTCGATGGTGTCGAGGTACTTCGAGACGTCGATGACCACCGCGACGTTGACGGTCTCCCCGGACAGGCTGGTGCCACCACCGCGGCACAGCACGGGCGCGCCGTACTTGTGGCACGCCTTGTGCGTCTCGACCACATCGTCGAGCGTCTTGGGGATCACCACCCCGATCGGCACCTGCCGGAAGTTGGAGGCGTCGTTGGCGTACATCGCCAGCGTCCCCGCGTCGAAGCGCACCTCGCCGGCCACGTGCCGGCGTAGGTGCGCCTCGAGACCCTTCACGTTGACCCGGTCCCGAGCGACCGGCGGGGTCTGGAACCGTGGATCCGGGTGCGCGGGGACCTCCTTGACGGAAGCTGTCATCGGGGGCGACCTCCTGGGATCTTCTGCTTGATCGACTCGGTGAACTCGTGCCCCTTCTGTTTTGCCCCCTTCATCGTGATCCCGAACATCTCCGGGTCGCCAGCACGCATGGCCTTGGCGACCTTCTTGGCCTGCATCTTCTTGATGTGGGGCGGGATGGGCGGGATCTCCGGGTCCACGACGACCTCCAGGACGACCGGCCCGTTGGTGGCGAGCGCCTCGTCCCAGGCCTTCCCGATCTTCTTGGGGTCGTCGCACCTGATTCCGGTCAGGCCGAGCAGCTTGGCCCACTCGGCGTACGGCACGTCCGGGATGTACTGGGTCCCCTCGAACTTCGGGTCACCGGCCATCGCCCGCTGCTCCCAGGTCACCTGGTTGAGGTCCTGGTTGTTGAACACGCAGAAGACCAGCGGGGCCCTGCTGAACCGGTCGAGGTAGCGCTTGACCGTGATCATCTCCGCCATGCCGTTCATCTGGAACACCCCGTCCCCGACCATGGCGATCACCGGGCGGTCCGGGTACTCGAGCTTGGCGCTGATCGCGTACGGCGTGCCCGGGCCCATCGTCGCCAGGGTCCCGGCGAGCGAGCCCATCATCCCCGGCCGCATCTGCAGGTGCCGCGACCACCAGTTGGCCGCCGAGCCGGCGTCGGTGGTCACGATCGCGTCGTCCGGCAGCCGCTTCGACAGCTCGTGTGCCACCAGCTCGGGGTTCATCGGGTCGGCCTTGTCGTGGGCCCGGTCGTCGAGGATGTTCCACCACTCCTTGACCTCGGCCTCGATCGTGTGCCGCCAGGACCGGTCCTCCTTGCGCTGCAGCAGCGGGATCAGCCGGTCCAGAGTCTCCTTGGCGTCGCCCACCAGGTTCGCGTCCATCGGGTAGCGGATGCCGATCCGCTTGCCGTCGATGTCGATCTCGACGCCCTTGCACTGGCCCTCCTCGGGCAGCCACTCGGCGTACGGGAAGCTCGTTCCGATCATGAACAGCGTGTCCGCGTTCGACATCATCTCGTGGCTCGCGGTGGAACCGAGCAGCCCGATCGGGCCGGTCACCCACGGCAGGTCGTCGGGCAGCACCGCCTTGCCCAGCGAGGTCTTCGCGGCGCCGGCGCCGAGCAGCTCGGCGGCCTCGACCACCTGGTCCACCGCGTGCGCCGCGCCCTGCCCGACCAGCATCGCGACCCGCTCGCCCTGGTTGAGGATGTCGGCCGCCTTCTGGATCTCGCTGTCCGGAGGGATCACCCGCGGCTGGGTCCAGCCGACGCTGGTGTAGACGGCGCCGTGCTCGCGCGGCGGCGAGGTGATCGCTTCCTCCTCCGCAACGTCCTCGGGGACGATGATCGTCGCCACGGTGCGGTTCGTGAGCGCCACCTTGCAGGCCCTGTCCACCAGCTGGCGCGCCTGCGCCGGGTGCATGCAGGTCTGCAGGAAGTCCGCCGAGACGTCCTTGAAGAGCGTGTTCGGGTCGATCTCCTGCTGGTAGCCGGAGCCGAGCGTGATCCGCTTCTGCTGGCCGACGATGGCCACCACCGGCTGGTGATCGAGCTTGGCGTCGTAGAGCCCGTTCAAGAGATGGATCGCCCCGCCTCCGGAGGTCGCCATGCAGCAACCGATCCCACCGGTGAACTTGGCGTGCGCGGTCGCCATGAACGCGCCCATCTCCTCGTGCCGGGGCTGGACGATCTCCGGGTCTCCGTCAGCGCGGTCGAGTGCCCCGAGCAACGCGTTGATCCCGTCCCCCGGGTATCCGAAGATCCGGTGGATGCCCCACTCGCGGAGCCTCTGCAGGATGAAGTCGGCGGTTTGCATTGTTTGGCACTTCCCTTCCTGTAGGTGTCGCCTACGTAGCGCCGGGTACCCCTTACAGCAGGTTTGATTACTCCCGAAGGAGGTGGCCGTTGGCGACCCCAGACTCCGTGCCGGTCGAGCGGCTCGACGTGGCGGCGTACGAGATCCCCACCGACAGCCCCGAGTCAGACGGGACCTTGGCGTGGGACTCGACCACGATGGTGCTGGTGCAGGCTCACGCCGGGGGGCGGACCGGCCTCGGGTACACCTACGCGGGCCCCGCAGCCGCGGCGGTCGTCGGTGACAAGCTGGCCGGCGTGGTGGAGGGGCGCGACGCGCACTCCCCGGCCGCCTCCTGGGCGGCGATGCAGCACGCGGTCCGCAACCTCGGCAAGCCGGGGCTGGTGGCCGAGGCGATCTCCGCCGTCGACGTGGCGCTGTGGGACCTGCACGCTCGGCTGTCCGACGTCCCGCTGGTCGAGGCGATCGGCGCAGTGCACGAGGCCACCCCTGTCTACGGCAGCGGCGGCTTCACGTCGTACGACGACAAGCAGCTGCGCAACCAGCTGGCCGGCTGGGTGGAGGCCGGGATCCCGCGCGTGAAGATCAAGGTGGGACGGGCACCGTCCGTGGACGTCCACCGGCTGCAGCAGGCCCGCAAGGCGGTCGGCGACGACGTGGAGCTGTTCGTCGACGCCAACGGTGCGTACACCCGCAAGCAGGCGCTGGAGTGGGCCGGCCGGTTCGCCGACCACGACGTGCGCTGGTTCGAGGAGCCGGTCAGCTCCGACGACCTGGAGGGGCTGCGGCTGCTCCGGGACCGCGGGCCGGCCGGGATGGACATCACCGCCGGCGAGTACGGGTACCACCTCCCGTACTTCCAGACGATGCTGGCCGCCGGCGCCGTCGACTGCCTCCAGGCCGACGTCACGCGTGCGCTGGGCGTCAGCGGAGTGCTGCGGGTCGCGGCGCTGTGCGACGCCCGGTGCCTGGACCTGTCCCTGCACTGCGCGCCGCAGGTCAGCGCGCACGTCGGGACGGCGATCTGGCACCTGCGGCACCTGGAGTACTTCCACGACCATGCGCGGATCGAGGCGATGGCCTTCGACGGGGTGCTCGAGCCGGAGCCGGGCGGCGTGCTGCGGCCGGACCGCTCGCGCGCGGGCCTCGGGCTGGAGGTCAAGCAGGCCGAGCTCGAGAAGTACCGCGTGGCCTAGCGGCCGCCGGGGGCACCGGGACCCTCAGCCTGGCCCGCAGTCCGGCTGGAGAGACCAGGTCGGTGGCCAGGTTCTCCAGCAGAAGCACGGCGAGGTCGTCGGTGAGCTCGCCGGCCGGCACGTGCCCTCGCGTCGCGTCGAGCACGGAGTCCAGGGCCTCGTCGACGCTTCCCGCGGACAGAGCCGGCGCAAGCGACAGGGGCGACAGGAACTGCCCGCGAGCATCACGGGCCTCGCTGAGCCCGTCGGTGTAGACCAGAAGCCGGTCACCGTGGCTCCAGGTCACGGTGAGCGCCGCGTAGTCCTGGCCCAGCCCCAGCGGCAGCCCCGGCGGCGGGTCCAGGAAGGTGGCACGCCCGTCGGCCTTGGTGAGCAGGGGCGGTGGGTGCCCACAGCTGACCACCGTCAGCCGAGCCAGGTCCGTGACGTCGACAAGGAGGGCGGTGACGAACTCCTCGTCGTCCAGGAACGGCACCAGGTAGGCGTTCATCTGCTCCGCAACGGCCACCAGGTCGGAGGCCGAAGCGGCGGACTGCCGGAAGGCGCGGATGACCCGGGCGGCCTGCTCCACCGCGCCGATCCCCTTGCCTCGCACGTCCCCCACCAGGAACCTCGTGCACCCCTCCGAGTGGTAGTAGTCGTAGAGGTCCCCGCCGACCAGGGCGTCCTCGGCCGCAGACAGGTAGCGGGAGGAGACCGCGACCCCACCGACCTTGGCCGGCAGGGTGGGCAGGATCGCGCGCTGGGCGACGTAGGCGATCGCGACCATGCGCGCGTACTGCCGTTCCCGGCGGACCCGCACCCCGGACACCAACACCGCGGCGATGCTGACGATCACGACGTCGAAGACACGGATGAGCTGCTGGTTCGCGCCCCAGGTGCTGTCCCACCAGCCTGACCCGAGCGCCAGCACGACCGCTGCAACGGCGAAGCCGGCGGTCACCCGCGGCGGGAGCGCCGCGCTCGCGATGAGCGGCGCCACCGCGAACAGGACCACCACGAGGAGCGTCGGGCCGGCCTCGACCACGTCGAGGACCACGGCGGCGACCAGCCACGTCGTGGCCAGCGCAAAGCCGATGATCTCACCCCTGCGCCCGGTCACCTTGTTCCTCCCCGCCGCGCACCACCTTGGGGAGCGTCTTCGTTTCACGGTACGGGGCCGGATCAGCCCGAACAACGGGTCCGCCGGCCCGGCGCCACGTTGGCCGGAGACACCCCGGATGTCGGATCCCCGTGCCCCGCAAAGCGGTGCTTGGTCGCTGGTTGTCCTCCTCAAGACGGTTCCAGCGTGGAACAAGAGCGTCGGACCGAACAGATGCGAAGTGCGTAGGAAGTACTACTGATCCGCGGGACGGCGACCGTCTCGGGAACGTCGCCCTCAGCCGCGCGCCAGCTCCCGGGCCGCCCGTTCGATGTCCTGCTCCTGGACGAGGACCAGGTTCGCAGCGGACCCGAGCGGGACGAAGCTGTCGTGTGCGGCGACCCGAGCGAGCCGGCCGTCGTACCCGCGCTCGACCAGCGCCGCGAGGACGCCCTCCCCGACGCCGCCGGTGCGCCGGGTCTCGTCCACCATGAGCAGCCGACCGGTGGCGCGTGCCTCGCGGAGCAGGTCATCGACCGGCAGCGGCGCCAGCCACCGCAGGTCGAGCACCCGGGCGTGCAGCCCCTCGGCCTCGAGCCGTCTGGCCACCCGCAGCGTCATCCGCAGCCCGTTGCCGAAGGACACCATGGTGAGGTCGTCCCCGTCGCCGTAGGTCCGCGCGGCCCCGATCGGGACGTGCACGTCGGGGGCCGGGTAGGGAGCGAGCCAGCCGCAGTCACCGTCCTCGTGCAGGTCGCGTTCGTGGTAGAGCGCGATCGGCTCGAGGAAGGCCGCAACCGTGCCGTCGACGGTCGCTGCCTGGACGCAGGTGCGCAGCATCGCGGCCGCGTCGTCGGGGCGCGCCGGCGAGGCGACCACCAGTCCGGGGACGTCCCCGAGCACGGCGGTCGCGTTGTCGTTGTGGAAGTGCCCCCCGAACCCGCGCTGGTAGGCGTAGGAGGCAATGCGCACGACCATCGGGTTGCGGAACTGTCCGCGGGAGAAGAACTGGAGGGTCGCCGCCTCGCCACGCAGCTGGTCCTCGGCGTTGTGCAGGTAGGCGAGGTACTGGATCTCCGGCACCGGCAGCAGTCCCGACACGCCCAGCCCCAGCGCGAGACCGAGCACGGCCTGCTCGTCGAGCGGGGTGTCGAAGACCCGGCCAGCCCCGAACCGGCGCTGCAGCCCCCGGGTGAGGCCGTACACCCCGCCCTTGCGCCCGACGTCCTCGCCGAACACCAGCATCTCCGGGTGGTGGTCGAGCAGCTCTGCGAGGGTCCGGTTGATGCTCTGGGCGAGGGTCGGCGAGCCCGGCTCCGACCGGTCGCTGCGGATGCCTCGCACCGAGGACGCCACCCGGTCGGGGTGACGGGGGGCGAGCGAGGCGGTGATCTCGGCGGCCGAGGTCAGCGGCCGGCTGTCGAGGGCCTCCTTGGCCGCGGCGTGCACCTGCTCGCGGATGCTCTCGTGACGGTCGAGCACCTCCTCGCGGGTCATCGCTCCGGACTCCACGAGCGTTCGTGCGGTGCCGAGCAGGGGGTCGCGGGCCAGGTCCGCGCTGATCTCCGCCGGAGCCCGGTAGCCGGTCTCGACGTCGGAGCCGGCATGGCCGAACAGCCGGATCACCGACAGGTGCAGCAGCGCGGGGACGCGACGGGTGCGCGCCCAGTCGGCCGCCGCGCGGGCCGCGACGTAAGTCGCGGCCGGGTCGCTGCCGTCGGCGGCGAAGTACCGCAGGCCGGGCCGGTTCTCGTACGCCGCGCGCACCCAGCCGCTCGGGGTCCGGACGCTGATCCCCAGCCCGTTGTCCTCGCAGACCACCAGCAGCGGCACCGGCAGACCCTGGTAGCTGGCCAGGCAGGCGCTGTTGAGTGCGCCCGCCGCGGTGGAGTGGTTCATGGACGCGTCGCCGAGGCTGGTCACGGCGACCGCGTCGGCCGGCCACGCGCTGTCCACGCCGAGCTTGCGGGCGCGCGGGATGGCGAACGCCACCCCGACTGCGCGGGGCAGGTGCGAGGCGATGGTCGAGGTCTGCGGGATGATCGCCAGCTCGCGGCGACCGAACACCTTGTGCCGCCCCCCGGCGATGGGCTCCTCGGCGCCGGCCGCCACCCCGAGCAGCACGTCCCGCACCGGGTCGACCCCCTCGACCTGACCGGCCCGGCGGACGTAGAAACCCCCGGAGCGGTAGTGCAGCAGCGCCGGGTCGGTGGGTCGCAGCGCGGCCGCGACGACGGCGTTCGCCTCGTGGCCGGCCGACCCGATCGTGTAGTAGCCGCGCCCCTGCTGCTGCATCCAGCGGGCGGCCAGGTCCAGCTGCCGGCTGGTCAGCTGGGCGTCCAGGACCCTGCGGCACTCGGCAGCAGTCAGCCCGCTGCCGGGACGTACCGGGGCCTCCGGCTGCGTGCGGCTGCGGGCGT
Source organism: uncultured Actinomycetota bacterium (assembly GCA_963839365.1). Classification (GTDB taxonomy): domain Bacteria; phylum Actinomycetota; class Actinomycetes; order Propionibacteriales; family Nocardioidaceae; genus DASSKA01. The sequence goes on from CAWIUT010000007.1 coordinate 100,004, forward strand.
CCGTGAGCGCGCGGACCTGGTCGACGAAGTGCTGCTCGGTCTCCTCAGGCGTCATCGGCGACGGTCAGATCCGGAAACCGAGCTCGGGGCTCAGCTCGGCGACGTCCATCTGCGCCTTCTGGAGGTGGCCCGAGTAGTCCCAGTTCACCGCCTGCCACCGGGTCATCTGCTCCAGTACCCAGATGCCGGACTGCCGGCTCCCGTTGCCGGACTTGCCGTTGCCGCCGAACGGGAGGTGCGCCTCGGCGCCGGAGGTGGAGTTGTTCACGCTGACCATCCCGGCGGAGACGCCGCGGCAGAACCGGAACACCGACTTCGGGTCGTTGGTGTAGATCGAGGACGACAACCCGTAGCCGGGCGCGTTGGCCAGCTCGATCGCCTCGCCGAGGTCGGCGAAGCCAGTGACCCCGACGATCGGCCCGAACGTCTCCTCGAGGAACAGGTCGTCGTCGCGGTGCACCCCGTCGACGATCACCGGGTGGTAGAACAACCCGGCCTCCGGGTCACCGACGAACCCGTCGCGGGGGTTGTCCGGACCGATCCGGCCCACTCCGGAGGAGCCGAGCACCTTGTGGTGCGGGCCGATCTGGTGCAGGTACTCGTCGTACCGGTCGGCGAACTTCTGCTCGAGCATCGGCCCGTAGAGCACGTCCTGGCGGGGGTCGCCGACCCGGGCGCGCCGGGTGGCCTCGGCGAACCGAGCCAGGAAGTCGTCGTGCACCCGCTCGTCGACGATCACGGTGCCCAGCGAGGTGCAGCGCTGCCCGCCGGTGCCGAAGCCGGCGAACAGGGCGCCCTGCACGGCCAGGTCGAGGTCGGCGTCGGCGCACACCACCATCGGGTTCTTGCCGCCGAGCTCCAGGCACGCCGACTGGAGGTGCCGCCCGGTCAGCTCGCCGATGCGGGCACCGACGGCGCTGGACCCGGTGAAGCCGACCTTGTCGACCAGACCCTCGGCCAGCGCCCGCTCCAGGCCGGCGAAGGTGGCCTCCCCGTCCGCGTGCACGATGTTCAGCACGCCGTCGGGCAGCCCACCTCCGCGCACGAACAGCTCGAAGAACGCCTCGGCGGCGGCTGCGGCGTACTCCGCCGGCTTCCAGACCACGGTGTTGCCGGCCAGCAGCGCCGGCACGATGTACCAGGACGGCACGGCCACCGGGAAGTTGCCGGCGGTGACCACCGCGAGCGTTCCCACCGGGCGGCGGAACGTGAACAGCTGCTTGTCGGGCATCTCCGAGGGCACCGTCTGCCCGTAGAGCCGCCGGCCCTCGCCGAGGAAGAAGTCGCAGGTGTCCACGATCTCGCGCACCTCACCGAGCGCCTCGGCGTACGGCTTGCCGACCTCCTCCGTGACGATCCGGGCCAGCGCCTCGGCGTTCTCCTCCACGACCCGGCCGATGTGCGCCACGGCGCGGCCGCGCACCGGGGCCGGCACGTCAGCCCAGCCCGGTTGCGCGGCCTTGGCGGCCCGGCAGGCATCGGCGTACGTCACGGCATCGGCGAGCGCCACCTCGGCCACCACGTCGCTGGTCCGGGACGGGTTGACCGAGGAGTAGGAGCGGACTGCCTTGGCGGAGCTGGGCCGTCCGGCGATCACGGAGCTGATCGAGCGGGTCATGGGGGTCTCCTCCTCAGGACGCAACCGCGGCCAGGACGCGGTCGAAGGCTGCCACGGCGGTGCGCAGCTCGTCGGCGGTGATGGTCAGTGCGGGGCGGAACCGGATCGAGCGGGGGCCGCAGCCCAGCGCCAGCACGCCCTCGTCGTACAGCCGAGCGAGCACGCGGTCGCGAGCGCCGGGCTCGGGCAGGTCGAGCGCACACATCAGCCCGCGACCTCGGACGTTGCTGACCTGTGCGGGGTGCCGGTCGGCCAGCGCGTGCAGGTCCTCCAGCAACGTCGTCCCCAGCTCGGCGGCGCGGGCGACCAGGCCGTCGCGCTCGATGATCTCGAGCAGTCGGCGCGAGCGCACCATGTCGACGAGACCTCCGCCCCACGTGGAGTTGATCCGGCCGGCGACGTGGAACACGTTCTCGGGCACCTCGTCGACCCGCCTGCCGGCCATGATGCCACCGAGCTGCACCTTCTTCGCGAACGCGACGACGTCCGGTTCGAGGCCGAGCTGCTGGTAGGCCCACGGGGTGCCGGTGACCCCCACGCCGGTCTGCACCTCGTCGACGATGAACAGCGCGTCGTTCTCGTGGCAGAGCCGCTGCATCTGTTGCAGGAACTCGGCTCGCATGTGGTTGTCGCCGCCCTCCCCCTGGATCGGCTCGGCGATGAAGCAAGCGATGTCGTGCGGGTGGGCGGCGAAGGCGGCGCGGGCCTGTTCGAGCGCTCGCTGCTCGGCAGCCTCCAGCTCGGTGCGGTGCTGCTCGAGGGGGAAGACGATGGCCGGTACGTCGATCCGCGGCCAGTCGAACTGGGGGTAGCGGTCGGTCTTCGCCGGGTCGGTGTTGGTCAGCGACATGGTGTAGCCGCTGCGGCCGTGGAAGGCCCGGGTCAGGTGCAGCACCCTGGTGCCCAGCTTCGGGGACAGGCCGTGCGCCTCATTGTGCCGGCTCTTCCAGTCGAACGCCGCCTTGAGGGCGTTCTCCACCGCCAGCGCGCCGCCCTCGATGAAGAACAGGTGCGGCAGCGCCGGGTCGCCGAGCACCCGGGCGAATGTCTCCACGAACGCCGCGTAGTGGGTGGTGAAGATGTCGGAGTTGGCCGGCTTGTTGGCGGCCACCTCCGCGAGCAGGGCCCGGAAGTCCGGGTCGTCGGCGAGGCCCTTGGGGTTCATGCCGAGGGGGGCGGAGGCGAAGAAGCTGTAGAGGTCGAGATACTCCGCGCCGGTGCGCGCGTCCACCAGCGTGGCACCCTGGCTGCGCGCGGTGTCCAGGACGAGCGGAAAGCCGCCCTCGGTGAGCACGTGCCGAGTCAGCACCTCATGCACCTGCTCGGGCGCCACGAGGCCACGAGGAGGTTCTACCGTCATTCCGATGTCATGCCGCATGTTTTCCACGATAAGCCCAGTCTCGTCGGAAAATCATCCTCTGTTCAGAAAGAAGGGCGACCTCCCGAGGCGGCGGCGCACACGCCTCCGGTGCGCCCCCGGTACCGACTGCCCCTTGGGCCCTGACGACCATGCGTCGCGCGCTGCCGTTGCGGTTGGCCGGCGGCGACTGAGCGTCCGGCGGCGGACGCGGGCCGGCCGGGCCTCTAGTGGACCGTGACGGTGAAGCGCTTGATCGCGTTCGGGTGCCCGTCACCGGTCACACCGACTGCACGGAGCACGTTCTGCCCCTTGAGCTTCAGCGTCAGCCGGAGGCGGTAGCGCCCCTCCTCGTTGGCGCGAATGCGCGCCCCCACGAGCGGCTGCCACTGGTCGTGACGCAGCTCCTGGATCTTGACCAGGTGGCCCTTGGCCGGTTCGCCGTTGACCAGGAACAGCCCGCGTACGCGGAAGGTCTGACCGGCTGCCGGCGTCGGGTCCGAGGCGTGGGCGGTGATGCTGGCCGTGAAGGCGCTCGGCTGGGCGACGGCGGGCGCGCTCGCCGTCAACGGGACCAACGTGGCCAACGCGGCGACACCAGCGGTACGTCGAAGGTTCATGACTCCCCCACTTCAGAGGTTGGCCCGGCGCAGACGGCACCGGGACACCGTCATTGCACAGCGGCCGCCGCACCCCTGTGAGAGGCGGAGGTCCTCGCCGCTCGGGACGTCGTGGCACCGCTTCGATCGCAGGACACTGCCGGACCGGAGGGGCGTAGTCGGTCAGCCCTCGACGAGCTCATCGGTCGCACTCACGACCGCGGCCCGCTGATGCGTCTCGTACATGCGCACGGCAACGACCACGCCCGACAGGGCGGTGAGCGCCGCAACAGCCCACACCGCAGCCCTCACCCCGAGGAGGTCGGCAACGATGCCCGCGAACAGCGCCCCGGCGGCGAAGCCACCGTCACGCCACAGGCGGTAGGCGCCGAGCGAGCGGGCTCGCCAGGCGGGATGGGCGACATCACCGATGCAAGCCAGCAGGGTCGGGTAGACCATGGCGGTGCCGACGCCGAGCAGGGCGGCAGCGAGAGCCCACAGCGCGAAGCTGTCGGCCCAGGCGACCAGGCCCAGCGCCGCCGCTTGCAGCCACAGACCTGCGGCGATCATCCACTTCCGCCCTCCCCTGTCCGACAGTGCACCGGTGTAGAGCTGCCCAAGTCCCCAGACGGCGGGGTACAGCGCCGCAAGGACCCCGATCCGCCCGACCGAGAGTCCGGCGGCTGCGAAGAGGAGGGGGAACAGCCCCCATGCCAAGCCGTCGTTGAGGTTGTTCACCAGGCCGGCCTGGCTGGCCGATGAAAGTGCCGGCTCCCGAAAGCTGGTGTGGCTGAAGACCTCGCGGCCGGAGAGCTCGGCATGCAGATGGTCGTGGCGCCCGTCGGCGCGCGCGACATGCTCCGCAGCCTCGAGCCGGGCGTGCTCTCGGGTCTCCTTCACCACGACCGCGGACAGCCCCAGCCCGACGGCTGCGAAGGCAAGGCCCAGCAGGAAGGGAGCCGGGCGAAGACCATTGGCCTGCGCAAGGTACCCCGTAGCCAGCGCCGTGATCGCGACTGCTCCGTAGCCGGCGGCCTCGTTGAGCCCCACCGCCGTTCCACGACGTGCAGGACCCACGAGATCGATCTTCATGACCACCGTCGTGGACCAGGTCATGCCCTGGCTGACTCCCAGCAGCACGTTGGCGGCAACGACCCAGGGCCACGAGGGCGCCACGATGAGCAGCAGCGGCACCGGGACGGCCACCACCCATCCGGCGACCAGCACCGGCTTGCGTCCCCACCGGTCCGCCCACGCACCGGCGACGTAGTTGGTTGCCGCCTTGGCCAGCCCGAAGGCCATGATGAACGACAGACCGGCGGTGTAGCCGCTGAGGTCGAACACGTCCTTGCCCAGCAGCGGCACCACCGTGCGTTCCTGGCCGAGCAGGCCGCCGACCACGGCGTTGACCGCGACGAGAAGCACGAACTGGGGGAGGTTCTGCCGGATTCCGAGCTCGATCCCACGTCGGCCGGCTGAAGCCATCACAGTCCTCAAGTCCTCTCGTTGTGGAGCCGGCACCAGCCGGCGAGGGTCGGGCAAGATCCACGTTGCACCGTGGTCCGCAGCATGCCCGCTCTACGCCAGTGACAAGAAGAGCCTCTCCAGCTTCCGGGCGTCCACGCCGTCGACGTCGGCCCCCTCGGCCAGGCACTGCTGCAGGCTGGTGGCCACGATCGCGAACCCGGCGCGGTCCAGCGCTCGGGAGACCGCGGCCAGCTGGGTGATCACGTCTTCGCAGTCCCGTCCGTCCTCGAGCAACCGGACGACCCCCGCCAGCTGGCCCTGGGCGCGTCTGATGCGGTTCACGACCGGCCGCATCCGCTCGGGATCCAGGCTGGTGGTGCCCGTCGTGGCAACGTGGTCGGCCGACGGGATGACCGGGCCGGTCGCCGGCTTCATCAGCGTTCTCCGCCACTCGAGGCGGGCTCCGCGGTGGCCGCGTCCCCGCCGGGCGTCACCTCGAGAGCTCGCACGGCCGAGACGACCCGCTCCAGGGCGGGTGCGGGCAGCGCCCCGGACTGGCTGTGCACGAGCGAGCCGCCCTTGAAGATCATCAGGGTCGGGATGGCCGTGATGTGTGCGGCTGCCGCAAGCTCCGGCTGGGCCTCCGTGTCGACCTTGCCGAACACGATGTCGGGGTTCGCGGCAGCCACCTTCTCGTAGACCGGCGCGAACTGGCGGCACGGACCGCACCAGGCAGCCCAGAAGTCGACGAACACGACCTCGTTGCCGGCAACCGTGTCCTCGAAGTTGGTCATTGCGAGCTCGGTGATGGCCATGGCCCCACTACCTCCTGTGATCGGTGGGGGCCTCGGTTTGCCTATACCCCCTGGGGTGTTATGGTGACCAGCATACATACCCCGATGGGTATCCCAACCATAATCTTCAAGGAGGGACCTTCGTGACCCTGGCGAACACGCCCGAGATCGATGTGGACCAGCTCGACGCCGCCGTGCGGACAGGCGGCGCGATCGTCGACGTGCGCGAGCCGAGCGAGTACGTGTCCGGCCACGTGCCCGGCGCCGTGCTGATCCCGATGGGCCAGCTGCCCGGTCGGGTCGAGGAGCTCGACCGCACGAGGCCGGTGTACGTCGTGTGCGCATCCGGCAACCGCAGCGCGTCGATGACGGACTTCCTGAGGGCCGCCGGCTTCGACGCATACTCGGTGGCCGGCGGGACCAGCGACTGGGCGAGCTCCGGCCGCTCCGTCGTCGCCGGCGAATCCCCCCGCTCCTGACCGATCACGACTCCCCTTGGAAGAAGCCATGACTGACAGCCAGACCATGATCTCGGTGGTGCCCCTAGAGACACCGACCCTCGGCGACCGCAGCTACCTTGTGCACGACGGCGAGGTCGGCTTCGTGGTCGACCCACAGCGCGACATCGACCGGGTGCTCGATCTGCTCGAGGAGCACGACGTCCGACTCACCCACGTGTTCGAGTCCCACATCCACAACGACTACCTCACCGGGGGGTTGGCACTGGCGCAGCGCACCGGAGCCGTCTACCTGGTCAACGGCGAGGACGACGTGTCCTTCGAGCGCACCCCGGTGCGTGACGGCGACACCTTGCCCGTCGGGCCCCGCATGCTGGTGACCGCGGTCGCCACCCCGGGGCACACGTTCAACCACCTGTCCTACGTGCTCAGCGACGCAGCCACCGATGAGAAGGTGGCCGTCTTCTCCGGCGGGTCTCTGCTGTACGGCGCGACCGGTCGACCGGACCTGCTCGGTCCCGAGCACACCGACGCCCTCGTCCGTCTGCAGCACGCGTCGGCGCACAAGCTCGCCGGCATGCTTCCGGACACCGCGAGCGTGTTCCCCACCCACGGGTTCGGCTCGTTCTGCTCCGCAACCCAGTCCGACGCGAGCTCGTCGACGATCGGGCAGGAGAAGGTCGCCAACCCGGTGCTCACCCAGGACGAGGAGACCTACGTGCAGGAGCTGCTCGCGGGTCTCGGCGCCTACCCCGCGTACTACGCGCACATGGCTCCGGCGAACAGCTCCGGCCCCAGCGAGCCGGACCTGTCCGCTCCCGCGGAGGCCGACCCGGCGGAGCTGCGCCGGCGGATCGAGGACGGCGAGTGGGTGGTCGACCTACGCAACCGCACCGTCTTCGCGGCCGGGCACGTGCCGGGCTCGCTGAACTTCGGGCTGGACGGCAGCTTCGCCACCTACGTCGGTTGGCTCATCGACGTCGGGACCCCGCTGACCTTGCTCGGCGAGACCGCCGAGGACGTCGCCGAGGCCCAGCGCGAGCTGGTCCGGATCGGCATCGACCGTCCCTCGGCGGCGGCAACCGGCAAGCCCCACGACTGGGTCGCCGGCACCGGTCACCAGCTCAGCGCATTTCCCACCGCGACGTTCGCGGACCTCGCGCAGGTGCGTCACCACCGGGACGTGGCCGTCCTTGACGTCCGGCGCGACGACGAGTTCGCGGCCTCCCGGATCGAAGGCGCGCTCAACATCCCGCTGCACGAGCTGCCGAAGAGGTTGGCAGACGTCCCGTCCGGTGAGGTGTGGGTGCACTGCGCGGGTGGCTACCGGGCCTCGGTCGCGGCCTCGCTGCTCGACGCCGCAGGACGTCCCGTCGTCACGGTCGACGATTCGTTCGACAACGCCGGAGACGCCGATCTGCCGCTCGTCGGCACGGACGCAGCGTGACACTGCTGATCGCCGTCCTCGCCGGCCTGCTCATCGGGCTCAGCCTCGGCGCACTCGGCGGTGGCGGGTCCGTGCTCGCGGTGCCGGTGCTGGTCTATGGTCTCGGCCAGACCGCCACGCAGGCAACCACGGGATCGCTCGTGGTCGTCGGCGTCACCGCGGTCGTGGGCGCCATCACCGCCTACCGGACCGGCAACCTGATGCTCGGCCGAGGAATCGCGTTCGGTGTGGTCGCGATCGGTGGCGCCGCCGCCGGCGCGAAGGCGTCCGGGCTGGTTCCGCAACCGGCGTTGTTGACGGCATTCGCGGTGCTGCTGCTGGTCGTGGCGACCGTGATGCTCGTGCGGCAGGTTCGCGCTCGACGCGCCTCGGACGGAGGTCATCGGCCTCACCCCCACCACGAGGAGCCCATCGTCACCCTCCGTCCGAGGTTCAGCTGTCGTTGCTCGCGAGCAGCGACGGTGCTGGTGGCCGCCACTGTCGTCGGCCTGCTCACCGGTTTCCTGGGGGTGGGTGGCGGCTTCCTGATCGTGCCCGCACTGGTGCTCGCGCTCGACCTGCCGATGACCTACGCGGCGGGCACGTCGCTGGTGGTCATCACGATCACCTCGGCAGCGGCGCTCCTGGTCCGCACCGGGACCGGCGCCAGTCCAGACTGGTGGCTGGTCGGACTGCTGACCGCGGCCGCGGTGGTCGGCGGCTGGGCCGGTGCCCGGCTCGCTGCCCGCATCCACACCCGACGGCTGCAGACCGCGTTCAGCGTGCTGCTGCTGGTGGTCGCCGGCTATACCGCCTCACAGGCGCTGCCGACGCTCATCTGAACCGAACCCCCGAAGAAGAACAAGGAGATCCACCATGTGCAGAGCAGTCACCTGCAAGTCCTGCGGCAAGACCACCTGGTCGGGCTGCGGCCAGCACGTCAACCAGGTGCTGGCAGGCGTGCCGTCCTCGCAGCGTTGCCCCGGGCATCCCAAGGAGCCCCGGAGCGGCGGTTGGCTCGGCAGCCTCTTCGGCCGCCGTTGACCCGCCGTATCGACCGTTCACTCGCACGGACCCGTGGGCGCCACGGGTCCGTGCCACGTCACCAGCTTTCCGTACGCAGCTTTCGTACCCAGTTTTCGTACTCGGAGGAACCTTGACCACCAGCACGACCGAGACCACAGCCCGCACCATCGATGTCGCCACCCTGCGCGCCCGCCTGGACGGTGACCCACCCCGGGTCCTCGACGTCCGTACGCCGGCCGAGTTCGAGACCGCCCACATTCCCGGTGCCTACAACGTTCCACTCGACCTGCTCCGTGAGCACCGCCGTGAGCTCGTTCGGCACATCGACGAGGACGTGGTCCTCGTCTGCCGCTCCGGCGCCCGCGCCGCACAGGCCGAACAGGCCCTCGGCCAGGTGGGGCTTCCCGGCCTGCGCGTGCTCGAAGGCGGGATGGTCAGCTGGCAGCAGACCGACGGACCGGTCAACCGCGGTCGCCAGACCTGGGACCTGGAGCGTCAGGTACGCCTGGTCGCGGGCTCACTCGTGGCCGGCAGCGTCGCAGGGAGCGCGCTCCGCCCCGGACTGAAGTGGCTCGGTGCCGCGGTGGGGACGGGGCTTGCCGTCGCTGCCGTGACCAACACCTGCGCGCTCGGAATGGCGTTGGCCAAGATGCCCTGGAACCGCCCCACCGCGGAGGTCGACGTCGACGGCGTTCTGAGCGCGCTCAAGGATGAGGCGTGAGACGGTAGGCCGCCGCGCTCGCCTGTTCCAGGGCAGCAACGCAACGTCTCGATGAGCGACCACTCGCCCTTGACGAAATCGTGGCGGGCGCGCCGGTCCCGGCCGGCGCGCCCGCCACGAGCGTCTCGTCCCATAGCCGCTCGCGTGTGTCCCAGGCCCCCTGGAACCCACCGGGATCGGTGGCGCGCATGGCGCGAACGCTCAGACGTTGAACCGGAACGAAGTGTCCGGGTTTGGGCTGTTTGCGATTACCGTTGGTTGCCACCGGAAAATGGCCTCTGACCTGCGGACACGTGCTCCCGGGGCCGTTGGGCGACGTTGGCGATCGTCGGTCTCAGCCGGACTTCTTGCGGACTGTTTGCGGACCGCTGGAGGGTCGGAGCCCCTCCGCAGCTGGTCGAGATTCAGCGTCCATCGCGACGGCTTCAGCGTCGGCAACTCCGGGGCGAGCCGCTCGCTCTCCCGCCAGGAGTGCGCCACCCATGCCGGGTCATTCGTCGCTGAACGCGGCCTCCCAATCCTGACCGCCGTGAAAGACGCCGAGGACGTCCACCACGAGCTCACCGGAGGACCCGTCCACCTCGTAGGCGATCAGCGTCCGCTTCTTGAAGGTGGTCGTCCGCATGCCCGGTCGGACGTCGTCGCGTGCTCGGCCAGCGCGAGGGAAGACGAGGATGCCGTCGATGCAATCGAGGATCGCCATGACGAAGCGCTGCGCGACATCCCGCGACGCCTTCTCGGTGATCCAGTCGTCGAGAGCGTTCAGCTGCTGCTGTGCCTCAGGGGTGTAGTTGATCCGGCCCGTCATGGACCGGCGGCCCACTTGGCCTCGAAGCCGGCGCGGACGTTCTCAGCCGGGATCGCCTGGGATGGGTCGGCCTTCAGAGCGTCGTAAGCCGCGGCGACTTCAGTGCGCAGCCACGAATCCGAGGCCAGGTCGAACGCCTCCTGCGGATCGACCGATTCGAGCAACCGGAGAGCGACGTGCTTGCGCACGTCAGGAGGCAGAGACATCCCGGCCTCGTAGAACTCCGATTCGCTCAGCGACATGACGTCAGGTTACTCCGAGTCCCGACGCTGGCGCAGGAACGAGGTCGCACGCGCGAGGTCTGCGGGCACCGCGTCGAACCGTCCTGCCTCGACCAGCGCGAGGACCGTCGCCTGCTGGACGCGGGTGAGCGGAGTCAACGCCATGGAAGCTCCCCGATCACGGCGACCGCCGGGCCGCTGCGCACGTTGTCCAGGAAGCCGGAGGACGCCGCGAACTCCTCGGGGGTGAGGATCGTCGGGTTCAGGGGACGGTGCACCGCGGCCTCGACTCGGGTGCACGCCTCGTAGACCGCGTCCACGTCGGGCTCGCCGAGCACCATGACGTCGATGTCGTGCGGTGCCGGACCGGCATCCCCGAGCATCCGCGCGGCAAAGGAACCGCAGAGGAACGCCGACTCGATGCCATCGATGCGGGCGAGCTCGTCGGCCAGGACCACCACCGGGCCCGTCGCGACCGTGAGGATCTTGCGCAAGGGGTCCACCAGCGGACTCTCGTCGTTGGCCCGGATCAGCCTCGTGCGGCCCACGTGTCGCTCGCTCAGGATGCCAGCCTCCACCAGGCGCGCAACCTCGCGGTGCACGGTGGGGTAGGCGAGGCCGGCCCGCTTGGCCAGATCGGTGACGCTCAGCTCGTCGCCGGTGAGCAACAAGGTGGAGAGCAGGCGCGCCTGACCGTCTGACCTGAAGATCGGAACGAGGAGCGGCGCCTCAGTTCTCATATAACTGAGGTTAACCTCCATTATATCGAGAGTCAACGCCTGCCCTTCAGGGTTACCGCGAGTCCCCGCCGAACCGAGAATCGGCGAGGTAGTCATTGGTGTTCGTGGCCAGGTCGCACGGCAGGTCTGCACCCTCGACGATCCCGAAGAACTCGGGTGACCAGTCCTTGCCGTTGCTCCGCGGAAGCCGACGGCGCACGTCGGCAAGGGCGGCGGCGGGCGATCCGTCAGCGGGGCCAAGGTCCGGGCCCGCTCCCACCTTCGCGGTTGGCGCGGACGCGATCCATGATCGAGCGGTCCGGGTCACCCCTTGAAGATGCAGGTGGGGTCCTGGTCGTACTCCGCCAGCAGCCGCTCGATCGGCAGGTCGGGCTCCAACAAGTCGTAACGATGGGCTGGCTCGGGAGTTCCGGTCGAACCAGTACAAGGTCCAGCCCCTGCTCTGCTCGTCGTACTTCATCCGAGCCTGCGGAGTGTCGGTCCATTCCGGGCCCAGGGCCGGATTCCACGGCGGCCGATGCTCGACGATCGTCACGGTCCGACCCCGCACGCGGTGCTCCACACGCACCTGGTCCCGCATCTCGGGCGGGACCTGCTCCTCGCAGAATCGCCGTATGCGCGCGAGATCGGTCTCTGGGACGGCCATGGACTCAGTATCCGACGACCCCGACCGCCGCCGACAACCTGCCCCTCCGCTCCGTCCACCTTTGATTGACAATCGTCGACCTTCGTCGGTCCTGATCCTCTGGCTCAGCGAGCAGACCAACCGTCCACCGCACCACCGCTGACACCCGCCGGAATCGGGTCGCGGAAAGACGATGGAGCGCTCCCGGAAGGAGCACCACCATGGCGGGAAACATCGCCAAGCGAGGCAACGGCAAGTGGAGGGCGCGGTACCGCGACGAGTCCGGCAAGGATCACTCGCGGCACTTCGACCGCAAGATCGACGCGCAGCAGTGGTTGGATCAGGTCACCTCGGCGGTGGTCACCGGCACGTACGCCGACCCGCAGGCTGGCCAGATCACGTTCTCCGCGTTCTTCGGCGAGTGGTCGGCGCGCCAGGGCTGGGCACCCGGCACCGTGCTGGCGATGTCGCTGGCGGCCAGATCGGTGCCCTTCGCGGGAAGCCGATGAAACAGGTCCGCCGCTCAGGCATCGAGACCTGGGTCAAACACATGAAGGCAGACGGCCTTGCCCCCGGCACAATCAAGACGCGGTACGTCAACGTCAGGTCGGTATTCCGCGCCGCAGTGAAGGACCGGGGGATCGGCTCAGACCCGACCGACGGCCTACGCCTCCCCCGCGGCCGTCGCGCGGACGTCGCGCGGACGTCGCCATGTCCATCCCGACGCCGGAGGAGGTCGGGCAGGTCAGGGCCGTGGCCGACGACCGGTTCCAGCCGTTCATTGCGCTCTGCGCATTCGCCGGCCTGCGGCTGGGCGAGGCGGTCGGGTGCAGCTGGGTGACGTCGACCTTCTCCGCAAGTCGCTGAAAGTCTCACGTCAGGTACAGCGCGTCAACGGCGGCGCGATCGACCTACGTGCTCCGAAGTACGGCTCGGAACGCGTCGTGTACCTCGCCGACAGCCTCGTGAACGTGCTCGCCGAGCACGTCGCGGCCTACGGCAGCACGGGCAAGGAGCCGTGGCTCTTCCCCGGCGAGGGCGACGATCCACCGCACCAGAACAGCGTCGGCTACTGGTGGCGCAAGACGCTGCGCGACGCCGGGCTCTCCGGCATCAAGCTCCACGACCTGCGGCACTTCTACGCCTCCGGCCTCATCGCCGCTGGCTGCGACGTGGTGACCGGCCAACGCTCGCTGGGCCATGCGAAGGCATCCACGACACTCAGCACCTACGCCCACTTCTGACCCACCGCCGAGGACCGCACGAGGAAGGCAGCGGCGTCGATCATGTCGGCGTCGCTCGGCGAGCCCTCCGCGCACCGCCAATTCGGCGGCAAGCGCGGGTCAGTGAGCCGCGCGCCTCCGATCTCAGTGCACCTCGAAGGGCGTCGGCGGGACGTCACACCGCCCAGAATGACGCGACGCCCTCAGCGGATCGCTCGCGTCGTTCTCCGCCGGCACCGCTCATGGATTCCCTCCACGCGCCCACTAGAGCACCGCGGAGATCGCACCTGTAGCAGCGATCTGAACGCCCCAGGATGCGTGGAGGCGCGTCGGCGGACGCTAACGTGAACCTGTCCCGGGCGGCATCCCGTTGCAGAGCGCCACCGGGATGAGACTCGGCGGCTGGGAGTCGCACGATGAACGGATTTGCGGTGGTGGTGGCACTGGCCGCCGCCGCCTTGTTCGCGCTGTCGACCTCAGTGCAGCATCACACCGCCTCGGACACGCCGGATCATGTGGGCGGTGGGTTCCGTCTGGTGGGGCACCTGCTGAGGCGCCCTCGGTGGCTGGTCGGCACCGCGATCAGCGTCGCGGCGTTCCTCTGCCACGCCGCCGCCCTCAAGCTCGGCACGCTGACCGCCGTACAGCCGGCACTGGTGAGTGGGCTGGTGCTCACACTGCCGGTGCGGGCGCTGATGGACCACCGACGTCCTAGCCGGCCAGAAGTGGTCGGCGCAGTGGTGACCGCCTGCGGGCTCGGTCTCTTCCTGGTCGTGGCGAGGCCGACCGCGGGGCAGAGCCAGCCCGACCAGCTGAGAGCCGCTCTCATCCTCGTCGTGGGATCGGTGGTGGGACTTGTCTGCGCCCGCATCGCCGCGCGGGCCGGCCGGACCCGGCTGAGCGGGCTACTGCTGGGCTTCGCGGCCGGAGAGCTGTCCGGCCTCGCGGCCGGGGTCCTGAAGCTGACGACCGACGAGGTCGCGCAGGGCCTGCTACAGGTACTCCTGTCGTGGCCGCCGTACGTCCTGCTGTTCCTGGCGCTGTGGGGTCTGACCCTGAACCAGCGCGCCTACCACTCCGCACCGCTGACCGTCAGCCTCCCCGTCTTCAACGTCATCGACCCGGTTGCCGGTATGGCCTTCGGCATCCTCGTGTTCGCCGAGCGGCCCGCCCATCACCCGCTCGACGTGGCCCTGGAGGCGATCGGACTGCTGGTGATGGCCGGTGGCGCGGTGGCGCTGGCAAGGCACACATCCGTCGATACGCCCCCGCCCGTGTGACAGTCCCTCCTGCACCGTCAGGCGATACCTGAGCACCGGACGCGCCTACGCTAAGGCGTGGGCGACGTCTGGGACCTGCTGGGTAGGAGCCGTTTCCGGCGGCTCGTCGCAGTCCGGGTCGCGACGCAGCTGGCTGATGGGACGTTCGAGGCGGCCCTGGCGATCCTGTTCTTCTTCGACCCCCAGCACGCGAAGAGCCCCGCCGGCATCGCCGCCGCCTTCGCGGTGCTCACAGTGCCGTTCACCCTCGTGGGTCCCTGGGCGGGTGTTCCCCTCGACCGGTGGTCGCGCCGCAACATCCTGGTGATGGGCAGCGCGGCGCGCGCGGCGCTCGCGGCGGTGGCCGCTTCGCTGCTGGCCGTCGACAACACCGGACTTGCCCTCTACGTCGTCGTGCTGATCGTGGTGAGCATCAACCGCTTCCTGCTGTCCGCGATCTCCTCCGGACTGCCGCGCCTGGTCCCAGCCGAGGACCTCGTGCTGGCGAACGCCGTGACCCCCACGTTGGGCACGGTGGGGTCCGCGATCGGCGCCGCAGTGGCGTACGCCGCCATCGGCGGGGGCGCGAGCTCCCAAGCGGTCGTGGTCGCGGTCGCGGTGATCCTGGCGGCCACGACCGGGCTCGCCCTCCGCCTGCGACGAGGGGAGCTGGGACCGGAGCCGGCCGAGGCCACCGCTGCTCGTGCGGTGCGGCATCCCGTGCGCCTCTTCACCCGGGACATGGCCGTGGGGCTGCGCTACCTCGGTGTGCGCCGTGCCCCTCGAGCCGCCCTGAGCGCCATGACTGCGCATCGCTTCCTCTTCGGCGCAGCCACCTTGTCGACCGTGCTGCTGGCACGCTCGCCGCGATGGGGCATGGGCAACGGCCTGTCGGGCAGCGCGCTTGTGCTCACCGGCGCGGGAGCCGGCCTGCTCGTGGCCGCAGTCTCAACACCCGCCGGGACACGGCATCGTGAGCCGGCCACGGTGGCAGCGACCGCACTAGCGGCGATGGGCGCGGCCGTCGGCCTGCTCTCCCTGGCCCTGTCGCCCTGGCTGGTCGTAGCCGCCGCCGCGACGATGGGCTGGGGTGGCCAGTCACTCAAGATCTGCGTGGACACGATCGTGCAACGCGATGTCGAGGACAGCTATCGCGGCCGCGTCTTCAGCGTGTACGACGTGTTGTTCAACGCCGCGTTCCTGGTGTCCATGGCGGCGCTCGCACCCGTGATCCCTCCCGACGGCTACTCCCGAGCGCTCTTCGCGCTGCTGTGCCTGGGATATCTCGCCGCCGCAACGCTCTACTGGCGCGCCGGCCACCGCAGCCGCGCCGCGGGGTGACCCGGAAGCCCGCCTCCGGCTACCGCAGCTGGGCCTCCGGCTACCGCAGGTAGCGCCACGCCCAGTTGCGTCTTACCGCCGCACCGCCTACCGGGCGGGCACTTTTACCGGATCTGCCGAAAGTCGTGCGTTCGAGTCTGTACTACGTCGTCCTACGCCGCAGTACACTGGACGAATGGCTGAGGAGCTCATCTGGGACGAGGAGTCCGCGGCCTACATCTGTTCACGAGGTGAGCGCTACCCGAACGGCATGGACATAGATCCGGAGTGGACCAAAGAGGTGATGGCCGACGTGGATCTGGTCGCACTCGAGCCGGATCCGAAGTCTCACATGGGAGCCTCCCGGTTAATCGGTCACTCGCCATCGGCTGGCCGGGTGCTGGTCGTGATCGCCTACCGCGACAGCGACGGCGACCTGCACGGGATCAACGCCTGGCCTGCGACCGGGATGGACCTGAAGTTCTACACGGAAGGAAGCGACGATGGCCAAGACGATTGACCCCGAGCTAGCCGCCCGGCTCCGCGAGGAGTCAGAGCGGACCAAGGACGAGCCCTACACCAAGGACGTGAAGGTCGCCCGTCCCAACCGCTCCAAGGTCTACTCGGTGCGACTCAGCGCCGAGGAGCAGGAAGCAGTCGAGCGCGTCGCCCATGCCCAGCACCTCCCTGCCTCCACCCTGGTGCGCGCCTGGATCCTCGAGCGCCTTGATCGTGAGCGCTCCGCGTAACGAAGCCGCGCACATGCCGATGTGGGCGCGATTGCACTCCGGCGCCTTTGGCGCCATAATGGCGCCATGCCTAGCGTGCAGATCAAAGACGTTCCGGACGACATCCACGCCGTCCTCCGCCAGCGTGCCGCCGCTGCTCATCAATCGTTGCAGGAGTACCTGCGCTCGCGACTGATCGCCGAGGCAAGTCGTCCGACACTGGAGGAGATACTCGATCGGGCGGGCGGACGTGCGGGTGGGTCTGTGCCGCTCAAGAGTGCGGTGTCAACGCTGCACGACGACCGTGCTCGTCGTTGACGCCAGCGTTCTCGCGGTCGCATTGGCTGACGATGGCGCCGATGGGGACGCTTCGCGGGCGCGGTTGCGCGGGGAAGACCTGGTGGCCCCCGAACTGCTGGATCTCGAGGTGCTCTCGGTTCTGCGTGGGCAACTAATCGCTGGGACCCTTGACGCCAGACGAGCTGACCTAGCCTTGAACGACCTCTCGGCTATGCCGCTCAAGCGAGCGCCGCACCTACCACTGTTGCGACGATGTTGGGAATTGCGTGAGAACCTCACCACCTACGACGCGTCATATGTCGCGCTGGCAGAGACCCTGGACGCGCTCCTGCTGACCGGCGACCGCAGACTCGCACGGGCTGCGGGCCCGAGATGTCAGATCGAGGTGCTTCGGCCAACGCGCTGAATTGCCGCGTTGAGGGAAGTCTGCGCGAGCCGCCGACAGCGAAAGTCATGCCCGCGATGGCAAACTTCATCAGGCCGAGTTCAGTTTGCCTGCTGCCATGCGGGGGTGGCTATCACGCCCGCCGATCTGACGCCAGAGCTTGCCGTAAGGCTCGCCGGATACTCAGCGAAATGGGCCAAAGTGCTGGCCCTGCACACCAACGGCATGGTGGCGGGCGCCATCGTAGACACCAACTCCGACGGTCGATGGCTCTGTATGGAGACCTACTGGCTGAGCGACCCCCGCGAAGGCTGGCAGCCCGGACTCTCTACCGGAGCGGGGACCTTCGGCTCGGGCACCGGACCGGTCACGTACGCCTACGGCCACAGCAATACCGGCGTCAAGGTGGAGCTCATCTACCGCGGTGAACTCGTCCGTGCGGTGGCCGGCGGGGAAGGCTGGTGGATCTACGTGTGGCCCGACGACGACTGGGCCCACGCCGCGCCACCGCGCCTGGTCAAGCCGGCCCGTCCCGGAGCGACGACATGACGGCGCCACAGACGATGACCTGTCTCCGCGGCCGTCGGGAGATCGTTTCACGGATCTGCCGCGGATGGCGAATATCTACGGCGTTGACTGAGAGGCGTGGTGGCGCGGCACTGAGGCGATGGAGAACTCTCAATCGGGCCCGGCCGTCTCCGGTGTCGTCGTCAGCACCTCGCAGGTCCGGCGGTTGGCCGTGGCTGCCTACCTGGCCCGGTTCAAGGGCCAGTCCCGGATCCACACCGAGTCCGATCTGCGCGGCTACCTGACCTGGTGCGAGTCTCGCGGCCTGGATCCGCTTGCCGCCAGCCGACCACACATCGAGCTGTACGTCCGTTGGCTTCAGGAGGTGCGCCGGTACCGGCCCTCGACGGTCTCGCGCCGGATGTCGGTGGTTGCCGGCTTCTACCGCACCTGCGTCATCGACGCGGTGCTTGAGCACTCACCGGCCGAGTACGTCCGCCGGCCCAACGTGCCCGCCGAGTCCCCGACCCTGGGACTGACTCACCTGCAGTTCGAGGCGCTGCTGACCACCGCCAAGCAGTCGCCGCACCGCTGCGACTTCGCGCTCGTTGCGATGCTCGGGCTGCTGGGGCTGCGGATCTTCGAGGCGACCGGCAGCAACATCGAGGATCTCGGCGAGGAGCACGGCCACCGCGTGCTGCGAGTCCGCGGCAAGGGCGACAAGATCGTCTTGGTGCCGCTGCCGCCTGCCGTGGGCCGCGCCATCGAGCGCGCAATCGACGACCGGACCACCGGCCAGGAGAGCCCCCTGGCGTGGTGGGGTTTGAGGGTCAACGGCGAGGCTGCGTGATGTAGGCGGCCATCGGCGGGATCTTCGGTGTGAAACGACCAAGAAACACACTGAAGGAGACCCAGCCGATGGCCTTGTCCCAGTCTGCCTTGTCCGAGCTGCTCGAAGCGTTCCGTGCCGGTGAAGGCGCGGATCTGATCCGTGAGTCGGTTCGGATGGTGATGCAGGAGCTGATCGAAGCCGAAGCCACCGAACACATCGGCGCTGGCCGCTATGAGCGCACCGATGCTCGGGTGACCGAGCGCAACGGTTCTCGTCCACGGCTGGTGACCACCCAGGCCGGTGACGTGCAGCTGCGCATCCCGAAGCTGCGTAAGGGCTCGTTCTTCCCCGTCATCCTCGAGCCCCGCCGGCGGATCGACCAGGCCCTGTACGCGGTGGTGATGGAGGCCTACGTGCACGGGGTCTCGACCCGCAACGTCGACGATCTGGTCGAGGCGCTGGGCGCCGAGTCCGGAATCAGCAAGTCCGAGGTCTCGCGGATCTGCGCCGGGCTGGATGAGACCGTGGGCGCCTTCCGGACCCGCCCGCTCGATCACGTCGAGTTTCCCTACGTCTACCTGGACGCGACCTACCTGCACGTGCGCAACTCCACCTCCCAGGTGGTGTCGATGGCGGTGGTGGTGGCCACCGGCGTCAGCGCCACCGGGGAGCGGGAGATCCTCGGCCTCGACGTCGGCGACAGCGAGGCCGAGGTGTTCTGGAAGGGGTTCATGACCTCGCTGAAACAGCGCGGCCTGCACGGTGTGCGGCTGGTGATCAGCGACCAGCACACCGGCCTGGTCGCTGCGCTGCGCCGCTGCTTCCAGGGCACGGCCCACCAACGCTGCCGGGTGCACTTCGCTCGCAACCTGCTCGCCCACGTCCCCAAGGCCCAAGCCGACTATGTCGCGGCCGCGTTCCGCGCGATCTTCGCCCACACCACCCCGGCCGAGGTCGACGCCGCGTGGGAGAAGACCCGCGAGGAGTTCGCCGCCCGGTTCCCCAAGCTCGGCCCGCTGATGGACGAGGCCAAGGCCGAGGTGCTCGCCTTCACCGCTTTCCCCCGCGCGCACTGGCGCAAGATCTGGTCGACCAACCCCCTGGAGCGGGTCAACAAGGAGATCAAGCGCCGCAGCCGCGTCGTCGGGATCTTCCCCAACTCCGCAGCCGTGATCCGGCTGGTCGGCGCGATCCTGCTCGACATGCACGACGAGTGGATCGCCGGCGAACGCCGCTACCTATCCGAAGCCTCAATGGCCAAGCTCTACGAACTCAGCGATACTGAAGACCACGCCGCCCTCGACAGCGGCGAATAGGCACCGAGGAGCACCTCAAAGCCCACCACCCCGCGGGGCTCTGCCCCACCGGCCCGATCCTGCTCACCTCGCGCGGCACCCGCATGGACCGACATTGCGCCACCCGGCGGCTACGGCGGCTGGCCGAGCAGGCCGGCGTCAGGCTGCCGCGGATGCATCCACACATGCTCCGGCACACCTTCGTCACCACCATGCTCGATGCCGGAGTTGACCTGCGCGATGTCCAGATCGCCGCTCGACACGCCGACCCCCGCACGACCATGCGCTACGACCGCGCCCGCAAGAATCTCGACCGACATCCCAACTACATCTTGGCCGCCTACATGGCCTCGGGCACCTGATCGCCCGGTCGTGCCGATGTGAGGGCTGAGCGAGATCATCCGTCCGAGGTGATGTCGAGGCTGCCGCACAGGAGGACATTGGCTGGTAGGTGCCGGGTGGTTCCGGGTGTCGGTCGACCGCCGGGTCCAAGAGTTCGGAGAGGGGAACCGGATGATGAACGAGACCTCCGCCGCGCCGCCAGAGTTGACCTACCTGGGTGGCACCACCGCCATGACCACGACGCCCGTCGTTGGGTCACCAGCCCAGCCCTATCCCGACATCTATGTCCCCAGCAAGGAGCCGATCCGGGACGGCGAGATGCGCGTGACGGTGCTTGGTAGCGGCAACCCGCCACCGACCCGTGCCCAGGCGTCGGGCAGCGTCCTGGTCGAGGTCGGCAACCCCGAACGTGACATGTTCATCTTCGACGTGGGCAGCGGCAGTCTGGCGAACTTTATGTGCCTGGGACTGCCGATCAACTCGTTGGACAAGGTGTTCCTCAGCCATCTGCACGCCGACCACACCGCCGACCTCATCACGCTGTTCGGCAGTTTCCGCAAGGCCGGACGCAAGGGGCCGCTGCAGGTGTGGGGCGGCAACGGCTCAGAGCCCAAGTACGGGTCCAAGGTTGCCATCGACGCCATCGCCGCGGCCTGCGCCTGGGACACCGAGTCGACGCGTGGCTTCACCTCCAACGAGGCCGCCGAGATGCGCGGGACGGAGTTCGACGCCTCGGTCACCTCCGTTGTCTACAAGGCGAACGGCGTGACCATCACCGCGTTCCCGGTCATCCATAATCTCCACGGCGCGGTGGGCTACCGGGTCGACTTCGCGGGCCTGAGCATGGTGTTCTCCGGCGACACCCACCCGTGCTGGCCGCTGGTGCGCGCCGCGGAGGGCACCGACCTGCTGATCCACGAGTGCTTCCCGTCCGCGGATGTGCTCGCCGCGCTCACCGGGGACCGGATCGAACGGTTCGAGACCATCACCGCCAGCCACACCGTGCCCAAGAGTGCTGGCAAGGTGTTCTCCCTCGTCCAGCCCCGGATGGCCGGGCTGTGGCACACGTTCCTGGTACCGCCCGTGGTAGCCCCGATCCTGGAACAGGTGAGCAGCGTCTTCGACGGGGCCGTGGTTCAGACTCAGGACCTCACGGTCTT
The DNA here is from genome assembly GCA_963839365.1 of uncultured Actinomycetota bacterium. GTDB lineage: Bacteria > Actinomycetota > Actinomycetes > Propionibacteriales > Nocardioidaceae > DASSKA01. The sequence goes on from CAWIUT010000007.1 coordinate 121,215, forward strand.
CAACATCACCAATGAGGCCGTCGTCGCCCGCCAGGCCGAGGCGGTCCCGCAGGCCGTCGCCGTCCCCGGCGAACCCGACTTCGAGCCGACCTACGACCAGCGGCCCACCCCACCGGACTGGTGGGAGGACGCGTTCATCCACGACGACTAGTGTCCTGCGCCGGTAGTTCGTTGTAGAAGTCGTCCGAGTGAGCTGAGGATCTCCTCGGCGGTCTTGGTCCAGATGAATGGCTTGGGGTTGTCGTTCCAGGCCTTGATCCATTTGCGGATGTCGGCCTCGAGGGCTTGGACGCTGCGGTGGTCACTTCGCTGGAGCAGGTCGGCGGTGACGTAGGCGAAGAAGCGTTCCACCTGGTTGATCCAGGAGGAGTACGTCGGGGTGAAGTGCATGTGGAACCGCGGATGCGCGGCAAGCCACTTGTTGACGCTCGGGTGCTTGTGGGTGCCGTAGTTGTCGCAGATCAGGTGTATCTCAAGGTCGTCGGGGACCTGGGTGTCAATCTTGGCCAGGAACTTCTTGAACTCGGCTGCGCGGTGGCGTCGATGCAGGCTGGAGATCACCGTGCCATCGACGGTGTTGAATGCCGCGAACAAGCTGGTGGTCCCGTGCCGGACGTAGTCGTGGGTGCGCTTCTCCGGCATCCCCGGCATCATCGGGAACGCCGGCTGGGAACGGGCCAGGGCCTGCACCTGGGACTTCTCGTCGACGCTGAGCACCACGGCGGCCTCGGGCGGGTTCAGGTAGAGCCCGACGACGTCGTAGACCTTCTCCACCAGCAGCGGGTCGTTGGAGAGCTTGAACCCCTCGGTGCGGTGCGGCTTGAGCCCGAAGTCCCGCCAGATCCGGCCGATCGTGGACTTGCTCAACCCGGTCCGCTCGGCCATCTTCGCCCGCGACCAGTGGGTCGCGTTCTTCGGCGTCGACTCCAGCGTCGCGACCACCACCTCCTCGACCCGATCAGCGGTGATCGACGGCGGCCGGCCCGGACGCGGCTCGTCGCTCAGCCCGTCCAGACGCTGCGCGAGGAACCGGCCACGCCACTTGCCCACCGTCGCCGCCGAACACCCCAGCTGCTCGGCGACCGTCTTGTTGTCCACGCCGTCCGCACACGCCAGCACGATGCGTGAACGCAACGCCAACGCCTGCGACGACTTCGCCCGGCGCGACCAGCGGGTCAGCTGCTCACGCTCCTCGGCGGTCAGGTTCAGCTCTGCCTTGGGACGTCCAGTTCGAGGCATACCCCAGTCTACGACTTACGCAGCGGATTTCAGGCGCACGACACTAGTTGCGCCCTTGAGCCCAGCGACCCGGGTGCCAACAAGCGCGGTCATGCCGCGAGCCGCGTGCGCTCGCGGCCATCCGCATCTGCCGCGGAGTGTGAAGCGCAGTCACGCCGAGTTTACTGGCGCTCTCGGTCACTCGGCTTGGCGCAGGGAGTCGGCGAAGTCGTGCGCCCACTGACCGACACGTAGCGCCTCACTGCGGGTCACCTCGTCGTCAGCGCCGGGTACACCCAGCAACTGCGCTAGCATCCCCTCGCCCGTGTAGACCCGCTCCAACAGGGCCGCGTAATCCTCCGCGGTCGCCTCGACCATGCCGGTGTACTTGATCAGCAGCCGGATGTCGGGCCGGTCCTTGCGACGGGAGGCGACTAGCTTCATCGCCAAGACATGCTCGGCCGGCGCGACATGCACGGTCAGTCCGGGTTCGGTGGGACGAGCTCGAGCCCAGGCCGGGCGAGGTGGGACCCACCCGGTGGCGTTGCTGTTCAACCATTCCTCGGGAAGGCCGTGCCCGGCGGCCATGGCACGCGCTTCTTCGGTAACAGCCTGATGGCTGATGACAGCGTCGATGTCGGGAGTGAGACCTTCGCGGCCGTACCCGAGCGCCATCGCGGCGCCCCCAACGAGGTACACACTGGCGGCGATCCCGCGGGCACGCAGCCGGTCGTCGAGTTCGTCGAGGAGACTCCGCATCCGGGCCGCATCGAGTTCGAGCGGTGGCCCAGCTCTCACGCGGTGACCAGGTCCTTCTCGGCGATGTAGATGTTGCGATCCGCGAGCCACTCAGGCGTCTGAGCTTTGATCTCGGCGTCGGTCAGTCGCGGGGTGTCCAGAACCCACTCGGTGTTCAGACGTGCCGAATCGGTCCACCGCGGCGCCGGAAGGCCCGCTTCATCGAACTCGTGGCTGACGAAGGCCGCCGCCAGCGCCTTCCAACGGCCCTCGACGGCGGGCGGTTGCGCCTCCCAGGCCGCGGCAAGGTCCTTGTGCCGACACAGGATGTCGTGAAGCCGGTCACGAAGCTCTAGCGCGATTGCGTAGGTCCAGTCCTCATCACCACGCTTGGCTGCCCTGCGAAGAGAGTCGATGGCGTCGATGGAGGTAGGGATGGCGTCGCGTCGCGCCCTGCATAGCGCGTCGGCGATCCGCTCGGCGCGGAGCAGGAAGGGCGCCGACGGTGCGGTCTGCCCAGACCGGTAGGCGGAGAATCGGGACGGCGAGGTGCCCAAAGCGTGCGCAAACTGCCTCAGCGACAGCCCGCTCTTGCTGAGCGCGTCGTTGAGGCGATCGACGACCGCCTGCCCATCCTGATCCATCACGATCCCATCTTAGAAAGTGTTCTCTGATCTGACAACACTTATGGTCCGTGGGATATGCCGGGCCGTCAAGTGGCTCGGTGCGCAACGCACCCACATGCCGCCGACAGGGAAGCTGCGTTCGCGCTGGGTCTCCAGCCAGGGGAGCCTCAGAAGCCTTCCGCCAGGGCTGCCAACTTGGCGACATAGGCTGGCCAGTCCTGCTTCGGTGGGAGGTTCGAAAACTTCGGGTGGAGGCCGGCCGTGCGGTCGATCTGCTCGCGCAGGATGTCGGCATGTCCGACGTGGCGTGCCAGGTCGACGAGCACGTGGACAAGGATGCGTTCCAAGATCACCGGGGTCGGGTCGTTCCACCACGGCACATGGCCGACCGCATCGAGGGGCAGCTCGTCGATGGTCGCATCGGCGAAGGCCCACACGCGACGGTAGAGGTCGATGATGCCCTCGCAGGTCTCGTCCTCGGTGGCGTACCAGTCGGCTTGGGGATCGGTTTCGTCCTCGTTCGTGATCCGCTCCGCAGGTGTGGGCCACTCCCGGCCGAAGACATCACCGAGGTACCAGATCTCGGTGTTGGCCATGTGCTTCACGATGCCGATCAGGTTCATGCCGGTGGGCGTGCGTGGCATCCGCAGCTCACGCTCGCCCAGACCCTCAACCTTCCACAACAACGCCACACGGCCGTCCTGGAGATACTCACCCAGCACAGCCTTCGGATTCCTCAGTTCACCCATGGGGCCAGTCTGGACGGTTCGGCGGAGGTGAACTACCAGGAATCCCGGGCCAGGCTCACGCCGATGTGCTTCCGCCACGCCCAAGACATGGAGCCGCGCACTCCGGGGGATAAGCGGATTGCCGCCAGTCGTGACAGCACGATCGTGCCGATGAGCGCGCGCAAGGGCTACGGCGGGACGCTCGATCAGTCGGCGACCATAGGTTGCCAGTTGGTCCCAATCGCGCCGATACGGGGAACTGCTGGGCTAGTCTCCGAAGACGAGACGTCATGGGAGAGAGCTGAGTTTGATGGACGACTCCGAGGCATTCTTAGACAGCCTGCGCTCCGATCCGGAGCTCTACGCCCGAGTCCGCGACGCTGTTCAATAGCTGATCGTGGACGACCCCAACGTGTCCGACGAAGAGCTCGGCTGGGCAGCGGTCGACCTCGCATCGTCCACGACGAACGTGCCGGACGACGTCGAACTTGAGCAAGTCGGAGGGATACTCCGCGAAGACACAGGCCAGGCTCGCCAACCGTAAGCGCAGCCCTTGCCGAACGCCTGCTCGACGAACGACCGGAACTGCCGCTGATCGGTTCTGCCGAGACCCGGTTGTCTGTCGGCCTGGGCCATCCCGCCGCTTGTGACGACCCGCACGAGCGGCTCTCGGCCGGAGCGGTCGGCGTGGTGGGCTCTCAGCAGGGCAGGGCGTCCAAGGGGCCTCCTGATGGTGCTGACGGAGAGTGCACTCCGGGGATCTGCGGCGGCGGGGGCTTCTCGGCCCGCGGCCACGTCCGCGATGCGTGGCAGCACGCACGACCCAGCGGCTCGGCGCGGAGGATCATGGAACACGGCAGGTGCGGGTGGTCAATGGGGCGCCGCGTGGCGGGGCTTGGGCTGATGGTGGTAGGTGGGTGGTGATGACGGGTTTGGAGGTCGGGCTTGCGTTCTCGGCGGGTCTTCCAGGCGTCGTGGTCGGTCTGCTCCTGATCGTGCGTGGTCCGAAGATCATCGGTGTCCTGCTGGTCCTCCTCGGCCTGCTGCCGCTGACGTTCCTGTCGCCGGACTCCGGGGTGGGAGGTACGGAGCCACCGCACGGCTTCGCCCTCGTCATGGCGGTGATCTCGGTGGCCGGTTGGGTCTGGCTCTACGTGCCGCCTGCCCTGCTGGCGGCCTACTTCCCTGACGGGCGGCTTGGTCGGCGATGGTGGATGCTGCCGGCGGGATGGGCTGTCTTCCTGATGCTGTTCCACCTGGCGGTCGCCTTCGACTCGGGCACCTACGGCGAGGCGTCCGACCAGATCTCGGGCACTCCACCGGTCGATGTCCCGGGCTGGGTGACGCAGTTGGCCGGCTTCGCCTCGCTCGGGCTGCTACTCGCTCTGCTCGTCGGCTCGGCCGCCCGGGTCGTGGTGCGCTTCCGCGGCGGCGACGACGTGGTCCGGCGCCAGATCAAGTGGTTCCTGCTGAGCTTCATGCTGCTGCCGGCGGTACTGGTCGTGACCTGGGCGGCGTACCTGCTCACCGACGTCGCCGGCGTCATCGTGGTGGTCGGACTGCTGCTCGTCTACGTCAGCCTGCCGATCAGCATCGCGATCGCAATCTTGCGTCACGACCTCTACGACATCGACACGCTGATCAGTCGGACGGTCGGCTACGCGATGCTGACCGGCCTCGTCGTCGCGGTGTACGGCGCGCTCGTGGTCGGGATCGGGGCGGTCGTGGGACGTGGTTCGGAGCTGGCCGTGGCCGCCGCCACCCTCACGAGCGCCGCCCTGTTCGGACTGCTCCGGCGCCGGGTCCAGGCGGGTGTCGACGCCCGGTTCGACCGCGGTCGCGGGGCCGCGCTGACCCAGGTCGACCGGTTCCTCAACGACATCCGGCAGGGCCGGGCAGAGCCGGAGCAGGTGGAGCAGGTGTTCCGCGAAGCCCTGGTCGATCCGGAGATCACCGTGCGCTTCCGGGTGGGGGATCCGGTGATGACCTGGCACGACCCCACCGGAGCGGTCGCAGCCCGACCCGACGGCAGGGTGCTGGACGTCGCCGTGGCGGGGCAGACCGTCGCGTGTATCGGCTTCGACCGAGCCCAGCGTCGTCCACGACTCCTGCGCGAGGTGCTGCGGCGGGCGCACCTGGCGCTCGAGCTCGTCCATTCCCGGATGGCGCTGCGCCAGGCGCTCATCGAGACCCGCGCCTCACGCACGCGCCTGGTGGAGGCCACCGACGCCGAACGGCGTCGAATCGAGCGTGACCTTCACGACGGCGCCCAGCAGCGGCTCGTCGCGATCGGGCTGCGCCTCCGGGTGGCGCAGCAGGACGCCGGCCCGGCCGATCCCCTGCACTCCGCCGTAAGCGAGGCGGTAGCGGATCTTCAAGAGGCGATCGCCGAGCTTCGCAACCTCGCCGGTGGGGTACGACCGCAAGGCCTGGACGAAGGGCTGCCGACAGCCCTCCGCGCGCTGACCCGAGCCAGCCCCATCCCGGTCGACCTGCACGTCACCGCGACACCGGTCTCGGACGCCGTCGCAACCACCGCCTACTACGTGGCGGCCGAGGCACTCGCCAACGCGCTCAAGCACGCCCATCCGCGGGTGCTGAGGGTCCACGTCGCTCACCACGACGGGACGCTCACCGTCGTGGTGTGCGACGACGGCAGAGGCGGTGCGGTCATGACACCGGGCTCGGGTCTGGCGGGGCTGCGCGACCGGGTCGCAACCGTCGGCGGGAGCCTGAGCCTTGACAGCAGGCACGAGACCGGCACCACCGTCGAGGCGAGGCTGCCGTGCGGATAGTGATCGGCGAGGACTCGGCCGTCGTCCGCGAAGGGCTGGCGCTGCTCCTGAAGCAGGCCGGCCACGACGTGGTGGCCGCCGTGGCGGACGCGCCCGCCGTGGTGGCGGCGGTCCTCGAGCACGAACCCGATCTGCTGATCACCGACATCCGGATGCCGCCGACGATGACCGATGACGGCGCGCGGGCCGCGCGTGAGCTGAGGGAGCTGCGCCCCGGCCTCCCAGTGATGCTGCTCTCCCAGCACGTCGAGACGTCCCAGTCGACCGACCTGGTGGCGACCGGCGCGTTCGGCTACCTCCTCAAGGACCGCGTCCTCGACCTCGACGACTTCCTCGATGCGGCCCGGCGGGTGGCCGGCGGTGGCTCGGCCCTTGACCCGGAGGTGGTCGCTGCGCTGGTCTCCGTGGCTCACCCCGAACCTTCGTACACCCAGCTGACCGAACGTGAGCGGGAGGTGCTGGGTCTGGTCGCCGAGGGACGGTCGAATGCAGCGGTGGCCGCCCGACTGCACACGACCGAGCGGACCGTGGAGACCCATGTCCGGCACATCTTCCTCAAGTTGGGGCTCTACGACTCGACCGACGACCACCGCCGGGTGCTCGCCGTGCTCGCCTACCTGCGCAACAGCTCGTAAGGCTGCGTACCTGCAGCGACCTGCTGCTGGCCCTCGTGCAGCAGTGCCGCGGCCGCGACCGCAAGCCCAAGAGCCTGGGCGACGGCGCCGGCCACCTCCATCCACGGCGTGATGCTCAAGACGTGCAGCACCGACCACGCGATCAGGCCGTAGCCCGCCCACCGGCCGGCGGTGCGTGCCCTGATCAGGGCCAGGCCGAGCAGGAACGTGCCCACGATGTTGCCCAGGACGAAGACTGGCCCGACCCAGCCCGCGCCCAGCGGGTCGTCCATGACGGCCTGCAGCACGTTGACGTTCTGTCTCGTCGAGCCGCCGGTTGTGGCCATCGCCGTCTCGGTGAACGCGCCCTGGAGCACCAGGGCGAAGTAGCAAATGGACCCAGCAGCGGCCATCACGCCCGCCACCAGACCCAGCCTCGCGGCGCGGGTCCGGACCAGCCGCATCACGCCGAGCACGGCCGGGACGAGCAGGATCGCCCCGAGGAGAGCGGCGAAGCTCGACCACCGCTGCAGCGTGGTGTGATCGGTGGCGATCGCCAGCGCCACGGCCGGGTCGATGTCGTCCTTGCCGTGGGGGTTGGCGATCGAGTGGCCGGTCTCGGCGACCACGATGAGCCAAGGCGCGGTGAACATCGCCAGCGCGAGGGCCACGCGTCGAGTCTTCGCCGTACGGGACAGCGGGTCGGATTGGTCGGTGATCTCGGGTCGAGCGTTGGTCATGATGACTCCTCGGGTCGGATTGAGAGGACCCCTCAACGCTCGCGGCCGGCCACCGTCCGACACATCGGGGCCACCACAGGCACCCGGGTACGTGCCAGGACGCACGTGCGGGCGGCCGTTCCTCACCCGCAACCTGCTCAGACACCGCCGGCCCGCCGACCATGGGCGCGTCACTCTGCCGCCCTTGGGACAGGTCCGGATCTAATGGCTTTTGCCGGCCTGTTTCGGCAGGCTCGGTTCCAGTAGCGGCCGGCGGGTCAGCACTCCTCGGATCTGACCCGTGTAGGTCTCGCGGCAGACCGTGCGCCCGCTGGTCGTGAGGAGGCGTGAACCACTGCTGGGATGTGGTGCCCCCACCGGGTGAGCACTTGACCATTAGATCGCCGGTTGTCCTCCTCCGCACTGCTGAACCAGAAGAAGTCGAGCAGGAAGCGAGGGGCGGTTGCTGTTCATCGGAGATGACTGGGCCGAGGACCATCACGACATCGAGTTGGCCGACGACGAGGGCCGCCTGGTGGCGCGCCGGCGGTTGCACGAGGGCATCGAGGGCATCGCCGGCCTGCACGCGCTGGTCGCCGAGCACCTGGTTGAGGACTACGACGAGCTCGAGCCCGACCAGCTGCAGGGCCTGGTGAAGGTCGGTATCGAGACCGACCGTGCCCCGTGGGTCGCGGCCCTGGTCGCGGCGGGGTATGAGGTGTTCGGGATCAACCCGATGTCGGTGACCCGGTACCGGGAACGGCACTCGACCTCCGGGGCGAAGTCCGATGCCGCCGACGCGCACCTGCTGGCCGAGATCGTCCGCCTCGACCGGGCCCACCATCGTCCGCTGGCCGGTGACTCCGAAGAGGCCGAGGCGATCAAGCTGGTGGCCCGCACCCATCAGAGCCTGGTCTGGGAACGCAGCCGGCATGTGCTGCGGCTGCGGGCGGCGCTGCGGGACTTCTTCCCCGCCGCGCTGCGGGCGTTCCCCGACCTGGATGCCCCGGACACGCTGGAGCTGCTGGCCGCCGCGGCCGACCCGGACCGCGCCGCGGGGTTGACCAAGGCCCGGATCGCCGCGGCGCTGCGGCGGGCGAACCGGCGCAACGTCGAGGCCAGGGCCAGCGAGATCCGCCAGGTCCTGCGCGCCGAGGAGCTGCGCCGCTCACCGGCGGTGCAGGCCGCCTACGCCGCGATCGTGGCCAGCCAGGCCAGCGTCGTGCAGGCCCTCAACATCCAGATCGCACAGATCGGGGCGGTGGTGGAAGACCATTTTGGGCAGCACCCGGACGCTGAGATCTACGCCAGCCAGCCCGGCCTCGGCGTGGTCCTCGCGGCCCGGGTACTCGGGGAGTTCGGCGACGACCCGCACCCGCTACACCGACGCCAAGGCCCGCAAGAGCTACGCCGGCACCGCCCCGATCGCCAAGGCGTCAGGCAAGAAGAAGATCGTGCTGGCCCGCTACGCCCGCAACCGCAGGCTCGGCGACGCGCTGCAGCAATGGGCGTTCTGCTCGCTGCGCGGATCACCCGGCGCCACCGCCCTACTACCGGCAGCTCCGCGCCCGCAACATCGGCCACCAGGCCGCCCTGCGCCAGGTCGCCAACCGCCGCGTCGGCATCCTGCACGGCTGCCTGAAGACACACACGACCTACGACGAAGCAACCGCCTGGAGCCACCACATGACCGGCGCCGCTTGACTTTGAAAAACCTGGGATGTCTGCCGCGTTGAGGGAAGCCGCACGATGCCGCGATCCGAGGCCGACCGCCTTATAGCCGACACTGCATCTGTTGTCTCGCCCTCCCAGCACGCCAACCGGCGCCGGTGATGCTAGTCGAGTCCAGCAAAGTGGTGTACGACGGGCCTGAGTGAGCGCGTGCCTGCAACGTAGGCGCGGCCACCGGGTGGATCCTTCGAGTGATCTCTCACAACCGACTCGAAGAAGGACACCACGATGACCGCTGGACCCAGTATCGACCCTGCTCGTTTCCTCGATGAGCAGCTGTCCCAGGCGAGCCCTGACTTGATGCGGGAGCTGCTGACCACCTTCGTCAACGCGTTGCTCTCGGCGCAGGCCGATGCGGTGTGCGGCGCCGGTTATGGCGAGCGCAGCAGCGAACGGACCAACTCCCGCAACGGCTACCGGTACCGGGATCTCGACACCCGTGTCGGCACCCTGGACGTCGCGGTTCCCAAGCTCCGTGAGGGCTCGCTGTATCCCGACTGGCTGCTGGAGCGTCGCAAGCGGGCCGAGCGGGCGCTGACCAGCGTGGTGGCGACCTGCTACCTGCTCGGCGTCTCCACCCGCCGGATGGACAAGCTCGTGCGCTTATCGGATTACCGAAGGCCGCACTAGCCTCAGACCGTGTCCGCGAAGTCAGAACGTCAACATGCGCGCGAGGAGGTCGCTGCCTATCACGGCGCCGCACTCACCGAGCTCGTCGCGTACGTGGCCGACGCCGTCGATCGCTTCCGCAACGGCGAACTCGACGCATTCGAGGTCGACCACATCATCTTCCAGTACTCACGAGCCGCCAAGGAACTTTGGAAGTTCTGCAACACCGGTGAGATCGAGTTCACGGCCAGTCTGGTGAAGGATCAACCGTCGGTGGACTGGTGGGCGCGCGGGGCACCCCAGCAGCGGTGAGCGCCGGCCGGCTGCCAGTCGATTTCGCACGGCCTTGGTGTTCCAGATTGGGTCGCAGAGATGCGTCTTATCGCCGCCTACTGGACGTGTCCACTCGGAATCTCGGCGTGGCCTCTGCCCGCGGGGAAATGGGCCGGGGAGAAGCCCGGTCGAAAAATGACGTGATGCGCCCGCGCATCCCGTTTCCATGCTCGAGGAGGGCGGAAACCCGCTTGCCGAGCGGTGCGCACCGCGGTTTGATCGAGAACCGGGGCTGCACCCCACGCAACCCGATCGGCGGCTCAGAGGAGTGATCGACGGTGCCCCCACCATCTGACCGGCAATGGCTCGCCGACGTACAAAGCGGTCATCCCCGTGGGCCGTTCGGTCACCGCGAACATCTGCGGCTCGGGTGGCTGCTGCTCGACGACACCGGGTGCACCTCGCGGGCCGAGGAAGAGGTGTCCCGGATCATTGAACGCATCGCGGTTACCCATGGAAAGCCGCAGCGCTACAACCGGACTCTCACCGACGCCTGGGTCAAGATCGTGGCGCACTGCCGCAACGCCGCAAACGGCGCGAGCTTCGAGGAGCTGCTGAGGCGGCATCCCTGGTTGCTCGACAAGAGGATCATCACGCGCCACTACACCTCGCGCCGGCTCGCCAGCGCCCAAGCGAGGAAGGCCTGGGTGGCACCAGACCTTCACCCACTCCCACCGCTGTAAGACCGTGCCGGCGACCACGGCCGCACCAGGGCCGACGCGATCATCGGCAGCGCCCAGCCACCCGAGCCGTCGCCGCGCCCGCATCGCGGTGCGTCACTTCGGCTCCTGTCGCCGCCGGCCACGCGCGCATCAAGCCGACCGCCGGGCGGTTTTCCGTATAGATTCAAACGGCGATGAGTCTGGCGGGCCATCGATTTGTACGCGACATCCACCGCTTCCCTATCGGGAGACATATTGAAGCTTCTTCTCACGTCCGGAGGCGTCACAAACGCCAGCATTCGCGATGCGCTGGTTGACCTGCTGGGAAAGCCGATCGCCGACTCCAGCGCCCTGTGCGTCCCCACCGCGATGTACGGGCACCCCTGGGTTGGCCCCGGCGAAATGGCCTGGCGGTTCATTAGCGGGAAAGCCGAAAATCCGATGGTCGATCTGGGCTGGAAGTCGATGGGCGTTCTGGAGCTCACTGCGCTGCCCAGTATCGACGAAGAGCACTGGATCCCACTGGTTCGGAAGACGGACGTCTTGCTGGTGGCGGGCGGAGACGTCCTCTACCTGTGCCATTGGATGCAGCAATCCGGACTCGCGGACCTGCTTCCGTCGCTGAACGAGACCGTGTGGGTGGGACTGAGCGCCGGGAGCATGGTGATGACCCCCGAGGTTGGGGAGGACTTCATCCAATGGAGACCGCCGACCGGTGATGACAGCACGTTGGGCATCGTTGACTTCTCGATCTGCCCACACTTGGCTCCCGACGGCATGCCCGGCAACTCCATGGCCGAGGCCGAGCAATGGGCGGCCAGCATGTCGGGCCAGGCGTACGCGATAGACGACCAGACGGCCATCAAGGTGGTCGATGGCACCGTCGAGGTCATCTCCGAAGGGCAGTGGAAGCTTCTCACCTCATAGCTGCGGCATACCGCCGCATCTGTGACTGCTTCTTGCTGCGGTCGAACGGCTACAGTCGCTGCATGTGCCGCAACATCCGGGTGCTTCACAACCTTGACCCGCCGACGACAGATGACGAGGTTCGCGAGGCTGCCGTGCAGTTTGTGCGGAAGGTCAGCGGGTCGGCCCGCCCCTCTCGTGCGAACGATGAGGCGTTTGAACGCGCGGTCGACGAGATCGCGCTCGCGACTCGACGTCTGCTTGACGAGCTTGTGACGAAGGCGCCGCCGAAGAGTCGCGAGCGCGAGGCGATCAAGCGGCGCGAGCGCCACGAGAAGCGGATGGAGCATGAGGCTCGCTCCCCGACTGCCATGATCTAGGCCCGTCCCGGCCGCGACCCGAAAGCACAGGGGGTTGGATGCCTGACCCCGACCGCTGAGTTCGACTCAAGTCACTCCGCTGCCTGCCGGTCGCGCTCTACTTTCACCGATGCCGATGAGCGGATGGGTGGGCGCCTGTAGCGATCGGTGACCTGCAATAGGAGTGCATGCGGCCTGGGAGACTTGCCACCGTGATGGCAGAACGTGAGTCTCGCCGACCAGATGTGACGACGGTTGGAATTGTCGGCGGGGTCGAAAAGCGCCCTCTCGTGCTGGCGGACTACGACCCCCGGTGGCCGGAGGCCTATCTCGAGCAGGCGCAGCGCATTCGTGGGGCGCTCGGTCCAGCCGCCGTCCAGATCGAACACATCGGCTCAACCTCGGTGCCCGGGCTCGCAGCGAAGCCGATCATTGATGTCCTCGTCACCGTCGAGGACCTCACCGCCGAAGAGGACTACCTCGACCAGCTACTGCAGGTTGGCTACGACCTGCGAGTTCGCGAGCCGGGTCATCGCCTGGTGAGAACCCCGGCCTGCGATGTTCATGTGCACGTCATGGAAGACGGCGACGAGGCCGCCAGTGACTACCTGCTGTTCCGCAATCACCTGCGCGCGCACACGGAGGACCGCGAGCTATACGAGCGCACCAAGCGCGCCCTGATCGATCAGGACTGGGCCGACATGAACGACTATGCCGAGGCGAAGACTGGGGTCATCACCGAGATCAAGGAACGCGCACGAAAGTCGCACCCCCAGCCCTAGCCGCGCACTCGAATAGCCACGGACAGGTGAAGGAGGCGACGTCTCCGCGGCCACGAGAGGTGTGTCTTTTCGCCGCCTCGGGGCAGACCACGCTAGTTCTGGCAGCGATGCGCAGTTGCTCGCAGGCAGTCGTTGTGCTGGGTGCTACCCGGTCAGCCCCCGACGACCATCAATACCTCGAGAATCCGGGTGCCGGGCGCGACCGTGCCGTGGGCAGTCGACTCGTCCCCCCAGGGCTGACCGCCGGTCTTGACGACGGCGGATGCCCTGACCAGGGTGTGACCCGATCTTCGATCCCAGGAGCAGACAGCCGGAGGACGGCAGACGACGAATGGCGAGAATCCGACCTGCTGCATGCGCACCCCGAATTTTGCCATCAGCGAGTTCGTAGCCACGTCGATGCGGACGACTTCGAATGCGGTCGACCGCGACCCACTTAGCCCGGTGGAACCGAACGATCCGCGACCGACGAGAGGACCGAAGTCTTCCGGATGGACCCGGACAAGTTCGGCGCGCGCCAGTGTTCAAGGCCTCGCGTGTGGCCGGGGTCGTGCCACATCCGAGCAAGAAAACCGACGACAGGCCCAGCACAACGCCCAGTGGAGCTAAGCGTCGTCCCGCCGCTGCCATGGCGGAATCCTAACGGTGACCGCTTCAGCCGAGGGCCCACGGCGCCAAGCGCTCCAAGCACCGCCCCCGCTTCACGCTCGCACATCGAGCCGTCAACCGAGCTTGGGCGCGAGTGCAAGGTGCGTCACACCGCCGCGTCCGCGCTCAACTGTGGTGTCGCACGTGCGGTGCTGCTGTGACGTGGCTGCGAGGTGTCGTCCCGCTGCGCTCAGCTTGACCGTGCACCGGTCGGCGGTCAGCTGTTCGCGATCAGGATGCCCGCGGCGACCACAGGCGTGAGGTACAGCAGGGGGAACACGATGTGCCGGTAGGCGTGGGCATGCAGCACGGTGGTCGCTGCGCCGACGAAGTAGAGGGCGAGGCCTCCCGCTGCGGTGAGGCCCAGCGGTGGATACCAGATCCCGGCCACCAGGCCGGCTGTGCCGAGGGTCTTCGCCGTGCCCAGCCACGGCCACCAGCCGCGCGGAACGCCGTAGTCGTCCAGGTTGTCGACCACCCAGGCCTTGCCGGTGAGGACGGCGTACGCCGAGAAGCCCACCCACGCGGCGAGGCGGCGACGGCGGCGACGATGATGTTGGTCGTAGTGCTCATACCCGGTCGACACCGCTACGGCACCGGATGTGACCGTGGTCAGCCGTCCAGTGCGGTCAAATCGAGCCGGGCAAGACGCACAGGGTCGGCGAGCACGTTCAGGGCGATGATCCGGTCGTCGGTGACGGTGAAGGCCATCACGAACTGCAGCGTCCCGTGCGGTGCGACCAGGGCGCCGGGGGTGCCGTTGACGAGGACACGCCGCACGAACGGCGCGAGCCGGCCCGAGACCAGTGCCTGTCGAGCGACGGGTTCGCTGCCTCGGACGAGCATGTTCAGCTGCGGTCGCGCGCTGCCGCCATCGGAGCGGAGGACCACGTCGGGGTGCAGAACCGCGACCAGCGCCTCGAAGTCGCCGTCCTGAGACGCTGCGAAGAACGCATCGACGACCTGGCGCTGGCGGGCAAGGTCGGGGTCGGGAGGCGGTGCCTCGCCCCGGACACGATGCCGGGCGCGGCTGGCGAGCTTGCGTGCGGCCACCGGTGAGCGGTCGATCATCGGCGCGATCTGGTCGAAGGAGACGCCGAACATGTCGTGCAGCACGAACGCGAGGCGCTCGGTGGGTGTAAGGGAGTCGAGCACGACCAGCAGGGCAACGCCGACGCTGTCGGCGAGCAGCGTGGCCTGCTCCGGGTCGGGGCCTGACTCGTTACTGATCACCGGATCCGGTACCCGGACGAAGGGTTCCTCGCGTCGCCGCTTGCGGGTGCGCAGCACGTTCAGGCAGACCCGCGCGGTGACCGTGGTGAGCCAGGCGGCCATGTTCTCGACCTCGTCGGTGTCGGTGCGGCTCACTCGCAGCCATGCGTCCTGGACCGCGTCGTCGGCATCGTCGGCGGACCCGAGCATCCGGAACGCGACCGCGCGCAGCTGTGCGCGGTTCTCCTCGAACGTCGCCTCGAGCCAGCGCTCGTCCACCAGTCCGGCTCCTCCCTCAGTCTCGTGCACGCGAACCTGACATTCAGTCGACACCGGGACCACCACCGATGTGACACTCATGAAGTCTCGACCGAATCCGGAGGACGGGCCAGACACGCAGTGGTGACTTCGGGGCGATGAACGAAGACCCGGGCTACCCGGGTTGCTCAAGAGAATCGGAGCGTCCGGTCAGACGCGAACGAGTCCCCGGGTCGAGAGGAAGACCCGCGCCCAGTGTCGGCCGCCCCGCGATAGCAGCCCGAGCAAGGTGCGCCACTTCGCCGCAATAGCAGGCTCGGCCAGTGGTAGGTATGGTCAAGTCCGCTGAGGTGGTGTACGACGTCTGATCCTTCGTCGTTGTAGTTCAGGCCGTGATGGCCTGGATGGTCAGTTGGTCGGTCACCTCCTCGATGGTGCTGGGTCCGACGGCTTGGGCGCGGGCGAGGACGTCGAGTCCGAGGTAGCGACGGCCCTCGGCCCACTCGTCGTGCTGCTCGGCCAGCACTGCACCTACGAGGCGGATCACGGAGTCGCGGTCGGGGAAGATCCCGACGACGTCGGTGCGCCGGCGGATCTCGCGGTTGAGCCGTTCGTTGGGGTTGTTGGACCAGATCTGACGCCAGACCTCCTTGGGGAACGGCGTGAAGGCGAGGATGTCGGCCCGGGCGGTCTCGAGGTGCTCGGCGACCTTGGGCAGCTTCTCGCTCAGCGCGTCGACGACCCGGTCGAACTGGGCATGGACGGCGTCGGCGTCGGGTTGGTCGTAGATCGAGTGCAGCAGCGCCTTGACCCACCCCCAGCTGGATTTCGGGGTCGCCGACATCAGGTTCGCGGCGTAGTGGGTGCGGCACCGCTGCCACGACGCCCCGGGCAGGGTCGCTTCGATCGCGGAGACCAGCCCGCGGTGGGCATCGGAGGTCACGAGCTTGACCCCGGTCAGGCCGCGGGCGGTCAGGTCGCGGAAGAACGCCAGCCAGCCGGCGCCGTCCTCACTGGAGGTGACCTGGACGCCGAGGATCTCCCGGTGGCCGTCGGCGTTGACGCCGGTGGCGACCAGGGCGTGGACCGGCACCACCCGGCCGCCCTCGCGGACCTTGAGCACCAGCGCGTCGGCGGCCACGAAGGTGAACGGCCCGGCCTCCTCGAGCCGGCGGGTGCGGAACTGCTCGACGTGCTCGTCGAGCTCACGTGCCATCACCGAGACCTGTGACTTCGACAGCCCGGTGATCCCGAGGGTCTGCACGAGCTTGTCCATCCGGCGGGTGGAGACGCCGAGCAGGTAGCAGGTCGCCACCACGCTGGTCAGCGCCCGCTCGGCCCGCTTGCGACGCTCCAGCAGCCAGTCGGGATACAGCGAGCCCTCACGGAGCTTGGGAACCGCGACGTCCAGGGTGCCGACACGGGTGTCGAGATCCCGGTACCGGTAGCCGTTGCGGGAGTTGGTCCGTTCGCTGCTGCGCTCGCCATAACCGGCGCCGCACACCGCATCGGCCTGCGCCGAGAGCAACGCGTTGACGAAGGTGGTCAGCAGCTCCCGCATCAAGTCAGGGCTCGCCTGGGACAGCTGCTCATCGAGGAAACGAGCAGGGTCGATACTGGGTCCAGCGGTCATCGTGGTGTCCTTCTTCGAGTCGGTTGTGAGAGATCACTCGAAGGATCCACCCGGTGGCCGCGCCTACGTTGCAGGCACGCGCTCACTCAGGCCCGTCGTACACCACTTTGCTGGACTCGACTGGTAGGTATCAACTCGACAGAGATCCGCTGTGACCCACCGCGAACGAGGGGTTGCGTGAGGGTTATCCGCGCCCCTGCGGGAACGCCCAGTCTCGCGGGTGTCCGGCGAGCTTCAAAGCGATCTGGCAGTGGCCGGTGTCAGTCTGGCAGCGCACCAGGTCACCACGCAGTGGGCCGCGGAAGCCGGTGAGCAGCAGGATTTGCGGGTTCTCCCAGATCAGGCTCGCCGGCGACACGGCAGGCAGATGCATGATGCGTCGGGAGCCGGTGGCCACATCGAGGACCGCCACGGTGGAGCTTGGCTCCTTGAGGTGGAAGGCGCCGTTGCTGTCGGCGGGGTAGGCGAACCGGCGCCCGTCTGGTGACCAGGTGCCGATTTGGTCGGAGGGCACGGTTCCTCGGCGGTGGAAGACGCCCCGGTCATCGACCACGCCGTATACCCCGGCCACGGCGACGGGGGTGCCGGTCCGAGCCTGGAAGACCAGCCCGAAGGCGGTGACCTTCGACGGCTGGGGGGCCATCTTGCCGAATCCGCTCACCTGGTGGGCGGCCCCGGTGCGGGCGTTCCAGGCGGTCAGCACCCGTCCGTCGCCATAGAACACCTGCCCATCGGAGTCGGCCCCGTAGAGCATGAGACTGGGGCCGGAGCAGCACCCAGAGTCGATCACTACCTGCCGGCTACCCAGGAGCCGCCGGGTGCGGGTGTCCCAGGCGAACACGGTGGTCGTGTGCGGCTGCACCCGTTCCCACACGACCAGGCGGCCGTCCGGGCTCAGGCGCAGACCCGACACGCCAGGCGAGCTGACCACAGGAACCAAGGCGTGCCCGTCGACGAGGAACCAGCGAGCGGTGTGCGCGTTCCAGGCGTTCCCGATCACCGTGACGCCGTTCGCGGTGGCGATCTGCCGCATCGGGGTGTGCATCGTGATGCCGTTGTCGTGCAGCACACCGGCGTGCCAGTAGGGAATCGTCGGGGGCGGACCGACGTCCAAGGTGCGGTCGGGGCCCGGCGAGGGACTCACCGTCGAGGTGGCGTGAACGGGCCCGGGCTGCACCGGACCGACCGAGCCGTTGCCAACCATGCCGGAGGTGAGCGCGACACCCACCGCGACAGCGAGCACCGTCGCGACCGCGCTGCCGACAGCGGACAACCGCCGCCGTTGCGCTCGCCGGTGCCCCAGCCGGTTCAGTTCGGTGACCGGCGGCGAGGGCACGTGTGTCTGCCCGGCAGCACGCTGCAGGTCCTCGGTGAGGCGCTGCTCAAGCTCGTTCACTGCACGCTCCCTTCCGCGTCGGCGCCCATCCTCAACCGAGCCCGGAGGGTCCGCAGCGCCTGCGCCGCTTGGGACTTGACGGTGCCGACCGAGCAGCCCAGGGTCTCGGCGATCTGGCGCTCGCTGAGGTCCTCGTAGTAGCGCAGCACCACCACCGCGCGTTGCCTCGGCGCGAGCGCACGAACCTGCGGCCACAGGTCCACCCGATCGGCGACGGACTCCTCATGGGCTGGCGCCGGCTCGGCGGGCCGTTGCCGAGCGGTGTGCTCACGGGCACGGCGCCGGCGCCTCTGGGTGGAGATGAACTCGTTGACCAGCATCCGCCGGACGTAAGCCTCCGGCGACTCGGCCCTCGCCACCTTTCTCCACGAGCCAAACGCCTTGACCAGGGTTGACTGCAGAACGTCTTCTGCATCGCCCTGTTGGCCGGTCAGCAGATACGCGGTTCGGTACAGCGCCGCCCAGCGAGTCGCGACGAGCTGCTCGAACCCGACAGCAGGCTCACCACCGGCCACCATGTCCCCCTTGTCTGCTTGTGTCTACCTCCTAGACGCTCCAGAACCTACTTCGGTTGGGTACTTTCCCCTCGCAACTTCCAACCCGACAGCCCAAGGCCGGCCTTGACAGCGCCCTGCCGCTGCCGCAGAAGCTGCTTCGCTCAATCGTCTGCGGCCTGGCCGGCTCGGCCACTACCGTCACGCCGGTGGCGGGCTGTTGGGTGGCCCCGCGTGGGAGGCGAGGGCATGGCACAACAACCGGGTTGGTATCCGGATCCCGACGGGTCTGGGGAGCGTTGGCACGACGGACGACGATGGACCGGCGTCACTCGCCTCGACCCAACCGCGGCGCAGGCCATCGCACGCTCGGCGGCCTGCCGATCGCGGCGCCAGCGGCGTCGAACGCGACTTCGACCCCTCTTGATCGGAACCCTGGTTGCAGGTGCTCTCGCCGGTGCGGCCGTGCTCGTCGGTCCCAGTTCAGGTCTCGGTCAAGCGGTAGCGGCCCGGTTCGGCCTCACCGGCCAGCACCGGCTCCTCCCCCAGGTGTCGTCCCCGTCGGGGTCGTTGAACTACGCCATCCAGAAGACGGACCTTGCGGGGGAACCGGTCACCTACGACCCGTGCCAGCCCATCGACTACATGATCAACCCGGCCGGAGCACCCGCTGACTACATATCCTTCATCAACCCCGCGATCGAGGCTGCCCAACAAGCCTCGGGCTTGAAGTTCGTCTACGACGGCACCACCACAGCAGCCTTCGACCCAACTCGACACACCACGACACGTGAGCCGGTCCTGATCGCATTCCCCACGGCCCTCGACAGCCCGCAGGCGACCGGTGACACGGTCGGGCTCGGCGGCTCCACCGCGGTCACCGTCGACGGTGCCGTGCAGCCACACTATGTCACCGGGTCCATTGCCCTACTCAGCAGCTGGTTCAACCGGGAAAGCGCACTCCACCACCGAGCCACCGAGCAAGGAGTCGTCATGCACGAACTCGGACACGTCCTCGGCCTCGGCCAGGTCGAAGACCCGAGCCAGATCATGTACCCGGCCTCCCACGGCCAAGCCACCTACGGCCCTGGAGACCTCGCTGGGCTCGCGGCCGAAGGAAGCGGCGCCTGCTGACCGGAACCTCGGGCACCCGGACAGCAGGACCATCTAACGCCTTGCGGACTGTGTGCGGACTGGGAGCACCCACACCCCCTCTGACCTGCGGAAACGTGCCGATTCACACGTTGAACCGGAACTCCACCACGTCCCCGTCCTGCATCACGTAGTCCTTGCCTTCCATACGCACCCTGCCTGCGGCCTTGGCCGCGGCCATCGAGCCGGCTTCCATGAGCTCGTCGAAGGAGATGATCTCGGCCTTGATGAACCCGCGTTGGAAGTCGGTGTGGATCACCCCGGCCGCTTCCGGGGCGGTGGCACCCTTCTTGATGGTCCAGGCCCTGGCCTCCTTGGGGCCCGCGGTGAGGTAGGTCTGCAGCCCGAGGGTCTCGAAGCCGACCCGGGCGAGGACGTCGAGACCCGGCTCGTCGATTCCTATCTCGGCGAGCATCTCCCTGGCCTCGTCCTCGTCGTCGAGCTCGACCAGCTCGGCCTCGAACTTGGCGTCGAGGAAGATCGCCTCGCTGGGCGCGACCAGGTCACGCATCCGGTGCTTGAGCTCCTCGTCGCCGAGCTCGTCGGAGTCGCAGTTGAAGATGTAAAGGTACGGCTTGGCGGTGAGCAGCATGAGCTCGCGGATCAGCCCGCGGTCGATCGAGGTGGCAATGATCGGCGTCCCCGCTTCCAGCGCCGCCTGGGCGTCCTTGGCAGCCGCTACCACCGGACCGAGGTCCTTGTTGCCCTTGGCCTCCTTCTCCAGCCTGGGCAGCGCCTTCTCGACCGTCTGCAGGTCGGCCAGGATCATCTCGGTCTGGATGGTGGAGATGTCGTTGCCGGGGTTCACCTCGCCCTCGACATGGGTGACGTCCTCGTCCCGGAACACCCGGGTCACCTGGCAGATCGCGTCGGACTCGCGGATGTGGGACAAGAACTTGTTCCCGAGCCCTTCCCCCTCCGATGCGCCCCGCACGATGCCCGCGATGTCGACGAACTGCACCGTCGCCGGCACCACCCGCGCGGACGCGAACATCTCAGCCAGCCTGCCCAGCCGCGGGTCCGGAACCCCCACCACGCCGACGTTGGGCTCGATGGTCGCGAACGGGTAGTTGGCCGCCAGCACCTCGTTCCTGGTCAGGGCGTTGAAGAGGGTTGACTTGCCCGCGTTGGGGAGTCCGACGATGCCGATCGTGAGTGCCACAGGCGGCCACTTTACGGCGGGACCGGGGCCACGGACGAATCGCCAGCGCCGGTCGCGGCACTCAGGTGCGGCACTAGGGTGCACGCATGCGTATCGCCACCTGGAACGTGAACTCCGTCCGCTCCCGGATCGACCGGGTGGAGGCGCTGCTGGCCCGCCACGACATCGATGTGCTGGCGCTCCAGGAGACCAAGGTGCGCGACGACCAGTGGCCGGTCATGGGCCTGGAGGCGATGGGGTACGAGGTCGCGTCGTACGGCACGAACCAGTGGAACGGGGTCGCCGTCGTCTCCCGGGTGGGGATCACCGATGTGCAGGCCGGCTTCGCCGGCATGCCGCCGTACGGCGAGCCGCCCGCCCTCGAGGCCCGCGCCCTCGGCGCGACCTGCGACGGCGTGCGCCTCTGGTCCTTGTACGTCCCGAACGGACGCGCGCTGGGCGACCCGCACCTGGACTACAAGCTCGACTGGCTGGCTCGGCTGCGGGACACCGCCACCGGCTGGCTGGCGGCCGACCCGGATGCCGTCGTGGCACTGGCCGGGGACTGGAACATCGCCCCACTGGACGAGGACGTCTTCGACATCACCCGGTTCACCACCAGCACCCACGTGTCCCCGGCCGAACGGGCAGCGTTCCAGGCGATCGTGGACGCCGGCTACGCCGATGTCGCCCGCGACTACACCCCCGGCCCGGACGTCTACACCTACTGGGACTACTACCGGCAGCGTTTCGAGCGGAACCGCGGGATGCGGATCGACTTCGTGCTGGGCTCGCCCGCACTGCAGAAACGGGTCGCCGGCGCGCGGATCGACATGGAGGAGCGCGCGGGCAAGGGGGCCAGCGACCACGCGCCGGTGATCGTCGACCTCACCGACTGAGCAGGTCCCGCACGGCCGGGTTACTCCGCGATGTCGGTGCGCTCGGCCACCATGGCGCCATGGACACCACTACCGCCTTCGTGCTCCTGCTCGTCCTCGGCGCCGGCGTGGCGCTCGGCCTGGTGCTCGGCGCCTCCTTGGCCCGCGCCCGGGCCGGAACCGCAGCGGCCGAGGACGCCCGACGGGCGCTGGAGTCCCGGGCCGCCGACCACGCGGTGGTGACCGACAGCCTGGGCCGGCTGCACGACCGGCTGCGGGACCTCGACCAGCAGCGCGCCTCGTGGCAGAGCCAGCTCAAGCAGCAGGTCGAGGACGTGCGGCACTCCACTGAGCTGCTGCGTCGCGAGACCACGTTGCTGGCGACCGCACTGCGCAAGCCGCAGGTGCGCGGCCGTTGGGGGGAGCTGCACCTGCGCCGGGCGGTGGAGATGGCCGGCATGGTCGACCGGTGTGACTTCGCCGAGCAGGTCTCGCTGCGCCACGACGACCCGGCCGGGGAGCGCATCGCGCTGCACCGGCCCGACCTGGTGGTCCACCTCGCCGGGGGCAAGCACGTCGTGGTCGACGCGAAGGTGCCGCTGGACGCCTTCCTGGACGCCACCGGCGCGGGCACCGACGAGGAGCGCGACCAGCACCTGGGGCGGCACGCCCGGCAGCTGCGCGCGCACGTCGAGGTGCTGGCCGGCAAGGCGTACTGGCGCGCGCTGCCCGCCACGCCTGAGTTCGTGGTGTTGTTCGTGCCCGGTGAATCGTTCCTGTCGGCGGCGTTGGAGGTCGAGCCCGGCCTTCTGGAGCACGCCGCCGCGCGGCAGGTCGTGCTGGCCACCCCGACCACCCTGATCGCGTTGCTGCGCACGGTCGCCTACGCGTGGACCCAGGACACGCTGGCTGACAAGGCCCGAGAGATCCACGACCTCGGTCGGGAGCTGCACGAGCGACTCGGCGTGATGGGTGGCCACCTCGACAAGCTGGGCCGCTCGCTGACCGCCGCGGTGGGCGCGTACAACAAGGCGGTCGGGTCGCTGGAGAGCCGGGTCCTGGTCTCCACCCGCAAGTTCGAGGAGCTGCAGATCGGCGACGAGCTCGACGCGCCCGCCCCGGTTACCGAGACCGCTCGCCCGTTGACGGCCGCGGAACTGCTGGACACGGTGGGTGAGCAGCGGCCGGAGCTGCCCGTGTCCGGGTCGTCGGCCGATGGGGACGACTCGCGCCGCAGCGCCTGACCCGGACCGGCCCGGCCGTCGAGCAGAAGGTCAGCCGCGTGCCTTCTCCGCGGCACGGATGTCGCGGCGCAGCTCGGGCGGCAGCGCGAAGATCAGCGACTCCTCGGCGGTGTGCACCGACTCCGCGTCGGGGTAGCCCCGCTCCGCCAGCGCTGCGAGCACCCCCTGCACGAGGTCCTCGGGCACGGACGCCCCTGAGGTCACGCTCACGGTGCGCACGCCGTCGAACCAGGAGTCCTCCAGCTCCGAGGCGTCGTCCACCCGGTGTGCGGAGCGGGCACCCGCTTCGCGGGCCACCTCGACCAGCCGGACCGAGTTCGACGAGTTGCCCGACCCGACCACGATCACCAGGTCGGAGCGGCCGGCGATCTCCTTGATCGCGATCTGCCGGTTCTGGGTGGCGTAGCAGATGTCGTCCGAGGGAGGGTCCAGCAGGTTCGGGAACCGCTTGCGCAGGGCCTCGACCGTGGCCATCGTCTCGTCGACGGACAGCGTGGTCTGCGACAGCCAGGCCACCTTGTCGGGGTCCCGCACCGAGACGTTCGCTACGTCCTCCGGCCCCTGCACCAGCTTGACGTTGGTCGGCGCCTCACCGGTGGTGCCGGCGACCTCCTCGTGCCCGGCATGCCCGATCAGCAAGATGTCGTAGTCCTGGCCGGCGAACCGGCGGGCCTCGTGGTGCACCTTCGTGACCAGTGGGCAGGTGGCGTCGATGGTCTTCAGCTCCCGGTCCTCGGCCTCCTGGTGCACCTCGGGGGAGACCCCGTGCGCGGAGAACACCACCGTCGAACCGACCGGCACCTCGTCGAGCTCCTCGACGAACACCGCCCCCCGCTTCTCGAGGTCGGAGACCACGTGCCGGTTGTGCACGATCTGCTTGCGCACGTAGACGGGAGCGCCGTACAGCTCCAGCGCCTTCTCGACCGTCAGCACGGCCCGGTCCACCCCGGCGCAGTAGCCCCGTGGTGCGGCGAGCAGCACAGAGCGCTCGTCGTCGACGGGCCCTGTCTCCTGGTCGTTGCCCTGGTCGTTGCCCTGGTCATTCCCCAGGTCCTTCCCCAGGTACGAAGTGCGCATGTCCCCATGGTAGGTGGTCTGCCATAAGGTGCCTGGCGTGGCGTTGCAGACCAGTCCAGAGCACCCGGCACCGGTCCGGACGATCGCGAACGCGGTCGCCGGCTGGATCGACCGGCTGGGCGCGGTGTGGGTGGAAGGCCAGATCGCCCAGCTGAACCGGCGCCAGGGCATGAACACCGTCTTCCTGACCCTGCGTGACACGGTGGCCGACCTCTCGGTGACGGTCACCTGCTCGCGTCAGGTGTTCGACTCGCTGAACCCGCCGGTGGTGGAGGGCGCCAGCGTCGTCGTGCACGCCAAACCGTCCTACTACCCGGCGCGCGGGACCTTGAGCCTGTTCGCCGACGACATCCGGATGGTCGGCCTGGGCGAGCTGCTCGCCCGGCTCGAGCGGCGCCGCCAGCTGCTGGCCGCCGAGGGGCTGTTCGCCGCGGAGCGGAAGCGCCGGCCGCCGTTCCTGCCCCGCAAGATCGGGCTGGTCACCGGGCGCGGCTCCGCGGCCGAGCGCGACGTGTTGGAGAACGCCCGGCGGCGCTGGCCGGGGGTCAGCTTCCGGGTGCTGAACACCGCGGTCCAGGGGCCGAACGCCGCCGGGGAGGTCATGGACGCGCTCGGGGCGCTGGATCGCGACCCCGAGGTGGAGGTGGTCGTGATCGCCCGCGGCGGCGGATCCGTGGAGGATCTCCTGCCGTTCTCCGACGAGGGCCTGGTGCGGGCCGTGCACGCGGCCCGCACCCCGGTGGTCTCCGCGATCGGGCACGAGCCGGACTCCCCGTTGCTCGACCTGGTCGCGGACGTCCGCGCCTCGACTCCGACCGACGCCGCCAAGCTGGTGGTGCCCGACGTGGCCGAGGAGGCCGAGCGGGTCACCCGGCTCCGCGACCGTGGCCGGCGGGTGCTGACCAGCTGGCTCGACCAGGAGCAGCACCAGCTCACCGCCCTGCGCGCCCGCCCCAGCCTGGCGGACCCGCGCGCGGGGGTCTTCGAGCGCGCCCGGGAGGTCGAGGAGCTGCGCAACCGGACCCGTAGGTGCCTCGGGCACCACCTCGACCGGGCCCAAGACGACCTCGCGCACCGGCTCGCCCGGGTCCGTGCACTGTCCCCGCTGGCCACGCTGGAACGGGGGTACGCCGTGCTCCAGGATGACTCGGGCCACGTGGTGACCAGCGTGGGCCAGGCCGCGGTCGGCGACCCGCTGAGCGCCCGGGTCCGGGACGGCACCATCGGGGTGGTGGTCCGAGACCTGCAGCCGGCCGAGCCGGCCCCATCCGCACCCACCGAGGAGGACACCCGAGGATGAGCGACCAGGAGGACCTCAGCTACGAGGCCGCCCGCGAGGAGCTGGTGGAGGTGGTGCGCCGGCTCGAGGCCGGCGGCACCGACCTGGAGACCTCCCTGGCCCTGTGGGAGCGCGGTGAGCAGCTGGCGCGGATCTGCCAGCGCCGGCTGGAAGGGGCGCGCCGCCGGCTGGACGACGCCATCGCCGCCGAGCAGCAGGCCGGAGAGACCGAGCAGTAGCCTCAGCGCAGCGACGCGGCGTAGCTCTTCAGCTGGGCCGGTGTAGCCGTGCCCACGACCAGCGTGGTGGTGTGGCCGGCGCGGCGGCACAGCGCGTAGTCGCCGCCGGAGTCGGCCCAGGCCGCCCACCTGACGCCGCCGATGCGCACCGCCGGCCGGTGCTGAGCGTGGTGGTCGACGAACTTCTTGACCATGGCCGTGATCGGCGCGTCGGCCTGCTCCAGTCCGACGTACTTGTCCTGGCCGGTCAGCACCCCGAGGTGCCAGTGCTCGTCGGGCGTGTCGACGTAACGCACGCTGGTGGCCCGCCATCCCGGAGGAAGGTGCGTGGGGGCCAGCAGGTGCAGGTGCGACTGCTGGCGGGCGTACTTCACCGTCTGGAGGTACGGCACCGTGGGCGCCGGGTTCGGCGTCGTCCCGACGTTGCTCAGCTTCTGCAGCGCCACCAGGCCGCCGACGACGGCCACCACGACCAGCAGCGAAGCCACCAGCCCGGAGAAGGAACGCTGATACCGGCCCGGCCTGTCACTCACCCGGCCATTGTGGCGGTCAGCCGCGGCCCGGCCACGGTCGGGTCAGCGTAGGCTGCGGCGGTGCCAGCAGCGCTCTTCGACGCCATCGCCGTGCTGGCACTGGCGCTCATGCTGGTGGTCGCGTTCCGGCACCCCTCGGGCGTGGTGGAGGCCGTCGCCGGGCTGGTGGCGGCCGGCGGGGTCCTCGTCACCGGGATGCTCAGCTGGCACCGGGTCTCCGCCGAGCTCGGACACCTGCTGCCGGTCGTGGGCTTCCTGGCCGCGATCCTGGTGGTCGCCGAGATGTGCGCGGTCGAGGGGGTGTTCACCGCGGTCGGCTCCTTGGTGACGCGCGCGGCGCGCGGGGACCCGCAGCGCATGCTGTTGCTGGCGTTCGCCGCCGCGGCGGCGGTCACGGCGGTGCTCAGCCTGGACGCCACCGTCGTCCTGCTGACCCCGGTGGTCGCCGCGGCGGCCGCTCACGCCAGGGTGGGCTCCCGGCCGATGGTGCACGCCTGCGTGCGGCTGGCGAACTCCGCCTCGCTGCTGCTGCCGGTGTCGAACCTGACCAACCTGCTGGCGCTGCCGACCCTGCACCTGTCCTTCCTGCGGTTCGCGCTGTTGATGGCACCGGCGTGGGGGGCCGTGCTGGTGGTGGAGTACGTCGGACACCGGGTGCTCTTCGCGCGCGACCTCCGCGCCCCGGCCGCCGAACGGGGCAACGGCCCGCCAGCCCGCCTGCCGGTCGTGCCGGTGGTGATCGTGGCCGCGATGCTGGCCGGCTTCGCGGTCAGCTCGCCGTTCGGGGTGGCCCCGGCGTGGATCGCGGCCGCCGCGGCGGCGGCGCTCGCCGGGAACGCGCTACGCCGCCGCCGGACGACGGTGCCGGCGATCCTCTCGGCCGCGCACCTGGGCTTCGCGCTGTTCGTGCTCTGCCTCGGGGTCGTGGTCGCGGGTCTGTCGACGGGGTTCCTGGGCGCCCTGGTGCACTCCCTGGTGCCCGGCGGCACGTCGCTGCCGGACCTGCTCGGCATCGCCGTGCTGGCCACCGTGCTGGCCAACGTCGTGAACAACCTGCCGGCCACCCTGCTGCTGGTCCCGCTGGTTGCGCCGCTCGGCGCGGTCGCCGTGCTGTGCGCACTGGTAGGCCTCAACGTCGGGTCGGGGCTGACCTACACCGGGTCGCTGGCGAACCTGCTGTGGCGCCGCACCCTGAGGCGGCGCGGGGTCCGGCCGAGCGCCGCGGACTTCCACCGGCTCTCGGCGCTGATCACGCCGCCCGCGCTGGTGGTCGCGGTGGTGGTCATCTGGGCCTGGAGCGGCGCACTCGGCTGACCGCCGGCTCAGTCGGACCGGAGGGCGGGCAGCAGCTCCTCACCGGCGAACCTCAGGAAGTCCTGCTGCCCCTCGTCCCCGATCTGCACCACCGCGACGTCGGTGAACCCGGCCTTCTCGAACGCGCGGACCGAGTCCACGATGGCCTCCACGTCCGGGCCGCACGGGATCGAGCCGGCAACGTCCTCGGGGCGCACGTACTGCGTGGCGCCGGCGAAGCCTGCGGGCCCGGGCAGCTCGGAGTTGACCTTCCAGCCGCCGCCGAACCAGCGGAACTCCCGGTGCGCCCGCTCGACGGCACGGTCGCGGCTGCGGTCCCAGCAGACCGGCAGCTGCCCGATCTTGCGGGCCCGGCCGTTCCCGGCCGCCCGGTCCCAGCCGTCGACCAGCGACGCCTCTGGCTCGACCGCGATCAGGTGGTCGGCCAGCGGCGCGAACCGGGCGACGGACTGCGGCCCGGACACCGCCACCCCGATCTGCACAGGCTCGTCAGGCAGGTCCCACAGCCGCGCCGAGTCCACCCGGTAGTGCTGCCCGGCGTAGCTGACGTACTCGCCCCCGAACAGCTGCTTGAGGATGCTGACCGCCTCGGTGAGCATCTCGTGCCGCACGTTGACCGGCGGCCACCCCCGACCGACGACGTGCTCGTTGAGGTTCTCCCCCGCGCCCACGCCGAGGGTGAAGCGGCCGTCGCTGAGGATCCCCACCGTGGCCGCCTTCTGCGCCACCACCGCCGGGTGGTAGCGCATGATCGGGCAGGTCACGTAGGTCATCAGCTCGACCCGGTCGGTGACCTGGCTGGCCGCGCCGAGCATGCTCCACGCGTAGCCGGCGTGTCCCTGCTCGGCCAGCCACGGGAAGTAGTGGTCGCTCATCACCTCGAAGTCGAACCCGGCCCACTCCGCGGCGGCGGCGTAGCCGACCAGCTCGCGCGGGCCGGACTGCTCGGTCATCAACGTGTAGCCGTACCTGGGCATCGCGCACTCCTTCCACTCGCCCCGGCCAATACCCTCGCGACCGTCCCGACAATCCCGCGCCCGACCAGGCAGCATCATCCCCGCATCTGCGGACGGGCACTGGCTCAAGTAGCCGCTGATGCGGCATGATCTGAGGGTGAACAGCTACAGAGTTGCGGAAGCAGCTGAGGCGCTCGGCGTCAGCGACGACACCCTGCGGCGCTGGGTGGACGCCGGCAGGGTGCCCGCGGGCCCGGGGGTGGACGGCCGGACCGAGATCCGCGGCGCCGACCTGGCCGCGCTGGCCAAGGCCCTGGCCGAGACCGGCGCGGACGGGCTGGAGCGCGGCACCCGCGCGGAGCAGGTCAGCGCCCGCAACCGGTTGCGCGGCATCGTCACCTCGGTGCGCAAGGACACCGTGATGGCACAGGTCGAGATGGTGTGCGGCCCCTACCGCGTGGTCTCGCTGATGAGTGCGGAAGCCGCCCACGAGCTCGGCCTGGAGCCCGGCGTGCTCGCGATCGCCTCGGTGAAGTCGACCAACGTGGTGGTGGAGCTGCCATGAGGGCGGCGCGTCTGCTCTGCACCCTGCTGCTGGTCGCCGCGACCGGCCTGCTGGCCGGTTGCTCCTCCTCCGGCGGCACCGGCAACAGCGGCGCCGGGGGCAGCTCCGGCGGCACCTTGACGGTGCTCGGCGCCGCATCACTGACCGGTGCCTTCGGGAAGCTCGGCACCGTCTTCGAGCACCAGCACCCGGGTGCGAAGGTGCGGTTCTCCTTCGACTCCAGCGCCACCCTCGCCGAGCAGGTCACCCAGGGTGCCCCTGCCGACGTGCTGGCCACCGCGGACACCCGCACCATGCACACCGTCGTCGTCGCGCACGCCAACGCCGGCAAGCCCGTGCTGTTCGCCACCAACGAGCTGGTGCTCGGCGTGCCCCGCGCCAACCCTGCGCACCTCACCGGCGTCGCCGGCCTCGACCGCCCCGGGGTGAAGTACCTCGCCTGTGTCCCCTCCGCGCCGTGCGGCGCACTGGCCGACACCCTGCTGAAGCTCAACCACGTCACCGCTCCGCCGGCAAGCCGGGAGGTGGACGTGAAGTCCGTGCTCAGCAAGCTCGAGCTGTCCGAGGCCGACGCCGGGCTCGTCTACGCCACCGACGTGCGGTCCTCACAGGGCAAGGTGCGCGCCGTACCGGTCCCGCACGCCGGACAGCACCTCAACCAGTACCCGATCGCCACGCTGACCGGGGCGAGCCACCCCACGCTCGCCCACCAGTGGGTGCGGCTGGTGGTCTCCCCCACCGGGCAGAAGGTGCTGCGGCAAGCGGGCTTCGGGACACCGTGACCGGGACCGGCGTGCCCGCCACGCGGGCCGCGCGGACGCCGGACGCCGGCGCGTCGGTGGGTCGCGTCCCGGTGCGGCTGATGGCGCCCGCCCTGCTCGCGGTCGCGTTCTTGGTGTTCCCGCTGGTGTCGCTGCTCGTGCGCACCCCGTGGGCCGCGCTGCCCGCCCAGCTGCGCTCCCCGACTCTCCTCGACGCACTCCGCCTCTCCCTGGAGACCTCCACCGCGGCCATGGCGGTCGCCGCCGTGGTGGGCACCCCCCTGGCCTGGGTGCTCGCCAGGGTCTCCTTCTCGGGGCGCTCACTGCTGCGCGTGATGGTCGCCGTGCCTCTCGTGCTGCCTCCCGTGGTCGCCGGGGTGGCCCTGCTGACCGCCTTCGGTCGCCAGGGGCTGCTCGGCCAGCCGTTGTTCGAGGCCTTCGGGATCACCATCCCGTTCACCACCGCGGCGGTCGTGGTGACGCACGCGTTCGTGGCCTTGCCGTTCTACGTGATCAGCGTGGAGGGCGCGCTGCGCAGCAGCAACCGGGAGTACGACGTCGTGGCCGCCACCTTGGGCGCGAGCCGGTGGACTACGTTCACCCGGGTCACATTGCCGATGGCGATGCCGGGGGTGCTGGCCGGCCTGGTGCTCGGCTGGGCGCGCTCGCTCGGTGAGTTCGGTGCGACGATCACCTTCGCCGGCAACTTCCGCGGTACCACGCAGACCATGCCGCTGCTGGTGTACACCGAACTGCAGAGCAACCAGGGTGCGGCGATCGTGGTCAGCGTGATCCTGCTGCTGGTCTCGGTGGCCGTGCTCGCGCTCCTGCGCGACCACTGGTTCGAGCAGGTGGCCCGATGACGCGACCGGTGACAGGCCCCGCTGACGACGAGGCCCCTGCACCGGACGGCGGGGCCGACTTCCTGGACGCCGCGGTGCTGGTGCGCCGCCCGCAGCACACGCTGGACGCCCGGCTGTCGGCCCGGCGCGGTGACGTGGTGGCGGTGATCGGGCCGAACGGGGCCGGCAAGTCCACGCTGCTGCGTGTCCTGGCCGGGCTGGTCCCGCTGGACCGCGGCAGCATCCGCTGCGACGGCCGGCAGTGGGACGGCCCGGGACGCCGCCTGCGCACCCAGGACCGCAACGTCGGCATGGTCTTCCAGGAACAGCTGCTGTTCCCGCACATGAGCGCGCGCGCCAACGTGGCGTTCGGACCGCGCAGCCGGGGTACCGCACGACGGTCCGCGCACCGGCTCGCCGACGAGTGGCTGGAGCGGCTCGGGATCGGCGACCTCGCGGACCGCAAGCCCACGGAGCTGTCCGGCGGGCAGGCGCAGCGGGTGGCCATCGCCCGGGCACTGGCCACCGACCCGGGCCTGCTGCTCCTCGACGAGCCGCTGGCCGCGCTCGACGTCGGGGTGGCCATGTCCCTGCGGTTCGAGCTGGCCCGGCACCTGGCCGACTTCCAGGGGGTCACCGTGCTCGTCACCCACGACGCGCTGGACACCCTCACAGTCGCGAACCGGGTCGTGGTGCTCGACCAGGGCCGGGTGGCCCAGGTCGGCACCCCCGAGGAGGTGGCCAGCCGGCCGCGGACCGGACACGTGGCCCGGCTGGTCGGGTTGAACGTGCTGCGCGGCACCGGCCGCGGCACCGATGTGGCGCTGGCGGACGGGTCGCTGCTGGTCACCGCCACCCCCTCGCACGGTGAGGTGTTCGCGTCGTTCCCGCCGGCCGCGGTGACCCTGACCACCGACGAACCCACCGGAAGCGCCCGGAACCGCTGGCCGGGCACCGTCCGGTCGGTGGTGCCGCACGGCTCGGCGGTGCGGGTGCACCTGGAAGCCACCGCGCCGCTGATCGCCGACGTCACCCCGGCGTCCGCGGTGCGGCTGGGCCTGGCGCCCGGCCGGCCGGTGTGGGCGGCCGTGAAGGCCACCGAGGTGGCGGTGTACGGCGCGGGAGAGGAGGAGGGCCCGCAGGAAGGCCCGGAGGAGAGCCCGGCGGCCGCTCGGGAGGAGGGCCAGGGGCGCGCAGTGGGGCGGTCCCAGTAGCGGACCCCGCGGCAGGCCGAGCAGTGGCACGGGCCGCGGAGCCTCCCGGCATCGACGTGACCTCGGTTACCATTCCGTTATGTCGCAGCGCACCCTTCCTCCCGACCTGACCGCGGCGCACGACGCCCCGGACCGCAACCTCGCCCTGGAGCTGGTGCGGGTCACCGAGGCCGCCGCGATGGCGGCCGGCCGCTGGGTGGGCCGGGGGGACAAGAACGGCGCGGACGGCGTGGCGGTGCACGCGATGCGCACGCTGATCTCCACGGTCGGGATGCGCGGCACGGTGGTGATCGGAGAGGGCGAGAAGGACCACGCCCCGATGCTGTTCAACGGCGAGCAGGTCGGCGACGGGACCGGCCCCGAGTGCGACGTGGCCGTGGACCCGATCGACGGGACGACGCTGGCCGCCAAGGGCATGGCGAACGCGGTGTCGGTGATGGCGGTCGCTCCTCGCGGGGCGATGTACGACCCGTCCGCGGTGTTCTACATGGAGAAGCTCGCCACCGGGCCGGAGGCCGCGGAGGCGGTGGACATCCGCTACCCGGCGGCGGAGAACATCAACCAGGTGGCCAAGGCCAAGGGCAGCACCCCCGAGGACGTGACGGTGGTGGTGCTCGACCGGCCCCGGCACGAGCGGCTCGCCGAGGAGATCCGGGCCACCGGAGCGCGCATCAAGTTCATCAGTGACGGCGACGTCGCCGGCGCGATCATGGCCGCCCGCCCCGACACCGGGGTCGACCTGCTTCTCGGGATCGGCGGCACCCCGGAGGGCATCATCGCGGCGTGCGCGATGAAGTGCCTGGGCGGGGTGATCCAGGGGCGCCTGTGGCCCAAGGACGACGAGGAGCGGCAGCGCGCCGTCGACGCCGGACACAACCTCGACCCCGACTACGTGCTCTACACCGACGAGCTCGTCGGGGGTGACGACGTGTTCTTCGTGGCCACCGGCATCACCGACGGCGAGCTGATCCGCGGCGTCCGTTACCGGGCCGGCGGGGCCAGCACGCACTCGCTCGTGATGCGCTCCCGCAGCGGGACCATCCGTTCCATCCACTCCGACCACAAGCTGGCCAAGCTCCAGTCCTACTCCGCCGTCGACTTCCAGGGCTGAGGGCGTCGTGCCGCCCGTGACCCCCCACTTCGTGGTGGTGGGCGAGTCACTGGTCGACGTGGTGGTTCCGCGGCAGGGCCGCACCACCCGCGAACCGGGCGGCTCACCGTTGAACGTGGCGGTCGGGCTCGCGCGGCTGGGAGTGCCCACCCAGCTGATCACCCGTGTCGGTGACGACCCGGACGGCCGGCTGGTGGTCGACCACGCCACCGCGAGCGGCGTACGGCTGGCCGACGGGGCGGTGCAACCCGGGCTGGCCACCAGCACCGCGACCGCCCGCCTGGACGCCGACCATGCCGCGGACTACACCTTCGAGCTCGGCTGGGACCTGCCCGCCCAGCGGCTGCCCGAGGGCCTGAGCGGCCTGCACGTCGGCTCACTGGGGTCCAGCCTGCTGCCCGGCCGCGAGACCGTGCGGGACCTGGTGCGGCAGGCCGAGGAGGCCGACGTCTTCGTCAGCTACGACCCCAACGTCCGGCCCGCGTTCGTCGACGACCCGGAGCAGTGGTGGCGCGGTGTCGTCGAGCTGGCCTCCCGGGCGCGGGTGGTGAAGGTCAGCGAGGAGGACCTGCGGCTGCTGCGGCCGCAGCAGCCGGCCGAGGGGCTGGCCCACACCTTGCTGGCCGGCGCAGCAACCGAGCTGGTGGTGGTCACCCACGGCGCCCGAGGGGCCACCGCCTACAGCAACGGCAGCCGGGTGGAGGCGCCGGGCAGTCGGGTGTCGGTGGTGGACACCGTCGGAGCCGGGGACTCGTTCATGGCCGCGCTGATCGCGGTGCTGCTGGAGTGGGAGGTGACCGGCGGGGGCGCGGACACGCTGCGCGCGCTGGACGAGGACCGGCTGCGCAGCCTGCTCACCGCGGCCGGGCGGGCCGCGGCGGCGACCTGTGCTCGCCGCGGCGCCGATCCGCCCACCCGCGCGGAGCTGCCGCTGACCTGGCCTGCGTAGCAGCCCGGGTCAAGACGCCAGCGCCGGTTGGGCGCGCCGGTCGCGGGTGCGTTGGGCGTCGATCACGTCCGCCACCTGGTCGAAGACCTTCGGGTCGACCGCCATGCCCAGATGGCTGGCCGTGACCTCCACCGGCGCGGCATCCGGGTCCAGGCAGCTGCGCCAGTCCACGATGCCGTCCCGCCGGGAGAAGATCGAGGTGAACGCCACGGCGGGGTCCAGCACGGCGCGGGCCCGCTCCCAGCTGGTGCGCGCGCACTCCCCGGCGGTGCAGTCCATGCCCATCAGCGCGGCAACCCCGGCGCGTTGCAGGGCCACGAGCAGGGCCAGGTCCATCGCGAGCAGCCGGTGCACGGCACCGGGCGCGAGCATGGGGCTGCCCATGGTGACGATCCCGTCGACCAGGTCCGGCCGCTGCGCGGCCACGGCGCGGGCCAGCAGCCCGCCCAGGCTGTGCCCCACCAAGGTGGCCTTGCCGCCGCGCTGCTCGACGAGTCGCTCGACGCGCTCCTCCAGCGCGGTGGCCGCCTTCGCCGTACACCCGATGTTCGCGCGGATCCGGGACCGGTAGGTGCGGTAGCCGAGCCGGCGCAGGTGGTTCGACAGCAGCAGCAGCGTGGTGTCCCCCGCCATGAACCCGGGCACCAGGACCACCGGGCCCAGGGCCTGCGGGGAGCCGGGGCCGACCACCTCACGGGTGCGACCGCGCACCGGCAGGCAGTCCCGTGCCGTACGACGGACCAGCCGCGCAGTCTCCGCGAACGACCCCACCTCCCGCGCGATCGCGCGCAGTCCGGACGGGGCAGCGTAGCCGGGAGGGCACAAGAACGCACCGAGCGGCCAGACCATCAGTACCTCCACAACCGTTTCCGGGACGGTAACCCGGCCGGAGGCCGCTGAAACCTCACCGCGCCGAACCGTTATGTACGGGTTCGTATACTGGGCAGTAACAACACCACGCCGGGAGATCGATGAGCACCTCCGAGCCCACCGAGCTGATGTCGCCGGAGCAGGTCGCGAGCCTGCCGACCGGGGTCGACCTGTACTACCAGACCTTCGGGGACCCCTCGGGCGCCCCGTTGCTGCTGATCATGGGCCTCGGCGGGCCGATGACCTGGTGGGACCCGCGGTTCTGCGCCCGGCTGGTCGACCGCGGCTTCTTCGTGATCCGCTACGACAACCGGGACTCCGGCCGCTCCACCCGGGTGCGGCGCCGGGTGAACCGGCGGATGATCGTGGGCTCCTTCGTCGGGGCGCGGGTGCCCACGCCGTACACCATGGCCGACCTGGCCGCCGACGGCTTCGCGCTGCTGGACCATCTCGGCATCGGCTCCGCGCACGTGGCGGGGGTGTCGATGGGCGGCATGATCGCGCAGACGATGGCGATCGGCCGCCCCAACCGGGTCCGCTCGCTGACCTCGATCATGTCCACCACGGGGAGCCGGCGGGTCGGCTGGCAGGACCCGCGGCTGCTGCCGATGCTGCTGGCCCGGCGCGCCACCACCCGGGAGGCGTACGTCGAGTCCTCCGCCCGGTTGTGGAAGCTGATCGGTTCACCGCTCTACCCCGACACCACCGAGTCGATCCGGGAGCGCGCCGGGGAGACCTGGGACCGCGGGGTGAGCGCGGCAGGCGTGGCCCGGCAGATGCTGGCGGTCCTCACCCAGCCCGACCGCTCCCGGGACCTGGCCAACGTGCGCGTGCCCACCCTGGTGGTGCACGGCACCTCCGACAAGATGGTGCACGTGTCGGGTGGCCGGGCCACCTCTCGGGCGGTGCCCGGCTCGGAGCTGCTGCTGGTGCCGGGGATGGGGCACGACATCCCGGTGCCGCTGCACGACACGTTCGCCGACGCCATCGAGCGGGTGGCCTCCCGGCGCTCCCCCCACCCGGGCTGAGGCGCGCGGGGGCGGGGCGCCCTACGACTTCTTCGCCGGGCCGCTCCTGCGCGTGGCCGCCGTCGACGCGGTGCCGGCCCGGGTGGTGCGGCTGGTCCGTGTCTTGCGAGGCGCACCGGCAGCGGGCTTGGCCGCCTTCGTCGCGGACTGCTTCGGGGTCTTCTTCGGGGTCTGCTTCGGGGTCTGCTTCGGGGTCTTCTTCGTGGCTGCCTTCTCGGTCGCCTTCGCCCCGGGCGCCTGTGCCGCCGCCGCGGCACGGCCGGGCTGCGCCGGCAGCAGCCCGAGCAGCTCGCTGACCGCGTCCTCGAGGTAGCCGATCAGGTTCCACACGTCCGGAACCATCTCTCGGCAGGCGATCAGCCCGAAGTCCAGCGAGCCGTCGTAGGAGAACAGCGTGATGTTCAGCCCGCCGGTCATGTCGGTGACCGCGGAGACCGGATAGATGCCCTCCACCTTCGCGCCCGCGATGTACAGCGGGACCTGCGGCCCCGGCACGTTGGACACGAACAGGTTGAACGGCACCCCGGGCACGGTGGCCAGCTTGAACAGCGCGCGGGCCGCCAGCCCGGACAGCGCCGTCGGGATCAGGGTGGACATGTCCTGCAGCAGGGTCGCCGGCACCGCCTCGAAGTGCCGCTTGGCCTCCGCCATCGAGCCGCGCATGAACTCGGTGCGCTCCTGCGGGTCGCCGATGTGCGTGGGCAGCTCGGCCAGCATCACCGACACCTTGTTGCGGTCCGGGATGTCCTCGTTGCGGATGGACACCGGCACCGCGACCACCAGCGGCCGGCTGGGCAGCGCGTCGTGGTCGAGCAGCCAGCGTCGCAGCGCCAACGCGGTCAAGGACATCACCACGTCGTTGACGGTCATGCCGAAGTGGTTCTTGATCCGCTTGACGTCCTCCAGCGGAACCGAGCCGAACGAGAACCGGCGGTGCGGGGTGATCTGCCCGTTCAGCGGGGTGCGGGGGGCGTGCAGGTCGCGGCGGCCGGGGTCCGCACCGCCCTGGCCGAGCGTCCGGCCGACCAGCCCGGCGGCCTCGCTGAGCAGCCGCACGCCGGGAAAGTTCGTGGCACCGGGGATCTGGTCGACGTACTCCAGCGACTTCGGCACCGTGCGCGCCAGCTCCAGCGGCGTCCTCCCCATCGACACCAGGCCGCGGCGCACCAGATCCACGGTGGACGGCAGCGCGCGGGGCACGAACGGCTCCGGCTCCGGCTCGACCGACCGCGGCTCGGGGGTGACGTCCATGATCGTCTCCAGGATCTCCGCGCCGGTGACCCCGTCGATGGCGGAGTGGTGGATCTTGGAGTAGAACGCGACCTTGCCGTCCTCGAGGCCGGAGATCACGTAGGCCTCCCACAGCGGCCGGGTGCGGTCCAGCGGCCGGGCGTGGATACGCGCGACCTGCTCGCCGAGCTGTTGCCGGGTGCCCGGCGAGGGCAGCGCCAGCTCGCGCAGGTGGAACTCGAGGTCGAAGTGCGGGTCGTCGACCCAGTACGGCAGGCCCAGCCCGAACGGCGCGCTGACCAGCCGCTGCCGCAGCGGCGGGGACAGGTGCAGCCGCGGCTCGTAGATCGCCCGCACCGAGTCCAGGGACCACTCCCCGCGCGGGGCGGTCGAGGGGTCCAGGATGATCAGGCTGCCGACGTGCCCGACCGTGGTCGGGGACTCGACGTTGAGGAACTGGGCATCGAGGGACGTCAGCTGGCGCATACCCCAGTCTTACCCCACCGGTAGCGACCGATGCCGGACCTGCTTGGAGACCCTAGGGTGGGGCGCCATGGAGTACGTCGAGGTGGCGCGCGCCCGCACCCCGCGCGGGGAGATCGTGCTCCGGGAGCGGCGCGCCCCGGACGGCTCGGCCCCCGCCGTCCTCGAGCTGCGGGTCAACGGGGTGTTCGTGATGGACACCCAGGAGACCGGCAGCGAGAAGGCGTTGGCCCAGGCGGCGCTCGCCCACGTGCACCAGCCCCGCGCGGTGCTGGTCGGCGGGCTCGGGCTCGGCTTCACCGCCCACGAGGTGCTCGCCGCCGAGGGCGTGGAGAAGGTGGTGGTCGTCGAGATCGAGGACGACCTGGTGCGGTGGATGCGTGACGGCACGGTGCCGCACGGCCCGTCGTACCTCGCCGACGAGCGACTGAGTGTGGTGACCGCGGACATCGCGATGGTGATGGGCGAGGCCACGCCCGGCTCGTACGACCTGGTGCTCCTCGACATCGACAACGGACCCGGCCAGCTGGTGCACGACCACAACCGGCAGGTGTACCAGGCGCCGTTCCTCGGGCAGGTCCGCGACGCGCTGCGCGGCGGCGGGGCCCTGGCCTGCTGGTCGGCGGCGGAGGCCGCGGGACTCCAGCAGGCTCTGGAGGAGGTGTTCGGCAACGCGACCGCGGTCCCGCACGAGGTGAGCCTGCAGGGCCGCGAGGAGCGCTACTGGCTGTACCTGTCCCGGCGTTGAGGCGGCCACCGAGTAGCCTCCAGCCATGGCTGACTTCCGCATCGAGCACGACAGCATGGGCGAGGTCAAGGTGCCCTCCGACGCCTTGTGGCGGGCCCAGACCCAGCGCGCCGTGGAGAACTTCCCGATCAGTGGCACCGGCCTGGAGGCCGAGCACATCAAGGCGATGGCCCGGACCAAGGCCGCGGCTGCGAAGGTGAACGCCGAGCTCGGCGTGATCTCCGGCGAGATGGCCGGCGCGATCCGCGAGGCCGCGGCCCAGATCGTCGAGGGCGAGCACCTCGACCACTTCCCGATCGACATCTTCCAGACCGGCTCCGGCACCTCCTCGAACATGAACATGAACGAGGTACTGGCCACCTTGGCCCAGCGGGCCGGCGTCGAGTGCCACCCCAACGACCACGTGAACGCCAGCCAGTCCAGCAACGACACCTTCCCCACCTCGATCCACGTCGCCGCCGCGCTGGCCACCACCCAGCAGCTGATGCCGGCGCTGGAGCACCTGGCCACGGCGCTGGAGGCGAAAGCCGAGGAGTTCGCCCACGTGGTGAAGTCCGGCCGCACCCACCTGATGGACGCGACGCCGGTGATGCTCGGCCAGGAGTTCGGCGGCTACGCCGCCGCGGTGCGCTACGGCGTCGAGCGGCTGCAGGCCAGCCTGCCGCGGGTGGCCGAGCTGCCGCTGGGGGGCACCGCAGTGGGCACCGGGATCAACACCCCGGCCGGCTTCGCCGAGAAGGTGATCGCCGAGCTCGCGCGGAGCACCGGGCTGCCGTTCAGCGAGGCCCGCAACCACTTCGAGGCGCAGGGCGGCCGGGACGGCCTGGTGGAGCTGTCGGGTCAGCTGAAGACCATCGCCGTCGGGCTGACCAAGCTGTGCAACGACCTGCGCTGGATGTCTTCCGGACCGCGGACCGGCCTGGCGGAGATCAACCTGCCCGACCTGCAGCCGGGGTCGAGCATCATGCCGGGCAAGGTGAACCCGGTGCTGCCCGAGGCCACCTTGATGGTGTGCGCGCAGGTGATCGGCAACGACACCACGATCAGCGTGTGCGGTGCGGCCGGCAACTTCGAGCTGAACGTGATGATGCCGGCGCTGGCCCGCAACCTGCTCGAGTCGATCCGGCTGCTGTCCACCAGCACTCGGCTGCTCGCCGACCGCTGCATCGCCGGGATCACCGCCAACGAGGAGCGGATGCGCGGCTACGCCGAGTCCTCCCCCTCGGTGGTCACCCCGCTCAACCGCTACATCGGCTACGAGAACGCCGCCAAGGTGGCCAAGAAGTCCCTGGCCGAGGAGAAGACCATCAAGCAGGTGGTCCTGGAGATGGGGTACGTCGAACGCGGTGACCTCACCGAGGAGCAGCTCGACCAGGCGCTCGACGTGGCCGGGATGACCCACCCCTGACGGCCAGGCCTGACGCCCAGGCTCATCCCTGGCTCATCCCTGGCTCATCCCGGCACGAGCGGCAGCGCTCCGCGGGGAACGTGCTCCTTTCCACACGAACCCGATGTTTGGGGTGCCCGCAGCGGTGGGTACGAGGGTCAGTGCACGGCAGGACGAACGGCAGGGCGAGGGACACCAGACGACACAGACCAGACGAGGCAGACCAGGGACGAAGCTGGCTGGAGGGAGCCCGGCGACGGACGGCGTTCAGGGGCTGGTGCCGTGATCAGTACCAGTTGTAGGCCATCTCATGGCTCCACGCCCCGCAGGGCGTGCCGTAGGAGCTGCGGATGTACTGCAGGCCCCACCGGATCTGGGTCGCGGCGTCGTTGAGCCAGTCGGACCCCGCGCTCGCCATCTTGGACCCGGGCAACGCCTGCGGGATGCCATAGGCGTCCGAGGTGGGGTTGTCGGCGTGGACGTTCCAGCCGCTCTCCTTGGTGTAGAGCTCGTCGAGACAGGTGAACTCGGACTCGGAGAAGCCGAACTGGGGTAGCAGCGCCTTGGCGATCGTGCGCGGATCCTGGCTGGCCAGGTCCTCGGTGTGGGTGACCTGCCCGCCGGACTGCTGGCTCAGCGTCGACTCCTTGGTGGGGTCGAGCGGCGGTCGGGTCGCCGAACGGGAGGTGGTGTCCAGCTGGCCGCGCAGCCCGCTGTCGGCGACCGTGACCTCGCGCTGACGGTCCGCACTGGCGGACGCCTGCGCCGAGCGTCCGGCCGGCGGGTTGTTCGCCCGGTTGTTCGCCGGGGACAGCGACGCCGAGGTCGACGCAGACGCCAGGGACGGAGTCGCTCCCGCGGGTGTCGCTTGGTCGAGCGCGATTCCGGAGCCCACCGCGACCCCGGTGGCGGCAACCGCGACGCCGGAGAACACGACGGTCTTGCGGATGCCCTTCTTCAGCGCAGGCTCGGGTGGTGCGTCCCGGTGCCTCGGGACGTACTTCTCTCGGCGTGGCACAGACGCCCTCGCAACGGCTTGACGACAGGGACAAGACCCGCAAATCGTGCGGGCAAATCGCACGGCAGGCACCCACTCTGTACGAACCGTTCGTCAGGCGCAAATCGAACAGGTGGTCACGAACCGATAACACCATTCCTGCCCAGACCGGCCTAGACCATCCGGATCAGTGCAGATGCCACCGACGGGCTACACACCCGGTCAAACCGTGACATTCTCCAGCATCTCGGTGACCAGCGCGGCGATCGGCGAGCGTTCGGAGCGGGTCAGCGTGACGTGCGCGAAGAGCGGGTGACCCTTGAGCCGCTCGACCACGGCGACCACGCCGTCGTGACGGCCGACGCGCAGGTTGTCCCGCTGCGCCACGTCGTGGGTGAGCACGACCTTGGAGTTCGCCCCGATCCGGGACAGCACGGTGAGCAGCACGTTGCGCTCCAGCGACTGCGCCTCGTCGACGACCACGTAGGAGTCGTGCAGCGACCGGCCCCGGATGTGGGTCAGCGGCAGCACCTCGAGCATCCCGCGGGCGAGCACCTCTTCGATGACCTCCGGCGAGGTCAGCGCGCCGAGGGTGTCGAACACCGCCTGCGCCCAGGGGGACATCTTCTCCGACTCGCTGCCGGGCAGGTAGCCGAGCTCCTGGCCGCCGACGGCGTACAGCGGCCGGAACACCACCACCTTCTTGTGCTGGCCACGCTCGAGCACCGCCTCCAGGCCGGCGCACAGCGCGAGCGCGGACTTGCCGGTGCCGGCCCGGCCACCCATCGAGACGATGCCGACCTCGGGGTCGAGCAGCAGCTCGAGGGCGATCCGCTGCTCCGCGGAGCGGCCGCGGATCCCGAACGCCTCCCGGTCCCCGCGCACCAGGTGCACCCGCTTGTCGGCGCCCACGCGGCCCAGCGCACTGCCCCGCTCGGAGAGCAGCACCAGTCCGGTATGACAGGGTAGGTCACGGGCCGCCTCGTGGTCGGCCGTGCCCTCGTCGTACAGCACGTCGAGCAGGTCGGCTCCGACCTCGAGCTCGGCCATGCCGGTCCAGCCGGACTCGACCGCCAGCTCGGCGCGGTACTCCTCGGCGTCGATGCCGACGGCGGAGGCCTTGACCCGCATCGGCAGGTCCTTGGACACCAGCGTGACCCGGTGCCCCTCCTGGGCCAGGTTCGCCGCCACTGCGAGGATCCGGCTGTCGTTGTCGCCGAGCCGGAAGCCGGACGGGAGCGCGCCGGGGTCGGTGTGGTTCAGCTCGACCCGGACGGTGCCACCGGCCTCGCCGACCGGCACCGGCTCGTCGAGACGGCCGTGCCGGACCCGCAGCTCGTCGAGCAGCCGCAGCGCCGAGCGGGCGAAGTAGCCCAGCTCCGGGTGGTGCCGCTTGCCCTCCAGCTCGGTGATCACGACGACGGGGACGACCACGTCATGCTCGTGGAACCGGCCCAGGGCGCCGGGGTCGGCCAGCAACACGCTGGTGTCGAGCACGTAGGTCCGAGTGGAGTGGGTTGCAGGCACGGTACGTCCCCTCAGCGGACCGGCACGCGCACTCGGCGCCCGGCCCTGGTTGATGCGCTGGACCGGGACCGGGCCCGAAAGTCCGAGTGCGGACTCCCGGTTGGTGGTCGTGAGTTCTCACGAACGGGCCTCCCGACGCGACGGGCTTCCCCACCTGTCGCTACTGCCGAAGGTACGACGATCCAGCGGTTGGGGCACGCAGACACGCAGGTGGCGTTCCCCGGGCGGTGTGCGGCTCACACGCCGAAGCGACGCTCGCGGGCGGCGTAGGCGCGCAGCGCCCGCAGGAAGTCCACCCGCCGGAAGTCGGGCCAGTAGGCCTCGCAGAAGTAGA
Source organism: uncultured Actinomycetota bacterium (assembly GCA_963839365.1). Lineage (GTDB taxonomy): Bacteria > Actinomycetota > Actinomycetes > Propionibacteriales > Nocardioidaceae > DASSKA01. The sequence continues at coordinate 163,535 of CAWIUT010000007.1, forward strand.
ACTCGCTGTGCGCGCTCTGCCACAGCAGGAAGCCGCCGAGCCGCTGCTCGCCGGAGGTGCGGATCACCAGGTCCGGGTCCGGCTGCCCCTTGGTGTAGAGGTGCGAGGCGATGTGCTCGACGTCCAGGATCTCCGCGAGCTCCTCGATCGAGGTGCCCTTGGAGGCGTGTTCCTGCAGCAGCGAGCGTACGGCGTCGGCGATCTCCTGCCGCCCGCCGTAGCCGACCGCGATGTTGACGATCATCCCGTCCACGTCGCCGGTCTCGTCCGCGGCCTCCTTGAGCAGGCCGGCGGTCGAGTCGGGCAGCAGGTCAAGCGCGCCCACGGGGTGCAGCCGCCAGCGGCGCGCCTCGGCCATCCCCCGGACGGTGCCCTCGATGATCCCGAGCAGCGGTTCGAGCTCCTTGGGCGGACGGCGCAGGTTGTCGGTGGACAGCAGCCACAAGGTGACCACCTCGACGCCGACCTCCTCGCACCAGCCGAGCAGCGGCGCGATGTTGGCCGCCCCCGCCCGGTGCCCGTGAGCCGCGTCACCCCCGACCGCCTTGGCCCAGCGGCGGTTGCCGTCGAGCATGACGCCGACGTGCTTGGGCAGCTTGTCGGTGGGCAGCCGGCGGGCGAGACGGGCCTCGTAGGCCGGGTACAGCACCCGCCGAAGCCCGCTCTTCCAGTCCGCCACGTTTATCCACTGTACCGGGACGTTCCGGGATTGCCGCCACATCCGGACGGGTAGCGTTGACGGTGTGACCAGCTCCCCGGAGCCCGCTCGCTCGACCGCCGCGACGGCGGTCGAGCAGGCTGCGGCGCAGCTGGGCGGCCAGCTGGCCGAGATGTTCGCCGAGGCCAAGCCGCGGCTGCGCGGCTGGCTGCACGCAGCCGTCGCGCCGATGACGCTGGCGGCCGGGGTGATCCTGGTCGCGCTCTCCCCGACGGCGACCAGCCGGGTCGGCTCGGCGGTGTTCGCGAGCTCCGCGCTGCTGCTGTTCACGGTCTCCGCGCTGTACCACCGCGGCCACTGGTCACCGCGCATGTGGGCGGCCCTGCGCCGGTTCGACCACGCGAACATCTTCGTGCTGATCGCCGGCAGCTACACCCCGTTCACGCTGCTGTTCCTGCACGGCACCGACCGGCTGGTGCTGCTCAGCATCGTCTGGGCCGGGGCGGTGCTGGGGGTGCTGTTCCGGGTGTTCTGGCTGGGCGCCCCGACCTGGCTCTACCTGCCGATCTACCTGGGCCTGGGCTGGGCCGCGGTGTTCTTCTTCGAGGACTTCGCGGACACCGCCCGCACAGCCGTGCTGGTGCTGCTCGCGGTCGGTGGCCTGCTCTACACCCTCGGCGCGGTGGTGTACGGCGTGAAGCGGCCCAACCCCTCCCCGCGCTGGTTCGGCTTCCACGAGGTGTTCCACTGCCTCACGGTGGCGGCGTTCGCCGCGCACTACGTGGGGCTGTCCATCGCGACGTACTCCCTGCGCTGACCCCTGCGCCGGCTCCCTGCCCTGACGGCGACCGCGCTAGTCAGGTCCGAGGAGCTGCCCGCCCGGAGGTTTACCGCACAGCAGACCGAGGCATAATGTGACTCACGACACAGTTCCAGCGGATCGGGATGGAGGTGTCCAGATTGTCAGCACCGACGCGATCGCACCGCGAACCCGAAGGACCGTGAACGAGAGGCCATGATCCGTCGAAGGGGAGGGAACCTCTGGTCCCTCCCCTTCGCCTTGCGCTCCCAGCGCGAGCCCGCCTCCGCTAGACGAACACCCCGATCACCAGCACGCTGATCAGCGCCACGACCGAGACCACCGTCTCCATCACCGACCAGGACTTGATGGTCTGCCAGACGGTGAGCCCGAAGTACTCCTTGACCAGCCAGAAGCCGGCGTCGTTGACGTGGCTGAAGAACAGCGAGCCGGCACCCACCGCGAGCACCAGCAGCGCCAGGTGCGGCTGGTCGAGGTTGGTCGCCACCCCGCCGATGATCCCGGCGGTGGTCACCGTGGCCACCGTCGCCGAGCCGGTGGCCAACCGGATCGCCACCGCCACCAGCCAGCCGAGCAGCAGCGGCGACAACGCGGACCCTTGGGCGATGTGCCCGATCACCTGCGCGACACCCGAGTCGGAGAGCACCTGCTTGAACCCGCCACCGGCGGCGACGATCAGCATGATGCCGGCGACGCCCGGGAGCCCGGACCCGAGTGACTGGTGGATCTTGGCACGCGGCATCCCGGCGGCCCGCCCGAGCGCGAGCATCGCGACCAGCACTCCTGCCAGCAGGGCGACAGCCGGGGTCCCGATGAAGTCGAGGGTGTTGCGTGCCCCGCTGCCGTCAGCCGTGCTGAGATCCCCGATCGCCTTGGCCAGCATCATCGCCACCGGCAGCACCATGGTCACGATGGCCGCCCAGAACGGCGGACGCCGGACCGCGCTGGCCGCCGGCGAGTCGGGGTCGACGGTGGCGTCCTCGGAGAACCCACGCTCCTCCTCGGCGGCGGAGTCCTCTGCCCCGGTGGCGCCACGCGCGGCCGGTCCGTGCTGGCCCTTGTGGAGGTCGCTCTGGCCGCTGTGAAGGTCGCTGTGCTGGCCGCTCCTGCGCGCTCCGATCAGCCGCGAGCGCTCGTGACCCGGCGACGTGGACTCCACGATCCGGTTGCCCGCCGGGTCGACGTGCACGGGCACGACCCGGTCCATCAGCTGGGCGAGCAGCGGCCCAGCCACGATCAGGGTGGGTACGGCGATGATCAGGCCGAAGATCAGCGTGGTGCCGAGGTTGGCGTGCAGCAGGTCGATGGCGGTCACCGGGCCCGGGTGCGGCGGCACCAGGCCGTGCAGGATCGACAGCCCCGCGAGGGCAGGGATGCCGATCTTCATCAGCGAGACACCGGTGCGGCGGCCGACCAGGATGATGATCGGCACCAGGATCACCACGCCGATCTCGAAGAACATCGGCAGCCCGATGATCGCGGCGATCAGCGCCATCGCCCACGGCAGGGTCTTCGGCCCCACCTTGTTCACGATGCGCTCGACGATCTCGTTGGCACCGCCGGAGTCGGCCAGCAGCTTGCCGAGCATCGCGCCGAGCGCGATCAGCAACCCGACGCTGCCGAACGTGCTTCCCAGCCCGTCCACGAAGCTGTTCACGACGTCGAGCGGCGCCACCACGGCGACCGCGCCGAGCACCGCGGTGCCCATGATCAGCGCGATGAACGGGTGGAACTTCGCCCACACGATCAGCAGCACCACGGTGAAGATGCCGGCGAGTGCGGCGAGGATGAGCTGGGTGCTGCCTGCACTGCTCAACGGTTGGTCAGCCAGGACCAGGGCTCCGGCGGGGGGCACGAGCCTCTCCTTCGGTCGGTGTGCAAAGGCCCATACCGTACGAGAACCTCCCCACCGTCAGCCAATCAGGGCAACCAGCTCCTCGGCCGTGGTGACCGGCCTCTCACACAGCAGTCCGCGACAGACGTAGGCGGCCGCCCGGCCGTCCACCAGTTCCCGGCTCCGCAGCAGCGGTACGTCGGACCGGCCGTCCGGCGGCCCGCCGACCACCACGGCACCCGGGGACCCCGAACGACGGGCCGCCCGCTCCAGGGTGTCGCGCGCGGGATCGCCGACGGCGCCGACCACCGCGATCTCCAGCGGGCCGGCGAGCGCGGCCTCCGCGGCGGCCAGCGACCAGCCCGCGAACCGGGGAGCCCGTTCGGCGAGCACCCGCACCGACCGCAGCGCCCCCTCCGCCGCGTCGCGGTGCCGGCCGGAGCCGGTGACCGCCGCGTAGGTGAGCAGCGCGTGCACCACCGCGGAGTGGCCGGAGGGGCTGGCATTGTCGCTGGGGTCGCGGGGACGGCTGACCAGCGTCTCCGCGTCGTCGGCGGTGTCGAAGAAGCCGCCATCGTCCGCGGCGAACCGGGTCAGCACCGTCTCCAGCAGCTGCTCGGCCCGGGTCAACCAGACCGGCTCGCCGGTCACCGCCAGCAGCGCGAGGAAGCCGGTGGCGACGCACCCGTAGTCCTCGAGCACGCCGGCGTGCCGGCCGGGGCTGCCGTGCCGGGACACGCGTAGCAGCCGTCCGTCGCGCAGATGGACCTCGGACAGCAGCCGTCCCGCCGCGGCCGCGGCGTCGACGTACTCCTGCCGCCCGAGCAGCGCGCCGGCCTCGGCCAGCGACGCGATCGCCAGCCCGTTCCAGGCGGCCACCACCTTGTCGTCGGTAGCCGGTCGGACCCGGCCTTCCCGCGCCTCCCGGAGCCGCTCCCGCACCCGGGCGAACCGGTCGGCGTCGCCGGGGTCCTCGCGCAGCTGCAGCGTGGACAGGCCGTGCTCGAACGTGCCGGCCTCGGTCACCGAGAACAGCTGCGCCGCCCAGGCACCGTCGTCCGGGCCGAGCGTCTCGCTCAGCTGGGCGGGGTTCCAGGCGTAGTACTTGCCCTCGACGCCCTCGCTGTCCGCGTCCAGGGCGGAGGCGAACCCACCTTCGGCGGTGCGCAGCTCACGGAGCAGGAAGTCCGCGGTCTCGCGAGCGACCCGCTGGGCCAGCGGGGCCCCGGTCTGCCGCCACCAGTGCACGTACACGCCCAGCAGCTGGGCGTTGTCGTAGAGCATCTTCTCGAAGTGCGGCACCACCCAGCCCCGGTCCACCCCGTAGCGCGCGAACCCGCCGCCGAGCTGGTCGTAGATGCCGCCGCGCACCATCGCGGTGCAGGTGCCCTCGACCATCCGCGCCGCCTCCGACCCCGTTCCGGCCGTAGTGTCTGTCGAGACCCGGGCGGCGTGGCGCAGCAGGAACTCCAGCACCATGGACGGCGGGAACTTGGGGGCGTTGCCGAACCCGCCGGCCCGGGCGTCGTACTCCCCGGCCAGCGTCCGCACCGCTCCTTCGAGCACGGACCCATCGATGCCGCCCTCCCCCGACAGGTCCGCCTGGCCGGCCAGGTGCGCCCGGACGTCGCCGGCCACGGAGGCGACCTCCTCGCGCCGCTCCGACCAGGCCGAGCTGAGCGCGGACAACACCTGCCGGAACGACGGCTGCCCCTGCCGCGGCCGGTCCGGGAAGTAGGTGCCGGCGAAGAACGGCTCCCCGTCCGGGGTCAGCACCACCGTCATCGGCCAGCCGCCCTGGCCGGTCATCGCCGTGGTCGCCTGCATGTACACCGCGTCCACGTCGGGCCGCTCCTCACGGTCCACCTTGATGTTCACGAAGTGCTGGTTCATGTACGACGCGGTGGCCGGGTCCTCGAAGGACTCGTGGGCCATCACGTGGCACCAGTGGCAGGCGGCGTACCCGACGGACGAGCAGGACTGGTGCATCACGGCGCTTCGCCTCGGCGAACGCTTCGGGTCCCCACTCCCACCAATCCAC
>CAWIUT010000008.1:0-8820 GCA_963839365.1 uncultured Actinomycetota bacterium
GCGCCGGCCGGGCGGTCGCCCGCCGGTCGCTGGTAGCCCAGACCGAGCCGGTCGAAGAGGAAGCCGTGGACGTCCGTGAGCCGGTCGATCCGTTGCTCCAGTGAGCTGCCGAGGCCGTGCCCGTCGGCGTCGATGCGCAGCAGCACCGGCTCCTCGGACGCGGTCGCCTCCTGGAGCCGCGCGGCCATCTTCTTGGCATGCCAGGCGTCCACGCGCGGGTCGAACTCGCCGGCGGTGAGCAGCACAGCCGGGTACGCCGCGCCGTCCACGACGTTGTGGTACGGCGAGTAGGCCAGCAGCGCCGCGAACTGGTCGGGGTCCTCGACGGTGCCGTACTCGGTGACGTTGAACCTGCCGTTCGGTGTGGTCTCGCTGCGCAGCGAGTCCATGACCGGGACCTCGGCCACCACGGCACGCGCGATATCCGGCCGCTGGGTGAGCACGGCGCCCATGAGCAGCCCGCCGTTGGAGCCGCCGGTGATCGCCAGCCGGTCGCGGCTCGTGACCCCGGTCTGCACCAGGTGGTCCGCGCACCCGATGAAGTCGTCGAAGCAGTTCTGCTTGGCGGTCAACCGCCCGGCGTGGTGCCACCGCTCGCCGTACTCCCCGCCGCCGCGGATGTTGGCGACGACATAGACCCCGCCCTGCTCGAGCCACAGCAGGATCTGGTCCTGGAAGCGCGGCGCCAGGGAGAGGCCGTACCCGCCGTAGGCCGTCAGCAGCGCGGGGGCCGAGCCGTCCCGGGGAGTCCCCGGCGCGGCAATGATGGTGAGCGGCACCAAGGTGTCGTCCTTCGACCGGGCGAACTCGCGCGTCACCTCGTACCCGGACAGGTCGACCTGCGTCGACGTGCCCAACGCCGTCGGCCGTGGCTCCTGTCCGTCGGCGGCCAGCCACCAGGTCGCCGGCGCGGTGAAGGACTCGCTGCTCCAGGCGACGGCGTCGGGGCCCACGCGGGCGACGGGGCACGAGTACCTCGTCACCGAGCTGACCGGCGGGATCGCGACCGGCGGCCGCGGCGAGCCGTCCAGGCCGAACGCGCGCACGCGGCCGGGACCCCCGTCGATGTCGAACACCCACAGCGTGCCGTCAGTGACCGCCAGGTCCTCGATCGCCGACTCGCCGGTCGGAACCACCTCCTCCGCATCGGCGACGGTGACGCCCTGCCGGAGCGGCAGCAGGAGCACCCTGCCTTGCGGGGCGTCCTCGTGGGAGAGCAGGTAGAGCGTGTCGCCGCCGAGCACCCCGGCCACGCACTTGGCCGGGATCCCGGCGACCTGCCACCAGTCTCCGGCGTCCTGGGCGCGCACGAACACCTGCCACTCCCCGCCGTCGCCTCGCTGCACCCGGTCCATCACCCAGTGACGGTTCGAGGAGAGGAAGTTCTCCGCGATGCGGGGCTCGACGAAGCCGTCGGCGAGGTCCGGACGGTCCTGGCCGGTGCCGAGGTCGCGGAACCGCACCTGCTGGTGGAACCCTCCGGGATCCGCGCAGAGGGTGTACCAGAAGCCGGATCCGTCGTGACGCCAGGCGACCGAGCCGCCCATCAGGTTCACGTGCTGGATGGGGTCCGCGACGACCTCGCCCGTCGCCACGTCGTACACGTGCAGGGTGCCGTCCTCGGTGCCGTTCTCCGACAGGGAGATCGCGACGAGAGTCCCGTCGGGGGACGGCACGAAGAAGTCGATCGCGGTGGCCCCCGACGGGTCGAGGTCGTTCGGGTCCACGAGCACACGCTCGGTCCCCGGGTCGTCGAGGTCGGTCAGGGCCACCAGGAAGCGCTGCTGCTTGGGTGCCTGCTCCTTGAGGGCGAAGAAGATGGCGCCGCCCCGGAGGAGGGTCGGGTACGCCGTCCGCTCGGCCCGCATCAGCTCCTCGGTCCGGGCTCGCAACGCCCCGCGCCAGGCGATGACCTCGAGGAGCCGCTTCGTGCGCTGCTGCTGGGTCCTCGTCCACGCCCGCGTGTCCTCGGACGTCGCGTCCTCGAGCCAGCGGTAGTCGTCGGTGACCGTCACCCCGTGGTACGTGGTGGTCACGGGGAGCCGCGCGGGGCGCGCGGGAGCTGGGTCGACCATTGGGTCAGTCAACTGCTGCCCGCACCGGGGCGCAACCTCTTGCGGCCGGGCAGCCTGGCGGGGTCAGAGGGAGCGCAGGGCCAAGAAGACGTCGACCCGGTCCTCGAGCCGGCCGAGGTCCCGGCCCGTGAGCTGCTCGAGCCGCTCGATGCGGTAACGGACGGTGTTGACGTGCACGTGCAGCGCATGCGCGGTCCGGGTCCAGGAGCACGAGCAGTCCATGAACGTCTGCAGCGTGTCGAGAAGGCCGGCCTCGGTGCGCTCGTCGTGGTCCCGCACCGCGCCGAGGACCCGGGTGGCGAACGTCCGGCGTACCTCGTCCGGCACCGACGCGAGCAGCAGCACGTGCGAGGTCACCTGGTCGGCGGTGACCACGCTGACCGGGGCGCGGCCGGCCTCGGCCAGCCGGCACCCGAATCGCGCCTCCTCCAGCGCGCCGGCCAACGCATCCCTGGTGGCGGGACCGCTGATCCCCGCCACCAGCCGGGCCCGGCCCAGACCCGGCGCGAGCCGGTCGAAGGCACGCCGCAAGGTCTGCTCCGCTCCCGGCAGGCCGGGCACCAGCGCGACCACTCGGTCGCGGTGCGGGGCGACGACCGGGGTGCCGAGGTGCAGTGCCACGTCCTCCAGCACGCTGCGCGTGACCTCCAGCTGGTCGGGCTGGTCCGGGAAGCCGGCCACCACCGCCACCAGGGTCGGAGACCGGTCCGCGCCGGCCTGCTGCAGCCGCGTCTCGAGCTCCCGCCGGCCGCCTCCGGTCTCCAGCAGGTCGAGCAGGTCCTCGGCGATCCGGCGCACCCCCCGCAGCCCCTCGGCCCGGCGCGACCGGTCCAGCGCGGCGATCGCCGCGAACTCGCTGACGGTCTCCGCCACGTCATCGGTCATCGCCGAGACGTCGCCCTCGACCACCACCAGCCAGGACGCGAGCCGGCTGTCGAGCACCGAGCCGACCGGGAACACGGTGAACGCCGCGCCGGGCGCTCCTGTCGTCACGGGCAGCCGCGGCGCCGTCAGGTAGGCCCGGGTCACCCGGTCGAGGTCGTCGGCGGACAGCGGGTGCGGGCCGGGTACGACGGGTCGCCCGGTGGCGGTGACCACCCGGGTGGGCCGGCCGATCTCGCTCGACACCCGGGCGGCCACCTCGTCCAGGGGCCGCCCGGACGCGATCGCCGACAGCATCTCGCGCTGCCGGACCAGCGAGGCGGACATCCGCGCCCCGGCGCGCGAGCCGGTCGCGGCGGCGCAGTGCTCGAGCAGGTCCGCGAACGAGACCTCCTCCGGCACCTCGACCAGCGGCAGCCCGTGCCTGCGGCAGGCCGCCACCAGGTCGTCCGGGACGCTGCCCAGCAACGCGTCCCCGGCCGCCAGCGCGATCGCGCCACCCTCGACCAGGGAGGCGACGAAAGTCTGGCTGTCGGCGGGGGAGCGCCGCCACATCAGCCCGGTGACCACCAGCTCGCCGCCGGTCAGGTAGCGGCTCGGCTCCAGCAGGTCGGTCGTGATCGCCCGGCGCACCGGCCGGTCGAGGGCGTCCTCCGGCGCAAGCAACAGGCGCAGCCCCAGCCCGGGCGCCTCCACCACGTCGCGCAGCAGCACCGCACCCTCCTTCTCTTGGAGGAACGTACAACACCGGGCGTGGGGGAGCGCCCCGGTTCGTACCGAACGGTGCTTGGCGGGCGCGCCGCGGACCGGTTCACTCGGAGCCAGGCAACAGTCAGGCAACACAGGAAACCAGGCAACACAGGAAACCAGGCAACACAGGAAACCAGGCAACACAGGAAACCAGGCAACACAGGAAACCAGGCAACACAGGCAACGGGGTCAGACGTCACGAGCAGACCGCGAGACCAGGAGAGCGGAATGGACTTCCTGCGGCCCGGCCGCTGGACCGAGGCGCTCGAGGCGAAGGCGGCCTGCCCGGGCGCGGTCCCGGTCGCCGGGGGCACCGACGTGATGGTCGAGCTGAACTTCGACCGCCGTCGCCCGGAGGCGCTGCTCGACCTGACCCGGATCCCGGAGCTCGCCTCCTGGGAGGAGCGGGACGGCCGGATCCGGCTCGGTGCCGGCGTCAGCTACACCCGGGTGATCGAGGAGCTCGGGGACCTGTTGCCGGGGCTGGCGATGGCCTCCCGCACGGTCGGCTCGCCGCAGATCCGCAACCGCGGCACCGTCGGCGGCAACCTGGGCGCCGCATCGCCGGCCGGTGACTGCCACCCGGTGCTGCTGGCCGCCGACGCCGAGGTGGAAGTCGCCTCGGTGCGCGGCACCCGGACCCTCCCGGCCGCGGAGTTCTACACCGGCGTGAAGCGCAACGCGCTCGAGCCGGACGAGCTGATCGCCGCGGTCTGGCTGGCCCCGGCCGGCGGCCCGCAGCAGTTCGCCAAGATCGGCACCCGCAACGCGATGGTGATCTCCGTGGCCGCCTTCGGCCTGGCCCTGCATCCCGACCGCAGGGCGGTCGGCACCGGCATCGGGTCGGCCGCCCCCACCCCGCGGCGCGCGGAGGAGGCCGGCCGGTTCCTTGCCGGCGAGCTGGACGCCGCCGGCCTGTGGGAGTCGCGGGGCACGCTGCCCGACCGGCTGGCCCGCGAGTTCGGCGAGCGGGTGCGCGGCGCCGCGGCGCCGATCGACGACGTGCGCGGTACGGCGTCGTACCGGCTGCACGCGCTGGCGGTGCTGGCCCAGCGGACCGCCACGTGGGCATGGAACGACTACCAGAGGGCGGCGTGAGCATGCGGGTCACCACCACGGTCAACGGCGAACGACACGAGGTCGACGACGTTCTGGGAGGGCGAGAGCCTGCTCTACGTGCTGCGTGAGCGGATGGGTCTGCCCGGCTCCAAGAACGCCTGCGAGCAGGGCGAGTGCGGGTCCTGCACGGTGATGCTGGACGGCGTCTCGGTGTGTGCCTGCCTGGTGGCTGCCGGCCAGGCCCAGGACCGCGACGTGGTCACCGTCGAGGGCCTCCGGGGCGCAATGGACGCCGCGAGCGGTGACGAGCGGAGCCTGCACCCGGTGCAGGCGGCGTTCGTGGACGCCGGCGCGGTGCAGTGCGGCTTCTGCACCCCCGGCCTCGTGGTCGCCGCCGCCGACCTGCTGCGGCGCAGCCCGCGGCCGAGCGACCCGGAGATCCGGGAGGCGCTCGCGGGCAACCTGTGCCGCTGCACCGGCTACGAGAAGATCCTGGACGCGGTCCGGCTGGCCGCCGAACGGATGGGCGCCGGCGGGGAGGTCGCCGGATGACCCTGGTGATCGAGGGCTGCGCGATCGTCACCATGGACCTCGGTCGTCGGGAGATCCGCACCGGGCACGTGGTGGTGGACGGCAACCGGATCGTGGCGGTCGGCGAGGGACGGGCCCAGGGGTACGACGAGGGGCGGCGCGTGGACGGCAGCGGGTGCCTGCTCACACCCGGGCTGGTGAACACCCACCACCACCTGTACCAGTGGGTGACCCGCGGGCTGGCCGCCGACGCCACCTTGTTCGAGTGGCTGACGACGCTGTACCCGGTCTGGGCGGGCATCGACGAGGAGGCGGTGCACGTCGCCGCGCAGGGCGGGCTGGCCTGGTTGGCACGCACCGGCTGCACCACCGCCTCCGACCACCACTACGTCTTCCCCCGAGGCGGCGGGGACCTGCTGGCCGCCGAGATCGAGGCCGCTGGGCGGGTGGGGCTGCGGTTCCACCCGTCCCGCGGATCCATGGATCTCGGGCGCAGCGCCGGCGGACTGCCGCCCGACTCGGTGGTGGAGGACCGCGACACGGTGCTGGAGGCCACCGAGGCCGCCATCGCCCGGTGGCACGACCCCGCCCCGGGCGCCATGGTGCGCGTCGCGGTCGGTCCGTGCTCGCCGTTCTCGGTGACCGGGGAGCTGATGCGGGAGGCTGCCGAGCTGGCCCGCCGCGCCGGGGTCCGGCTGCACACCCATCTTGCCGAGACCGCCGACGAGACCGACTTCTGCCGGGAGCGGTTCGGCTGCTCGCCGTTGGAGTACGCCGAGAGCCTCGGCTGGTCGGGCGCCGACGTGTGGTACGCCCACGGGATCCACTTCGACGACGGGGAGGTCAAGCGGATCGGGGCCGCGGGGACCGGGGTCGCGCACTGCCCGTCGTCGAACGCCCGGCTCGGGGCCGGGATCGCCCGCGCGGCGGACCTGCGGGCCGCCGGGGCGCCGGTCGGCCTGGGTGTCGACGGCGCCGCCAGCAACGAGGCGTCCAGCCTGCTCGAGGAGGTCCGGCAGGCGGTGCTGTTCGCGCGGGCCCGGGGCGGGCCGCGGGCGATGGCCGTGCGGGAGGCCCTGGAGATGGCCACACTGGGCGGCGCCAGGGTGCTCGGCCGTGCCGACGAGATCGGCTCGGTCGAGGAGGGCAAGCTCGCCGACCTCGCGTTGTGGCGGACGGACACCCTCGCGCATGCCGACATCGTCGACCCGGTGGCGGCGCTGGTCCTCGGGGCGCCTCCGCCGCTGGAGCTGCTGGTGGTGAACGGGGCCCCGGTCGTCGAACGCGACCGGGTGCTGACCGTGGACGCGCAGCACCTCGCGTGGGAGGCCGCACGGATCCACCGGACGTTGGTCGAGAGGGCGGGATGAGATGACCACCCAGACGGACAGCAGCACGACGGTCGGCACCGGCCGGATCGGCGACAGCCCGGTCCGCCCGGACGGGGTGCTCAAGGCGACCGGTGAGTTCGCCTACGCCAGCGACCTCTGGATGGAGGACATGATCTGGGGCGTGACGCTGCGCAGCCCGCACGCGCACGCCCGGATCCGGTCGGTCGACATCGGTCCGGCCCTGGCCACGCCGGGCGTGTACGCCGTACTCCTGGCCGACGACGTGCCCGGTCGCAACGCGACCGGCCTGGAGCTCGCCGACCAGCCGGTGCTCGCCGACGGCGTGGTGCGCTACCAGGGCGAACCGGTGGCCCTGGTGGCTGCCGATCACCCGGAGATCGCCCGGCAGGCCGCCAAGAAGGTGGCCGTCGACTACGAGCCGCTGCCGCGGGTCACCGACGGGCGCCGCGCGCTCGACCCGGACGCCCCGAAGGTGCACCCGGACGGCAACCTGGTGCGCCACCTGAAGATCCGCAAGGGCGACCCGGAGGCGACCGCACCGGTCGTGGTCGAGATGGACTTCGAGGTCGGCATGCAGGACCAGGCCTTCCTCGGCCCCGAGTCCGGTCTCGCGGTGCCCGCCGAGGACGGCGGGGTGGACCTGTACGTCGCGACCCAGTGGCTGCACGTCGACCAGCGGCAGATCTGCCAAGCGCTGGGGATGCCGGAGGAGAAGGTCCGGCTGGCGCTGGCCGGCGTGGGAGGGGCGTTCGGCGGTCGTGAGGACCTGTCCATGCACGTGCACGCGTGCCTGCTCGCGCTGCACACCGGGAAGCCGGTGAAGATGGTCTACAACCGTGAGGAGTCCTTCTTCGGGCACGTGCACCGGCACCCGGCGTACCTGCACTACGAGTACGGCGCGCACCCCGACGGTCGGCTGGTCTACGGGAGGGCCGAGATCGTCTTCGACGGCGGCGCCTACGCCTCCTCGACCGCCGCCGTGGTCGGCAACGGGGGGACGATGGGGCTCGGCCCCTACCGGTTCCCGAACGTGCGCGTGGACTGCTTCGGCGTCTACACCCACAACCCGCCGTGCGGAGCGATGCGCGGGTTCGGCTGCGTGCAGGCCGCGTTCGCGCACGAGGCGCTGATGGACGAGCTCGCCGACCGGGTGGGCGTGGACCGGCTGCGGCTCCGGCAGCTGAACGGGATGACCGAGGGCGACGAGAACATCACCGGCCAGGTCATCGACTCCGAGGCCCCGGTCGCCGAGCTGCTGCAGAAGGTGCACGACCTGCCGCTGCCGGCTGCCCGCACCGGTGAGCCGGACCTGCGCACGCTGCCCGGTGGCGTCTCCAACACCACCCACGGCGAGTCGGTGGTGCGCGGCGTCGGCTACGCGGTCACCTACAAGAACGTGGGCTTCTCCGAGGGGTTCGACGACTACTCCACCGCCCGGGTACGGCTGGAGACGGTGGCCGGCGAGCCGCTGGCCACCGTGCACACCGCCGCGGCCGAGGTCGGTCAGGGTCTGGTGACCATCGAGCAGCAGATCTGCCGCACCGAGCTGGGCGTGGACCACGTGGTGGTGCACCCCAAGAGCACCGCGGTCGGCTCCGGTGGCTCCACCTCGGCGTCCCGGCAGACCTACGTCACCGGCGGTGCCGTCAAGGCCGCCTGCGAGGCGGTCCGCCGGCTGGTTCTCGACCGGGCGTCGGTCGCCACGGGTCAGCCGGCCCCATCGCTCCGGCTCGAGGGGGGCAAGGTGGTCAGCCGGAGCGGCGAGGTGGTCGCGGCCTGGTCGACGTGCTCGGGGAGCAGCCGGTGGAGGAGACCGTGGAGTGGCGGCACCGGCCCACCGAGGCGGTGGACCCGGAGACCGGTCAGGGCGACGCGCACGTGCAGTACGCGTTCTCCGCGCACCGCGCGGTTGTCGACGTGGACACCGAGCTCGGACTGGTCAAGGTGGTCGCGCTCGACACCGCGCAGGACGTCGGGCGGGCGCTGAACCCGCAGGCGGTGGTCGGCCAGATCCAGGGCGGCAGTGCCCAGGGCATGGGGCTGGCGCTGATGGAGGAGATCGTGGTCCGCGACGGCGAGGTGCGCAACCCGTCGTTCACCGACTACCTGATCCCGACCATCCTGGACATGCCGCCGATGCGGGTCGAGGTGCTGGAGTACGCCGACCCGCA
>CAWIUT010000009.1:0-171141 GCA_963839365.1 uncultured Actinomycetota bacterium
CTTTGTCACCCGCAACGGCACCTGGCACTACCCCACCAACGTCCAGGGCCGGCTGCGCCACATCCGCCTGCTCGACGACTATGCGGACCTCGCCGCGCTCCGGACGTCTCGCCCCACTCCTTCCGCCGGACGGTGGCGACCGAGATCGACGAGGTCTACGACGCCGAGGCCGCCATGAACCAGCTCGGCCACACCTCCAAGACGGTCACCGAGCGGCACTACATCAACCGCAGACTCGTCGTGCCCGACTACCGGGCGGCCACCGAGCGCCTCGCTCCCGGCTCCGGGACGAGCCGACGAGCCCGGACGTCGCGGGCTCCTGAGAGCCCTCGAGCGCCCACCGAGATCGGCCCCGGGAGCCCGTCGACGCGCTCCGCGCCCGTCTACGGGCCGTTCTGCGCGCCCTCACGGCCGTCGCCACGCCGCGCGGCTTCACCGAGCGCAGAATCGGAGCTCGCGATCTCAAAGTGAGCCCAAAGTGAGCCTTAAGGCCGGTTTTCAGGGTCGGCGCGCAGCATCCCGACTCGCATCACCGCAGGTCAGAGCCGGTTTTCTCCAGCAACGCCACGCACTCCACGTGGTGCGTCATCGGGAAGATGTCGAAGCCGCGCAGCCCGGCCAGCCGGTAGCCCTCCTCGGCGAACAGGGCGACGTCGCGGGCCAGCGCGGCCGGGTCGCACGCGACGTAGGCCACCGCTCGCGGCCGCAGCGCCGCCACCTTGCGCACCACGGCACGACGGGCCCCGGTCCGTGGCGGGTCGAGTACGACGAGGTCCACCCCGTGGCCCGCCCCGAGCGGACCCTTCGGATGGCCGAGCACCCGGTCCACCCGGCCGCGCAGCACGCGGACCTGCGCCAGGTCCGCCAGGTTCCGAGCGGCATCCTCGGCCGCCACCCGGTCGGCCTCGACGGCGACCACCCGCCCCTCGGGGCCCACGGACCCCGCCAGCATCGCAGAGAACAGCCCGACCCCGGAGTACAGGTCCGCGGCCCGCTCCCCCGGTTCCGGCTTCAGGACCGCTCGGACGGCCTCGGTCAACGTCTCCGCGGCTCCGGGGTGCACCTGCCAGAAGCCGGAGCCGGTCACCTCGAAGGTGCGGCCGCTCGCTCGCTCGTGCAGCACCGGCGGACCCTCGCCGGCCACGGTGCCGTCCCGGCCGGTGACCAGCCGCAACCGCTCACCGGTCGAGGAGCAGATGGTCTCCACGGCGCCCGTCGACGCCGACAGCTCGCCGTCCGGCGCCGGCAGGCCGGGATGGGCGATCCGGCAGTCGTCGACGGGAACCACCTCGTGGGAGCGGTGCTTGCGCAGCCCGACCCGGCCCGTCGCGTCGACGGCCCACCGGACGCGGGTCCGCCAGTCCAGGCCCGCGGTGTCGCCGGGGACAGGTTCCACCGTCACCGCGACGTCGAGACCGGCCAGCCGGGCCATCTGCTCGCGGACCACGGTCGCCTTCAGCCCCCGTTGGGCCGACAGCGCGACGTGCTGGAAGTCGCAGCCACCGCAGCGGCCGGGGCCGGCGTGCGGACAAGGAGGCTGGACCCGCTCCGGGGCGGCGGCGAGCACCTCGACCGCGTCCGCGCGCAGGAAGCGTGCGTCGGCCTCGCCCTCGGTGACCTCGGCGACCACCCGCTCCCCCGGCAGCGCGTGGCGGACGAACACCACCCGCCCCTCGTGCCGGGCGACGAAGTGGCCGCCGTGCGCGACGGTGCCGACGTCGACCTCGTACCGCGCCCCGACCAGGGACTCCGCCGTCACCGGCGCTGGCCGCTGCGCGGGCGTCGGCGCTCACCACCGAGGATGCGGCCCCGGCGCACATCGCCGGGCCGGACGGTCCGGGCGTCCCGCTCGGCGCGCTTCTTGGCCACCTCGGAGGACTGCAGCTGGTAGGGCACCGAGGTGACCATGACCCCCGGGGTGAACAGCAGCCGCCCCTTCAGCCGCAGCGCGGTCTGGTTGTGCAGCAGCTGTTCCCACCATCGACCCACGACGTACTCCGGGATGTAGACCGCGACCACGCCGCGCGGGTTCTGCTTGCGCAGCGTGCGCGTGTAGTCGACGACCGGCCGGATGATCTCCCGGTAGGGCGAGTAGAGCACCTTCAGGGGCACGTCGATGTGCCGCTGGTCCCACTCCTCGAGCAGTCGGGCCGTGGCGGCCGCGTCGGTGTCGACGTACACCGCCTCCAGCTCGTTCGGTCGGCCGGCCTTGGCATAGGCCAGCGCCCGCATCGTCGGCTTGTGGATCTTGGAGACCAGCACCACCGCGTGCACCCGGGTGGGCAGCACCTGGTCGGTCTCCTCCACCTCGAGCTCGGCGGCGACGTTGTCGTAGTGCCGGCGGATGCCCTTCATCAGCACGAAGAAGCCCGCCATCGCCAGGATCGCGATCCAGGCGCCCGCAAGGAACTTGGTGACCACAATGATCACGAAGACGACCGCCGTCATCCCCAGGCCGAACGTGTTGATGGCCCGCGAGCGCATCATCCGCCGCCGTGCCGCCCGGTCGGTCTCCGTCTTCAGGTGCCGGGTCCAGTGCCGGATCATGCCGAGCTGGCTGAGGTTGAACGACACGAACACGCCGACGATGTAGAGCTGGATCAGCCGCGTGGGCTGCGCCTTGAACGCGATGATCAGGATCACCGCGAACGTGGCCAGGATGATGATGCCGTTGCTGTACGCCAGCCGGTCGCCGCGCGAGGCCAGCTGGCGGGGCATGAACCCGTCGCGCGCGAGGATCGACCCGAGCACCGGGAAACCGTTGAACGACGTGTTCGCGGCCAGCACCAGGATGATCCCGGTCGCCGCGATGACGAAGTAGAAGGCGGGCGGGAAACCGTTGAAGATCTGCTTCGAGACCTGACCGATCACGGTGGGCTCGTCGAAGTTCGGCCCGACGGGCTGGCCATTGGCATAGTGCAGCCTGCCCAGCGCGCTGGGATCGGTCGGGTCGACGTACTTGATGCCCATCGCGTGGGCGAGCAGGATCATGCTGATCAGCATCGTGACCGCGACCGTGCCGAGCAGCAGCAGCGTGGTGGCGGCGTTGCGGCTCTTCGGCTTCCGGAACGCCGGAACCCCGTTGGAGATGGCCTCGACGCCGGTCAGCGCGGCGCAGCCGGAGGCGAAGGCGCGCGCCAGCAGGAAGATCAGCGCACCCATCGTGATCGCCGGGCCGTAACCAGGTGCGGGCGTGATGTGCAGGTGCGCGCTGCTGACCTTGCCGAGGTCGCCGGCCAGGAACCGGAACAGCCCGACGACGGCCATCCCGAGGATCCCGGCCATGAAGCAGTACGTCGGGACGGCGAAGAACGTGCCCGACTCGCGCACCCCGCGCAGGTTCATGGCGGCCAGAAGAACCACGATCACGACCGAGACCGCCACGTCGTGCTTGGCCACGAACGGCATCGCCGACGCGGCGTTCTGCACACCCGAGGAAACCGAGACCGCCACGGTCAGCACGTAGTCCACGAGCAGCGCGCTGGCCACCGTCACGCCCGCCGTACGGCCCAGGTTCACCGTCGCCACCTCGTAGTCGCCGCCCCCGCTGGGGTAGGCGTGCACGTTCTGCCGGTACGACGCGACCACGGTGAGCATCACGACGGCCACCGCGATGCCGATCTTCCACGACCACACGTAGGCCGACGCCCCCGCGAGGGACAGCATGATGAACACCTCGTCGGGCGCGTAGGCGACCGACGAGAGGGCGTCACTGGCGAACACGGGAAGTGCGATCCGCTTCGGAAGCAACGTCTCCCCCAGCTGTGTGCTGCGGAGCTTGCGACCGACGAGAATGCGCTTCGACACGTCTCGGACACCCACGAGCAGAAAGGCTAGACCAAAGGCGAGGCGACGGCCGAAGCCGAGGGGCACGCCGGTGTAGCGTCTGTCGCGTGTACGTCGTGATCATGGGCTGCGGCCGCGTCGGGTCCACTCTCGCTCGCGCTCTGGAGAAGCGTCACCACACCGTGGTCGTGATCGACAGCAACCCTGACGCGTTCCGGCGGCTGGGCCCGTCCTTCGACGGCGCCAAGGTGACCGGGATGGGCTTCGACCGGGTGGTCCTCGACAAGGCCGGGATCGAGGAGGCCGACGCGTTCGCGGCGGTCTCCAGCGGTGACAACTCGAACATCATCGCCGCCCGCGTCGCCCGCGAGACGTTCGGCATCCAGAACGTGGTGGCCCGGATCTACGACCCCGGCCGCGCCGAGGTGTACCAGCGGCTCGGGATCACCACGGTAGCCACCGTCCGGTGGACCGCGGACCAGATCATGCGCCGGATCCTGCCGGCGGGTGCGGAGCCCAACTACCGTGACCCGTCCGGCACCATCCGGCTCGACGCGGTCACGCCCGCCGACGCGTGGATCGGCCAGCGGACCGTCGCCTTCCAGGAGCAGTCGGGCAGCCGCATCGCGTGGATCGACCGCCTCGGGGAGGGCATGCTGCCCAGCGCCGAGTCGGTGATCCAGGAGGGTGACCTGCTGCACCTCGTCATGCGCGAGGAGAACGCCGACAAGGTGTACTCCGTCATCAACTCAGGACCGGAGGCCGAGTGATGCGAGTCGCCATCGCCGGAGCGGGAGCGGTCGGCCGCTCCATCGCCCAGGAGCTGATCGGCAACGGCCACCAGGTGCTGCTCATCGACAAGGACCCCGCCTCGATCAAGCCGGACCGGGTGCCCGAGGCGGAGTGGCTGCTCGCCGACGCCTGCGAGCTCTCCTCGCTCGAGGAGGCCGAGCTGGACAAGTGCGACGTGGTGATCGCCGCCACCGGTGACGACAAGGTGAACCTGGTCACCTCGCTGCTGGCCAAGACGGAGTTCGCAGTGCCCCGGACGGTGGGTCGGGTCAACCACCCGAACAACGAGTGGCTGTTCACCGAGGCCTGGGGGGTGGACGTGAACGTCTCCACCCCCCGGATCATGTCCGCCCTGGTGGAGGAGGCGGTGACCGTCGGTGACCTGGTGCGGCTGTTCACGTTCCGCAAGGGCAACGCCAACCTGGTCGAGATGACGCTGCCGGCCGACTCGCCGTACGTCGGGAAGCCCGCCGGCACGATCCCCTGGCCGGACAACTGCTCCCTGGTCACGATCCTGCGTGACGGCCAGGTCTACATCCCCACGCCGGACCAGCCGATCGAGTCCGGTGACGAGCTGCTGTTCGTGACCGCCAGCGAGATCGAGCGCGACCTCCAGCACCTCCTCGCCCCGGTCGAGCACCGCTGAGACCCGGTCGGGGGGCCGGTCAGGCGACCTCGGGCCCGGCCTCCTCGACCGGTGTGCGGTTCCGGGCCAGCAGCCACACCATGCCGGCGAGCCCGGCGACCTGCAGCGGCCAGCCCAGCCCGACCTTGGCCACCCCGAGGGCGGCGATCATCGCGCCGGCATCGCCTGCGTTCTTGCCGGCGAGGTACAACGGGAGCTCCACGGCCACGCGCACCACGCACGGCAGCACCAGCATCCAGCTGAGGTTGGAGCACAACCGCACCACCTGACGGTCCTCGTGCCAGGCCACCGGATCACCGGAGACGCTGCCGACCATGAACCCGACGATCGGCCAGCGGACCAGGATGCTGAGCGTGAGGAGCACTGCATACGCCGCGTTGTAGAGGATCCCGGGCAGGAAGTAGGCCAGGGCGGTGTCCGTGGCATCGCCCCCGCTGCGGGCGCTGCGCCAGGCGAAGAACGCGCCGATCGCGATCCCCACCAGGCTGTTGACCACGAACTGGACGGTGGACCGCTGTGCGAGGCGCACGGCCAGCAGGACGACCGCGGCGGAGACGCTGACCACGAGCGCCGGCCCGAGCCGATGGGTGAGCAGGAAGCTGACCGTGAACGCGATGGTGGGCACCGCAGCCTCGGCCATGCCGCGCCGACCGCCCAGGGCCCGGGACAGCTGGGCACGGACCACGGACTCCACCGTCGCCGTGCTCGGCGGGGACGAGGCGACGCCCACGGGGTCAGGTCCTCAGCTGGTAGCGGGGGTTGTAGATGACCCGCCCGTCCTCTTGTACGCCGATCCGGCCTTCCACCCGGATGCTGCGCCCCGGCTCGATCCCGGCGATCCGGCGCCGTCCGAGCCACACGAGCCGGATCGACCCAGACCCGTCGTACAGGTCGGCCTCGAGCGCGGGCACACCGCCGCGGGGCACCAGCGTGACGGTGCGCAAGCTGCCCTGGAGCTTCACCCACGCACGGTCCCCGGCCTCCGCGACCGGGCAGCAGCCGGCACGGACCGTGTCGTCCTGGAGCTCTCTGGCCTCCAGGCTGTCGCTGCTCGCCCAGTTGCGAAGCCCGCGTCGCAGGCGCTCCTTCAGCTGTGGCATGACTCCAGCCTAACGGGGACCGGAGGGTGCTCCTGACCCTGCGCGGCAGCGATCCCGGTCACTCCGGTGGAGCCGACGGCTCCGCGCCCCCGGGCAGCCGCAGCGGCAGCGGGTCTCCCGGCGGCATGGCCTCGTTGCCGCGGACCACCACCACGTCGCGCAGCGCGCTCTCGATCAGCCCGTCCGGTTCCGGCTCGACCGCCGGCTTGCCGAGCAAGGTGGCCCGCAGCAGCCACCGCGGCCCGCCGATCCCGAGCACCCGGGACGGCTGGGTGAGCTGCTGGCCGTCCGGCGCCTGCACCGGCACGAGCACCTGCAGCTCCTTGCCGTAGGGCCCGTCGGCCTCGGTGGCCGTGCCGCCCAGCCGTGCCGTCTCGGCGGCGATCTGCCGGCGAACGTCGTCCCAGATGTCGCTGTTGCGGGGGGCGGCGAACGGGCGCAGCTCCACCGCGCCCTCCTCGGCCATCATCAGCACGGCGACCACCTCCCCGCTGGCCTCGTCGACCTGCAGCTGCAGCTGCAGGTCCGGACGCCCGCGTACGATCAGCCCGCCGAGGTCGACCAGGCTCTCGTCCTCGGGGTCGAGCTCGAGCTCGGAGACGTCCCACGGACCAACGGCGCGGGGCTGCGCGGCGGGGTCCGCGCCGGGCGTCGGGTCCCCCAGCGTCGCCTCGGCGTCGGCGTCCACCTCCCCGGGAGGGGGCTGCGGGTCGGACTTCCTCCGTCGGAACATCAAGAACTCTCCTCAGTTGCTGTCGAGGGTGCTGTCGAGGGTGCTGTCGAGACGCGGAACCCGCCCGTCGAACCGTAACCGCCGTCGCCCCGTGCCGAACCGGGCAGCCGCTGCACCTCCACGAAACGGGCCCGCTCCACGCGTTGGAGCACCAGCTGGGCGATCCGGTCACCGCGCTGTACCTGGACCGGCTCGGTCGGGTCGAGGTTGACCAGCAGCACCTTCACCTCACCGCGGTAGCCCGCGTCGACGGTGCCGGGCGCGTTGACGATGGACACCCCGCAGCGGGCGGCCAGTCCCGAGCGCGGGTGCACCAGCGCGACGTACCCGTCCGGCAGCGCCAACCGGATGCCCGTCGGCACCAGTGCCCGCTCGCCGGGAGCGAGGCGGACGTCGACGGTGCTGGTCAGGTCCGCACCAGCGTCGCCGGGATGGGCGTACGAGGGAACCGGGACATCCTCGTCGACCCGTAAGATGAGGATCTCGACCACCACCCGACCCTATATCCGGGTGATCGAGCGACACGAAACCGGTGAGCGAGGACGTGAGCACCACCCCACCCACGCGACCCGCCGAGTACCACGAGCGGCTGCTCGTGCCGGTGCGGTGGTGGCTGCTGTCGGCCGCGTTCGGGGCCAGCCTGTGGCTGGCCTTCGAGGTGTCCATCCCCTACCCGGTGGTGCTCTGGGCCGCCACGGTCGCGGTGGTGGCCGCGCTGGCCGCCCTGCTGCTCGGGTACGGCGCGGCGCAGGTGGCCGTCCGCGACGGCGAGCTGCGGGCCGGCCGGGCCCGGATCCCCGTCCACCTGCTCGCCGATCCGACCGTGCTGGACGCCGAGGCCACCCGGCTGGCGGTCGGGCGGGACGCCGACGCCCGCGCCTACCTGTTGCTGCGGCCCTACGTCCGTCGGTCGGTCCGGGTCACCGTCCGCGACCGGGACGACCCGACGCCGTACTGGCTGGTCTCCTCCCGCCGCCCCGAGCGGCTGGTGGCCACCCTGCGCCGGGCCGGCGCGGAAAGGGCCGAGGCCCGCTGAACCCCGTCATGGCAGACTGGGCGGCGCCCCACTGAGACGAGGAGGACGGATGGCATCTGGTTCCAAGGTCTGGTCGGTCTTCGCGCTGGCCTCGACCGTGGGCGCGACGGTGGTCGCCCGCAAGGCCATGACGACCACATGGAAGGTGGCCACCGGGAAGAACCCCCCGGCAAACCCCGCCCATCCGGACGTCTCGCTGCCCGAGGCGGTGGCCTGGGCAGGCGCGAGCGGGGTCGCCGTCGGGCTGGCACGGATGCTCGCCTCCCGGAAGGCGGCCAACTACTACCGGCGCTCCACCGGGCACCTTCCTCCGAACCTGGAGGACGCCGAGGTCTGAGCGGGCCGAGCCCGAGCAGGACGTGACGAAGGCCGAACCCGTCGGGTTCGGCCTTCTTGCGTCTCAGGCGCAGTCTCAGGCGCTGTCTCAGGCGCAGTCCTTGCAGATCATCTTCTTGGCGTCGGCCAGCTGGCTGCGGTGGTGCACCAAGAAGCAGCTCATGCAGGTGAACTCGTCCTCCTGCCGTGGCTTCACCTCGACGGCGAGCTCCTCATGGGACAGGTCAGCACCCGGCAGCTCGAAGGACTCGGCGGCCTCCGCCTCGTCCTCGTCCACCTTGCCCGAGTTCTTGTCGTGGCGACGCGCCTTGAGCTCTTCGAGGCTCTCCTCGCCCTGGTCTTCCTCGGTCTTGCGAGGTGCGTCGTAGTCGGTTGCCATCTATCGTCTCCTGCCCCCGAAGGCCTTCAGCTGATGTTCCTGCTTCTGCGAGATCACACGCCGTGCGTGCGGATTGTGCACCATCCGAGCCCTGGATGCACGATCGAACCGCATGATGTCGTCAGAGTCACAGCGGACTCTCAGTCGACACCCTGGCTCCCCGAGGGTGCGTGACCCGGACAACGAACGACGGGCCCCGGCTATTCCCGATCCAAAGAGGAATATTCGCTCGGCCCGGCCAGGAAGCCGCAGCGCTCGGCCAGGGCGGCGAACTCCTCGAAGCCGTGCGCCGGCGCGCACAGGTAGCAGTCGGTGCCTCCCACCCCCGGTCTGGTCTGCACCACGGCACCGGCCTCCGTGGCCACCAGTCCCCCGGCCGCGCCGTCCCAGGGGTGGAGGCCCTCCTCGACGTACCCGTCGGCGCGACCGGCGCCGACCGCGCACAGGTCGAGAGCCGCCGACCCGAGCCGGCGGATGTCCCGGACCTCCCGCAGCAGGAGTGCCGCCGCGTCCGCCTGTCGGGCACGAACGTCTGCCACGTAGTTGAAGCCGGTGAGCACCAGCCGTTGCTCCAGGGGAGCCGGCGGCCGGACCGCCAGGGAGCGGCCGTCACACCGCGCGCCACCGCCGAGGCTGGCCTCGAACACCTCGCCCCTGGGGACGTCCACCACCACCCCGGCGACGGGCCGGTCGTCGATGATCGCCGCGATCGACACCGAGTACTGCGGGATCCCATAGAGGAAGTTCACCGTTCCGTCGATCGGATCGACCAGCCAGCTCACGCCGGTCTGCGACCCGGAACGGGCGCCCTCCTCCCCGATGAAGCCGTCCCCGGGCCGCATGCCCATCAGCCGGTCGTAGATGAGCCGCTCGGCTTCCTGGTCGACCTCGGTCACCACGTCGACCGGACTGGACTTGGTTCCGGCGACCACCACGGCCCGACCGGCGCCCTCGCGCACCAGGTCCGCCGCGGCCAGGGCGGCCTCCCGGGCGGTGTCCAGCAGCTCGGCGTAGCCGGCCTCGTCGCTGCCCACCTCTAGTCCCTGCCACACAGGGCCGGCCGCGGCCCCCGCTGGTTGGCGCAGCAGCCGGCCGGGCACACGTCCCAGCACGGTGGCAGGACCCCGACTGCGGCGCGCACCACCTCCTCGCCGCGCTCGGCGGCCGCGCGTTCGATCAGCAGGTCCCGGACCATCGCGACGAACCGGGGGTCGACTCCGGCCGTCGCGGCACGGGCGAACTCGACGCACACCTCCGCGGCGGTCTCCCGGGCCTCGGTGTCCAGGTCGTAGACGACCTCCATGTGGTCCGAGACGAAGCCGATCGGCACCACCACGACCGCGGAGGTGCCCTGCCCGGCGAGCTCCCTGACCCGCTCGTTGATGTCCGGCTCCAGCCAGGGCACGCTCGGTGGCCCGGACCGGGAGCAGTAGACCAGCTCTGCCGGGTGCCGGTGCCCGGTCTCCTGCCGGACCCGCTCGGTGATCTCCTCGGCGACCGCGTGGTGCTGGGTGACGTAGGCGCCGCCCTCGGGGCCGCTCACGTCGTTCATGGCCAGCGGGATGGAGTGCGTGACGAAGAGCAGCTGCGCGTCGTGCCGGTGCCGGTCGGGGATCTCGGCGAGCGCGGCCAGCGTCGCGTCGACCATGGGTTCGACGAACCCGGGGTGGTTGCAGTAGTGCCGCAGCTTGTCCAGCTGCGGCGCCCCGTCGCCCACCTCCGCGACAGCGTCGGCGAGGTTCTCCCGGTACTGCCGGCACCCGGAGTACGACGAGTAAGCGCTCGTGAACAGGCAGGCGACCCGGCTGACCCCGTCGGCCTTCATCTGCCGCAGCGTGTCGGGGAGCAGCGGGTGCCAGTTCCGGTTGCCCCAGTAGACCGGGATGTCGATTCCGCAGCCGCGCAGGTCCTCCTTGATGGCGGTCAGCAGGTCCCGGTTCTGGTCGTTGATCGGGCTGCGTCCGCCGAACTGGAGGTAGTGCTCGCCGACCTCGGAGAGCCGCTCCTTCGGGATGCCTCGCCCACGGGTGACGTTCTCCAGGAAGGGCAGCACGTCCTCGGGTTTCTCCGGCCCCCCGAAGGAGACCAGCATCAAGGCGTCGTACGGAGCGACCTCGGGGGGCATGCGCACATCTTAGGATTGCCCCGGTGATCTCCCGATACCGCCAGGTGCTCGGTCGTCCGGGCGCCTTGGCGTTCTCGGCGAGCGGTCTTGTGGCGCGCCTCCCGATCTCCATGGTCAGCCTGGGGATCGTGCTGCTGGTCTCCACCCGCAGTGGCTCCTACGGCCTGGCAGGAACCGTGTCCGCGGCGTACATCATCGCCAACGCCGTCTTCGCGGTCCCCCAGGGCCGGCTGGTCGACCGGCGCGGCCAGGGGCGGGTGCTGCCGTGGACGGTCCTGCTGTTCGCCGCCGGTCTGACCACCACCATGGCCGCGGTGGAGCGCGGGTGGCCCATGTGGGTCACGCTCGTCGGAGCGGTGGCGGGCGGAGCGGCGATGCCGCAGATCGGGTCGTGCGTGCGGGCCCGCTGGTCGCGGCTGCTCCCCGACAAGCGGCAGCTGCAGACTGCGTTCGCCTTCGAGGCGGCCGTCGACGAGGCCGTGTTCATGATCGGCCCGACGATGGTCACCTTCCTGGCCACCAAGGTGCACCCGCTCGCCGGCCTGGGATCGGCCATCGCCGCCGCGCTGGTGGGCACGGCCGCCCTGACACTGCAGCGCTCCACCGAACCGCCGGTGACGCGTCGCCGGCGCACCGACCCGCCCCCGGACCCGTTGGACTGGCCGCTGCTCGGGCCGCTGGTGGCCGCCGCGGTGGCGATGGGTGTGCTGTTCGGGGCCACGGAGGTGGCCACCGTCGCGTTCTCCGGCGAGCTCGGTCACAAGGCGGTGTCCGGGGTGCTGCTCGCGGTCTGGGCGCTGGGGAGCCTGCTGTCCGGGCTGATCACCGGCGCCAGGCACGTCAAGGCCTCGAACCGGAGCCGGTTCCGCTGGGGCCTCCTGGTGCTGGCGCTGCTCATGCTCCCGCTGCCCTTTCTGGGGGCCTTCGCGCCGATGGGAGTGTTCTTGTTCCTTTCCGGCTTCGCCGTGTCCCCGACACTGATCGCCAGCGTCGCCTGGATCGAGGAGACCGTGCCTCATGGGCGGCTGACCGAGGGCATCTCGATCTTCACCACCGGCCTGGCCGCGGGCGTGGCCCCGGGCGCAGCGGTGGCGGGACACGTGATCGACGCGTACGGCGCCTCGGCCGGCTACTGGGTGCCGACCGCGGCCGGACTCGCCGGGGCGGTCATCGCGTTCGGGACCGCGCTGGTACCCCGCGTCATGCGCCGGGAGTCATTGCCCACCGAATCGTCCGAGTGAGCAGCTCCCCCGCCGCCCGCACGGCCACCGCCTCCGTCACCGGCAGGTAGGGCAGCCGCAGCGGCCAGCGCGCCCAAGCAGGCAGGGTGCTCACCGCGGCGGCGCCGAGAACGCCGTACGGCGCCCGGGCGAGCAGCGGCAGCGGCGGGCTCAGCAGGATGAACCGGGCGGCCTCCCGGGCCTCCCGGGTGCTGCGCAGCTCCGAACGGTACGCCGCCAGCTGGTCGCGCAGCTCGCCCACGGTGACCGGCGGGTCGATGATGCCCAGCTTCTGGGCGACCCGGGCCGCGTCGGCCAGGTAGGCGTCGCAGTCAGCGGGATCGAGGGGGTGCTGCCCGAAGCGCTGGAAGGCGGTCAGGAAGCTGTCGACCTCCGCGACGTGCACCCACCGGAGCAGGTGCGGGTCGGAGGCGGCGTACGGGCGACCGTCGGGGGCCGTGCCCTGCACCCGGTCGTGGACGGTCCGCACCATCCGCACCATCGCCTCGGCGTCGTCCGCGGTGCCGAACGTGGTGACGGCCAGGAAGTGGCTGGTGCGCTGCAGCCGGCCCCACGGGTCGCCCTTGTAGCCGGAGTGCTCGGCCACCCCGGCCATGGCCAGCGGGTGGAGCGACTGCAGCAGTAGCGCCCGCAGACCGCCGACGAACATCGACGCGTCCGCGTGCACCCGCTGGACCGGGCTGCCCTCGGCGAACCACCGCGACCCCGGACGCTGGATGCGGTCGCGCCGGCGGGGGCCTTCCGGTCCGGCGACCCGCTCGAACAGGGAGTCGCCGAGCTGCCGCCGGAGGTCCACCAGCCGTAAGGAGGTCACCTGGCCAGTATTGCCCGCTGCCGTACCCTCCATGGCATGGGAGGAGCCACGGCGAACCGGGGGTGGACCAACTGGTGTGGCCTGGAGTCCGCGCGCCCGGCGCAGCTGCTGGCCCCGACCGACGTCGTCGAGGTGGTCGACAGCGTCCTGGTGGCTCGGAACAACGGGATGCGAGTGAAGATGGTCGGCTCCGGGCACTCGTTCACGGGGATCGCGGTCACCGACGGTCTCCTGCTGCGGCCGGACCGGCTGGTCGGGCTGCGGGCGGTGGACCGGGACGCGATGACCGTGACCGTGCTGGCGGGCACCCCGCTGCATCTGCTCAACGAGCGGCTGCGCGGGCTCGGGCTGGCGCTGCACAACATGGGCGATGTGGACCGGCAGACGGTCGCCGGGGCGATCGCCACCGGCACCCACGGCACCGGCGGGCGGTGGGCGTCGCTGTCCGCCCAGGTGGCCGGGCTCGAGCTGGTCACCGCCGACGGCAGCGTGCGACAGGTCTCCGCGGACAAGGATCCGGACCTGTTCGACGCCGCGCGGGTCGGGCTCGGTGCTCTCGGCGTGGTCACCGCGGTGACCTTCCTGGTCGAGCCGGCGTTCCTGCTCGAGGCGGTGGAGGAGCCGATGGGCTGGGACGCGGCCGTCGGCGGGTTCGAGGAGATGGTCGCCGAGAACCACCACGCGGAGATGTACTGGTTCCCGCACACCGACAGGCTCTTGACCAAGCAGAACAACCGCACTCTCGACGAGGCACGGCCGCTCTCCCGGTTCCGCTCCTACATCGACGACGAGCTGCTGTCGAACACCGTGTTCGGGTGGGTGAACCGGCTGGGGGACCACGCGCCGGGGACCATCCCGGCGGCGAACCAGGTGGCCACCCGCGCGCTCACCGCACGCAGCTACGTCGACGCCTCGGACCGGGTGTTCACCTCTCCGCGGCGGGTCCGGTTCCGGGAGATGGAGTACGCCCTTCCCTGGGAGCACGGCATGACCGCCCTGCAGGAGGTGCGCCGCCTGATCGAGCGCTCCGAATGGCGGATCGGGTTCCCCGTGGAGATCCGGTACGCCCCGGCCGATGACGCCTGGCTCTCGACCGCGTCGGGGCGTGAGTCGGTGTACCTCGCCGTCCACGTGAACGCGCGGACCGACCACACGGCGTACTTCCAGGGGGTCGAAGAGGTGCTGAAGCAGTACGGCGGGCGGCCGCACTGGGGCAAGCTGCACACCCGTACCGCCGACGACCTGGCCGCTGGCTACACCCACTGGGCGGACTTCCACCGGGTTCGGGACCAGGTGGACCCGGAGCGGATGTTCACGAACGACTACCTGGATCGCGTGCTGGGGACCTGAGGATCCGCACGACCCGCGCGCTCGCTACCCGGAGCGGGCCGCTGGCTGAAGTAGGCTCAGCCGCAACGGACACGCGTCGAGAGAGGGAACAATGCAGGACCTCACGCTCGTGGGGCTGACCGACGACGGCAAGAAGCTGGTCATGGTCAGCGACTCGGGCGAGGAGTTCGCCGTTGACAATGACGCGAAGCTGCGGGCCGCCATCCGCGGTGACCAAGCCCGACTCGGCCAGTTGGAGATCCAGATGGAAAGCGCACTGCGTCCCCGCGACATCCAGGCCCGGATCCGTGCCGGGGAGTCCCCGGAGAAGGTCGCGGCGGCAGCGCAGACCTCGGTGGACAGGATCATGGGCTTCGCCACGCCGGTGCTCGCCGAGCGGGCGCACATCGCCGAGCGGGCGCAGCGTTCGTCGGTGCGCCGCAAGGCCGGCGAGGGCGCGAGCCGCCCCCTCGCGGACGCGGTCGCCGAACGGCTCCGGGAGCGCAACGTCTCCCCCGACTCGGTGGAATGGGACGCCTGGCGGCGTGAGGACGGCCGCTGGACGCTGGTCGCCGACTACCACGCCGAGGAGAAGCCCCGGCACGCTGAGTTCGTGTTCGACGCGCCGGGTCGCTACGTGGTGCCCGAGGACGACGAGGCGAAGTGGCTGATCGGCGAGCGCCGCGACCGGAAGGATGCCCAGGCCCGCGCCGGAGGTCGTCCCCGGCGGCTGTCGCCGGTGACCAGCTTCGACGACGAGCTGCCGCTGGGCAGCGACGCGATCAACATGGTCAGCGGTCCCGTCCCGGCGGACACCTCGGCCGACGAGCCGGGAGACGACCAGGACCGGGAGCCCACCGCGGACCTCAGCACGATCCGGCGGGCCGCCCGCCAGAACGACGCTCGGCCCGAGGCCGGGCACTCCGAGACCCGGCACCCCAGGGTGGACCCCACCTCGATCTCCGGGGACGCGGACTGGATGGCCACCCAGGCGACCGAGCGGGCCCCCCACCCCTCTCCGACTGCCCCGTCCGAGGAGCCGGCTGCTGCGGGGTCGGACAGGGACGACCCCTCCGAGGAGGAGCGGCCGGAGGAGGCGCACGAGAAGCCACGGCCCGCACGCAAGCAGGTGCGCAAGAAGGGCGGCCGCGCCTCGGTGCCGAGCTGGGACGAGATCATGTTCGGTGGCGGCAAGGCCGACTGACGCCCGGCATGCAGGATCACTGACCGGCCCAGGCACTCGTGCTCGACGATTACGGGGGGCACTTGGCGCGGGCAGACCTTCGTGCGACCCGTGCAGCCGTTGCGCACGCCCGCCTGATCGAGCATGCCGCCAAAACCGGAAACGTCGCCAAGGCGGGCCGCGTGTCCGCGCGTCTGGAATGCCTGGATGGCCGGCGCACACCACCCACCGCCTCGGCCGACACCCCCCAGCCCGAGGACCGGAGCTAGGCGAGCGGCCGGGCAGCGACGGACCAGAACAGCTCGGCGGCCGCGGCGCGGCCGAACCTGCTCAGCCGGTAGTCGTCCGCGTGCCGGCTCACCTCCCACCAGCTGAAGCCGACGCCGAGCCGGTACCACTCCACGCGCAGCCACTCCACCGCCGAGCGCACGCTGTCGCCGCCGTGGCTCTGCCACCTGGGCCTCAGGAGCGAGGTCGCGTGGCGGGTCAGCGCGGACGCGCTCGACGGCGTACGACGCAGCAGGACGGCGGCCATCACGGCCAGCGCATCCTCGTCGAAGCCCTTCTCCCAGCGGGGCCGCGCTGCGACCAGCGCCTTCCAGAGCCGCCTTCGGTCCAAGAGGCATCGTCGCCCAAGCGGGGTGAGGACGAGCCGCCCCTCGCTCCTGGTGAGCAGGCCCTGGGCACGCAGGTGGGTGTCCACGAACAGCAGCGCCGGGACCGACCGCTCGGGGAGCGGGTACCGCATCGACGTCCTTCCGAGGGGCAGCTTGTCGCTCCACCCGAAGCGGGCGTCGAGGTCGGCGACGATCTCGTCGGGAAGCTGGCCGTCCGGGGTGAGCACCGGGGCGGTGTCCGCGGTCTGCAGCAGTGCCTCGGCGGGCGCCGTGGACAGCTGCAGGTTGCCGGGGAAGACGGGCTCCTCGTAGATCCGGTGGAGGGCGGAGACCCAGAACTCGCTGAACTCCGCGTCGAGCTCGAGCACCCAGCGCAGGGCACGCCAGCGCAGCACGGACAGCAGCGGCGTCCTTCCGCCATGATCCGGTGACGGCGCGGTCAGGAACTGCTCGGCCAGGTCCAGCGCCAGGCGGTCGAAGTCGTTGCCTGCGGGGTCGAGCCGCCCCTCGACCACGGCCGTCTCGAGCACCCTGCTCAGATCGATCTGCACCTCGGCTTCCTGCCCGGTCGGCACCTCGCTGAAGGTCAGCAGCACCGTGTCGGGCGGCTGGACCCCGGAGGATCGCAGCAGCGCTGCGGCCAGCCGCTCCCCTGCCCCGGGGTCCCGGGCCCACGCCGAGAGCACCTCGTGGGTCCGGCGGTCGCGGCACAGGTCGGCGTAGCGGGTCAGCCCCGCCGCGGCCAGGAAGTCCGCGAGCGCCCACGCAGTCTCGTGGTGCTCCTGCTGGTCCTCGGGATACACCTGCGGGAGGGTGACCCACACGAACCTCTGCACCTGGAGCTGGGTCAGAGTCGACAGCCCGTCCACGCCGATCCACAGCAGCGCCCGGCGCGCCCGTTCCGCGGTGCCGGAATCGAGCCCCGCCAGCACGCCCTCGATGTCCGCCACCGCACCATTGTTGTCCGTAGACTCCGCGACGTGGATGCCGTACGGGTGCGTTTCGAGAAATGGGGACGCCGGCCGCACTGGGAGTACGACGCGTTGCGCCTCGGCACCGATGACCACGGCACCTGGCTGGGCCTTCCGCCGGGCACCTCGGTGGCCCGGCCCGGGCGAGCGTTCGTGACCGGGCAGCGGCAGGTGGTGCTGGTGCCGCACGACGCACCCTTCGTGGCCACCTTCTACGCCCCGGAGGCGGACCCGCCGTGCGCGGTGTACGTCGACATCTCCACCCCGCCCACGGTCGACGAGGGCGGGGTGTCCGCGGTCGACCTCGACCTCGACGTCATCAAGGGCTGGACCGGCCGGGTCTGGGTCGACGACGAGGACGAGTTCGCCGCTCACCGGCAGGAGCTGGGCTACCCCGACGAGCTCGTCGCGCTCGCCGTGCGGTCCTGCGCGCAGGTGCGCGCCGAGGTGGAGACCGCCACCCCGCCGTACGACGCGGCGACGGCGCGCGGCTGGCTTGCCGAGCTCGAGACGGCGATGATGCGGCCATGACCTCTTCGACGCAGAAGGTGGCACGCATGGTGGTCGTGCGCGGGCGGGTGCAAGGAGTGTTCTTCCGGGACGGCACCAGGCGGCTGGCGGCGGACACAGGGGTCACCGGCTGGGTGGGCAACGAGCCCGACGGGTCGGTGCGCGCGGTGCTCGAGGGCGAGCAGCCCCACGTCGAGCAACTCATCGCGTGGATGCACGAGGGGCCGCGCGAGGCCGTGGTCGAGGACGTCGAGGTGACCGAGACCGAGCTCTCCGGGCACCGCCGGTTCGACGTGCGCTGAGCTACCGCTTCACCGCCCGGGCGCGCAGCGGCCCGACCAGCCGCGGCCCGGCGAGCCGGTTCTCCAGCCGGCGGGCCTCGCGCTTGAGCGGCTGGGCGATGAACTCACCGAGGATGACGCCGGAGGCCAGCGAGATCGCGATGGCGGCTGCGGTGACCATGGCCAGCACCCCATAGCTGTCGCCGCTGGCCATCAGCGACAGCCCGCGGTAGATCGACAGTCCGGGCAGCAGCGGGACGATCGCCGAGACCACCACGACCAGCGGTGGGACCCGGACCCGGCCGGCCACCGAGTAGCTGACCACGCCGATCACCACCGCCGCGCCGGCGGACGCCCAGGCCTGTCCGAACCCGGGCAGGCGCATGAAGGAGTACACCAGCTCGCCCGCCGCACCGATCAGACCGATCGGCAGCAGCGCGCGGTTGGGCGCGTAGGAGGCGAACGCGAACGCGCCTGCCGACACCGCCGCGCCGAACGCCATCACCGGCAGGTACGACCAGCCCGCCGCCCCGGGAGTGAGGGCGATCGGGACGTCGACCATCTTCGCCACTGCCAGCCCCCCGCTGACCCCGGCGATGATGCCGGCGGTGAGGAGCATGACCTCCAGGATGCGCGCCCCGGACGTCAGGTAGAACCCGGTCAGCGCGTCCTGGACCGCGCCCATGAAGCCGATGCCGGACAGCAGCATGATGATGCCCGCGGTCACCACCAGGGACGGGTCCACCTTCACCCGGGTGGCCGCGACCGCCACCGCCAGCAGCGTGGCCAGCAGGCCGCCGGCCACCTGCTGGTAGAACAGCGGAAGCCGGTGCCGGCTCATGGTGCGCTGCAGCACGTCCACCCCGGCCGCGGAGAAGAACGCGATCGCCATCACGATCCAGTCCCCGCCCAGCATGAGCGCGACCCCGAGCCCCATCACGCCCCAGCCCAGGTCCACCGCCCACCGGGGCCGGATGTGACCCGAGGAGGTGATCCGGGCCAGCTCGGCCCGAGCACCGGCGTGGTCGACGTTCTCGGTGAGCAGATCGCGCACCAGCCCGTCGACGCGGGTGAGGTCGTCGTAGTCGATGACCCGGTGCCGGACGTTGCGCACGACGAAGACCGGTGGCTCGTCGTACCCGGCCTGGTAGGACATCGACAGTGCGGTGAACGTCACGTCGACGTCCGCGGTGCGCAGTCCTGCCGCGACCGCGATCGAGTGCATGGTGGCGGACACGTCGGCCGCGCCGGCGCCGGAGGACAGCAGCACCTCACCGATCCGCAACGCCAGGTCGAGGATCTCGTGCACGTCCTTGGTGGACGGCTGGCCGGGGTCTGCTGGTGCGGGCGCGGCGGCGCTCCTCGCGTCCGCCGTTGCCAGTCCTTGTCTCATCTGCGTCATCGCGGCTCTATTGTGGCTCCACCTTGTCCGGGGTGCCGCGCAGGCTGCGCCGGTCGTCCGGATGCCGGATGCTCCGCCCGGTGCGGTCGAGGTGGGCGAGCAGGGGAAGCACCACCCGCCGCGAGGTGTCGAGCGCGACCCGCGCCTGGCTGGTGGTGAACGGCTGCGGCAGCTCGGCCAGGCGCTGCACGGCGAGCCGGTCCGCCCCGGGCAGCAGGACAATGCCATCGGCGAGCCGCAGCAGGCGTCCGGCCTTGGCCGCGGCGGCGACCGCCCTGGTGTCCAGTCCGAGCTCCCGCAGGCGATCCGCGGTGGGGGCGGCGAACTGGTGCTCCGCGAGGTCGGAATCCAGCCGGGCCAGTGCCTGCTCGAGCTTGCCCGGCAGTACGGCGCGGGTGCGACCGGTCACCCGGCCGTCCACCAGCCGCAGCGGGTCGGCGACCAGGGCCTCCAGCAGCTCGGGAGCCGGCAGGCCGAGTGCCTGGACGACCCCCGGGACCGGCATCCCGGCCTCCAGCGGACGGGCTGTCTCGAACTCCGCGACCAGGCCCGGCAACCGCCGTCGCCACTGCGCAACCTTCTCGCCGGAGACCGCCCAGTCCCCGGCCACCAGCACCCCATGCGCTGGACGCTGTCCGAGGGGCACGCCCATCCGGTCGAGCAGCGAGCGCCGGACGACCCCCCGACTCCGCACCTCCAGCGCCTCGTCCGGGATCCCGGAGTGGCTCGCCAGCTCCTCGGCCCGGGCCCGGGCAGCCCCACGCATGCGCAGCGCTGGCGGCGCCGGGTCCAGCACGGTGACTCCCCAGACCGTGCGACTCCCGGGATCACGCAGCAACCCCCGGTCACCGATCCGCAACGGCAGCCCACGGTCCAGGTGGAGTCGTGCAGTGTCCTCGCCCAGGGGGCGTAGCCGGGTCGCCGTCGACGTCGCCCCCAGGTGCAGCAGGGGACGCTGCGGAACCCGCTGCACGCCTGGCTGCACGTGCTCGACCCGCACGTCGGCGACGGCGGTGAACCACCAACGGTCCGGGCTGACGAGCACGCCGCTCGCCCGCAGCTGCTGCTCGCTCGCGCCGGCGACGTTGAGAGCCACCCGGGCCACGCCGTGGGCGGCCTCCACCGGCCGGCCCAGCGACTGCACCGAGCGGACCCGCACCTGTCGGGCGCCGGCGGCCTCGCCGCCCGGCGCGACCGTCAAGGTGTCGCCCGTGCCCACGGTGCCGGCCGGAAGGGTGCCGGTCACGACCGTGCCGGCCCCCTTGACGTGGAAGCAGCGGTCCACCCACAGCCGTACGTCGGACACCGGGTCGGGCTGGGGCAGCGCCCCGACCATCTCCACCAGCAGCGCGCGCAGCTCGTCCATCCCATCGCCCGTGCGGCCACTGACCGCCACTGCCGGGATCCCCGCCAGCGACGTACCTGCCATCGCGGCCTGCGCGGCCGCCCGCGCCGGAGCGGGGTCGCTGAGATCGGCGCGGGTGACGGCCAGCACCCCCCTGGTGACCCCGAGCGCGTCGAGGGCAGCCAGGTGCTCGGCCGCCTGCGGCATCCAGGGGTCGTCGGCCGCCACCACGAACAGCACCCCGGGGACCGGTCCCAGGCCGGCCAGCGTGGTCGCGATGAACCGTTCGTGGCCGGGCACGTCGACGAACGCGACCTCGCCGACCTCCGGAAGCGTGGCCCAGCAGTACCCCAACGCGATGGACAGACCCCGCTGGTGCTCCTCCTTCAACCGGTCCGGGTCCATCCCGGTCAGGACCCGCACCAGGGTCGACTTGCCGTGGTCGACGTGGCCCGCGGTGGCGACGACGTGCACTACTCCCCCACGGTCTTCGCCGCGCGTCGTACCGCCTCGGCCAGCAGAGCGTCGTCCGCCTCGGGCACGGCGACGAGGTCCAGCAACAGCCGGCCGTGTTCCAACCGGCCCATCACCGGCGGTTCACCGAGGCGCAGGGGCTCGGCGTACGTCTCGGGCAAGGCCACCGCGGCGCTGGGCAGCTCCACGCCGGGGGCGCCTCCCCCGCCCACTGCGGCGGTGCTCGCCACCGGTACGGCCGGGACCACGCCGGTGAGCTCGGCGCAGATCCGCTGCGCCCGGACCATCAGCTCGTCGGGGCTGCGGCGCAGCGCGGCGTGCACCGGGGGCTCGGGACCGGTCAGGGTCGCTTCCAGGGCCGCCAGCGTCAGCTTGTCCACGCGCATCGCCCGGGCCAGCGGGTGCCGGCGCAGCCGGTCCACCAGGACCCGCCGCCCGAGCAGCAGCCCGCACTGCGGCCCGCCGAGCAGCTTGTCCCCGGACGCCGTGACCAGCGCGGCGCCGGCACGCAGCGTTTCCTGCGCGTTCGGTTCGCGGGGCAGCCGGGGATGCGGGGACAGCAGCCCGGAGCCGATGTCGGCCACCACCGGCGCCGACAGGCTCGCGAGCGCGGCTACCGGGACCGAGGAGGTGAAGCCACTGACCACGAAGTTCGACGGGTGCACCTTGAGCACGAACGCGGTCTCGGCGTCCATCGCCTCCTCGTAGTCGGCGAGCCGCACCCGGTTCGTGGTGCCCACCTCGCGAAGCCGGGCCCCGACGGACTCCAGCAGCTCGGGGATCCGGAAGCCGTCGCCGATCTCCACCATCTCGCCGCGGGCCACGACGACCGTGCGGTCCCGGGCCAGGCAGCAGGCGGCGAGCGCCAACGCGGCCGCGCCGTTGTTGACCACGTGCACCGCCTCGGCATCCGGGACGGCACCGGCGAGTGCGGCCAGCGCGCCGCGGCCACGTGGGGCCCGGCGTCCGGTGGTGAGGTCCAGCTCGACGTCGGTCGACCCGGCGACCTGGCCCAGTGCCTGCACGGCGGCCTCCGAGAGCGGCGCCCGTCCGAGGTTCGTGTGCACCACCACCCCGCTGGCGTTGACCACCCGCCGCAGCGAGGTGGCCGTCTGCGGCAGCGCGGCCAGCACCGCCGGCACCACGGCGCCGGGCGCGAGCTCTCCGGCGCGGCAGTGCGCCAGCGCCGTCCGCACCGCCTGCTTGACCCGGGAAGCCCCGAGCAGCTGTGCGGCCGCCTCCAGCCGGGGATCGGCGAGTACGGCGTCCGTGCGGGGCGTCGCCCGGCGGGGGTCCACCACCGCTGTCCTCCCGGCAAACTCGTTCAACCTGCTCTGCCCCGCACCTTAGTCGTCCTCGGCCGGGCTTCCTCACCCGCGGTCGTCCGGCGGGGGATCGCGGGACCTTGGTCCCTTGGGCAACCGCACTCGAGCTCGCACAGTTGTATGTGTGAAACGTCGTTTTTCGCGTGAAAACGGTTCCTTCGAGCTGCTGCCCTGGTTCAGCTCCCGGCCCGAGCTGACCGTCGCCGTCGTCGCGCTGCTGTTCCTGGGCGTGTTCGTGCTGCGCGTCCTGACCGGTACCGTCCAGGACGCCACCAACATGCTCTACGCCCTCCCGATCGCGCTCGCCGCGCTCGCCTTCGGTCGCCGGATCGGCCTTCTGGCAGGGACGACCGCGGTGGGGCTCGTCGTGGCATGGGTGCTCATCCGCTCGATCGACCTCACCGTCTCGGGATGGGCCTCCCGCATCGTCCCGATGATGCTGCTCGGCATCCTCCTCGGCGACGCCTCCGACCGGTTGCGGCGCGCCCACGAGCAGTGGCGGCGGCTCGAGGCGGCCACCCAACGTCATCGTGACGCGGTGGAGATCAACGACACCCTGGTCCAAGGAATGGTCGCGGCCATGTGGTCCTTGGAGGGCGGTCGTCACGCGGACGGGGTGCGCATGCTGGGCGACACGATCACCCTGGGACACGACCTGGTGTCGAAGCTGATGCGTGAGGCCGACATGGGCCACGCCGGTCACCGCGGGCGCTCCACCCAGGCCGCAGTGGAGGACCCGCCCGGTGAGCTCTGTGGCGGAGGCGGACGGGAATCGAACCCGCCTGACCGAGGTACTCGGCCACTACGGTTTTGAGGACCGCGCCCGTCACCAGACGAGATACGCCTCCGGCTGCACCTTAACCGGCGCGCTCACCGCGAGTGCGCCCGCGGTTCCATGACCTGGTCCGGGTCGTCCTCGTCGACGCCCGTGACTCCCCGTTCCCGTGCCGCCGCGACCAGTGCCAGCGTGGAGTGCAGCTCGGCCGCCTTCAAGACGTTCTGGACGTGTGTGCGGACGGTGTTGGTGGAGATGAACAACCGCTGCGCGACCTCGACCCGCGTCATCCCGGAGACCAGGCACCGCAGCACCTCGAGCTCCCGGCCGGACAGCTCGTCGACGAAGCTGTGCGCGGGGGCCACCGGCCCGTGCGCCTGCTCCACCAGCCGGTCCACCACGGACCGCAGCGCGTTGGGCGGCAGGTACAGATGACCGCGCAGCACCTCGTCGATGGCGTGCAGCAGCACGTCGAAGCCGGCGTCCTTCGGCACCCACGCCTCCGCACCCCGCTCGAGCGCCTCGACGAGCAGTCTCGGGTCGTGCCCTGCGGAGACCATCACCACGGGGGGCCGGCCGCCGTCCCCGTCCAGGGCGTTGATGAGGTCCAGCCCCGACTCCCCGGCCAGGTCGTAGTCCAGCAGCACCACGTCCGGCCGGACCTTGTTCGCCAGTGCCCGTGCACTGCCCAGCGAGAAGGCGATCTCCACCATCCCGATGCCGGGCTCGCCACGCAGCCGCATCGCGAGGACCTCGGCGAAGACGCGGTGGTCATCCACCAGCAGGGCAGTGATCTGTCGGCCCCACGCACCCATCTGCACCACCTGCTCCATCACCGCGCCCATGCCTGTTCTGCCATGCCCAGGTCCGTCGCCACCTTGATCGCCTTGCTGCGCCTGTCGACGCCCAGCTTGGCGAGAACGTGCTGTACATGCGTCCGGACGGTGTTCGCCGAGACGCCGAGCACGGCGGCCATCCGCTGCGTCGACAGGCCCGCCACGATCAGCCGCAGCACCTCACGCTCACGCTCGGTCAGCTGGTCGAGAGGCGACCGCGCCGACAGCGCGGGCGTCGGACGCGAGCACCCTTCGACCAGACGTTCTCCGGCTTCGACACGCTGGAGGACCTTGTCGACCGTGGCGATGTCGCACCGCTTGTCAACCAGGGCCTCGACCGCTCCTGTGTCGTAGGCCAGCCAGGCCTGCGCCGACGCGGCTCCCCCGAGCAGCACCACGGCCACCCCGGGCCGGTCCTGCTTGACGGCCGCGACCGCCTCCAGCCACTGCGCGTCACGGCTGCCCAGGCCGACGACGCACACGGTCGTGGCGTGCTCGGCGACCACCGCGCGCAGCCGGCCCGGGTCGGTCGCGGTGCCGGCGATGTCGTGCCCCCGGTCCCCCAGCGCGTCGGCCAGCGCGTCGAGGA
This sequence comes from uncultured Actinomycetota bacterium, assembly GCA_963839365.1. Lineage (GTDB taxonomy): Bacteria > Actinomycetota > Actinomycetes > Propionibacteriales > Nocardioidaceae > DASSKA01. The sequence continues at coordinate 24,626 of CAWIUT010000009.1, forward strand.
ACATCCCGTGCGGGTCACCCAGCGCGACGCTCATGCTCGCCCCCGTCGTCTCGCACCGGGAACATCAGCCGGACCGTGGTCCCCGGCCCCGGTCCGCTGCCGATCTCCAACCGGCCGCGGCAGGCCCGCACCACCATGTCCACGATCGACATCCCCTGTCCTGTTCCCGGCGCCGCGTGCCCGAAGCCCAGCCCTTCGTCGGCGACCGCGATGCACGACATGCCTTGGCGCACGTCGACGGTGACGGTCACCGTGCCTCCGGGGCCGGTGGCCCTGCAGGCGTTGTCCACGACGTTGATCACCGCACGGCGCAGCAGCACGGGATCGGCGTGCACCAGCACCGGGCCGACCTGCTCGAGCACCACCGGCATCGCGTGGTTCAGCTCGGCCACCCGCACGCACTCGGCCACCAGGTCGACGAGGTCGACCGTCCACTCGCTGCCGGTGCTGTTCGCCCCGGTGTGGGTCGCTATCAGGTCCTGGATGCTGGAGAACAGCTGATGGATCGTGTCGAGGCGCCGTCGGACGCTCTCGTCGAGACACTCGTCCCCCGGCATGTCGGCCGCCAGGAGCCCGGCGGCGGTGTACTGCCTCAGATCATGACAAAGCCGTCCGATGTCGGTCCCGGGACCGGTCCTGGTCGCTGCCGTCATGTGAACCCCTCCGCGCTCGTACGTGACAACGCAGCGAGGTCTTGACTGCTGAGCCGGTCTCCCGGCGAACAACGAGGGCCCGCGGACGTCCCCCCACAGGTCGTTCCTCGTCAGACATCTTTCCTAGCACGTCTGCATGAGCGGAGGGGATGGTCACTCGGAACTATTTGCCCATGACGTAACGGGGCAGTCTGCGCAATCAGTTACGTGATGCGGCCCACGGGGTCCGGATACCATATCGCTGGGGGAAGGGTGGGGACCAATGGCCGACGACAAGCCGACCGATGCGTCGCCCGGCGCTGCCGGGAACGAGGCGCTGCTCGCGCAGCGCCTGGTGACGTTGGCCGACACCATGGTCGACGACTACGACGTGGTCGACCTCCTCGACCGCCTCGTGCACACCTGCCTGGAGCTGCTGCCGGTCGAGCAGGCCGGACTGATGCTGCTCACCTCTGCGCAGGAGCTGCGCCTGGTCGCCTCCTCGGACAAGAACGTCCGGCGACTCGAGCGGCTGCAGCTCGACCAGGATGAAGGCGGCCCGTCGGTCGAGTGCGTGCGGACGGGCGAGCCGACCGGCATCGATCATCTCTCGGCCGTGGGTGACCGATGGCCGGTCTTCACCGAGGCCGCCCGTGCGGCCGGCTTTCGTTCCGTGTACGTCGTCCCGATGCGGTTGCGCGAGGAGGTCATCGGTGCGATGACTCTCCTGGTCTCCCGGGAGCAGCCGCTCACCTCGAACGAGCGGCGGCTGGCCCGGGCCCTCGCCGACGTGGCGACCATCGGAATCCTCCAGCAGCGCTCCCTGCACCGGGCCTCGCTGCTCGCCGAGCAGCTGCAGACCGCTCTCAGCACCCGGATCGTCATCGAGCAGGCCAAGGGGGTCCTCGCGGAGCACGCGGGCGTCGACATGGACGCGGCGTACGCCGCGCTGCGGACGTTCAGCCGGAACGCCAACATGAAGCTGAGCGAGGTGGCCGCCACCGTGGCCTCCCGCCGCCGGGACCCGGAGCAGGTGCTCCGCGCGACTCGCCGCCCCGGTGAGCACTAGGGCATTGCAGCGGTTTACAACCCTCCCCGGCGGGATACGGTGGGAGCACGCCTAACGGGACGTGGAGGTTCGGTGAGCGAGAAGACTTTCATCGGGTGGCCGCTGCTCAAGCAGCTCACGGGCCGGGACCGGCTGGGACGGGGCGCCGCCTCGATGTCCTCGCGCAGCGAGCACCTACGACCGCGTACGGCCGAGGCCGACAAGGTGACCGACTCGATCTGCCCCTTCTGCGCGGTCGGCTGCGGGCAGAAGGTCTACGTCAAGGACGGCGAGGTCACCCAGATCGAGGGAGATCCGGCCAGCCCCATCTCGCGCGGGCGGCTCTGTCCGAAGGGCAGTGCCAGCAAGCAGCTGGTCACCAGCGCCGGCCGCGTCACCAAGGTCCGCTACCGGCGCCCGTTCGGCACCGAGTGGGAGGACCTCGACCTCGACACCGCGATGGACATGATCGCCGACCGGGTGATCCAGACCCGCAAGGACTTCTGGGAGTGGGAGACCGACGACGGCCGTCGGCTCCGCCGCACGATGGGCATCGCCAGCCTCGGAGGAGCGACCCTCGACAACGAGGAGAACTACCTCATGAAGAAGCTGTACACGGCGATGGGAGCGATCCAGATCGAGAACCAGGCCCGTATTTGACACTCCTCCACCGTCCCCGGTCTGGGGACCTCGTTCGGCCGTGGAGGGGCCACCACCTTCCAGCAGGACCTGCAGAACGCCGATGTGATCGTCATCGAGGGTTCGAACATGGCCGAGTGCCACCCCGTGGGCTTCCAGTGGGTGATGGAGGCCAAGCGGCGCGGCGCCACCATCATCCACGTCGACCCCCGGTTCACCCGCACATCGGCGGTGGCGGACATCCATGTCCCGCTCCGCGCGGGCACGGACATCGCGTTCTTGGGCGCACTGGTCAACTACGTGCTCTCCAACGAGCTCGACTTCCGCGACTACGTCGTCAACTACACGAACGCCGCGGCGATCGTCGGCGACGACTTCAAGGACACCGAGGAGCTCCAAGGCCTCTTCTCCGGGTACGACGAGGACAAGCACCAGTACGACCCCACCAGCTGGCAGTACGCCAACGCGCCGCAGACACCCGCAGCCGGACAGCGTGACCCCGACCAGCCCGGTGGCGGCGGCGTGCCCGGGCCCGAGTCCCAGATGGCCGGTCACGAGGCGGCCCGGTCGGAGACGGCCGGCTCCGGCGGTCCCTCGGTGCAGGCCAAGCCCGAGCGTGACGAGACGTTGCAGCACCCGAGCTGCGTCTACCAGATCCTGAAGCGGCACTTCGCGCGCTACACCCCGGAGATGGTGGAGAAGATCTGCGGGATCAGCCAGGAGCAGTTCCACCAGGTGGCCCGGGCGCTGACGGAGAACAGCGGCCGGGAGCGCACCGGCGCCTTCTGCTACGCGGTCGGCTGGACCCAGCACAGCACCGGCGTGCAGAACATCCGCACCGCATCCATCCTGCAGCTGCTGCTCGGCAACATCGGCCGGCCCGGCGGCGGCATCATGGCGCTGCGGGGGCACGCCAGCATCCAGGGATCCACGGACATCCCGACGCTGTTCAACATCCTGCCCGGCTACCTCCCGATGCCGCACGCCCATCACCACATGGACCTCGACGACTACGTCGCCGAGGACTCCGGCAAGACCGGCTTCTGGGGGAACATGCGGGACTACGCCGTCAGCCTGCTGAAGGCGTACTGGGGCGACGCGGCGACCGAGGCCAACGACTACTGCTTCGACTACCTGCCCCGGCTGACCGGGCATCACGGCACCTACGACACCGTGGTCGGGCAGATCGAGGGTAGGGTCAAGGGCTACTTCGTGGTCGGCGAGAACCCCGCCGTCGGCTCGGCCAACGGCAAGATGCAACGGCTGGGAATGGCGAACCTCGACTGGATGGTCGTCCGCGACATGGCGATGATCGAGAGCGCCACCTTCTGGAAGGACGGTCCCGAGATCGCCACCGGGGAGCTGGAGACCGACAAGATCGGCACCGAGGTGTTCTTCCTGCCCGCGGCCTCGCACGTGGAGAAGAAGGGCACCTTCACCAACACCCAGCGGATGCTGCAGTGGCGGGAGAAGGCCGTCGAGCCACCCGGGGACGCGCGCAGCGACCTCCAGTTCTTCTACGACCTCGGCAAGCGGATCCGAGAGAAGCTGCGGAACGGCTCTGCTGCATCCGACCCGGAGATGGACAGGCCGCTGCTCGACCTCACCTGGGACTACCCCACCGAGGGGCCGTTGCAGGAGCCGGACGCCGAAGCGGTGCTGCGTGAGATCAACGGCTGGGACGCAGACGGGAACGCGCTGTCGTCGTACACCCAGCTGAAGGACGACGGCTCGACCACCTGCGGCTGCTGGATCTACTGCGGCGTCTACGCCGACGAGGTCAACCAGGCCGCCCGGCGCAAGCCGCACTGGGAGCAGAGCTACGTCGCACCCGAGTGGGGCTGGGTGTGGCCGGCGAACCGGCGCATCATCTACAACCGCGCGTCGGCGGACCCGGACGGCAACCCGTGGAGCGAGCGCAAGAAGTACGTGTGGTGGGATCCGGACGCCAACGACGGCAAGGGCAGCTGGACCGGCGAGGACGTCCCCGACTTCATCGCCAGCCGCCCGCCGGACTACGTGCCCGAGGACGGGGCCACCGGACCGGACGCGCTGAGTGGCCGGGACCCGTTCATCATGCAGACCGACGGCAAGGCGTGGCTCTACGTGCCCACCGGGCTGGCGGACGGGCCGATGCCCACCCACTACGAGCCGCCGGAGTCCCCGGTGCGCAACCTGCTCTACCGCCAGCAGAACAACCCGGCCCGGGTGCCGGTGAAGGAGCCGTCCAACCCGCTGAACCCGTCGTTCAGTGACGTCTTCCCTTACGTGTTCACCAGCTACCGGCTCACCGAGCACCACACCGCCGGCGGGATGAGCCGCACGTTGCCTTACCTGTCCGAGCTCCAGCCCGAGATGTTCTGCGAGGTCTCCCCCAGGCTGGCAGCCGAGCGCGGGCTGGTGCACGGCGGCTGGGCCACGATCGTCACGTCCCGTGCGGCCATCGAGGCGCGCGTGCTCGTGACCGAGCGGATGCGGTCGCTGCGGGTGGAGGACCGGATGATCGAGCAGGTCGGGCTGCCCTACCACTGGGGTCCCAACGGGCTCTCGACCGGCGACTCCCAGAACGACCTGGTCAACGTCACGATGGACCCCAACGTCTACATCCAAGGCAAGGTCGGCACCTGTGACATCCGGCCAGGACGGCGACCGCGGGGCGCGGCGCGGACCGAGTACGTCGACGAGTACCGACGCCGCGCGGGCACGGGGGCGTCCGACGCCCCAGGGTCCGACGCCGCGGGAACGGAGCAGAACCAATGAGCCACTCCCTGTCCGGTCCGCTCTCGGACGTGCAGCACGACGCGGGCTACGAGGACCACCCGCCACGGATGGGGTTCTTCACCGACACCAGCGTGTGCATCGGCTGCAAGGCGTGTGAGGTCGCCTGCAAGGAGTGGAACGACGTCCCGGAGGACGGCATCTCCTTGTCGGGGATGTCCTACGACAACACACAGGCGCTGGGCGCGGACACCTGGCGGCACGTGGCGTTCATCGAGAAGCCGGCCTCCCCCGGCGTCACCACCACGGACCTCGGTCTGCCCGGCATGGGTCCGCCCGGGTTCGCCGCGTCGGAGGACCAGGGCGCACCGTCCGGTGACGGCGGGGTGCGCTGGCTGATGTCCTCCGACGTGTGCAAGCACTGCACGCACGCGGCCTGCCTGGACGTCTGCCCCACCGGCTCCCTGTTCCGGACCGAGTACGGCACCGTCGTCGTGCAACCGGACGTGTGCAACGGTTGCGGCTACTGCGTGCCCGCCTGCCCGTACGGCGTGATCGACCTGCGCAAGGAGGACGGCCGGGCGTTCAAGTGCACGCTGTGCTACGACCGGCTCAAGGACGGGCAGCAGCCCGCCTGCGCGCAGGCCTGTCCCACGGAGTCGATCCAGTACGGCGAGGTCAGCCAGCTGCGGCAGAAGGCCCAGCAGCGGGTGGCCCAGCTCCACGAGCAGGGCGTGGACGTGGCCCGGCTCTACGGAGCCGACCCGAACGACGGGGTGGGCGGCGACGGTGCGTTCTTCCTGCTCCTCGACGAGCCGGAGGTCTACGGCCTGCCGCCCGACCCGGTGGTGACCACCCGCGACATCGGCTCGATGTGGCGGGCGGTCGGCGCCGCGGCCGCCACCCTGGTCGCGGTCGGGATCGGCTCGTTCCTCGGCAACCGTCGGTGACGAAGGAGACGTCATGAGAGAACGCGCGATGGTGCCGGAACCGGAGTTCGAGTCCTACTACGGCCAGCAGATCATCAAGACCCCCACCTGGAAGACGCCGGACGTGCCGCTGTACCTGTTCCTCGGCGGCATGGCGGGCGCGTCCGCACTGCTCGCTGAAGGGGCGGCGATGACCGGACGACCTGCGCTGGAGCGGGTCACCCGCGTCGCCGCCGCCGCCGCCGCCGGCGCCGGCACGGTCGCGCTGGTCCACGACCTCGGCCGCCCGGAGCGGTTCTTGAAGATGCTGCGCGTCTTCAAGGTGACCTCCCCGCTGTCGGTGGGGTCGTTCATCCTGGCGCCCTTCAGCGGCCTGTCGACGGCGGCGCTGCTGTCGCGGCTCACCGGGCGGCTGCCGGTCCTCGGTCGGCTCGCCGGGCTCGGCGCGGCCGCACTGGGTCCCGGACTGGCCAGCTACACCGCGGCCCTGCTGAGCGACACCGCCGTGCCGGCCTGGCACGAGGCGCACCGGGAGCTCCCGCTGATCTTCGTCGGCTCCGGCGCCACCGCTGCCGGCGGCCTGGCCCTGATCGCCACCCCGGTGGCGCAGAACGGCCCGGCGCGCACGATGGCGATGGCCGGCGCCGGCATCGAGATCACCGCGGCCGAGCTGCTCAAGCGTCGGCTCGGGATGGTCGCCGAGCCCTACAAGGAGGGCCGGCCGGGCATGCTGATGAAGACCGCCCGGGCGATGACCGCGAGCTCCGCGGCGCTCACCGTCGTCGCGGGACGCTCACGGGCGCTGTCCGCGCTGGCCGGGGCCACCTACGTGGCCGCCTCTGTGATGACCCGGTTCGGGATCTTCGAGGCGGGCAAGGCCTCGGCCAAGGACCCGAAGTACACCGTGGTGCCACAGCGCCAGCGCCTCGAGGAGCGCAAGGCCCGCGAGTCCGCCCCGGCGTGAGCACCGGCCCCAGGGGGTAGTTTTGACGGGGTGAGCAGCTCTGTCGACGTCCCGCCCCGTCTGACCCAGTACGCCGCTGGCGGCGGCTGCGCCTGCAAGGTCCCGCCCGGGGAGCTGGAACGGGTGCTGTCCGGGTTGCAGAGCGGCCGCGCGGGCGGGGACCTGCTGGTCGGTCTGGACGACGGTGACGACGCCGCCGTGGTGCGCCTGGACGCGACCCGAGCGGTGATCTCCACGGCCGACTTCTTCACCCCCGTGGTCGACGACGCCTACGACTGGGGCCGGATCGCCGCGGCCAACGCGCTGTCCGACGTCTACGCCATGGGCGGCCGACCGATGGTGGCGGTGAACCTGCTGGCTTGGCCGCGGGACCGACTCCCGTTCGACCTTGCCGCGGAGGTGCTGCGTGGCGGGGCGGACGTCTGCGCGGCCGCGGGGGCGCACCTCGCGGGCGGGCACAGCATCGACGATCCGGAGCCCAAGTACGGCCTGGCCGTCACCGGGATGGGCGACCCCGCCCGGTTGCTGCGCAACGACGCCGGCCGGGCCGGCCTGCCACTGACGCTCACCAAGCCACTGGGGCTGGGGGTCTTGAACAACCGGCACAAGGCGACCGGTGAGCCGTTCCCGGAGGCGGTCGAGGTGATGACGACCCTCAACGGCCCCGCTGCGGATGCCGCTCTGGCGCGCGGGGCCACCTGCGCCACGGACGTGACCGGGTTCGGGCTGCTCGGCCACCTGCTCAAGCTGGTGCGCGCCAGCGGTGTCTCTGCGGTCCTCAACGCCGCTGCCGTCCCCTACCTGGACCCGGCCCGCGCCTCGCTGGCCGAGGGCTTCGTTCCCGGCGGCAGCCGCCGCAACCTGGACTGGGTGCGGCCGCACGTGCACAGCGCCGTGTCGGAGGACGAGCTGCTGCTGCTGGCCGACGCGCAGACGTCCGGCGGGCTGCTGGTGGCCGGCGAGGTGCCCGGCTATCCGGTGATCGGTGAGCTCGTCGACCGGAAGGGCGACGTCGCGATCAGCGTTCGATAGCTCCGCTCCCCCGGGCCCGCAGCATCCGGCGGCCGCGGTCGATGCGCTCGACCACCGGGTTGGCCAGCACCGGCGGCACCTCTCCGCTGCCCACGAGCGCGTCCGCGCGATCCAGCCACGCCGCGTCCACCCCGACGGTCGGGAAGAACCCGCGGGCCAGGGCCATGCACCAGAGCATGCCGCTCGCGCCGAGGGCGGGCAGCATCTGGAGGAACCGGTCCGCGAACGACGCGAGCAGCCGCTCCTGCCCGGGCCGCCAGAACGAGAAGCCGACCGGGGCAAGGCTGTGGGAGGGGATCGTGTGGTCGACGACCGCCTGCCACGTCTGCTCCTTCGCCGTCGGGTCGGGCAGCGCGGCCCGGGCGCGTGCGGCCCGCAGCCACGCGTCCGGGGCGGAGTCCGCACCCTCGCGGGCGTCGATGTCGCCCCGGTCCACCTGGCCGAGCGCTGCCAGCCGCTCCAGCCGGCTCCATCCCAGCTCTCGCGTGGTCGCCCGGCGTTCGAGCTCGGCGAGCTGGGCAGGGGTGGCCGCCACGCGCGCGAGGGCACGCAACGCCGGGACCGCTCGGCTCGGCTCGTCGGCGAGGCGGAGACAGACGTCCGCCACCGCGGCGCACTGCGCGTCCCGGTCCTCTGCCCGCGCCCAGTAGTCGGCCGCCTGCACCGTCAGGTCCAGCACCGGCTCGAGCACGCTGCCGGTCTGCTCCCGGGCCAGCATCCCCAGCGCGCACTCGAGGAAGTGCGCTGTGCCGGACTCCCCGTGCACCAGCATGTCCCAGGCAGTGGTGACCGCGACGACTCGCCCGACCGCGGTGGGAAGGCCGCCCGCGCCGGCCGACAGCCGCCGCAACGACTCCGGGTCGGGACGCACGGAGGCGAAGGTGAGGTCGTCGTCGTTGACCAGCAGCACGCCCGAGCGGGCGGCCTCGGGCAGCGCAGTCGTCTCGTCGGTGACCTCCACCGACAGCTTCTCGCGCAGGCGCAGCGCGTCCCCCTCCGCGTCGTACAACCCGAGGTGCAGCCGGTGCGGCCGGGGCGACCCCCCGTCGGGGCCCGTGGCCACCAGCACGGGGGCGCCGTCGCGCCGTACCTCCAGCCGGTCCGTGCCCGCGGTGCCGAACCAGGCGCGGGTCCAGCTGGTGAGCTCGCGGCCGCACGCGCGCTGGACGTGGTCGACCAGGTCCGCCATCTCGGCGCTGCCCCACGCGTGCTCGGCGAAGTAGGACCGCAGGCCGGCCACGAACTCTCGCTCCCCCACGTAGGCGACCAGCTGCTTGAGCGCCGCCTGGCCCTTGGAGTAGGTGATGGCGTCGAAGCTGCCGGCGGCCGCTGCCACGTCCGGCAGGTGCCGGGCGATCGGGTGGCTCATCGGGGATGCGTCCGCCGCGTACCCGGCGAGCTCCCGCGCCGCCGTCACGCCGGCCCACGCATCGGTGAACTCGGTGACCCGCTCCGCGGACCAGTGGCAGGCCCAGTCGGCGAACGACTCGTTGAGCCAGAGGTCGTCCCACCACCGCATGGTCACGATGTCCCCGAACCACATGTGGGCCATCTCGTGCAGCACGACCTTCGCGCGCCACTCCCGCTCGGTGAAGGTGGGTGGCTCGGCGGGGATGAAGTTGTCCGAGAGCGTCACGCAGCCGTAGTTCTCCATCGCCCCGCTCATCTCGGGCATGAACGCCTGGTCGTAGCGGCGTTGCGGGAACCGCATAGCGAACTGCTCGCCGTAGAAGCCAAGCCCGGCGGCGGTGATGTCGAACAGCTCCTCGGCATCGCGTGCCAGCATCGGGGCGAGGCTCTGGCTGACGTAGAGCCCGAGGTCGTAGCCCCCGCGCTCGCTGCGGAGCTCGTGCAACGGGCCGGCGTTGACCACCATGTTGTACGACGAGAGCCGGGGCGTCCCCGGGAAGGCCCACACCCGCTGCTCCCCCTGCTCGTCCACGGACGCGGTGCCCGCGTTGCTGAGCACGGTCCACGCCGCCGGCGCGGTGACCGTGAACGCCCAGGTCGCCTTCAGGTCCGGCTGGTCGAAGCAGGCCCAGGCCCGACGGGCGTCGTCGGGCTCGAAGCTCGTCCACACGTAGACACTGCCGTCGGCCCGGTCCACGGAGCGGTGGATCCCCCGACCTCTCCCGGTCTCGTGCTGCACCGACCGGACGACAAGCACGTTCTCGGCCTCGAGCCCCGCCAGCCTGATCCGGCCCTCTGCGATGACCCCCTCATCGAGAGGGGTGCCGTTGAGCACGACCTCCTCGACCTGCGCGACACAGTCGATGAACGTCTCCTGCCCCGGCTCCATGCAGGTGAACCGCACGGTCGACGTGGACCGCAGCGCGTCACCGTCGAGCAGGCCGGTCAGGTCGAGCCCGACGTCATACCTGTCCACCTCGATGAGACGTGCGCGGCGACTCGCCTCTTCGAACGTCAACGACCTCTCGGCCGGGGAGCTGGTCATCTTCCGCCTTTCCGAGGACAACCGGTTCACCGTACTGGAGAGCCCGCCGCGTGCCCCCACGCCACCCCGCGCGCCGCCGAGCACAGGGCACGGCAGCAGCCACACGTTCTCCTGGTTTGGTCGCTTCCGGTGGCATGACCTCCTCGTTCCGGGTTAGCCTCACATGTCGCTGTTGTCCCTCCCATCACCGCCGCGGAGGGGCCGGCACCGTCAGTCGCAGTCGTGTGGAACGGGGAATGCTCTCGTGGCCCAGCTCCCAGGCCGAGCCCAGCACCGACGCAGCCGCAGGGGGGGTTCTGTCCCCGTGGCTGCCCTGACCGCCGTGCTGACGGTGGTCGCGGGCCTCCTGACGCCGGTCGGAGCGGCTGTGGGTCAGACCGGCACGCTCGGCCCCGCGCCGCGGGTCCACCCGGTGCGGCACCTTCAGGACCACGGGTTCCAGCGCCTGTCGTGGTCGGCGGTGCCCGGCGCCACGTCGTACCAGGTCTTCGAGAAGTCGGCGGACTACGACAAGACGCTGCCCCGGGCCTGGAGCCTGCTGAAGAAGGTGCAGGGCACCCGGACCACGATCTTCGTGCCCACGGGGTTCACGCGTCAGCTCGGCGTACGGGCGGTGGGGCCGCCGGACGGCAGCCATCACCAGGTCACCGCGGTCGCGGACTTCGGCACGATCTCCCGCCCGCCCGACGTCCGCACCATCGGTGGCCACCGCCGCTGGCGGACGGTGCACTGGTCCAGGCTCTACCGCGGCGTTGCCCTCGAGTCCAGCCGCACGGGCAACGGTCTGCGCGTGCGGGCAGCGAAGCAGACGGCGGCGGTGCGGATCATCGGCGAGTCCGGGCAGCGGTACGGCGCGGTGGACGTCTTCATCGGCCGGCGACTCCTGCGACACATCGACTTCGGCGCCTTCCGGCACCACGCCCGCAAGCAGTTCCGGATCCGGCTGCAGCCGGCGCGCAGCGGCCCCATCAAGATCAAGACCACGTCCAGCAAGCCCGTCCGGATCAGTGTCCTGGGACAGACCAGGACGGCCACCCAGGCGTTCGCGGAGCCGCCCGCGCCCGTCGCCTACCCCGCCGCCGACTCCTTCACGTTCAGCGGCGCCGGCTGGGGACACGGGGTCGGCCTCTCGCAGTACGGCGCCGAGGCGATGGCGCAGCAGGGCAGGTCCGCAGCCCAGATCCTGCGCTACTACTACACGGGCACCACCATCGGCAACCGGCCCGACAACCAGCTCATCGACGTCAACGTGGGCTACCACCGGCCGCGGACGGTGGCCCGGCTCCGCGGGCTCGCGGACGGCGCCACCCTCGAGGTGTGCGCGATCTCAGCCGGATCGTGCGCCGACCGTGTCACGGTCACGGACGCCACGGCCGATGCCTCCACCGCCGGACGCGTGAGCCTGTTCCGCCAGGGAGACCGGGTTCGTGCCCGGGTTCGTGACGAGCACGGCGGGGTCCACCGGGTCACCGGGTCCGAGATCCGGCTCCGGTGGAGCGGCACCAGCACACTGGCCGGGCCGGCGTCCGTGCTCCGGCTCGGCGACGGGGACGAGTTCCGCCACGGCGAGCTGGACGTGTTCCCCTACAGCGGCAACGCACTCAACGACGTGGTCCGCGAGCGGCTGCAGGACGGGTACCTGCCCGGCGTCGCCGAGGTCCCGTCGTCATGGGATCCCGCAGCCCTGCGCGCACAGGCGATCATCGCGCGCACCTACGCCCTCAAGGAGGGCGCGACGCTCCGGGAGGGCTGCCACTGCAACCTGCGCAACTCGACGGTGGACCAGAACTACACCGGCTGGGCGAAGGAGAACGAGGGCAACGGCGTGTACGGGCAGCGCTGGCTCGACGCGGTGCAGAGCACCGCCGGCCAGGTGGTGACCTACAACGGTCGGCTGGCGGCGACGTACTACTTCTCCTCCGACGGCGGTCACACCCTGAACAGCCAGGACGTGTGGTCGTCGTCGGTGCCCTACCTGCAGTCCGTCGACGACCCGTACTCCCTGACCGCCTCGAACCCGAACCGGTCCTGGACCGCCACGGTCTCCCAGGCCCGCGTCGCGAAGGTGTTCGGGTTCCCGGTGCACGCGCTGCACGTCAGTGGCACCTACCAGGGCGGTGCGTTGCGCTCGGTGACCGCGACCGACGAGAACGGTCAGCCGCACACCATCACCCAGAAGGCCGACACCCTGCGCGGCATGTTCGGCCTCAAGTCGGCTCAGGTCCGCTCGATCTCGGAGAGCTACCAGTAGTCACTGGTAGTCGCCGGACAGCAGCCCGGTCGCCTCGCTGACCTGAAGCGTGGTCGGCGGTCCGTCCACCGTGACGGTGTCCGGGATCTGCTGCCAGGAGCCGCCCTCGACGCGGAAGCGGGCCGAGTAGGTCACCTGCACGTGGGTGGTGACCGTGCCCTTGTGCCGGTAGGCGTAGGTGACGTCGAGCTGCGGGTACGGCGCACCCGGCTCGCTCGTCGCGGCCGAGCTCCCATCGCCGTGCACCCAGGTGTACTGCGTCGGGGTCGCGTCCACCGCGACACTGCGCCCGAGCAGCGTGATGGTGCGGGAGAAGTCCTGCGGCACCACGTAGAAGTTGGTGTCGAAGTTCACCAGCGTGGTCCCCTCGGGTTGGACGTGCACCGTGAGCTGGGGCAGGCCGATCCGGCGGATCGCGCTGAGCACCTGGGCGGGCGTGATCCGTGGCAGCGGGATCTGCGCCGCGGACGGATCGCCGGCGACGCACTCGCTGGTGATGTAGTACCACTGGTGGTCGTCAGCGGCCAGACCCCACAGCTGCCACAGCCGAGCGTCCGGATCCACGCATGCACCAAGGACACCGCAGTCAGGTCCACCCTTCCTGCATGCTGTCCGCCACTGGTACCGCAGATACTCGGCAGGAGCGATTCCAGACTCTTGGCTTCCGACACCCGGTTCTCCGGAGGAGCCCGGGGCCTCACAGGTCATGCCCACATGCAGAGCGCTGTTCGATGCGGAGCCGTTGCCCATGCACGTGTCCGCGTTGGCCGGCTGGACAAGGCCAGCGCCTACGAGGAGAACGATTGCCAGGCCGGCGAGAATCGCCCCGCGACTACCAGGCGTTCGTGTCATGACACCAGGTCCAATCTCGTTACCAGCCACCGATGCTGCCTGTGCACCAGCCGAATCGTCATGGGTTGCTTGCCGCCGTCATAGCGCTTCGCCTTTGGTTTAACGGGTCGCGTCACCAACTGGGGGGCTTCAAACACGGCGAGTTCGAAGATGGGTCTGCGATGAGGCTGCTGGGGAACCGATGCCATCGAATTGAGCCGCCAACCACTCGACTCAATGGACCCGCCCGCAGCGTAGATCGTCGTGATGTTCCGGATGATCGCGTGACAGGAGACGCAGTTCGCCGTTCCAATGGGGCGCAACGGGCGCACATCCCCGGTCGCGGCGGAGTAGTTGATGGTCTCGATGTAGTACCGCACGAAGGCCTTGGCTGCCTTGGTGCCGCTGCCGTGGGCCACGGCCGGCAGCGTGGGCGGACCGTCCGGGCTGGGCGACCGTGTCGGTGACGGCCGGGACGAGGAGGTCGACGGCGCGGCATCAGCCAGCGGGGTGGGCGCGGGGTTGCTGCTGCAGCCGGTCACCAGGACGGCGCAGAGCCCTGCCGCGAGCGCCACCAGCGCGGGCACCGGTCCTGGGCGGTGACGACGTACCGCTGCTTCCACGGCCCAGACTCCCCCGGTCGGCTTCTGAGGAGCACCCCTGAGGAGCGCACCTGAGGAAACCTACTCATGTCCGGCTCGTCCGGCTATCCCCCGAAAGCGGGACTGGGGACGATCAGGGCACCTGCACCGCTGCCGCTGCGGCCTCGGGCCGGAAACTGGTCACAGACGACAGCTCGGGACCAGCAGAAGATGTCGTTCGTGACCAGTTACGCGCACCTGGTTCCGCGCCCGCACGACCGGGTGGTTCAACGGGAGCGCGCCTCAGCACGGGAGGAACCGGGTGGCGCCATCTCGGCACGCACCCCGAGCAGCCGGACCGGACGGCCGGCATCGACACGCGAGAGCAGCGTGACCGCGGCGTCGGCGATCTCCTTCTCGTCGTACGTCGGACTGGGCAGGGTCAGGCTGCGGGTGCGGGTCTCGAACGGCGCGTACCTGATCTTCAGCCCCACCCGCACCGCGGGCCTGCCCTCCTCGCGCAGGTCATGGACCACCTCCTTCGCCAGCCGGCGCACCTGGTGCTGCACGACGAGCCAGTCGGTGAGGTTCTCCTGGAACGTGTGCTCGCGACCGCGGCCGTGCGCGACGTAGGGCGTTGCGTCCACCGGCGAGCTGTCCACGCCACGGCCCAGGCGGCGGTACCACGGCCCCATCGTCGGACCGAGCGCATCGGCCAGTGTCCTGGTGTCGGCCCGGGACAGCTCCCCCACGGTCGTGATGCCGAGCCCGGTCAGCCGCTTCGCGGTCTTCCTGCCGATCCCCCACAGGGCATCGGTGGGCAGGTCGGCCATCACCTCCTGCCAGTTGCCCTCGGTCAGCCGGAAACAGCCGCGTGGCTTCCCGAACCCGGTGGCGATCTTGGCGCGGAGCTTGTTGTCGCCGATGCCCACCGAGCAGTGCAACCCGGTCGCCTCGAGCACGGCCTGCTGGATCTCGTGCGCGCGCGGCTCCGGATCGGGCGTGGTCACCGCAAGGAACGCCTCGTCCCAGCCGAGCACCTGAACGGGCACGTCGAAGGAGCGCAGCACGTCCATCACCTGCTCCGACGCGGCCTCGTACGCCGGCGCGTCGACGGGCAGGAACACCGCATCCGGACACTTCCGGGCCGCCGTGCGAAGCGGCATCCCGGAGCCCACACCGAACTCCCGGGCGGGGTACGACGCGGTGGAGACCACCCCTCGCTCGGTCGGGTCGCCGCGGCCACCGACCACCACGGGCCGCCCCGCCAGCTCGGGACGTCGCCGGACCTCCACCGCCGCGATGAACTCGTCGAGGTCGACGTGGAAGACCCAGTCCTGGTTCACCGTCGCCGTGGCAGAGACGACCCGCGGCCGTGCAGGAGCGTGATCAGCTGGACGAAGGCGCGGTCCGTCTTGTCGGTGCGGCGGAACGTGGTGAGCAGCATCGGCGGCTTGAACCGCTGCCGTGCAATCGCCTTGGCGTAGCAGAACTCGCGCAGCCCGTCCGCGCCGTGGATCCGCCCGAAGCCGGAGTCCCCGACACCGCCGAACGGCAGCGCGGGGATGGCGGCGAAGGAGATCACCGAGTTGACCGCGGTCATCCCCGACCGGATCCGCCGGGCCAGCTCGGTGCCGCGGCGGCGCGAGAACACCGTGGACCCGAGGGCGTAGCGGGTGGCGTTGGTCAGCCGGACCGCCTCGTCCATCGAGGCCACCTTCTTGACCGTCATCGTCGGCCCGAAGGTCTCCTCGGTGACGGCACTGGAGTCCTCGGGTACGTCGACCAGCACGGTCGGCTGCACGAAACGGTCGCCGACCGCGCCCACGCCGCCGAGCACGGCGCGGCCCCCGCGGGCCAGGGCGTCCACGATGTGCGCACGGATGACGTCCAGCTGCTTGGGCATCGTGATCGGGCCCAGGTCGCTCTCCAGGTCGTGGTGGGCACGCAGTTCGCGGGCCTGCTCCTCGATGCGGGTGAGGAACTCGTCGTACACCCTCTCGTGCACGTAGACCCGCTCCACCCCGATACAGGTCTGCCCCGCGTTCGACATCGCACCCCACACGGCCGCGTCCGCGGCGGCGTCGAGGTCGGCGTCCTCGTCGACCAGCAACGCGTCCTTGCCGCCGGCCTCGATGACCACCGGGGTCAACGTCTCCGCGCAGGCGGCCATCACCTTCTTGCCGGTCTCCGTCGAGCCGGTGAAGGCGAGCTTGTCCACCCCCGACCGGCACAGCGCCGCCCCGGTCGGCCCCAGCCCGGTCACCGCCTGCAGCACGGGGTGCTCGGGGCACACCTCCGCGAACGAGCCGGCCAGCCAGGTCCCCACCCCAGGGGCGTACTCACTGGGCTTGAACACCACCGTGTTGCCGGCGGCCAGCGCGTAGATGATCGAGCCCATCGGCGTGAACACCGGATAGTTCCATGGCCCGATCACCCCGACCACGCCGAGCGGGTGGTACTCCACGCTGGCCGACTGGTTGAACATCAGCAGCCCGGGGCTCACGCGCTGCGGCCCGAGCACCTTCCTCGCGTGCTTGGCCGCCCACGCGACGTGGTCGATGGCGATCGCGATCTCGAGCACTGCGTCCGGGTGCGGTTTGCCCATGTCGCGGTGCACGACGTCGGCGAGCTGGTTGATCCGGCGCGTCAGCACGCCCTTCCACCGGTGCAGCACCTCGGCCCGCTCGTCGTACGACAGGCCGGACCACCACGCCCCGGCCTCGCGGGCCCGGTCAACGGCGGCGCGCACGTCGTCCTCGCTGTGCACCGGGTAGACGCTGGCCACGTCCCCGGTCGCCGGGTTCAGCGACTCGAAGGTCTCTGCGGTCTGGCCGTCCGCGGTCAATGTGCTGGTCATCGATCCCTCCTGGTGATCAGGTCGGCTGCCTTCTCGGCGATCATCACGGTGGGGGCGTTGGTGTTCCCCCGGGGTACGACGGGCATCACGGACGCGTCCACGACGCGCAGCCGCTCCACCCCGCGGACCCGCAGCTCGGGATCGACCACTGCCTGCCCGGCGGTGCCCATCGCACACGTGCCGACCGGGTGGTACAGCGTCTGGCTCAGCGACCGCAGGTGCTCGTCGATCTCGGTCCCGCTCGGGCGGGGGCCGGGACGCCACGGCGCGTCGAGGAACCGGGCCAGCGGCGCCTGCGCACAGATGTCCAGGACCCGGCGGATCCCCTCCCGCATCGCGTCCAGGTCCTCGGGGTCGTCGTAGTAGCCGGGGTCGATGGCCGGTTGCCAGGTCGGGTCCGCGGAGCGGAGCCGCAGCGAGCCGCGGCTCTTCACCGACACGAGCGTGGGTCCCGCGGTGAACATCCTTGCCACCGGCTCGTGCAGGCCGTTGTCGTAGAAGCCGCCGGGCGCCACGTGCACCTGCAGGTCCGGCGCGGCCAGGCCGGGCCGGCTCTTGAAGAACGCGCCGCTCTCGGCGACGTTCGACGCCAGCGGACCGTCGCCGCTGATCCGCCACCGGACCAGATGCGGCAGGCTGCCCGCCGAGGCGATGTCCGTGGTGCCGCGGGTGCCCCAGAGCAGCGGCACCACCGGGTGGTCGTGCAGGTTCTGGCCCACTCCCGGCAGGTCCGCGGACACCTCGATGCCGTGGTCGCGCAGGTGCTCGGCCGGCCCGACGCCGGAGAGCATCAGCAGCTGGGGGCTGTTGACGGCCCCGCCGCTCAGCAGCACCTCGCGACCGGCGCGGGCGACCCGCTCCTCCCCTTTGTGCCGGTAGCCCACTCCGACCGCCGTACCGCGCTGCAACAGGATCCGCGTCGCCAGCGCACGCGTGCGCACGGTCAGGTTCGGACGGCTCAGGGCCGGGCGCAGGTACGCGTCGGCGACCGACCAGCGCCGGCCGTGCCGGCAGGTCACCTGGTAGAGCCCGGCGCCCTCCTGCTCGGCGCCGTTGAAGTCGTCGGTGGGCTGGAGCCCCGCCGAGACCGCGGACTCCACCCAGGCGTGCGAGAGCTCGTGGGTGAACCGGCGGTCCTCGACGTGGAGCGGGCCGTCCTGCCCGTGGTACGGCGCGCCCAGCCGGGTGTTGCGCTCGGCCCGGACGAAGAACGGCAGCACCTCCTCGTACCCCCATCCGGTCGCACCGAACTCGTCGCGCCACCGGTCGTAGTCGGCGCGGTGGCCGCGGATGTAGATCATCGCGTTCATCGACGAGCAGCCGCCCAGCGCCTTCATCCGCGGCCAGTAGGCCCGCCGGCCGCCCAGCTGCGCCTGCTCGACCGTCTCGTAGTTCCAGTCCCACCGGGTCTTGAAGAGCGTCGAGAACGCGGCCGGGATGCGGATCTCGTCGGCGTCGTCCTCGGGGCCGGCCTCGAGCAGCAGCACGGTGGTGCCGGGATCCTCGGTGAGGCGCGCGGCGAGCACGGCGCCGGCGCTGCCCGCACCGACCACGACGTAGTCGTACTCCTCGGCCACGGCTCCTCCTCGGCGCCCGTCCCCCGGGCTCTCCTCGGTCTTGCGATGAAACGTACCCGACAAGAACTGCCTTGTGGACAGGCGTCCACGCACACGGCCGCCGGGGCAGGCTGGGCTGCCATGGACCAAGAACACATTCCGGCTCACCTCGACCAGATGCCGCCGGTACGCAGCCAGGACGACCTGGACCGGCACTGGCGCGCGCTGATGGGCAAGCTCGGCTTCGCGCACCGCCCGGAGCCGACGACCCTGACGAACCTGATGGACCTCCTTGGCCGCCTGCTGGGCGACGAGCCCAGCGGCACGGTCGCGTTCCTCCTCGCCCGGCCGGGCCTCGACCCGATCACCCCCGCCGACCGGGACTGGGCGGCTGCGCTCACCAGGGCAGCCGCTGTCGCCGGGGTCCCGATCGAGCCGGTGCACCTGGCCACCGACCATGCGGTCCGGGTGTTCGCCCCCGACGACCTGGCGTCCCGGCACAGCGCCTGAACCCGCCCGGCCGACTAGGGTGAGCCTGGAGAGGAGGGAGCCCCATGGCGGAGCACACGCGAGCGGCCACCCCCACCCTGCTGGTCGTCGGGGACGGCGAGGTCGCCGACGCGCTGGCCTCGATCGGGGCCGCCCTGGGCTGGTCGGTAGCCGTCGTGGACGACATGGCGGGGGTGCAGCAGGGGCTGCCCGCCGCCGAGGCGGTGGTGGTGCTCAGCCACCACGACGGGCTGGACGGTCCCGCTCTCGCGGCAGCCCTGGACAGCGGCGCCGGCTACGTCGGTGCCATGGGCTCCCGGCGCACCCAGGATCGCCGGCGCGCCTGGCTGGCAGCGCAGGGCATCTCCGAGCAGACGCAGGCGGTGATCCACGGTCCCGCCGGCCTGGACATCGGCGCGGACGCGCCCGGAGAGATCGCGGTGTCGATCATCGCCGAGATCGTCGGCGTGCGCCGCGGCGTCACCGGCGGCGCACTGCGCGACCGACCGGGCCCGATTCACCCACACCTGCCGCCCGGGGAGGCGCTCTGCCCCGGTGAGCCCGCCCGGTGAGCGCGCCGGTCCTGCTGGTCGTCGGCGCCGGGCCCGGCATCGGTGCCGCCGTCGCCCGACGGTTCGGGCGCGCCGGGTACGACGTGGCACTGCTCGCCCGAGGTCAGGAACGGCTGATGGCCCTCGCGCGCACCCTCGAGGGCCTCGGGATCACCGCCCGTTGGGCCGGCGCCGACATCACCGATCCTCAGTCGCTGACCGAGACCGTCACCGCGCTCGGGGAGCCGAGTGGTCGCATCGACGTACTGCACTTCAACCCGAGCGTCTTCCGGCAGAAGGACCCGCTGCAGCTGACCGCGGCCGAGCTGCTCGAGGATGTCCACCTCGGCGCGGGAAGTCTGCTGACGGCGGTGCAGGCGGCACGGCCGTACCTGCCCCGGGGAGCCAGGGTGCTCGCCACCGGCAGCATGGCCGCGGACGCCCCCTGGCACAGGGCCGCCTCCCTCGGGGTGCAGAAGGCGGCGCTGCGCAACCTGGTTCGCAGCCTGGACGCCACGCTGGCCGAGGACGGCATCCGCGCCGCCTCGCTGACCGTGACCGGCACGCTGAACGAGAGCCCTGCGTTCAGCCCCGACCGGGTGGCCGACGCGCTGTACGACGTGGCCGCCACCCCGGACGACGACTGGCGGAGCGAGGTCACCTACAAAGGCTGAACGCCGGACCCGGAGCCGGAACGGGCCGGATCAGGCGCCGAGCAGCCCGCGGATGTCCTCGGCCGACAACGGTGTCGACAGCAGGGCGTCATCGTCCATCACACTGTTGAACAGGGCCGACTTGCGCTCCTTGAGCGCCATCACCTTCTCCTCGATCGTGTCGGTGGACACCAGACGGTAGACCACCACGGTCTTGTCCTGCCCGATGCGGTGCGTGCGGTCCACGGCCTGCGCCTCGGTGGCCGGGTTCCACCAGGGGTCGAGCACGAAGCAGTAGTCGGCCTCGGTGAGGTTCAGGCCGAAGCCGCCGGCCTTGAGGCTGATCAGGAACACCGGCGTGCCGCCGCTCTTGAATCCGTCGATCACCTTGGCGCGGTTGCGGGTGCGGCCGTCGAGGTTGGCGAACCCGATGCCTTCGGCGTCCAGGCGGTCGCGAACCTGCCGGAGGAAGCCGGTGAACTGGCTGAACACCAGGGCCCGGTGCCCGCCCACGGTGAGCTCGACCAGGTGCTCGAGCAGCACGTCGATCTTGCTGCCCCGCACGCTGGCATACTTCTCGTCCACCAGCGACGGCGCCAGGCTGAGCGGATCCGGCTGGGCACCTTGGTGACCTCGGCCACCTTCCGGCTTCCCGGGCCGCTGGCGATCGGGGTCGCGGAGGTGGACGCGATGAGCGGCGGCCGGGTGGAGCTCGGTATCGGCGCCGGCTGGTTCGAGGAGGAGCACGACGCCTACGGCATCCCGTTCTTCACGACCGCGCAGCGGTTCGACCGGCTGGAGGAGTCGCTCGCGGTGATCACCGGGCTCTGGAAGACCCCGCCCGGGGAGCGGTTCTCGTTCGCGGGCAAGCAGTTCCGGCTCGAGGACTCCCCCGCGTTGCCGAAGCCGGTGCAGAGTCCGCGCCCGCCGGTGCTGGTCGGCGGCCTGGGCAAGAGGCGCACCCCGTCCCTGCCGGCCCGGTTCGCCGACGAGTTCAACGTCCCCTTCGGCTCCCTGGAGCAGACGGGGACCCAGTTCCAGCGGGTGAACGAGGCCTGTGTCGGTGCCGGCCGCGACCCACAGTCGCTGGTGTACTCCACCGCGCTGGTGCTGTGCTGCGGCCGCGACGAGGCGGAGATCGCCCGTCGGGCGGCCAGGATCGGCCGTGGCGTCGAGGAGCTCCGGCAGGACGGCCTGGCCGGCACCCCCTCAGAGCTGGTCGACAAGATCGGCCGGTACGCCGACCTGGGCTCGACCCGCATCTACCTGCAGACGCTGGACCTGTCCGACCTCGACCAGCTCGAGCTGGTCGCCGACCGGGTGATGCCCCAGCTGGGCTGACAGCTGCTCCCGGCGATGGTGCGCGCTGCAGCCCGCTGATTGGCCCGGCGCACATCGGGGGAGGATGTCGACCACACCCGTCCTTGGCTGGTCGGACGGCCGACGGTGCAGTCTTGGGTGGTCGAGAAGTCACGAAGCCGGCGCTCGAGACCACCGTCCAGTTCGGGCAGACCGACGACCAGGAGGTAGTGCGTGGGAGACGGGATCCAGGGCTGGCTCGGGTCCACCACGGACCGGATGCTCGCCTCCGATCCCGGCCTGGGGCGGTTCCGCATGGCGGCCACCGCAGTGGTGTCCATGGGCACCGCCCTCGCCGTCGAGTACGCCTTCGCCGTTGCCATGCACGCGCCGCCTCAAGGACGGCTGGTCGCGATGCTGCTCGGTGCCGTGGTGGCCATGATGGGTTCCCAGGCGCTCAGCGGGACCGGGGGCTGGTCCAAGGTGCGCACCGCGGTGTGGTTCCCGGTGGCGATCGGAGCCGGGCTCCTGGCGGGGACAGCGGTGGGCCGCAACACCGACCTGATGCTCGCCATCTTCGTGCTGGTGATGTTCCTGGCGGTGTTCGTAGGCCGCTTCGGCCTCCCGTTCTTCTTCTACGGCTTCATGGGCTGGATGGGCTACTTCTTCGCCTCCTTCCTGCAGACGAGCATGACCGCACTGCCCAGCCTGATGATCGCGGTCCTGATCGGCACCGCCTGGGTGCTGCTGCTGTCCATCACCGTGCTGCGCACCAACCCTCGCCGGGTGCTCCGGGCCACCTGGCGGGCGTACCTGGCCAGGGGCCGGGCGGTGGCGCGCGCCTGTGCCGAGACGCTGGAGGCAGGCGGCGCCGACGTTCGGCGGCGTGAGCGGTGGCAGCGCCGGCTCGCGGCCCGGCAGGCGGGTCTGGCCGAAGCGGCGCTGATGATGGAGGGCTGGTCGGAGGAGCCCGGTGCACTGGCCCCGAACTGGTCCGGCACCGCGCTGCGGCGGCGGCTCCTGGAGATGCAGCAGACCCTGGACCGGCTTGCCGCGGCCAGCAGCGCGCTCGCCGAGGAGCAGTCCGGCCTGGTGCTCCCGGCCTACCGGGTCGCGGACCGGATCGCCCGCAACGACCACCGGAACGCCGGCGTCGTCGCCGAAGAGCTGCTGCAGCAGAGCCGGCAGGCGGAGCGCGCCGACACCGCCGGCTGGTGGCCGGCAGTCCACCTCGCCGTTGCCGCGCAGGAGTTCCTCGAGCTGTCCGCGCGGGCCGCCGAGCCCCCGGAGGTCGGGCAGGGCCAGGACGAGTTCTCCGCGACCGCCCCGCTGATGATGGGCTACCTCCCCGGCTCCCCCGCGGTGGCCAGCGAGGTGCCCGCCCGCGGCATCAGCTGGAACCCGCTCGCCCGCCTCGACATGACCAGCCGGCAGGCCTTCCAGGTGGCCGCCGCCGGAGCGCTCGCCATCGTGCTCGGCCGTGAGGTGTCGTCGGTGCGCTACTACTGGGCGGTGATCGCCGCCTTCGTCGTCTTCACCGGGACGGGCACCCGGACAGAGACCTTCATCAAGGCCGCGAACCGGGTGGTCGGCACCCTCGCGGGGCTGTTCGCCTCGGTCTGGCTCGCGCACGTCACCTACGGCCACACCGACCTGGTGCTCACGGTGATCCTCGCCTCGATGTTCTTCGGCTTCTACCTGATCCGGGTCTCCTACGCGTACATGATCTTCTTCATCACCATCATGCTGGGTCAGCTCTACAGCGCGCTGCACCTGTTCAGCAGCGGGCTGCTCGTGCTGCGGCTGGAGGAGACCGCCGTCGGGGCCGCCGCCGGCATCCTGGTGGCGCTGCTCGTCACCCCGCTGTCCACCCGGGACACGGTGCGCAGCGCGCGGCAGCAGCTGCTCTCCGCGCTCGGCGACCTGCTCGACGCGGCCGCGGACTGGGTGGAGCAGGCGCAGCAGCGCCCGGACCTCGACGCGCTCGTCCGCTCCGTCGACGATGCCGCCCGCCGGCTCATGCTGGTCGCCCGGCCGCCGACCCGGCCGCTGTGGGGCTACCAGACGCCCCGCGCCCGGCACCGGCTGCGGCTCTACCAGGCCGTCTCCGCCCAGGGCAGGACCCTGGTCTCCACGCTTTACCGCCGCGGCACGTCCGAGCCCGACTGCGTCGCGGAGGCGTGCCAGGCGCTCGGGGAGGCCGCCCGCCGTTGCCGCGAGGCCGCGCCCGGGCAGCCGGTGCCGTGGGTGGACGAGCCGCTCGCCCGCGCGGAGACCGCGTTGTTCCACCAGCCGTCAGGGGCGGTGCCCACCCACGAGGTGCTGCTGGCCCTGGCCCACCTGCACGGCACCCTGGCCGAGCTGGCCGACAGCACCCGCGGCATCAGCCGACAGCCGCAGCCTGCACACTAGGCGCATGCCGAGCACCGGACCGGTGGCAGACTCCCGAGCCACCATGCGAGCGGTCGTGTTCGAGGGGTACGGCGAGGCCCCCGGCGTCGTCCCGGTCGCGCCGCCGGAATGTCCCGCCGACGGGGTTGTCATCCGCGTCGGTGCCACCGGGGTGTGCCGGTCGGACTGGCACGCGTGGCAGGGTCACGACCCGGTGACACTGCCCCACATCCCGGGGCACGAGCTGGCCGGCGTGGTGGCACAGGTCGGCCCGGCCGTCGACCGCTGGCGTGTCGGTGACCGGGTCACCACCCCGTTCGTGTGCGGCTGCGGGCGCTGTGAGTACTGCGCGTCCGGGCAGGCACAGGTCTGCCCGCAGCAGACCCAGCCCGGGTTCACGGGGCCGGGGTCGTTCGCCGAGCTGGTCGCGATCCACGCGGCCGACACCAACCTGGTCGGCGTGCCGGGGTCGGTGGACATGGTGACGGCCGCCTCACTGGGCTGCCGCTTCGCCACCGCGTTCCGCGCGCTCACCGGCCACGGGACCCTCCAACCCGGCGACTGGCTCGCGGTGCACGGCTGCGGCGGTGTCGGGCTGTCGGCCGTGATGGTGGGCGTCGCCCTGGGCGCGCGTGTCGTTGCCGTCGACGTCACCGACGCTGCCCTGGAGCGGGCGGCCGGGCTCGGAGCGCACGAAGTCGTCGATGCCCGCTGCATCGACCCCGTGGAGGCGGTCCGGGCGGTGAGCGGCCCAGGCGCACATGTGTCCGTGGACGCCCTGGGGTCGAGCGAGACCGCCGTGGCTTCGGTGCGCTGCCTGCGCCCGCGCGGGCGGCACGTGCAGGTGGGGCTGCTGCTGGGTGAGCAGTCCACGCCCCCGCTGCCGATGGACCTCGTGGTCGCCAAGGAGCTGGCCGTGCACGGTTCCCACGGCATGTCCGCTCGCGACTACCCCGCCATGCTGGACCTGGTGGCCTCGGGGGCGTTGCGTCCGGAACGGCTCGTCGGGGACGTGATCGCTCTGGAGGACGCGCCGGCGGCGCTGGCAGCGATGAGCCGCCCGGGCTCCTCGGCCGGGATGACGGTGATCGCGATGGCCGGGGAGGGTCAGAACCCCGCGGGATAGGACGTGGGGCGGTACATCTTGGTGGTGCAGACTCGTGCGTGCAGCGCCCGCTCGTAGACGCGAGGCCGGAACGCCAGCCGGAACGTGACTGCCGCGATCCGGGTGGCGTGGCACTGACGCGGAAGGGTCACCCCCGGCACGACGTACCCCAGGGTGACGTTGGTGTGTCCGCCCGGTGCCAGCCGCACCGCGTGCGCCTTGACGCCGGCGGGCGCCGACCGGTAGCCGGCCGGGTGTCCCGATGCCTTCCGGTAGCGGAAGGTGGGATAGCCGTAGAGGCGGCAGGCCCGGTCACCGACGTTGGTGATCCGGAACTTCACGTACCGATGGCTGGTCGCTGCCTCGGTCCCTGCCTCGACCACCCGCAGGTGAGGGGCACGGCAGCCTGGGGTGCGGACCTCGGACGCCGACGCCCTGGCGACGGGCCCCAGCACGGTGACGGCGCTCAGGGCGAGAGCGAGAGCTGTGACGGCGCCCGGCACACGACTCGACAGGGACATGGCTGGCTCCTCCTCCTGTCGCCGGACGTGACCGGCGCACACTTCGACTACTACCCAGACGCTGCTGCCGTCCGATCGGTTGCCCCGTCGAGGTGGCCGGACCGGCGTACAGTGCACAGCCGTGGCCCTGTCCGTCTGCCTGCTGCTGGACGCACCCGCCGAACGCGCGGTCCGCGGCGTGTGGCACCGGCTCGAGGAGCTCGGGGTGCCGAGTCTGCTCAGCCACACGCACGGTCGGCACGTGCCGCACCTGAGCCTGGCGTCGCTGCGCAGCTATGCCCTTGACCCGGTGCGCAGCGCGCTCGAGGCGCTGGCTCCGGCGGACAGGTCACCCTTGCACTTCGACGGGCTGGGGGTTTTCCGCCGGAGCCGCTGCTGGCTGCTGCCGGCCGTCACCCGTGACCTGCTCGACCGCCACGCGGCGGTGGCCGAGGCGCTCCGGGCAACCGGGGCGGAGCTGCACCGGCACTACCTGCCGGGCACCTGGCTGCCGCACCTGACCCTGGCGCCCCGCGTGCACCTCGCCGACCTGCCCGTCGTGGCGCGCGCGGCGTTCGAGACCCTGCCGCTGGTCGCCGGTGTCTCGCGTGCCGCGCTGGTGGACACCAGCAACGGCCGGATCAGCCCGCTGCCGCACCTGGTGTGAGCCGGTGCCGCAGACCACTGGCCCGTTGCACCCGGCGGCCCACCGCCGCGCGCAGGGCCTGCTCGGAGCCGACCACCCGGACCCGGCGGCGGGCCCGGGTGACCGCGGTGTAGAGCAGCTCCCGGGTCAGCAGCCGGGAGTCCGCGGGCGGGAGCAGCACCGTGACCTCGTCGGCCTGGCCGCCCTGGCTCTTGTGGATGGTCATCGCGTGCATGGTGTCCACCGCGCCGAGCCTGCTGAGGGCCATCACCCGACGGCCGCGAGCGCTCTCCACCGCCGCCCGCAGCGTGTCGTCCTGGTCGCGGAACACCACTCCGGTGTCGCCGTTGAACACGCCGAGCGCGTAGTCGTTCGCGGTGACCAGCAGCGGTCTGCCGACGTACGCCGCGTCGTAGAGCGGGTCGCCGGTCGCCTCGCTGATCCAGTGCTCCACCTGCCGGTTCCAGTGCCCGACCCCGAAGCGGCCCTCCCGGTGCGCCACCAGCAGCCGGTGCCGGTCCAGCGCCGCGATCGCCCCCGCGGCGTCGCCGCGCCGGGCGGAGGAGCGCACCGCCAGAGCGGCGTCGAGGAGGTCCTCACGCAGCCGCGGTGCCGGGTCCTCGGTCTCCAGCAGCTCCACGCCGGCACCGGCGCGCAGCACCGCGACGGCCTGGTCGGCAGAGCCGTCCCGGATCGCAGCCGCCAACGCGTCGATGTCCGCTCCGTAGCGGTGAGGTCGAGTCAGCCGCGCGACGGGCGGGTCGGGGCGCTCCGCAAGACCGGAGACCAGGTCCGACAGCACCGCCCCGGCGTCCACCGACGCCAGCTGGTCGGGGTCGCCGACCAGCACCAACCGGGCATCCGCGCGCAGCGACTCGACGAGCCGGGCCATCATCGTCAGGTCCACCATCGAGGTCTCGTCCACGACCACCACGTCGTGAGGGAGCCGGTTGCCGCGATGGTGCCGGAAGCGGGTGCTGTTGTCGGGTCGGACGCCGAGGAGTCGGTGCAGGGTGGCGGCCTGCAACCGACCGAGCCGGTGCTGGTCCTCCGGCGGTAGCCGCTGCGTGGCGTCGGCCACCGCTTCCTGAAGCCGGGCCGCCGCCTTGCCGGTGGGCGCACTGAGCGCGACCCGCAGCCGGCTGCCCGTCAGCTCGGCCTGCTCGGCCAGCACGGCCAGCAGGCCGGCCACCGTCGTGGTCTTGCCCGTCCCCGGGCCGCCGGTGAGCACGGTGGTCCAGCGTCGGACGGCCTGTCCGCCGACCACCCGCTGCTCGGCGTAGGACGCCTCGGGAAACACCCGGGCCAGCCCGGCCTCCAGCCGGTCGACCGCGACGGCAGGCGGGGGTTGCGCGAACCGGCGCCCCAGGTCCTCGGCCACCTGCACCTCCTGGCGCCAGTACCGGTCCAGGTAGAGCCGGGAGTACTCCCAGTGCAGCACCCCCTGCTCGACCAGGGCGCTGCGGGCCAACGCCTCCACCCAGCCGTGCTGCTCCGGCCACGGCAGGGACGCCTCCCCCTCGGCCGATCGCTCCCGAGCCAGCTCCCGCACCGAGCCGAGGTCCAGGCACACCGAGCCGTGCCGCACCGCCCGAATGGTCAACGCGGCCGCCAGCAGCACCCGCGCGTCCCCCTCCCCGACCAACGCGCCGAGCCGCCGGGCGACGTGCACGTCGGCGGCGGTCAGCACCCCGGCCTCGTTGAAGGTGCGCAGCGGCCCGTCCGCGGACAGCGCGAGCCGCTCGTCGTGCTTCTCCGTGGCGGTGAACAGCTCCTCGACGCTCATCGACCCTCCCCTGCCGGCACCGGTCGGCCGTCGAGCAGGTCCGAGAGCTGCGCGACAAGGGCCACCGGCGGCCGCCACGAGAACACCCCACACGGCTGGCCGTCGACCACCGGCGTGGTCGGGCCGCACATGCCCCGCACGTAGAGGTAGAGGACGCCCCCGAGATGGGCGGCCGGGTCGTACCCGGGCTGCCGCCAGCGGAGGTAGCGGTGCAGCACCACGGTGTACAGCAGGGCCTGGAGCGGGTAGTCGGAGTGGGTCATGGCGGCTCGCAGGGCCTCGGGCCGGTAGTGGGAGGAGGTCAGCGGCTCTCCGTCGCCGCGGAACCCGCCCAACCAGTTGGTCTTGTAGTCGACCACCAGGTAGCGGACGTCCGCGCCGACGCGCAGCCGGAGCACGGCGTCGATCAACCCGGTCAGGTAGCCGTGCAGCGGCTGGCCGCCCAGGCGCGGTTCACCGAGCACGTCCGCGAACGGCCGCAGGGGGTCGCCGGCCGGCAGGTGCCGGCGCAGCAGCGGGGCCAGATCGCCGAGCGCCACCGGGCTGCGTGGGTGCGTCGGGTCGTCGCCACCTGCCAGAGGCAGCTCGAACTCCAGCTCACGCAGCCGGTCCCGCAGCGGGATGTCCGCGAGCGCGACGTCCTCCGCCAGCGGACCCAGACCGGTGCGGCACACGGCGGTCAGCGCCCCTGCCAGCTCGTCCGGGTCGAGCGCGACCGGCCAGCGGACCAGCTGCTCGTCGATCCGTGCCCGCAGCTCCGCACCCAGGTCGGAGGCGTCCGGGTCGGCGGTCTCCAGCACCGCGTGCACGAGCGAACCGAAGGTGGCGCCGACGGGTAGCCCGGCCATCGGTGAGGGCACCGCCCGGGCGGGCTCGTCCGCGGCCACGCTCGCGGCGGTCTCCCCGCCGGCCGGCTCGTCACCCAGCGGCTCGTCCTCCGGCTCACTGGTCGCGTCGAGCGGCGGTGGCTCGCCGGCGGCGCTCAGGGCGGAGTACGACGTGCGCCGCCAGCTGGTGTCGACCCGGCGGTCGAAAGCACGGACCGACAGCGTCCCGGCGGGGCCGCTCGGTTCGCCAGATGCCGGGGAGGCCCACACCGCTTCCTCCCAGACCGGGCCGCCGAGCCGTTGCCAGACATCGAGGATCGCCGGCACCTTCTCCTCGCTGTGCAGGTCCTGCCGGGACGGCACAGCGGACCACC
This sequence comes from uncultured Actinomycetota bacterium, assembly GCA_963839365.1. Classification (GTDB taxonomy): domain Bacteria; phylum Actinomycetota; class Actinomycetes; order Propionibacteriales; family Nocardioidaceae; genus DASSKA01. Next base: position 53,743 of record CAWIUT010000009.1, read on the forward strand.
CCGGTTGCCGGCCGAACAGCATCCGCTGCAGCGCCGACGCGGGAGTGTTGCTCGGCGTGGGAGCCCACCAGGCCACCACCTGGGACTGGGCTCGCGTCATCGCGACGTACATCAGCCGGAGCGACTCGCCGTCGTCCTCCTCGCGGGCCCGTTCCAGGCTGTCCCCCCACTGCGGGCCTCCGGCGCCCACGTCGATGCAGCGCCGCCCGTCGTCCGGGGAGTGGAACAGCGGCACAGTGGGCTTGTGCGGGAACCGGTCCCACAGGGTCGGCACGTAGACGACGGGGTACTCCAGGCCCTTGCTGCCGTGGATGGTGACCAGCTGCACCGCTGCGGCGTCGCTGTCCAGGCGTCGGGTCCGGTCGTCGGCGGCGCCGGCGTTCTTCTCGTCCATCTGGTCGCGCAGCCACGCCAGCAGCGCGACCAGGCCGAAGCCCTCATCCACCATCGCCTGGTGCAGGGCCTGCCCGACGTGCCGGATGTCGGTGAGCAGCCGCTCCCCGTCCTCCCGGGCCAGCACCCGTGCAGCCAGCCCGGCGGACGAGGCGGCCTCCAGCACCGCCACGACGCCGCGCGCGGCGAGCAGCTCTGCCCACCCGCGCAGGTGCTCGGTGAGCCGGTCGGTGAGCGCCTCCCCCGCCGCCGTCGCCGCGTCGAGCTCCGTGGCCGTGTGCCCGAGGAAACAGGTCATCGCGGCGCTGCGCACACGTGCGGACTGGTGCGGCTGCTCCAACGCCTCCAGCAGCCGCAGCCACTCCGCCGAGGCAGGGCTCGCGAACACGCTGCCGCTGCCGGCCACCACGGACGGGACACCAACGGCGTGCAGGGCCTGCTGGATCGCCTTGAGGTCGGCGTTCCGGTAGGCGATCACTGCCACGTCCCTCGGCAGCAGGGTCCGCCCGTCGAAGCGGGCGTCGGAGGACAGCAGCCGCTCGATGTCCCGGGCGACGTCCTGCACGACATGGCTGCGGACCTCGCGGACAGGCAGCTTGGCGTGCGGCTTGCGGCCGAGCAGGTGCTTGCGCACCACCCGCATCCGGAAGGGGGCCCCGGCCCCCTCGAGGCGGGAGCGCGGATGTGCGGCGTCCACGTCGCGGACCACGATCTGGTCGTCGCCGAGGGCGGCTCCGCGCAGCATGACCTGCAGGGCGTCCAGCAGGGCCTGGTCGCTGCGCCAGTTGGTGGCCAGCGTCTGGTGGGTGGCCGCGGTCGCCGCGGCCTGGAGGTAGGTGACCACGTCCCCGCCCCGGAAGGCATAGATGGCCTGCTTCGGGTCGCCGATCAGCACCATCGTGGCGTGGCCGCTGAACGCCCGGTGCAGAACCTGCCACTGCACCGGATCGGTGTCCTGGAACTCGTCGACGAGGAGCACCTTCCAGCGCTGCCGCATCCGGCGCCGGGCCGGCGCGCCCTCGTCGACCAGCGCGTCGGCGAGCTGGGCCAGCAGGTCGTCGTAGCCGAGCACACCCTGCCTGCGCTTGCGCAGGTCGAGCTCGCTGCGGACCGCGGAGGCGAACGCGGCCCGCAGCGCGGGCCCGCTGCCGGGCTCGGCGTCGCGGGGCACCAGCGCCGCCTGGGGATCGTGGGTCGAGGCGCGCGCCAGCCGTCCGGCGTCCGCGCGGCTGAACGGCAGCTCCTCCCCGTCGGCCACCGCGCGCAGGAAGAGGTCGTCCACGACCTCCTCGAGCACGTCGTCGAGGTCGTCGACCAACCTCGCTTGCGCGTCGGTGTCCCCCGCCACCCCGAGACCGCGCAGCACCTGCTGGCAGAACTGGTGGGTGGTCGCGATGGTGGCGGCGTCGAAGTCCGCCAGCGCGACCCGCAGCCGCTGTCGCCGAAGGCACCGCTCTGCGTCGTCGACGTCGAGCAGCACGTCGACCAGGGCGCTGCGGGCCCCGCCGGCGGCCGGCTCGGCGAGCGCCCGCTCGGCCTCGCTGAGCTGGGCGCGGACCCGCTCACGCAGCTCCTGGCTCGCCGCGCGACCGAAGGTGACCACCAGCATCTGGTCCAGGGTCGCCCGCCCCTCGGCGACGTAGCGGGTCACCAGTGCGCCGATCGTCCACGTCTTGCCGGTTCCGGCGCTCGCTTCCAGCAGCGTCGTCCCGGTGGGCAGCGGGTCGCGGATGTCGAAGTGGCTCACAGCGGACCCACCCGCTCCGCGCCCGCGAGCAGTGGCTCCCAGACCCGCCACGCGAGCTGGCCGAGACGGTGCGGCTCGTCGGACCACTGCTCGTCCGGCCGGGGCGGCCCGAGCAGCACGTCGATGCCGGCGCCCTCGCCGAACACCCGCACATGCGCGGGGTCGGCGTCCTCGCCGGCCCCGCCGCGGGAGTACCGGTCGGTGCGCCACATCTTCACGGCCTGGGCCAGCGGGTCAACCTGGTCCCCGTGCCGGCGGCGGGCGCCGGCCTCGGCGTAGGCGCAGGCGGTCTTCACCGGCAGGGGCAGCGGCTCGCGCATGCCCCGGTCGTAGAGGTCGACCAGCTGCCGCAGCCAGGTCTGAGCGCGGTGGTCCAGCGGTCCGCTCAGCGCCAGCGTCGCCCCGGCGCGGGAGCGGCCCACCGTGTGCGCGGTCCAGTTCTGGTCCGGGTACGTCGCACTGACCGCGAGCAGCTGGACCCAGGCCCGCAGCCGTTGTCGCGCGGACAGCCGCGCGTAGCCGATGCGGACGATCCGGTTCCCGAACACCGAGGTCACGGTGCCGCTGAGGCGCCGCCCGTCCCCGAGATCCACCTCCACATCCACCGCTCGCTGGCTGCCCTGCCGCAGCGCCCCGGCCTGGGCCACGAGCGGCTCGACCTCGTCGGTCACCTCCCGCAAGACGCGTTCGCCCAGCCGACCCGGAGGCAGCGTGCCCCGCATCCGCTCGGCCTGCAGACAGCTGGCCGGCTCGACTCCCCGCAGCAGGCCTGCGAGCACCCGCTCCCCCAGCTCCCATCGCTGCAACCTGTCGAGGTCCGTCGGAATGGCGTCCAGGGTCTCCTCGGCCCGCACCGTCGACGCGACATCGAGCCTCCGTCGCAAGAAAGTCTGCACCGGGTGGCCGAGGAACGTCTGCAGGTCCGCCAGCGCCAGGTCCTCCACCGGGGCGGCCGGGAGGGGGGCGGGCACCAGTGGCGGCGCCACGGTGCGCGAGCCCCGGGTCGCCTCGGCGCCGGCCAGCGTCGCGGTGTCGAAGCTGAAGGTCTGCCCCGCCACGAGCGCGTCGGGTGTGTGGTTGCGCGGGTCGAACGGCTGCAGCGGGTGGTGGACGAGCACCGAGGGCCGCACCGGTGCCGCAGCGGTGCGGTCCAGCGCGTCGAGCAGCTCGCCGAGCGGCACCGCCGGCGGGCGTCCGGCGCCGGTGTGCTCATTGGCACCCGTGTAGGTGATCACCAGGGTCTCCCGCGTGGCCAGGATGGCGTCCAGCATCAGCTGGCGGTCCTCGCTCCGCACGTCCCGCTCGCCGGTCAGCGGGGCCCGGGCGAGCACGTCGTCGCCGTCGGTGGTGCGGCCACGGGGGAAGACTCCGTCATCGACACCGAGCATGCAGACCACCCGGTGCGGGACCGAGCGCATCGGCACCATGGTGCACACGGTGAGGCTCCCGGTCCGGAAGTTCGACCGCGTGGGCCGGCCACCGAGGCGCTGCCCGAGCAGGTGGCGGACGTCGCTGAGCAGCAGCGGTGTGCTCCGTGTCCCCGACCGCGCACCGTCGACTGCACCGTCGCCTGCACCGGCGTCGGCGGCCATACCGGCGAGCTCGCGGTCCAGCTGGGCGAGCTGCCACGCGTCGGCGGGCTCGACCCGGGCCAGCATGTCCACCGCACGACCCAGGGCCTCCGTCCACTCTGCGATCGTGGACGCGGTCTCCGCCTGCCGGAAGAAGTCGTGCAGGCGGTCGACGTACTCGGTGAGCCGACCCACGAGGTCGATGTGTCCACTGCCCACGTCGTCGATCGGGAGCGCGCCTGTGAACGCGGGATCGTCCTCCTCCGCCATTGCGACGCCGAGCAGGATCCGGTCCAGGCCCGTCTCCCAGGTGTTCGCCCCCAGCCCGAGTCCGTAGCGGCCCCGGTGCTGCTCGTCGAACCCCCATCGGATGCCGGCGCGGTCCACCCAGCGCGCCAGCCGCGCCAGCGCGTCGTCGTCGAAGCCGAACCGGCGGCGCACCGAAGGCTCGGCGGCCAGGTCGAGCACCTCGGTGGCGGTGCCGCGGCCCCCGGCGAGGGTGACCAGACGCGCGGCCAGCGCCAACAGCGGGTTGGTGCGGGTGGGGGCCCGGTCGGCCAGTCGGACCCGCAGCCGGTGCGCGGGATGACCCCGGCCGGCCGACGCCCGGTCGGGTCCGGTGGCGTCACCGAGCCCGAAGGCTGCCTCGATCAGCGGGGCGTAGGTCTCGATGTCCGGGCACATCACGAGCACGTCGCGAGGCTCCAGGGTCGGGTCGTCGGCGAGCAGCCCGACCAGCACCTCGCGCAGCACGTCCACCTGTCGCGCGGCCCCGTGACAGGCGTGCACCTGCACGGACCGATCCGTCGGTTGATGCGTCCGGCTGGCCCGGAGGACAGGGTCCGGTGCCTCGTTTCCGCGCAGGTCGTGCTGCAGCCAGCCGAGCAGGGTGTCCGGCTCGTCACCGGCTCGTCGTAGGGGCGGGGACGTCGCCGGGCCGGCGGCGGCCAGGCCCCGCTGCAGCTCGCGGGTGTCCCGGCCGAGGGCGCCCAGCAGCGTGTGGCGGACCAGCCGCGCCGAGTGGTCCGCGCTGCGGGGGACGGCGCTCGAGCCGGCGCCGGGCGGCTCGCGCTCGAGGTCTCGCTGCACTCCGTCCCACAGGGCAGCAGAGACCACCGGCAGCCACAGGTGCACGTCGCGCCGGACGGCCAGCGCCCCGAGCAGCTCCACCTCGGTGACCGGCAGGCGTGTGTGCCCGAACAGCGAGAGCCGCTGCGGCAGCTCGAGGCCGTCCTCGGCACTGGCGCGCAGCCGTTGCAGGGTGTCGGCGTGCCGCACGCCCGGAGACGTGCCGACCCGCTGCACCAGCCGGCGCCACAGCTCCGGCTGCCAGCGCAGGTCCTCGTCGAGGGGCTGCCCGGTGCCATCGGTGTCCTGCCCCACCGACCAGTCGGCCACCAACCGCGGCCGCTGCCTGGCGTAGGAGGTGAACAGCCCCGCGAGCCGCCGGGCCACCGCATAACGGCGGCCACGGCGCAACAGGCCCTCCTCACCGGTCAGAACCGAGTCCGAGGTGCCTCGCCAGGGTCTGACACCACGGTTCCCCCAGCGCGGCGTCGATGACGTCGAGCAGCGGCCACACCAGCCGGTCAGGGTCCCAGGGGTCGTCGCTCTGCTTGCCCAGCAGCATCGCCACCAGGGAGCGAGGGCTCACGAACCGCACCGCGGCGCACACCCCGTCGGCGCCGTCACGGACGCCGAGCCGGTGGGACAGCCGCTGGGTGAGCCACCGCTCCACGCCGCGGGCGGGCACCACCACGACCTCCTGCGCGAACGGGTCGGGCAGGGGGGCGGCGAGCAGGTCGGCGAGCCCGTCCGCGAGCAGGTCGGCGCGCTCGGCGCGGTGGATCGTCAGCGACACGGGGGCAGCATGGCACGGAGCACCGACAGGACGGGCACCACCCGGACCGCCCCAGCGCCCAGGAACCCGGTCGGGGCCCCGGCTCAGCTGCTGCGCGGCGCCCCGCGCTCCGGGGACCGACCCACCGCACGCAGGGCCATCTCCATGGCCAGGTGCCGGCCCCATGCCTCGGCCCGGCCGAGCTCGCCCGGCTCGAGGGGGCCCTCGCTGTCCGTGACGTAGAAGCTCTCCCGGCCGATGCGCTGGTAGCCCAGCCGCTCGATCTTCCGGCCGGCGCGCTTCGCGGCGGAACCGGGAAGGTGCTTGACCTGCTCGGCCCTGGTGTCGAAGGCGGCCACCACCTCCGAGTGGGGGCCTCGACCGAGCTTGTCCACCCACTCACGCAGGCCGAAGTCCTCGTGACCACGTGTCGCGCCCTGCTTGATCGCCTCGGCGCGGGTGGCCGGCTTGCTCATCGAGAAGGCATGGGTGGGGCCGCCCACCACGATGAGGTCGAGGAGCTCGGTGATCGGGACGGGCGCCTCCGACACCTCCCGCAGCTCGACCTCCATGCGGTCCGACAACCCGCGGACAACCGCCTTCGCGACCTCTTCGGTGTTACCGAACATCGACTCGTATACCACCAACGCCTTCATGGCCGGCTCCTTCGTCTCACGTTCTTCACGCGTGTCCTGGTGTGGTGGCCGCGGCTGCGACGTCGGCCGCCCCGGGAGCATGGCGAAGCACCGGCAGGACCACCACGGGGCAGGAGGCGGTGCGCATCAGTGTCCGGGAGGTCGAGCCCAACCCGGGGGTCAACGGGCCACGGTGTCCCCGCCTGCCCAGCACGAGCAGGTCGGCGCCGGTGGCAGCAGCACCCAGGGCAGCCACCGGTCGGTCGAAGTACAGTCGGACCGACCAGCGGACGTCCGGGGCGGGCCCGGCCACCGCCTCCACGGTGCGGGTCAGCGCCGCGCGGGCCACCTCTTCCCACTCGGCGGCCAACGGGCCCCCGCCGGTGGCCGCGTCATAGGCGTCCGTCGGCCACCAGGCGTGCACCACGTCCAGCTGCGCCGCGCGCACCAGCGCCTCGTCGAACGCACCGGCGACCACGGCGCTGGTGGCCGATGACCCGTCCACGCCCACCACCACCCGGCGGTGCTCCCGCTGGGCCGGGTCCCAAGCCGCGGGAACGCAGTGCACCGGCACCGGGCTCCGCGCGGCGACAGCCGTGGTCGTGGATCCACCGTGCCGGGTTCGCTCTCCCGGCCGGGGGCCGACGACCAGGCAGGCAGCGTCGGCGAGGTTGTCCAGCAGCGCCGCCCCGGCCGGCCCGTAGGCCAGCGTGGTCATCAGGTCTGCGGGGCGGAAGCCCCAGCCGAGCGCTTCACGCTCGGCCTCGAAGAGCACCTCAGCGGCCTTCTCCTGCAGCACGGGATCGGGGCCGTACGGCATCCGTGGGGCAATCACGGACGGATCGCTCCAGGCGTGCGCCAACCGGACGGAGAACCCCCAGCGGCGGGCCTCGCTCAGGGCGTAGCGCATCGCCCGTCGACCATCCTCGGTGCCGTCGACACCGACCACGACGACGTGGCCGGTCCTCGCCGAAGCCCTCATGGGTCCAGCCTTGCCGCAGCGGCAGGTGCCCTGCAGAGACGCCGTGCCCGCGCCGACGTGACCTTGGTCATCACCGGGTTGGTCACCCGGGGCCGTCACCGACCCAGCAGGTCGTTCACCTGACGAGCGATCTCGACGTCCTCGGCGGCGCCGACCACGACCGTGCGGGTGCGGGCGTCCCGCCGGCTGATGTCGTGGTCGGCACAGGGCCGCTGGTTGAGGTCGGGGTCGACGACGACACCCAGATAGGCCAGCCGGTCGGTCACGGAGGCCCGCACCTGCGGCGAGTGCTCGCCGATCCCGCCGGTCATCACCAGCAGGTCGATCCCCTCGGCGCCGGCGGCCATCGCCCCGATCTCTCGACACAGCCGGTGGATGAACACGTCGTAGGCCAGGGCCGCGGCCGGGTCCCCCGCCGCCCGGCGCTCCAGCACGTCGCGCATGTCGCCGGACGTGCCGGACAGCCCCTGCAGGCCGGAGCGGTGCTCCAGCACGTCGTCGAGCTCGTCCAGGCTGACCCGACCGGTGCGCAGCAGCCACATCAGCAGACCGGGATCCACTGAGCCGGACCGGGTGCGCATCACCAGACCCGCCAACGGGGTGAACCCCATGGTGGTGTCCACCGAGACACCCGCCCGGACCGCGGCGAGCGAGGCCCCCGCTCCGAGATGGCAGGAGACCACCCGGAGGTCGCTCAGCGGTCGTGCCACGACCTGCGCGGCCCGCCTCACGGCGTAGGCGTGGGACAGGCCGTGGAAGCCGTAGCGGCGCAACGCCCATCGCCGGTTCCACTCCCGCGGCAGGGCGTAGGTGCGGGCCGCGTCCGGCATGGTCGTGTGGAAGGCGGTGTCGAACGTCGCCACGGTCGGCAGCCCGGGCAGCAGGCGCCGTACCTCCCGGATGCCTGCCACACATCGCGGGTTGTGCAGCGGCGCCAGCTCGGTGATCGAGTCCAGGTAGCCCAGTAGCTCGGCGTCGACGAGGGTGGGACCGGTGTACGACGGGCCGCCGTGCACCACCCGGTGGCCGACCGCCTCGAGCCCGTCGACCGACTCCACGAAACGGCGTACCGGCTCCAGGTGCCCGGCTCCCTGCCACCGCTCCAAGGTGGTGCCGGCCACCCGCTGCTCAGCGTCGAGAACCGCCAGCTTCAGGCTGCTGGAGCCGGCGTTGACCACGAGGACGCGCACGCGGGGACCAGCCTCAGAGCGTCTCTTGGCCCGACGCCTTGCCGATCCCCGGGGTCCACTCCCAGTGCCGGATCTCTGGCCTGTCCTCGCCGTGCGTCCGGATGTACATCCGGTGCTCGATCAGCCGGTTCTTCAGCGCTTCACGGGCCGAGCCGGCCACCGACTGGATGCGGGGCACCCGGTCGATGACGTCCATGGCGAGGTTGAACCGGTCCAGCTGGTTGAGCACCGTCATGTCGAAGGGCGTCGTGGTGGTGCCCTCCTCGATGTAGCCGCGGACGTGGAAGTTGTCGTGGTTGGTGCGCCGATAGGTCAGGCGGTGGATCAGCCACGGGTAGCCGTGATAGGCGAAGATGACCGGCTTGTCGGTGGTGAACAGCGCGTCGAAGTCCGCGTTCGACAGGCCGTGGGAGTGCTCGCGCTGGTCCTGCAGACGCATCAGGTCCACCACGTTGACCACCCGCATCCGCAGGTCGGGGAACAGGTCACGCAGCAGCTCGGCGGCAGCCACCGTCTCCATGGTCGGGATGTCCCCCGCGCAGCCGAGGACCACGTCCGGCTCGCCGCCGTCCTCGGTGCCGGCCCAGTCCCAGATGCCGATTCCCTTGGTGGCGTGCACCACCGCCTCGTCCATGGTCAGGTACTGAAGCGCCGGCTGCTTGCCGGACACCACCACGTTGACGTAGTCGCGGCTGCGCAGGCAGTGGTCCATCACCGACAGCAGCGTGTTGGCGTCCGGCGGGAGATAGATCCGGATGACGTCGGCCTTCTTGTTGACCACGTGGTCGATGAACCCCGGGTCCTGGTGGGAGAAGCCGTTGTGGTCCTGGCGCCACACGTGCGAGGTGAGCAGGTAGTTGAGCGACCCGATCGGCCGCCGCCAGGGGATGTCCCGGGTGACCTTCAGCCACTTGGCGTGCTGGTTGAACATCGAGTCGACGACGTGGATGAACGCCTCGTAGCACGAGAACAAGCCGTGCCGTCCGGTCAGCAGGTAGCCCTCCAGCCACCCTTCACAGGTGTGCTCCGACAGGATCTCCATCACCCGGCCGTCGGCGGACAGGTGGTCGTCGCCGGGCAGGATGGTCGCCTCCCAGGTCCGATCGGTCACCGACAGCACGTCCTGGAGCCGGTTGGAGTTGTTCTCGTCCGGCGAGAACATCCGGAAGTTGTCGCGGTTGGCCGCCATCACGTCACGCAGGAACCCCCCGAGCACGCGGGTCGCCTCCACCGCTCCGGTGCCCGGGCGGCCGACCTCGACGGCGTACTCCCGGAAGTCGGGGATCCGCAGGTCGCGCAGCAGCTCCCCGCCGTTGGCGTACGGCGTGGCGCTCATGCGCCGCTGTCCGAGGGGATGCAGCTCGGCGATCTCGGGCAGCAGCGCGCCGTCCGGAGTGAAGAGCTCCTCGGGTCGGTAGCTGCGCATCCACTGCTCGAGGATCTCCCGGTGCGCCGCGTCGGTCCGGGCGTTGCCCACCGGCACCTGGTGGGAGCGCCAGGTGCCCTCGACCTGCAGACCGTCCACGGTCTCGGGACCGGTCCACCCCTTCGGGGAGCGCAGCACGATCATCGGCCAGGCCGGCCGGGAGGCGGCCCGGCCGGGGCCGCGGGCGGCCTGCTGGATCTCGGCGATCTCGTCGAGGCAGTGGTCGAGCGTCGCGGCGAACGCCTGGTGCATCTGCGCCGGGTCGGAGCCCTCGACCGGGTAGGGGCGGTAGCCGTAGCCGGCCAGCAACGACATCAGCTCGTCCTCGGGGATCCGGGCCAGCACCGTCGGGTTGGCGATCTTGTACCCGTTGAGGTGCAGGATGGGGAGCACCGCGCCGTCCCGCCGTGGGTCCAGGAACTTGTTCGAGTGCCAGCTGGTCGCCAACGGCCCGGTCTCGGCCTCGCCGTCGCCGACGATCGCGGCCACCACCAGGTCCGGGTTGTCGAAGGCGGCGCCGTAGGCGTGCGACAGTGCATACCCCAGCTCGCCGCCCTCGTGGATCGAGCCGGGAGTCTCGGGCGCCACATGGCTGGGGATCCCGCCCGGGAAGGAGAACTGCCGGAACAACCTCAGCAGGCCCTCCTCGTCCTGCCCGATGTCGGCGTAGATCTCGCTGTAGGTGCCGTCCAACCAGGCGGCGGCGACCATCGCGGGGCCGCCGTGACCGGGCCCGATGACATACATCATGTCCAGGTCCCGGGCCATGATGACGCGGTTGAGGTGGGCGTAGATGAACGTCAGCCCGGGTGTCGTCCCCCAGTGACCCAGCAGCCGGGGTTTGACGTGCTCCGGCCGCAGCGGCTCCCGCAGCAGCGGGTTCCCCATCAGGTAGATCTGGCCCACCGACAGGTAGTTCGCCGTGCGCCACCACGCGTGGATGCGGTCCAGCGCCTTCTCGTCGAGCGGGCGACCGGTGATCGGCGCGGCCATCGCGTCAGGTGTTCAGGTGTTTGGCCGCGAACACGGCTGCCTGGGTCCGTCGCTCGAGCCCGAGCTTGGCCAGCATCGCCGAGACGTAGTTCTTCACCGTCTTCTCGGCCAGGAACATCGCCTCCGCGATCTGCCGGTTGGTCATTCCCTCACCGATCAGCTCGAGCAGCCGCCGCTCCTGCGCAGTCAGCGGGGCCAACGCGGGGTCCTCCTCCGGGCCGCGCCGCAGCCGGTCCAGCACCTGCTGGGTGACCGCCGGGTCCAGGGTCGACTGACCGGCCGCAACCCGGCGCACGGTCTCGAGCAGGTCGTTGCCGCGCACCTGCTTGAGCACGTAACCCGACGCGCCGGCCATGATCGCGGAGAACAGCGCCTCGTCGTCGTCGAACGAGGTGAGGATCAAGGCAGCGATCTCGGGGTGCGCAGAACGGATCTCCCGGCACACGTCGATGCCCGAACCGTCAGGGAGCCGTCCGTCCAGCACCGCCACGTCGGGGCGCAGGGCTGGGATGCGCCGGGCGGCCTCCTGGGCCAGCCCGGACTCTCCGACCACCTCGATGTCGCCCTCGCTCTCGAGGAGCTCCTTGAGCCCGCGGCGCACGATCTCGTGGTCGTCGAGCAGGAAGACGCGGATGGTGGTTTTCTCTTCAGAGGAAGCGGTCACGCCCCACAGACTAGTCCGCCCGCAGACCCGGACACAGGCCCCAAAGCCACCTCTCGAAGGACTTTCGTCCCGCTCGTGGTGGCCTTCCGGCCTGGCCGCTCACCGGCCGCTCACCGGCCGGGAACCTCCCAGTGCACGGTGGTGCCGGCGCCCGGGGCGGACTCGATGCGGCAGCAGCCGCCCAGCTTCTCCGCGCGCTCACGCATGTTCTGCAGGCCGCTGCGACGCGTGTCGCTGGAGATCCCCTTGCCGTTGTCGCTGACGGTGAGCGCCACCGTGTCGCCGATCTGGAGCAGCACGTCCACCCGGTCGGCCGCGGCATGACGTACGACGTTCGACAGCGACTCGCCGAGCACGGCGAGCAGCTCAGGGGCCACCTCGTTCCCGACACCGGCGTTGACCGGACCGACGAAGCGCAACGTCGGCATGAAGCTCAGCGACTCGGCCGCGCGCTCGACGATCTCGTTGACCGTCCGGCGAAGGTCCGGCGACTCGTGCGCCGCGCTGAGTGCGAAGATCGACCGGCGGATGTCCTTGATGGTGGAGTCGATGTCGTCGACGGCAGCGGCCACCCGTTGCGCGACGTCCGGCTTCTCCACCCGGCGCACGGTGTTCTCCAGGCTCAGTCCGATGGCGAACAGTCGCTGGATCACCAGGTCGTGCAGGTCGCGGCCGATGCGGTCGCGGTCCTCGAAGACGGCCAGCCGTTCCTTGTCCCGTCGGGCTCGCTCGACCTGCAGCGCCAGGGCTGCCTGCTCCGCGAACCGCTGCGGCAGCTCCACGTCGACGTCGTGGAACGACGCCGCGTTCTCCTGGAGCCACCCGAGGGTGAGCACTCCCTCCACCCCGTCGGCGGTGCTCAGCGGCACCAGGATGGCCGGTCCCACTGCCGGCCAGTCGGCCGCGTCCTCCCCGTCCACCCGGGAGTCCCGGGAGACGTCCTCGACAACCAACGGGTCGCCGGTGTCCACGACCATCCCGGCCAGCGAGGTCTCCAGGAAGACGTTGACGTTCGGCCTCGTCACCCCCGGTGCCACGGAGACGATCTGGACCTCCAGGTCTTCGCTGCCGCTGCGCAGGGCCACGCAGCCCAGGTCGGCGCCCGCGATCTCGCGGGCACGGTCGGCGACAGTCTGCAGCGCCTCGTCCCGGGACACCGGCCCCAGCAGGCTTGCCGTGATCTCGGCGGTGATCTCCGCGGTCGCCTCCAGCCAGCGCTCCCGCCGCACCCCATCGGCGTACAGCCGGGCGTTCTCGATGACCACCCCGGCGGCGGCGGCCAACGCCACGACGATCGCCTCGTCATGCTCGGTGAAGTCCTCACCGTTGGACCGCTCGGTCAGGTACAGGTTGCCGAACACCTTGTCCCGGATCCGGATCGGCACGCCGAGGAGTGAGCGCATCGGTGGGTGCTCTGGTGGGAATCCGAACGACGCGGGGTGGGCGGCGATGTCGTGCAGGCGCAGCGGCTCGGGCCGGTCGATGATCAGCCCGAGCAGGCCGCGGCCGTGGGGGAGCTCGCCGATCCGGGCACGCTGCTCGTCGCTGACGCCGCGCGTGACGAAGGACTGCAGCCGCTTCTCCGGGCCCGCCCCCAGCACGCCGAGCGCAACGTACTTCGCATCCACGAGCTCTGCGGCCGCGTCGACGATGCGACGGAGCAGGCTGTCCAGCGACAGCTCCCCCGCGATCCCGACCACGGCGTCGAGCAGCAGACGCAGCCGCCGCTGGTCGTCCACCACGGCGTCCGCGCGCTGGAGCAGCTCCCGCAGGAGCTCCTCGAGGCCGGCGCCGGACAGTGGTGCCAGTGCCGCAGATGGGCCAAGACCGGCGTTCCCGCCCTCAGCCGGCTCGAAGTCCATAGCGCCTCTTCTGCTCGACCAACGACACCGCCATCGTAGCAACGACCGGTGTGGTGCCCCCTCGTCCACGGGCCGTACTCCCCTGTCGACCAGGGACTTTGGTCCCGCGGGGTGCTGACGCTGGATGCTGGCCCGGGCCATCGTCCGACTTGCACGCTGATGGGGCAGACGTCGCCGATCACCACGGGTGCCTCATGACAAAGACAGATATGACCGAGATACCGGAGCGCGCCGTCGGCGGTCATCCGCGGTTCGAGCCCGTCTACGTGCTGCTCGCCGATGGGACCAGCGCACTGATCCGCACCCCCGGGACTGGCGACCGTGACGAGGTGGCGGCACTTCACCGCCGTGCCTCCGACGAGAGCATCTACTTGCGGTTCTTCTCACTCAGCCGCGCGTCCGCGGAGGCATTCGTCGACGTCATCTGCCGGTCCGCGACGGACGTGCACTCCTTGGTGGCGGTGCGTTCAGGACACGTGGCCGGCGTGGCGACTGCCAGCATCGGTCAGGACCCGCCTGCCCCTGGGGAAGGCCTGTCCGCGGAGGTGGCCTTCTTCGTCGACGAGCGCCTGCACGGCGTGGGCATCGCGACCGCGCTGCTGGAGCGGCTCGCGGCCTGGGCCCCGCAGTGGGGAGTGACCACGTTCGTGGCCGATGTGCTCACCGACAACCTGCCGATGCTGCGGGTCTTCCACGACGCCGGCTTCGGGTTCAGCGAGCAGCACGAGCACGGCGTGGTCACGCTGAGCCTCGACCTGCACGCCAGCGCCGAGACCGTGACCGCCACCGACGCCCGGGAGCGGCAGGCGGAGCGCCGCTCCCTGGAACCCCTGTTCGCGCCCGGGTCCGTCGCGGTCCTCGGTGTCAGCCGCGACCCGAACAAGATCGGCCGCACGGTGCTCGACAGCATCCAGCGCGGCGGGTTCGCCGGGGCCTTGTACGCCCTCGGACATCACGACCTGTCCCTGCCGGGAGTGTCCTGCGTGGCCGAGCCGGGACTGCTGCCACCCGACCTGGACCTGGTGGTGGTCGCCCTCCCCGGTCCGGCGGTAGAGGACGCGGTCCGCGCTTGTGCCGAACGGGGGGTGCGCACCTGTGTGGTCCTCACCGCAGGGCTGGGAGAGCGCGGGCCCGCGGGCCAGGAGGCCGAGCACCGGATGGCCCGGGTGGCGCATGACCACGGAATGCGGCTTGTCGGCCCGAACTGCTTCGGCGTGGTCAGCCACCTGCGGGGCACCCGACTGGAGGCGACGTTCGGCCGGACCCGGCCGCAGCCGGGAGCGCTCGCGATCGGATCGCAGTCCGGCGGCGTGGGACTGGCGCTGCTCGAAGCCGCCGACGCCCGTGGCACAGGGGTGGCCTGCTTCCTGTCCCTCGGCAACAAGGCGGACGTGTCCGGCAACGACCTGCTCGCCGCATGGACCGACGATCCGGAGATCCGGGCGGTGGCGCTCTACCTGGAGTCGTTCCACAACCCCCGCAAGTTCGCCCGTCTCGCTGCCACGCTGGGCCGGCGCAAGCCGCTGCTCGCCGTCTTCGGGGGGAGCTCGGCAGCCGGTACCCGGGCCGGGGCCTCGCACACGGCTGCGTCGGCCACTCCGGCCCGCGCGATCCAGGCACTGTTCCGGGCAGCCGGGGTGGTGGACGTCGACGACATCCAAGACCTGGTGGACACCGCCGCGCTGCTCACCGGGCAGCCGCTCCCCCGTGGCCCCCGACTCGGCATCATCGGCAATGCCGGTGGTCTGGGCATCATCGCCGCGGACGCGGCCCACCGGTGGGGCCTGGAGGTCCCGGAGCTGAGCGCCACCACACGGTCAGCCCTGGCGAAGGCGGTGCCAGGTGTGGCCGGCGAGTCCAACCCGATCGACCTCGGTGCCGGTGCGGGTCCGACGCAGTACGCCGCCGCGCTCTCCCTGCTCACCGCCAGCGGCGAGGTGGACGGCGTCCTGGTCAGCGTGGCGGCCACCGCGGTGACCGACATGGCTGGCATCGAGGTGGCCGTGGAGCAGGCGGCCGCAGCCGGTCCCGAGCTGCCCCTGATGGCCGTGCTGAGCGGCGTGGCACTCGGCCACGGCCGACGTACCACCCGGTTCTCCAGCAACGAGTCGGCCGTGCGTGCGCTCAGGCACGCGGTCCGCTACGTGACCTGGCTGCACAACGCGGACACCCCCATCCCGGTCCCGCGACCGGCTGACTTCTCCCGCGTCGAGCAGGAGGGTGCCAGCCAGGCCACCGGCCGCTGGCTCACCTCCCCCGAGGCGTCCGAGCTGTTGTCCGAGGCCGGGATCGGCTCCGCCCCGTGGCGGTTGGTCAGCTCCGCCCGCGACGCGGCCGTCGCCGCCCACGAGCTCGGTTTCCCAGTGGTGGTGAAGACGGCCGACCCGGGCATCGTGCACAAGACCGAGGACAACCTCGTGCGCACCGGGGTGCGCACCCGGCGCGAGCTGTTCGCCGCGGTCCGCGGGGTGCAGGGGATCACCGGGCGCGGCTCACCGGTGCTGGTGCAGCAGCAGCTGTCCGGACCGGAGTTCGCCGTGGGCGTGGTCCGGGACGCCCGGTTCGGGCCCCTGGTCATGGTGGCCAGCGGCGGCGTTCAGCTCGACCTGTGGGGCGACCAGACCTACCTGATGCCGCCGTTGGGACGCGCCGACATCCGCACTGCGCTGGAGTCGTTGCGGACCTGGCCCTTGCTGAGCGGGTTCCGCGGCAGCCCGCCGCTGGACAAGGAGGCGCTGGTCGACCTGGTGCGCGCCGTGGCGGACCTGGCGCTGGACCGGCCCGACGTCGTGGAGATGGACCTGAACCCCGTCATCGTCACCAACGACGGCCCGAGGTGCGTCGACGCCAAGGTGCTGGTCCGCCCGGCTGAACCGCCTGCGGGGCGTGCGCAGCCGTGACCCGGGACCTTGGCCCCGTCGCGCGGGTACGCTCGCCTCTTCCCCCGGCGACCGCGCCGGCCCATTCTCGAGACGAGAACCGATCCGACGCAGGAGGGACCGTGGGCACCCGATCCAGCGTTCCCCCGGGCACATCCCCGGGCACATCCCCGGGCACATCCCCGGTGACATCCCCGGTGACATCTCCGGTCACGTCGCCGGGCGTTGCCGCGCGGACTTCTCGGGACCGACCCGAGGCGGAGAGACCGATCGTCGTCGGTGTCGACCCGGGAGGCCGAAGCACCAGCGCGGTGCTGTGGGCCGCGGAGGAAGCCGAGCGCACCGGCCGTCCACTCTCTCTCGTCAGCGCCTATCCCAACGAGGCAGCCGCCGGTGGCGACGGCGCCTCGCTGCGCAGCGACCTCGCCGGGGTCGCCCGGCGGTTGACCCTGTCCGACCTGGAGTACGAAGCACGCTTCGGGTCCCCGGTCGACGTGCTCGTCGACGCCGCGGCACAGGGCTGCATGCTGGTCGTCGGCCGGCGCGGTTACGGCGGCATGCAGCGGCGGCTGCTGGGCAGCACCTCGATGGCCGTCGCCGGACGGTGCCCGGTGCCCGTCGTGGTGGCGCCCGAACAGTGGCTGCAGCCCAGCATGTCCTCGGCCCCACTGGTGGTCGGGGTCGACTCACGGCGGCCCCCGCCCCGCACCGATGTGGGCCGGGTGGCGGACCCGGACCGGCTCGTCCTGGAGTTCGCCTTCGACCGGGCCGCACAGATGCGGGTTCCTCTGATCGTGGTGCACGCGTTCGAGATCCCGGTGCTGACCGGCTGGTCCTCCCAGGACGTGGACGCCTGCCGTGGCCGCTACCAGGAGGCTCTCGAGGCGAGACTCCAGCCGTGGCGCAACGCGTTCCCTGACGTCGAGGTCGTGCCGCGCTGCGTCGCCGAGACGCCCCGCCAGGCCCTGATCGACTCCGCCGCAGTCGCCCAGCTGACCGTGCTGGGCCGGCACACCGGCGGGAACCTGCGCGGTACTCTGCTCGGGTCGACCACCCGCGCCTTCCTGCATACCGCCGAGCACCCCGTGGCCGTCATTCCCGTGCGGCCCGGCGCGCAGGAGGACACGGTGCACAACGACTCCGAGGAGGTCGACCATGCTGGTGCGTGAGGTGATGACCAGAGAGCCCATCACGGTGCGGGCGAGCACCCCGGTGAAGGACGCTCTGGCCCTGCTCGACCGGCACTCGATCACCATGCTGCCGGTGGTCTCTCCCGGCGGGCTCATCGTGGGCGTGGTCACCGAGGCGGACCTGATCCGGGAGGTGGTCAAGCCGGACGTCCGCACGCACATGATTCCCCAGCAGCGCGGCCCGACGGTCCTCCCTCCTCACGCCGTCGTGGAGGTGATGAACCACCAGACAGTGACGGTGACCGGGGATACCGACCTCGCCGAGGCGGCGAACCTGATGACCGGCACCGCAGTGAAGAGCCTGCCCGTGATCGACGAGCACCACCGCGTGATCGGGGTGATCAGCCGGCGCGACATCGTGCGCGTCCTGGCACGCAGTGACGAGGTGGTCGAGCAGGAGGTCGACGCGCTGTTCCACAGCCTGGGTGTCGACTGGCTCGCGGACGTCCGCGACGGGGTCGTGACCGTGACCGGCCCGGCCGGCGCCAAGGAGCGGGCTCTGGCCGAGACCGCCACATCCACGGTTCCCGGGGTGGTCGCGGTCACGATCAGGGACGTCCGCGTCGGGTGAGCGGCGGCTGACGACGACCGAAGAGCGAGGTCGCCGCCGTCAGCGTGGACGCGAGCGGCACGGCGGTGTCGACCGGTGTCGCTTCGGGCCACGGAGCCGTGTCCCGGGCCATCCGGGCGGCCGTCGCGGCATCCGCGTCGGAGGGGCCGCGGCGGCCTGCCATGCGCGCGTCGGCCACCTGGGGGGGCGCCAGGCACCGGATCTCGACGAGGTCGGCGGGGCATCGATCGGCGAGAGCCCTTGCCTCGGCCCGTGGCTCAGCCCCCGTCCAGGACGCGTCCACCACGACCGACTCCCCCATGCCGAGCAACGTCTCGGCCCGATGCAGCAGCTCGGCGTAGGTGCGCCGGCTCCACTCCTCGGCATAGAGCCCCTCGCGGTAACCGGCCGCCGCGCTGCTGTCCGGGTCCAGACCGGCGAGCTCCTTGCGCACCCGGTCGCTGCGCAGCACGACCATCCCGAACCGGTCGGCGAGCGCACCCGCCAGCGTCGACTTGCCCGTTCCCGGGAGACCACCGACCATCACCAGGGTCACGGTGCTGTCCACCAGGTGCTGACGAGCCAGCGCCGCCAGCAACCGCGCTTCCGTGGCGGCGTCGGAACCACCCTGCGCGAAGCGCAGGCAGGCCACCTTGACCCGCACGAATGCCCGGTAGGCGATGTAATGGTGCAGCAGTGCCGTCGGCGCCCGGTCCCCGGCCAGCTCCAGGTACCAGCCCAAGAACCGGTCCGCCACGTCCTGAGCCCCCAGGCGTTCGAGGTCCATGGCCAGGAACGCGGCGTCGTCGACGCGGTCCAGGTAGCGCAACCGGTCGTCGAACTCCAGGCAGTCCAGCACCCGGGGGCCGTCGGAAAGGCAGAAGATGTCCTCCGCGATCAGGTCACCGTGGCCGTCGACGATGCAGCCTTGTCGGACCCGCGTCTCCAGCAGTGGACCGCGGCCGGCCAGGAACCGCAGGGTCAGCCTCTCGATGTCGAGCACCTCGTCGGGGTCCAGGACGGTCCCGTGGAAGGGCCTCACCTGCGCAAAACTGTCCGTCCACCGGGTGCGCAGCGCCTCGAGGCCGCCTTCGACGTCCACCTCCGTTCGCCGCACGGACCGCGAGTGGAAGGCTGCCAGCCGGTGGGCCACCTCGCGCAGGTCCGCATCGACCGGCGCCCCTTGGCGCACGAGTGTGGACAGCCGTCGGTCCGCCGGCATGCGCCGCATGACCACCACCGGCTCCACACACCCATCGGGTTGCTCGAAGCGACCCACCCCGAGGTAGACGTCAGGGCTCAACCGGCGGTTGAGCTCCACCTCACGACGGCAGACCCGCTCCCTCTCCGCCGCCGAGGAGAAGTCCAGGAAACCGAGGCTCACCGGCTTCTTGACCTTGTACGCGCGGTCCCCGACCAGCGTCACCACCCCACTGTGGGTCTCCTGAACTGCCGCGAACGGACCGGCGCCCGGCGTCCACCCGGCCATTCGCCCTCCAGTCCTCCGAGCGCGTGACTGACCAGTCACGGTGCACCCCGTAGGGCACTTCATAGGGCAGTCCTCGCTGTCGCCAGACTTGTCCCTGCCGGCAGCACCTTCCAAGGTGCGTTCGTCACGGTGGCCCGGGGACTTAGGCCCTATCGAGCGCGGTCGGCGGTGGGCAGCGTGGCAACAGCGTCTTCGCACGCCAAGGAGGGCGAGTGATACGACCCGCGGCGCCGAGTCCGACCGCATCCAGCCGCTCCGGCGCCCAACCTCCGTTGAAGGAGATCCTCGGCCTGGCCTGCCGGGCACCGAGCGTGCACAACACGCAACCCTGGCTGTGGCGCCTCCGGGACGGCCGGCTCGAGCTGGTGGCCGACTATTCCCGCCAGCTCAAGCACGCCGACCCCGACGGTCGCGACCTCCTGCTCAGCTGCGGCGCGGTTCTCCATCACCTCCAGGTGACGGCTGCGGCCATGGGCTGGCCGGCCCGGGTGCGCCGGCTGCCCGACCCAGGGCAGCCGGCGCAGGTCGCGACGGTCACCTTCTCCCCCGCGACGCGGCCCGCCCACGGCGCCGCTGTGCTCCGCTCGGTCCGCGCTCGACAGACCGATCGCCGGCGGTTCACCTCCTGGCCCGTGCCATCGGAACGGCTGCACAGCCTCGCGGCCGCCGGCGCACAGTGGGGGGCACAGGTGCTGCCGGTCGGCGGGGAGAGCGTCCGGTCGCGTCTGCGTCTGCTGACCGCGCGCGCCGACCACCTGCAGCGGCAGGACCCCGGCTACCTGAGCGAGCTCGAGAGCTGGGTGCGATCCGGCAGGGACGGCCTGACGCCGGAGGTGCTGCCCAGCCGCGCCTCGACCGCACAGCAGGACGACGGGCTGTCCCGCCGGTTCCCCTCGGGCACGCTGGTCGACACGGCGCCCGCGTACCAGGCCGCCGCCGACGCGATGCTCCTGGTGTGCACCCGCTCCGACGACCCCATGTCCTGCATCCGGGCAGGCGAGGCGATGAGCGCGGTCTGGCTGCGTGCCACCGAGGAGCAGCTCGCCGTGGTGCCGCTCAGCCAGGCGTTGGAGGTCGAGGAGACCCGGCACGAAGTGATGCAGAGCATCCTCGGCGGGCTGGCCCATCCCCAGATCCTGCTGCGGACCGGCTGGCCGCCGGTGGGGCGGGCGGAGCTGCCCCCGACGCCACGCCGGCCGCTCAGCGAGGTGCTGGTGCGTGATCCCGCCTGAGCACGGTGGCCCTCACGAGCGCGCCCGGAAGCACTGCCAGCCCGACCGTCACGGCCAGCGCCGGAGCGGGAACCGGCCGGGTGCCGAGCAGCTCGTTCAGCGCCGGCGCGTAGGCGCCGAGCAGCTGGAGCGCCACGCTCGCGCCGACCGCGGCCTCCAGCCCCCGCTGCCGCCAGGTGCGACGTCCCACCCGGGCCCGCAACGCCAGCGCTACCGTGAGCTGCCCGAAGCCCAGGGTGAGGAACACGCACGTCTGCGCATGAGCCTCCAGCCGCGGCGCCAGGACCGCGGCGGCCAGCGACACCACCGTGATCGCTGCTGCTCCCCATCCGATCTGCGCCACGAGCCCCTGGCCGAGGATGGACTCCTGGGGCGAGCGCGACGGGCGCTTCATCAGCCGCCGGTCCAGCGGCTCTCCGCTGAAGGCCACCCCGGGGAGACCGTGCGTGAGCATGTTGATCCACAGGATCTGGGCCGGCAGCAGCGGGATGACCAGTCCGAGGAAGGGCCCGGCCAGCATGACGCCCACTTCGGCCATTCCGCCGGCCAGCGCGTACCGAAGGAAGGTGCGGATGTTCGCATACACCCGCCGGCCCTCCTCCACCGCGGCGACGACCGTACGCAGCTCGTCGTCGGCGAGCACCAGAGCAGCGGCCTGCCGGGCGACCTCGCTGCCCGACCGCCCCATCGAGACGCCGATGTCGGCGGTGCGCAGCGCCGGGGCGTCGTTCACGCCGTCACCGGTGACCGCCACGACCTCGCCGTGCTGCTGCAGATGAGCCACGATGGCGACCTTCTGCTCCGGCCTGACCCTGGCGAAGACGCCGACGTCCTCGACGTCGCCCCTGCCCAGCACCTCGTCGAGCTGCCGACCCTCCACCACGGCGGCGCCGCCACGAAGAATGCCGAGCCGGGAAGCGACCGCGCGCGCCGTGCCACCGTGGTCCCCGGTCACCAGCACCAGTCGGATGCCGGCGTCCCGCAGAGCCCGCACCACACCCTTTGCGCTCTCCCTCGGTGGGTCGCTCATCGCGACCAGGCCGACGATGCGTAGCCCTCCCTCGTCGAGGTCCAAGGGGGCGGCCGCGGACTCTCGGTCCCCGACCATGAGGACCCGGTGGCCGGTCTCCATCAGCGACGTCGCGGCAGCCCGCACCTCGGTGAGCCGTTCGTCCGTGTCGTCGAGCAGCCCGATGACCGCCTCCGGCGCACCTTTGCACACCAGCAGCCGCTCTCCGGCCGCGGCGCGGTGAACGGTGACCATCCGCCGGGTCGCCGGGTCGAAGGGTCGTTCGGCCACCCGGGGCCACCGGGCACGTGCCTGCTCCACGTCGAGTCCGCCGTTCTCGCACGCGGCGAGCATCGCCTGCTCGACGGGGTCGCCGGGGGCCCTCTCCCCGTCGCCGGCTCCGGTGGCGCGCGGGTAGGCGTCGTTGCACAGAGCCATGTCCCGGAGCAGAGAGTCCAGCCCAGGGGCGTCCACCGTCCCGGACAGGTCGGCGTCGCGCCAGCCAACTTCTCCGACCGAAGGCAGCCAGAGTCGCTCGACCGACATCCGCCCCTTCGTCAGGGTGCCGGTCTTGTCCGACGCCAGCACGGTCACCGAGCCGAGGGTCTCCACAGCGGGCAGCCGCCGCACCACAGCGTGGCGGCTCGCCATCCGGTGCGCGCCCAACGCGAGGGCGATCGAGGCCACCGCCGGGAGCGACTCCGGAACCGCTGCGACCGACAGGCTGACCGCGACCAGCACCATCTCCGCCAACGACCGGCCGCGCAGCAGGCCGAGGAGAAGTACGACGGTGGCCAGCACGACCACCAGCAGCACGAGCTCCGCGCTGAGGCGCCCCAGCCGCTGCTGCAACGGTGTCCGCCGCAGCGGAGCTGCCGCTACCACCGCGGCGATGCGCCCGAGCCCGCTGCGCGCGCCGGTGCGGGTGACGACCGCATCGCCGCGTCCCCGGGTGACGACAGTGCCCGCCTCGAGCTCTTCCCCGGCCACGCAGTCGCGGGGCACCGACTCCCCGGTGATGGCGGACTCGTCGACCTGCAGGCTGTGCGCTTCCTCGAGGACACCGTCGGCGGCGACGATGTCGCCGGCCTCCACCGCCAGGCGGTCCCCGGGCACCACATCGCGGGCCCATACCTGGCCGCGGTGCCCGTCCCGGACCACCACCGCCCAGGGCGCAGCGAGCCGGTCCAGCTGGTGAACCGCGCGTGAGGCCCGCCACTCCTGGACCACCCCGAGAGTGGTGTTGAGCACGATCACCGTGGCAATGATGATGCCGTCGGACAGGTCGCGCGTGACCGCGGTGACCCCGCCCGCCAGCATCAAGAGGAGCAGCATCGGGTCCCGCAGCTGAGCCAGCACCCGAGCCGGCAGGCGCGACTCGTGGGCAACCGGGATCTCGTTCGGTCCCCACTCGGTCAGCCGCCGTTCAGCCTCCACGGTCGTGAGACCGGCGGACGAGGTGGTAGCACTCGAAGCCGTCGGCACCAGGTGCAGACGGTCGGGGGGCACGCTCTCCTCAGCGCTTCCCGTGGCCACTGTCGGACGTTGCCGGGTGCGCCTCGAAGTGCTCGACGTAGGCGTCGGGGCCGGGGAAGAAGAACGCTTCGTGCCCGGTGTCGGACCAACGCACCAGGTAGGGCGGCGTCCCGTCCGGGCCACGGACTTCGAGGATCTCGGCGTCCCTGACCGGCCCGTCGAGGTGCAGGCTCCGGATCACCAGTCGATCCCCCACCTTGGCATGCATGGCGTCTCCTCAGGTTTCGTCGAACGCGCATATCGGACTCCTCACCATCACACCGCTTCCGCGCCGCCCCGCGAAGGGCAGGAAGTCCCGAGGGTGGCGGTCGCTGGTCAGGCGGGACGAGTCGACTTCCGGCCGCCAACGACGGACTTCTGGCCCTGTGCCTCCGGTGCGGGCGGGGTGAGCATGGCGCGGAGAGCACTAACGGCACTGCTGAGGAGGACAGATGAGCACACTTGCGCGACGCGCGGGCAGCCCGGTGAGTGAGCTGCTGGACTGGTTGGAGTCGTCGCCGACGTTGGGGTTCGCGACCATGCGCGACCTCATCCGTGTCGAGGACTACATGGACGGCAAGGACTACGTGGTGCGCGCGGAGATGCCGGGCATCGACCCCGACAAGGATGTCGACGTCAGCATCGAGGGTGAGCTGCTGACGATTCACGGCGAGCGCAACGAGGAGGAGCGGGACAAGAACCACAGCGAGTTCCGTTACGGGTCGTTCACCCGCAGCCTGAGGCTGCCGGCCGGCGCCAAGAAGGACGACGTGTCCGCGAAGTACGACGCGGGAGTCCTCGAGGTGCGCGTGCCTGTGGGCGCGGTCTCCACGGAGGCGACCAAGATCCCGGTGCAGCGCGCCGGCTGAGAACCATGGCGGGTGGGGCCGAAGCGGCTCCACCCGCCGGGTCAGGAGCACTCATGAGCACGAGCAGCTACCCGGTGCGGGTGGACGCTGATCTGCAGCCCGGGCTGAGCCGCTGGCTCTGGCTGGTCAAGTGGCTGTTGCTCGTCCCTCACTACGTGATCCTGGTGTTCTTGTGGCTGGCGTTCGTGGTGCTGAGCATGGTGGCGTTCGTCGCGATCCTGGCCACCGGCCGGTACCCGCGCACGATCTTCGACTTCAACGTCGGGGTGCTGCGCTGGAGCTGGCGGGTCACCTACTACGCCTACGGTGGCCTGGGCACCGACCAGTACCCGCCGTTCACGCTGGCCGAGCGGACCGACTACCCGGCGCACCTCGAGGTGGCCTACCCCGCACGGCTGTCACGGGGCCTGGCCCTGGTGAAGTGGTGGCTGCTGGCGATCCCGCACTACCTGGTGCTCGCGGTCTTCCTCGGCGGAGGCTGGTACCTGTCCTCCGGCCAGGACGCCCGGTGGAGCACTCCCGGTGGCGGGCTGATCGGGCTGTTCGTGCTGGTGGCAGCCGTCGTGCTGCTGTTCACAGGCAGGTATCCGCAGTCCATCTTCGACATGGTGCTCGGCATGAACCGCTGGGTGCTGCGGGTGGCGGCATACGTCTCGCTGATGACCGACGAGTACCCTCCCTTCCGGCTGGACATGGGGGGCAACGACCCAGGGGCGCACCGGCTGGCGGTGCCGATGGGGAGCGGTGACCCCTTCGAGGGATCCGCGCCGCTGCCCGGGCCGGCGTCGACGTCAGCGACGGCGGCGACGGCGGCGACGGCGGCGACGGCGGAGTCGCAGTGGGGAGCCGGAAGGGTGCTCGCCGTCGTCCTCGGATCCCTCGTTGCGCTGGTGTCCTGCGGTCTACTGGTCTCCGGCACCGTCCTGGGCATCGCGGACCGGACACTGCGCGACAGCCAGGGCTACCTGATGTCCCCGGCGGCCGGTCTGCGATCCCCGGGGTCCGCCCTGGTCTCGCCGCGGGTGCAGCTCCAGGCGCCGCCCTCATCCCAGCTCCCGCACGCACTGCTCGGGAACGCCAAGGCGTGGGTGCACGCCTTGGGCACCCGGCCCGTGTTCATCGGAGTGGCCCGTTCGGACCGAGTGGCCGCCTATCTGTCCGGTGTGGCCCGGTCCACGGTTCTCGATCCCGGCGGGGGCGGCCGCCAAGCCGACTACCGGTACCACCCCGGTCACGCGCCGTCGCGCGCGCCCGCCGCTGCCGGGATCTGGTCGGCGTCAGCGACGGGGCAGGGGACGCAGACCATCACCTGGCCGTTGCGGCAGGGCGACTGGACCCTGGTGGTGATGAACCAGGACGGCAGCCGAGGCGTCGCGGCCGATGTCCGCGTCGGCGCCACCGTGCCGGCGGCCGGCTGGCTGTTCGTCACGCTGCTCACCACCGGGGGCGTGCTCCTGGTGCTGGCCGTCGTCGTGCTGGTGGCGGCGCTGATGCGGCCGCCCTCGCGCCGCACGCCGCCGCCTCCGGGCTGACCCGGAACGTCGATGACGCAGCAGAGCGGTTGGAGCGGCGACCACCCGGGCGTGACCGCGCTCCCGCGGCTCGAGCTGGAGGGCCCTACCGACCCGGTGCTCCGCCAGCTGCGCACCCGACGCAGCGGCCTCTCGGAGCAGGAGGCGGCCCGGAGGCTGTTGCAGTGGGGCCCCAACCTGTTGACCCGCCGTCCCGGGCGGCCGTGGTGGCGCTCGGTGAGCGCCCAGTTCACACAACCACTGGCGGTGCTGCTCGAGCTGGCCGCCGTGCTGGCGTTCGTGTCGGGCAGCACCGTGCTGGGCTGGACGATCCTCGCGGTGGTGGTGCTCAACGCGCTGTTCGCGATTCTGCAGGAGCGGCAGGCGGAGCGGTCGGTGGAGGCACTGCAGGGATACCTCCCTCCCCAGTGCACGGTGCTGCGCGACGGGGTCGCCACCACGGTCGAGGCCGCCCGGCTGGTGCCCGGTGACGTCCTCGTCGTCAGCGAGGGCCAGCGGATCAGCGCTGATGCCCGGATCCTGAGCGGTGAGGTGGAGGTCGACCTTTCCACCCTGACCGGCGAGTCCGCCACCGCGGCCAGGACCAGCGAGCCGGTGGCGAAGGCGGTGCCGCTTCTGGAGGCCACCGATCTCCTCTTCAGCGGGACCAGCTGCACCTCGGGCACCTGCCGGGCGGTGGTCTACGCGACCGGCGACCGCACGGAGCTGGGCCGGATCGCGGCGCTCTCCCAGGCCGAGCCAGGACAGCCGAGCCCTCTGGAACGTCAGGTTCGCCGGGTCACCCTGCTCATCGCCGGCGTGGCCACACTGATCGGGCTCGCGTTCCTACCACTCGGGGTGGCCGCCGGGTTGGACTTCACGGCGGCATTCCTGTTCGCCATCGGCCTGCTGGTGGCCAACGTCCCCGAGGGGCTGCTGCCCACCATCACCCTCGCGCTGGCCATGGGCGTGCGGCACCTGGCGGCTCGCGGGGCGGTGGTCAAGCGGCTGTCGGCGGTCCAGACGCTCGGGTCCACGACGGTGGTGTGCACGGACAAGACGGGGACCCTCACCAGGAACAAGATGACCCCGGTCGCGGTGGTGGTCGCCGGCCGGCCGGCCGACCTCGATCCCCGCGCCGCCGACGACCCCGCGGTTCGGGCGTTCCGCGACGCACTCGCCGCCTGTGCGGTCACCACAGGCGACGGCAGCGCCGCGTCCACCGACCCGACCGAGGTGGCGCTCGTCGAGGCCGTGCACCGGATGTCCGGCGGTGTCCCGCCGGTGCGACGGCTGCACGTCTACGCGTTCCGGGCCGCGGCGCGGCTGTCCTCCACGGTGGACCGCTACCAGCTGCCGGCTCGCGGGGCCTCAGCCTTGGTGCTGCACGTCAAGGGTGCGCCGGAGTCCGTCCTGGACCGCTCCACCAGAGTGCTCGGGCCCGACGGGACGGACCGTCCGTTGGACGCCGCTGCCCGCCTGGAGCTCGAGGAGACCGTGCGGCACCTGACGCAGCAGGGACTCCGGGTGCTTGCCGTGGCCCGACGCGAGCTGGCCGGCCAGCGCTGGCCGGCCAGGCGCGAGGAGGCCGAGCAGGACCTGTGCCTGCTCGGCGTGGTCGGCCTGCTCGACCCGCCCCGGCCCGAGGTCCCCGAGGCCGTGCGCATCTGCCACGAGGCGGGCCTGCGAGTGGTGGTCATCACCGGCGACAACCCGCGCACTGCCGCCGAGGTCGCGCACGAGGTGGGCATCGGAACCGGGGAGAGCAGGGTGGTCTCCGGACGGGACGTCGACGAGATGTCCGAGACGCATCTGCGAGCGCTACTCCGAGCCCCGGCCGAGGTGATCTGCTCACGGAGCAGTCCGGAGAACAAGCTGCGCGTGGCGATCAACCTGCAGGCTCAGGGTGAGGTCGTCGCGATGACCGGCGACGGCGTGAACGACGCCCCCGCGCTGCGCCAGGCCGACATCGGCATCGCCATGGGGCTGTCCGGCACCGACGTCGCGCGGGAGGCCGCCACGATGGTGCTCACCGACGACAACTTCTCCACGATCGTCACCGCCGTCGAGGAGGGTCGCCGGATCTTCGACAACGTGCGCAAGTTCATCCTCTACATCTTCGCCCACGCCGTTCCCGAGGTGGTGCCCTTCCTGGTCTTCGCCCTCTCCGGAGGTCAGATCCCGCTGCCCCTGACGGTGGTGCAGATCCTGGCGATCGACCTGGGTACCGAGACGGTGCCCGCGCTGGCACTCGGCCGGGAGCCGGCCGAGCCGGGCATCATGGGACAAGCGCCGCGTTCCGCCCACGAGCACCTGGTGACGCGGCGGATGCTGCTGCGGTCCTGGGGGCTGCTCGGGCTGCTGTCCGCCGGGCTGACGATGGCGGCGTACTTCTTCACCCTGCTCCGTGGCGGCTGGGTGCTCGGAGCGGCCACCGGGCCCGGCAGCGGGTTGCACCAGGTCTACCTGGAGGCCACGACCGCGTCGTTCGCGGCGATCGTGGCCTGTCAGATCGGGACCGCATTCGCGGCTCGCACCGATCGGGTCTCGTTGTTCGACGTGGGCGTCACCACCAATCCGCTCCTGGTCGTGGGCATCGCGTTCGAGGTGGCCTTCACGGCGCTGCTGGTCTACCTGCCCGCGCTCAACCGACTGCTCGGCACCGCGCCACTTCCGTGGCAGACGCTCGTCTTCCTGGCGCCGTTCCCCCTGGCCGTCTGGGCGGTCGACGAGCTCTACCGCGCCCTCACCCGGCGCGGAGGCCCTCACAGGTCGTGACCTTCGACCCTGACCCGCACGGACGCGGTCCGATGTCATGAAGAAGTGGCCCCGGGGACCACGGTTCACGCAATCGTGGACCCGGGGCTCGACCCTTCGATACCCCCGTGGCCACCGTGCCGCGGTCACCGGCGACAGGCCGGCACGAGCTGTGAGGACGACACGATGATGACGAGGACCTGGTCGGTGGAGATCTTCATCGGCGAACGCGACGGGAGCACCCACGCCGAGGCACGGCTGCGCACCAACGACCGGACCGAGTTCGTGGCGTCCGGAACGGCCCGGCTCAACCCCACCGACCGCGACGTCCCGGAGATCGGCGACGAGCTGGCCGCTGCCCGCGCCCTGTCCGCGCTCGGGCACCGACTGGTGGAGGCGGCCGCGGGCGACATCGAAGTGATCACCCACGAGCGCGCGTTCCTCAAGGACTGAGAGCGCGCGAGGGTTCGGACTGCCTGCGGAGGTGTGGGCCGCCGCGGGCGCGGGCAGCAGGTGTCGTGGCCCTGGCAGTGACCCAGCAGACCCGACGCGCACGTCTGTCTGCCCCGATGTCCACCAACGAGCCTCAGGAGCCGAGGGTCAGGAGCTGATCCGGGGGCTCCCCTCGGCCAGCTCCTGCGCGGCGCCGCTCTCCGAGACGACGGTCACCGGCGCGGCGCACTGCCGACTCAGCCGCTCGGGCAGCGACTGGTCGGTCCGGTGCCCGGGCTCGCCGAGCACCAGCCGGTCGGCGTGCCGCGCATTCGCCGCCAGGGTCTGCTCGACGTCTCCCACCAGGGCCGTGAAGCGCACCCGGGTCCGCGTGCCGAGCCCGGCCACCACGTCCCGGACGCGCTGCTCCGCGCGGCGCCGCGCCTCTACCCGCAGCTCCTCGGGATCACGGCTCAGTGCCGCGTCGGCGCGCCGACGGAGGTCGAAGACGTGCACGGCCTCGATCTCCGCACCGGTGCGCTGGGCCTCGAGAACCGCCCAGCGGAGCGCGGCGCTGCCGGCCGGAGTGTGGGCGTAGCCGACCACGATCCTGGGCCGGCCGGGGAGCCGGGGACGTCCGGGCTGCGGGGTGTTGGTCATGCTACGAACTCCTGTGCGTTGTGGTTGAGCGCGTCCTCGGGCGAGAACGTCGCAGGAACGAGAGGCGCAACGACCACCGGACACGTCGCCTCCTGAAGGACCCGACGAGCCGTGCCACCCAGGGAAAGCCGCTCGAGGGGGCCGCGCCGGGTGCCCCGACCGACGACGATCAGCCGGGCGCCGCGGGCCGCCTCCAGGAGGCCGCGGGTGGGTGCCGTGGTCTCGGCGCGCACCCCGACCCGCACCTGCGGGTACCGGTCCGTCCAGGGGCGGAGCAGCTCCTGCAGCCGGGCCTCCCGCTCGCGAGACCAGTCGGCCGTGTCCCGGCTCGACCAGCCGTGCATCGGAGGCAGCTCCCAGCCGGAGAACACCAGTAGGTCGGCACCTTGGCGAGCCGTCCGGGAGAAAGCGAAGTCGAGTGCCGGCCCGTCCTTGCCTCGTCGGCCGCTCCCGTCGACGCCGACGACGACATGTCCGTGGTCCTCGGCGGGGCCCGCGCCGGCGTCCTGCCAGGTGTGCGGCACCACGGCCAGCGGGACCCGCACGAAGGTGGCCGCCGACAGAGACGTGCTGCCGACCCGGATCCGTTCGAGAGTGCCGGCGCCGCGCTTGCCGACGACCACCAGGTCGCCGGGCCGCGCCGCGTGGGCCAGCTCTGGCCCGGGGCTGCCCAGCGCCAGTCGGAACACCCGACGTGGCGGGCGGGTGCGCCGGCGGGCCTGCTCCTCGACCATCGCGGCCCGGACCAGCGCCCGCTCCTGTACCCAAGCCGGTGCCAGGGGCGGCATCACGTCGCCGCGGGGCAGGACCGCCACCACCATGAGGCCCATGTCCGACTGCCGAGCCTCCCGAGCGGCCCAGCCCACCGCTGCCCGGTTGCGGGGGGACCCGTCGACCCCCAGCACGACCATTCCGCGAGCACGCGCCATCGGGGTGGGTCCGAGCTCCTCGGAGCCGGAGGTCTGGTGGAACGTGCTGTCCATCACTACTCCTCGCACTCGGCCCATGGCCACTCTCGGCACGGCGGTCCCTCGCGGGCAGGGCCGGGGGTAACGGCAAACCGGGACGTTGGCCCCTTCGCGCCGTACCGGGACGAGCCCGACGCTGGGGACAGGGAGCTCGTCGGGAACTCTCGTTGCGGTCGAGGAAGGTGAGTACGGTGCCCGTGCAGCTGACGCCCATCGTCGTTGCGATCGGTGACTCGATGGAGGAGGAGTCCTCGCTGCTGTTCGCCTCCCAGGAGGCGCTGCGCACGGGCCGACCGCTGCAGGTGGTGCACGTCGCCCACGGCAACGTCCCGGTGGCGCCGCACAACCTGCTCATCTCCTACGAGACGGCCGGTTCCGTCGGTCACCACCTCGTCGCGCACGCCGCCACCCGGCTGCGGGCGCTGACCGAGGACAGGGTCCCTTTGGAGACACTCGTGCCGCGGGGCGGAGTCGTCGAGCAGCTGGTGCGGTTGAGTCGCTCCGCGCACATGATCGTCATGGAGCAGCGGGACCTGACCCGCCTGCAGCGGGTGTTCACCGGCTCGGTGAGCGGGGGGGTCGCCGGCCGCGCAGCGGTTGACGTGGTCCTCGTCCCCGAGCTGTGGCAGCCGCCGGACGGGTTCATCAACCGGGTTGTCGTCGGCGTGGGCAACTGGCACGGCGCACTCGGCCTGTTCGAGCATGCCTTCGACGTCGCCGAGCAGCACCAGGCGGCGCTGCGGGTGCTGCACGCCTGGGATCTGCCCTCGGTGTACCAGAGCTCGCTCCTGGACGCGATGGCAGTCGAGGAGTGGCGTCATGCGGTGATGGTGGAGGTCGAGGCCGCCTTCGCCGACGCCCGCAGGCGCCACCCGGCGGTGAAGGCGAGCGTCGACGTGCTGCACGCCCGGCCCGCCGACGTGCTGATGGAGGCGTCGCGGGAGGCTGACCTGCTGGTGCTCGGTCGCCGTGACGCTGTGCACCCCGTGGTCCAGCACCTCGGTTCGCTGGCCCGGGCACTGTTCCGGGTCTCCGAATGCCCGGTCGACATCGTGGCCCGGCCCTTCGAGTGACCGTCGGCCCGGCGCGCCGGCGGGGGGCACCGCCGGGCGCCCGATGCTCGCGGCGTCCCGGCGCCCAACGACGCGTTCAGCCACGCAGCCGCTCGGCTTCCGTCGGGGTGGTCTCGGTGACAGTCGGCGCCGGCACCACCGCGACGGGCACCCGTGCGTAGTGCAGCACCGTCCGCGCGGTCGACCCGAGGGTGAACCCGCCGAAGTGGTGGCGTCCGGTGTGCCGGCCCAGCACCAGCATCTGGGCTCCCTCGGCCGGTGTGCCGGCCGAGGCGGGCCGGGTCTCCCCCTCCGGGGGCTCCAACACGTCCAGCAGCGCCGACGCGGGCTGAGCGACCTCAGCGCGGCAGGCCACCTTCACCTCGGGGAACCGTTCCCGCCAGGACGCCAGGTACTCCGCAGCGGCCTGCTCGTGCGCCTGCCGCCACGACTCGATCTGCTCGCCGGACCACGCCTTCATGTGCGGGACCTCCACGGCCACCACCGCCTCCAGGGCCACCTGCAGCCCGGCGGCCCGCTCGAACCCGAACTGCACCACGGTGGCGCTGCCCGCGGGCGCGCGGCCGGGCTCCAGCGCCAACCCGACCGCCACCGGCCCGCCGGCGGCCGTCCCGGCCGTCCAGGCGTCCGGGACCACGACCACCGGCACCGGCGCACGGCCGGCGACGGCGATGGACGTGCTCCCCACCACCACCCGGGAGAGCGCACCGGAACCGCGTTGGCCGACCACCAGCAGGTCCGCACCGGCCTCCGCCTCGGCGAGCAGCGCGGGCAGCGGCCCGCCGGTGGTGACGTGCACCGCCACGTCCGGCACCTGCCGGGTGAGACGCTCCTGCATCCGTTCCAGCGAGCTGCGGGTCTCCTCGACGATCTGCTCGTAGGGGTACCAGCCGTCGTAGCCGGCCGTGGTCCCGGCGTACGTCGCACAGGCACTGGCCAACACCAGCCGACCGTGTCGGTGCACGGCCTCACGAGTCGCCCAGTGCACGGCCGGGGTGTTCTTCTCCGACCCGTCGACCCCGACGACGATGGTCGGGATGCTGACCTCCGCCGCCGCGGCGGCGGACGTGCTGACCTGTGTGTTCACCGGCGCTCCTCTGGTCTTCTCCGGTCCCGCCCCACTGTTGTGGCGGCGGGCCGAACCGGCTAGGGCCGTCCGAAAGGGAACGAGCATGACCAAAGTCCCGAACCGCTCCTCACGACCGGCCCTATCCGCACCCGGCGCAGGCGGGGCAGCCTCGAGTCAGGCCCGGGCGGCGGTGCTCCGGGCCCAGACGAACGCGAAGGACCCGAAGAAGGAGCAATGGTGATGACGCATGACCGCTCGTCGGTGATCGTGGTGGGCGTGGACGACTCCGAGGCCAGCGTGGCCGCGTTGGAGTTCGCCATGAAGGAAGCCGTGCGCCGGCACAGTGCCGTGGAAGCGGTCACCGCGTGGTACTTCGACAACCCGTTCAACCTGGAGAACGGCGCCGAGCTGGCAGCCCAGGTCGAGCGGCGGGCCCACCAGATGCAGGAGCGGGCGGTCACCCGGGCCCGCGAGCGCGTCGACGGGGCACCTTCGGTGTCCCAGGTCGTGGTTCGGGGGGAGTTCCCTGCCCAGGTGCTGCTGCGCGCGGCCCAGGACGCCGCCTTCCTGGTGGTGGGCCACACCCAGCACCGGCCGCTCCTGCTGGACCGGCTGCTCGGCTCGACCAGCCGGGACTGCCTGCGGCACGCCACCGGCCCGGTCGTCGTCGTTCCCTGGCTGACCCAGCGCACCGAGCAGGCCAAGGAGCCGGAGGACGTGGTGCGGGTGGAGGCAAGGGCCTAGCGGCGGCCGTCCCTCAGCTCAGCGGATGATCCGCAGCGCCAGCAGCGGGCACGCGTCCACGGCGTGCTGGGCGTGCTCGAGCAGCCGTCGGTCGACGTCGAGAGCCGCACGCGGCAGTGGGTAGCCCCAGTCGTCCCGCTCCAGCAGCTCGGGCAGCAGCTCTGCGCACGACCCGTGGGCGTCGCAGCGGGTCCAGTCAATGTGCAGACGCGGCACAGCAGGTGCCTCCCAGGTGCAGCTCGATGTCGTGGCCGAACGCGTTCAAGGTGCTCATCGTGAACCGGGCAGTCCCGTCCGGATGCTTGCAGGCGCCCCGGCCGCGCACCAGCGTGGTCAGCCGCACCACCTCGTCGACCAGGTTCCAGTCGCCGCCCGGACGCCGGTCCTTGTGAGCCAGCCTGTCCAGGGCGTCCGCCAGGGCGGGCAGACCGAACACACAGGGGCCACACTGGCCGGCCGACTGGTCGGCGAGGTACGACGCGATTCCGGCGCTCTCGCGCAGACCGCACCGCCGGTCCCCCAGGACCAGCACCACCCCCGCACCGACCGTCGCGCCGTGCGGGGCCAGGCTGGTGCGCGACATCGTGGTGGATGCCACGCTCGAGCCCGGGATCCAGGCGCCGTGGAAGCCGCCGACCAGCACGGCCTGCACTCCCGACGGCGCGCCGCCGGTGGCCTCGACCAGCTCGAGCAGCGGAACGCCGTACTCCGCCTCGTGCACGCCGGATCGGGCGACGTCGCCACTGACCGTGGCGAGAAAGGTGCCCGGCAGGTCCTCGGTGCCGCGGGCGCGGAACCACTCGGCCCCGAACCGAGCGATCAGCGCCATGTGCGCCAGGGTCTCCACGTTGTGCACGAGGGTGGGCCGTTTGCTCACGCCACGCTCGTAGATCGGCACGGCCCGGTCCAGCGGGAGCCCGGGGCCCCCGTTGATCGCGTTGACCAGCGCCGACTCCTCGCCGGAGATAAACCGGTCCGCAACCTCGACCACCTCGATGCGGAAGCGGTCCTTGCGCACCGACAGTCGCTCGCGCAGAGCGATCTGCTCCCGTAGGGCTGCCGCTGTCTCCGGGGACTCGGTGGCCACGTAGGCGGAGCCGGCCCGGATCGCCCGGGCGGCGAGCACCAGCCCGTCCAGCACCAGGTGCGGCGCGAGCTGCAGCAGTGCGCGGTCCTTGGCGCTGGCCGGCTCGCCCTCGGCGCCGTTGGCCACCACCACACCGCCTCGCCGGCGGGCGGCGCCGGCCAGCTTCGCGCCGGCGGAGAACCCTGCGCCGCCGTGCCCGGTGAGCCCGGCGTCGCGCACCATCCGGACGAGGTCGACTCGCCCGGGCAGTGCGCCGTATGCCGCCAGGTGCGCCTCGAGGGAGGCGTCTTCGGCGAGAAGCAGGCGCTGGGCCCCTTCGGGAGGGGTCACAGAGGTGATGGGGGCGGAATCGGTCATTGTCATCCTGCGGTGGCCTTTCGGTCGAGCTGCGGACGGCCGTGGAAGCTGTCGGAGATGCGCCACCACACCGCGGCGGCAATGGCAAGCGCGCAGACGGCATCGACTCCCCGCATCCACCACGTGGCCGCATCGGTGCCGCTGCCGAGCGCGTGGATGAATGCCAGCGGCCACATGGCGTAGGTCAGCCAGTGCAGTGCCCGGAACAGCCCCGGCCCGATCCGGTGCCGGAGGAGGCTGCTGGAGACCACCACGATCAGGGTGTCCAGCGCGAGAGCGCCCAGCCCCACCCACAGCGGCCGGTAGCCGGCGTGGAACGGGATGAACAGGTCCACCAGCCGCAGCTGCGCGAACGGGTCCAGCAGCAGGGTGGTCACGTGCGCCGTCACCAGGCCGACGCCGGACAGCGCCGCGGTGCGGTGCAGGTCGACGATCCCGAAGCGGGGCACCCCAGCGGTGCGGCGGCCGGAGCGGGTCACGATGCCGAGTACGACGGTGAGGGTGAACATGAGCAGCGCGACGATGCCGGTGCCCCGTCCGAGATACCACAGCGCGCTGACCAGGGTGGCGGTCATGACGGCTCCCGGGGCCAGCCGCTGGTGGTCAGCTGCTCCCCGTCGTACCGCAGGAACCGCGCGGGCAGGCCGAGCTCCTCGACCCAGTCCACCGCGCGCTCCCCGTGGATCACACAAGCGGTGCTCACGGCGTTGGCCTGCACACAGCCGGGGGCCGAGACCGTGACGGAGCGCCAGAACGGTGTGGCCGGCTCACCGGTGCGCGGGTCGACGATGTGGTGCAGCTGCCGGCCGTTGCGCCGCCAGGTGCGGGACACGGTCGAGGAGGTGGCGATCGCCGCTCCCGCCGGCAGCGACACCTGGGTGGCCGGGTCCTCCGGCTGGTCCTGGACCCGGACCTGCCAGCCGCTCTCGGGTGCCGGGCCGGCCGTCGCGATGTCGCCGCCGAGGCTGACCAGGACGCCGGTTCCCAACGAGTCCGCCACCATCGCCGCCGCACGGTCCGCGGCGCAGGCCTTGGCGGTGGCGCCCAGGTCGAGGCGCGTGCCGGCCGCGAGCCACAAGGTGCGGCCGTGCAGGCTGAGGCTGCCCCATCGCGGCACCGCGCGGACCACCGCGCGGACGGGTGCGCCCTGTTCCTCGATGAGCTGCAGGTCGCGGTCGTAGCCCAGTCGTTCCAGCAGCACGCCCACCGTGGGGTCCACGATCCCGTCAGTGATCTCGGCGGCCCACAGCGCCTGCTCGAGCAGCTCGCGCAGCACCGGGCTGATCTCGACGTAGCCACCGGTGCCGGACAGCCTGCTGATCTCGGAGTCGGGGCGGAAGCGGTTGGCCGCATCGTCGACCAGCTGCAGGTAGCCGTCGACCAGTGACCGGGCGCGGCCCAGCGCGTCCGGGTCGGTGACGACCAGCCGCGCGGTGGTGCTCCACAGCGCCCACTCCATGGCGTCGGCTTGCTGCAGGGAGCCGGCGGTCATGAGCCCGATGTGGTCGCCTGGGGAGCCCCGCCGGAGCCGGACTGGACGCTCGGCTGCGAAGTGCCCGCGGAGGGGGCCTGCTGCCGTTGCGGTCGCTTCGGCCGGGTGGGCTTCGCCGGCTGGTCGTCGCCTCCGCTCTCGGAGCTGCTGCCGTCCCCCGGCTCCTGCGCGCGGGACCGGGTGCGGGAGTGAGCACGGTGGTGGGTGCCCGTCGAGGGCCTCGTGGGCGCCGAGCTACCGGCCGTGGTCGTGCTGCCGGTGGACAGCGCGGCCACCGTGGCGAAGCCGAGCGAGCCGAGGACACCGGTGGTGACCAGGCCCTTCCGGAGGCCACGGGCCACCACCAGGTTGCGGTCGCGCTGGTTCATCGCTGTCCCTTCGTCGGAGATATCGACGTTTTCCAGCGTGCGGCACCCGCCTTAACCCGCCCTGAGAGGGGACTGGACCGGGGGTGTGAATCAACCGGTCTCGCCCGAGACGGCCGTGTCGACACTGCGTCCGGAGATGAGACGCCAGCGCAACCGGAGGTAGAGACCGCGTGAACCGCCGGCCCATGGCTGCGGGTTGCGGCGCAGTGACAGCAGCTCGTGCGGGTCGTCGACCGCCTCGAGGCCACCGACCACCAGCACGCTCCAACCGGTCCGGGTGTCCTCGTCCACCTGGTCCACCTCGAAGGCGGTCTCGGCATTGCCGCCGGCCTCGCGGGCGATCGGCCCGTAGGGGCTGGTGCGGAAGACCAGGGAGTTGTCGTCGACGACGTAGTTGACTGGGAACACACGCGGCCCCTGGGGGGTGCACAGGGCGATCCGACCAACGTCGTGCTGCATCAGCATCGCCAGGCACTCGCGCTCGGTCAGCTCTCGGGGAATCACCATCGGATCTCCTTGACGGCTCCATCCTCCCCCGGTGCCCGGTGCGGCGGCCACGGCCGAAGGTCCCGCAGCGCGCAGGGACGAAGGGGACCATCGGGCTCGGCTGCCGGGACGTTCTGCCCTGGGGCCGGGACCCCCGGCGCGGCGACGCTGATGGCATGGGTGAGGTAGGAAACTTCGGGCGTCGGGTCTCCCGACCGATGGCGCTCTACCAGACCGTGTGGGCCTGGGTGGCGACGGTGGTGGGCACTCTCGGGGTGCTGAGCGCCTACGCGCTGCGCCCGACGGACCAGTTCGTCGCCGTGGCCGTCACCGGGCTCTCGCTGGGTGCCTGCGCAGGCTGCCTGTTCGACCTGCGGAACGAGACCGTGACCTTCCGGTCGATGGCGGTCTTCGGGCTCGCCGGGTCGGCCGCGCTGATGGCGTTGCTGGGCCTGGGCTCCGTCTTCGGCGCCCTCGCGGTCGTGGCCGGTGTGCTGCTGCTGGTCCTCGCGCCCTGGTGCCTGTCGCTGGTGGCCCGGCTGCTCACCGGCAGGATGGGCTCGGACAAGAGCGAGGTCCCCCGGGAGAAGCAGCCGGCGGCGAAGGTGCCGGCGCAGGACCTCGACGATGCCACCCTGCTACGTGCATGGCGCGCCAGCTCGCAGGCGCTTTCCTGGATCGGCTCACAGAAGGAGTGGCTGTCCCTGGCCAAGCGTCGCCAGGAGTACCTCAACGAGCTGGAGAAGCGCGACCCGCGCGGCTTCGCGGCGTGGCTGGCCACCAACCCGGAGATGGACGGCGACCCGACGTCGTTCTTCCACAAGTCTGCCCCGGACGCCGGGTCCGGCGACCAGTGAGCCCGGTCACTTTGAGCCCGGTCATGAGGCCCGGTCGGTGAGCCCGAGAGGAACTCGATGAAGAAGCTGTTGATCCTGGGTGCCGGCACTGCCGGCACCATGCTCGCGAACCGGCTGCGTCGCCGGCTGGGTGCTGAGTGGACGCTTACGATCGTCGACCGCGACGACCGGCACCTCTACCAACCCGGGTTCTTGTTCGTGCCCTTCGAGGGGCCGGTCGCCAAGGGGCTGGTGCACTCCCGCCACGCCTACATCCACGACGGCATCGAGTTCCTGGTCGGGGAGGTCAACGCGGTCCGCGCGGACGACAACACGGTGCTGCTCGAGGACGGTCGCGCGTTGGAGTACGACTACCTGGTCATCGCCACCGGCGTCACGCCCCGGCCCGAGCAGACCCCGGGGATGCTCGGTGAGCAATGGCGCCGCAGCGTCTTCGACTTCTACACCCTCGACGGAGCGTTGGCGCTGCACGACGCGATGCGCCGCTTCACCGGTGGGCGGATCGTCGTGCACGTGGCGGAGAGCCCGATCAAGTGCCCGGTCGCGCCGCTGGAGTTCGCCTTCCTGGCCGACTCCTGGCTCCGTCGGCGCCGGCTGCGCGACCGGAGCGAGCTGGTCTACGTGACGCCGCTGTCCGGGGCGTTCACCCGACCGGTGGCCTCGGAGCACCTGGGCTCGATGTTGGAGGAGCGCGGGATCGCGGTGGAGCCCGACTTCATGGTCGAGCGGGTCGACAACGACGCCAAGGAGCTGGTGTCGTACGACGAGCGACGGGTCCCGTTCGACCTGCTGGTCACCGTCCCGGTGAACATGGGCGCGGACTTCGTGGCCCGCTCCGGGCTCGGCGACGAGCTGAACCTGGTGCCGGTGGATCCTGGCACGCTGCTCTCGCACAAG
Source organism: uncultured Actinomycetota bacterium (assembly GCA_963839365.1). Classification (GTDB taxonomy): domain Bacteria; phylum Actinomycetota; class Actinomycetes; order Propionibacteriales; family Nocardioidaceae; genus DASSKA01. The sequence goes on from CAWIUT010000009.1 coordinate 92,537, forward strand.
TACGGAAACCTGTTCGCCATCGGCGACGCAAGCGACATCCCGGCATCCAAGGCGGGGTCGACCGCGCACTACTCCCTCGACCCGTTCACCGACAACTTCTTGGACCACGTGGCCGGTAGACCGATGCGCCACCGCTTCGACGGCCACGCGAACTGCTTCGTGGAGGCCGGGGACGGCAAGGCGCTGCTGATCGACTTCGACTACGAGGTGGAACCGCTGCCGGGTCGGTTCCCGGTGCCCGTGGTCGGTCCGTTGGCCCTGATGAAGCAGACCCGGCTCAACCACTGGGGAAAGCTCGCGTTCCGGTGGGTGTACTGGAACGTGCTGCTGCCGGGTCGGCCGCTGCCGATCCCGCGTGTGCTGCCGGCCGCGGCCAGACAAGGAGAGGAGAGCGAAGATGCCCGTGACCCAGATCGACGGCCAGACCGTGCACGTGGACGCTGAGGGGTTCTTGACCGACTACGCCGAGTGGGACGAGGAGCTCGCCTCGTCGATGGCACGACTGATCGGCGTCGAGCTGACCGACGAGCACTGGAAGGCGATCCGGTTCGCCCGTCAGGACTTCCAGGAGAAGGGCGAGGCGCCGACGCTGCGTCGGCTGAACGTGGCGGGCAACATCCCCACGAAGTCGATGTTCTCGCTGTTCCCGCAGAAGCCCGCCAAGAAGCTCGCCTACGTCGCCGGGCTGCCCAAGCCGCACGGCTGCGTGTGAGAGGAGACGCCATGACGACCACCGAACCCCGGACGCTGGTGCCGAGCTTCGAGGACACGAGCCCCGGCCGGAAGCTGGCAATCATCTGCTCGAAGGGGAACCTGGACATGGCCTACCCCGGGCTGATCCTGGCGAACGCGGCGTTGGGAGAAGGGGTGGAGACGCACCTGTTCTTCACCTTCTGGGGTTTCGACATGATCAACCGCAAGACCATGCACGAGCTGAAGTTCACGATGCTCGGCAACACGGCCACCCACATGCCGCAGGGCCTGGGCGGGCTGCCCGGGATGACCGCGCTGGCCACCCACCAGATGCGCAGGACCATCGCCGACATCGGCGTCCCCGAGGTGCCGGAGCTTCTTCAGCAGATCGTGGACTCCGGCGGGCACCTGTGGGGTTGCCGGATGTCGGCTGACATGCAGCACCTGGAGCTGGACAACCTCTTCGAAGGCGTCGAGGACATCATCAGCGCGGCCGACTTCATCGAGAAGACCGACGGCGCGCAGCTGCTGTTCGTCTAGCGCCGGCGCGGGTCAGCCACGACCGAAGAACCGTCGGAGCCCACGCGCGACCGGCGAGCCGTCCGCCTCGTGGCCGGCGCATCGCTCGGAGTGCGGCACCCCGGCGAGCACCTGCTCGACGTGCAGCCCGCACCCGGCCCAGGTCGGCCTGCCGCAGGTCCGACACACGACCGCTCTACACATGCATGCTCCTTCGTGGTCTCGCGTGAGGGGTCATTCCACTACGGGGTCATCGGTTTGTCGGGTGTGCCCTCGGCGACGAGCCGGAGCCCGTGCTCAGCGACGTCGTCGAACTCGTCGTCGACCGCGACCACGGTCCGCCCGGCCGCGTCGAGGAACGAGGCCGCGACCGATGCGCGGTAGCCGCTTTGGCAGTGCACCCAGACCTCGCCCGCAGGCACCTCGCCCAGCCGCTTGGGCAGCTCGTGGATCGGCGTGTTCACCGCCCCGACCAGGTGCGCGTCCCGGAACTCGGAGGCGCGACGTACGTCCAGCACGGCGACCGGGCGGTGGTGCAGCACCTCGGCGAGGTCGGCCAGTCTCGCGGTGGGGAAGCTGCTCAGCCGCGCCGCCCACTGCTCCGGGCGGCCGGTGGCGGCTCCGGCGGGCCGGTCGATGCCGATGCGGACCAGCTCACGCTGCGCCTCCGCGACCTCCTCGGAGCTGCCACCCAGCAAGGTGATCGGGGCGCCCCAGTCGACCAGCCAGCCGACGTACGTCGCGAAGCTGCCGTCGAGACCGAAGTTCAGCGACCCCGGCACGTGCCCGGCCGCGAACGCGACCCGGTTGCGCAGGTCCACCACCCACTCGCCGGCATCGATCCGGCTGCGCAGCTCGTCGGGATCGACCGGGGCAGGCGGCTCCAGGTCCGGCCGCGCCGGCCCGGACAGGTTCGCCGGGGCCATGTGCGCGTAGTAGGCGGGATAGTCGTCGAGCCCGGCGAGCATCTGCTCCACGAACGTCTGCTCGTCCGAGGTGAGCGCCGGATTGCCGCTGCGCTCCTGCCCGATCGTGGACTCCTTCACGTCGGTCTGGCTCGAGGAGCAGAACGACCCGAAACCGTGCGTCGGCAGCACGCTGGTGCCCGCCGGAAGCTCCCGGGCCAGCCGGTTCGCGGACGCGTGCTGCAGCCGGGCCAGCTCGTCCGTGTGCTCGGGACCGAGCAGGTCGGGTCGACCGCTGGTGCCGAACAAGAGCGAACCGCCGGTGAACACCGCGAGTGCGGCGTCGACCCCATCGGCGTCTTCTGCGTCACCGAGCGCGTAGGAGAGGTGGGTGAAGGTGTGGCCCGGGGTGGCGAGTGCGGTCACGCGCATCCGGTCGCCCACCGCGATACGGTCGTTGTCGCGCACCGACGTCCGGTCGAAGGACACCGGGTCGTCGGCGTTCACCAGGTACTGCGCACCGGTGGTCCGGCTCAACGCCAAGCCCCCGGTCACGTAGTCGTTGTGGACGTGCGTCTCGAACACGTGGGTGAGGCGTACGCCGTGCTCGGCGATGAGGTCGAGGAACCGGTCCAGGTCGCGCTGCGGGTCCACCGCAAAGGCGACCTCGCCGTCGTGGACCACGTAGCTGCGATCACCCAAGCCGGGAGTCTCGACCGTGACCACAGTGATCCCGCCGAGTCGCGTGGTGTCGCTCATCTTCCCTCCAGGTTCGTGGGACGTCGGGACTCCGTCCCATACTCGACACTGCCCTGAGGTACGCTGAAACCGTAACACCCCGAGGGGTATACGCAAGTCAGGAGGAGACATGGTGCAGCTGCCCACCGACGAGCTGGGACCGGTCATCAACCGCATCAAGCGTGCGCAGGGTCAGCTCGCCGGCGTGCTCCGGATGCTCGAGGAGGGCCGCGAGTGCGAGGATGTGGTCACCCAGCTTGCCGCGGTGAGCAGGGCGCTGGACCGCGCCGGCTTCGCCATCGTGGCGACCGGGCTGCGCGAGTGCCTGAGCAGCGGCGAGGGCCTGGAGAGCCTGGATGCGAAGAAGATGGAGCGGCTGTTCCTGTCCCTGGCCTGACCGCGCCAGGACGTCCCGGGCACGGGCCTAGGACGACGTCTCTCGTCCCAGGCGGTGCGCCCGCGCACCGCGCTGCTCGCGCACAGTGTGCTCGGTGGTCGACCTGGTCACCGTCACTGTGAGCAGCAGCGTGAGCGCGGCCGTTGCCGCCAGCATCCACAGTCCGATCGCGTAGGACTGCGTGCGCCCGTAGACGTAGCCCATGACCAGTGGTGGCAGGAAGCCCCCGAGACCGCCTGCGGCGCCGACCAGCCCCGTCACCCCGCCGACGCGTGAGGGGTCGGTCACCTTGGCGATCAGTGCGAACGTCGCGCCGCTGCCGGACCCCAGCGCCACCGCCATCGCCAAGAACGCCACCGCTCCCCCGGGCTCCAGCAGCGGGTGCGTCGCCGCGACGCCGGCACCCACCACGACCGCCCCGTATCCCGTGGTGAGCACCGGGATCGCTCCCAGTCGGTCCGAGAGCCAGCCCCCGACCGGACGTGCCAGCACCGCGACGATGACGAAGCCGGCCATCCGGTCCGCCGCGGCGGCGGGGCTCAGACCATAGGCCGTCTTCAGGTAGGCGGGCAGGTAGACCGAGAAGGCCACGTACCCACCGAAGGCGACCGCGTAGAGGAGGCAGGCCTGCCAGGTGATGGGCAGCCGCGCGTTGGCCGAGATGCGACGCACGAGCGAGGTCCTCGACGGCGACCAGCCGGGGGCGTCGCGCAGCACCACCCAGGCCACCACGGCGTACACAGCCAGTGCCGCGGCGGTGATCAGGAACGGCGACCGCTCCCCCACGTCGGTGTAGAGCGTCACGGTCGTGAGCGCGCTGATCGCCGTGCCTCCCATCCCGGCCCCGAACACGCCGACCGCGAAGCCGCGCCGGTGCGGCGGGAACCAGGAGTTCACGAACGGCACCCCTACCGCGAACGAGGTTCCGGCGATGCCGAGGAAGAAGCCGCCGGCGATCAGGGCCCAGTACGACGACAGCGCGAAGCCCCCGATGAACAGGATCGGCACGATCGTCGCGACCGACACCAGGGGGAACATCAGCCGGCCACCGAAACGGTCGGTCAGCGCACCGCTCACGATCCGCCCGAGGGAGCCGACGATGACCGGGACCGCGACCAGCAGGGCCACAGCGGAGTCACTCAGCTGTCCCAGCGTGCCGCTGTCCCGGAAGAGCGGACCCAGGGGACTCAGCAGCGCCCAGGCCCAGAAGTTGACCGCGAACCCGATGGTGGCGACCGCGAGCATCAGCCCGGGTCGCCGGGACAAGGAACGGTCCGTATCGGAGGTCTGCTCTGGGGTCGCGCTCAAGAAGACTCCAAGGAGGGCAGGAATGTGTCGTCAGCAGGTTCTCAGCCCCAGGCCGGCATGGCCAGGGGCCGAAGGTCATCACGCGCTGGGGCGATTGTCCTGCTTGCGACCAGTGCTCCGCTTCTGCCGGTGCAGCCAGTACAGCCCGGCCAGCGGCAGCACCGCGGGCACGAAGCCGTAGCCGATGCCGTACTCCGACCAGACCGAAGCGTCCGGGAACCAGTCGCGGCGCACCAGGCTCAGTGTCCCGACGCAGACGACGCCGACCAGCTCCACCCACAGCATCACGCTCGCGAAGCCGGTCCGTCCCACCGAGGCCCGGCGGATCGCCACCCAGCCGGCGGCGTAGGTGCAGGCGGCGACCGCCGAAAGGCTGTAGGCGACCGGTGCACGGCTCGCAGCCGTGGCCAGCTGCACGGCAGCGCGAGCACCCGCGGCCAGCACGAAGATCGCGTAGAACGCCAGCAGCACGCGGTGCGGCCCGGTGTGCACCTGCTTCTTCGGGGCAGCCGGAGCCGCCGGTTCAGGCATGTGCTCCGCCGCCCCAGGTCATCAGGATCCGGATCGAGACCACGGTGAGCGCGAGGCTGACCACCGCGATCACGGCCGAGGACCAGGGTCCTCGGTCCTCGCTGACCGCGTTCATCGCCACCGGCATGATGCACACCGAGGCGAGCAGGTAGCCGATGTACGGCGACTGTTCGGCGGCCCGCTGCCCGCCGAGCAACGTGCCGGCCCCCGCCAGCGCCCGAAGGACCAGCAGCCCCTCGAGGATCCAGGCGGTCTGGTCGAGCATCTTGGGCCGCGGCAGCTTGCGGAAGAAGACCACAGCCGCCCCGATCGTCACCAGCGCCGCGTAGATCGTCGTGACGTAGCTGAGCTGGTCGAGCATGGCTCCTCTGTCGGTCTTCGCTGGTGCCGCCGATGACGCGGGCCGCGCCATCGAACAGACAGTATCGACCACCCGACCGCCGCGCGTGAGGCGGGCCGAGTCCCGTACCGCCGAGGGCAGTCGCTGCCACGGACCGACTCGGCCCAGCCGGGGTTTGTCGGCCGGGACATTGGGGACGTGGGTGCTGAGCTCGTCCGTCTCGGAAAGGAGACCCACGATGAAGGGCAAGATAGGGCTGGTCCTCGGCGGAGCGGTCGGCTACGTGCTCGGCACCCGTGCGGGCCGGGAGCGTTACGACCAGATCGTGGCCCAGGCGCAGGCACTGTGGAAGAACCCGCGGGTGCAGGAGACCGCCGCTCAGTCGGCGCAGAAGGCCACCTCTGCGGCCGCCTCGAAGCTCGGCTCCAAGCACCGCGACGACGACGGGGCCGCGGCCTCGCCGGACACGTACCCGAACGCGCACGCCCCGCTGGGCGACCTGGGGCCGTGACCGCCAGGGCCCGCTCTCAGTCGTCGACGAGCAGCGCCTCGATCACGTCGTCGACGTGAAGGTGATCCGCCTCCGTGCCTGGCCACACCACCATCCGGGTGGTGGCCAGGAAGTCGAGCAGGTCGCGGGCCTGTGCCTCGACAAGCGCCCAGCCGGACGGGGAGCTCAGCTCCAGCACCACGACCAGCCGGCCGTCGCTGTCCAGCGAAGGGAAGACCTGCACGTCCCCGTCACCGACGGGCTCGGCAACCCCCCGGATCAGCAGATCGCGTCCGAACACCCACACCAGCTCGCTTCCGTCGAGCTGGAAGGCCACGGCGACCGCGTAGGGGTCGTCGGGGTCGTAGCGAAGCTCCGCCTCGACGGGGGCGGAGCCGGCAGGACTGAACAGTTCCAGGATGACGTGACGCGAGACCGATCGGGGACTGGTTTCCATACGGCGAGCTCCACTCCTCGAGTTCTCCAAAGCAACAGGCACATGACCCTGCTGACGCGCGAGCGCAACTACCCCCAGCACCCTCAGGACGCATCAGACGCAGGGCATCCCTGCGAGGCCTCTGCGAGTGAAGCACAACCGTCGATTCGTTCTGCGCGGGTTGTACGAAAACGCCGGAAAACTTGTGACCGAGATGACACCTTGCTGTCGGGACGAGTTCCGGACCAACCAGACATTCTCCGCAGATCCAGCGGCACGATCGACGGGTGACCCATGGCCCGAGAGGACCACGGCTCACCCGCCCACGACCACCCGGTCGGGCCCGACGCACCCGAGCTGGGCATCTTCCGGAGCTCAGGAGATGAGGACCGCGCGGTGGGTGCGCCGGTGCCGCCGGGTGGCGAGCAAGGCACCCCCGGCGACCACCAGCGCCGCGGCGATGCCGACCAGGATCCACACCGCCGGGCCGGGGCCGGTCGCGGCGACCACCGCGCTGTGGTGCATGCGCGGATGTGACGGCGGCGCCGCCGGGCCGAGCCGCGGCGGGTCGATGCGCACCGCGCTGGCCGGTCCCACGGTCAGCGCCAGGGACACGAGCAGGAACAGGGACAGCAGCGCTGCACGCCGCGCGTTGACGTAGCTGGACATGGGCTTCTCCTTCGACACGGCCCGTGAGGCCGGGACGACGACCTGTCGTCGGGGTCCACCGTGCGCGGAGCAGGGATCTGGCGGCCATACGGAGAGCTCCGTAGGCGCTGGGGTACGGAGCTCTCCGTATCCCGGTCGTGGCTTCTCCGGGCCTATCCTCGTGGGAGGGGTGAGAGGGGTGGGGCCCGATGGAGCAGCAGACGGTCACCGAGCGGGATCTGCGCCTTCTGCGGCGCCTCATCGACCCGCAGCGGCCGTGCAGACCCGGGAACGACGTTGCGGAGTCCCTGCTCGCCGACGTGGCCGAGCTGATCGGCGCCGATGACGTGTCCCTGCAGGTGATGGACCACCCCCGCCACTACGTCCGGGTCCAGTCGACGTACGACGACGGGGACGACGGCCCGGACCTCGACACCCTGTTCTGGCAGGGCTTCTGGGACTCGTTGGCGTGCAGCTACCCGCAGCGCACCGGGGACATCCGGGTGCACCGCGCCTCGGACTTCCCCGGGCCACGCAGCGAGTACTCGGCCGTCCTCGGGCTGCAGCACGAGATGACCGTGCCGCTGCCGCTGCCGGACCCGATGGACCACCGGCTGCTGCTCTTCCGGCTCGCCGGCCCGGACTTCAGCGAGCGCGACGTGCTGCTGATGACCCTGCTGCGTCCACACATCGCCGAGCTGCACACCCGGCAGCTACGCCGGCAACGCGGCGCGAAGGAGCTGACTGCGCGGCAGTGGGAGATCCTGCGGCTGGTGGCCTCCGGGTGCACCAACCGGCAGGTCGGCCGGGCGCTGGGGCTCACCGAGCGGACCATCGGCAAGCACCTGGAGAACATCTACCTCCGCCTCGGCGCGCAGAGCCGCACCGAGGCGATCGCGGCGGCAGGCATCCAGCTGGTCGGCGTCGGCTGACCGGCGTCGGCTGACCGGCGCTTCCCACTCAGGTGGGCTGGGGATGCCGCTCCGCGCCGGTGGGCTCGACCTCGTCGTGTAGGTGGCCACCCAGCGAGCGGTCCGGCCGCCTGATCAGGAACAGGATCGCCCCGACCACCGCGACGATCGCGATCACCAGCAGCGTGATCCAGTCCAGGTTGAAGTAGCCCCGCGGGCTCGCCAGGCCCGTCGGAAGGACCACGTTGACGAACATGGCCGCCAGGTACAGCGCACCGATGATGTAGACGGGCCAGCCCCAGCGGCCGAGCGTGAACCGTCCTTCGGGCACCCAGCCGCGGGACCGGGCGATGATCGCCGCCAGCACGGCCAGCAGGAAGGACAGGTAGATGCCGCTGACCCCGAACGACACCAGGGCGACCAGCGCGTTGATGTTGGCAGGGTAGGTGATGAAGCCCAGGTGCACGTTGTGCGTGGGCGAGTAGAACACGAGCAGCACGAACAGGAGGGTGACCACCGCGCCGGCGAGCAGCGCGTTGGTCGGGGTCTTGAAGCGCCGGTTCACCTTTGCCAGGAACGACGAGGCCGGCAGGGCTCCGTCGCGGGCGTAGGAGAACGCGAGCCGGCTGCCCGCACCCTGCACCGAGGTTCCGCAGGAGAAGAACGCGAAGATGATCAGCAGCAGGAGGAAGTCCTGCAGGCCGCCCGGCAGCTCGGCGAGGATGAACGGCACCCCGCCGCCGTTGACGGTTCTTCCGACGGGGTTGTTCCCGGCGGGCATCGCCAGCAGCAGCGCGCCGATGAGGATGAACGACGCAAGCCCACCCCACAGCAGGGCCCAGCGCATCGCCCGCGGCACCTTGACCCCGGCGTCCCTGGTCTCCTCGGAGATGTCGCCGGCGGACTCGAAGCCGTAGAAGATGTACACCGGCGCCAGTACGGCGATCAGCGCGGCCCCGGTCCACCAGTTCCCGCCGAAGTCGAGCCCGAGCGGGTTGCTGGAGGCGTTCTGCACGTTCTCGGTGGACAGCAGGAAGCCCGGCCCGTGGTGGAAGCCGAAGATGCCGAGGATGATCGCGATCCCCAACGTGCCGACGATCTCGACGTACACCCCGAACTGGGCGACCCGACCCATCACCCGCGCGCCGGTGATGTTCAGCACCGTCTGGATCGCCAGCAGGCCCGCGGTCACGACCAGGATCGTCGCGTGGTTGGCCGGGTCGAAGCCGGTCCCGAACCATCGGTTGCACAGGTCGACGGCGTAGCCGACCACCCCGGTGTCCACCGCCGCCACCGTGATCAGCAACGCGATGCCGTAGAACCAGCCGACGAACCAGCCGTACGCCGGCCCCACCGAGAACTTGCTGTACTGGTAGAGCGCGCCGGCGATCGGGTAGTGGCTGGCCAGCTCGCCGAACACCAGCGCGACCATCAGCATGCCGGCCACCGGGATCCACGTCAGCCAGACGTAGCGCGGCCCGCCGGCCGCGACTCCGAGCGCGAACAGCGAGTAGATGCCGACCATCGGCGACAGGTAGGTGAACGCGACCGAGAAGTTCGCGAACACCCCGAGCACCCGGTTCAGCTGGGGCTTGTACCCCAGGCTCTCCAGCCGCGCGTCGTCACCGAGCTCGATCGTCGGGCGCTCGGACATGACGGCCTCCCCTGCCCCCGCCTACGGATGCGGAACGGCACCAGTGTGGAGGGCCCCGCCCAGGGTGTCTGTGGCCCATCCGTGCCAGTCCGGTCCAGACGGGCGAGACAGCATCTTGCGGCCCCACGGCTACTTGGCTTAGCGTTTTCGCTATGTTTACTAGCCTGACTGGAGCGATCATGACCGAGACCCGGACCAGCCTGCTGCAGCGCCCCGGGGGCGCGATCGAGTACGACGTCACCGGCGACGGCCCCCTCGTGGTGTGCCTGCCGGGCATGGGCGAGCTGCGCAGCTCCTACCGGTTCACCGTGCCGGCGCTGGTCGGCGCCGGCTACCGGGTGGCCACCATGGACCTGCGCGGGCACGGCGGCAGCGACGCCACCTTCGACGAGTACGACGACGTCGCCGCCGGCACCGACGTGCTGGCCCTGGTCGCCGAGCTGGGGGGCCCCGCCACCGTGGTCGGCAACTCGATGGGTGCCGGCGCGGCGGTGTGGGCCGCGGCCGAGCGGCCGGACCTGGTCAACGGCCTGGCGCTGCTCGGTCCGTTCGTGCGTAACGCCCCCGTCAACCCGGTGATGGCATTCGCGTTCCGAGTGGCGATGTCCGGGCCCTGGGCCCCGGCTGTGTGGGGGATGTACCTGCCCACGCTCTACCCGGGCCACCGACCCGACGACTTCGAGGAGCACCGCGCCGCCATCCGCGCGAGCATGCGCCGGCCCGGCTACGCCAAGGCGTTCGCCGCCACCACCCGCACCAGCCACGCCCCTGCGGAGGCGCGGCTGGCCACGGTGAAGGCTCCCACCCTGGTGGTGATGGGTGAGCAGGACCCCGACTTCAAGGACCCGGTCGCCGAGGCCGGCTGGATCACCGGGCGGCTCGGCGCACGGCAGCTGCTGGTGCCCGGCGCCGGTCACTATCCCCAGGTGGAGGACCCGGGCGCGGTCAACCCCGCGCTGGTGGACTTCTGCGGCCGGGCGGTCGGGAGTGCCTAGGGCGGGGCTCAGCACCGGCCGGGTCGTCGAGGAGGCCGCGGCCGTGGCCGACGAGGTGGGCTGGGACCGGCTCTCCCTGGCCACGGTGGCCGCCCGGCTCGGCGTGAAGCTGCCCAGCCTCTACAAGCACATCGCCTCCCTGGATGCGCTGCGCCGGCAGGTCAGCGTGCTCGGTCTCGAGCAGCTCGGCGCCGCGGTCACCCGGGCCGTCCTCGGCAAGTCCGGCCGCAACGCGCTCGAGGCCCTCGCCGACGCCTACCGGGACTACGCCGTGCAGCACCCGGGGCGGTACGCCGCCACCCTGGCGGCCCCGGAGGAGAGCGACGGCGCCCACGCCGAGGCGGCGGCGGCGGTGCTGCGCGTGGTGCAGGCGACCCTGGCCGGTTACGGGCTCACCGGCGACGACGCGGTGGACGCGACCCGGGCGCTGCGCGCCGCCCTGCACGGCTTCGTGAGCCTGGAGGCCGCCGGCGGGTTCCGGCTCCCGGTCGACCTCGACCGGAGCTACCACCGGCTCGTCGCCGGGTTCGACAGGACCTTGGCCACCTGGTCCACGACCAGGCCGGCGACCGGAACCGCGGCAGGACCTGCGACCAGACCTGCGACCGGACCTGCGACCGGACCTGCTACCGAGCCGGCAGCTGTGAGCGACTGACGGAACGGGAACGACGATGCACAAGACTCTGAGCTCACCAACGTGGCGGTGCGCGCGCTGATGGAGGCCGGGCTGGTTGCCGGCGTCGGCTACTGGGGGTTCGCCGTCGGGCAGGGCGCCCTGCGGGCGGTGCTCGCGCTGGCGGCTCCGGTGCTGGTGTTCGGCTTCTCGGAAGCCGTCGACTTCCGGTTCGCCGGCCGGTGGGCCGAGCCGCGCCGGCTGGCGCAGGAGCTCGCGGTCACCGGGTTGGCGGCGCTCGCCCTGGTGGCCGCGGGACAGCAGCAGCTCGGGCTCGCGCTGGCTGGACTGTCCGTGCTGCACCACAGCGCGGTGTACCTGCTCGGTGAGCGGCTCATCAGGCCGCCGGCGGAAGGCCGGGTCCATCAGGGGACCGCGCCCGGCGCGGCACGGGTGGCGTGACACGCTGGTCCCGTGACCGAGCTGAACGTGCTGGGCGAGCCGCTGGAGCCCTGCGGCACCGACCCGGTGACCGGGTTCTACCGCGACGGGTCCTGCGCCTGCGGACCGGAGGACGTCGGGCTGCACGCAGTCTGCACAGTGGTGACGGCGGAGTTCCTCGAGTTCCAGGCATCGGTCGGCAACGACCTGTCCACCCGGCGACCCGAGTGGGGGTTCCCGGGGTTGCAGCCCGGGGACCGGTGGTGCGTGGTGGCGGTCCGGTGGGCCCAGGCCTACGAGGCAGGGGTGGCCTCCCCCGTCGTACTCGCCTCCACCAACGACAAGGCGCTCGAGGTGGTGCCGCTGGAGTGGCTGCGCGAGCACGCCGTGGACGTGCCGGCCGACCCCGGGGCGCTGGGCTGAACCCCTGGCCCGAGCCGGGGCGGCACCGGGAGGCGCCGGAGCCGGGCCCGGGCCGTTTCGCTGTCGGAGAACGCAGCGCGTCGGTCGTTGACTTCAGGGGGAGGCGCTGCTGACCTGCTTCCGCGGGCGACCACCGATTCGGCAGGAAGGCGGCGCAGGTGTCCGGACGCAACGCCGCGGTGGCGGTGACCTCGCTGGCTCTGCTGGCCGCCGGCTGCTCCGGCCCCTCGCAGGCTCCTGCCCGGGCCGCCGCGGCCGGGTTCGCGACCGCGCTCGCGAGCGACCACCTGACCGGGGTCCGGTTCGTCGGTGAAAGCGGCCAGCAGGCCCAGCACTGGTGGGACCAGGTCCGCTCTGGCATGGGGGGGACCGGCCCGACGGTCACGATCAAGCGGGTCCAGGACAGCGGCGACCAGGCCACCGCCACGCTCGGGTTCTCCTGGCCGCTGGCCGGCCAGACCAAGCCGTGGACCTACCCCACCACGCTGCACCTGCGTTTCGTCCACGACCGGTGGGCGGTCCGGCTGACCCCGGGCAGCGTCGCGCCCGGGCTCCAGGACCATCAGCGGCTCGAGCTGACCGAGCAGCCCGCGCAGCGCGCCGACATCATCGGCGCCCACGGCGTGCACCTGGTCACCGCCCGTCCGGTGCTCCGCTTCGGCATCGACAAGACGCAGGTACGACGTACCCGACAAGCCTCCTCGGCGCGCGCGCTCGCGCACCTCCTGGGCATCGACGCCGGCAGCTACGTGCACCAGGTGCAGGCCGCCGGCGACCAGGCCTTCGTCGAGGCGATCGTGCTCCGCACCGGCGACGTGACCGCCGCGGTGCGCCGCGGCTACAAGGCCATCCCGGGCGCCCGGGCGCTGGCGGACAACCTCCCGCTGGCACCGACCCACGACTTCGCCCGCGCGATCCTGGGCACGGTGGGGCCGGTGACCGCGGAGATGATCAAGGCCCACCCCGACCAGTACCAGGCCGGTGACGTCGTGGGACTCAGCGGCCTCGAGGAGCGCTACGACGACCAGCTGCGCGGCACTCCGGGCGTGACCGTGCAGACGGTCAGCACCGACTCCTCACCGCCGGCCGCCAAGGCGCGCACGCTGCACCAGGTGGCCCCCGTGCCCGGAACTCCGCTGCGGATCACCCTGGACGAGCACCTCCAGTCCGTGGCCGAGCAGGCGGTCGCCCAGGTCCGGCCCGCGAGCGCCCTGGTGGCGATCCGGCCCTCCACCGGAGAGATCCTGGCCGCGGCCAGCGGACCCGGTTCCCAGGGCTACCCCACCGCGACCGTCGGCCGCTACGCGCCGGGCTCCACGTTCAAGGTGGTCTCCGGCCTGGCCCTGCTCCGCGCCGGCCTGACCCCGCACAGCACCGTGCCGTGCACCCCGAAGGTCGTCGTCAACGGCAAGCGGTTCGAGAACTACTCCGACTTCCCGCCCAGCGCGCTGGGCCGGATCACCCTGGAGCGGGCGTTCGCGGACTCGTGCAACACCGCCTTCATCAGCCAGCACGGCAAGGTCTCCCCGACCGGGCTGCGCCAGGCGGCCGCGGCGCTCGGAGTCGGCGTGGACCACGACCTCGGCTTCCCGGCGTACCTCGGCTCGGTGCCCGCCGACTCCGACCCGACCACGCACGCCGCGGACATGATCGGGCAGGGCCGCGTGCTCGCCTCACCGCTGGCGATGGCCACGGTCGCCGCGTCCGTGCGCGCCGGGCACACGGTGCTGCCGCGGCTGCTCCAGGACAGCCACCCGACCGCCGACCCCCAGCGGCCGCTCACCGGCCACGAGGCGCGGCAGCTGCAGCAGATGATGGCCGCCGTGGTCCGCTACGGCACCGGCACCGTGCTGGGCGGGCTGCCCGGCGGACAGGTGCTCGCCAAGACCGGAACCGCGGAGTTCGGCACCGCGCCGCCGCTGCCGACGCACGCCTGGATGATCGCCAGCCAGGGCGACCTGGCCGTGGCCGCGTTCGTCGACGTCGGAGAGTCCGGCTCGCACACCGCTGGTCCGCTCATCGAGAAGCTCCTCCGCGGCGCGCGCTGACCCCCGGCCCCACCGACCGCCGGCCCCTGGGCGGCCACTGGGCGGCCACTGGGCGGTGACAGCAGGACAGCAACCTGCCACCCTAAGTCCCCCCATGTCGGCCGACGGTCTGGTATCAAACGGTTGCTGGGGTAGCGCGCGACAGGAGGCCACGGATGAGGACCGGCGTGCGGCGCTGGCTGCGACCAGTGGCCGCAGCGATGCTCGTCGGCCTGGCCGCGCTCGGCGGCGGTGCTCTGGCGGTCGTGGTGCCGATGCAGGCCGGTCCGGCCGGCGACGGCACCGGTGTCACCCCGGTCGGGTTCCGCGTCACCCCGGAGGGCCGGCAGACCCGGCTCGGTGACCTTCCCCTGGCCAGCGCCGTGTCCCCGGACGGCCGGTCCCTGCTGGTGGTCGATGCCGGAGACGGCGCACAGTCGGTCAAGCTCGTCGATACGGCCACCTCGCGAGTGCGGCAGACCCTGCGCTACCTGGCGCCGCAGGCGGTGTTCGCCGGCGTCGCGTTCAGCCCGGACGGCAGGCGGGCGTACGTGTCCGGTGGCGGCAACGACCTGATCCGGGTGTACGACGTACAGGGCCAGCAGCTGACCGAGCGCAGCCCGATCAGCCTGCCCACCACGACCCCCGACGGCGCGCCGGTGAACCCGTTCCCGGCCCGTCTCGCCGTCACCCCCGACGGGCAGCGGCTCGTCGTCGCCGACCAGCTCGCCGACAGCGCCAGCGTCGTCGACCTGGCCACCCGCGCCGTCGACACGGTGCCGGTCGGTCACCGGCCGTACGGCGTCGCGGTCAGCTCCGATGGCGCCACCGCCTACGTGAGCAACCAGGGCGCCAAGACGGTGAGCGTGCTGGATCTGGCCGGGGCGAGCCCCCGGGTGCGAACGACGATCCGGGTGGGCACCCACCCGAACGAGCTACTGCTGGATCCGTCCGGCTCCATGCTCTATGTCGCCGACGGTGACAGCGACCGGGTGAGTGAGGTCGACACGGCCACGGACCGGGTGGCCCGGACGATCTCGGTCGCGCCGTACGCGCGGGCCCCCGTCGGTGCCAACCCGGACGGGCTGGCGCTGTCGCGTGACGGCCGCCGCCTCTACGTGGCCAACTCCGGCGACAACGACCTGGCCGTGGTCGACCTGCCGAGCGGCACCGTCGCCGGGCTGGTCCCCACCGCGTGGTACCCGACCAGCGTCCGCCAGATCGGCAACCGACTGTTCGTGCTGAACGCCAAGGGGCTGGGCGTGGGGCCCAACCCGGGTGGGCCGGACCCGTTCACGGAGAACCACAGCCGCACCCGGCAGTGGAGACGCTGGGTCACCCAGTACGTCGGGTCGATGTTCAAGGGCACGCTGTCCACGATTCGGGTCCCGGACGCCACCCGGCTCGCGCGCTACACAGCCCGGGCGAACCGGGACGACGGGCTGCCGCAGGGTGCCCAAGTACGCGCACCGCCGGCCCCCCAGGCGGTGGTGCCGCGGCACGTGGGCGACCCGTCCCCCATCAAGCACGTGATCTACGTGGTGAAGGAGAACCGCACCTACGACCAGGAGCTGGGCAGCCTGGGCAAGGGCAACGGCGACCCACGGCTCAACCTGTTCGACGACTCGTCGGCGCCGAACACGCGCGCCCTCGCCCGCCGGTTCGTCGACCTGGACAACTTCTACGCGAACGCGGAGGTGTCCGCGCAGGGTTGGAACTGGGACGTGGCGGCCAACTCCAACCCGTTCACCGAGCAGGTCTGGCCCTCGGACTACTCCGGGCGCAACCAGGCGGTGCCGGACCAGAACGAGGACCCGGCCACCGCACCGAACAAGGACCCGGCCGACGCCTACATCTGGGACCGGCTCGCGGACCGGCACATCTCCTTCCGCAACTACGGCTTCTACGTCCACCTGGACGGGCGAGACCGCGAGGTGGCCACCGACCCGCGTCTGGAGGCGCACACCGATCCGGCCTACCGGTCCTTCGACCTGCAGTGTCCCGACTCCCCCGGCAGCTTCGCGCCCCGCTCCCGCAGCTGTGGCCGGTCCCGGTTCCAGGAGTGGAAGCGCGAGTTCGCCGGCTACGTACGCCGCGGTGACCTGCCGACCGTCGAGCTGGTCCGGCTGCCCAACGACCACACCGCGGCCACCGTGCCCGGGCTGCCCACCCCGACGGCGTACGTCGCCGACAACGACTGGGCGCTCGGCCGGCTGGTCGACGCGGTGTCCCACTCGCCGTACTGGCCCACCACCGCCATCTTGGTGACCGAGGACGACGCCCAGGACGGCCCGGACCACGTGGACGCGCACCGGACCGTCTCGCAGGTGATCAGCCCCTACTCGCAGTCCGGCACGGTCGACTCGACCTTCTACAGCACCGCCTCCATGCTGCGCACCATCGAGCTGATCGTCGGCATCAAGCCGCTCACCCAGTTCGATGCCTACGCGACCCCCATGGTCAACGCGTTCACCGACCAGCCGGACTTCACGCCCTACAACGCGATCCGTCCGTCGACGGACATGACCGCCCGCAACACTGCCGACTCCCCGCTGGCCGCGCAGTCGGCGAAGCAGGAGCTCGGTGACGCCGACCGGATCGACATGGCGGAGTTCAACAAGGCGACCTGGAAGAGCGTGAGGGGGGCAGGCAGCCCGATGCCGGCACCCGTCGGCCGGTAGCCGTCTTCGCGGGCGGGAGCTCGCCGACCGACGGCATCCGACAACTACCCCACGAAGCCGCCCCGCTCGGCCGATGATGCACTCACCCACTGGCCCGCTCACCGCGTCGGCGGTCCTGCTCGTGGCCGGCGTCGCGGTGGGTGTGGTGGACCGCGGCCGGCCGGCGGCCGCGCTCGGGCTGGTCCTGCTGCTGGGGGCGCTGTGGGTGCGGCTGGCCGACATCGGAGTCTCGGTCCCGGAGTGGTACACCCTGCCGGCGGCGATGCTGCTCGTCCTCCAGGAGCCGCTCAGCGGCCGGGCGGTACTGCTCGGCCTGGGCTGCCTCCTCCTGGTGAGCGGCGGCGCGGTTCTGCGGTGGGGTGCTCCCCTGCTCTACGGCGCCGCCGCGCGCGCCGTACTGGTGGTCGTCGAACTTGCCCCGCTCGGCCACAGCGTGCCGCGGTGGGCTCTGACCGGAGGCGCCGGTGCCCGGCTGCTGGCGGCAGGCCTCACGTGGGAGCGGATGCTGCTGCCGGACAGGACCACCTGGGGACACGTCGCCGCGCTGCGCTGATGCCGGGCGGCCGCGGGATCAGTCGATCCGGGCGATCGGCATCCCCTGCCTGACGGTCTCCTCCTCCTTGACCAGCAGGTGCACCACTCCGGCCACCGGCGCGGGCACCTCCGCGGTCACCTTGTCGACCTGCACCTCGGCGAGCAGCTGGTCGACCGCCACCGTCGTACCGTCGGAGACGAACCAGGTGGCGAGGACACCCTCCGCGTCCGGCGTCTCCTTGGACAGCGGCGGGAACGGCACGTCGGTCACAGCATGGCCCGGATCGCCCGCTCGATGCGCACGTGGCGCGGCAGCACGGCGTACTCCAGGTCGTGCGCGTACGGGATCGGCACGTCCGGAACGGCCACCCGCTGGACGGGCACCCGCAGCATCCCCGGGTCCGTGTCGGCGACGGAAGCCACGATCTCGCCGGAGACCCCGTAGGACAGGTAGTCCTCGTCGACGACCACCAGGCGGCCGGTCTTGCCGACCGATTCCAGCACGGTCTCCCGGTCCAGCGGCACCAGGCTGCGCAGGTCGATGACCTCCACATCGATGCCCTCACCGGCGAGCTCGTCCGCCACGTCGAGGGCGTGGTGCACCGACAGCGACAGGGTGACCACGGTGACGTCACTGCCCTGACGGGCCACCCTGGCCTTGCCGATGGGCACGACGTGCTCCCCCTCGGGCACGTCCCCGAGGGCGTGCGGGTTCTTCGCCATCCAGGCCAGCCCCATCACACCCTTGTGGAAGATGTAGACCACCGGGTTGTCGTCGCGGATCGCGGAGGTCATCAGCCCCTTCGCGTCGGCGGGTGTGCTCGGCACGACCACCTTCATCCCGGGCAGGTGCGCGAAGGTTCCCCACAAGCACTGCGAGTGCTGCGCGGCGTCGGAGTAACCACCGCCCGCGGCCATGGTCAGCACCATCGGGACGCTGACGTTGCCGCCGGACTCGAAGTGGATCTTGGCCATGTGGTTGTAGATCTGGTCCAGGCACACGCCCATGAAGTCGGAGAACATCAGCTCCACGACGGGACGCATGCCCTCGACCGCGGCTCCGATGCCGAGACCGATGAACGCGGTCTCCGAGATTGGGGTGTCGATGATGCGATCCGGGCCGTACTTGTCGAGCAGCCCGGTGGTGGAGCCGAAGATGCCGCCGTACTTGCCGACGTCCTCTCCCATGTAGAACACCGCGGGGTCACGGGCCATCTCCTGGTCGATGGCCTCGACCATGGCCTTCGACGTGGTGAGCCGGCGGGTGCCCTGCGGCGCTTCAGTGATGGTCATCGCGGGCTCTCCTCACTTGAAGACGTAGTCGGTGGCGGTGGATGGGTCGGGAGTCGGGCTGGCCTTGGCGAAGCTGATTGCGTCCTCGACGCGCTCGCTCGCCCGCTGCTTGATGGCAGCCACCTGGGCGTCGTCCAGCACACCGCTCTTGCGCAGCTCCTGTTCGTAGCGCGGGATCGGGTCATGATCGGGGACCTCGTCAAGGTCGGGCCGGTAGCCCTGCGCGTCGCCCTCGAAGTGTCCCCACATCCGCAGCGTGTGCACCTCGAGCAGCGAGGGCCCCTCCCCGGCGCGGGCCCGGGCCACCATCCGTCGGGCGGCGTCGTAGACCGCCTCGACCTCGTTGTCCTCGATCCGCTCCCCGGGGATGCCGTACGACGCGGCGCGCACGGCGTTCGAGGAGACGGCGGTGGAGACGTCGCGGGGCACCGAGATGCCCCAGTCGTTGTCCTCGACCACGAACACGACCGGCAGCGCCCAGCGGGCGGCCAGGTTCAGCGACTCGTGGAAGCCGCCCTGGTTGGCGGCGCCCTCGCCGGTGACCGCGACGGCGATCCGGTCGGTGTTGCCGCGCTTGAACGCGTACGCCTGGCCGAGCGCGGGCGGGTAGCCCTCGGCGATGATCCCGGAGCAGGAGAAGTGGGTGCTGGGATCGAACAGGTGCATGTGTCCGCCCCGGCCATGCCCGAGGCCGTCCTCGCGACCGAAGATCTCCGCGGTCATCGCGCGCAGGTCCACCCCGTGTGCGATCGCCAGGTGGTGGGGCCGGTGCGTGGCGGTCACCGCGTCGTCGGTGGTCAGCTGCGCGCAGACGCCGGCCGCTACCGGTTCCTGCCCGGCCGAGAGGTGCATCTCGCCGGGCACCAGGCCCTTGCCGATGTCGAAGCCCGGGCCCTTGTCGGCGTGGTACTCGCGCAGGATCGCCTCCTCGTACGTCCGGCACAGCACCATGGTCTGGTACAGGTCGAGCCGGATCTGCGGGTCGAGAGGCGGTCTGGGAGCGCCCGCCTGCGCCGGGACCGTCGGGCTGGTGGTGGATGGTGACGCCTGTGTCGTCATACCTGCCTCCATGGAGTTTGAACCCTTCGGACGCTAGGACCGGGTGCGCCCGGACTGCCAGGGACCAAAGTCCCGCCCGCTTCCGGGACGCGAGCAACGCGCATCACGGTCCGAGGGCTGGGGCAGGCCGCCCCGCCGGCCCTACCCTTGCTCCATGCCGGACGACTCGACGGAACTACTGCTCGAGCAGATCCTCGGCGAGGTCGAGGATCTCGGCTCGGTGATGCCCCGCCAGGCGCTGGCGGAGCTGCTCGAACGGCGGGGTCATGATCTCGACCCGGGCACTCCGGGCCGGGCCGCCTGGTTGTGCCACGCGGCCGAGAGCTGGGAGCTGGCCAACCAGCCGAGGCGTGCGCGGTCGTGCTACGAGGAGGCGATCCACGACGGTGGGCCCACCTGGATCGACCCACGCGCCACCCTGATCGGGGTGCTGCTCGACCTCGATGAGGACGCACAAGCCGACGGGCTGGCCGCCGCGATCCGAAGGGACCTGGCGCAGGGCCCGCCGCAGGGACCGGTGTTCGAGTACGTCGGTGAGTCGCTGGAGACACACGAACGGCCCGAGGACGCGCTGCGCTGGTACGACGCCGGGCTGGGCTACGCCACCCGGAACGATCCCGGCCGGGTGGAGCTGGGGTGCCTGAACGGGCGGTACCGGATCCGGCGGCATCTCGGTCTCCCCCACGACCGCTGGGATGTGATCTGCGAGGAGGAGCGGCGCGCGGTGCGAGCCGACCTCGAACGCAGGCAGGCCGAGCGCGCTGCGGAGCCCGGCCGTCGCGAGGTACGTCGGATGGTCGTGCTGCACTGGCCGGCCGAGCAGTACCCCAAGGTGCTCGAGCGCTGGCCGCAGATGCGCGAGAGCCACGGCATGGCTCACAGCGAGCACACCCGGGTGCTGGAGCGGCACCTTCGTCGGCTGGTCGAGTCCGGCCTCCAGGTCGAGGTCGCGGACGGCGACGTGGAGGAGTACCTCGCGTGGGCGAAGGAGGACGACGCCGACCCTGCCGAGAGCGCGACCCGGGCCGCCTACGGCGCCCACCTCGGCTTCCTCAGGCGGGGCAGGCCGTGGCCGCCGGGCCGCAACGGTCCCTGCTGGTGCGGCTCGGGACGCAAGTACAAGAAGTGCTGCGGAGCGCTGCGTTTCCCCGCCGAGGACGAGCAGTGAGGGCCGGAACGGCGAGTGCAGCCTGGCTCGGTGAGCGAGGCGTACCCGTGAGCGAAGGCAGCACCCACCCCTACGGCGGGCGCGACGGCGCGCCGACGACCAGACGGCCCCGGGCTCAGAACGGGTAGGCCGGTGGCTCGCGGCGCAGGGTGATCCACCGTGTCTCGGTGAACGCCTCGACGTTGGCCGCGGCCCCACCGAACCGGGATCCGGTGCCCGAGGCCAGCACCCCGCCGAACGGGGCGTTGGCCTCGTCGTTCACGGTCTGGTCGTTGATGTGCACGATGCCCGTCGGGATCTGCTCGGCCACCGCCAGGCCGTGCATCACGTCCCGGGTGACGATGCCCAGCGACAGGCCGTAATCGGTCTCGCCGGCAAGCCGCGCCGCCTCCTCCACCGAACCGACCCGGGTCACGGGGGCCACCGGCCCGAAGACCTCCTCGGTGAACGCCGGCGCGGTCAGCGATACGTCGGACAGCACGGTCGGCCGGTAGAACAGGTCCTCGTAGGAGCCTCCGGCGGCGATCTTGGCGCCCTGGTCGGCACTGGAGGTGACCAGGCGGTGGATCTTGTCGCGCTGGGGCGTGTCGATCACCGGGCCGAGGGCGACCTCTTGCGCGGCCGGGTCGCCCACCGGTAGCTTCTCGGCCTTGTCCGCGAGCCGAGCCACGAACTCGTCGTACAGGCCGTCGGCGACGAGGTGCCGCCCGGTGGTCATGCAGATCTGGCCCTGGTGGAAGAACGACCCCCACGCGGCGAGGTTCACGGCTGCGTCCACGTCGGCGTCGTCGAGCACCAGCAGCGCCGAGTTGCCGCCCAGCTCGAGGTGCGCCCGCTTGAGGTGCTTGCCGGCCAGCTCTCCGATCCGGCGGCCCACAGCGGTCGAGCCGGTGAACGAGACGACCCGCACGCTCGGGTCGGTGACCAGGGCCTCACCCACGTCCGCGCCGCCGGGAAGCATCTGCAGCACGCCTGGCGGCAGGCCGGCCTCCTCGAAGATCCGCGCCATCAGCGTGCCGCCGGTGACCGCGGTGCGCGGGTCCGGCTTGAGCAGCACCGCGTTGCCGAGGGCCAGCGCGGGGGCGACGGACCGGATGCCCAGGATGATCGGCACGTTGAACGGTGAGATCACGCTGACCACGCCGGCCGGCATCCGGCGGACCAGGGACAGCCGCGGCTGCTCCGAGGGGAGGATCTCGCCGATCGCCCGGCCCGGGAGGGCGGCCGCCTCGTAGCACTCCTCGGCCGCCACGTGCAGCGCGAACCCGGCCATGCCGGGCACGGCACCGACCTCGCGCACGTTCCAGCCGCTGATCTCGTCGGCGTGCTCGCCCCACAGGTCGCCGGCCTTGCGGAGCACGGCGGCGCGCGCGGTGTGCGGGAGCGCGGCCCACTCCTTCTGCGCCGCGACCGCCGCCTGGCCGGCCTCGGCCACGTCGGCGGCGGTGGCCTGGCCCATCCGGCCGAGCTCGGCGCCGGTGGCCGGCTCCACGACCGGGTAGTCGCCGCCGTGGCCGGCCACCCACTCCCCGCCCTTGAAGATCTTGCCCTGCCAGTCGATGCCGTCGAGAAGTCCCACGCCTTGCTCCCTTCGTCCGTGCCCCCTGACGTCGTCGCCAGCGTAGCCAGCCTCGCCATGGTGCGGGGTGTGCTCGTCTCCGCCGCCTCGGCCTCGCCGCCGGCGACGACTCCTCCGGGCGGTCTAGGTGCTTCGGTGGAAGCGGACTTGGCGGTCGCGCACCCGCCGTAGACGTGGTCCATGGCCAGCGTAGGGCTACCGTGAAGTCGTGCGCGGGGATCGCGTGGAGGTCGTCATCGACGCGGGCCAGGAGGTCCGCACCTACGAGATTGCAGCCACTCGCAACGGCCGGCGCGTGGAGATCAACACCGGGCGGGGCGTCGTGGAGGTCACCGAGGTGACCCGCGGCGGCACTCCGGTGCGCACGGCGCGGTTCATGGCCAACCGGATCCTGGCGCTCGTCGAGCACCCCGCCGCGTCACCGAACATCGCCGAGGAGGTCATCTCCGCGGACGGTGAGCCAGCTCGCGGCTGACGCCGTTGCCGTGCTGTGGGGATTCCGGTCGCAGCCCGACTCGGCCCGGCCCTCCTGGTGGGCGCCTGACTAGGCTGTCTCGGTGACCCACCCCCACCTGTCCGAGGCCCGGCGACCATGGCGGCCACCGAGGTGCAGCGCGAACCGTTCATCGTGCTGGCCGACCTGAGTCACTGATCGCCTGGGGCGCCTTCTGGTTCACCCGCGACAGCCCGCAGGAGCGGTGGCAGGTCGTCGACGACGAGCGCCTGCAGCAGGTCGCCGGGCGTCGCACCTGCATCGGCAGCGGCGCGGAGCCGTACGGCGCGGCGACGGTGCAGCTGCTGGACGCCGGCGGCGGCGTGCTGCGCGAGACGTCCACGACGGAGCAGACCTGGGTCTGGCTCGACGGCCTCTCGCCCGACACCGAGTACCGGTTGCTCGTCGACGGCGAGAAGTGGGCCGCCGACGAACGCCGGGACTGGGAGGCCTCGCCGGAGGGGCGGCTTCGACCTGACACCCGTGGGACGCCGCTACGACCTGCGGTTCCGGACCTGGCCGGCGCCCGAGGAACCGACACCCGCGATGCGGTTCGGGCGCTCGGTGACCTTTCCGACCATCGGCAACCACGACGCCAGCGACACCGAGAGCAGCGACGACCGGGTGCAGCTCGAGGACAACTTCTTCGTGGCCCAGCGGTTCGCCGGTGACCCGGAACGGGACCCGCGCATGGCTCGATGGGGCCGGGGGCTGTTCTACCGGCGCCGCTACGGCCGGGACCCGAGCTGGTCTGCCTGGACACCTCCCTGGACAGCGGTGATCCCTCGGTGCCGGCGGCCAGATCCGGGAGGACGTCCCGGATGGCTTCGCGGAGGCGGGTACGACGGCGTGGGCGGCCCAGGCGCACCTGCTGCTCGTCGAGGTCGACGGCGAGGAGATCCGGATGATCCCGATGTGCGCGATGCGCGACGACGGACGCCCGCAGCCGATGAGCGCGCTGACCCGGGAGAACCGGCCCTGCTACCCGCCGTTCGTGGTGCACGCCTGACCGCAGGGCGTCAGCCGGTCGCCGCGGCGTCCCAGACCGGCTGGCCACCGACCCAGGTGGACCGCACCTCGAGGGACCCGATCGTGGAGGGATCGACGCCGCGCGGGTCGTCGCCGAGCACCACGAAGTCGGCGAGCATGCCCGGCGACAGGGTGCCCTTGAGGTCGGCCTCGCCGGTCGCGGTCGCTGAGCCGATGGTGTAGATCCGCAGCGCCTCCTGCACGCTGACGCGCTGCCGGGGCCCGACCGAGGCGCCGTCGAAGCCGGTGCGGGTGACCAGGCTCTGCAGCGCCAGCAGCGGCTCGATCGGCCCGCACGGGTAGTCCGAGGACCCGGCGACGGTCACTCCCGCGTCCAGCAGGTCGCGGTGGGCGAACAGGTGGTCCGCCCGGTCCTCGCCGTACCAGTCGACCAGCGCACCGCCGTGGTAGTAGGCGTAGCTTCCGAACGGCACCGCGATGGCCTCCAACGCCGCGATCCTGTCGATGATCTCCTCGTCGACCAGGCTGCAGTGCTCGATGCGGTGTCTCAGCCCAGGACGCGGGTCGGCCGTGGCGGCCTCCTCGAGGAGGTCCAGCAGCAGCCGGATCGCCCGGTCCCCGTTGGCGTGCACCCCGATCCGGTTCCCGTCGCCGTGCACGGTGCGCACGATCTCCCGCAGCTGCTCGGTGTCGGTTGACTGGATGCCGTGCCCGCCGTCGCGGTGCGGCTGCTCGACCAGGCAGGTGCGCCCGCCGATCGCACCGTCCACGAAGGCCTTGATGCCGACGAAGCGCAGCATCTCGTCGCCGAGCCCGGAGCGCAGTCCCAGCCGGTGCACCAGGTCGTAGTGCGGGGCGGCGACAAGCATGCCGGTGCGCAAGGTGAGCAGCCCG
The DNA here is from genome assembly GCA_963839365.1 of uncultured Actinomycetota bacterium. Lineage (GTDB taxonomy): Bacteria > Actinomycetota > Actinomycetes > Propionibacteriales > Nocardioidaceae > DASSKA01. Next base: position 117,297 of record CAWIUT010000009.1, read on the forward strand.
CGTTCTGAGGCCACCGAGAACAGCGCCAGGTCGTCGGGGCCGACCATCGCGTCGCAGATCGAGGTGAGGCCGGCCCGGTGCCAGGCCCGTACGGCGCGCCGCAGCCCGCCCAGCCGCTCCTCCTGCGAGGCGGCCGGCACCACGGACGTGCCGCCGCTGCTCATCGCCGGGTTCGCGAAGTCGAACAGGGCCTGCTCCAGCAGCTTGCCGTTGTGCCGTCCGGCGCCGTCCCGGCCGAAGTCTCCGCCCGGCGGCGGGGCGGTGTCCTCGTCGATGCCGGCAGCGGCGAGCGCCGCGGAGTTGGCCACGCCCCAGTGGCAGGCCACGTGTACGACGAGGGTGGGGACGTCGCCGGTGACCTCGTCGAGCTCCCAGCGGGTCAGCTGCGCGGAGCCGCTCGTCTTCACGTCGTCGTACCGGCTGCCGCGCACCCAGCCGCCGTCGGGCGCACGCCGCGCCTCCTCCCCCACCGCGGACAGCAGCTGCGCGTGCGAGGGCACCGCCTGCGGCGACAGGTCGAGGTGCAGCAGGTCCTCGCTGGTGATGGCCAGGTGGCAGTGCGCGTCGTTCAGACCGGGCACCACGGTGCCGTCCAGGTCGATCACCTCGGCGTCGGGGTAGCGGTCGCGGGCCCCGCCCCAGCTGCCGCGGGCCAGCACCCGGCCGTCGGCGACCACCAGCGCCTCCACGTCCGGACCGTCCAGGGTGACGAACCGCGGTGCCCGGAACACCCGGACGGAGGTCTCCTCCAGGCTCATCCGGCTCCCACCATCAGTCGTCCGTCCCGCCACACCTGGCGGACCCGCTCCCGCATGCCCCCGAAGTCGTAGGCGTCGCCCTCCAACACCACCAGGTCGGCCAGCAGGCCCGGCGCGACCCGACCGGTCAGGTCCTGCATCCCGCACAGCCGGGCCGCCCCGGAGGTGGCCCCCACCAGCACCTGCGCCGGCGTCATCCCGCACTCCCGGAGCAGCGGCAGCTCCTCGAGGTTGCTGCCGTGCGGGCCGACGCCGCTGTCGGTGCCCATCGCCACCGGCACGTCCGCGGCCACCGCCGCCCGTACCGAGGCCATGTGCACCTCGGCGACCTCGCGGGCCTTGTCCACCACCGCCTCGGGCAGCTGGACGCCCTTGTCGGCGGCGGTGAGCACCGCCCGCGGCGCGACCAGCGTGGGCACCAGCCAGGTCTGGTTGGCCAGCATCAGCTCGATCGCCTCGTCGTCGAGGTAGATGCCGTGCTCGATGGAGCGCACCCCCGCACGCACCGCGTTCTTGACCCCCGCCGCGCCCTGCGCGTGCGCCATCACCTCGCAGCCGGCGGCGGCCGCCTCGGCGACCACCACCTCGATCTCGGCCGGGCTGAACTGGGTGTGCCGGGGGTCGTCGCGCGGCGACAGCACCCCGCCGGTGGTGCAGATCTTGATCACCTGCGCGCCGGCGCGCAGCAGGCTGCGGACCACTCTTCGCAGCTCGTCCACGCCGTCGGCCACCGCGGCCGGCCGGCCGGGGTGCGGCAGGCCGAGCGGTACGTCGTACCCCGACGGGAACCAGCCGTCGGTGTGTCCGCCGGTCTGTCCGATGATGTTCACCGCGATCATCATCCGCGGGCCGGCCACCAGCCCGTCGACGACCGCCTGCTGGATGCCGAGGTCGGCACCGCCGGCGTCGCGGACCGTGGTGACCCCGGTCGCCAGCGTGGCCTCGAGGTTCCGGGCCGCCTCGTAGAACTGGTAGGAGAACGGCCGCGTCAGTCGCTCCATCACGTCCACCCCGGAGCTGGTCACGTGCACGTGGCAGTCGAAGAACCCCGGCAGCACCGCGCATCCCGCCACGTCGATACCGACGTCACCGTCCAGGCCGGGGCCGACCTCGACGACCCGGCCGTCCTCCACCACCACGTCCGCCGGCGCGGGCGACGAGCCGGTGCCGTCGAACACCGTGCCGCCGCGCAGCAGCAGCCGCTCCCCCGGCGTCCGGGTGACCCCCGCGTCGATCTCTGCAGCGGTCGGGTTCACCGGGCCACCTGGGCGGTGTCCTGCCCGAGGGGCTCCGTCCGCCGGGCCGGGTCGACGCCCCGGGCCCGTTCCATCGCCGAGCCGATGGCGATCACCAGCAGGTTCGGCACCAACGCGATCAGGCCGACGTTGATGTGCCCGGAGTAGGCGTGCCCGAAGGTCAGCCAGATGACCACCGCCTCGCCGACCAGCAGCCCGGCGAGCACCGGCCGGACGGTGACGTACCGGCGGGCGAACAGCGCAAGCGCGATGCTCGGGATCAGCTGGTCGAGGCCGGAGTAGGTGAGCAGCAGCAGGTTCGCCAGCAGGTCCGGTCGCAGGATCGCCAGTGCCAGCGCCAGCGCGGTCAGCACGACCACCGACCCCTGGTTGACCATGAACTGGTGCCGGTCGGCGAGCCGGCCGGCGATGTTGCGGCCGATCAGCGAGGACATGCCGACCAGCAGCCCTGCCGCGGGCACCATCGCCGCCGACGCGGTGCCGACCACCACCAGTCCGGTGAACCAGTCCGGGAACGCCTGGTGGGTCAGCCCGAGCAGGATGCCGTTGCTGTCGACGCCCTGCTTGAACACCAGGATGCCGGCGAAGCCGACGATCATCGGCAGCGCGAGCGCGACGGAGTACACCGGCAGGAACACGTAGTTGCGGCGGACCGCGCGCGGCGAGTGCGCCGACAGCAGCGCCGGCCACTGGTGCGGCAGCGTCATGAACAGCACCCCCAGCGTGGAGGCGATCATGCTCGAGAAGAACCAGGCGGTGTCGTAGTCACCGCCGTGCACGCTCAGGAAGTCCTGGTGGGTGGCCAGCAGCTTGTGGAACGTCGCCCCGATGCCGCCGTTGAAGTGCGCCGGGATCGCGAAGGTCAAGATGAGCAGCACGATCAGCATCAGCGCGTCCTTGAAGTAAGACGTGGTGGCGACCCCGCGGATGCCGGACCAGAGCACGAACGCGACCACCAGGACGAACGCGATGATGATGCTCAGGTTGCTGGAGGTGGTGTCCCCGGTGGCCAGCTGGACCGCCAGCCCCAGACCGGTGATCTGCAGCTGAAGGTAGGGCAGCAGGAACACGACTCCGAAGACCGCGGTGAGCACGCCGAGCAGCTTGGAGTCGAAGAAGTCGGCCAGGAAGTCCGCCTGGGTCAGGTGGCCGCGCTCCCGGGCCCGGTGCCAGATCACCGGGCCGAGGAAGTACAGGCCCACGTAGGCCAGCGGGATGTAGGGCAGCGCGTAGAGCGCGGCGACCCCGCCGGTGAACGCCAGCCCGGCCATGCCCAGGAAGGTGAAGGTGGTGAACACCTCCCCGGCCTGCAGGAACCACATGGTCATCGCGCCGAACTTGCGGCCGCCGACGGTCCACTCCGAGAGGTCCTTGGTCGCCGTACGGCGTCCCAGGAAGCCGAGCAGCGCGATCACCGCGATGCCGGCGAGGGTGACAGCGAGCGTTGCGGTCATCGGACCTCACTCCTCTCGGCCGCGGCCTCGGCCCTGTCGGCCGCGCGCTGCCGTGGGCTGAACTCCAGAAGGCAGAGGGCCGGGCAGATGAGCACCACCCAGACGGCCGTCCAGACCATCACCGACGGCAGCCCCAGCCACAGGGTCGCGGTGTTCACGAACGGCAGCCAGACCGTGGCCACCAGCGCGATCACCGGGATCAGCAGGACGAAGTGCGCAGGACGCATGGTCACTCCCCTCGGTCGGCGGCCGACCCGGCGGCCGCGGCGTCACGTTCCAGGGCGCGGACGGCGAGCTCGGCGTGCAGCAGAGCCCCGTCGGGCATCACGTTGTCGACGAACCTCGCCCGCGGGCTGTGGTTGTTCGGCCCGGCCGGCTCACCGTCCGGGTGCGCGCCGAGGAACAGGTAGCAGCCGGGAACCGCCTCCAGCACCCGGGAGAAGTCCTCGGCGCCGGGGTGCGGGTTGCCCAGCGTCTCGAAACGCCGGTCGCCGAACACCTCCTGGACCGTGTCGGCGACGAACCCGGCGTGCTCGTCGTCGTTGACGGTGAGCGGGTACTCGTGGAAGTAGTCCACCTGGGCCTCCAGGCCGTGCGCGGCGGCCAGCTGCCGGCACAGCTCGGGCGCCTCGGCGGCGATCCGCTCGCGCGCCGCGGCGGAGAAGGACCGCACGGTGGCCTCGAACCTCGCCTCGTCGGGGATGATGTTGCGCCGGGTGCCGGCGTGGAACGAGCCGACGGTGACCACCACCGGGTCGAAGATGTCGAAGCGGCGGGTGACCAGGGTCTGCAGGGCGGTGACCATCTCCGCGGCGGTGGTGACCGGATCGCGGCCCAGGTGCGGGGTCGAGCCGTGGCTGCCCTCGCCGCGGACGGTGACGTGCAGCCCGTCGCTGGCGGCCATCAGGGTGCCGGGTCGGGCGGTGAACACGTCGCGCGGGATCTGCGAGGAGAACACGTGGATCCCGTAGGCGGAGGAGACCCGCCGGCCGGCCGCGTCCAGGACGCCCTCCTCGAGCATCCGGCCCGCGCCGTCCCAGCCCTCCTCGCCGGGCTGGAACATGAAGACCACGTCGCCGGCCAGCTCGTCGCGGTGGGCGGTGAGCAGCTCGGCGGCGCCGACCAGCATCGCGGTGTGCAGGTCGTGCCCGCAGGCGTGCATCGCGCCGTCCACCCGGCTGGTGAACTCCAGCCCGGTCTGCTCCTGCACGGGCAGCGCGTCCATGTCGCCGCGCAGCAGCACCGCCGGGCCGGGTTTGCCGCCCCGGAGCACCGCGGTCACCGAGGTCAGTGCCGTGCCGGTGCTGACCTCGAGGTCGAGGTGGTCCAGCGCCTCGAGCACCATGCCCTGGGTGACCGGCAGGTCCAGGCCCACCTCGGGATGCTGGTGCAGCCGGTGGCGCAGGTCCACCATCGTGTCGGAGAGGGCTCGCGCGTCGTCGCGGAGCCGGTCGTGCAGGGCCATGAGGCTCCCTCCCGGACGGAACAACAAGGTCGGCACCACCGTCGCAACAGCCGGGCACCCCTCCGGCCGAATTGGCAGCAAATCGCCATCTAAGGTGAATAGATGAGCGATTCCACCGGCCTCAGCGAGGCGGACCTGGCCCTGGTCGAGGCGCTCCAGGTGGCCCCCCGGGCGCCCTGGTCGGCGGTGGCCGAGGCGACCGGGACCAGCGCGATCACCGCCGCGCGCCGGTGGGCCCGTCTCGTGGAGCGCGGCGCCGCCTGGGTCACCGGCACGCCCGGGGTGTCGGTCTGGAACGCGCACACCCTGGCGTACGTGGGGATCCGGTGCAGCCCGGGCCGCAACTTCTCGGTGGCCAACGCGCTCGCCGGGGACGCGCACGCGTTGAGCGTGGACCACACCGCCGGCGCCTACGACCTGTTCGTGACGGTGGCGGCCGCGGACCTGAACGCGTTGTACCGCTACCTGCTGCACCGCATCGATGTGATGCCGGGGGTCACCGAGACCCACACCGGGATCTGCACCCGGCTCTACCGGGACGGCTCCAACTGGCGGATCGGCACCCTGCCGCGGCAGCTCTCCTCCCGGCTGGCGGCCGGGCCGGGTGGCGGGCGGCAGTCCGGCAGTGTCACCCCCTGGCGGGAGGACGACAACCGGATCCTCGTCCAGCTCGGGCTGGACGGCCGCTCGCCGTACAGCACGCTGGCGAAGGTGGCCGGCACCAGCGAGACCACGGTCCGGCGCCGGCTGGCCGGGCTGGTCGGCGCGGGCACCGTGGTGCTGCGTGCCGAGGTGGCCGCGCACCTGGCCGGCTGGGGCGTGCAGGTCATGCTGTCCGTGGACGCCCCTTCCGCGCGGCTGGCGGAGGCGGCCGCGGCGATCGCCCGGCTCCGCCAGGTCCGGCTGTGCGCGACGCTGGCCGGCACCCCGGCGATCATCGTCGCGGTGTGGCTGCACAACATCGAGTCCATCCACGACTTCGAGACCACCCTGGTGCGAGCGGTGCCGGAGATCACGGTCACGGAGCGGCTGGTGGCGCTGCGCGCGGTGAAGCGGATGGGCCGGCTGCTCGACGAGCACGGCTGCTCGGTGGGCACGGTGCCGATGGACGTGTGGTCCGACCCGGCGCCGACCGAGCCGCCCCCGGAGCCGTGACGGTGGCCCGCAGGTAGCGCCCGTCGAGGGGCCCGGCTTGGCTCACCCCAGCGCGTTGCGGGCGAGCACGTCGGCGTACCAGCGTCCGGAGTCCTTCACGACCCGGCGCTGGCTGGCGAAGTCCACGTGCACGATGCCGAACCTCTTGTCGTAGCCCCAGGCCCACTCGAAGTTGTCGAGCAGGCTCCACAGGAAGTAGCCCCGCACGTCGACACCCGCGTCGATCGCATCCAGCACCGCACCCAGGTGGTCGCGCAGGTAGGTGATGCGCTCCTCGTCGTGCACGGCGCCGTCCGGGCCAACCTGGTCCGTGGTGGCCATGCCGTTCTCGGTGACCACCACGGGCACCTGGTAGTCCCTGCCCAGCCTGCGCAGCAGGTCGGTCAGCCCCGAGGGCACGATCGGCCAGCCCATGACGGTGTGGGCCCCCGGGATGTCCACACTCGCCGCGGTGCCCGCGCCGGGAAAGCGAAGCCCCTGTCCGTCGCGTCCGGCGATCCGGACCGGGTTGTAGTAGTTCAGCCCGAGAAAGTCGATCGGCGACCGGACCTCCGCGAGGTCCCCGTCGCGGACGAACGACCAGTCGGTGACCCCCCGAGTGGCCTCGAACAGCCCGTCGGGGTAGCTGCCGCGCAGCATCGGGTCGAGGAAGATCCGGTTGGCGACCAGGTCGACCTCGTGCGCCGCCGCCAGGTCCTCCTCGCTCTCCGAGGCCGGAACCACCTGATGGATGTTCAGGGTGACCGACAGCTCGGTGGTGGCCGGCAGCGTGGACCGGAGCGCGCTGGCCGCCCGCCCGTGCGCCAGGTTCAGGTGGTGAGCGGCCAGGTAGGCCGACCGGTCACAGGTGCGCCCCGGGGCGTGCTCACCCTTGGCGTAGCCCAGGAATGCCGAGCACCACGGCTCGTTGAGCGTCGCGATCGCCGGCACCCGGTCGCCGACCTCCTTGCCCAGCACCACCGCGTAGTCGACGAACCGGTCCACCACCGCACGGTCCAGCCAGCCGCCGGTCCCGTCGGCGGTGTCGAGCGCCTGGGGCAGGTCCCAGTGGTAGAGCGTCAGGAGCGGGGTGATGCCGCGCTCGAGGCAGCCGTCCACCAGACGCTTGTAGAAGTCCAGCCCGGCCTGGTTCACCGTCCGGCCGTCGGGCATCACCCGGGGCCAGGCGACCGAGAACCGGTAGGCCGGGATCCCGAGCCTCGCGATCAGGTCGAGGTCCTCGCTCCAGCGGTGGTAGTGGTCGCAGGCCACGTCGCCGTGGTCCCCGTTGTCGATGGTGCCGGGCGTGTGCGCGAAGGTGTCCCAGATGCTCGGCAGCCGGCCGTCCTCGGCGACCGCCCCCTCGATCTGGTACGACGCCGTCGCCACTCCCCAGACGAACCCGTCCGGGAACCTGCGCTGTGATGTCATCCTTTGACTGCTCCTTGCATGATGCCGCCGACGATCTGCCGACCGAGCAGCGCGAAGACGACCAGCACCGGCACGGTGCCGTACAGCGTGCCGGCCATGATGATGGACTGTTGCGGGGCGTAGCCGGTGGCAAGGCTCTGGAAGGAGACCTGCACCGTCGGGTTCTGCGAGCTGAGCACGATGATCGGCCAGAAGAAGTCGTTCCAGGACATCAGGAAGGTCAGCATCCCCAGCACGGCCATGGCCGGGCGGATGATCGGCACCACGATCAACAGGAAGACCCGCATCGGCGAGGCTCCGTCCATGTAGCCGGCCTCGACCAGCTCGTCGGGAACGGCGCTGGCGACGTACTGGCGCATGAAGAAGACCCCGAAGGCGGTGACCAGCGTCGGCAGGATCACCGACGCCAGGTGGCCGGCCAGACCGAGCTTGGCCATCAGCATGTACAGCGGGACCACGCCCATCTGCGTAGGCACCATCATGGTCGCGACGCAGATGCCGAGGAGCACGTTCGCGCCGCGGAACCTCAGCTTCGCGAAGGCGAAACCGGCCAGCGAGCAGAACGCGACGGTGCCGGCAGTGACGCCCCCGGAGACGAGCAGCGAGTTCACCAGGCCGTGGTTGAGCGGGGCGAGCCGCAGGGCCAGCCGGATGTTGTGCCAGATCGAGCCGGTCGGCAGCCACGGCGGGGTCGCGGCGGACATCTCGGCGTTGGTGTGCGAGGCCATCACGATCGTGTAGTAGAGCGGGAAGACCGAGATCGCGGTGACCAGGACGACCAGCAGGTAGGTGCCCCAGCCGGCGTTCCTCTGACGGCCCGCACGCGTTCGCCGGGCCGCGGTCCTCGTGCCGACCGGGACGAGGCCGACGCGCGCGCTCACCGCTCGGCTCCCCTCACCGCGGCGGCCGAGGTGCGACGTGCCGCGCGAGGCAGCTCAGCACGCTGGCGCCGGCTCGCCAGGAACAGGTTGACCAGCACCGCCACGACGATGATCAGGAACATGGTCCAGGCGGTCGCGGAGGCCAGGCCGAGCCGGTCGTCGGTCCAGCCCTGCTGGTACATCAGCAGCCCGAGGGTCTGGTACTGGTTCGACGTACCCCCGTCGGGGATGCCGTTGTGGTAGAGCAGCGGCTCCCCGAACAGCTGCGCGGCACCGATCGTGGAGACCACGATCGTGAACAAGACGGTGGGGCGAAGCCCGGGCAGGGTGACGTGGCGGAACTGCGCCCACTTGCCGGCGCCGTCGATGGCCGCGGCTTCGTAGAGCGTCTGGTCGATCGCCTGCATGCCGGCCAGGTAGATCAGCGCGTTGTACCCGGTCCAGCGCCAGGTCACGATCGCGGAGACGGCGACCTGCGCGGGCCATTTCGAGCCCTGCCAGTCGACCGCGGGCAGGTGGGCCAGGTGCAGCGCCCAGTTGACCAGCCCGAGCCTGGTGTCGAACAGCTCGAGGAAGATGACGGTCGCGGCGGCGAGGCTGGTGGCGTACGGCATCAGGATGCCCACCCGGAAGAAGGTCCGACCGCGCATCTTGTAGCTGAGCAGGTGCGCGATGCCGAGCGCCATGCACAGCTGGGGCACCGTCGAGATGATCCCGATCGTGACGGTGTTGAAGAACGCGTTCCAGAAGAAGTGGTTGGTCAGCAGGTCACGGTAGTTGCCCAGGCCCACCCAGGTCATCTGGTCGTACGTCGTCAGCCGCACGTCGTGCAGCGACACCCACAGGGTGTCCAGCCACGGGTAGACGCTGAACGCCGCGAAGACCGCGAAGAACGGCAGGATGTACACGTAGCCGATCCGGCCCCCGGGCAGGCGCCGGCCCGGGCGCGCCCGCGGGGCGGGCGGAGCCTGGGGCCGGGCCTGCTCGGCGACCGTCATCGACCGTTCACCGTCAACCGGTGATCTGCTGGATGCCGTCGAGTGCGTCGCTCCACGCCTGGTTCGGCGCGGTGTGCTTGGTCTCGACATTGGTCAGCTGCGTGGTGAAGGCCTGCTGCATCTGCGTGTCGTAGAGACCGATCGGCGGGATCTTCATCTGTTTCGCGATGTCGCCGAAGATCTGCCCCACCGGCGCGTTGCTGAAGTAGGCGCTGTTCGCGTTCGCCACCGCAGGGTCCGCCGCGGCCTGCGAGTTGGACGGGAAGTGGCCACCCTTCTCCCACATGGTGACCTGCTGCTGCTTGGCCGACAGCCACTCCACCAGCGCGATCGCCGCCGCCTTGTGCTGGGCGGCCGTCGGCACGCCGAGCCACGACCCGCCCCAGTTGGTGGCGCCGCCGGGCAGGACCGGAGCGATGTCCCACTTCCCCGACCCCGTGTTGCCGGCCTGGCTCTGGATGTAGCCCATCATCCACGTCGGGCACGCCAGGGTGGCGAAGGCGCCGTTGGAGAACGCCTTGTTCCAGGTGGTCGAGAACTGCGGCAGGCCCGCGGTGATCCCGTCCTGGGCGGCCTCGGTGGCGTACTTCCAGGCGGTCTTGACGCCGTCGCTGTTAGTCACGTCGGGCTGGCCCTGACTGTTGTCGTAGGCCTCGTTGCCCTGGTAGACGGCGGTGGAGAAGATGCTCGCCGCGCTGTCGACGAAGTGGGACCCGGCTGCCTTCGTCGAGGAGGCTTCGTACTGCTTGCCGAAGTCGATGAAGTCCTGCCAGGTCGACCACTTGCCGGCCAGCGTCTGCGGGTCGGAGGGCAGGCCTGCCTTGGCCAGCAGGTCCTTGCGGTAGCAGATCGCCTCGGGACCGATGTCGGTGCCGAGGCCCACCGTCTTGGCACCGTCCGGCGTGCTGGCCAGCTTCCACTTCCAGCCGAAGAACTCCGCCTTGTCCTGGGCGGCGTTCGGGACCTTGTTCCAGTTCACGAACTGGTCGGCGTGGTTCTGGACCACGTCGGCCACGAACCCGATCTCGACGCCCTGGACGTCGTCGAGCCCGCTCCCGGAGGCGAGTCGGGTCTTGAGCCGGGTCCAGTAGTCGGCCGACTGCTCAACGTCGTCCTCCTTGACGGTGACGTTCGGACAGCGTTTCTCGTAGGCCTTCCAGAGACCGGCCTCCTTGAAGCCGAAGGTCCCGAACAGGCCGACGGTCACGGTGGTCTTCTGGGTGGTGCCGCACGGCCCGGTCCCGGCGCCCTGGTCGGCCATGTCCGTGGTCGTGCCCGATCCGCTGCTGCAGGCGGCCAGCGTCAACATCCCGGTGGTGGCGACCGCCACCAGCGCCGCGGCGCGGCGTCTTGTCGGAGTTCGTCGCATGTGGTTCTCCTGACCCTCTCCGAGCGCCCGTCCGGCGTTTCTTCCCCCGGGCTGTGAGAGCGCTCTCACAGGACGAGAGAATGACGGTGAACCAGGTCACATGTCAAGGAACGCGGCCGATTCGTGACCTGTCGGTCTTGCGACGGATTGGTGGCGGCTCACGTCGTACCGCGGACCACGAGCTCGACCGGCAGCACCGTCCGACGGGCCGGGCCCCGGCCGGCCAGCCGCTCCAGCAGCCGCCGGGTCATCATCGTGCCGAGCTCGGCGACCGGCTGGCGCACGGTGCTGAGCGGCGGGTGCTGCAGCACGGCGTCGGGAACGTCGTCGAAGCCGACCACGGCGATGTCGTCGGGCACCGTGCGGCCGGTGGCCTCGATGGCCCGGATGGCTCCGATCGCCGCCAGGTCGGACGCGATGAACACCCCGTCGACGTCGGGCCGGCGGTCGAGCAGGCGCGCCATCGCGTCGTACCCCCCGGCCACGGTGAACTCCCCCACCGACACCAGGTCCTCCGCGCCGTCGCCCCCCGCGGCCGCGACCGCCTCCCGGTAGCCGGCGAGCCGGTCCTGGCCCGCGCACATGTCCAGGGGCCCGGTCACCGTCGCCACCACCCGCCGACCCCGCTCGAGCAGGTGCGCGGTCGCCATCCGCCCTCCGCCCACGTTGTCCGCGTCGACGTAGAACAGTTTCCGACGGCCGGTCAGCGGCCGCCCGCTGAGCACGGTGGGCACACCCAGCGCCTCCAGCTTCTGCGGCAGCGTGTCCCGACCGTGCAGGGACAGCAGCAGCACGCCGTCCACGTGGCCGCCGGCGGCATAGGAGATGAACCGGGCCTGGTCCGCGGGCCGGGACGCCACCGTGAACACCAGCTGCATGCCCGCGTCGGCAACAGCCTCCTGTGCGCTGCGCAGCATGCCGAGGAAGAACGGGTCAGCGAACATCCGCTCCTCGGTCTCCTCCACGAGGAAGGCAAGGGACTCGCTGCGTCCGGTGACCAGGGAGCGGGCAGCCTGGTTGGGCGCGTAGGAGATCTCCCGGGCCGCGGCGAGCACCGCCTCCCGGGCCTGCTCGCTGACGTTGGCCGCGCCGCGCAGCACCCTGCTCGCGGTGGCCCGCGACACACCAGCGCGCGCCGCCACCTCCTCGAGGGTCGGGGCGGTCCGGGCCGCTGCACGCGATTGGGTGGTCACGGCCGAAAGTGTGGCACGGCCCGGGACTCGGAGCCGGGCTGCTGCCCGCGCCACGCCGGGCGTCAGACCACCAGGTCTTCGGGCGGGTCGCCGGCGAGCACGTCGCGCACCACCTCCACCGGACGGCGGAACAGGATGTGCGCCGCCTCCGGGCTGTACCACGCGGCGTGCGGGGTCACCACCAGCCGCGGGTGCCGCGGGGTGGGCGCGTCCTCGGTGGGTGGCTCGACGGGGAGCACGTCCACCGAGGCCGCCGCCAGCCGGCCGCTGTCCAGGGCGGCGAGCAGGGCGGCGGTGTCCACCACCTCACCGCGCGAGAGGTTCACCAGCACCGATCCCGGCGGCATCAGCCCCAGCAGCCGCGCGGAGACCAGGCCCCGGGTGGCCTCGACCAGCGGCACGTGCACGCTGACCGCGGTGCAGCCGGCGAACAGCTCCTCGAGCTCGCAGCGCTGCACCCAGGCGTCGTCGAACGCGGCGGCGGGCAGCGCCGGGTCGTAGGCGCACACCCGCATGCCCAGCACCTGGGCACGGGTGGCGACCTGCTGGCCGATGGTGCCGAAGCCGACCACGCCCAGCTGCGTGGTGTCGAACCGGCGCAGCGGGCCCGCGTCGGCGAAGTGCCAGCGGCCCTGCGACACGGCGCGATCGAGCACGGTGATCCCACGCAGCAGACCGAGCAGGTGCGCGATGGCCGAGTCGGCGACCTCGGCCGAGCAGTAGTCGCGGGGGTGCCAGACCGCGATCCCTCGCGCACGGCAGGCGGCGAGGTCGATGTTGTCGTGCCCGGTGCTGGTGGTGACCACCACCTGCAGATCCGGGCAGCGGCCCAGGTCGCCGGCGGTGAGCCGGGTGGCCGGGCTGAGCACGAGGCCCACCAGTCCGGGACCCGCCCAGTCTCCGGCCCACAGCACCGGCTCCGCGCCCACCTCGGCCAGCACCTCGCGCGCTGCGGCCAGGTCCAGGTCCGGGTCGGCCACGGCCACCCGTCGTACGTCGGACGCCGCCACCGGCTGCTCCGCGGTCACCGTCAGTGCCCGAGATGGGTCGGGGCGAACATCCGCAGCATGACCGGCAGCACCACCACGTTCGGGCCGTCGGCGGCCAGCGCCTTCTCCAGGTCGGCCTGCAGCGTCTCGGGTGAGCTGGTGTGCGCCGGGATCCCGAACGCCTGCGCCAGTGCAGCGAAGTCCGGCCGGGACAGCTCGGTGGCGTAGGGCTGCCCGAACGCGTCGGCCATGTACTCGCGCAGGATGCCGTAGCCGCCGTCGTCGACCACCAGCCAAGTCACCGGCAGGTTCTCCTGGCGGGCGGTGGCCAGCTCGGGCAGCCCGTACATCGCGCCACCGTCGCCGGAGACCGCGAGCACCCGCTCCCCGGTCGCGGTGGCCGCGCCGAGCGCAGCCGGCAGCCCGTAGCCGAGCCCGCCTGCCCCCTGGGCGGAGAACATCGTGCGCGGTGTGCTCGTCTCCCAGGCCGACCACGCCCAGTAGGCCAGGATGGTCATGTCCCAGAACGTGCGTGTCTGCTCGTCCACGGCCTGCCGGACCGCGCCCAGCACCGCCCGCTCGTGCTCGAGGTGCTGGCCGGCGAGCCGGTCCTGCACCCGGGTGCGCAGGTCGGCGACCTGCTGCTCCGCGGCGCCGTCCACCGGCCGGGCGGTGACCGCCTCGGCGAGCGCCCTCAGCGTGAGCCCGGCGTCCGCGTGGATGCCCAGCGCGGGGTGGTTGGCCTCCAGCTTGCCGGCGTCGGCCTCCACCTGGATCAGCCGGCCGTGCGGCGCGAACGTGTGGTAGTTGCTGGACAGCTCGCCCAGCCCGGAGCCGACCACCAGCAGCACGTCGGCGGCGGCGAGGAGCTCGGTGGTGTGCCAGTCCTCCATCCATGACTGCAGCGAGAGCGGATGCTGCCAGGGGAAGGAGCCCTTGGCGCCGAACGTGGTGGCGACCGGGGCGCGCAGCCGTTCGGCGAGCTCCAGCAGCGCCACCTCGGCGCCGGACCGCGCGACCCCGCCGCCGGCCAGGATCACCGGGTGGTGCGCCTCGTCCAGCCGGCGGGCCGCCTCGGCGACCAGCTCGGGTCTCGGCCGGGGCGGCGTCGGCGCGATCTCCAGCCGGTCCAGTGGCGGCACGTCGGCCGGCCCGAGGAGCACATCGGCGGGAACCTCGACCCAGGCGGGGCCGTACGGCGGGGTCAGGGCGCGCTCCCACGCGGCCGCGACCAGACTGGGGATCTGGGAGGGGTGCTGGGCGATCTCCGCGCTCTTGACGAGGTCGCGGGCGCTGGCCTTCTGGTCGCGCAGCTCGTGCAGGAAGCCGCGGCGCCGACCGCCGAGCGCCTCGCTGGGGGTCTGGCTGGTGACCACGACGACCGGGGCGGAGGCCGCGGCCGCCTCGGCGAGGGCGGCCAGACTGATCAGCGCGCCCGGACCGGTGGAGACCACCAGCGGGGCGGCCCCGCCGGTGGCCTGGGCGTAGCCGACCGCGGCGAAGCCGGCGTTCAGCTCGGTGCGCAGTCCGACGTACCGCAGGTCGGTCCGGCTCAACGCGTCGAAGATGCCGAGCGCGTGCTGGCCGGGGATGCCGAAGACGGTGTCCGCACCGAGCGCGGCCAGGGACTCGACGACGACGTCTCCTCCGGTACGCCGCCGGCCGGTCACCGGGCTCCGCCCTGCTCGGCAGCGGGTGCACCGTCCAGCGCCATCAGCGAGATCAGCTCGTAGGCGACGTGGCTGGCCGCGACGGAGGTGATCTCCGCGTGGTCGTAGGCGGGGGCGACCTCCACCACGTCGGCGCCGACCAGGTTGGCGCCGGCCAGCCCGCGCAGGATCTTCAGCAGCTCCCGGCTGGTGAGTCCGCCCGCCTCCGGGGTGCCGGTGCCGGGCGCGTGCGACGGGTCCAGCACGTCGATGTCGATGGAGACGTAGAGCGGCCGGGAGCCGATCCGCGCCCGCAGCAGCTCGGTGACGGCCGCGGCGCCCTGGTCGTCGACGTCCATGGCGCTGACGATCCCGAAGCCCATCTGCCGGTCGTCGGTGAGGTCCTTGGGCCCGTAGAGCGGGCCCCGGATGCCCACGTGGCTCAGCGCGTCCTGGTCCAGCAGGCCCTCCTCAGTGGCCCGGCGGAACGGCGTGCCGTGGGTGTAGCGGGCCCCGAAGTAGGTGTCCCAGGTGTCCAGGTGCGCGTCGAAGTGCAGCAGCGCGACCGGGCCGTGCCTGCGGGACACCGCCCGCAGCAGCGGGAGCGCGATGGTGTGGTCACCGCCGATGCTGACCGGCCGGGCGCCGGACTCCAGCAGCCCGGTGGCGGCGGCGTCGATCTGGTCGACGGCCTCCTCGATGCGGAAGGGGTTGGCGCTGACATCGCCGGCGTCGACCACCTGCTGGGTGCCGAAGGGCATCACGTCCAGGCCCGGGTGGTAGGGCCGCAGCAGCCGGCTGGCCTGGCGCACCGCGGACACCCCGAAGCGGGCGCCCGGCCGATAGCTGACGCCCGCGTCGAACGGCACACCGAGCACCGCCACGTCGGCGCTCCCCACGTCCTCCAGCCGCGGCAGCAGCGCGAACGTGGACAGCCCGGCGTAGCGCGGGGTCAGCGAGGCGTCCGGGGGCCCGACCGGCTCCGGACGATCCGTGGGGTTGGTCATCATCACCTGTTCCTGAGCTGCTGCTGCGTCCGCAGCGGCACGTCATGGTCGTTGGGCAGTGCGGGCGAGAACACCCACAGCACCTGGGTCTTGGTCCGCCCGGGGCCGGCGCGGAAGGCGTGCTCGGTGTCCGCGGGGAACGTGAACGCGTCGCCCTTGCCGAGCACCACGGTCTCCCCCGCGACCTCGAGCTCGAGCTTCCCGGCAACGACGAACACGAACTCGACGTCCGCGGGCAGCCGGTAGGGCTCGTCGCCGCTGCCGCCGCCCCGGTCGATCTCGGTCAAGATGGCCTGCATCCGCTTCTCCCCGCTCGGGGTGAGCAGGAACTCCGAGATGCCCTCGCCGCCGAAGTTGATCGCGGGGCGCTCGTCGTGGCGCACCACCTCACCTTTAGAGGCGTCGAACAGCGACCCGACCGAGATGCCGAGCGCCGCGCACAACCGCATCAGTGCGGCCACCGACGCGTTGGCCTGGTCCCGCTCGAGCTTGGAGATGAAGCCCTTGGTCAGGCCGCTCGCCGCGGCGACCTCCGCCAGGCTCTTGCGGGCCGCGAGCCGGGCCGCGCGCAGCTGGGCACCGATCGGGACGGTGTCCGGGCCGACCGGCGCCTCCTGGGCCTCTCCAGGGCTCATCGAACCTCCACCGTCCTCAACTGCCCCCCGCTTCCCGGCGGAGGTAATGGAAACACTCAATCGCACTATGAAACAAGCGTTGACAGATAGGATACGCCCGGTGATCATTTCTGTGAGCCGGATCACCCGTTCACCCCGTCCGTCGCTCTCCGAGGGAGCTGCCATGAACATCAGGAGAATGCGATCGCGGCGTGGGTGGGGAGCCGCCGTGTGCGTGGTCGCCTGCCTCGGCCTGACCGCCGCCTGTGGCTCGACGTCGGGGTCCGGTTCGAGCTCCCCCGCCTCTGTGTCCGGCGCGGCCTCGGCGTCCGCCGGTGGCTCCGCCGGCTCCGGCTCACCGAGCGCGAGGCTGCCCGCCTCGGTGCGCAGCTCGGGCACGCTGACCTTCGCCACCAGCGCCGACTACCCGCCGTTCGAGTCGGTCGCCAACGACGGTCACACGATCATCGGCTTCGACCCGGACTTCGGGCACGCCCTCGGCAAGGCGCTCGGTGTGAAGGCCGTCTTCACCAACGCGAGCTTCGACGGGCTGATCCCGGGGCTCGCCTCGGGCAAGTACACCGCGGTGATGGCCGGCATGCAGGACAAGAAGGAGCGGGAGCAGACCGTCGCGTTCGTGGACTACATGGAGTCCGGCTCCCTGCTCGCGGTGGCCAAGGGAAACCCGCACCACATCACCGGCTTCGGCGACCTGTGCGGCAGCGCCGTCGGAGTCGAGAAGGGCACCACCCAGAGCGCGTTCGCGGAGTCGGAGTCCAAGAAGTGCACCGGCAACGGCAAGCAAGCGATCGCGGTGAAGGTGTTCAACACCGAGAACGATGCCAACCTGGCGCTCGCCAGCGGCCGGATCTCGGCGGTGTTCGCCGAGTCGGCGGCGCAGGCGTACGCCGTCAGGCAGTCCGGCCGGCTGCAGATCGTCGGCCCGGTCTACGACAAGCAGCACGTCGGCATCGCGGTGCCGAAGGGGCAGGACCAGCTGGCCAAGGCGCTGCAGCAGGGGGTGCAGAAGCTGATCGACAACGGGACGTACAAGAAGCTGCTGGTCAAGTGGGACCTGCAGGCAGGCGCGATCCAGCATGCGCTGATCAACCAGCCGCTGAGCTGATGGGGGTGGGGCCGGGAGGCCCCTGGGGAGGAGAACTCATGACCGGCTTGACCGACCTGCGCCGGATGTTCGTCCGGGGTGAGTGGTTCCTGATGTGGCACGCCTACGCGAAGCCGCCGCGTGAGCTGCAGCGGCCGCCGTGCACGTCGCGCCACCCGTGGATGGTCTGGTAGGCAGTCGGACTCAGGCGATGCCGACCGCGCAGCAGGCGGTCGCCACCACCTCGAACGGCCCCGCCGGGATCGTCTCCCGCAGCGCCTGCTCGAGGGCAGCCAACCGTTCCGGCGAGAGGGCGCGCACGTAGTCCCCGGTCGGCCCGACACCGAAGGTGAACGGCTCCCACCAGTCGTCGAAGTCGCGGAAGGCCACGGACACGGTCAGCCGCGCCGGACGTACGTCGGACAACCCGGCGTGCCGCAGCAGCCCGACCAGCTCTCCCTCGGTGGTACCGGGCCCGCGCCCCTCCGGTCGTCCGGACGGATCCAGCCGACCGGCCACCTGCCAGAACCGGGACATCGGTCCGGTGCCGCCGGCTTGGTCCCACAGGCAGGTGGCCACCGGGCCGCCGGGCCTGGTGACCCGGGCCATCTCCCGGGCCCCGGCGGCCGGGTCGGACATGAAGTGCACCACCAGCTGGGCCAGCGCTGCGTCGAAGGAGTCGTCCTGGAACGGCAGCTGCTCGGCGCTCGCCTGCTGCACGTCCGCGGCGGGGAACCGTCCCGAGGTGGTGGTGACGAACGGTGGCGAGGGGTCGACCGCCGCTACGTGCGGCTCCCCCACCCGGCGGGCCAGCTCGGCGGTGAGCATGCCGGGCCCGCATCCGACGTCGAGCACCCGATGGTCGGCGTTCAGGCTGGGGATGCTGGCATCGCAGAAGAGCGGTGCGAGCGGCGCGGAGTAGCGACCCATGTACCGCTCGTAGGCGTCGGCAGACACGTCGAAGGACACCTCCCGACCGTAGGCGGTTCGCCGACCCGTCGTCCACGGGGTCGACCACCGTGTCCGGAGTGTCGATGGGGAAGCTCCAAGCACCGCACAAGCCACTGCTGGTGCTGACGGCGCTCGGGCGGCTGGTGGCGAACGGCACCAGCGCCACACCGTTCTCGCAGCTGGAGTCGCGCGGATGCTGGTGGAGAGCCAGTTCCCCGAGACGCTCGCCGGTGACGTGCTGAGCCAGGCAGGCCTCAACGCCGACCTCGTGCTCCGGTCTAGGTGCGTCTGTGGAAGCGGACTTGTCGGTCGGGCAGGGTGTGCAGGTCCCATGCTTCGGGGTGTTCGGCCATGTGGTGGTGTGGTGGGCACAGCGGGATGCCGTCCTTGAGGTCGGTGTTGCCGCCGTGGGACCAGGGTTTGCGGTGGTGGTACTCCACCCAGGCCGGTGACCGGTCGCAGTTGGCGGCCGCGCAGCCGCCGTAGACCTGGTCCAGGGCCAGGGTCTGGTGCTTGTCGAAGAGCCGCTTCTCCCGGCCCAGGTCCAACGGCACCGACTCCCCGGAGAGCACCATCGGGATGATCCCGGCCGCGCACGACAGCCGGCGCACCTCACCCGGCCGAGACCCGCACCCCGACGTCGGTGACCGCCACCCCCAGCCCGGTGCACAAGAACTCCAGCCCGATGGTGACCACCACCCGAAACGGCGACCCGCCCCGCGACGGCAGCGACTCCAGGTTCAGGTGGTGCTCCAGCAAGTCGATGAGCCCGTGCCCGGCCAGGGTGGCGGCGGGCAGCTTCTTGCCGGTCTTGGGGTCGAACCTTCCCTGCCCGATCCGGCGCGGACCGGTCAGCGCCTGCACCGCCTTGGTCAACACCCCCGCAGCCAGCACCGGCAGCCGGAACCGGCCCTGCACGGTGCCGTCCCCGTTGTCGCGCATCGACAAGAAGGCGGTGCGCCGGGCGCGTTCCTCCTCATCGGCCAGCCTCTTGCCCTCCGCGGCGTCGGCGGCCTCGGGGCAGACCACCTCGAACAACCGCTTGCCCAGCTTCTGCAACACCGCGGCATCGAACTGGCCGGCCAGCTCCAGCAGATGCGCCTCCGCCGCCGCCCGAGTGCCCGCCGGAAGATCCTCGTGCTCGTCGGTCAGCGCGCGCACCGCCCGCACGATCACCCGGGCCTGGTCCACATCGATGTCCCCGCCCGCCAGCGCTCGGCGGGTGGCCTCGAAGTCCCCATCCAGTGCCTGGGCCAGGTGCAGGTCGGCGAAACACCCCGCCCGGGTGGCCCGGGACTGGTGCGCCAGCCACGCCGGCGTCGAGGTCGCCCCCGAATCCGACCCGATCTGGTTGCGGTCCGCGCTGACCAGCACCCGCAGCTCCAGCTCCGCCAACCGGGCCCGCGCCCGCTTCAGCTCCACCAACACCCGCGCCTGCTCAGCCGGGCTCATCGACCACGCCGGCGTGGACTCCAACCGGTCCAACGCCCCCGCCAACGCGTCTGTGAACCGCACCACCGCATGCGCACCCGGCCCAGCAGGCCCACCCGGGCCAGCCGGCCCCGACCCGGCGGCCTGCCGGACCGCGTCCACGTCCGCGTCCACGTCCACGTCCGCGTCCGCGCGAGAACCATCCAGCACGGACGTCTGCGCAGCCACCGGGCTCTCCTGGATCGAGGTCACGTCCCGACGCTAGGCCCACCACGACCCCCACCGCAGAACAGCCTTTCGACCCGTGGAGGACACACCGCCCCGCCTGCTCTGTGCACGAAAACCGGCCGGGAACAACGGCCCCCGCCCGTGCCGCCCGGTACGCCTCCACGATCTGCTTGGGCACCCGCCCCCGGTCGGAGACCGGCAGGCCCTGCGCGGCCGCCCAGGCCCGTACCTCGGCCGCCGTGGGCTCGGCCGGCGCCAGGGGCCGCGCCGCGGCCAGGGACCGGATGACTGCCTCGCCGCCATTCTCGTCGTCGGCGGCTGCCAAGGCGGCCGCGAGGAACCGGTAGGTCCACTCCTGGGCCAGCGGCCGGGACTCGAGGAACAGGATCGGCACTCCCGGCCAGCAAACCTGGCACTCCGCGAGCCCGGCCGGCGATCACCGCGGGGCGCACGTGCTCGGACTTGGGGACCTGCGAGTAGCGGTCCTCGACGACGACGGCGGCGCGCGGCACCGCGGCCAGGTCGGCCAGCTGGTACTTCAGCTTCCCGGTGGTCAGCGACGACACCAGGTCGGCGAGGCTCTTGCGCTCCACACTGCCCACCAGCCTGCCGTCGACCAGCACGCCGTAGTCCCCTGCCGGCAGCCCGGCCCGCCTGGTGGGCGCCTGCTGGTCCTTGAACGTGAACGGGTACCGCTCGTGGCTGTCCACCACGATCTCCAGGTCCCGCAGCCCGGAGGCGCGGGCGCTCGGCACGTTCACCGCCGGCCGGGCCTGCTTGGTGGTGCGCGCGGTCTGCCAGAAGATCGCCTGCCGCCCGCCGCGGACCCGGTGATCACCAGCTGCGAGCGGTTCTCCCGGCCGCGGTCCAGCACCAGGTCGATCGAGGCGCCGCGCCGTACGCACGACCGGGTCGGCACCCGCTCGACGATCTGCGCATCCTCCGGCCAGTCGTCGGCCCGGTGGCAGTACACCTTGCTGGTGCGCGGCCAGGTCTCCCGTGCCTTGAGGATGATCCCGTCCCCCAGCGGCACCCGCAGCAGGTAGGGCAGCGACGAGTCCGGCTCCGGGTTGCGCGCCACCACGAAGTCTTCCGGCACGCCTGCCAGTGTGCCGTACGTCGACGCGCCTGCCGGCGAGGACACTCACGTGGGCGCCCGCCCCCGGTCGACCGACTGCCCCTTCCTGCTGTCCCCGGACCGGTGGACGTCTCGGGGCTCCCACAGCTGGCCGGCCGGTCGCGCGAACGAGCTCAGCTCGTCAGTCTGCTGGCTGCCGCAGCGGCACCTGCTCTGGGGAAGCTGCCTGCGGTTGGCGGCCACCGCATGCCCCTACCTACCGCTGGTGAACGCCCTCGAGAGCTGGCTGGCGACGGGTCCCGGCGAGCCCGCGCGCACCGTGGCGAACGCAGCCCCGGGCCTTGGTCTGCTCGTCCCGGACCTCACCCCCGATCCCGCCCTAGTCAGCCTCGTCGCGAGCGCGACGCCCGAGGACGGCCGGCTGCTGCCCGCGTGGGACCCGCACGGGGCGCACCCGGAGGGGCACTACGGCAACTTCATCGACAACACCGCCAACCGGGTCGCGCAGCGAGGCTAGTCAGCGTCCCGGGTCCACCCTGAACGCCTTGCGCTTGGGCTTCACCGGCCGCATCAGGAACTCCGGCCGTCGCCAGCCCTCCGCGTTCGGGCCGGGGCGGGTCATCGCCAGCCACTCGTGGAAGACCTCTTGGGACTTGCGCAGGTCGACCTCGATGTCGCCGTACCGGTCGCCGGGCTGCGCCTTGGACAGCCGCACCCGCTGCAGCCAGCAGTGCATGCCCGACCAGGGGTCCGGCTGGACCGGGAAGGTGAGGTTCTGGTGCACGCCCGGGTCCTCCCAGAACACCCGCTCGCTGTCCGGGTCGTCGCTGGCGAACGGCTGCACCCCCGAGGCGTAGCGCAGCCGGTAGACGCCTTCGTCGGTGTGCTCGATGCGCACCTGTCCGGTGGACCAGCGGCTGCCGTCGTTCTCGTGCACCCGCCAGCGGCCCATGTGGTGGCTCAACGCGATGACACCGGGGCGGATCCCCTGGTGCGCCCAGACCCGGGCCACGAAGTAGCCGATCCGGGTGGCCACCCGCACCAGATCGCCGGTGGCCAGCCCGAGCCGTTCGGCGTCACCGGCGTGAACCCAGACCGGGTGGGTGTTGCTGATCTCGTTGAGGTACTTCGCGTTCCCGGAGCGGGTGTGGATCAGCGTGGGCAGCCGGAAGGTGGGCACCAGCACCATCTCCCCCGCCTCGGTGTCCAGCCTGTGGTGCGACACGTGGGACTCGATGTAGCCGGGGGTGGCGTGCTCGGGCCAGCCGAAGTCGGCCATCGTCTGGGAGTAGAGCTCGAGCTTGCGGCTCGGCGTGAGCCAGCCGGCCACCTTCGAGCCGTCGTCGAGCTCCACACCCACCGCGCCGGCCTCGCCCACCAGCGGCGGCGTGGACTCGTCGTCGGTGGGCTTGCGCAGCACCCCGTGCTCGTCACGCTGGGCGCCCTCCAGCTCGGCGTCGCCCAGCGCCCGCTCGTCCTGCCGGTAGACGTCCTTGGCGACCTCCACCACGCCGTACTTGCGCATGTAGCCGAACGGGTCCAGGCCCTGCTCGGCGGCCTTCTCCGGCAGGCCGGGCACCCGGTTCTCGAAGACCCAGCGGTAGTACTCCTCGACGGTGACCTTCTCCCCCGGCCGGTACGGCGACTCGAAGTAACGCCGGATCCCGAGCTCCCCGTCCGGGTCGATCCGCCAGGACAGCTCGAACCAGAACTCGTTCTCCTCCCACACCTCGCCGGGGTTGGCGTCGCGGGTGTCCTGCAGCGGGATGCCGAGCTTGTCCATCGCGACCCGGCGCACCGGCTGCCGGAAGCCCAGCCAGCGCCCGGCGTGCGTCTCGTAGGACTGCGTGTCGTGCCGCTCGGTGGCGTGCCCCATCGGCAGCACGTAGTCGGCGAAGGTCGCGGTCTCGGACCAGGTGGGGGTGAGCGCGACGTGCAGCCCCACCTTGCCGGGGTCGGTGAGCGCCTCCAGCCAGGTGAACCCGTCCGGGTTGGTCCACACCGGGTTGTAGACGCGGGAGAAGTACACGTCGAGCCGGCCGCGTCCCTCCCGCAGCAGGTGCGGCATCAGGATCGACATCTCGTTGGTGGACAGCGGGTACTCCCGCGGCCACAGCAGCTCGTTCCACATCTCGTGGCCCTCGGGTACGTCGTACCCGTGCGCGATGAACTTGTCCCAGCCGTTCGGGCTCGTGCCGCCAAGGGTGCCGACGCTTCCCGTGAGCACGTTGAGGAAGAACAGGCTGCGGGCAACCTGCCAGCCGCCCAGGTTCCCGGCGGCCGCCGAGCGCCAGATGTGCGCCGACAGCGCCGAGCCGGCGGAGGCCACGGTGTCGGCGAGCTCGCGGATCTTCGCCGCCGGGACCCGGGCCTCCTCGGCGGCGAACTCGAAGGTGTAGCCGGCGTAGTCCTCGGTGAGCCGCTCCAGGAACGTGTCGAAGTCCCGGTCCGCCTCCGGGTGCAGCTTCTCCAGGTAGGTCGGCCAGTTCACCCAGCGCCGGAGGTAGTCGCGGTCGATCTGCCCGGTGCGCAGCAGGTGCGCGGCGACGGCGAGCAGGATCGCCGCCTCGCTGCCCGGCCAGGGCGCCAGCCACAGGTCGGCGTGCGAGGCGGTGTTGGACATCCGCGGGTCGAGCACCACCAGCCTGGTGCCCTGCTGCTTGCCCTCCATGATCCGCTGGGCATGCGGGTTGAAGTAGTGCCCTGCCTCCAGGTGCGAGGACAGCAGCAGCACCACCTTGGCGTTGGCGTAGTCCGGCGACGGGCGGTCGTAGCCGCCCCACAGCGAGTAGCCGAGCCGGGCCCCCGAGGAGCAGATGTTGGTGTGGCTGTTGTGCCCGTCCACGCCCCAGGCCAGCAGGAACCGCTCGGCGAACCCGTCCTCGCCGGGCCGGCCCACGTGGTAGACCACCTCGTCGCGGCGGTCCTCCACGATGGCCCGCCGGATCCGGCCGGCGATGTCGTCCAGCGCCTCGTCCCAGGAGCAGCGCTCCCACTGGCCGTCCCCGCGCGCCCCG
Organism: uncultured Actinomycetota bacterium; assembly: GCA_963839365.1. Lineage (GTDB taxonomy): Bacteria > Actinomycetota > Actinomycetes > Propionibacteriales > Nocardioidaceae > DASSKA01. The sequence goes on from CAWIUT010000009.1 coordinate 141,305, forward strand.
GCCCGCTTGAGCGGGTAGAGGATCCGCTCGGGGTCGTTGAGCTGGTTGATGGTGGCCGGTCCCTTGGCGCAGTTGCGGCCGCGCGAGCCCGGGTGCGCCGGGTTGCCCTCGATCTTGGTGACGCTCAGGTCGTCCTTGGCCACGTACGCCAGCAGCCCGCAGGCGGACTCGCAGTTGAAGCAGGTGGTGGGGATCAGCATGAACTCGCGGGCGACCTTGCGCGGGTGCGCCTTCGCGTCGTACGCCACGTGGTGGTCCCAGGTCTCCGGCGGCGGGAAGTTCGCCAGGTGCTCGTGGTGCCGGGCGCCGGGCAGCGGCGGCACCGGGCGGGTCTCGTCGGTGGCGGACACGGGAGCCTCCCTGGGCTCGACAGCGGCGGTCAGGAAAGCGGGACGTCTTGGGCGGCGCGGACGAACACCGTCTCGTAGGCCAGCAGCGCGGGCTGCACGAGCAGCCCGGCCAGTGCGGCGGCCCACGCGTTGCCGCCGTCCCAGGAGACCGCGGCCAGCGCCAGCGCGGGCACCACCGGGGCCACCGCGCCACGCCAGAAGGTGCGGGCGTAGCGGCCGCGGACGATGGTTCGCGCGGCCACCTCGGCGCCGCGGGAGTGGTGCCGCCCGCCCAGGTCGAGACCGGTGATGGTCAGGTGCAGCACGGCGCCGACGACCAGCGCCCGGGCCAGCAGGGCCATGCCCACCGTGCCGGTGCCGGCCGCCCACCCGGCGATCGCGAGCGCCCCGGCGCCGACCATCAGCGCCTGGGCCAGCAGGTGCGGCAGCAGCCAGGTCGACTGCCACAGGTCGCGCCCCTCGGCCTGGCCGAACAGGAACGCGGTGTAGCCGGCCGCCAGCGCGCTGGGGACGAGCACCACCCAGCCGAGCCAGGCGAGCACGCCATGCAGCCCGAGCACGCCGGCGACGAACCAGCCAACGGTGGCGGCACCGAACAGCAGCAGGCAGTAGCCGCCCAGCACCAACCAGGAGGTGTGGTTGGGCTTGGTGAACAGGTAGTAGAACCGGTCGGGCCGCTTGAGGTCCCACACCAGCAGCGCGCCGGTGGCCGCGGCGCCGGCGGCGCCGAGCACCGGGGCGACGACGTTGCCGACCTCCCCCAGGGACACCGCAGCGATCACCGCCAACGCCGCCAGGAACAGCGCGCCGGCGGCGACCCCCTTGGCCCACATGTAGGTGACCACCCGCCAGCCCCATGGCCGCGGGTGCGCGGTGTTCAGCGTGGTCACCGCCGTGGCGTCGTCCGGGTTCAGGTCCTGCGCCGCGGCGAGTCGGAGGTGGTCGGGCTGCGCCCACAGGTACGTGCCGCGCACGGGCGCCGCCAACGGATCGAGCACAGACCGCTCAGCGCCGACGTAGAACACGTTGGGGCCGGTGTTCTGCTCGGGCGCGCGGACCATGGTCTCGTTGCTGCTGATCAGCTGGGAGATCCCCGAGCTCTCGTCCTCGAGGTCGCCGACCCAGATCGAGTGGGTGGGGCACACCGTCACGCAGGCCGGCTCGAGACCCTGGTCGACCCGGTGCGCGCAGAAGTTGCACTTGGCCGCGGTGTGGGTGTCCTCGTCGATGTAGATCGCGTCGTACGGGCAGGCCTGCATGCAGGACTTGCAGCCGATGCAGCGCTCGTTGTCGAAGTCGACGATGCCGTCGTCCCGCTTGAACAGCGCGGTGGTCGGGCAGATCTTCACGCAGGGCGCGTCCGTGCAGTGGTTGCACCGCATCACGCCGAAGTCCCGGGTCGAGTCCGGGAACGTGCCGGAGTCGACGTACTTCACCCAGGTGCGGAACTGGCCGACCGGGATCTGGTGCTCGGTCTTGCAGGCCACCGTGCAGGCGTGGCACCCGATACAGGTGCGCTGGTCGATGGCAAAGCCGTACTTCATCGATCACCGGCCTCCGGTCGTCACCGTCCCGCCCTGCGGAAGCCTGCCCGCGGGCGCGAGGACACCAGCCTCGGACATCCGGGCGGATCGCGCTAGACAGCAACCCGGCATCACCTCATAATCTCCGGTTATGAGCCGCCCCCCGCAGCCCGATCTGGAGTCGCTGCGCCTGCTCGTGGACATCGAGACCTCCGGGAGCCTCGGCGGCGCCGCCCGGCAGGCCGGAATCAGCCAGCCCGCGGCGAGCAAGCGGCTCACCACGCTGGAGCGGCAGCTCGGGGTGCCGCTGGTGGTGCGCACCGCGCGCGGCTCCCAGCTCACCACCGAGGGCCGGGTGGTGGCGGACTGGGCACGCCGGATCTTCGGGACCATCGACCAGATGCTGTCGACCGTCGGCTCGCTGCGGGCCGGCGGGGAGTCGGAGATCAGCGTCGCGGCCAGCCTCACCATCGCCGAGCACCTGATCCCCGGCTGGCTGTCCCAGCTACGCCGTGCCCACCCGGAGCTGCACGTCGGGCTCAGGGTGGCCAACTCACAGCAGGTGCAGGCACTGCTGCTCGACGGGAAGGCCGACCTGGGTTTCGTCGAGGGCCCCTCCATCGACCGCCGGCTGGCCTCCCGACAGGTGGCCGCCGACCGGCTCGCCGTGGTGGTCGCCCCCGACCACCCCTGGGCCGCGCGGACCCGGCCGCTGCGCCGCGACCAGCTGCTGGCCGCGCCGCTGGTGGTCCGTGAGCCGGGATCGGGTACCCGGGCCACGCTGGACCGGCTGCTGGGCGGCGTCGACCATCCCGAGCCACTCCTCGAGCTGGGCTCCAACGAGGCCGTGAAGGGGGCGGTGATCGCCGGCGCCGGCGCCGCGGTGCTCAGCGTGCTGGCGGTGCGAGCCGACCTGGACGGCGGCCGGCTGGTCGAGGTCCGGGTCCGCGACGCCGACCTGACGCGCAAGCTGTGCGCGGTGTGGCCGCGGAGCCGGACCCCGAAGGACCCCGCCAGCTGGCTGCTCCAGACCGCCGTGGCCCGCACGCCACCCGCGGCGGGTTGAGGCGCCCCGCAGCGCCCTCAGTCCGCAACGGCGTCCACGGTGCCGGCGGTCGGCGCGGCATCGCCGTGCGCCAGGTCGGCCCGACGGTTGTACGGCTTGCTCGCGATCATGTAGACGGCGCCGACACCGACCACGATGGCCGCGGACAGCAGCACGATCCAGTTGTCGTACCACGGAACGCCCGGGGTGCGCGGCCAGGCCATGTTCACCGCAGCCAGCACCTGGTAGACGATCGCCACCACGTTGACGAGCAGCCCCCACCGACCGAGGGTGAACTTCCCGGACGGCTTCCAGCCGCGGAGACGGGCACGCAGCGCGGCCAGCACGACCATCATGAACCCCAGGTAGATGCCCAGCGCGGCGAAGGAGATGATCTTCGTCAGCGCGTCGGTGGAGACCTTGGACCCGATGATGATCAGGGCCGGGATGGTCGCGGCGAGGGCCAGGGCGTAGGGCGGCACGTGCCGCCTCTCGGAGAAGCGCCGGAACAGATGGCTGGCCGGCATCATGTCGTCACGGGCGTAGGAGTAGACCAGGCGGCTGGCGGCCGCCTGGAGGCTCAGCGCGCAGGAGAAGAAGGAGATCAGCACGACCGCCATCACGACCCGGAACCCGACCGGGCCGAACGCGTCCTGGAAGACGGTGGAGACAGGGTCCGCGTCCTTGCCAGAGATGACCGCGCCGAAGTTGGGGACGGACAGGATCAGCGCCAGGGTGATGAACAGGGATGCCGCGCCACCGATGTAGATGGTCATCCGCATCGCCCTGGGGATCTGGATGCCAGGGTTGCGCACCTCCTCGGCCACGTCACCGCAGGCCTCGAACCCGTAGTACAGGTACAGGCCGATCAAGGCGGCGGCGAAGAAGGCCGGCATGTACGAGCCGGTCCCGCCCGTGCCCATGGCGTCGAACAAGACGCCCAGGTTGTGGTGTCGCTCGGTCAGGAGCAGCCAGCCACCGACCACGACGGCCCCGCACAGCTCGGCAGCAAAGCCGAAGAAGGCGATCTTCGCGAGAAGCTTGGTCCCTCCGAGGTTCACCATGGTGACAATGGCGATCAGGACCAAGGCGCAGATGATGGTGACGTTGACGGAGGGCTGGATGCCCAGGAGCATCGCCACGAACGGACCTGCACCGTAGGTCACGCTGGCGATCGTGACGATCAGCGCGATCATGTAGATCCACCCGGTCATCCAGGCCCACCTGCGTCCCCACAGGCGCCGAGCCCACGGGTAGACCCCCCCGGAGACAGGGAACTGCGCGACGACCTCACCGAAGACCAGCGCGACGAGCAGCTGGCCGATGCCGGCGATGACCACGGCCCAGATCATCGGGGGCCCACCGGTCGCGAGGGCGAACGCGAACAGCGAGTAGATGCCGACCACCGGCGACAGGTAGGTGAACCCGAGGGAGAAGTTCCCCCACAGGTTCATGTCGCGCTTGAAGTCCGACTTGTAGCCGAGCGACGCCAGGTGCGCATCGTCCTCGTTGTGGAGCTCGTCAGTGGTCGCAGACGCCATCATCATCTCCTTCGGTCCTGCCCCCGGGTTGCGTGGAAAGGTAGCCCGGTAAACCTCTGACGTCAACGGTTTCAGGGTCTGGCGATGCCGAGTCGCCAGGGCAGGCCCGGAAGGGGCTGGAACGGCATCTGCGCATCCTCCGCAGGCGACGACAACAGGTCACCGGCAAGCCATCGCGGAGACGTGGACAGTACGACGCGGCCGTCGGCGTTGACGATCACCACCTCCCGGTCCGCGCCCAGCTCGCGCAGCAGGCGGCCCTCGAACCAGGAGGTCGGCACGTCGGCCCCTGCCACGCCGAGGAACTGCCCGTCGTACTCGACCGGCATTGTGAAGGTCAGCACGTAGAGACCCGTGCCGTGCACATCGACGTACGGACCCACCACGTGTCGGCTACCCGTGCGCCGCGGCACCGCAAACCACTCCGCGGCCTCGTAGTCGTAGAAGCCGAGACTCAGGCGGTTCAGGTCCACCTCGAGCGGAACGGGATCCGCGTCGTCGGTGCCGAGCTGCCACCACTCCAGTCGCAGGGACTCATCACGCAGGAGGTCGGGCGCGACGATGAGCCCGAGGCCGATCACCGGCCCGGTCCTGTCCCACAGCCGCGCTTGGATGCCGTGGCGCAACGCGGAGATGTCGTCGCTGCTGAGGTGGCCGCCCCGCTCCACCGCGCGGCGCTGAGTCTCCAACGCGTCCCGGTGCACCGCCTCGACGGCGTCGAAGACCTCCTCCGCGAGTGAGACGACTGCGGCGCGTATCCGGGGGGCTGACCTGCTCCCCCGGGAGATCACCGTCCGACCACCTTCGGGTCCGCGGTGGCGTCGGTCAGCGCGGCGCCCTCATCAGAGGCGGCGAGCCCGAGGTGCAGCCCGACCAGCCAGGCGATCCCGACCTCCAGGTTCTGCTCCATCCGCGACCGCGCCAGGTCACCATGCCTGTCGGAGATCGCATCGAGGACGCACCGATGACCGGCCACCACCTCGTCGAGACGACCGCGGGACCCACCCGCGGGCCAGGGCAGCTGCCCGCCCTCGGTCTGCAGCTCGATCTCCGCCATGGTCAGCCGCACCGACTGGGAGCAGGCGGCCAGCTCGACGTGGAAGCGTGCGTCGAGGCGCCGCCGGTCCGTGGTGTGGTCCGCGTCGTGGAGCCTGTCCACGATCCCGCGCAGCCGGGCTATCTCGGTCTCCGAGGCGCGGGCGGCGGCCAGCCGCGCCGCCGTACCGGCGATGGAGGCATGGACGTCCCCGAACTCCCGCAGGTCGCTGGTGCTGAGCTCATGCAGCCGAACCCGGAAGAGGCCGCCGAGCGCGTGCTCGTCCGCGCGCACGAAGCTGCCGCCACCACGCCCTCGTCTGGTGACCACAAGGCCACGCCGCCGCAGATCCGCGAGCGCATCGCGCAGTGTCATCGTGGACACGTTCAAGGACAGGGCCAGCGCGGACTCCGAGGGGAGCTGCTCACCGTCGACGAGGAGCCCGAGCGCGATCGCGCTGCCCAAGCGGCGGACCACCGCCTCGCTGCGCACCACGCCGTCATCGAGCGGGGCGAACACGGCGCGCCGCGCGTCGCCGGACAGCAGCCTCATCCGCCTCTCCTCCAACCTCGACGCGGCGACCACTCTAGTCGTCACCAGAAAACTCTAGAAGTTAGATGTTTAGATGGTTACAGTCGCTCCACCGACGACGGAAGGTGCGAGGAGACCATCGTGACGCAGATTCCCGACGAGACCACCACCCCCGACGACGCCCTGTCGCATCCCTTCACGCCCGGCGCCCGGCCGGCCGGCGAGACAGGCCTCGACACCTTCGAGGACAAGGTCTCGACGGCACCACCCGCCCCGGTCGCCGATGGCAGGACCCAGGAGTTCGTGGAGCACTGGCGCAACGCCTCCTACAACTGCTTCTCCTCGGGCCACAAGTTCTGCCGCGAGGTGTGCCCGGTGACCCAGGTTGCCCGGAACGACTCGTGGACACCCACCGCCTTCCACGCGAACGTCGTGGCCATGGAGCGCGGTGAGCTCGACGTCGCCGACATCGCGGCCGACTACGTGAACTGCACCCAGTGCGGCGCGTGCGAGCTGCGCTGCCCCAACACCTTGTTCACCGGAGACTTCTACCGGTTCCGCACCCGGACCGTCGATGTAGTCAAGGCCGTGCGCGCACTCGCCGTGGACAGCAACGTGCACCAGCCCGGCTGGAAGCTGTGGAACGAACGCACCAACGAGCGCACCCACGAACCCGTGCTCGGCGACACACCGGTCAGCCAGGAGCGCGTGCGTGACTGGGCCCACGGGCTGGGCCTGCCCGTCGGTGGGGAGACCATCTTGTTCGTCGACTGCGAGGCGGCGTTCTACCGCACGTCGGTTCCCCGCGCGGTTGCGCAGAGCCTGCAGCTGGCCGGCTATGAGTTCGGCCTGATGGAGGAACAGTGGTGCTGCGGCGGACCGGCGGCGGAGATGGGATACGTCGACCAGGCCCGGCGCTTCGCCCGCCACAACCTCGACAACTGGCGGGCCTCCGGGACCAAGCGGGTTCTCGTCCTCGACCCGCACGACTACATCAGCTTCACCGAGGACTACCCGAAGTACTTCGGCGACGAGTTCGACATCGAGGTCGTCCTCGTCATCGAGGTGTTCGCCGAACTCATCCGGCAGGGGCGCCTGAGGCCGTCCGTGCCGGTCGACCGCGCGGTCACCTACCACGACCCGTGCCGGCTCAACAAGCGCAAAGGGATCTGGGAGGAGCCGCGGGAGATCCTGCACGCCATCCCCGGCCTGAAGTTCGAGGACGTCGACCGGGTGACCCAGTGGTCCTACTGCTCGGGCGGTGGAGGCGGGCTACCCGTCGAGAAGCCCGAGCTGACCGCCGCGATCAGCGGCCGCCGGCTGGAGATGGCGGCGGAGCTGGACATCGACACGCTGGTCAGTGCCTGTCCCTGGTCGGAGCGTCCACTCACGGAGGCCGGGGACGCCGAGGACATCGACGTCATCGACCTGCACGAGCTGCTGGCCGAGTCCTTGGGCATCACGGTCGGCGGCTCCCGCGGCGGGGTCGGGGACGAACGGCTGGCTCGCGAGAGAGCCGGCGTGCCGGGTCGGGCTCGTCGTACCCGAGGGACCGGGTGCGGTGGCGATGGCTGTCGGAGCAACGGCGGCTGCGGATGCGGGGGGCACTGACCATGGCACTCACCCAGACCCACCTCGACGAGGTCGTCCAGGCCCTGCGCGGGGTCCTGCGCGAGGACCAGATCCTCACCTCCAAGACCGACCGCTACAACCGCACGAGAGTGCCGGCACCCTTCCCTGTGCATCGGTGGGCAGAACGGTTGCCCGACCTCGCGGTGCTGCCCGCCAGCACGGAGCAGGTCGCTGCAGTGGTGAGGATCGCCAACGATCTCCGCGTGCCCGTCGTCCCCCGCGACGGCGGCACGGGGCTGACCGACGGTGCGGTCCCCCTGCACGGGGGCATCGTGGTCGACCTCAAGGCGATGAACCAGGTCCATGAGCTGGACCTGGAGAACCGGACGGTCACGGTGGGCCCCGGCATCAACATGCTCAAGCTCAACGAGGTGCTCGCACCCCACGGGCTGTTCTACCCCGACGACCCGGCCTCCTACCCGTGCTCCCTGGTCGGTGGCCGCATCGGCACCAGCGGTTGGTCGTTGATCGGCTCTCGCTACGGGCACACCCGCGATCTGGTGCTCAGCTTCGACCTGGTGCTGCCCACGGGCGAGGTCATGCACGTCGGTGACGGGTTCGGGCACAAGATCAGCAAGTCGTCCAGCGGCTACCAGCTCAAGCACCTGTTCATGGGCCACCAGGGCACTCTCGGGATCGCGACGAAGGCCACGCTCAAGCTCTTCCCGAAACCCGAGGCGGAGCTGTCCCCGTTCTGGGCGTTCGACAGCTACGACGACGCCTATGCCTGCACCGGCGCCCTAGCCCGCGCCGGCGTGGCCACCTTCGCGGGCGCCGTGCTGTTCGACGAGTACAAGGTCGCCTACCTCCGGCGCGACGACGAGGCCTACATCCCCCAGCCCTCCGACGTCCGGGCGCTGGTCTGCTCGGTGATGTACGGCTACAAGGACGAGGTGCGGGCCGGCGGGAAGCGTCTGTTCCGGATCGCCCGGGAGCACGGTGCCCGCTACCTCGGCGACGAGATCTCCGAAGGCGACTGGGCGGCCCGGCACGACCGGTACGCGACCCCGCTGCACGGACGGACCAAGGACGGCCAGGTCGTCCCGATGAGCTGGCACTGCGAGGACGCAGCCGTCAACTACACCCACATCCCCGCGGTCTCGAAGGCCTGGCACGCGATCATCGCGGATCTGCGCCGTCAGACGGACGTCTTCGACGACTGGGGCATGTTCGCCTACACCTCGGGCAACACCGGGGTGGACTACCTGACCGAGATCGACGTCGGGATCTGGGAGCAGCGGCTCGATGACAAAGCCTGGAGCATGTGGGTCAAGGCCAAGCGGGACCTCGCCGCCGCGGCCCTGACGCACCACGGCTCCATCAGCGCCTGCCACGGCTCCTGCCGGGAGGGCGAGGTCGATCTGGTGCCCGAAGAGCTCGGTCGCGGCTACCAGGTCATGCTCGACGTGAAGCGCACCCTCGACCCGCACAACATCATGAACCCCGGGAAGTACCTGCTCCAGCAGGCGTACTCCGCCGACCCTGAGCGCGAAGGAGCGATCTCGTGACCAGCGACGAAGCAACCCGACCCGAGGGGCCTCGCGCGGCCGCGCCCTACCGGTATGCCGAGCAGATGGCGCCACCGACCGCCGTGCCGACGAACGAGGTCGCCCAGGAGACCTTCGAGCACGTCTTCGAGGTCGACCCCGCGCTCATGCAACGTCACGTGCTGCAGCAGACGTTCCCGAACTGGGACACGCTGCGGATCATGCGCAGTCGTCACGACCACCTGGACTGGATGCACCGTCACTTCGCGACGACGATCGTGCGGGGCTCCGAGATCCTCGCTGAGGTGGAGGGCGAAGCCTCCGCGGCGTCGACCACTCTTCGGGAGTGAAACGCGACCCCCCAGCCATGTCACTCCTTCGGCAGCGGCCTCGATCATCTGTGGCAGCTGGGCGATGACGGCCTGGTCCAGCGCGATCCGGCCCTCGGCGGCGGACGCCTCCGCGGACATCCGGGTCCGGTCCGCCTCCGCCCTGGCCAGCTTGCGGATCTTCTCGGCCTGCGCCTCGGCCAGCGGCCCGGCCTGCTGGGCGGTGCCGTGCGCCTTGTCGATCTCCGCCTGGTACTCCGCGCGCTTCACCGCGGTGGTGCACCGCTGTCGATCTCCGCCTGGTACTCCGCGCGCTTCACCGCGGTGGTGCACCGCCGCCTGGTGCGGCGCGGCCAGGGAGTCGATGTAGCCGCTCCCCTTGGCGAGCTTCTGCCGCTCCCGGATGATGTCCTCCACCGTCATGCTGCCGACGACGCTGTGCGGGTGCCCGACGAAGATCTGCCCGGTCAGGGTGCCCATCCGGTCCTGGTCGTCGAGGAACCGCTGCGCGGCGGCGATGCTCGCGTGGCCCGAGCCCACCTTGAACGCGATCCCGTTGCGGGTTCCGGTCCCTGCGAGCGCTCCCGCGCGGCCGGCCGAAGGCACGCACCGTGCGACATCTTGCCGCGCCGGTCAGACGATTTTCGGCGCCGACCAGTCTGTTCTGCACCCTGGTCGACGGGGCACAGCCTATGATTCCGTGGCCGGTGCCGCCCGGCCTTCCACAGCCCCCTTCGAAGGAATGCTCCGATGACCTCCGTGTCCGCGCTCCGCCGGTCCCTCGGCCTCGCGCTCGCCGCCCTGCTCGCGATGCTGGTCTCGGCAGGGGTCGTGGCACCGGCGCAGGCGACGACCACCGTGCACCCGCGGCTGCGGGCGGCGGTGCGGCACCTGCCGATCCACCATCACAGCCACGCCCGCCGCTACGACCGGACCCGGGAGTTCGGGGACTGGGTCACCCAGTCCGGCGAGTGCGACACCCGCGCGGTGGTGCTCAAGCAGGAGTCGCTGAAGCCGACCACCCAGAACCAGTACTGCACCGTGGAGACGGGCAGGTGGTTCTCCTTCTACAACGGCCGCTACTACGACAGCGCCTACGGCGGCACTGTCCAGGTCGACCACGTGGTTTCGGTGGAGAACGCCTGGGTCTCTGGGGCCTGGCGGTGGACCAGGCGCACCCGGGTCCGCTACTACAACGACCTCGGGGACCCGCGCACCCTGGTGGCCGTCGACGCCCACGACAACGAGGCCAAGGGCGACCAGGACCCCAGCCAGTGGATGCCGTCGCACGGCCAGTGCCGCTACGTCCGCTACTACGTCGCGGTGAAGCTCCGCTGGCACCTGACCGTCACCCGCCCGGAGAAGCACGCGCTCGCCCACGACGCCGGCAGCTGCCGCAACACCCGGCTGCGCGTGCACGAGGCGGTCATCCGCTACCGCTGACTCTGCGGGACCAACATCCAGGTCCAGGAGATCGGCGCTCTGGTCACGGCGTCCCTCGGACCGTCCTCACGCGGGAGGCTCGAGTCGCGGGCCAGCCCAGCCAGAGGTCGCTTGCCGGGCCGGATCCGCTCGTCCTCCGGGCTGGTCTCCTGACCCGCGGCGGTCAGCGCGCTGTCCGAGGGCAGTCATGTTTCCGGGGCGGGGATCGTGGGCAAGCGAGCCTTGATCATGTCCGCCCAACGAGACACGAGGTTTGTCTGCGCGTGAGCGAATCCCTGCACGACGATGAGCACCAGGACTACGGGCTCGACAACGTGGTCGTCACCCCTCCCGGCGTGATCAAGCGGGCCATCGGCGCCGCCGCGATCGGGAACGTGACGGAGTGGTACGACTTCGGCGTCTACGCCTACTTCGAGCCGACGATCAAGAAGGTCTTCTTCGCGAACCTGCCGGACACGGCGGGGACCATCGCGACCTTCGGGCTGTTCGCGGTGGCGTTCCTGGTCCGGCCCTTCGGCGGGCTGTTCTTCGGCCCGCTCGCCGACCGGATCGGCCGCAACAAGGTGCTGGCGACCACGATGATCCTGATGGCGCTCGGCACCTTCTCCATCGGCGTCCTGCCGAGCGAGTCCACGCTCGGGATCGTCGCGCCGATGCTGCTGCTGGTCGCCCGGCTCGTGCAGGGCTTCTCCACCGGCGGTGAGTACGGCAACGCGATGACGTTCATCGCGGAGTACGCCCCGGATCGCCGTCGCGGCTTCCTGGGCAGCTTCCTGGAGATGGGCACCTTCACCGGCTACCTGCTCGGCGCGATCATCGTCACGGTCACCGAGGCCACCATGTCGCACTCGACGCTGCTGTCGTGGGGCTGGCGCATCCCGTTCTTCGTCGCGCTCCCGCTCGGCGTCGTCGGCGTCTACCTGCGGACCCGGCTGGCGGACACTCCGGCGTACCTCCAGCTGGAGGAGGAGACGGAGAAGCGCGAGAAGCGGCAGAAGACCAGCCAGCAGCTCGCCAGCATCGCGAAGCTGTGGCCGTTCATGCTGGTGTGCATCGGCCTGGTGCTGGCCTGGAACGTCACCAACTACATGCTGACCTCCTACATGCCGACCTACGTCACCAGCACGGTCGGCAAGTACACGCACGGCGGCGGCGTCTCCTCGACCACCTCGCAGGTGCTGCAGATCATCGTGATGGCGATGTGCCTGGTGCTCATCCCGATGCTGGGCCGGCTCTCGGACCGGGTGGGCCGCAAGCCGCTGGTCTGGGTCGGCTCGATCGGCCTGATCGTGCTGTCGGTGCCCTCCGTCCTGCTGGTGCAGGCGCACAGCGCGCTCAGCGTGTTCTTCGGCCTGATGATCATGGGGCTGCTGCTGATCACGTTCAGCTCGACGATGCCGTCCACGCTGCCGTCGCTGTTCCCGACCCGGCTGCGCAGTGGCGGGCTTTCCATCGCGTTCAACATCTCCGTGTCGCTGTTCGGCGGGACGACCTCCGTGGTGGCCGGCGCGCTGGTCGGCGCGACCGGTGACCTGAACTGGCCGGCGTACTACCTGATCGCCGCCGGGGTGATCGGCGCGGTGTCGATCTTCTTCACCCGGGAGTCCAACGCCCGTCGGCTGTGGGGCTCCAAGCCGGCGGCGGGCTCGGAGGAGGAGGCGCGCGAGCTCGTCAACGCCTGAGATCAGCCTCGCCGACCATCAGGTGCCCAGGTGCCGCCGGGCCGCCGGACCGCCGTGCCGCCTCGGCGGCGCCCATGTCACCGACGCGTCCTCGGTGACCCGCGCGAGCTCCACGATGTCTACCCGTACGGAAGCATCCGGGGGTATGTCGGGCATGGCCGGCCGCACCGGCAAGGCTGCGCGGGCGGAGCCCGGGTGTTCGCTGCCCGAGGTCGGCACGCCGACCCTCGGGGCTGCCCTACCGGTCTGACCGGCGAACGGCCCCTCGTCAACCAGCACTCCTCGGCTCTACAGTCGTTTACGCGAACTCGCCGGGTTGGTGAGGGGGTCCATTGATGACCTTGTTCATCCAGACGGTGGTGAACGGCCTCCTCGTGGGTGGCCTCTTCGTCACCATCAGCATCGGCTTCTCGCTGGCCTTCGGGGTCCTCAACGTGGTCGACTTCGCCGTCGGCGAGTGGGTGATGCTGGGTGCCTTCGCCGGCGTCGCGAGCACGACCTGGTTCGGCATCGACCCCGTCGCCTTCCTGCCCGTGGTGTTCGTGTTCTTCTCCGCGCTCGGCTGGCTGCTCTCGCCGCTGATCTACCGGGTCAGGACCAGCCACTACGCGCGGCCGGCGCTCATGGCGCTGGCGTTCACCTTCGGGATCGCCACGCTCGCCCGCGGCTCGATGCTCACCGCGGTCGGCTTCGACCCGCGCACGGTGGACATCGGTGTCGCGCAGGGCACCGTGACGATCGGCAGCCTGCAGATCCCGGCTCTCCGGTTGCTGGGCTTCGTGTTCGCCGCTGTGGCGACGGCGCTGTTCATCTTGTTCCTCTACCGCACCCGCACCGGCCTTGCCGCCCGCGCGGTGGCGCAGAACAAGGAGTACGCCGGGCTGATGGGCGTGAACGTGAAGCGGGTGAGCAGCTTGGTCTACGCGCTCTACGCCGGCCTGACCGCCATGGCCGGGGTGATCATCGGAGGCATCTACTCCATCACGGCGCAGGACGGACCGCTGTACACGCTGCTGGCGTTCTTCGTGGTCGTCCTCGGCGGGCTCGGCTCCATCGGAGGCGCCCTGGTCGCCGGGCTGCTGCTCGGCGTCCTGGAGGCCCTGGTCACGGTCTATGTCAGCGCCGACTACACCCTCGCGGTCGTGTTCGGCGTCCTCTTCCTGGTCCTGGTCATCTCCCCGCGCGGGCTACTGGGCCGGGGGCTCGCGTGAGCCGCCTCGCCGAGCTGGCGCCGGGGACCCGGTGGCAGCAGGCATCCCTCCTCGTCTTCCTCGTTGTGGTCGCCACGGTGCCGTTCTGGGCCGATGACTACTGGACCAGGATCTTCACCGGTGTGGCGATGTGGTCGGCGCTGACCATGTCGTGGAACATCATGGGCGGCTACGCCGGCTACATCAGCTTCGGGCAGGTGGCGTTCTTCGGCGTCGGCGCCTATACGACCGCCCTGCTGATGCAGCATGGCCGGGACTGGAACTTCCTCGCGACCCTGCCGGTGGGCGCCGTACTCGCCGCCGTGCTCGCCGTGGTCGTCGGCTGGCCGGTGCTCAAGCTGCGCGGCGCCTACTTCGCGATCGCCACCTGGGCGATGGCCGAGGCGTTCCTGCAGATCGCCACCGCGACCGGGTTCACCGGAGGCTCCTTCGGGCTGACCCTGCCGATCAACGCCAGCACGGCGTTCTTCTACTACGCGATGCTGGTCCCCGCGGTCGTCACCTTCGCGGTCTGCTGGGTGCTGCTGGAGCGGTCGCGGTTCGGCTACCGGGTCAAGGCGGTGCGCGACCACGAGGCAGCAGCGGAGAGCCTCGGCATCGACACCACCCGGGTGAAGATCCAGGCGTTCGCCCTCAGTGCGGTCATCCCGGGCGTGTTCGGCGGCATCTTCGCCTACTGGATCACCTTCATCAATCCCACCAGCGTGCTGGCCGGCGACATCACCGACCAGATGGTCGTCATGGCGTTGGTCGGCGGGCTCGGCCGGATCTGGGGTCCGGTCCTCGGCGCCACCCTGCTGTACCTCGCCAACCGGGAGTTCATCGCCGCGTTCGGGGACACCACCGCCTACATCGCCGTGATCGGCGGGATGCTGGCGCTGATCGTGCTGTTCCTGCCCGACGGGCTGATCAGCCTGTTCGCGCGCGGCAGGAAGATGGCGCTCTCCCGGCAGCTGCTCGTGCGGATGCTGCCCGGCCGGAGCGGTACGACGAACCGGGGAGGCCGGCTGTGACGGTCCTGCAGGTCAGCGACGTGCGCCGGTCGTTCGGCGGGATCCACGCCGTCCAAGGCGTCTCGTTCTCCCTCGAGGAGACGGAGATCGTGGGCATCATCGGCCCCAACGGCAGCGGGAAGAGCACGCTGTTCAACCTGCTCACCGGGCTCACGAGACCCAGCTCCGGCAGGGTGCTGCTGCGCGGCCGGGACATCACCGGCTGGAAGCCGCACCGCATCGCCCGGGCGGGGATGGGCCGCACCTTCCAGATCCCGGCGCTGTTCGTGAACATGACCGTCCGGGAGAACCTCTACGCCTCGGTGGTGGAGGGTGACTGGAAGGGCGCCCGGGAGCGCGCCGACCAGGTGCTGGACGTGATGGCCCTCGGCGACCTCCGTGACGAGCTGGCCAGTGCGCTCTCAGGGGGCCAGCAGCGGCTGCTGGAGTTCGGGCGCGTGCTGATGCGCGACCCGCAGGTGATCCTGCTCGACGAGGTGACCGCCGGCGTACACCCGACCCTGCGCCAGACCATCCTCGACGCGATCGTCCGGCTGCGCTCCGAGGGCCGGTCGTTCCTGGTCATCGAGCACGACATGGAGCTGGTCCGGGTGGTCTGCGAGCGGGTCCTCGTGATGGACGCCGGCCGTGTGGTCGCCCAGGGCTCCTTCGACGATATCGCCGGCGACAAGAGCGTCGTCGAGGCGTACCTGGGGGTGCCGACCAAGTGACTCGCCCAGCAACCCCTGACACGCCGCCCGGAAGCACGGATGCTCCGGTCCTCTCGGCGCGCGAGGTGGTCTCGGGCTACACCAAGGTGGAGATCCTGCACGGCGTCACGGTGGAGGCGCGCGCCGGTGAGGTGACCTGTGTCTTCGGTCCGAACGGCTGCGGGAAGAGCACCCTGCTGAAGGTGATCGCAGGGGCGCTCCCGATCTGGAGCGGCGAGGTCGTGATGGGCGGCGAGAGGCTCACCGGGCGGGCGTCGCACGAGGTGCTCCAGAGCGGGCTGGCCCTCATGCCCCAGGGAGGTGGCGTCTTCCCGGCCCTCACGGTGCTCGAGAACCTGCGCATCGGCGCGTACACGGTGCGGTCCCGGCCGGAGCGCGACAGCCGGATCCAGCAGGCGCTCGCGGACAGCCCCCGGCTCCGCGAACGTCGGGCGGTGGCTGCGGGAAGCCTCAGCGGGGGTGAGCAGATGATGCTCGCCATCGCTCGGGCGATGCTCGTCGAGCCGCGGTTCATGCTCTTCGACGAGCCGTCCGCGGGGCTGTCGCCCAAGCTGGCCGCCGAGGCGCTGCAGCGGGCCGCGGCGTTGGCCGAGCGGGGCGTCGGCGTCCTCATGGTCGAGCAGAACATCCGAGAGGCGATCAAGGTCGCCGACCGCATCTACATCCTCGCGGCGGGCGCCAACCGCTTCGAGGGCACCCCAGACGACATCAAGAGCGACAAGCAGCTGATGGACCTCTACCTCGGCGCCTCTGCCTGACGCCCTGTATCCGGCAACCACAGACCGAACGATCGGAGCCAGCATCATGAGTGACGGAATCAGCCGCCGTGACTTCATCCGGTACTCCTTGCTCGCCGGGGGCGCGGTGGCCAGCCCCGGGCTGCTCGCGGCGTGCGGCGGAGGAGGCGGCGGCAGCAGCACGGCCATGTACAAGGTCGGTGCGGTGCTCGAGCTGTCCGGCCCCGACTCCGCCGGCGGCCAGCTCGCCAAACGTGGCTACCAGTTCTGGGTCGACACGGTGAACAAGAAGGGCGGCATCGTCGTGGGCGGGACCAAGCACAAGGTCCAGATGATCGCCCAGGACTGCCAGAGCGATCCGGCCACCGCCGCGGACGTCACCTCCCGCCTGGTCACCGAGCAGTCGGTGGACGCGCTGTTCGGCTCCTACACCAGCGGCGTGCAGCTGGCGATGAACCCCATCGCCACGAAGTACCAGGTGCCCTGCATCGCCGGCTCGGCGGAGTCACCGGAGAACTGGAGCCCCCACCCGCAGTACACCTACGGGGTCATCCCTTCGGTCGACCTCACCTCCGGCGAGGCGATCAAGCTGATCGTCGACAGCGCCACGCCGACGCCGACCTCGGCCGCGGTCGTGGGTGCCAACGAGCCGTTCTCGAAGGACGCGGCAGCCGGGTTCGCCAAGGGCGCCAAGGACGCCGGGCTCAAGGTCACCGAGAACTCGCTGTTCCCGCCCACCGCTGACCTCGGCCCGATCGTCAGCGCCATCGCGAGCCAGAACCCCGACATCGTGGCGGTCGGCGGGCACGACACGATCCTGATCAACTTCGCCAAGGCCTGCAAGGCGATCAACTTCCAGCCGAAGGCGCTGATCATGCACTACGGCGTCACCGAGCCGTCGTTCATCAAGGCGCTGGGACCGACGGCGGAAGGGGTCCTCGGGCTCGTGGACTGGACCCCGGACTTCCCGTACAAGGACAACGTCTTCGGGACTGCCCAGCAGTTCGCGAAGAACTACCAGGCGAAGTACGGCACCGCCGTCGACTACACCGGCGCCGGGTGCGCCGTGTCCGGGGAGGTGCTGCAGCTCGCGCTGCAGAAGCTCGGCAAGGGCCCCGGCCTGTCCCAGCAGGACCGGGTCAAGCTCAACCAGCTGATCGCGAAGACCGACGCCAACACCTTCTACGGGCACATCAAGTTCGACAGCTCCGGCCCCCACTTCCACGACAACACCGTTCCGAAGCCACTGCTGGTGCAGATCCAGCACAGCACGGTGGTGCCCGTCGCGCCGGCGTCGGTCAAGAAGGCGAATCTGATCTACCCGCGGACCGTCTGACCCTGATTCCCGGCCACCGCCCCCATCAGGAGGTGAGGGACCACCGGCCTACCCTTGGCCACGGCAAGCACGGGACTGGATCGGGGGTCCACGATGGGGCGCAGGGTGGAAGGTCGCCGGAGGAACGACGCCGGAGGACGCCGGCCGAACGGCGGGCGGGGTGCTCTCCAGGAACTGCTGACCGGGACCCACAGCCGCTACCCGGACTCCGGACGCGACGAGGCGTACACCCGCTCCTACCGCACGATCCGGCTGGTGGTCGGATGCCTCGGCGTCCTGCTCCCGGCGCTGCTGATCCTCGGAGAGGTCTACTACCTGCCCGGCCGAGTGCACGTCCGCGGGTCGCTGAGCGCCTACTACCACACCCCGATGGGAGACGTCTTCGTCGGCGTGCTGTGCGTGATCGGCGTCCTGCTCGCGACGTACATGTCCGGCGAACCCAGGACCTGGGACTTCCGCGTCAGCCTGGTCGCCGGGGTCGCATGCCTCGGCGTCGTCTTCTTCCCCATGGCACGGACCGGCCTGCCGCCCGGCTCGCCGCCGTGCGGCACGCGGCCGGCACCTCCGGGCTGCTCGTTCGTCGAGCAGGCCCTGGGTGAGCAGCGCACCGCGGTGATCCACATGGCCTGCGCGGGGGTGTTCATCGTCTGCCTGATGGTGATGAGCCTGCTCTTCGCCGCCGGCCAGGTGCTGCCGGACACGGGCACGCGTGAGGCCCTCGGCCGCCGGCTGCGCCGTCCCGCTGCGTTCTGGACGCACACCGCCTGCGCGCTGGCGATCCTGGCCGGGGGACTCTGGGCCGGCCTGGGCGGGGTCTTCGGCCTGGACATCGGGGAGCTGCCCCCGATCTACGTGGGCGAGGTGGTCTGCGTCTGGGCCTTCGGCATCTCCTGGCTGCTCGCCGGGGTCTCGCTCACCGCTCCGGCGCGGTTCGGGCGGGGCTAGCCCGGCCGGACCCCACGGCCCCGCCGCGTGCGGGCGCAGCGAGGCGCCGTGGAAGGATGTGCGCCGGTCTTGGGCACCACGGACCGGCAACCGCACCACACACCTCAGGATGGCTTGGATGACGCCCGACCCCACCGACCAGAGCGTCCGGAAGGGCACCGGCGGCTCGTCGCACGACACCTCCGCGACGTCGGCGGGCGGGTCCCGCGCGGGGACCGCGCTGGTCGTGGCGGCGCTCGGCGTGGTGTTCGGTGACATCGGGACCAGCCCGCTGTACGCGCTGCAGACTGTGTTCAGCCTCGACAACGGCGCCGTGCGACCGACGCCGGGTGACGTCTACGGCGTCGTCTCGCTGATGTTCTGGAGCGCCACGCTCATCGTCACGGTCAAGTACGTCATGGTCCTGATGCGCGCCGACAACGACGGCGAGGGCGGCGTGATGGCCTTGGCGGCGCTGGCCCAGCGGCTCTACCGGGGCCGCGGACGGGCGCCGGTCCTGCTGGTGGTGGGCGTGGTGGGGGTCTCGCTGTTCTACGGCGACTCGGTGATCACCCCGGCCATCAGCGTGTTGTCGGCGGTGGAGGGCCTGCACGTCGCCGCCCCCAGCATCAGCCACCTGGTGCTTCCGGTCGCGGCGGTCATCTTGACCTGCCTGTTCGCGATCCAACGGTTCGGCACCGGTCGGGTCGGGCGCCTGTTCGGACCAGTGACGCTGGTCTGGTTCGGTGCCCTGGCCGTGGCGGGGCTCGGCAGCGTCGTGCAACACCCCGGCGTGCTGCGGGGTCTGTCGCCCACGTACGCCGTGACCTTCGTGGTCGCCCACCCGATCACCACCTTCATCGCGATGGGCGCGATCGTCCTGGTCATCACCGGCGCGGAGGCCCTCTACGCGGACATGGCTCACTTCGGCCGGATCCCGATCCGCCGCGCCTGGCTGTTCGTCGTACTCCCCGCGCTGACCCTCAACTACCTCGGTCAGGCCGCACTCATCCTCGCCGACCCGCACGCGCGGAAGAACCCGTTCTTCCTGCTGCTGCCGGGGTGGGCCCAGCTCCCGATGGTGGTGCTGGCCACCGGCGCCACCGTGATCGCCAGCCAGGCGGTGATCTCCGGGGCCTTCTCCCTGTCCCGCCAGGCCATGCAGCTCGGCCTGGTCCCTCCGCTGACGGTGCACCAGACCTCCGAGCGCGAAGGCGGCCAGATCTACCTGCCGGCGGTCAACGCGCTGCTGTTCGTCGGGGTGCTGGCGGTCATGCTCACGTTCGGCTCGTCCCAGGCGCTGGCCACGGCGTACGGCGTGTCGGTGACCGGTGCCCTGGTGGTGGACACCGGCCTGCTGCTGCTGGTGGCTCCGCTGCTGTGGCACTGGCGGCCCTGGAAGGTCCTCCTGGCCGGCCTCGCCTTCGGTGGCCTGGAGGTCACGTTCCTGGCGGCCAACCTGTCCAAGGTGATCCATGGCGGCTGGGTGCCGGTGCTCATCGCCCTCACGGTGCTCACCGTCATGACCACCTGGCGGCGCGGGCGGAGCCTGGTGCTGAGCAACCGCCGGGAGAAGGAGGGGCCGCTGTCGGACTTCGTGGAACGGGTCCGGGCCGAGCGGGTGCGCCGGGTGCCCGGCGTCGGCATCTTCCCGCACCCCAGCAAGGACACCACCCCGCTGGCCCTGCGGGCCACCCTCGACCACCACCACGTGCTGCACCGGGACGTGCTGATCGTGACGGTGCGTACCGTGAACGCCCCGCACGTGCCGCTGGACGAGGCGTTCGCCTACGACGACCTCGGGTACGCCGACGACGGCATCCACCACCTCACCGTCCGGACCGGCTTCTCCGACGACTTCGACATGCCGCAGGCGTTGCGCGCCGCCCGGGCCATGAACGTGTTCGATCTGCGGCGCGGAGACGACGAGCCGGTCTCCTACTTCCTGTCTCGAGGCGCGATCCGCGCCACCCACGCCCCCGGGATGGCGATGTGGCGCAAGAGACTGTTCGAGTTCCTGTCCCACAACGCCGCCAACCCGGCCGACCGCTTCGACCTGCCGCCCGAGCGCACCGTCACCATGGGCAGCGACATCGAGATCTGACCGGGCGGCCACGCCGGCTCACGTGCGCCGCTCTGGCCCCTGCACAGCAAGTTGCAGGGCCCCATCGGCGCAGGTGCGAGGTTGTGGCCCTCGATCCGAGCCCGGGAAGGCGCGCGCACCTGTGGACGAGCGACGCACGGCGCGGAAGAGATGCCCGATGACGGGCACCGCTACGAGCTCATCGACGGCACCCTGGTCGTGACGCCTGCTCCCTGCGTCCCGCACCAGCTGGTCGTCGGCCGGCTGTACCTGCTCCTGACCGAGGCGTGTCCCGAGGACCTGCAGGTCCTGCTGTTGCCAGTCGACGTCGCGCTGGACGAGCACACCGTGCTCCAGCCGGACGTGCTGGTGGCGCGCAAGACCGATCTCACCAAACGTGACCTCCCGGCCGCGCCGGTGCTGGCCGTGGAGGTGCTGTCCGCCAGCACCCGCAGGGTGGACCTGACCTTGAAACGGTCGCGCTTGGAGGCGGCCGGCTGCGCGTCGTACTGGGTGGTCGACCCCGACAAGCCGTCGGTGACGGTCTGGCAGCTGCGGGACGAGGCGTACGTCGAGGTGGCGCACCTCGTGGGCGAGGAGCAGGTCGACCTCGCCGCGCCGTCCCCCGTCACCTTCGTCCCGACCGAGCTGGTCAGCTGAAGGTTGCGCCGGACAGGCTCCGGGCCGGGTCGATGCCGTTGCCGTCCGCGTCGGGAGCCCGACCGGGTGCTGTCCGAGGCGGTCGCCGTTCCTGTGGCGGGCCACCGGCGTCCCGCCACGCTGGTCGCCTGGTCCTCGGCACTCTGCAGCCGTTCAGGCTGCGTCGAGCCGGTAGACCCTTCGCGCGTTGCCGCGGGCGATCAGGTGCGCGAGCCGGCGTGCGTCGGAAGCGGTGAGCACGTCGTCGGCCAGCCAGCCGTCGAGCAGCCGGCCGAGAGCGTCCCGGAACAGCACCGCGCCGAGGTGGTGCAGCTCCGCGAGGCCGAACCCGTCGGAGGCGTAGAGCAGCGACCCGAACGGCGCCAGCTCCAGCGTCTCGGCCAGTACGGCGGAGGCACGGGGCCCGAGATGGTTGACGGCCAGGCTCACGTCCAGCACCACCTTGCCGAACACGCCGGCCAGGTAGGCGGCCTGCCGGTGATAGGGGTAGCAGTGCAGCAGCACCACCGTCGGGGCGCCGGCGGGGAGGGCGCGCAAGAGCGGGGTCAGCAGCGAGGGGTCGGCGCGGTGCAGGGTCACGTCGCTGTCGCCGAACCCGGCGTGCACCTGCAGCGGCCGGTCCAGCCCGACGCAGCACCAGACCGCGTGGGCGATCAGGGTGGGGTCGTCCAGCCGGACCCGGCCGGTCCGCTCGCACCGGGCCAGCCAGCCATCGGCCGCGCGGCGCACCTCGGTCGCGGTCGGGGCCGTGTCGGGCAGGTCCAGCCCGACCCGGTAGGCGGCCACCGTCTTGAAGGCGACCGACCGGGCGGCACGCTCGGCCAGTGCCTCCCCGACGGCCGCGCCGAGCTTGTCCGCGTTCGCGCCGCCGAGGGCGAGCTGCTCCACCACGTGCTCGACCCGGGTCACCTCGCGGACCATGGCCCCGGACAGCGCGGCGAGCTCGTCCAGGCCGCACAGGCCGGGCCAGGACAACCCGGTGTCGACCAGCAGCTCGCCGGCCCCGCAGGCGCGCAACAGCCGGCCGGACGCCTCCCGGGCCCCCAGCTCGGCCCGCCGCGCCAGGTAAGCGTCGGGGTCCGCGTGCGCGGGGAGGCCGAGCAGCGGCGCGCACCACCGCCGCAGCGCGAGACCGGCCTGGGTGTCGAGCTGCGCCGGCGCGCGGCTGCGGGCCTCGGTGAGCAGCTCCGCGAAGCCGGGCCGGTCCAGGTCGTCGAGCACCACCGGGTGGCAGTGCTGGTCCACCAGCGGGATCTCGGCGAGCTCCTCGGCGATGGTCATGTCAGTAGCGCCAGCGGGTGGCGGCGGCCACCTGGTCGGGCGTGTGGCCGGCGAACAGCCCGATCTCGGCGCGGCGGACGGCGACGAACGCGTCGTACAGCCACTCGCCCATCGCCTCCCTCAGCAGGGAGCTCTTCTCGAGGCTGGCGAGCGACTCCTCCGGGGTCTCGGGCAGCCGCTCGACAGCGAGTCGCTCCAGCTCCTCGTGCCCCAGGGCGGCCGGGTCACCGACGACCTCCGGGGGCAGGCTCAGTGCCTTGCCCAGTGACGCCAGGCCGACGGCCAGCACGGCACCGACCAGCAGGTACGGGTTTGCGCTGGCGTCGAAGCACTTCAGCTCCACGTTGGCAGCGGTCCGGGCCTCCCCGGAGGACCCGGTGATCAGCCGCAAGGCGGCCTCCCGGTTCTCCCGGCCCCAGCAGCGGAACACCCCGGCCCAGTGCGAGGGCAGCAGCCGCAGCTGGCTGGCGACGCTCGGGGCCCCGATGCCGCACAGCGCCGGCAGCGCGTCCAGCAGGCCGGCGAGCAACGACTCCCCCTCGGTGGTCATCGCGTACCGGCCGGACCCGCCGGCGAGCAGGTTGCCGCCGTCGCGGTGCAGCGAGACGTGCAGGTGCTGACCGTTGCCGACCTCTCCGGCGACGACCGAGGGCGCGAACGAGGCGGCGATGCCGTGCCGTTGGGACACCGCGCGCACCGTCTCCCGGACCAGCAGCAGCTCGTCGGCGGCCCCGACCGGGTCGCGCGGCGCCGTGGACACCTCGAACTGGCCGGCGGCGTACTCCGGGTGCAGCTGCAGCACGTCGACCGACTCCGCGGCAAGAACGGTCAGGATGTCGCGGCAGTAGTTCGAGAGCTCTACGATGCGAGTCATCCCGTACGCCGGTCCGGCGCAGGCCGGGACGAACCGCTCGCCCTGCTCGGACCCCACCGCCCACTCGACCTCGAAACCCATCCGGACCTCGACACCCGCGGCGGCCGCCTGCGCCGCCATCCTGCGGGCGAAGCTGCGCTGGCAGCCGGGGTGCTCCTCGCCGTCCTGCGTGAACCGGTCGACGGGCGCCCACGCCCACCCCGGCTGCGCTGCCAGCGGCACCATCCGGTCCAGGTCCGGGTACAACCTGAGGTCACCGCCCGGACCACCGGCCAGGCGTCCACTGGTGACGCTGTCGTCGACGCAGAACACGTCGAACACCGGCGACATCCCCACCCCCCAGGCAGCGGCGTGGTCGAGGCCGCGGAGCGGGATCGCCTTCACCCGGGTGATGCCGGCGTTGTCGACATAGCTCAGCGCGACGGCCTCGACCCCTTCCGCGGCGAGCAACGACCCGACCGAGCGGGCCTGCTCCTCCCGCGCCTCGCGCCACACACCGTCCACGGCTGCTCCGTCGTCCGGTCAGGCGGCCGAGACCGGGCGCGGTCTGGCGGCGTGTGCGGTCCGACGCCCCACCAGGTAGAGAACCACCGCCACCAGCAAGGACACGACCGCGATGCCGGCGACCAGGTAGAACCAGGTGCCGAACGCGATCTGTGCGCCGGCGATGGTCACCGAGCCCTGGTCGTTGGGGATCAGCGGTGTCCACGAGCCGCTCAGCGTGGCGATGATGCCGACCAGGGTGGCCAGCCCGCCCAGCAGCGCGCTGACGTAGAACACGGCCGGGTGGGCGAGCCGGGTGGCCTGGTACTGCGGCAGGAACCGGCGGATGATGATCACCACGTCGATGAACAAGATCACCATCGAGATGCACCAGATCACGGTCACCGCGGCCTGGAGCACGTCGTACACCTTGGTCTGGATGTCGATCGGCGTGCCGCCGCCGACACTGAACGACGGGAGTACGACGAACGCGACCAGCGTGAACAGCACGGCGATGGCCGTCTGCACCCACACCGCGTTGCTGGGCACCCGGTGCTTGTTCACCCGGCCCATCGACTCCGGGAGCCGCTTGTCGAGCCCGGACACGAACACCAGCCGCGCGAACGAGTAGTTGTACACCACGGTGATGAACAGGAAGAACGCCGCGAAGATCGCCGCGACCAGCTTGCCGGCCCAGCCGGCCAGCCCGATGCTCACCGCCTGCACCAGCCCGGTGATCTGCGCCGACGACCCGTTCGCGGCGGGGACGGTCACCATCACCGCCCAGGTGGCCAGCAGGTAGGCGAGCATCACCACGACCGAGCCCCACAGCAGGTAGCGGGTGATCGAGCGGGTGTGCTTGATCTCCACACCCATGTTGAGCGGGACCTCGACACCGAGCAGCGCCAGGATGACCAGGCCGAAGAAGCTCCAGTTGGCCAGGTTGATGCCCGAGCCCGAGGACGGCGCCCACGCCGACCAGTTCCAGGGGTCGGTGACCGCCGCCTGCCCACCGGCGACGTACACCAGGCCGGCGATGAACACCAGCGCGATGGCCAGCCCGTAGAGCACGAAGATCACGTTGACCAGGTTCTGGGTGAGCCGGAACCGCTGGATGGCCAGGAACGCCGACAGCACGATGAACCCGATGATGATCAGCCCCTGCACCTGCACGCCGGCGGCTCCGATGCTCGAGGGGAACAGGTAGTCGAGGAAGCTGAGCACCACGGTGCCGGTGGCCACCATCACCAGCACGCCCGGCCACCAGGCACAGAAGCCGGCGAAGAACCCCCAGAAGGACCCGAACGCCTTCTGGGTCCACAGGTAGATGGAGCCTTCGCCGGGGAACATCAGCCCCAGCTGGCCGGTGACGATCGCGCCGGGTATCAGGAACACCAGGAAGCCGAGCAGCCACCAGCCGAACGCGGCCGGTCCGGCGCTCTGGATCACCGCTGCGTTGGTGATGAACAGGACGATCGAGACGAAGATCGCCACCATGTCGAACGAGTTGAGCACCTTCGGCAGCATGCCGCCGGCCACTCGCTCGGAGAGAAGTTCGCTTTGCGACCCCGGTCGCGCGCCCACATCAGTCATCGGACGCTCCTTCCGAACGGCACCAGGCTAAGTCCGCTCCCCCGCCCCGGCAACGGTCCGGGAAGCCGTCCTTCGACGGCCCGAGGAGCAGGGTTTGCCGCGAAGTGGGTACGGGGCGGGCGGCCAGCGACATGCCCCGACCGGAAGGAGCAACGATCATGGCGGTGACCAGCTTCCAGGACCTCCCGCTCGCCGACCGGGACCGCGAGTGGGACGGCGCCGCGGCGGAGAAGCGGGTGCGCAAGTGGGCCGACGCCGAGGACGAGCCGAACGAGCAGTACCGCGACGCGCACGTCTGGTACGACGCCGACAAGAAGGACAACTTCACGGCCTACAAGCTGCTGATCACCGACGTCATCGACGGTGACCTCAAGGTGGTGCCGCGCGGCCTGATGGCCTCGGGCAACATCATGCAGGGCGGCCGCGGCGGGGTGGACCTGCCCAAGGACGACATCGACCGGGTGAAGAGCCACCTCGCGAAGTACTACAAGAAGATGGGCGACACGGCTCCTTGGGAGGAGTGAGGGCCGGCTCTGCTGTCAGCGGATCCTGACGGTGTGCAGAGCGCCCAGGCCATGAGGCGTGCAGCGCTCAACGGGTGATGGTCACGTGCAGCGCGGACTCACCCTGCTCCAGCTTCGTGACGCGGTAGCGCCGGGCGACCTCGGGCACATTGCCCTCCCAGAGCCGCTCGCCCTCCCCGAGCAGAGTCGGGGTGACGGCCAGGTGCAGGTGGTCGACCAGCCCTTCGTGCAGGAAGGCGCGGAGCGTGGCGACGCCTCCGCCGAGCCGGACGTCCCGCCCCGCGGCAGCCTCGGTCGCCCGGTCGAGGACCTGCCGCGGCGAGCCCTGGACGAAGTGGAAGGTGGTGCCGCCGCCCATCACCAGCGGTGCGCGTCGGTGATGGGTGAGGACGAAGACGTCGGTGTGGTACGGCGGTTCGTCTCCCCACCAGCCGCGCCACGAGTCGTCCGGCCACGGGCCGCGCACCGGGCCGAACATGTTGCGGCCGATGATCCAGGCGCCGAGGTTCTGCGTGCTGTGCAGCATGTACTGGTGGTCGACAGCCTCCGAGCCGCCGGTCTGCCCGACCATCTCGCGTCCGGCCCGGGTGCCGAAGATCCACTCGTGCAGCTTTTCGGCGCCCTCCCCGAGCGGGGCTTCCAGGGTTTGCCGCGGGCCGGCCCCGAACCCGTCGACCGAGATGGAGAAGCAGTGCACGCGCAGCATGTCGTCGCCCTACTCGCCGCGGCCCATGCCGCGTCCCCCTTCACCCATGGGCTCATCGTAGAGCGACCGGGCCTAGAAAACCGTCCAGTCGGAGTAGGTCGTGAACGCGTCCAGCGCGGCCAACCCGGCCGCCGAGAGTCCGGAGGGGCCCAGCGCCGGGCTCCAGACGCAGGCAACCCCGCGGTCGGGGATGACGGCCAGGATGCCCCCACCGACACCGCTCTTGGCCGGCAGTCCGACCCGGTAGGCGAAGTCGCCCGCGGAGTCGTAGGTGCCGCACGTGAGCATCACCGCGTTGACCCGCTTCGTCTCTCGTTCGCTGAGCAGCCGCGTTGCATCGGACAGCACGCCGTCGCGGGCGAGGAAGAGTCCGGCCAACGCCAGCTCGCGGCAGGTCATGGATAACGCGCACTGGGCGACGTACTGCTCGATCACCTCGTCGACGGGGCGCTCGAGCTTGCTGTAGCTGGCAAGCAGGTGGCCCAGTGCGAGGGTGCGGTGGCCGGCCTCGAGCTCCGAGCGAGCCACCTCCGGGTCGATGTCGAGGTCGGTGCGGCCGGTCTCCCTGCGCATCAGGTCGCGCAGCGTGCCGCAGGCGTCGCCGGTCAGCGCGTGCAGCCGGTCGGTGACGACGAGCGCGCCGGCGTTGATGAACGGGTTGCGCGGCCGCCCCGCCTCCTGGTCGAGCTGGAGCAGGGAGTTGAACGGGTTGCCTGACGGCTCGCGCCACACCCGGTCCCAGATGCGCTCACCCTCGGTGGCGATGACCAGGGAGAGTGTGAACACCTTGCTGATGCTCTGCACCGAGAAGGGCACGTCGGCATCGCCGACGACGTGCACCTGGCCGTCGCAGGAGGCCACCGCCATCCCGAACTGCTGGGGGTCCACCGCGGCCAGGCTGGGGATGTACTCGGCCAGCCGGCCACGGCCCACCTCCGGAGCGGCGGCCTCCTGCGCCCGTAGCAGCGCGTCCTTGATCTCCACGAGAGCATCCTCGCGCACGCGGTGACGTTCCAAACCCGCAGCCGCCGCTGGCGCCGCCTGCTGACCACTGCTCCCACACCGGATCACGTGCGTCTGTGGAAGCGGACCTGTCGGTCGGGCAGGGTGTGCAGGTCCCATGCTTCGGGGTGGTCGGCCATGTGGTGGTGTGGTGGGCACAGCGGGATGCCGTCCTTGAGGTAGGTGTTGCCGCCGTGGGACCAGGGTGTGCGGTGGTGGTACTCCACCCAGGCCGGTGGCCGGTCGCAGTTCGCGGCCGCGCAGCCGCCGTAGACCTGGTCCAGGGCCAGGGTCTGGTGCTTGTCGAAGAGCCGCTTCTCCCGGCCCAGGTCCAACGGCACCGACTCTCCGGAGAGCACCATCGGGATGATCCCGGCCGCGCACGACAGCCGGCGCACCTCCCCGGCCGAGACCCGCACCCCGACGTCGGTGACCGCCACCCCCAGCCCGGTGCACAAGAACTCCAGCCCGATGGTGACCACCACCCGAAACGGCGACCCGCCCCGCGACGGCAGCGACTCCAGGTTCAGGTGGTGCTCCAGCAAGTCGATGAGCCCGTGCCCGGCCAGGGTGGCGGCGGGCAGCTTCTTGCCGGTCTTGGGGTCGAACCTTCCCTGCCCGATCCGGCGCGGACCGGTCAGCGCCTGCACCGCCTTGGTCAACACCCCCGCAGCCAGCACCGGCAGCCGGAACCGGCCCTGCACGGTGCCGTCCCCGTTGTCGCGCATCGACAAGAAGGCGGTGCGCCGGGCGCGTTCCTCCTCATCGGCCAGCCTCTTGCCCTCCGCGGCGTCGGCGGCCTCGGGGCAGACCACCTCGAACAACCGCTTGCCCAGCTTCTGCAACACCGCGGCATCGAACTGGCCGGCCAGCTCCAGCAGATGCGCCTCCGCCGCCGCCCGAGTGCCCGCCGGAAGATCCTCGTGCTCGTCGGTCAGCGCGCGCACCGCCCGCACGATCACCCGGGCCTGGTCCACATCGATGTCCCCGCCCGCCAGCGCTCGGCGGGTGGCCTCGAAGTCCCCATCCAGTGCCTGGGCCAGGTGCAGGTCGGCGAAACACCCCGCCCGGGTGGCCCGGGACTGGTGCGCCAGCCACGCCGGCGTCGAGGTCGCCCCCGAATCCGACCCGATCTGGTTGCGGTCCGCGCTGACCAGCACCCGCAGCTCCAGCTCCGCCAACCGGGCCCGCGCCCGCTTCAGCTCCACCAACACCCGCGCCTGCTCAGCCGGGCTCATCGACCACGCCGGCGTGGACTCCAACCGGTCCAACGCCCCCGCCAACGCGTCTGTGAACCGCACCACCGCATGCGCCTCCCGGCCAGGACCCTGCGGACCCGAACCACCAGAGCTGGCGACGGATCCCGGGCGCTCCTGGATCGACGTCATGCCGAGACGCTACGGCGCCACAAAGCAACCGCCCAGAACACATTTTCGACCCGTGGACAACTTGCAGCCGATCCCCCCTGGGGACGAAAACCGGCTCGCAGCGAACTTCTCGACACCGTTGTAGGCCAGGCAGCACCGTTCCCAGCGCGGCACCCATGTGGATGGCCGCCGGCGCCGCGTGGCCGGATACGCCATCGTTGGCGAGCATGAAGACGAGGAGGCACGATGGGAACCGTGACCACTCTGCCGCGCGGTCGGGCCCTGACCCGGAGCGACCTGGAGCAGATGCCCGATGACGGGCACCGCTACGAGCTCATCGACGGGACGCTGATCGTGACCCCGGCGCCGTCCACGCGGCACCAGCACGCATCGTCCCGGCTCTACCTGCTGTTGGCTGCGAGCTGCCCGGACAGTCTCGAGCTCTTGTATGCCCCGGTTGACGTCGCCCTCGACGAGCACACCGTGCTCCAGCCGGACCTGCTGGTCGCGCGGAAGTCCGACTTCACCGCCCGCGACCTGCCCACCGCACCCCTGTTGGCCGTCGAGATCCTCTCTCCGAGCACCCGCCGGCTGGATCTGACCTTGAAGCGGTCGCGCTTCGAGGCGGCCGGCTGCCCGTCGTACTGGGTCGTCGACCCCGACGAGCCCTCGCTCACCGTCTGGCAGCTCCGCGACGGGGCGTACGTCGAGGTGGCGCACGCCTCGGGCGACGG
>CAWIUT010000010.1:0-570159 GCA_963839365.1 uncultured Actinomycetota bacterium
CACCCCGGGGAAGAACCCGGCCCGCGACTGCGCGAGAGGTGGGACCGGCGGGCGTGGACCGACGCTCGACCGGACAAGGTCGTTCCTCGGGACGGCCACGAGCTTGTGGCCCGATGGAACAGCGAGCTGCGTGAGCTCGGCTATCGCGACCCAACCGGACCTGTCCAGCTGGCGGGGACGCGGGCGGGGTGGATCGACCGCGACGCCGCCGCCGACCTTGTGGTCTCGATCCTGGGTGTGAAGAGGTCGGCCTGGAACACTGCCGACATCCGAGGCAAGACCGAGGTCCTCCTGGCCCAGGCCTGCGTCCTCGCCGACCGGGCCGCCCGGGTCGAGCTCGCCGAGGACATCACCGTCCGGGCAGCCGACCGGTGCGTCAAGCTGGTGAGTCGGTCCGATGTGCCCGAGCACGTCCGGTCGCTCAGCTCGCCGCAGGTCCTCGAGGTCGAGGCCGATCTCATCGCCGGGATCGCCCGCCGAAGCTCCCAGCCGGCTCGCGGGGTCCGTGTCGGCGGCCGCGGCCTGGTCCGGGTCGACCCGACCCAGGCCGCTGTTGTGGGTGTCCTTGCCGGCGACGGGCCTCTGGTCGTGGTCGAGGGTGCCGCAGGTGCGGGGAAGACCACCGCCCTACGGTCCACCCAGCAGCTGCTTGCGCAGCGTGGCCGCCGCCTGCTGGTGGTCACCCCGACCTTGAAAGCAGCCGGAGTCGCCGCCGCCGAGACCGGCGCCGACGGCCACTCCGCGGCCTGGCTGATCCACCAACACGGGTGGCGCTGGGACGCCGATGGCCACTGGACCCGACAACCCATCCCCACCCCCGATCCGTCTGCCCGGCTGCGGCCCGGTGACCTGCTGTTGGTCGACGAGGCCGGGATGCTCGACCAGGACACCGCCCGCGCTCTGCTCACGATCGCCGACGAGACCGGCGCACGCCTCGCGCTCGTCGGGGACCGACACCAGCTCCCCGCCGTCGGCCGCGGCGGCGTACTCGACCACGCCATCGCCTGGGCTCACCCGACGGCCGTCGTCTCGCTGGAGAAGGTGCACCGGTTCGCCGTTCCTGACTACGCGGCGTTGAGTCTGCGGATGCGGAAAGGCGACCAGCCAGCAAGCGTGTTCGACGAACTGCGCCGCCGCGGGCAAATCGTCGTCCACGCCTCTGACGTTGAACGCACCGCTGTGCTCGCCGAAGTCGGCGCCGCCGGTGACCTCGTCATCGCCGACCGGCGGGACCAGGTGGCCGACCTGAATGCAGCGATTCGTGACCACCGTTCTGGACAGCGGAGCGGGCACGTCGTCACGACAGCCGGCGGCGAGCAGCTTGGCTTTGGCGACCGCGTCGCCACCCGCAGGAATGATCCCGACCTCCAGGTCGCCAATCGTCAGACCTGGACGATCGCCGAGGTCAGAGACGATGGCGGACTCGTGCTTCGTGGTCATGGTCGCGAGCGCGCAGTCCCAGTCGAGTACGTGAAGCGCTATGTCGAGCTCGCCTACGCGACCACCGTCCACGGCGCACAGGGCGACACCGTCGACTGCGCCCACGTCGCCATCAGCGAGACCACCGGCGCCGCGGCGGCCTACGTCGCCATGACGCGTGGCCGCGAAAGCAACACCGCCCACCTCGTCGCCGAGTCCCTCGACGACGCCCGGCAGCAGTGGATCGACACCTTCAGTCGCGACCGCGCCGACCTCGGGCCGGCGCAGGCACGTCGGCAGGCAATCGAGGCGATCGACCGCTATGGTCCGGACGCTCGGCGCCGGTCGACTCCGCTGCCTCCACCGCGCGTTCCTGCCACTCCGACTCACGATCAAGGACTGACGTTGTGAAGGACTACGAACGCTGCACAGCGCCTCGCCAGCGTTTCGGTAGTGGCCATCCGAGTTTGACCTCCTCGGCCATCCACTCGCTCACACCGCCGGGATCGAGTGCCGGTCCGTCGTGCTTCGTTGCCGCGTCAATCAGTGGTTGCCACGCGCGACGCACTGGCAAGGGCAGGGTCATCTCCGGCCAGGCCTGGATCAGCAGGAGCCCATCGACTGAGGCCTCGACCATCTTGTCCATGCCGTGTTGCACGACGAGCTGGTAGTAGTCGATCCGCTCGCTCGTCACTGACAGGTCCCACGTCCGGATGTACGTCGTCCAGTCCGCGGTCGCCTCGGAGGGGAAGACGTACTTGAACGCCTGCACCGTGGCGAAACACTTCGGGACCGGCACCGCCCAGAGCCTGTCCGGCACCCAGAACGAACCCACCTCGGGATCCTCGACCTCGTCCCAGAGGACCATCGGCTTGGCCGTCAGTT
This sequence comes from uncultured Actinomycetota bacterium, assembly GCA_963839365.1. Taxonomy (GTDB): domain Bacteria; phylum Actinomycetota; class Actinomycetes; order Propionibacteriales; family Nocardioidaceae; genus DASSKA01. The sequence continues at coordinate 2,305 of CAWIUT010000010.1, forward strand.
CGTGGTCGGCGGCGTCGAGGAGTCGCTCGACCACGTCCAGGGTCGGGGACTTGCGGCGTCGCTCGTACTCCGACACCGACGACTGCTGGGTCCGCGCGATCTCGGCCAGGCGGCGTTGGGAGAGGCCCGCTGCGCGGCGGGCCGCCTCGATGACGGTCCTTGAGGACATCTCTCGATGATCGCTGATCATCGATGGGAACGCCATGCACACCTCATGGGTGAGGCGGAAACGCCGCCTCGCGACCCACCCGGGTCGAACCGACTGAGGAGAATCGCCATGACCGCACAGCCCTCCATCCCCGACCCGCGCAAGAACCTCGGCGACGAGATGCTCACCCTCCAAGAAGCCTGCGCCTTCCTCCGGATCCCCGAAGGCACCCTGCGCTACTGGCGCCACCTCGGCGCCGGACCCCGCAGCTTCAAGATCGGCCGCCACGTCCGCTACTGGCGCACCGACCTGATTCTCTGGCTCACTGAGCAGACCAACCGTCCACAGGACCACCGATGAGGCCCGGTAGTTGTCGGCGGCCAGGCGCACGATGGCAGCACGCGAGAGCAGGAAGGTGATCTGCCATGGCACATGTGCAGAAGCGGCAACGCATGAACAAGGACGGGACGCCGGGCGCCGTGCTCTGGTGCCTGCGCTACGTCAATCCGGAGACCGGCAGGGAACGCACCGAGACATTCCGACTCAAGCGCGACGCCGAGCGGCGACTCACCGAGATCGAGGCGAGCAAGCTGACCGGCTCGTACGTCGACCCTCGCGCGGGGAAGGTCACCGCCGGGGTCTGGGCCGCGCGGTGGCTCGATGTGCAGGTGCAGCTCAAGGCGACGACGCAGGCGCGGTATCGCAGCATCCTCGACGTCCATGTCATTCCGCGCTGGGGAGAGACCGAGTTGGCGAAGGTCCGGCACTCCGACGTCCAGAAGTGGGTCGCGGATCTCTCGTCCGAGCGGTCGCCGGCAACGGTTCGCAAGATCCACCGAGTGCTCTCCCAAGTACTCGGCTCGGCGGTGAAGGACGGCAGGCTGGTGCGGAACGTCGCCGAGGGCATCGCACTCCCACGCGTCCGATCGAAGGAGCGCCGCTACCTCACCCACGAGCAGGTGTCCGACCTCGCCGATGCCTGCGCGGCCGTCCCGGTGAGCAAGTACGCCTCGACGACGGAGGCGGACCGAGGTGCGTACCGGCTGCTCGTCCTGTTCCTCGCCTACACCGGCTTGCGGTGGGGTGAACTCGCTGGGCTGCGCGTCGGGCGGCTGGACCTGATGCGGCGTCGGGCGTCGATCGTCGAGACGTACGTCGTCGTCGATGGCCATGTCGTGCCGAGCGATCCGAAGAACCACGAGCGTCGGGAGGTCCCGGTGCCACGGTTCCTCATCGAGGAGCTGGCTGTCCACGTCGCGGGGAAGGCGCCCGAGGCGCTGGTGTTCGGCGGCGAGAAGGCCGGTACTCCGATGAGGTCGCGCACCTTCCAACGCGCAGTATTCGACGAGGCATCCGCGGCGGTCGGTCTCGACGGTCTGACTCCGCACGCGCTCCGGCACACCGCGGCCTCACTGGCGATCGCCGCCGGAGCCGACGTCAAGGTCGTTCAGCAGATGCTCGGACACAAGTCGGCCACAATGACGCTCGACCTCTACGGGCATCTGTTCCCCGACCGCCTCGACACCGTTGCCGACGCCATGGACGCGGCTCGAACGGTCGCGCTGGAGGCAGCCGTCGGCGCTGGGACGGGACCCGGCCGGAGAGGGGCTTCGGTCGTAGCACTGAGAGGATAAGGATAAGACCGCCGGGGCGCCCGGCGGCCCTCCGAGCCCGTCCGTCTACGGCAGCAGTGTGAGGTACTCGGCGTGCCGCGGCCGCACGTTCGGGAAGTGCCGGTGGTCGAGTGTGGCGATCTCTGTGATGCTCAGTCGTTCGGCGATGGCAATCACTGAGGCGTCGGTGGTTCCTAGCGGGAAGTCGCCGTAGGTTTCGACCAGTTCGATGACACGAGTCATGTCCTCAGGTACAAGCTCGACGAGGGCGAGGTCGCCGTCGGCGATCGACTGCAGGAACAGCAACTCCTGCGCCGTGCCGCCCTGCTTCTGGATGGTGTAGGCGCTCTCGGCCAGGACGGTCTGCGGCACCAACAGCTTCTCGGAGTTCAGATGTAGGGCCGCGAACATGTCGACACAGCGACGGTGGTCCCGGTCGTCTTCGATAGCAGCGGCGATGAGCGGACCAGAGTCCACCACGATCATCCGCGGAAGTCCTGCCCGAACCCTGACTCGGCCAAGAACTCGTCAACCCTGCTGGCGGTGTCGGTGCGACCGTCGGCGGCGTGCTTGATGCTGCCGAAGAATGCCGGTGGCCACTGCCGCCCGCCCTGAGCTCTGGGGGTGCTGAGCGCGCGGGCGGTGGCGAGCAGCGTACTCACCTTCTCCTCGGGCAGCCCATCAATGAGATGGATGAGCTCCTCTCGCGCCTCGGTCATGACGTCAGTCTAGGCCGACGACACCGTAGTGCCGCGGACGCTATGGGTGCGGCGAACGGGCGCCGTCGCGGCCTGCGACGGATCTGGGACGGGACACAGACGGGACACGGCAGGTGTTGTGCCACTGCGGCGGTGAAAGCAAACGGCCTCTGGCTCTGCGTTTCCGCAGGCCAGAGGCCGTTCAATGCTGGCGACCCCGACGGGACTCGAACCCGCGGCCTCCGCCGTGACAGGGCGGCGCGCTAACCAACTGCGCTACGGGGCCAGGTCTTGCGTTTGTCGAGCGGATGAATGCTAGCGCACCCTCCCCCCTGCCTCCCAATCGGCAGGTGCCGCAGGAAGCGTACCCCCAACGGGATTCGAACCCGTGCTACCGCCGTGAAAGGGCGGGGTCCTAGGCCGCTAGACGATGGGGGCGGATCACCCATCGGGCCGTCGGGCACGACTGCCGTCGGGGACCGGTCCAGTTTAGGGCCTCGCCACGACCCGGCCAAATCGGGCAGCCCGGATCCCGCCCGGCCGCCGTACGCCGACAGCGGCCCGGGGGCACCCGTCGGCCGCGGACAATGGTGCTGTGGTGGACATGACCCGCGAGCGCTTCGAGGAGCTGGTCTCCGACGCCCTGGACCAGATCCCGGAGGAGCTGGCCGGCCTCGTCGACAACTGCGTGGTGCTCGTCGAGGACGAGTCCCCGCGCGGTGGGCCGCAGCTGCTCGGCCTGTACGTCGGAACCCCGCTCACCTCGCGCGGACCTGGCTACATGATGGTCGCCCCGGACCGCATCACGATCTTCCGCAACCCGATCCTGCGCCTGTGCGCCACCGAGGAGCAGGTGGTCGACCAGGTCCGGGTGACAGTGGTGCACGAGGTGGCGCACCACTTCGGGATCGACGACGAGCGGCTCACCGAGCTCGGCTACGGCTGAGCCGGCGACGTCCCAGCCCGCGGTCAGCGCACGGGTTGGTCGACCACGAGTCCGCCCGGCCACGGGGTGGGGTCGGCACCCTGGCCCTGCCTGGCGAACTCTCCGAAGTACCAGCGCCGCATGGCCGTCTGCTGGGCGGTCGGGGCCATCACCAGCAGCTCCTCCTTGCGGCAGAACTCGTCGGCCTCCTCGAGCAGGTCCCGCATCCGGCCCATCCGGGCCGGGGTCCCGGCCGGCACGAGGTAGTCCACGTCGGTGCGGTTCGCACCGTCGGCGATGGCCCGGTCCAGCCGTTCCCCGCCCTCTGCACGGCGGCGGTCCCGCTCGACCTGGACCGAGAGGGCGCTGATCTCCCGGGCCATCAGGTGGTCGGTGCCCGCCGGCAGGGTCAGGATCCGCAGCTCGCGCATCAGCTCGTCGTAGGAGGCGCGGTAGTCCAAGAAGACCTGCACCGGCATGTTCAGCAGGTGGATCGGCACGCCCTCGTTGAGGTCCGGGTCGTCGCCGAGCAGCTCGTCGCCGAGCAGGTCGTCGACGATCACGTCGAGGTCGTAGACATCACCGGTCGGGTCCCCGCCCTCGCCCGTCTCCGCGGCCGGCTCGAACCAGACCAGCTTGCCGCCGCCGGCGATCTCCGAGCCCCACGCCGCGGCGTACATCGCCACCAGGGCCAGCCCGCGGCCGACCGTGGACAGCAGGTGGTCCTCGGCGGTCATGTCGCCGTTGACCCGGGGCGGTCGGCGAGAGGAGTCCCGCACCTCGAGCCGCGGGTGGCGCTGGGTGCCCCGCAGCTGCACGACGATCGAGGACTCGGTGTGCAGGATCGCGTTGGTGACCAGCTCGGAGACCCCGAGCGTCGCTGCGTCCACCAGGTCGTCACGGCCGATCCCGCGCATCCGCTCGGCCACCCAGACCCGGGCGTGGCGCACCGAAGCGGGGTCGCGAGGCAGCTCGAGTGCTCGGTGGTCCAACGCCATGCCGGCCTCTGCCTCCCGGTGCTGCCGATGTCTGGGCCCGGCGACGGTCGCCCTCAGGTGTCCAGGTGCCTCGCCCAGCCGAAGCAGAACACGCCGAAACAGGCGATCCCGATCGCAACGACCACCACGATCCCGCTCCCGAAGGGTTCGCGCAACAGCTGGTGAAGGGCCTGGTCGAGACCACCGGACTTCCGGGCGTTGTGCGTGGAGGCCGACCACAGGAACAGCGCGCCGATCGCGCCCAGGGCGATCGCCTTGCCCACGTAGCCGATCCGGCCGGACCAGATGATCGCGCTGCCCAGCGAGCCCTGCTTGCCGCGGGGGGTCAGCTTCTTGGTGAACCGGCCACTGATCCCGTAGTAGGCGAGCACCAGCGCGGTCACGATGATGCCGCCCCCGATGACCGCCACCAGGGTCTGCCCGCCGGGCATGCCGAACAGTCGCGCGACGTAGGTCTTCGTGCCGCCGGAGGACTTCGAGCCCGACCCGAGGCCGAGCTGCAGGGCGGTGACGCCCAGGGCGCCGTAGATGACCACCTTGCCGAGCGCGACGGCGCGCTTGAGCAGCCGCTTCGCCCCGCTCGAGCGGCGGTTCCCACCGATTGCCTCGACCAGCTGCCACAGGACCAGCGCGAAGAAGCCGGCCGCCACCACGAGGAGGATCACCTGGCCGCCCGTGCTCTGGGCGAGCTTGTCCAGCGCGGTCTGCGAGGAGGGGTTGCTGTGCCCGGACAGCGCCAGCCGCAAGGCCAGCCAGCCGATCAGCAGGTGGACGACGCCGTAGGCGACGAGGCCGAGCTGCACGGCGTGGTGGAGCGAACCGCTGCGCTCCGCCCGGCGCCCGACGTGGTTCGCCGTCGCGGTGACACCCATGTGATTGCCCTTTCGGTTCGGTCCGCCAAGGTCATGCCCTGCGCCGGCGGCCCGCAAACTTCGCCGGTGCCCCCGGGGTGCACCCCGCGGTGCCCCTGACGGTGGCCCGGGGCGGGCAGGGTAGGAATGTGCCGTGAACTCCGAATCGTTGGTGCTGGGGCCGCTGATGCGGTACGTCGACGAGACCTCGGCGAGCATCTGGGTCGAGACGCGCTCACGGGCACGGGTCGTCGTGCGTGCGGGGGGCCGTTCCTGGTCGACCCCCACGTTCGTCGTGCACGGGCACCACTACGCGCTGGTCGAGGTGGACGGGCTCGAGCCGGGCAGCACCACGCCGTACTCGGTCGAGGTCGACGGCGAGCAGGCGTGGCCGGAGCCGGACTCGCCGTACCCGCCTCCGGTGATCGCCACGCTGCGGCCGGGCGGCCGGCTGCGGATGGTGTTCGGCTCCTGCCGGGTCAGCGGCCCGCAGGACGCGTCCGCCACCCACGAGCACGGCGTGGACGCGCTGCTGGCCTACGCGCTGCGGATGGCGCGGGGCGAGCACGAGCAGCCGGACCTGGTGCTGTTCCTCGGTGACCAGGTGTACGCCGACGAGACTTCGGAGGAGATGCAGGAGTTCATCGCCCGGCGCCGCGACATCAACGCGCCGCCCGGCAAGGAGCTGCTGGACTTCGAGGAGTACGCCTACCTCTACGAGCTCTCCTGGGCCGACGGCCCGATCCGCTGGCTGCTGTCCACGGTGTCCAGCGCGATGATCTTCGACGACCACGACATCCGCGACGACTGGAACACCTCGATGAGCTGGCAGCAGCGGATGCGCGGCCTGGCCTGGTGGAACCGTCGCATCGTCGCCGGTCTCGCGTCGTACTGGGTCTACCAGCACCTGGGCAACCTGTCCCCGCGCGACCGCGCCGAGGACGAGGTTCTGGCAGCGGATCGCCGGCCACAGCGGGGACGACGAGCTGGACCTCACCGAGGTGCTCGACGAGCTCGCCTACCGCGCCGACCGGACGCCGGAGAGCTACCGGTGGAGCTTCGCGCGTGACCTGTACGACGTGCGGCTGGTGGTGGTGGACTCCCGGGCCGCCCGGGTGCTGGCGCCGAACCGCCGCTCGATGATCGACGACGAGACCAAGGCGTGGCTGCAGCGGCACATGTGCGGCGGGGTCCGGCACCTGCTGGTCGGCACCTCGCTGCCGTTCCTGCTGCCGCCCGGCCTGCACCACCTGGAGGCCTGGAACGAGGCCGTCGCCGAGGGCGCCTGGGGGAAACGGGCCGCCCGGGTGGGGGAGCGGCTGCGGCAGGCCGTGGACCTGGAGCACTGGGCCGCGTTCGAGGACGGCTACCACGACGTGGCCGCGATGGCGCTGGAGGTCGTCTCCGGCCGGCGCGAGCGCGCGCCCGGGACGGTCACCTTCCTGTCCGGCGACGTGCACCACTCCTACCTCGCGCAGGTCGACCGTCCGGAGGGCTCCGGCGGCCGGATCGTGCAGGCGGTGTGCTCACCGATCCGGAACCGGTTGCCCGGGGCCATCCGGCCCGCGACCCGGAACCTGAACAAGGCCGGCACCGCCGCGCTGATCGCCCGGCTGTCGCGCAGCGCCGGGGTGCGCCCGCCGGAGCTGTCCTGGCACACCACGAACGGTCCGTGGTACGTCAACACGCTGGCCAGCCTGGAGGACCGCGACGACGGACTGCTCCTGTGCTGGGAGACCGGCGTGGTGCGGCCCGGGCCGGACGGGGCGCCCGACTACGACGAGCCGTGCCTCGAGCAGGTCGCCTCGGTGCTCATCCCGCCGGAGGAGGAGTAGGACGCCGCGAGGTCAGCCGGGCGTCGTGGTGGCGTCCGCGCGGAGGCTTGGGGCCAGACCCAGCAACGCGTTCTCGATGACCTCCGTCAGCGCAGGGTGGATCCAGTACTGCCCGCGGGCCACCTCGTGCGCGGTCTGCCCGAAGCTCATCGCCTGGATCAGCGGCTGGACCAGGACGGAGGCCTGCGGCCCGATCACGTGCCCGCCGAGCAGCAGCCCGGTCTCCGGGTCGGCGAGCACCTTGACGAACCCGTCGGTCTCCTCCATCGCCCAGCCGTAGGCGACGTCGCCGTAGGACTGCCGCGCGGCCACGAACCGCACCCCCTGCTCGCGGGCCTGCTGCTCGGTCAGCCCGACGCTGGCCACCTGCGGGTTGCTGAACACCGCGCTCGGCACGTGCCGGTGGTCGACGCCGACCGGGGAGTCGGGGTGCAGCAGGTTGTGCCGCACCACCCGCGCCTCGTGGTTGGACACGTGCTTGAGCTGGTAGGGGTTGCTCACGTCCCCGAGCGCCCAGACGCCCGGCACGGTGGTGCGCTGCTGGTCGTCCACCACCACGAGGCCCTGCTCGTCGACCTTCACGCCGGCCCGGTCCAGGTCCAGACGGTCGGAGTTCGACCGCCGGCCGGTGGCGACCAGCAGCAGGTCGGTGTCCACCACGGAGCCGTCGCTCAGCCGGGCACGCACCCCTCCGTCGTACGTCGAGACCTGCCGCACCTCGGTCTCGAGCCGGAGATCCCAGCGCTGCCGGGCCAGCTCGGTGAACCGGGCGCTGATGTCGGTGTCCTCCTGTCGCAGCAGCGCGTCCGACCGGTTCACGACCGTGACGTCGCTGCCGAAGGCGGAGAACACGTGCGCGAACTCCGCGGACACGAAGCCGCCGCCGACGATCAGCAGCCGCTGAGGCAGCTGGTCGATCCGCATCACCGTGTCGCTGGTGTGGAACGGCACGGTGTCCAGCCCCTCGACCGGTGGCAGCACCGGCCTGCTGCCGGCGGCGATCACGATCTGGTCCGCGCTGACGACGTCGCCGTCGTCGGTGCGGAGGGTGTGTACGTCGACGAACCGGGCATGGCTCTCGAACAGCGTGACGTTCTCGTTGCGCAGCGCCCGGAAGTTGCGGCCGGCCGCCGAGATCGGGTCGATCCGGCGGAAGATCCGGTCCCGGACCGCCGGCCAGTCAGCGCCGTCGAACCTCGTGTGCACGCCCAGCGGGGACGCGTCGGCGGCCTCGTGGGCGACGTCAGCGGGGTAGACGAACATCTTGGTGGGGATGCAGCCCTTGTTCAGGCAGGTGCCGCCGAACGTGCTCTCCTCGAAGATGGCCACCCGCCAGTCGTCGAGCTCCTTGCTGAGCAACGAGTTGCCCGAGCCGGAGCCGATGATGGCCAGGTCGAAATGCTCGCCCACGCAGTCATCCTGCCCGCCCGGGGCGCGACTCATGTGAGGGACGGACCGAAAATGGGCACGAGTCCATCGGCGGCGCGCCAGGAACAGTTCCACGCCCGGAAGGGTTCTCCCTGTGCGCCGGTAGTTCCCCCAACAGGAGAGGTGAACCATGGCGGAGGCAAGGCACCGGGTGGTCGTGGTCGGCTCCGGTTTCGGCGGGCTCTTCGCGGCCAAGGCGCTCAAGGGTGCGCCGGTCGACGTCACGATGGTGTCCCGCACCCAGCACCACCTGTTCCAGCCGCTGCTGTACCAGGTCGCCACCGGCATCCTCTCCGAGGGCGAGATCGCGCCGCCCGCCCGGGAGGTGCTGGCCCGGCAGAAGAACGTGCGGGTGATCCTCGGTGAGGTGCAGGACATCGACCTGGAGAAGCGCCTGGTCACCTCCCGGGTCCTGCAGCGCACCACCACCACGCCGTACGACTCGCTGATCGTGGCCGCCGGCTCCGGGCAGTCCTACTTCGGCAACGACAAGTTCGCCGAGTACGCCCCTGGCATGAAGAGCATCGACGACGCGCTGGAGCTGCGCGGCCGCATCTTCGGCGCCTTCGAGCTGGCGGAGATCGCCGAGAACGACCACGACGTGGACCGGCTGCTCACCTTCGTGGTGATCGGCGCCGGCCCCACCGGCGTGGAGATGGCCGGACAGATCGCCGAGCTGTCCCGGCGCACCCTCGAGACCGACTTCCGGCGGATCAACACCCGCAAGGCGCGGGTGATCCTGGTCGACGCGGCGCCGCAGGTGCTGCCCCCGTTCGGGGAGAAGCTGGGTCTCAAGGCCAAGCGCGACCTGGAGAAGCTCGGCGTCGAGGTGCAGCTGGGCGCGATGGTCGTCGACGTCGACGAGTACGGCCTCGAGGTCAAGGACAAGGACGGCACCCGGCGCCGCATCGAGGCGGTCACCAAGGTGTGGGCGGCCGGGGTGCAGGCCAGCGGGCTGGGCCGGACCCTCGCGGAGCAGACCGGCGCCTCGCTGGACAAGGCGGGCCGGATCTCGGTGAACCCGGACCTCACCCTGCCCGGCCACCCCGAGGTGTTCGTGGTCGGCGACATGATCAACCTCAACCACCTGCCCGGCGTCGCGCAGGTGGCGATCCAGGGCGCCAAGTACGCCGCCCAGGAGATCACGAACCGGCTCCAGGGCAAGCCTGGGCAGCAGCCCTTCCACTACGTGGACAAGGGCGACATGGCCACCATCTCCCGGTTCCGGGCGGTGGCCCGCATCGGGGGGAAGGTGCGGCTGACCGGCTTCCTGGCCTGGCTGATCTGGCTGGTGGTGCACCTATTCTACATCACCGGGTTCAAGAACCGGGTGACCGCGGTGCTGCACTGGGCGGTCAGCTTCGTCGGCCGGGGCCGCTCCGAGCGCACCGCCACCGAGCAGCAGATCTTCGCCCGCTCGGCGCTCGGCCGGCTTCCCGGGGGTACGTCGAACCTGGTCGAGGCGCCGGAGAAGTACGACGCGGAGCGGGCCCGCCAGGAGGCCGCGCGGCGGGCCGAGCTGGTGGCCCGGGCCGCCGAGGAGGCCCGGCTCACCGACACCGGCGAACGAGGCGTGCCTGCGGAGGAGATGGCCGGCCGCAGCTCCTGAGCCGGTCAGCCCTTCCGGCCGCCGTCTGCGGTCGGGCTCACTCCTCCTCGTCGACCACGTGGACCGCGGCCTCCTCCGCGCTGGAGCCGGCCCCGTCGATGCCCACGTCCTCGGCGACCAGGTCCTTCTCCTCGTCGGGGGCCCGGCCCTCGTCCTCGGCGACCAGCCGGCCGGCGCGCGCGTCGCCCACCTCACCGCCGACCTGCTCGGGGCGGGTCGCCGCCTCCTGGTAGGGGTCCGGTTCAGGCTCCTCCTGCCGCAGCCGCTGGTCGAGGTCCTCTCCGAGCTCCTCCTCGAGCGGGGTGTTGCCGTAGCCCTCGGCGGGTGACCACTTCTCCGGGGCGCTGTAGCCCTCGTCCAGCTTGTCCTCGACGTTGCGGTCGACGAGCGTGTCCTCCTGGGGCAGCTGGTTGTCCTCGTCGATGCTGTAGCCCTCGTAGTTCTCCTGCTGGTTCTCGCTCATGGCTCCCTGGTTCCCGGGTCGGCCCCGGACCAAAACCGTCCCGGGGAGGAGAACGGGGAGAGGAACCGGAGCGGCGAGCCGGAGGAAGGGCCCGGAAACGGTCCCGTCGGCCCCGTGACCTTTGCGGGGAACGCTCGTTGTCCCTTTCGTACCGGCGAGTAACCGGCGCTTGGAAGGGAACTGATGAGACTCCGACCGACGACACTGCGCGGGACGGTCGCAGCGGCCGCTGCGGGCGCCCTCGTCGTCCTGACCCCGGCCAGCGCGCTGGCCGACAACGGCAGCCCCACCGACCCGCTCAGCGGCGTGGTCGGCCAGGTCCAGCAGCAGCTCGGATCGTTGAGCAAGGGCGCGCCCGGCCTGCCCAAGCCGAGCGGCGTGCCGTCGCTGCCCTCACCGCCCGCCACCCCGTCGCTACCGGGCGCGCCGTCGCTGCCCGGGGCCCCGTCGACGCCCTCGACCGGCTCCGGACCGGGCTCGGGTCGCCTGCCCAAGTCCTCCGACAGCGACATCGCCCCGAACGAGACCAAGGACCCGTCCGGGCCCGACCACGCCGCCGCCAAGGGGCTGCACGCGGGGGCCGGCGGCCAGGACGTCGCCGACGCCGGACAGAACAAGGCCACCGTGCGGCGCCACAACGGCACCCGCGCCGACTCGACGCTGCTCTCGCTCGGTGGCCAGGAGATCCTCGGAGCGCACGCGTCCTCGAACGGGAAGAAGGCGAGCCACGCCGGTAACCCGCTGCAGCCGGTCTGCGACGGTAGCGGTGGCCAGGTCTGCCTGGACGTGCTGTACGCCGACGCCTTCGCGAGCAACGGCAACGGCCGTTCGCATGGGCTCAGCCGCAGCGGGGTCGCCGACGTCTGCATCGGTGGCACGCACACCGACCCGACGGCGGCCTGCGACGGCCCGGTGCACGCCGGCCTGCTCACCAGCTCCTCCCGGATCAACCGCAACCAGCACACCGGCCGGACCCGCGCTGCCTCGCAGTCCGATCTCGCCGACGTGTGCCTGACCCAGCCCGGTTCGCAAGGGTGCTCGGCCACTGCGGACGCACTGCACTCCCAGGGACGCGCCGACTCCGGTGGGAAGACGCCCACCGCCAAGCGGGGCTCCTACCTGCTGGGAGTCCAGGGGGGCGGCCAGGGCGGCCGGGTCGCCCAACCCACCGCGATCCAGCTGCCGCCCGGCTGCCCCTCGCCCAGCGCGTTGTGCGCCTACCTGAACCAGGGTGAGACCTACCTCGGCAAGCACGTCGCCGGACACGCGCAGGACGCGCTGAAGGCGAGCCTGCTGCCCGGCCAGGGCGTCCAGGTCGACGCCCTGGGCGGCCACACCGAGACCCTGGTGCACCAGCAGGGCGCCCAGAAGCCGTCCGGCCAGCAGTCGACCGGCACCGTCTCCGGCGTCAGCGCGGGTGGTCCGAACCACCCGGCCACCGGCAGCGTCAAGGGCGAGTCGGCCGCGCTGGCTCCGATGTCGGGTCTGCTGCCGAACACCGGCGGCCCCTGGTCCGGCCTGCTGGCTCTGGGGCTGCTCGCCGTCGCCGCCGGGTCGTTCCTGCTGGCCTTCTCCCGCCGCGGCGGCCGGCACCTGGCCTGAGGCCATGACCAAACGGGTGGTCGCCGGAGTAGTCGGCGTGCTGGCGCTGCTGGCCGCCGGCTACTTCGGCTACCTCACCCTCCGGGGGACGCCGGCGGCCCCCGCGCAGGCGGCCGCGACGCCGACGCACCAAATGGTCTCCCGTCAGGGCGGTTTTCGCATCGGCGTCCCCCAGGGGATGAGCGTCACCCGCAAGCAGGGCACCGTGACCCTCACCAGCCGCGGCCGCGACCTGGCGGTCACCGTCGGCCGGGCCGGCCCCGGGACGCTGCGCCGGACCGCCCACCGGTTCGTCCGGTCCCTGCGGCACGGCTACCACCGGGTGCGGGTGCTCGGCCGGCAGCGCCAGCATGTCGACGGCCGGAAGGCGCTGGCGACGTACGGCCATGCCGTCAACGGGCACCACGTCAAGGTGCGGTTCGTCACCGTGACGGTGCAGGCCCGGCCACGCAACTACGCGATCACCGCGTTCGCCGGCTACCGGTCGGACCCGAGCACGGTGCTGCCCCGGGTGGACGCGATCGCCGGCACGTTCCACGTGCTGCGCTGACTGCCGGGCCGCCTACCGGGCCGCCTACCGGGCCGCCTACCGGGTCGGCCGCTCCTGCGGCAGCAGCGCGATCAGCGTCGCCCCGCGCCGGGGGAGCTTGACCTGCTCGTTCGCGACCGTGGTGCGGCCGTCCTTGTGCACGAACAGGATCACGGCCCGTCCGTCGTACCTTGCCTGGAAGTCGCTGAGCGTGAACTCCTCGGTGAGCTCGCTACGACGTACCCGCAGCGTCTCCGCCCGTTCCCGCAGCTGCCGGTGCGCCACCGCCGGCACGAACGCGAACCGGCCACTGAGATGGCCGGTGGCCACGGTGCGGTCCCGGGTGGCCGGCTCCTCGGTGTCCGCCCGACGTAGCTGGAACACGTGGGCACGCCCCAGGTCGTGGCCCGGCCCAGGTCAGCGTGCTCCCGGGCCACGGTCGGCGTGGGCACCCCGAGCTGGTCGAGCTGCCGGGCCGCCGGCGCGCGCCCGCTCGGCCGTGGCCCGCGCGGCGTGGCTGAGCTCCAGCGCGAAGACGCAGCACCAGGATGGACGGCACCTGCAGCTACGCCGACGGGGAGATGGCCTGCAGGCCATGGGTGGCTCCAGCGAGCAGATCGCCCATTCGGCACAGGTTGGCGGGCGACCGGCCCGCTTTCAAGGTGTTGTCCGGGAATGCGGACGGGGGTGAGGTACGTCGCACCTCACCCCCGTCGCGGCCCCCGCCACGCCCCCGTTCCGGCGGGGACTGCTGAAGGTCAGCCCCGGAGGGTCATCGCAGGTTGATCATCCGGTACATCCCCATCAGCGCGTGGGGCATGCCGTTCTCGTCGCTCGGCCACCAGCAGATCAGCACGTAGCGACCACGCGGCAGGTTGTAGTGGAACAGGATCTGGCTGCCGCCGGAGATCACGCCGCTCGACGTGGTTGCCGGCATCGCGAAGGGCGGCTCGCCCTGGGCCCCGGAGTGCAGGTAACGCGTCACCATGTGCCGGGTGGTGCCGTGCTTGACCTGCTGGAGGACCAGGAAGTGCGGCTCGTCGGAGGTGTCCTTGAACACCGTCCAGCCCTGGCGCGGGATCGCCTTCGGTGCCCTGAAGCGGTCCTTTCCGGTGCCCACGATCCTGCTGCTGTTGTGGATCCAGGCGCGCGGCTGGACGGAGCCGTTCACGGTGAGCGTGGAGACCACCGTGCTGGTCTGGTCGTTCTGGTCGATCAGGTAGTAGGTGCCCGGGGTCAGTGTGACCGCGAACCGGCCCGGGTGGTTCTTGCGCGTCTCCGCGCCGCCGGCCCAGGTGATCCGCCGGTCGACGCGCTTGATGGCCGGCACCCGGCCCTGGAAGGCGCGGCCGACGTCCTTCGCCGCCTGCTGCAGTGAGTAGCCCTGGTGCAGCCGCATCACCTGGAGGACGTGGTCCCCACCGGGCGTGACGACCCGGAACCTCACCCGGCCCGCCTGCACGGAGTGGGTGCTCAGCCGGATCGCCTTCTTCGTCATGGTGACCTTGATGGCCGGGACCTTGGCCGACGCGTCGACCTGCGACGGCAGCATCGCGGTCCCGGTGACCGCCGTGGCGAGCGCGGCGACGACCGCCGCGACACGTTTGCGAGTGTTCATGCCCCTGATTCCTTTGTGCGGAGACCGGCCCGTCCGGTCGAAGCCACGATGCAAGCACAACGGGCGTCGCGGGGTCTGTAGCGAAATAGGGGGATCAGGGGCCATGGCCCGACTCATCCTCGAGAACGAGGTCCGTCCCGGACGGGTCGCGGCGCAGCTCGCCCGCCCACGGCCCGGACGGGCGGACGGAGGAGCCCGATCGTGCCGGACCACGGGGCCTTGACCCGGCCCCGACACGTCATTGCCGGCCCCATCGGGCCGGACTACCGTCCGGTCCAGTGGTCGCAGGGGGCGCGTGGTACGGCCACCCCAGCCGGCCGCCGCGCAGCGGAGGCCGCGACCCGAGCGAAGACAGCCATGGCCTACGGCATCGTCCACTTCTTCCCCGGCGGCACCAAGGAGCAGTACGAGGCGTCCGTCGCCGCCGTGCACCCCGGACCGGACCAGCTCCCGGAGGGGCAGATCTTCCACGCCGCCGGGCCGTCCCAGGGCGGCTGGACGATCTTGGCGGTGCACGACTCGCAGGAGAGCTGGGAGCGGTTCCGGGACGGCACCTTGCTGCCGCGGTTCGAGCAAGGCATCGAGGGCGGGTTCTCGGCGATGCCGCAGGAGACGGTCGTCGACCTGTACAAGGTGATGCCCTGACGCTTCCTGACACTTCCGGGCGGCGAAAACCCGTTGATCGCGGGCCCAGGGGTCGCGATGCTCGCGCCATGACGGTTCGTTTGCAGGCGCTGTGCGTCGACACCCATCACCCCGCAGCCATCGCGCGCTTCTGGCAGGAGGTGCTCGGCTGGCGGCGCACCTTCGACGGCGCCGACGAGGTGGTCCTCGAGCCTCCGGAGGGCAGCGCCGAGAACGGCGTGGCCCCCGACCTGCTGTTCCTGCGGGTGCCGGAGTCCAAGACGGTGAAGAACCGGCTGCACATCGACCTGCGCCCGGACGACCAGGCCGCCGAGGTCGCCCGGCTGGAGGGGCTGGGCGCGCGCCGCATCGACATCGGACAGGGCCAGGACGTCAGCTGGGTCGTGCTGGCCGACCCGGACGGCAACGAGTTCTGCATGCTGCGCGTGCGGTAGCCCGGGGCCCCCTAGTTGTCGGAGGGGTGACCGCCCACAGCCGGTCACCCCTCCGACAACGTTGGCACTTAACTCGACAAGTCTACTAGACTTTGTTCATAATGCTGGGGAAGGCGTCGGTCGATTCGGGGAGGCTGCATGCTGCAGATCGTGCACCAGGTGGTGGCCGACGGCAGCTTGTCGGCCCACCTGGACCAGCTGAAGATCGTCGCGGCCGGCCTGCTGGTCGGCACGGTCGTCGGCATCACCGGCATGGGTGGCGGAGCGCTGATGACACCGGCCCTGCTCTTCCTGGGGGTGGGAAGCGCCACCACCGTGGTCACCGCAGACCTGACCGCCTCGGCGGTGTACAAGTCCGCGGGCGCGATGGTGCACTGGCGCCAGGGGTCCCCGAACCTGCGGCTGGCCGGATGGCTGATGCTCGGCTCGGTGCCGATGGCAGTCCTCGGCCCGCACCTGGTCCGCTGGCTCGCTGCCCCGGACCAGGTGGACACGGTGCTGCAGATGGCCATCGGGTTCGCGCTGCTGGTCGCCTGTGCGACGTACGCCCTGCGGTTGTATCTGCAGCTGCGCCTCGTGCGCCGCGGCCGGAACGCCGAGGGCGAACCGCGGATCCGGCCGCTGCCCACCACGGCCATCGGCGCGCTCGGCGGCCTGCTGGTCGGGATCACCTCGGTCGGCTCCGGGTCGGTGATCATGATCGCGCTGGTGATGCTCTACCCGACCCTGTCGGCGGTGAAGCTGGTCGGCACCGACCTGGTGCAGGCGGTGCCACTGGTGCTGGCCGCTGCGGTGTCGAACATCCTCGCCTACGGTCTGGACCTGGGCGTGACCATCCCACTGATCCTCGGCTCGGTGCCCGGCAGCATGCTGGGTGCCCGGGTCGCGCCACGGGTGCCGTCCTCAGTGGTCCGGCGCGGGCTCGTCGTCGTGCTCAGCATGTCCGGGCTGGCGCTGCTGGACAAGGCCGGCTGGGCGCCGCTGGGCGCCGGGCCGAAGCAGACCCACCCGCTGCTGGTCGTGCTGCTCGGCCTGGCCACCTTGGTGGCGATGTCCGTGGGGTGGGCTCTGATCCGCCGTCACGAGGGGCTGCCGATGTTCGGCCGGACTCGGCCCCCTGAGCCGGAGGCCGCCACCACTGGAGGCGGGGTGCACGACTGAGCCGGCCGGTCAGTGCGCTGGACCGCCCCGCAGACCGAGCGCGCGGCGCGGGCATCCCCGCACCGCCCGACGGGCCGTGGCCAGCAGCTCGGCGGGCAGCGCACCCTCAGGCATCACCGGGTAGCCCCACCGGTCGAGGGACACCAGATCGGGGGCGAGGTGCGCGCAGAGACCGACCGCCTCGCAGGTGATCGGGTTCACCTCGAGCCGTTGCTCCGGGGAGACGTCCTCCTTGCGGCGCACCGCTCACTCCTCGGGGACGGGGATCGTGTCGTACGGCTGCCCGCAGGGGGTCCCGGCCGCGTGGGTGGCCAGGTCCGCGGGGAACACCTCCAGCGCGCTGCGCACCAGCCGCACGGCGCCGTCGGGGTGGTGACAGGCGCCGCGACCGGCGACCGCCGCCAGGTCCTCCCGCAGCTTCGCGCTCTCGCCCCGCCGGGCGCGTCCGTCCGTCAGGCGCGCCATCGCCTCCGCGAGCGCCGGCAGCCCGAACAGGCACGGGCCGCACTGTCGCGCCGATGCCCGGGCGAGGTACCCGGCGATCGCGGCGGTGACCCCGAGCCCGCAGGTCGGCTCCCACAACGGCGCCACGATGCCGGCGCCGAGCGAGTGACCGCGCTGCCGGAACGCCGACTCCGCCACCGAGAGGCCGGCCACGTCCGACCACCGCGCCCAGGCACCGCCGTACCCGGCCAGCAGCACCGCCCCATCCGCCGGTGGCTGGGCCCCGGCCGCCATCCCGACCGCCTCCGCGAGCCGGGTCCCGGAGGGCACCTCGACGACACGTCTGTCGGTGGGGGTCACGACGGTGAGCAGCCGAGTGGCGTGCGGGTGCAGCGCGCCGGCGGGTGCGCGCGCGCCGTCGTCGGCGGCCTCTCGGCACAGCAGCGCCAGCCGCGCCAGCGTCTCGGCGTTGTGCACCAGCACGTAGTCCCCTCGGGAGTCAGGGCCGAAGCCGCGGAACTGCGGGGCCAGTGGCCCGCCCTCGACTGCCTGCTTGATCGCGGTCGACTCCCCGGACAGGTAGCCACCGTGCACCGCCCGGATCCGCACCGTGAGCTCGTCGAGCCCGGCGTCGCGGCGCTCCTCGACCGCCGCGACGACCGCACGCCGGACCGCCGTGTCGGTGTCGTGCAGCCACAGCACCGCCGAGCTGCCGTCCAGGGCCTCCGCCAGAAGCGCCAGACCGTCGAGCACCAGGTGGGGGCGCAGGCTCAGCAGCACCGCGTCCTTGGCGCTGAGAGGCTCGCTCTCCGCGGCGTTGGCCACCACTGTGACCCGCCCCGGCCGGGACAGCGCCGACCGCCACTTGCGGGCGGCGGGGAAGAACCCGCCGCCACAGCCCCGCAGGTCGGCCGCCGCCGCCGCATCGACGGCCCACAACCCTCCCCGGGGACGACGGCCGAGACGCTGCTCATGGCACGGCCACGGTTCGGGGCCCGGCACGCGGCACTCCGCGGGCCCGCAACGGCTGACCGGCATCGGGCCCGGGAGCAGGTCGTGAGCGGCGTGCACCGCGGGCACGCTCCACAGCCGCGTTGCCGCGGCCGCGCCGGTACGGCTCACGGCGCATCCCTCGTGTGCATCGGCACTCGGGTGTCGCGGGCCCGGTCCGAGGTCAGTTCGTCCCGGAGGTCGGCTGCGGTGCCGGCCTGGTACCGGCTCAGGGCCAGGGTCAGCCCAGCCCCGCCGGTGGCGAGGTAGAAGACCAGCAGTGCCGCCGTGTCGGAACCGGCCACCACGCCGTGTGCCCAGACCAGCAGGAACGCCAGTCCGGCCGCCTTGTGCACGGGCCACCACAGCCGGCCGAAGACTCGGCCGGCCAGCGCCGCGGACACGCCGGTGACAAGGCCGGACCAGACGGCCAGCAGCCCCAGGCTGACACCGACCGGTCGGTACTGCGACGCCATCGGGAGGACCGCCCCCGCCCAGCCCACGTGGGCCCAGGGATCGGTGGCCAGGACCACCACGTGCAGCACCGTGAACGCCAGAGTGAACACCGCCAGCGTGACGTGCAGCCGGATCCTGGTCAGCGGTGCGGGTCGGCGCAGGCGACGCACCGCCGGGTGCGAGAGCAGCAGCCCTGCGCTGACCAGGGCGACGAGCAGGGCGTACGACGTGAGCCCGCTGGCACGCCCCAGGGTCCACGGTGCGGTGCTCGTGCCGCGCAACGCGCCGGCCACGTGTACCAGGAGCCAGCAGACGGACGCCGCGCTCCCGACCGCGAGCAGCACCCGCAGCGCGCCGACGCCACGAGCCGCCGCGCGGCCGCTCGCGTCAGAGGTAGCCATCGGCGGCCGTCCAGAGCAGGAGGGCCCGGGCGGCCGGGTTGAGGCGCAGCGTGCCGTCCTCGTCCACCCAGAGAGCAGCCAGATCGCGGATAGCGGCCACCTCGGCGACCTGCGCGCGCCCGGCCAGGAACAGCGTCTTGCTCCACACCTCGGCCCATGCCGGGTCCGGGTGCACCACCGTCACCGACAGCAGGCCCTCGCCTCCGCTGGTGCCGGTGCGCGGGTCGATGAGGTGGTGGACCGTCCGGCCCTGCACCTTCCAGCGCCGCACTCGGACCGAGGAGGTGGCGCAGCCGGTGTCGGTGAGCGCGAGCACGGCAAGCGGCGTCGTACCGCCGCGCGGGTCCTCGAGGCCGACGCGCCAGCCCTCGCCGTCCGGTCCCGGTCCGGAGAACCGGCAGTCGCCGCCTGCGTCGACCATCACGCTCTCGCCGGCTCTGCGGAGTCGCTGCTCGGCCCATCGCACGGCCAGGCCCTTGCCGATCCCGCCGAGGTCGATCGGTACGCCGTCCAGGTGAACGCGGTACCGCCCCGAGCGACGCTCGACCCGGGGAGACCAGGTCGGCCGGTCGGTCCTGCCGGCGACCTCCGGGGAGGCGCCCCCGTCGAGCTCGAGGCCACCCTCGGCGAACGGAAGGCTGCGGTCGTAGCCGAGACGGACCAGCGCATCCAGGATCCGGGGGTCGAACACCCGGCCGGTCCGCCGGTGCGCGAGACCGGCCTCGCGCACTGCGTCCGCGCACTCCCGGGGAACGTCGTGCCACCGGTCCGGCTGCTGGTTGGCGCGCATCAACGGGCTGTCCGGGTCGAAGCGGGTGCACGCCGCCTCCACGCGCTCGAACACCTCCTGCGCGCGCCGCAGGGCCACTGCCGCGCGGGGCCGGGGGTGCTCGACCCGCAGCGTCACGTCGGTCGCCATGGCCCGGAACGCCACCTCGGTGGTCCGCGGGCTGCCGGTGGCTGCTGTCTCGGTGGTCATGATGCTCCTGTCGTCGTGCTCACCTGCGGTGCCGGCACCGCGACGGGCGGGGGCAGCGGCGCTGCCGGTACCGCGGAGCCCGCGGTACCGCCGCCCGGCAGCGGCACCGCCTTGCCGGTCCGCCGTGCCTTCCGGATCGCGGCGACGTCCGCGTGAAGCAGGCTCAGCTCGGACGACCGGTGCTGGACGCTCTCCTCCAGGCTGAGCAGCGCGGTCTGCGAACGCTGCAGGCGGCGCGCGGCCAGCTGGGCGCGGTGCTGCAGGCCGGCCGTTCGCGGCGACAGCTGTGCGGCCCCGGTGGTCGCGGCCGCGCTGTGCAGCGGGTCGTGCCGGAGGGCCCAGTCGGCGCTGACGGCCAGCGAACCGACGGCCAGCGGGGCGACCAGCCAGGCGGCGGCCAGTCGCGCCGGCCTAGTCATCGCCACCGCCCTCGTGCTCGCCGCCGACGGCGCTGGCGCGTGTGGTGGTGTGCACACCCGGACCACCGGCGCCACTGGCACGGGTGGTGGTGTGCACCTTGGGTGCGGCGCCGGTGCTGGTGCTGGCGCGGGTGGTGGTGTGCACCTTGGGTGCGGCGCCGGTGCTGGTGCTCGCGCGGGTGGTGGTGTGCACCGAGGGCGGCAACGGGGTCGTGGCCTGCGGGCGAACCGCCGGCGCCGGCGGTGGAGCGGCCGCGATGTGCTGCGCCAACGCCTGCTGGTGGTGAAGCCGGCGGTCGAGCACGTGCAGCTCATGGCGGGTGCTGGTCAGGCGCCCGTGCAGCTGTCGGCTGCGGCTCAGCAGCTCGTGGACCGCGGCGCCGAGTGCGGCGTCGGAGGACGGGGCCGAAGCTGTGGTGGTCGCAGGAACGGGCGCCGGCTGGCCGAACCCGGTGACGGCGGCGGCGATCCCTCCGCCGGCCAGCAGGCTGGTGCTGACCAGCGCGGCGGCCGATCGAGTCTTCTGCTTCACGGTGCTCCTGACGGGTCGAGCGGACGGTGCAGTCGTTCTCGCTCCACCCTCGGCGGGCGCTCGTTAGGGGCGCACCAGCGCGACGTTAAGTTTCGGACAAGACGGGCAGCGACAAGATCACGCCGGCGCCGCCCGCGCCGCTGCGCCGTACCGTGACCCTGCCGCCGGCCCGCTCGGCCGTACGTCGAACCACGTCCAGGCCGAGACCGGTCGACCCGGTGGTGCTCGCCCCCCGGCCGGCGTGCGCGGGCCGCACCAGGCCGGGCCCGCCGTCCTCGACCGCCACGTCGACCTCTCCGGCCGCGCCGGGTCGCACCGCGAGCCTGAACCCGGTGCCGGGGGGCGTGTGGGTGAACACGTTGTCCAGAAGCGCGTCCAGCGCTGCTCCGAGGGCGTCGGCGGACACCGCGACCAGCGCGGGTCCGGGTGCAGCGCAGACATTGAACGGCCGGCCGGCGTCCTCGGCGAGCACGGCCCAGAAGCGCGCTCGTCCGGTGGCCACCAGACCCGCGTCGCACCTGGCGGTCGCCAGTGGGGGCCGCGGCGCACGGGCTGCCGTGACGGCGTCGTTCACGGCTGCCGCGAGCGCCTCGACATGCCCGGTCATCCGCGCTCGCTCCGCGGGATCGCTGAGCGTTCCGACGTCCAGCCGCAGCGCTGTGACCGGGGTGCGCAGCCGGTGGGACAGCTCGGCGCTGAGCTCGCGCTCCTGCGAGAGCATCTCGGTGATCCGTGCACCGAGCCTGTTGAGCACCCGGCCGACCGAGGCCACCTCCGGAGGCCCGCTGGGCTCCACGGTCGCGTCCAGGTCCCCGGCACCGACCCGTTCGGCCACCTCGGCGAGCACCGTGACGGACCGGGACAGCCGCCGCGCGAGGAAGGCGCCGACCAGCAGCGCGGCCACCAGCAGCACGGCCCCCACCGTCGCCAGGCTGGCCCATGCCGCGGGCACACCGGCCCGCAGCGCGGAGTCGGGCACGAACGTGCGGATCACCGCGATCCCATGGGGCCCGGCCACCGGCTGCAGAATCGCCTCGCCGCCCCTGGCGGCGGCGGTGAACGCCCGGCCCCTGCCGGCCAGGTCGACGCTGGCCGTCCTCGCGGCTGTTGCCCCCAGGGCGGTGCCGTCCGGTAGGAACACCGTGATCCGGCCCGTGCCGTGGTTGGCCGCCTGCAACGCCTCTCGCAGTCGCGTCCGCCCGGCGGAGGCCGCGATCACGGTGAGCCCCTGCGTCTCTTGCCGGGCTGCGGTCATGGCCCGGTCGTGCGCCAAGGACCCGGCCAGCAGGCCGAGGGGCACCAGGAGGGCGAGCAGCACGGCGGAGGTGAGCGCCGCGCCGTACAGCAGGAACAGCCGCTTCATGACGACGTGGGGTCGACCAGCTTCACGCCCACCCCGCGGACTCGGCGCAGGTAGCGCGGGGCGGCCGCCGTCTCACCGAGCTTGCGGCGCAGCCAATGCAGGTGCACGTCGAAGGTCTTGTCGGAGCCGCCGTACGGCTGGTTCCACACCTCCGTCGCCAGCGTGCGCTTGCTGACCACCTGACCACGGCGCTCGGCCAGGTACAGCAGCAGGTCGAACTCCTTGGGACTCAGGGTCAACGGGGCGCCGTCCAGCGAGGCACTTCGCCCGGCGGGGTCGATGGACAGCCCGCCCACCACCAGCGGCTCCGCCGGCACGCAAGCCCGGGTGCGGCGCAGCACCGCCCGGATCCGGGCTTCCAGCTGCCCCGGCGAGAACGGCTTGACCAGGTAGTCGTCGGCGCCGGCGTCGAGCAGCGCCACGATGTCCTGGTCCTCGTCCCGGGCGCTGATCACGATCACCGGGATGCTGTTCACCGAACGGATCATCGCCAGCAGCGCTGTCCCGTCGAGGTCGGGCAGCCCCAGGTCGAGGAGCACGACGTCGGGGTGCTCGTCCAAGACGAAGCGCAGGCCCTCCATGGCCGTCCCGGCGGCGGCCGGCACGTGCGAGCCCTGACGCAGGGCCCGCACCAACGCGGTCCGGACCGTCGGGTCGTCCTCGACGATCAGCACGGTGGCCACGAGATCGACGGTAGGCAGGACGCTCGGCCGGGTCCACGGAGAAATCGGGCAGTTCGCCGCCGCAGGCGAACTCTTAGGACTGTCTTAACCTGCTCCTAACCCCGGTCGGCGCAGGCTGGGCCCGTGACGGGGTACGGGAGCCGGCTGGCCCGGCGGCTGCTCATCGTCGGGATGTGGGCGGCGGCAACCACGCTCGCGGGCGCCGCGGTGTGGCTTGCGGTCTCACGGTTGGGCTGGGACGGGGTGACCGCGGCGCCCCGCCCGATGTCCCAGGTCCAGGTGCGGGCGCGGCTGGCGCAGGCTCCGGCCGTCCAGCCGGTCGCGCCTCGCGTGACGCTGGCCCACCGGCTCGCATCGGGGTCCCGCCCCGCTCCGCAGCCGAGGCCGCGTTCGCGCAGCTGGCAGCTGACCGGAGGCTGGGTCGGCGTGACCTGCCGTGGACCGGCCGTCGAGCTGCTCTACGCGACGCCGCACGACGGGTGGTCCTACCGGCTCGATCGGCACGGCAGGGACACCTTGTCGGTCGAGTTCAACCAGGGCCAGGTGACCTCCGGGCTGGTGGCCCACTGCGTGCACGGGACACCCGCCGGGCTGGCCGGCCACGAGGACGCCTCCGGCCCCGACGCCGGCGGTGATGGCTGACCCGCGCTGACCGCGCCACCGGGCCCGCCGAGGTTCATCCGGTGCGGGTGACACGGGCCGCGGGCGCCGCGCTGATCCTGGCCATGAGGGGAACGCCGTGGCCGATGCGACCAGGACCTGGTGGTCCAGCAAGCTGCTGGGCGAGTGGGTGCTCGCCAACGCCGTCGCCTACCTGGTGGTCGTGGTCGGCGGGGTGGCCGTGGAGGAGCTGCTGTCCGGCGCCACTCGGGCGGCTGCGGGGGTGAGCACCTGGCTGGCCATCGTCGCGGTCGCCGTGGTGGGGGCCGGGTTCCACGGTTTCGTCCTCGGCCGGTGGCAGTGGCTGGTCTTGCGGCAGCGGTTGCCGCAGCTGCGTCGTACGCACTGGGTGGTGGCCACCTTCGTGCCCGCCCTGGCGCTGTGGCTGCTGGTGCTGGCCCCTGAGGCGGTGGACGCGGTGACCGCCGGTCGTCCCACGCTCGCCCTGTTCCGGGACGGGTTCGTGCAGGCGCTGGTGCTCGGCCCGCTGATCGGCCTGTCGCAGGCCGTTGCGCTGCGCGGCGGTACCACCCGGTGGCGGTGGTGGTTCGTCGCGAACCTGACCAGCTACCTGTGCGCGGCCGCGCTGTACCTGCTCGGCGGGCTTGTCGTCGCGGCGTTCCTCACCCCCACGCCGCTGACCTCGGCGTTTCCGCTGCTGGCCTTCGTCGTCCACGGCATCTGGATGCTGTGGGTCACCGGTCCGTCAGCCGGGGTCAGTGCTGGGAGGTCTGCACGAGGAACACGATGACGGCCACCAGGGCGGCGACCCCGAGCACCAGCAGGGCGATCTTGACCGCGCTGTAGGGCCGCTCGCCGATCACCTCGCCGGTGTTGGCGTTCACGTGCACGTGGTAGGTAGTGCCGGAGAACACGTACGTCGCCAGCCACACCGGCATCAGCAGCAGCCGGAACCGTACGTCGGAGTCGGTGGTCTGCATGGACCGGACCCGCTGCTCGTCGCCGCCGATGTCGCGGCGGCAGTCCTCCTCGATCTGCTCGGCCATCTCCTGCTGCGCGACCGCGAAGCCGGTCTCGGCGGGCACGGTGTAGCGGGGCGAGTCGAAGCCGGAGAGGAACTGAGGCTCGAAGCCGGTGGCGTCCTGCGTCGACCACGGCCCCAGCTTCCGCAGCACGTCCGGGTCGGGGGAGTGCACCGCGGCCACCGTGAGGTCCACGAAGTCCCGGGCCACCCGGCCCGACGCCCGGTGCCAGGCGGTGTGCCGGACCTGCCGCGTCTCGGTGTGCGAGTTCCCGTTCCCGTCGGTGGTCGTGTAGGTCTCGGTGGTGTAGTAGTACTCCCCGCGCTGTCCGGTGTAGTCGGTGCTGGTCTTGTCGTCGAACGTCCAGTACGGCAGGTAGGCGCCGCGCATCCTGTCCGCGCGGACCACCTTCTTCAGCGCGCTGGGGGCGAACCAGCGCGAGCTGACCCATCCCCGGAACTCCTTGCCGGCCCGTTCCCGGTCGACCACGAACGGCACGATGCCGTCCGGCGACTTCAGCCGGCCGTCGAGGTCGTCGGTGACCACGACCGGCCCGTCGCAGCCCGGGCACCGGCTGGCGACCGCGGTCGTCGTCTGCTCGGATCCGCAGTTGGCGCACCGCACCGAGAACGGGGGCAGCGCGGCGAGGTCGTCGTGTGGCTCGGCGGCGTAGGCCACGTAGTCGTTGCGAGGGCTCGCGCCCGTGGTGATGGCCGCCGTCGAGCCGCAGTAGGGGCACACCAGCGACGTCGTGCCAGGCGCGAACCGGAGCGCCGCCCCGCACGAGGTGCAGGCGAACTGCTGCTTCTTCGTGGCCGGGGTGTCGCCGGAGCCAGCGGCCGGCTGCGGGGCGGCGAGGTCCGGCGCGTCGCCGCCTCGGGAGGCGTCGGCGGGCATCAGGCGTTCGGCAGCGGCGGGGGGGTCGCCGAGCCGAGCTCGGGAATGTCGCCCACCCGCGTCCACTCGGCCAGGCCGGCCCGCCAGGCCAGGGTGTCCGGGCCGGCTTCCTTGCTGGCGAGCTTGGAGGCGACCTCCGTGGGGTTCATCGGGCCGACCCGTTGCCCGGCGATGCCGAGGTACCACTGCGTCGTACCGGGCAGGGGCGGTGGTGCCGCGGCGGACGCGACCGGCGGCGGCGCGGCTACCGGGACGCCGGTCGGTTTCAGCGCCTCGGCGAGCTGAGCGCCGAGCGCGGCGCCCGCGCCCACCCCGACCCCGAGGTTCGCGGTGCCGCCGGGGTTCTCCGCGGCCGCGCCGAGGGCGTTGGCGGCCTGGAACCTGGTGTACTGGTCGAGGTCGCCGGTCACGCCCATCGAGGTGCGCTTGTCCACCTGCTTCTCCACCTCGGGTGGCAGGGAGATGTTCTCGATGATGAACCGCGGCACGGTCAGGCCCAGGTGCTTCAGGTCCTCGCTGATGATCGGCGTGAGCCGGTCGGCGATCTGGCTCTGGTGGGCGGCCAGGTCGAGCACGGCGACCCCGGAGCTGGCCAGCGCGGTCGCGACCCGGGAGGCCACCGACTCGCGGATGAACTCCGAGACCTCGTCGGTCTTGAACTGCGGGTCGGTGCCGACCAGCTCCCGCAGCAGCACCGCGGGGTCGTCGACGCGGAAGGTGTAGGCGCCGAACGCGCGGAGCCGCACCATCCCGAACTCGGCGTCGCGCATCATCACCGGGTGACGGGTGCCCCACTTCTCATCGGTGAACTGGCGGGTGTTGAGGAAGTACACCTCGGCGCGGAACGGGCTGTCGAAGCCGTGCGCCCAGCCCTGCAGGGTGGCCAGCACCGGCAGGTTCTCGGTCGCGAGCGTGTACATGCCCGGGGCGAACACGTCGGCGATCTGGCCCTCGTTGACGAACACGGCGACCTGGCTCTCCCGGACGGTGAGCCGGGCGCCCATCTTGATCTCGTCGTGGTAGCGCGGGAACCGCCAGACCACCGTGTCGCGGGTGTCGTCGGTCCACTCGATGATGTCGACGAACTCGCCCTTGAGCTTGTCGAACAGTCCCACGAGATGCCCCCTGACGCTTCGGTGATCGGTGTGCCAGCACACTACTGCGTATGAACCCAGCGCAGCGGGAAGTCCGCACCGAGCGGCTGGATCCATGGCGGGCCGCGGCGTTGGCCGGGTTGCTGGACATCGAGCCGCCGGACGGCGGGCTGCCGCCGTTGTGGCACTGGGTCTACCTGCTGGAGCGCCCACGGCAGTCCGCGCTGGGGCCGGACGGCCATCCGACCGCGGGCATTCCCGCGCCGCCCGGTCCGGGGCGCAAGCGGATGTTCGCCGGCGGGCGGGTCGACACCCGGGAGCTGCTGGACCTCGACCGGTCGGCGAGGCGTACGACGTACGTCGCCGCGACGCGGGAGAAGCAGGGGCGCAGCGGGCCGCTCACGTTCGTGACGGTGCGCAGCGAGTACCACCAGGACGACCGGGTCAGGATCGTGGACGAGAGCACCATCGTCTACCGCGCGCCCGGCTCCCGGATCCCGACCCGCACCGGCTGCCTCGACGACCGGCCGCCGGCGCCGGAACGGGCGCCGGCTCTGACGCTGACCGCCGACGAGGCGCTGCTGTTCCGGTTCTCCGCGCTGACCTACAACGCGCACCGGATCCACTACGACCCCCACTGGGCGGACCGGGAGGGATACGGCGGCCTGGTGGTGCACGGGCCGTTGCAGGCGCTGGTGATGGCCGAGCTGGTACGACGGGCCGGCCCCGGTCTGCTGGGCCGGCGGTTCAGCTACCGGCTGGTGGCCCCGATGACCGGGCCGCAGACGTTCACCGTGCTGGCCGCAGCGGAGGGCCTCGCCGCGGGCGCCGAGACCCGCGACGTGTTCGGCACCCCGACCGCACGGTGCACCGTGGCCGCGCTGCCGCGCTGACCGGGCGCAGGCTCAGGCGGGGGCGGCGGACACGTGCTCGGCCGCGGACGATTTCTCGCGGCCCGGCTGGCCGTGGGCGACCAGCACCGCGCAGCGCGCGTGCTCGGCGCAGGCGGCGCTCACCGACCCGAGCAGCATCCCGGTGAAGCCGCCGTGGCCGCGACTGCCCACCACCAGGATGTCGGCGGTGGCGCTCTCTTCCAGCAGCACCACCCGCGGCGGCCCCTCCAGGATGACCAGGCTCAGGCCGGCGGGCCGGTGCTCGCCGAAGACCTCGGCGACGGTCTGCTCGAGGGTCTGCGCGGCGTCCAGGTCCGGCCGCCAGTCATCGGGATAGACCGCTGCGCCGTAGGTCGTCGGGTACTCCCAGGCGATCACCGCGTCGATGGCGGCGCCGGTGGCGGTGCCCAGCAGGGCCGCCCACTCCAGCGCGGCTCGCGATGCCGGGGAGCCGTCCACACCGACCATGATGCGTCGTACTGCCTGCTGCTGTGTCATCACCGTGCCTCCTCGAGGACACGGTGACCCGGATCGGGCGATATCGGTAGAGACCAACGTCCCGAGCGTGGGCGCGGGATGAACGCCGGGACGAATCCCGGGGGCGGGTCAGCCCTGGGAGGTGGGGCGCTCGGTGTGCGGTTGGGCCTCGGCGGGGTGGGCCGGCTCGGTGCTGCGCTCGGCCTCGAGCGGGCGGGACTCTTTCTTGTCCTCGTCCTCGTCGGTGGTCAGCCCCTGGGTCTCGGCCTTGAAGATGCGCAGCGCGCGGCCGCTGCCTCGGGCCAGCTCGGGGAGCTTCTTCGCGCCGAACAGCAGCACGATAACGATGATGATGAGGAGAATCTCGGGTGGTCCGATGTCCATGTGGCCCTCACTTGCGTCGGCGGTTCGCTCTTATGCTACTCAGCGGACCCAACGTCGAGCAGACGGGCGAGCCGGAACAGCGCGGGCATCGCCGCGCGCACCCGGGCCCGGTCCGGTTCGTCGAGGTCCTTCAGTGCCCGGTCGATGCGCCGCTCGTTCGCTGCGAGCCAGGCCGTCAGCTGCTCGCGGCCGGCCGTGGTGAGGGTGACCGTCGAGGCCCGCCGGTCGGCCGGGTCGACGGCGCGTTCGACCAGGCCGGCGTTCATCAGCTGTCCGATCAGGCCGCTGACGGTGCTCATCGCCAGCCGCTGACGGCTGGCGATGTCGCTGACACGCAGGGGGGCGTGGTCACCGAGAACCTGCAGCATCTCGACCTGCGCCATCGGCAGCTGCTCCCAGCTGTAGTCGGTGCGGATCGAGGTACGCAGCGCCCGCCGCAGCAGCGTGACCACCTCGGTCAGCTGCCGGGCCTCCGACCAGGCCTCCGTGGCGGGGGACGCCTGCGGTGCGGTTCGGTTGCGCGACATGGCGGCACTGTAGCCAGGCGGTCCGCCGCCCCGCTGTGTGCTGCCGGCTGACTCGCCGGGGGATCCGGTCACTGCTGTACGCCGTCTTCCGGGCCGGCTGTCTCGCGGGGAAGGGACGTGGCCAGCGTCAGCGCCGCGACCGCCAGCAGCACGCCGATCGCCCATCGGGTGCCGACGGCGAACCCGCCCCCGGCGCCGAGGTTCAGCGCCCAGGTCACCAGCGCCACGCCGAGCGCCGTGCCAAGCCCGCGGCTCATGTTCACCATGCCGCCACCGGTTCCGGTCCACCGGGCCGGCAGCACGGACATCACCGTGCTGTTGTTGGCGGGCGTGAACGTGCCCAGCCCCAGCCCCAGCACGGCCAGCCACCCGGCCAGCCAGGGCAGGCTCTCGGGAGCGATGAGCAGCGCGGCGAGGGCGACGCTGCCGACCACGGCGCCGGCCCGGCAGCGGGCCAGGGTGGACCAGGCGTGGGGCAGGACCCGTTCGGCGGTCAACGCGGCGGTCGCGAACCCGGCGGGGAGGCAGGTCAGGATCAGTCCGGCGGTCAGCGCGGACATCCCCCGGGCCTGCAGCACCACGGGCACCAGCACGAGCGGTCCGAACAGGACGAGGTAGGCGCCGAGCGCACCGAGCAGGCCGAGCAGCATGCCCGGCAGCCGCAGCACCGTGCCCGGCAGCAACGGCTCCGCGGCTCGTTGCTGCCACCAGACCAGGGCGCCGCCACCCGCCGCGGCCAGCCCGAGCAGCGCCGCCGCGCTCCAGGTCGGCCAGGGGAACCCGGACAGCACCGACAGGGCCATCAGGAGCGCGCCGGTGGCCGTGGCGAGCAGGACCACGCCGGGCCAGTCGAAGGAGCTGGTGCGGTGCCGTTCACGGGTGCGGGGCAGCAGGAACCAGCCGGCGAGCAGGCCGAGAACCCCGACCGGCACGTTGATGCCGAAGACCCAGCGCCAGCCCAGGGTGGCGACCAGCAGGCCGCCGACCGTGGGACCGAGCGCCAGGCCGAGGGCCTGGGCACCCGCCTGCATGCCCAGCGCGGTGCGCATCCGGGTCCGCGGGGTGCTCGTCACCACCAGCGCCACGCTGTTGGCCTGCAGCAGGGCCGCGCCGACCGCCTGCAGCACCCGGAAGGCGACCAGCGCCACGAGTGACCAGGCCAGCCCGCAGGCCACCGAGCCGACTGTGAAGAGCGCGAAGCCGTAGAGGTAGAACAGCTTGCGCCCGTGCGCGTCCGCGAGCCGTCCGACCGGCACCAGCAGGGCGGTGAGCGCGATCAGGTAGGCGAGGGAGACCCACTGCACCGCGGCGAGCGAGGCATGGAACTCGCGGTGCAGGCTGCCGTAGGTCAGCGTCACGATGCTGGCGTCCAGCTGGCCCATGAACGCTCCGAAGCAGACCGTGCCGACCGCCATCCGCCAGGCACGGGGGTGCTCGCGGACGCGGTCGGGGCGGGGCCGTTCCCGGACCAGCCTGCTGGCGAGGCCCCGATGCCTCGTTCTCGGGTCTGTCACTGGCCGGTCTCTCCCCAACACCTCGACACGCCTTCCGCCCACGATACATCGGTCACCGAACGATTCGTGCACCGAGGTATCCGGGTGCCCAGAGGGTCGCGAGGACCCCGCCCCCGTCTCCGGCCGTTGGTTCCGTGCGGAAATCGGGGGTATACCGCTGGCCATGGCAACTCCCGTAGAACCTGCCGAGTGGTTCCTGGACAAGAGCGAGCGCGGCAACCCGGCGAGCCGGCTCTACGACGACCGGCCCGGCGGCGTGGCATGGACCGGTGGGAACCGGGTCGAGGCGCTGGTCGACGGTGCGACGTACTTCCGTCGGCTGCGTGAGGAGCTGCGCGCGGCGACCGAGGGCGACCAGATCTACTTCGTGGACTGGCGCGGCGACCCCGAGCAGCGGCTGGACGGGCCCGGGACCGCGGTGATGGTCGAGCTCGGCCGCGCCCAGAGCGCCGGGGCCGAGGTGGTGGGGCTGGTCTGGCGGTCCCACCTGGACCGGCTGCGCTTCTCGGAGACGGAGAACCGCAACCTCGCCCAGGCCATGCAGGCGATGAACGCCGCGGTGATGCTGGACATGCGGGTGCGACGCGGCGGTTCGCACCACCAGAAGTTCGTGGTGATCCGGCACCCCGACGAGCCGGAGCGAGACGTCGCCTTCGTCGGAGGCACCGACCTGGGGCACAGCCGCCGCGACGACCACCGGCACCGGGGGGACCCGCAGGCGGTGCCGATGTCCCGCCGGTACGGCCCGACCCCGCCCTGGCACGACGCGATGGTGGAGATCCACGGACCGGCGGTCGTCGACGTGGAGCGCTGCTTCCGGGAGCGCTGGTCCGACCCGACCGCGCTGCAGCACGCCCGGCCGCTGCTCTGGGTCACCGACAAGGTGCGCGGGCTGCGGGGCCGGCGCCGGAAGCTGCCCGACCCGCTGCCGGCGCCCCCGCCGGCGGGCGGTGAGGTGCTGCAGCTGCTGCGCACCTACCCCGCGCAGCGTCCGGCATACCCGTACGCGCCGCTCGGGGAGCGGACGGTGGCGCGCGGCTACGCCAAGGCGCTCACCCGCGCGGAGCAGCTGGTCTACGTCGAGGACCAGTACCTGTGGAGCCGTGCGGTGGCCAGGGTGTTCGCCGACGCGCTGCGCCGGGCACCGGCGCTGCAGCTCGTCGCGGTGCTGCCGCGCTACCCCGACTCCGAGGGTGGCCTGGTCGCCCCGGCGTCGGAGGCGGCCCGGCAGGAGGCGGTCGAGGTGCTGCGCGCCGCGGGCGGGGACCGGGTTCACTTGTTCGACCTGGAGAACACGGACGGCACGCCGGTCTACGTGCACGCCAAGATCTGCGTCGTCGACGACACCTGGGCGGCCGTCGGATCGGCGAACCTGAACCGCCGGTCGTGGACCCACGACTCCGAGCTGACCGCGGCGATCCTCACCGATGGGCCGGGGGAGTCCTTCGCCCGCCGGCTGCGGCTGCAGCTGTGGCGCGAGCATCTCGGGCGCGGGCCCGAGGACGACGATGACCTGCTCGACCTGGCGGGTGCCCCGGAGGTGCTGGAGAAGCAGGCCCAGCAGCTGGAGGACTGGTACGCCGGCGGACGGCGCGGCGCACGCCCGCCCGGAGGGCTGAGGCCGCACCGGGCGCCGCAGCTGTCTGCGGCGCGCCGGCGCGCCCTCGAGCCGGTCATGCGCACGGTGACCGACCCCGACGGGCGGACCTGGGCGATGCGGCGGGACGACGTGTGGTGACCCGCCGCTGACCCGGGGCTGACCCTGGGCTGACCCTGGGCGGACCCGGGGGCTGACGGGGACCTGCATTCCGGGTTAGCGTGCCGGGCATGAGGCGAGAACCTCACGAGAACGTGGCGACCGTGCTGGTCGACCCGTGCGCGCTCGGCGACCTGGAGCTCGAGCTGATGGCGCTGGACCTGCGCGTGTGGCCGGTGCGGACCGCGCCGATCTGCGTGGACGGCCCGCGGCAGGAGTTCCAGATCCGGAATCGCCTGCTCATGAGGCACCGGGGTGAGTGGGACCTGGCCGCGGACTGGACCGCGGTGTGGATCGGCTTCGGCAACAGCTGGCACGACGGTGACGAGCCGCTGCCGTGGGCGGCGCACGAGGCGCTGTGGGACCTGCTGGACGCTCACGCCGAGCACGTCCGCTTCCACCGCCGGCTCGGCGGGGTGCCCCCGCTGGTGCTGCCCGAGGATGCGCACCCCTGACCGGGCCGTCCCTCGTGCCCTTCGACGTCGTCACGGCATCGACGCGCCCGGACCTTGAAGGGGACGCGGCTGCGGCGTTTCGCGAACGGTGGCCGGAGTTCATCTTCCACGACCCCGTACCGCCGGAGTACATGCCGCGCGTCCGCGAGTACTTCGCGTCGTACGACGTGCTGCTGCTGGTGGACGGAAGGGTCGCGGCGGGCGGATGGGGCGTGCCGTTCGCGTGGGACGGGACGGTCCTGGGGCTCCCTGAAGGCTACGACGCCGCTCTCGTGCGGGCAGTCGAGGACCATGAAGCGGGTGTGCGGCCAACGGCGTTCAGCTTCATGGCTGCGGCCGTTCATCCCGACCACGACAAGCAGGGCCTGGCTACGGCGGTGTTGAGGGTGCTCGCCGACAGGGCGCAGCAGGCAGGCATCGCCCGGGTGGTGGCGCCGATCCGGCCAACATGGAAGCACCGTTATCCCATGGTTCCGATGGCTGAGTACGCGACGTGGGTGCGCGAGGACGGCCTGTCCATTGACCCCTGGATCCGCACGCACCAGCGCATGGGAGCCCGCATCCTCCGCTCGGCACCGAACTCGATGGTGATCCCGGGCACCGTGGCCGAGTGGGAGCAGTGGGCCGACCTGGCGATGCCCGTGTCCGGTGAGTACGTGGTCCCCGATGCCCTCAATCTCCTGCGCGTCGACCGCGAACACGACAGGGCAACCTACCGTGAGGAGAACCTCTGGATTCAGCACCGCTGACCTCCCGGCCGCCGCGTATGTCGCCGTACGTGCTCTCGGGAGCGTCTTGGTTGTCCACCGCGGCAAGGTCGGCGTCTCTCAGAGCTTTCCGAACAGGGAGGCGTGGAGCGTGGAGCCGGGCCACCACCGGGCGTCGTCCCGTGCCGCCCGTGCATAGTCGCGCTCGATCAGGTCGGCGAACGCCGGGTCGGTGCGGGCCATGTCCTCCAGGTCCGAAGCATGGCTGGTCATCTGGTCACGGACAGCATCCGCGAGCATTCCGCGCTGGCGGGTCGATGGTTCGAAGCCGTCCAACAGCGCAGCGAGGTTGCTGTGCTGACGCTGCTGCACATCCTCGTCGGCGGCAACCCCGTACTCCACGTGCCACCAGCTGCCGGCGATCAACGGGGTCCAGCGCCACGCGGCCCAGGCCAGGTCCTCGATCGGGTCGCCGGGCCGGGCGAAGTCCCAGTCCAGGACGACCAGCGAACCGTCCGACCCGCGCACGGCGTTGTAGGGCGAGACATCGTGGTGCACGATCACCTGGCCGGGCCTCAGCGAGCTGCCCGGGGCGCGTCGCCATGGCTTGGTCGCGTCCGGGACGAACCCCGCCTGAGCGGACTGGAAGTCGCGGATCCATCGACCGATCGCCCAGCATGCCTCTGGTGTGCCGAACCAGGCTGGCAGGGGCCCGGACGGCGAGAGAGCGCCCACCTCACCTGGGACGAACTCCAGGATCTCCCTGCCCGACCCGTCGATGCCAAGGATGCGCGGTGAACCGGGGAACCCGACCGCCGCGAGGTGGTTCAGCAGGTCGTGCACGGCCGGCGTCCACCGGCCGACCGGGCGACGCACTGTGTCGCCGACCCGGACGACCGGAGTGGTGTTGCCGCCGCTGAGCTGTTCCTCCTCAGGCATGGCCGGAGCATCGCACGCCACTCCGACCCGCCGCCACGGCAGCGATCAGTCTTCGTCTGCAGGTCCCACGGCGCGCTGGTTGCAGGACGGCATGACTCCGTGGTTCACCGTGGCGTCACACGCATGGTCGTCCAGGTGTGGCCACCATCGGTGGTGCGCAGCAGCGTGAGGCCGTTGAGCGGGGAGATGCCGACGTGGCCGTCCAGGAAGGTCGGTCGGAATCCTGCAGATCTGATCAGACGCCGTGGCAGATCGGCCACCTTGGTGAACGATCGGCCGCCGTCGCGGGTGAGATAGAGCCCGGGGTGGTGGCCGGCCGCGGTGCCGAAGTAGGCCCGGCTGTCGCTGAG
Source organism: uncultured Actinomycetota bacterium (assembly GCA_963839365.1). Classification (GTDB taxonomy): domain Bacteria; phylum Actinomycetota; class Actinomycetes; order Propionibacteriales; family Nocardioidaceae; genus DASSKA01. Next base: position 36,765 of record CAWIUT010000010.1, read on the forward strand.
GGGATCGAGGAACGTGTCGGCGGTGCCCGCTCCTGACACCGGCAGCAACCGTGCTGGTTCGCCCGTCGTCGCGTGGAGGAAGGCCTCCATCATCCCGGTGCTGCAGCTCGCCCAGACGACCCTCGGGGACGTGGCCACCGGGTCGCAGGAGATGGCGGCGATCGGGTTGCTGCGCGCGAATGTCCTACCCGAGTCGTGGGAGTGAAGGGCCAGCGGGTGGGGGCTGGACCCCAGGCCAAGGAGAAGCCAGACGCTGTTTCGCCACGCGGCCAGCCCGAGTCCGTCGCCCGATTCGCGGACGGGAAGCCGGACGCCGGTGTCGTGCCAGCGGCGGGCACCTACCGCCGCGGAGTAGAGGGACACATGAGCGCACTCGAGCACCGCCTGGCAGTGGATCACCGCCGCGAACACCTGCCTCCCGTGTCCGGCTACCGAGGCCACGTGCGCGCCTCGGGTCCCGGGCAGGCGGGCGCGGTGCCAGGACCGGGCAGCGTCGGTGGTGTACACCAGCACCGCGGGACGACTGGTCATCACGTTGCCCAGGATCGCGTAGCCGTGGCCCGCATCGACGAACGTCAGCTTCAGGATCGGAAGCGGGTGCCCGGTCCGTGACCGTGCCGATGGCGCGGCAACTTCGTCGAAGTGCGCACCTCCGTCACGGGTTCGGAACAGGGCTGGGTGGCGGGTCCCGCTCGGTCCGCTTCCAGCCAGCACGTACGCCACCGTGTGCGAGGCAGCCACGACCTGGGTTGCCCAGGCCGCAGCGCTCACCCCCGCCGGCAACGGCTTGTCACCAGACGTCGGCGAGTTGGACGTGCCCGCCGCCGTGGGGGTGCGCGGTGCTGCGTCAGGCGAGCAGGCGGCCAGCAGTATCGCCGCCAAGCTGAAGATCACTCCTGTAATCGAGCGCACGCCCTTCATACGTCTCAGCGTGGGCTTTGGTTGCTCAAGGCGTATGCAGGACGTCGACCTCGGACGCTGCGCGGGGAAGCCGCAAAGGCGGCGGGGCACCGGCGGCACTGACGATCATGGCGCTGACCTGGGTCTTGTGGGCCCCGTGGGGCTCGAACCCACAACCCGCGGAGACCTCCCGAGGCTCTCGAACCGCCGAAGTCCAGCGGTGCTGACGCCTGCAGTGGGTGGTGCCTGGCGGGTCCTGGCGACCTGCTTTCTGGCCCCACTCTGCCAAGCATTCTGCCCAGCCCGAGGCAACCAGACGCGGGCAGGGAGAGTCATCGACCCGATAGCCAGCCCTCTTGCTCGGCGGTGTCCGGGGGCAAGGGTGGCCGGAGGTCATCGCGTAGCGACGCGCAGCGCCCTTGCGGCCGGGCGCCGGCGTGCAAAGCCTCGTGCATCGGGTCGGCGGCTCGGTGGTGACTGGGGTCGCGGTCCTTGAGATGCGCCTCGGCTGCTTGTCCAGGGCGCTCGTGTCCTTCGATGGCACGGGCGCTTTCGTCGCGCCCGGAGCGCGCAGCGGGCGGGGTGCGCGAGGACGGCGCGCGAGCGCCGGCCGCAGCGCGGGGTCCTGCGGAGCGAAGCGCGGAGGGCGCGTCGCGCCGGAGGCGCGCTTGAGCCAGTAAGGAAACTCGTAACCTGCTCTGAGATAGCCCCCGTGTTTGGAGCTCGCGTATGACCAGCGGTTGGATACCTGCCTGGGCGGCCACCGCATGGACCGTGGTTTTCGAGGTAGTGCTCGTGGTGCATGTGCGGCACGCGTTTGCGCTGTCTGGTCGCGCTCGCGCTTGGCATGTCACTCACATCGTGATGGCGCTGGGAATGATCGACATGTTCTGGCTGCTCCCCTCGATGCCGGTCGGCGCCGGGTTCGGCCGGATCGTCTTTGCGCTCGGGGCTGTGTTGACTTTGGGATGGGGGATCTTCGACCGGATCCACGACGGCCGACCGCTGTTGCTGTGGCTGATCGCGGCCACCGACCTGGCGAGCATGGTGTACATGTTTTCGATGTCCACGACCCGGATCCAGGTGCTGACTCTGCTGCTGGTCGTGTGGTTCGTCCTCGAGGCGGCAGGATGGGCCAGTGGTGCCATGTTCGCTCTTCTCCGGGCACCCGCCGAGGCACAGGAGGCGGCGTCTTCGGCGACCCGACAGCCTGTTCCCACCCGGGCCGAAGCGGCAGCGACGGTGATAATCCAGGCGGACCGGCAGTCGCAGGGGCGCTTGGCAAAGCACTCCGAGCACATGCGGGACCTGCGCATCACGCTGGCTTTGATGAGCCTGGGCATGGCCTATATGTTCCTGGCCATGCAATACGGCATGGGTGCGACGACCCCCATGAGCCGCATGGACAACGGGCAGCAGTCGCTCGTGCAGATCACCACGTGGCAGAGCCCCGCGGGGTGGTGGGCTTTGAGGTGCTCCTCGGTGCCTATTCGCCGCTGTCGAGGGCGGCGTGGTCTTCAGTATCGCTGAGTTCGTAGAGCTTGGCCATTGAGGCTTCGGATAGGTAGCGGCGTTCGCCGGCGATCCACTCGTCGTGCATGTCGAGCAGGATCGCGCCGACCAGCCGGATCACGGCTGCGGAGTTGGGGAAGATCCCGACGACGCGGCTGCGGCGCTTGATCTCCTTGTTGACCCGCTCCAGGGGGTTGGTCGACCAGATCTTGCGCCAGTGCGCGCGGGGGAAAGCGGTGAAGGCGAGCACCTCGGCCTTGGCCTCGTCCATCAGCGGGCCGAGCTTGGGGAACCGGGCGGCGAACTCCTCGCGGGTCTTCTCCCACGCGGCGTCGACCTCGGCCGGGGTGGTGTGGGCGAAGATCGCGCGGAACGCGGCCGCGACATAGTCGGCTTGGGCCTTGGGGACGTGGGCGAGCAGGTTGCGAGCGAAGTGCACCCGGCAGCGTTGGTGGGCCGTGCCCTGGAAGCAGCGGCGCAGCGCAGCGACCAGGCCGGTGTGCTGGTCGCTGATCACCAGCCGCACACCGTGCAGGCCGCGCTGTTTCAGCGAGGTCATGAACCCCTTCCAGAACACCTCGGCCTCGCTGTCGCCGACGTCGAGGCCGAGGATCTCCCGCTCCCCGGTGGCGCTGACGCCGGTGGCCACCACCACCGCCATCGACACCACCTGGGAGGTGGAGTTGCGCACGTGCAGGTAGGTCGCGTCCAGGTAGACGTAGGGAAACTCGACGTGATCGAGCGGGCGGGTCCGGAAGGCGCCCACGGTCTCATCCAGCCCGGCGCAGATCCGCGAGACCTCGGACTTGCTGATTCCGGACTCGGCGCCCAGCGCCTCGACCAGATCGTCGACGTTGCGGGTCGAGACCCCGTGCACGTAGGCCTCCATCACCACCGCGTACAGGGCCTGGTCGATCCGCCGGCGGGGCTCGAGGATGACGGGGAAGAACGAGCCCTTACGCAGCTTCGGGATGCGCAGCTGCACGTCACCGGCCTGGGTGGTCACCAGCCGTGGACGAGAACCGTTGCGCTCGGTCACCCGAGCATCGGTGCGCTCATAGCGGCCAGCGCCGATGTGTTCGGTGGCTTCGGCTTCGATCAGCTCCTGCATCACCATCCGAACCGACTCACGGATCAGATCCGCGCCTTCACCGGCACGGAACGCTTCGAGCAGCTCGGACAAGGCAGACTGGGACAAGGCCATCGGCTGGGTCTCCTTCAGTGTGTTTCTTGGTCGTTTCACACCGAAGATCCCGCCGATGGCCGCCTACATCACGCAGCCTCGCCGTTGACCCTCAAACCCCACCACGCCAGGGGGCTCTCCTCACCACGTCCGTCGAGGGGATCTGACGACGCCCCGACCTGGGCGAGACCTGCACATTGCCGAACACTGCGGGATGCGATGCGTAAAGCGGCGGTTCCGTCAACCGACCGCCGGGGCCGGAATCTGCTGGGTGACCACGAATTGAAAGAATTGCCCCATGGTTCGCGGCTTGCTTTCAAGGGTCCTGCCGGCAGTCGGGTCTGTTGTGCTGATCGGTGGCCTGGTCTCGGGTTGTTCGGCCGGTTCATCGCCCGCTGCGACGGGTCATGCGCAGCGGGGAGCGGGCACAGCGCTGAACGGCCCGGTCCGTCCGGGGATCATGGCGTTGCCGCTGCGGGACTCCCAGGGGCACCGGGTGACGTTGGGGTCGTTCGGGCACAAGATCCTGGTCATCAACGACTCGATGACGCTGTGCACCGAGGACTGCCCGTTGGACAATGCGAACGCAGTGACCGCGGACCAGAAGGTCCATGCCGCCGGGCTCGGCAACCGCGTCGAGTTCTTGTCCATCACGGTCGACCCGCGCCGGGATACCCCGCACCGGCTGGCGGCCTACCGCAAGTTCTACGACCCGCACCACACGCTGGGGAACTGGAAGCTGCTCACCGGGAGCCCGGCCAGCATCGACCGACTGTGGAAGTACTTCGGTGTCTACTGGAGGAAGGTGCCCCAAGGCCATCCACCGACGCGGGACTGGCTGACCGGCAAGCCGTTGACCTACGACATCCAGCACGCCGATGAGGTGTTCCTGGTCGACGGCAACCACCATGAGCGGTTCGTGATCTCCGGGCACGCCCACGTGACTGGTCCGAAGGCCGTGCCCGCGAAGATGCGGAGTTTCCTCGACGGGCTGGGTCATCGGCACATGAACCACCCCGGCGCGGAGGCCTGGACACCCAATGACGTGCTCATCGACCTTGGTCTGCTGACCGGAAAGCACGTGGCCGGTTAGCTACCCGGCCGGCTCGGGGACGCGGCCGCCTGCCAACTCTGGTTCGTTGTCGGGCACCGAGACCAGCGCGAAGGCGAGCAAGATCACCAGTGGTGCGCTGTTCGGGTCGGTGGCCTGCCCGGTGTACAGCTCGCCGAGGCTCTGGCCGACCACCCAGATGAACAGGGCCACCACGGCCCCGGTCGCAGCCGCCGCCCGGCGCCAGAGCCCCGGCACCAGACCGGCGGCCCCGATCCCGACCTGCACCAGCACCGCGACCACGACGACGGCCAGCCCCAGACCGTGCACGGCCGATGCCGACCACCTGTCCGCCTGGGCCAGCCACGCGGGGGCGCCATCGGCGTTGCCGCTGATCTCCGCCGCCAGCGCCGCCGCACTGTTCTGACCCGGCAGGGCCCGGAACAGGGCCGCGCCCACCCACAGGGCGGCCCACGCCAGAGGCAGCCAGGACGCCGGCCACCGAGTCTGCGCCCCGCGGTCCGCAGGCTCACCGCGGTCCTCGGCCGCTGGCCACGCGGCTGCTGCCAGCACCGCGTACAGCAGTACCGCCCCAGGCGCCCCCGTCAGCAGGTCGGCATGTCCAGACGCCAGGCCCCCCAACCCTTCGCCGAAGTACCACACCCCGACCGCCCAGGCGATCGAGACGGCCAGGGACCATCGCGCCGTGGACCGCAGCAGCAGCCCGATCCCGATCAGCAGCTGCACCTGGGCGAACAGGTAGTCCCACAGCATCGGGTGGGCCGAGACCAGTCCCGCGGCCCACGCCACCCCGCCCGCGACGAACCCGGGCTGCCCCTGGCCAGCCGGAGCGATCACCTGGTGCGCGAACCCCGGCCCGAACATGAACGGCTGCAGCTGCAGCGCTCCGTCCAGTAGCCACAACCACCCCAGCCACACCTGAACGGTTCGCCGCGTCACCCGCCTCAAGCCACAGTCTCCTCATCAACATCGTCGTCCCCGCCACCCCGGGGGCACCGCAGCCGATCTTTTCACCCCAAGACACGATGGGTCGGGCCCGCCCGCCCGCTCCGACAGGTTCTTGTCGGCCGCGGACTTCAGCACGACTCGGTTCGTCACCGCGACACGCGGGTTGTTCGTTTCGGCGCGCCTCTCCCCATCAACATCGCGGGTCTTGGCAGGTTGATGGTCAGCGGACCACGAAATGTCTGGGTTCTCGCCGGGCCGATGTGCCCGGGGCCGGCGCTCCTCGTGAGGGAGTCGGTCGCAGGGTTCTCGGGTGTTTCGTCGTGGTAGTCGGAGCGATCCCCGCCGCCGTGGGTGCCGCTGAAATCGTTGGATCGCGGCCCCCTCGAGCTGGGTGTGCCGCGCGGCGGATCGCCCAAGGCCGCGTGGCACACCCTCCCCAAGGGCGGTGAGAGCAGGTGAGCAGCCGGTCCCGGAACGCGGCAGTGGACGCGCTGCCGCCGCTGTTCCCGGCCGCGTTCCCCGGCCACGGCGAAGACGCGCCGCTGAACCTGCCGCCACTGACCCCGAAGGTCGAGGAGCAGCTGAAGGACCTGCTGGTCTCGCGCCGGTTCGACGCCTGGTCCGAGGCGCTGGCCCGGGTCGGCAACTGCGCGCACCCGATCCGGCTCTACGGCACCTCCCAGACCGTGGACATCACCCCGGGCCAGGTGCTGGGCTCCTACTCCAGCGCGGACGCGCCGCTGGGGGTCACCCACGTGCGGTGCGGGAACCGGCGCGCCTCGGCGTGCCCGGCGTGTTCCCGGTTGTACGCCGGGGACATGTTCCACCTGATCCGCGCCGGCGTCACCGGCGGCAAGACCGTCCCGGAGGCGGTGGCCGACAACCCGCTGACCTTCGCCACCGTCACCGCGCCCTCGTTCGGACTCGTGCACGGCACCCGCGACGGCGGCCACCCTTGCCACCCGCACACCCGCGGCCCCGGACGCTGCGTGCATGGGCGTCCGCGGACCTGCCGGGCCCGGCACGGCGACCACGACCCGGCCCTGGGGCAGCCGCTGTGCGGCGAGTGCTACGACTACGCCTCGCAGGTGGTGTGGCAGTGGTGGGCGCCGGACCTGTGGCGCCGGTTCACCATCACCCTGCGCCGGCTGGTCGCCCGACACCTCGCCATGCCGGCGACCCGGCTGCACGAGGTCGCCACCGTGCAGTACGCCAAGGTCGCCGACTACCAGGTCCGCGGCGTGGTGCACTTCCACGCCCTGGTCCGCCTCGACGGCCCCCGCACACCCGACGGGTTCGCCCCCGCCCCCGCCGGCCTGGACACCGCCACCCTGGCCGCCCTGGTCCGCCAGGCGGTCACCTCGGTGCGTCTGACCGTCCCCGGCGTCGACGAGCACGACCCCTCGCGGAGGCTGGCGTTCGGCCGCCAATGCGACGCCCGCCCGGTCCGCGGTGGCCGCCGCACCGACGACCCCGACCGCACCCTGACCCCCGGACAGGTGGCCGGCTACCTGGCCAAGTACGCCACCAAGTCCGCCGAAGACACCGGCGTCCTGGACAACCCCCACCACCAGCGGATCCGGGCCACCGTCCGGCAGCTGGCCGCCCGCGCCAAGGCCGCCGACTGGCCCGACGACGACAACCCGTACGCACTGCTGGGCAAGTGGGAGCACATGCTGGGCTTTCGCGGCCACTTCGCCTCCAAGTCCCGCCGCTACTCGATCACCCTCGGCGCCCTGGGCCGGGCCCGGCGCCGCGCCCAGGCGCTGATCGCCGCACACCGCGACAGCGGCCGCCCCCTGGACCTGGCCGCCCTCGAAGCCGACCTGCTCGCCGACGACGCCGACGACACCACCCTGGTCATCGGCCACTGGCACTACGCCGGCACCGGCTGGGCCAGCGAAGGTGAAACCATCCTCGCCACCGCCGCAGCCGCCCGCGCTCGCGAGTACGACCAGTGGAAGGCCCAGCAACGCAAGCAACGGACTTCGGGAGAAGGGACCAGGTGATGACAGAAGGGATCGAAGACCGACTCTGGTCGGTGCAGGACGTCAGTGAGTACTTGGGTGTCCCGGTGCACACGATCTACTCGCTGCGCAGTGCGGGCACCGGCCCGGCTGGTCGGATGATCGGGCGACGGCTGCGGTTCCGGCCGCAGGACGTGCGGGACTGGGTGGCCTCCCTGTCGACAGGAGTCGTGGCGTGAGGCCGATCGGGCTGGGGGAGCACGGGGGCGTGACCATCAGCCGGCAGGACGGTGCCTACGTGGCTCACGTCTTCTACCGGGACTTCGCCGGGCGCGGGCGCCGCATCCGCCGCAGCGGGCGCAGCAAGGCCGAGGCGTCGCGCCGGGTGCTGAAGGCTGTGCAGGACGCTCTTGCGCCAACCACGTCCGGGCAGTTCCGTCCGGCCGACACGTTCGAGAAGGCCAGCGCGGCCTGGTTGTCGATGTTCACCGGTCTGGTGGAGAGGGGCACCCGCTCGCCCTCGACGCTGGACGAGTACCGGAACGTTCTCAACCGGATCGTCATCCCCGGCGTCGGGTCACTGAAGTTGGGTGAGGTGTCGACCCCTCGCCTCGACTACTTCGTCCAGCAGGTCCTGGTCGAGCACGGATACGCGACGGCCAAGCTGATGCGCACGATTCTCTCGGGCGTCTGTGGCTGGTTGGTGCGCCAGGGTGCGCTGCCGGCGAACCCGGTGCGAGATCTGACGCCATTGGAGATGGACCGTGACCGGACCGCGCGCGCGTTGTCGGTCGAGGAATTGCGGAAGTGGTTGGCGGTGCTCGATAGCCACGAGTTCGCTCGCCGGCACGACCTGCCTGAGCTGGCAAGGTTCATGGTCGCTACCGGGATGCGCCTGGGTGAGGCACTCGGCGTGACCTGGGGTGACGTCGACCTGGCCGCCGGGACGGTCGTCGTGCAACGGACGATCGTGCGTGTGACCGGAAAGGGGCTGGTCGCCAAGCGGGTGAAGTCGCGTGCCTCGGAGCGCGCATTGCTCCTGCCGCCTTGGTGCGTCGACCTGTTGAAGGCACGGAGGGTGCGTCGGGGTGGCTTCGAGGGGCCGGTCTTTCCGGACTCGCGCGGAGGCTGGCGGGATCGGAGCAACGTGGGTGCAGCGTTCCGTCGCGTCCGTGGCGGGTCGGAGTTCGAGTGGGTGAAGACGCACACCTACCGCAAGACGGTGGCGACTCTGCTCGACCAGAGCGGTGCGAGCGCCCGGATGATCGCGGACCAGCTCGGGCACTCGCGCGTGTCGATGACCCAGGACGTCTACCTTGGTCGGCGCGCTTCGAACGCCGGCAACCTGGCGGCGTTGGAGGCCTGGAACGCCACGCACGACGAGGGCGAGGGCAGCGGCCAGTGATGCGCATTCTGCCAAGCATCTTGCCAATCGCCCGGCCGCTGACCGTGTTGGTGGCGTGGTTCCACGCTCAACTTGTGGGCCCCGTGGGGCTCGAACCCACAACCCGCGGATTAAAAGTCCGCTGCTCTGCCAATTGAGCTAGAGGCCCGGGACACGGGGACCCTCCTGGGAATGATCCTCGGGGGTCGACCCATCTCCGATCGGCAGTATCGCAGGTCGCGCGGGCACGCTCGGGGACGCCCTCGCCGCCAACGGTAGGGTCCGGTCTAGCGCTAGGTGAGAAGGACCCTCGGGCGCCACCGGAAGCCGGCCGATGTGCAGGGTGCCTTCGGAGTCGTCGTCCGGGTCGCGTTCCGCGGCTCTGCAATGGCAGTAGTCGGTACGTGGGGTGTTGGTACGTGGGGTGTTGGCCTTCCTGCGGCGCTGTGGCGGGTTCAGTTGCCGAAGCATTTGGCTGGCGGTGTCATCACGATCAGCGCGTTGGAGGGCCCTCCGTTGATGCCTTGGTAGACCGCGTAGACCTTGCCGTGGAGGACAACCAGCCCGCTGATGCCGGCGATGACCACGCCGTTTCTGGTGCCGACCGGCACCCTGGCTCGGAGGGTGCCTGTGTCCGGGTTGGCGCAGCCGAGCTGGCCGGTTGACCCCAGCCAAGCCACGCCGTCGCTGACGGATGGGAAGGTCAGGGCACCGCCCCCACTCGATCCGACGCCGCCCTGGTATATCGGCGACTGGTGACCCTGGTATGGCGTGAAGGCGATCACTGCCTGCATCCCGCCCGCGTCGGTGGACCAGATACCTCCGGCGGTTGCCTGTATACCCAGATCGACCTCGCCGGTTCGAACGGGAGCACCCACCGCTGAGCCGGTCTGCGGGTCGAGGGTCTCGAGCTGGCCCGGACCGGGCAGGCCGCCGGTGCGGGTGGCCACGTAGAGGCGGCTCCCGTCGGCACTCATCGCGATACTCGTTATCCGGTGGGCGATGGTGAGCTGGTGCGTCACTCTCCCGGAATGGATGAAGCTGACCTCGTGGTCGGCGCTGACCACCACCGTGTCGGGGCCCTGTGTGGCGATGCCGGTGTTGACGGGCACTCGTACCGTGGTTGTGACCGCCAGCGTCATCGGGTCGAGGCCCAGGACCGCCTTCTTGTCGCTGCTGGGGATCCAGACCCGGCCGGCCGCGGCGACGGGGTGAAGGCCGCCGACGTGGTCGGCATGGGCGAGCGGTCTGCCGGTGGCTGGATCGAGGCGGTACAACGTCGTCGAGCTGCCGTGGTTGGCTTCGCCGTAGAGCCGGCCGTCCAGCGCGGTCGTTGAGTCAGGATTGAGCCGCAGGGTCCCGAGCTGCTGGGCATGCCACGGGTGGGCGGGTAGCGCGCGCGGCGACGCCGTTCTCGGGGGGGACGGGGATGGTGAGGAGGCCGAGGCAGGCGCGGAGGGAGGCCTGGTGGCCGGCGCGCTGCTCTGCCCCGCTCGGACGAGCCCGATCGTGACTCCCACGATGATCACCAGCACGGCCGCAGCCGCGAGCAAGGGCACCCAGCGATGCCGGGGGCGGCTCGCGGAGGTCCGGGCTGCGATGTCCTCGGCGGTGAGCATACGGGGCGGTTCGGGCGTGCCGGCTGCGAGCCACTCGGCGAGGCGCCGCTCCTCCTCCGAGGTGACGCCGGGCTGGTCGTTCATCGGCTGACCCCTCCTTCCAGGATGGCGGACACCGAGGGGTGCTGACGCAGCTTGGCCAGTGCCCGGGCGATGTGGCTCTTGACCGTGCCGACCGAACAGCCCATCGCCGCCGCGGTCTGCTCGGCCGTGAGGTCTGCGAAGTAGCGGCAGACGATGGCGACGCGCTGCTGCGGTGTGAGCGCCGACAGTGCGCCTCGGACATCGACCCCGACGGCGACCTCATCACTCGCGTCGTCATTGGGCGTCTCCGGAAGACTGGCCGTGGGTGCCTCGCCGGTCCAGCGGCGACGTTGCCCGCGCAGATAGGTCCGCGTCATCACCCGATGCGTGTACGCCGTCGGCGCTTGCCTGGCCCGAACCCAGTGCTGCCAGGTGATGACCAGCGAGGTCTGCACCAGATCCTCGGCACTCGCCCAGTCGGTGGTCAGCAGCCAGGCAGCACGTTGCAGCGACCGCGCGGAAGCATCGACGAACTCATCGAAGCCTTCGGTGTCAGCGTCGCCCACACTCATGAAAGTACTTGGCCACTCCGGTCGGGTTACACCGAATCGCACGAACCCTGCAGGTCTCGTGGACAGGCGGGGAGGACGCGTATGCCGCTGGCCGCGCCACCCTGCCGCTCAGCCAGAGAGGGGCTGTCCATATCGGTGCAGTGATTCCGGAGGCCTGAGCGTGGTTGTTCCCTGGCTCGAGTCGAGCGCTCGGCAGGTACCTGTTCGATGTAGGTCTCGGTCGGCGCAGGGTGTTGGCGCTTGGTTGGCTGGTAGTCACAGGGGAGGTGGGCGCTGGCCCGAACCATCACGGTGCTGGTCGCGGCGACGGCGCTGCTGGTGAGCGGGCTGCGCCACCCCCAACAGGAGTGTCAGGATCGGGCGGCGAGCGCGGGAGGTCTCCGCCTGCGTCAGGCGGACTCACTATGAACCGCTGGACTCAGCTCACCCTGACACGCAGGGGGCGACGGAGCGCGTTGTCTCCAGGCCCCATCGTGGACGGCTCGGATCGCTGTACCGAAGGGAACGGTCGCATCAGTGCGTGATGATGGGGGTGACCAGGGGCTCTGGCTGAGCAGGTCGACTACCACCGGCGCCGTGCCGGGGAGAACGACGTAACGGCGTACGGCTGTCTCAGGGTGGCCCGTGCGCGCATCGCGCGGCTGGTCGCGGAGATGCGACCGACCGGAAACGTGTTGGAGATCGCGTGCGGGACCGGCCTGTGGACCGAAGCACCGGCCGGGACTGTGGACACGGTGACCGCCATCGATGTGGCGCCCGAAGCAGTGGAGATCGCTCGTGCTCGGGTGCCGGTAGCGAAGGTCAGCTTCGAGGTTGCCGATGTGTTCTTCTGGACCCCGGGCACACGGTTCGGCGCGGTCTTCTGGGTGATCTCACCCCGCCCCAGACGCCGATCCCCTGGTGCCCCGTGCGTGCGTCGCGTGGCTAGGGTTCTGCCTGTGCACCCAACGTCCTTGCCTGACCGGGCTCGGTCGCATGGGTCCGCCTGGATCCGACGGTTGCGTGAAGTGTTCCGTTGTTGGCGCACCGGCCCTCTCCTTCAGCGTTCGGTCCGGCGCGCGGTGCAAGGGGGGCCGGGGCCTCGGGTCGTGCTCCTGACTTCGCTCGAGGGCCCTGTCGCACGCAGGTTTGAGGGGGACTTCTCCGGACGCGGGCTAGTTATCGTCGATCCCGAGCTGGCCGAGTGGCGACTCCATGGCCGCCTCGCGGGGATGGGCCCCCTCGACGTGCTCATCGACGGCGGCAGTGACCCGGCCGACGCGATCGATCGCTTTCAGGCCCTGTTCCTGCTGGTTCGCAACGGTGGGCGCTACGTTGTTCCAGCGTCTGCGCCGCAGGCTGTGGACCATCTGGCCCAGTTTCTCGACGACCTCACGTCGGGCCACAACGTGTCCCTTCCGGAGGCTGAGCGGAAGGTGCTGGCTGCAGCGGTCGCAGACATCGAACCCGGGCACGGGCAACTCAGCGTCACGCGCCGAGGTAGGACACTGGTCAAGTTGCGGGAACCAGAGATGAACGAGGCCTTGGCGGCGGATCCCTCGCGTGGCCGCATCCTGGCAACAGTCCCAGCGATGGAGTTCGGCTCGCGGTGTGTCCTGCGTTCGAGTGGGCGCGCCCGCAAGGACCGGAGCCAGGAGCACTACAGCGCGCCGGCGCTCTATCTGCGCGAGTACCTGGACGTTTCCTGTAGACCCAAGTCTGTTGTCATCCAGCGTGGACTCCTCTGTCCCGACACGTACCGGCATCACCTCGCCCCGCGGCTCTCCCACAAGTCGCTGAAGGACGCCGGGCCGCGGTTCGCGGTCACTCCCAGCAACGAGCCACCGGGCCGCCGGCTCGAGGGGACCTACTTCCACCTCGACAACGAGATCCGCGGCTTCTTCGGCCATGCGCTCACCGAACAGGTGTCTCGCTTGTGGGCCTGGGAGCAGGCGAAAGAGCTATACCCCGACATCAAGGTCCTGCTGTCCCTCAACCGTGGACGTGAGGTCGCGGAGTGGGAGCTGACATTGCTGGAGGCAGGTGGGATCGATCCGTCGGACATCGAGGTCATCGGTGGACCGACAAGGGTGGAGAGGTTGCTCTCCGCGACACCGATGTTCTCGATGCCTGCCTACGTTCACCCGCGCATCACCGAGACCTGGGATGCCGTCGGCGCCGCGCTGCGAACCCACGCCACCGAGCGGAACCATCCCTCGCGGATCTTCTGCTCCCGCCACCACAAGAAACGCAGCTGCACCAACCGCGACGAGGTCGAAGCACTCTTCGCGGCACACGGCTTCGAGATCATCCTCCCCGAAGAGCTGCAGCTCCCAGACCAGGCGGCCCTCTTCGAACACGCCGACGTCATTGGCGGATTCGCCGGGAGCGGCATGTTCACCTCGATGTTCAGCGACCGGCCGAAGCACCTGATCCTGGTCACCCCAGACACGTATGGGCCCAGCAACGAGTACATGATCAGCGCCGTCCGCGGACACCGCCTCGACCTGGCCGTCGGCACGTCAACCTCGAACGTGGCCGCGGAGGCGCTGCGGGCGCCATTCGCCCTCGACATGGCAGACGAGGGCGAATGGCTGAGCGAGGTGCTCGGCGCTTTGTGAACCGAGAGCGGCATTCGGCGCCTCACTGAGGTTGGCCAGTCCGGTGGAAAGAGCCGGCCAGCCCTTCATGGCACCGTCTTGGCCCTGGGTCACCGCTGAGACGGTGACCCACCATCGTCGACGGCCCCGACGTCCGAGCCCGGAGCGGTCGAGAGCACCGGGACGGTGCTGACGGCGACGAGCAACGAGAACGCCACGGCACCACGGTCGACCAGGCGACTACACGATCGTCTATGCGCCGGCCGGTAGCAAACAGGCTCTTCGCAGTTGAGGTGCCGACCAGGTCAACGAGGCCTACCAGCGAGTCCTCGCCTCCGACGTCCGCTACCGGTTCGTCATCGACACCAGCACGCTCGCCTGAACCAAAATCCAGGGATCGCCGGTGACTCCACTGGCGGCGGGATGGCGGCTCGCTGCCGGGCCCGGCGTCGCGGCGCTGCACGTCGAACGAACAGGTCTAGTCGGCCGGGCACTCCCTGCACACCGTGAGAGCATCAAGTCGTGCCACCCGCCGACTTCCCATCTTGGCTCGGGGACTTGCATCACCTCGCGGTCCTCGATGCGGCCGTCTTCGCTGCCGACCCGGCAGGCCACATCCTGTATGCGAACGAGACCGGTCTGCACATGTTGTCGTCGTTGGTCGAGGAGGTGTCCCTCAGCACGCGGCTCCACGCCTTGCTGCCGCCGGACGAGCACGGGGCCCTGGACGAGATCATCGGCCAGGTCCTCGCCGGAACCCGCTGGACCGGTCGCCTCGCTGTGCTCCGTGTCGAGGGCAGCCCACGCCTCGCGGAGGTGAGCTGCGCGCCGCTTCAGCGGGAGGGCGAGCTGGTCGGCCTGGTCTGCCTGGTCGACGACACGGCGAGCGAGCAGGTTCATGCCGCAGAGGTACGAAGGCTCGGTGACCGGCTCACCAAGCTCGCCCGGGTGGCCGCCGAGCTCAGCACGGCGGAGGACATCGACCAGGTCGCTCACATCCTCACTTCCGAGGCCGCGGATGCGGTGGGGGCCACAGTCGCCTCCTTGTCCCTTCTCCAGGGGGCGGACACTCTGGCGCTGATCGGTATTCGTGGCGGCCGCACAGGCGTCGCGCAGCGCTGGGGCTCCTACTCTGTGCACGCTCCTACACCGGCCGGGGACGTGGTCCGTTCCGGCAAGCCACTGGTTCTCGTCGGTGAGACAGCGATCAACGGCCGCTACCCGCACTTGGAGAGAGCCGCATCGGGGGAGCGGTCGATGGCCTGCCTGCCGCTGTGCGCCGGGCCGCGCATCCTCGGCGTACTTACCTTCTCCTTCCCCGGCCGCCGAATCCTTGACAAGGCCGAGCTGGAGTTCCTCGGTTTGCTGGCCGACAGCTGTGCGCAGGCGCTGGAGCGGCTTCGCGCCGTGGACGACGCCGCCGAGCAGGCGGCGCGAATCCGGTTCCTCGCCGACGCCACGACCGAGCTGGCGCGCAGTCTCGACTACCAGGCCACCCTCTCCCGCGTGGCCCACCTCGCCGTACCCGACTTCGCGGACTGGTGTGCTATCGACGTCCTCGAGGATGAACGCCTCCACCGGTTAGCGGTCGCACACGTGGACCCCGCCAAGATAGAGCTCGCCATAGACCTCGAGCGGCGGTACCCGGCCGACCCCCGGGACCCCAACGGGCCCTGGGAGGCGATCCGAACCGGTCAAAGCCAGCTCATGCCCGAGATCCCCGACGAGCTGCTCGTCCAAGGCGCCAGGGACGAGGAGCACCTGCGCATCGCCCGCGCACTCGACTTGCGCAGCGCTCTGGTCGTGCCCCTGACCACCCGCGGCAGGGTGCTCGGTGTGCTCACCTGGGTCACCGCTGAGTCCGATCGTCGCTACGCCGAGTCCGACCTCGCCTTCGCCGAGGACTTGGGCAAGCGGGCCGCCATCGCAATCGACAACGCCCAGCTGTACAGCGAGACTCGCCAAACCGCCGTGCATCTGCAGCACGCCATCCTGCCCGCACGGATGCCCGACCTCGACGGCTGGGAGATCGCGGTGCACTACAGCCCCGCCGGGCGAACCGAAGTCGGCGGCGACTTCTACGACGCCGTACCGCTCACCGACGGCCGTCTCGCAGTCTTCGTCGGCGATGTGATGGGACGCGGCGTCGAAGCGGCCGCGGCGATGGCGCAGATGCGCGCCGCGGTCCGCAGCTACATCGCCCTCGACCCCAGTCCCGATGTGGTGCTGCAACACCTGGACCGTATGTTCGCCACCTACGGTCTCAACCAGCTGGTCACCCTCGTGTACCTGCTGCTGGGCGCCGAGCACGACCAGCTGACGATGGTCAGTGCCGGACACCCGCCGCCCGTCCTGCTGCGACCCGACGGCACCGCGGCGCAGCTGCCGACCACCGATGGCACGCCGCTGGGGACCGTTCCGCGACCACGGAGCACCGTCACCGTGCCGTTACCGCCGGAACATCTCGTGCTTGCCTGCACCGACGGCCTGATCGAGCGGCGTGGCGAGGACATCGACGTCGGCCAGCAGCGGTTGCTCCAGGCGCTGCCGGAGCTCGGCCGAGGGCCGCTCCAGGAGGGCCTGAGCACGGTGGTCGAGAAGGTGCACGATCCCAGTCGGCTCGACGACGTCGCTGCCGTCGCGGTGCGTCGGGGCCGTTGAACCCCACCCGCAGTCAGCTCTCACCGGAGCGATCCAACGGCGGACGGTGACCTGACGGGCGCGGGTTACACGTGAGGTGGTGTGGCCTCCGGGGTGTGCCGGGCCAGCGACGTGGCGCCGGCGGCCATCACGAGCAGCCCGATCGCTTCCAGTGCCACCTCGATCGGGTCATGGGCAGGCCGCTCGCCGAACACGAGGATTCCGAAAGCCATCCCGGCCACCGGGTCGATCACGTTGAAGACCGGCAGGCTCACGGTCAGCGGTGCGGCGTGGTAGGCTCGCTGGTTCAGGGTCAGGCCCCACAGTGCCAGGAACACCAACACGTAGGGCGGCCATGACATCAAGACCGTCAGCGGGCCCTGCACGACCTCGTTGGTGGTCAGCTTCAGCACCCCGGCTGCGAGCCCGGACAGCTCGCCGGCCGCGAAGCCCAGCAGCAACCCGCTCAGCCTTGTCCGGCCGGCTCGGGCGGCGACGCGGGCGGAGATGAACCCCACCAGCGCGCCGACCGTGAGAATGATGGCGGCCATCAGCCGGTGGGGCTGGTCCTGGGCTCCGGCCGGCCCGGCCACGACCAGGAAGAGGCCCAGTCCGCAGGCGGTCACCAGCGCGCCGACCACCTCCGGCCGGGTCGGACGCCGGTGGTCCATCAGCGCCCGCACCGGCAGCGTGAAGACCAGCCCGCTCACCAGTGCCGGCTGTACGACGGTCAGCGTGCCGAGTCTGAGGGCGGTCGCGTGGAAGATGAATGCAGCGGTGCTGGTCGCTGTACCGGCCAGCCAGCGGGGTCGTCGCAGCAGGTGCGCCATCAACCGGAAGCCTCCGCGCACATGTCCGGGCGTGTCCGTCGCGGTGTGATGCTGCAGCGACGTCGACAACGCGAACAGCGCAGCCGCCCCGAGCGCCACTACCACCGCGAGCCAGTTCATCGCCTGCTCCATACCCGAAGCGGCCGCTCTCCAAGCCCGACGCCCCAGGGGTCCCCCGGAGCGAGGCATCAGCAGTCAGGGATGCCTATGAGCTGCCGCACGGTGAGGCACTGGAGCCGACCGACGGCTGCTGGTCGTGTTGGTGGCGACGCTGTACGCCTCAAGGTCCGAGCGGCGTGTCGTCGTACGCGGGATGGCGGCTCGCCACCTTGCGGCCCTCGACGAGGTGACCGCCCAAGTACGCGCCGACCGCCGACACGCCCGCTCCTGCAAGCCCGAGCCGCGCCCCGCGGCCGTGTTGGCCCCGTCGACGGGCGAACCATGACGCCGCGTACATGCCGATGGCGACGCCGTTGGTGACAGCGTGGACCAGGCCCACTCGCTTGTCGCGTGGCCCGGCCGCCGACCACTCGGCCCATCCGGCCCAGGCCGTCGGGCCGGCGGCGAGCACACCGATCCCGATGAGCCTTTGGGCCGCGGTGGACATGTCCGGCCCTCCCAGCAGGTCAAGCAGGGTGGCAGAGGTCCAGGTGCCGATCGGAATGTCGGTGAGCACCGGGTGGATGGCGTGGCCGAGCCAGGCGCCCCGAAGCACCGCACCCCGCGTGCCGGTGCCGAACACCGCCGTGATCGGTGGTTGCAATGCATGGACCGGTGCGTCGAGAGCCGTGGTCTCCTCGAGCCGCAGGGTCCAGCGCACGATCCTGGGCAGCCGTTCCATGGTGTCCATTCGCTTCTCCTCGGAGGCGATCAGGTCGGGCGCGTCGCTGACTCCACGCTCCACGCAGCGGACTCCGGACTCACGTCAGCGAGAAGTGGATCGCCTTCCACCTGGTTCCGCTGACGAGAGTGACGACCGCCTTGCCGGAGAGGCCGGTGAAGTGCCCCGTTCCTCCGGTGACCGCCGCGGTGAACCGTCTCACCTGCACACCGGAGAAGCGGATGACGCCTTGGAGCATGAGGTCTCCGCGAGGCAGGCTCACCGTGGCGAGGCACTGCTGGCTGCCTTGGTTCGCCTTGGGGTCGATCCGGGTGTAGGTGCACACGCCGTTGAGCTCACCCACGCTACGACCGCCCCGATAGACGTCTTCGCTGAAGACGTAGTAGTCGCCGATGTTGGTCCCCTTCGGTGCCACATCGACTTCCTTGAACTGCTTGGCGACTGCGGTGACTCGGAAGGACTCACCGCCGGACGCGCTGGCCGATGCGTACGTGAGGCCGACCACCAGCAGCGCTGAAGCCAGGACGAGAACACCTATCCGACGCATGCCGAACTCCCCGTTGTCGCGGCCGGGACGGACGTCGTCCTTGCCATCCCCAGTGCAGCACCAGGTGACGATTCCCCACAATGACCAGAATGGGCTCGCCCCGACGCGCTACCCGGGACGGGACGGCAGCGGTTCAGTCGTTGAGGAAGTCCCCGATGTTCGACCAGTACGCCGGCTCCTCGACGATCGTCGAGTGGTCCGCCTCGTCGAAGTGCACGACTCGGGTGTGGTCCGGAAGGACCGCGAGCAGGCTGTCGGTCCGCGCCGGGCGGACCAGGGCGTCTCGGCCGGCCCGCAGCACCATGATGCGTGCCGTTACGTCCTCGGCTACCGCGGTGGAGTCCCAGCGATCGTGGACCAGGCGGGCGGCCGGTAGCCGCGGGAAGAGGTCGGCGGCGTTCGCGGCCAGGCTGTCGAAGGGCGTGACCAGCACCAGTCGCTCCACCGGACGCCGGGCGGCGAGCTGCATCGCCACTCCGCTGCCGAGGCTGCGGCCAACGACGTCGACCGGCGTCGCGGGGTGGCGCGCCGCGACCAGGTCGTACAACGCGAGCGCGTCGCTGGTCAGCGCGCGCTGGCTGGGTCGCCCGCCGCTGGCGCCGTAGCCGCGGTAGGCCACCAGGTAGCACGTGTGGTCGGGCAACCGATTCTCGAGCTCGACTCGCAGGCGCTCGATGCTTTCGCTGTTTCCGCCGAAGTAGACCATCGCCCGGCTCCGTCCTGGGTTGACCTCCCAACCGCGCAGCTCCACGCGGGAGACCCGCATCGAGAAGGTGGTGCCCGCCACCGGTAGCCGCGTAGCCCGCGCGGGATAGACGAGCCGGCGGGTCACGGGCCCGAGCGCGGCGGCCAGGGGGCGGACCAGGCGCTCGCTGACGTCGCCCCGCGGGGGGCGGCGCAGGCGTCGTCGGCCCGCTTCGGCAGCCGCGCTCTCCCGCCACGTCTCTGGCATCCCGGCAGTATGGCAGCCCGGTCCAGTCGCAGCGGACGACCGCTGGGGTGACGCACGGCGGAGCGCAGAAGTTGCTGGAGGTCGGGCAGCTACGGTGGCTGAAGCGGGGGCACACGACCTCCTGCTCGCGGACGTCCAGGCGAGGGAGGATTCTCATGTGGAGTAGCCGCGCGTGGCTGTCCACCCGCCGGATGCTTCTCGCGATGTTGGCGCTCGGGCTCGCAGTCGTCCTCGCCGCCGGCGGCTACGTCGGCTACGCGGCGGTGCAGCACGCCCGGCCGGATGCACTGCCGGCTCCGACCGGGGCGTACCCGGTGGGTCGGACCACGTTCGTGTGGACCGACCACCAGCGCACCGATCCGCTGGCTCCTCGGCCGAACACCAGGCGGACGTTGTCGGTCTGGCTCTGGTACCCGGCGGCGCGGGACGGTCGGGCCCGGGGCCCGCGCACGCACTACGCCCCCGGCGCCTGGGCGGGGCTGCACTTCCCCGGGGTGGTCGGGATCGGCGAGACCAGCCTCCAGTCGATCCGCACGCACTCGCAGCGCCACGTTGCCGTCGCTGATGGGCGGTTCCCGCTCGTGGTGCTCGAACCCGGCATGGGGCTGGCCGCGCCGCAGTACGCCACTCTGGCCGAGGACATCGCCAGCCACGGCTACCTGGTCGCAGGCGTGACGCCCACCTACAGCGCCAATCTCACCGTGCTGCACCAGCAGCCCGTGCACAGCACCCAGCGGGGCAACCCCTCGCACTTCACCACCGAGGACGGGAATCGGCTCATCAAGACCTGGGCCGAAGACGCGCGGTTCGCCGCCACCCGGGTCGCTGCTCTCGACCACCGCGGACGGTTCTCCGGGCGGTTCTCCGGGTGGTTCTCCGGGCACGTCGACACCCGCAGAACCGGCTACGTCGGGCACTCGTTCGGAGGGGCATCCTCGATCCAGGCCTGCGCCGCCGACACGCGCTGCGCGGGGGCCGTCGACCTCGACGGGACACCGTTCGGCCCGGTCGTGCGCCGGGGACTGCACGCGCCGCTCATGATCATCGGCTCCGCCGGCTCCTGCACCACCGGCGCCTGTCATCCAACCACGGCAGAGGAGCGTGGCATCCGCGCGTCAGCCCGTTCGCTGCTCGCCGCGAGCACGGGACCCACCTGGTGCTACAGCATCGACGGGTCCGAGCACTTCAACTTCACCGACTACGCCGCCTACTACCTCGCCTTCCCGCTGCGTGCGTTGGTGCCGCTCGGCGGCATCGACGGCCGCCGCGGGCTGGCGGTCACGGGCGTCTACGTCACTGCGTTCCTCGACCATGAGATCCGTCGCGAAGACGAGCCGCTGCTGGCCCACCGGCCGAGTCGCGACAGCGTCGTAGATGCGCAACGGCTGCCAGGATGAGGGCCGTCTTCACACCGGCATCCGGGCCGCCCGGCCGGCGGGTCGGCCCATCGGGCCGGCAACCCTGAGAAGCGGCGAAGATTCGCCGCCAAACCCTTCTCCCACGGCCCTGACGGGCACAGGATTACCGCTGGCCGCACACCACGTTCACCAACCACCTGGTGTGCTCCCTGTTCCCGACGAGGTTGTTCCTGCCGGTTCGAGCCGACTGCCCCTGCGGCTCGCGCGGCGCACCGGGACAGTCTCGTCGGTCGCGGCGGGCGGGAGGCCAGGAGCGCACCTCGCAGCGGCGTGCTCAGCCTCCCGCCCTTCTGCTCAGACCGCCCTCCATCCCAAGGCTGAGAGGCGGCGAAGATTCGCGCGAGACCCCTGTGCAAGGCGCCCGTCCCGGCGCAGGATGACTGCTGGCGGGAGACCAGGAGCCCCTTCCTGGCCCCGCCGCCCTGCGGATGTCGGGAGGAGGGGATCAGGCGTGGTGCTCATCGTGGTGACGGAGACGGTCATCGTGATCGCCGGCCTCGCCATCCTCACCTGGTTCCTTCGGCGACGAACCGGGCACTAGGAACGGTCGGGCGCGGGTCCGCTCCGCTTGGGTGCGGGCGTAGCGTGATGAGCCGTGGATGAGCTCGACGCCCGCCTCGCACGGATCACCCGCCAGCGGTTCCGCTCTCGGTTCCACGTCCGCGGGCGCGACCGCGCGATCGTGGATCTGCGCGGCATGCCGACCATCCGTCTGCACGCTCAGGACCTGATCGGCAAGCGGCTGGCGCCCGCGGCCCCCGCCAAGGACGGCCGGCAGACGCCGTACCGTGGCCACCCGGTCTTCGTCGCCCAGCACGCCACGGCTACCTGTTGCCGCGGTTGCCTGGAGAAGTGGCATGCGATACCGAAGGGTCGGGAGCTCGACCAGCGTGAGCGCGACTACGTGGTCGAGGTCATCTGCCGGTGGATCCAGGCCGACATCGCGGCGGCACGTGGGAAAGTGGACGCGTGGTGAGCCACCAGTCCGAACCATGGGCCGACGAGGCCCCCAGGGCGGTCGGCGCGCCGCTCGGTGTGTGGCGACCGGCGGAGAAGGCGCGGTCGCAGTGACGCGACCTGATGCCGCCGCTGCGCGCCGGGGACGCGAATCGCCTCCCGGACGGTCCGCCGGCCCGTGAGCAGGTGGCGCAGGATGCTGGCCGCGCTCGGCCAGCCGGGCGAGGACGAGTTCGCGACCCTCGTCATCGTTCCCCTGTGGCGCTCCGAGTTCTTGCGGGCCGTGCTGGAGGACGAGGACATCGAGTGCCTGGTCAACGAGTCGTTCGACCCGGTGACCCGAGGTCTCGTCGACGCCCGCATCCTGGTCCGGCGACGAGACCGGCGGCGGGCCGCCGACGTGCTCGAGTCCTTGGGTTAGCCCGGGCCAGCCTTCAGGCGGATCTCAGTCACGGGCCCCAGACTGGGGCCGGGCGCCCGAACGCGCCGCCTGCCACGTGAAAGGAGTAGCTGTGCGCTCCACTGCGCAGCTCGCCCAGCGGCCGCCCGGCCCGCCGTCGACCCGGCGTGGCCCGGGGCGGCGGCGTCGCGGGTGGCTGCGCCGGGGGCTGCTGACCGGGGTCGTCCTGCTGGTCATTGCCGTCGGTGCCGCCGGAGCGCTGTACGCCGTGACCCCCTCGGTGTGGGACGCGCAGGCCCTGGTGCGCGCATCCGCCCTCCATCACGGTGCCTCGCACGTCGGGGCGCCGGTGCCCCGACGGTTCGCGGACTCGATCGTGGCCAGTGAGGACTCCCGGTTCTACACCGAGCCCGGCGTCGACCCGGTGGGCATCGCCCGGGCCGGCTGGCTGACGGTCACCGGCAGCCATGTCGACCCCGGCGGCAGCACGATCAGCCAGCAGCTGGCGAAGCAGCTGTACACCGGAGGGCACGGCGGCTTCCGCAACGACGTCGAGCAGGTGGTGCTGGCGGTCAAGCTCAACCTGCACTACAGCAAGGCGCAGATCCTGCGCATGTACGCCTCCACCGTCTATTTCGGTCACGACTTCTACGGCCTGTACGACGCGGCGTGCGGCTACTTCGGGGTGCCCCCCAGGGCGATGAGCTGGGGGCAGGCCAGCATGCTGGCGGGTCTGGTCCAGGCACCCTCGGCGTACGACCCGCTACGGCACCTGGCGCTGGCTCGGACGCGGCAGCACTACGTGCTCGGCCGGCTGGTCGCCACCGGCAAGATCACCACCGCGCAGTCCCGGGCGGCGGCGACCGCGCCACTGCACCTGGGGGCCCAGACCAGCGCCGGCTGCCGTCCCTAGCGCTCCGTAGGCTGGTCGGCATGGCCGACCGCTCCGCGACCGCGCGACCCGCGACCACCGATGCTGCCGACACCGGAGCGGCGGACGCCGCGAAGTGGTGGACGCTGGCAGCGGTCTGCCTGGGCACGTTCATGCTGCTGCTCGACATCACGATCGTGAACGTCGCCCTCCCCGACATCCAAAGCGCCCTGGGGTCGACCTTCTCCGACCTTCAGTGGGTCGTCGACGCGTATGCGCTGACGCTCGCCTCGCTGCTGCTGACCTCCGGGTCGCTGGCGGACATGTACGGCCGGCGGCGGCTCTACCTGGCCGGTCTGGTGGTGTTCACCGGCGCCTCGCTGCTCTGCGGCGCCGCCGGGTCGACACTGATGCTGGAGCTGTCCCGGGCGCTGCAGGGCATCGGCGGAGCCGTGATGTTCTCGGTGTCCCTGGCCCTGCTGGCCAACGCGTTCCGCGGCCGCGAGCGGGGCGTGGCCTTCGGGGTGTGGGGCGCGGTCACCGGCGTCGCGGTGGCGATCGGGCCGGTGCTCGGCGGGGGACTCGTCAGCGGACTCTCCTGGCGGTGGATCTTCTTCGTCAACCTGCCCATCGGGCTGCTGGCGTTCGTGCTGACGCTGCTGCGCGTCGCCGAGTCGCGGGAGCGGCACGCAGCCCGGCCGGACTGGGTGGGCTTCGTGCTGTTCACCTCCGCACTGGCCTGCCTGGTCTACGCGCTGATCGAGGCCGGGCGGAGCAGCTTCACCGACACCACCGTGATCGCATGCTTCGCCGCCGCGGCCGTGCTGCTGGCGGTGTTCGTGGTCCTGGAGGCGCGCGGCCGGCACCCGATGTTCGACCTGTCGCTGTTCGCCTTGCCGACGTTCTCCGGCGGCGCCGTCGCCGCCTTCGGCATCTCCGCCGGCATCTTCTCGACCCTGCTCTACCTGGTCCTCTACCTGCAGGACGTGCTCGGCTACAGCGCGTTGCAGACCGGGCTGCGGCTCTTGGTCCTGTCCGGGGCCATCCTCGCCGTGTCCGGGCTGGCCGGCCGGCTCACCTCCCGGGTGCCGATCCGAGCGCTGATCGGCGTCGGGCTGGTCCTGGTCGGTGCCGGGCTGCTGCTCATGCGCGGCCTCCAGGCGAGCTCGGGCTGGACCCACCTCATCCCGGGCCTGGTGGTTGCCGGCATCGGCACCGGTCTCGTGAACCCACCACTCGCCTCCACAGCGGTCGGGGTCGTCGAGCCACGCCGCGCGGGGATGGCCTCGGGGATCAACTCCACGTTCCGCCAGGTCGGGATCGCCACCGGTATCGCGTTGCTGGGCACCCTGTTCGCGACCCGGCTCACCGGCGCGGTGCAGCAGCTGGTGGCCGGCACCCCGCTGCACGCGCGGGGCGGGCAGATCGCCGACGCGCTGCGCAGCGGACATGCCGAGCAGCTGTTCCGGCACGCGCACAGCCACGCCGAGCAGGCACTGCTCGGCCATGTCGCCCGGGGCGGCTTCACCAGTGCCCTGAACCACATCCTGCTGGTCGCCGCGATCATCAGCTTCGTCGCCGGGGTGGTCGCCTTCGCGCTGATCCGCAGCAAGGACTTCGCCGAGCACCCGGGCGGACGGACCAGCAGCTGAGCCCTCCGGCCGCGCCGCGCCCGTCACCCCAGGTAGCGGCGCGCCCCGGCAAAACCGACCCGGGACGCCGGCACCGTCTGCACCGCACTGCCCGTGTGCGGGGCCTGCACCATCCGGTGGCGGCCGGCGTACATGGTCACGTGGTGGACGACGCCGCCGCTGGCGTAGAACATCAGGTCCCCTCGACGAAGTGCGGCGAACCGCACCGGCGTGCCGCGGACCGACTGGGGTGCGGCATCACGCGGAATCACGATGCCGTGCACGCGGTAGTCGGCCCAGACCAACCCGGAGCAGTCGACGCCGAAGCGGGACACCCCGGCCCACAGGTAGTCGAGCCCGGTGAACGACTGTGCGGTGTGCACCAGCCCCCTCCGGGTGGGGGCCAGCGCGGGCCGGGTGGGTGGATGCACCGCCACCGCGGTCGCGGCCACCCGTCGTACGGCGCCCAGCGGGGTGCGGACCCGGACCCATCCACCGCTGGTGCCGAGCGAAGGCAGCTCGGTGCCGAAGCTGATCTCGGTAGTCCGCGTCGCCGCGGCGTCGTCACTGCGCAGCCAGGTGGTCCGCGCGGTGACGGTCGCCAGCTCAGCGGAGGTCGGGGGGTGCCGGCCGGTCAGCTGCCGCAGCGGCACCCAACCGGGGTAGCCCCGCCGGCTCCCCGGAGTCGGCTGGTCGGGCACCGCCACCTTGGCCCACCGGCCGTCCACGCGCAGCACCCGGACCCGTTCGCCGAGCAGCGTCTGGGTATCGGCACGGCCGTTGAGGTCGCGCCGCTGCGCGAGCGTCAGGTGCGCGAGCCAGGCGCGGATCCGGGCCGGGCGTGCCAGCGCCGGCCGGTCCACCGGGCGGGGCGAGGACGGGGAGCGCCACAGCGTGGCCACCGAGACCGCGGTCCAGGCGCTGGCTCCGGCGCGGACCCCGGAGGGCAGGACAACCGCGGCGGAGGCGGTCTGCGGGACCGGCCCGACGGGTGCAGACGGCACGGTCGGGGCCACCGTGCAGGCGGCCAGCACCGCCAGGCCGAGGCAAGGTAGGCCCAGTCGGAGATCGCCGTTCAGCACATCTCCACCATCGGTGCCGGCACGGCCGGGCGCAGGAGCCGAAGGTCACCCACCGTCCGCCGTCGGGCCGGGCGGCAGAGCTCGCGGCCCCTCCGACGGGCGTCGCACTTTTCGCGTTTGCGCGCCGTGATCGCTAGAGTGCTTCCTACCGGTCCCGAGTAGAGTCCAACCACCGGCTCTCGAATCGGGGACGCCGGGCCACCTCTGGGGGTGCCCAGCTTGGCGTGGCTCACGCATCCATCGGCAGCATTCGTCGTCGATGTCGTCGAAGAGCCGCCGTGCCTGATCCTGCGGCTGCGAGGAGAGCTCGACTTCGCCTGCCTCGAAGAGCTCGGTTCGGATACCGGACTCAGCTCCGGGGACGTGACCGAGGTGCACGTGCACCTCGACGAGCTGGAGTTCTGTGACGTCGCGGGGCTGCGGGCCGTGCACCGGCTGTGCGTCGCGCACACAGAGGCCGGTCGCGACGTGAAGGTTCTCGGAGCCCGTCCGTACTTCCGGAAGATCGCCAAGATCACGGGCCTCGTGCCGCAGGTCCTGAACGGGTAGCTGCGGGGGGCTATCCGTTCAGGGCCTGCATCCCTTCTTGCGCCCTGCGTGCCCCATGTCGTGCCCCGTGTCGTGCCCAGTGTCGCGCGGGGCGCTGGCGCGTGCCCGCACCAATCCATGCGAATTCCGGGCGTAAGGGGTTGACGTCGCAGATTGTTTACAGTTTGCTGTTTGCCATCTCGGAACCGACTACACGGGAGCATCCGATGTCTGGCAAGCCCTTGCGCCGGCGCCTCACGGCCTCGCTGGCCCTGATCGTCACCCTCGGCCTCACGGCCACTGCCTGCAGCCAGCCTGCGGGCTCCAACCCCAGCTCCGACTCCGGCGGCGGAGGCGGTGGAGGGGGTGGCGCCCAGCAGAACGGCGGCACCGTCACCGTCGGGCTCGCCGAGGCCCCCGACGCGCTGGACCCGACCACGGCGGCGACGTACGTCGGCCGCATCGTGTTCGCGAACATGTGCGAGAAGCTGTACGACGTCGGCAACAACCTGAAGCTCGTCCCGCAGCTGGCCGCCTCGATGCCGCAGGTCAGCAACAACGGCAAGACCTACACGATCAAGCTGCGGCAGGGCGTGAAGTTCAACGACGGCACCACCTTCGACGCGAACGCCGTCCAGACCACGCTGAACCACTACCTCACCGACCCGAAGTCGGCGCGGGCTTCCGAGCTGTCCGCGGTCAAGTCGGTGTCCGCGGTCAACCCGTCCACGGTCAAGATCCAGCTCAAGCAGCCCTACAGCCCGCTGACCGCGGTGCTCGCCGACCGCTCCGGGATGATCCTGTCCCCGAAGCAGCTGTCCAAGCTGGGGGACAAGTTCTCCAACGACCCGGTCTGTGTCGGGCCGTTCTCCTTCCAGAGCCGGCCCTCCTCGGACCAGATCAACCTGGTCAAGTCGAAGTACTACTACGACAAGTCCCAGGTGCACCTCGCCGGCGTGAAGTTCATCGTCGTCACCCAGCCCAACGTGCGAGCGGCGAACCTGCGCTCCGGTGACATCCAGATCGCCGACCGGCTGGCCCCGCCGGACGTGCAGACCCTCAAGTCGCAGAGCAACATCAAGCTGTGGCCGGTGACGTCACTGGGCTACCAGGGCATCACGCTCAACGTCTCCAACACCAAGGGCGCGGGCAAGCCGAGCAGCACCCCGGCGGACAACCCGCTGGCCCAGCACCCGGAGCTGCGGCAGGCGTTCGCGGACACCCTGGACCGCAACATCATCAACAAGGTGGTCTTCGACGGCCAGTACCAGCCCGGCTGCACACCGATCTCCCCGGTGAGCCCCCTGGCACCGAACATCTCCTGCCCCAAGCCGGACGTCGCCAAGGCCAAGCAGCTTGTGAAGCAGAGCGGGGTGCAGACCCCGATCAACGTGAACCTGCTCGTGCAGGCCGACGACAGCGAGACCGCGAAGCTGGGCACGGTGATCCAGTCGATGGCCAAGAAGGCCGGCTTCGCCGTGCACGTGGCGCCCACCGAGTTCACCACCGCGCTCAACCAGGCCGGCCAGGGCAAGTTCCAGGCCTTCCAGGTCGGCTGGTCCGGCCGGCTCGACCCGGACGCGAACATCGCACCGTTCTGGGACCCGACCAGCACCCTGAACTACAGCGGTGCCAACTACAGCGACGTGCAGAAGCTGCTCGCCCAGGAGCGGGCCACCACCGACCAGGCTCAGCGCAAGCAGATCTTCACCAAGCTCAGCCAGGACTTCCTGAAGGACAACAACATCATCTACCTCTACTTCCCGAAGATGGTGATGGGCTACTCGTCCTCGGTCCACGGCATCAAGTACTACGCCGACGGGCTGATCCGGCTGAAGAACGCCTCGCTCGGGGGCTGAGTCGGTGAAGTGGTACATCCTGCGCCGGGTGGGCGCCTCGCTCCTCACGCTGTTCATCGCGACCATCGTGGTGTTCGCGGGGGTGCGGGCGCTGCCCGGCGACCCGGCCGTCGCGCTCTCGGCGGAGAACCCGAACCCCAAGGTGATCCAGGCGATCCGGCACGAGTACGCACTGGACAAGCCGCTCCCGGTGCAGTACGCCGTGTGGATCGACCACGCCGTGCACGGCGACCTCGGCACCTCGCCGAAGACCGGGCTGTCGGTGACGCAGACCCTGCTCGAGCGGATCCCGATCACGTTGGAGCTGACGGTGCTCGCGATGGTGATCGCGGTGGCGATCGGTCTCCCGGTCGGCATCCTGGCGGCGGTGCGACGCGGCTCGATCGCCGACTACGTCGCCAGCACCACCGCGATCGCCGGCCTGTCGGTGCCGCACTTCTGGCTGGGGATCCTGTTCATCCTGGCCTTCGCGGTCAACCTGCAGTGGCTGCCGGCCTCGGGGTTCGTGCCGCTGACCGACCCGGGCGCGAACCTCGCCCACATGATCATGCCCGCCGCCGTGCTCGGCATCGGGCTGGCCGCCGTGGTGATGCGGCAGATGCGCTCCGCGATGCTCGAGTCGCTGGGCGCGGACTACATCCGCACCGCCCGGGCCAAGGGCATGAGCGAGGGAGTGGTGATCGGCATGCACGCGCTGCGCAACAGCCTGATCACCGTCGTCACCGTGCTCGGCCTGCAGCTCGGGGTGCTGATCTCCGGGGCGGTGATCACCGAGCAGATCTTCATCATCCCCGGCATCGGCAAGCTCACCATCGACTCGGTGTTCAGCCGTGACTACCCGACTCTGCAGGGCGTCATCTTGATCACCGCCACCGGCTACATCCTGGCCAACCTGCTCACCGACATCTGCTACTCCCTGCTCAACCCCCGCATCCGGGTCTCGGGAGGTTCAGCATGAGCACCCCACGAAACCGCTCACTTCGCTCGCGCTTCCGAGGGGACCCCGCATGAGCACCCCACGAAACCGCTCACTTCGCTCGCGCTTCCGAGGGGACCCCGCATGAGCACCCCACGAAACCGCTCACTTCGCTCGCGCTTCCGAGGGGACCCCGCATGAGCACCCCACGAAACCGCTCACTTCGCTCGCGCTTCCGAGGGGACCCCGCATGACGTCCGTCGCCGCCACCGCCACCGTCGCGCCGGCCCGCCGGGGGAGCCGGCTGCGCCGCCGGTTCGCCCGCCGGCCCACCGCTGTGGTCGGGCTGCTCGGGGTGTGCATCGTGGTGCTGGTCGCGCTGTTCGCGCCGCTGCTCGCGCCGTACGCCCCGAACGCCTCCGACTACAACGCGATCCTCAAGCCACCCGGCAGCGCCGGCCACCTTCTCGGCACCGACGACGTGGGCCGCGACCTGCTGTCCCGGCTGATCGTCGGCACCCGCGTCTCGCTCACCGCCGGTGTGCTGGCCACCCTGCTGGCCGTCGTGGTCGCGGTGCCGCTGGGCATGATCGCCGGCTACTACCGCGGCTGGGTCGACCCGGTCCTGTCGCGGATCACCGACGTGGTGCTGTCCTTCCCGTTCCTGGTGCTCGCGGTCGGGCTGGCGGCCATCTTGGGCCCGTCGCTGATCAACGCGGCGATCGCCCTCGCGGTCTCGCAGGTGCCGATGTTCGTGCGGATCGCGCGCGGCGAGGTGCTGTCGCTGCGGGAGCAGGAGTACGTGCAGGCAGCGGTGATCAACGGGGCGCCCACCCGGGTGATCCTGTTCCGGCACATGCTGCCGAACATCCTCAGCCCGCTGGTCGTGCAGATCACCGTCGCGATCCCGGCGGCCATCATCGGCGCGGCGGTGCTGTCCTTCCTGGGGCTGGGCGTGCAGCCACCCACCGCTGCGTGGGGCACCATGCTCAGCGACGCCCAGCAGTACGTCTCCCAGGCCCCCTGGTTCGCGCTGCTCCCCGGCCTGGCGATCGCCCTGACCACCTTGTCCTTCAACCTGTTCGGAGACGGACTCCGCGACGTGCTCGACGTGAGGATGGGCTCATGAGCCAGCCACACCACCCCAGACTGGAGGTCGAGGACCTCCGGGTCAGGTTCGACACCGACGAGGGGGCGGTGCTCGCGGTCAACGGTGTCTCGTTCGCCGTCGACGCCGGCGAGGTGCTCGCCCTGGTGGGCGAGTCCGGCTGCGGCAAGTCGATGACCGCGATGGCCACCCTCGGCCTGCTGCCCCCGACCGCGACCCGCACCGGCAGCATCCGGCTGCAGGGCCGGGAGATCACCGGCCTGGGACAGCGCGAGCTGCGCGGCATCCGCGGCCGGGAGATCTCGATGATCTTCCAGGAGCCGATGACCTCGCTGAACCCGGTGTTCACCGTCGGCCATCAGATCGGCGAGGTGCTGCGCCGCCACGAGGGGATGTCCCGCAGGCAGGCGCGGGCCCGCGCGGTCGAGCTGCTCGACCTGGTGCGCATCCCGGCCGCCGCCACCCGCGTCGACGAGTATCCGCACCAGATGTCGGGCGGCATGCGGCAGCGGGTGATGATCGCGATGGCGGTGGCCTGCAACCCGAAGGTGCTGCTGGCCGACGAGCCGACGACCGCGCTCGACGTGACCATCCAGGCGCAGATCCTCGACATCATGCGCGACCTGCGGGAGGAGCTGGGCACCTCGGTGGTGATCATCACCCACGACCTCGGGGTGGTCGCCGACATCGCCGACCGGGTGGTGGTGATGTACGCCGGGCACGTCGCCGAGACGGGCACCGTGGACGCGGTGTTCGCCAACCCGCAGCACCCGTACACGCTCGGGCTGCTGGGCTCGGTGCCCCGCCCGGACCTGGTGCTGGCCGACGCCCAGGACCGGCTCACCGAGATCCCCGGGATCGTGCCGACGCTGCACCAGCCGCCGACGGCGTGCGTGTTCGCGCCGCGCTGCCCACGCGCCGACCAGCCCTGCCTGGTCGAGATGCCGCCCCTCGTCGAGACCGCCCCGGGCCAGGAGGCGGCCTGCGTGCATCCCGGACCCGCCCACGTCGACCGCAGCAGAGAGGCGGTGCAAGCATGAGCGACCCGGTGCTCGAGGTGCGCGGGCTGCGCAAGTACTTCGACATCCCTCGCACCCGCGGCGGCGGCCGGGTGCACGCCGTCGACGGGGTGGACCTGACCATCGAGCCCGGTGAGGTGGTCGGCCTGGTCGGCGAGTCCGGCAGCGGCAAGTCCACCGTGGGCAAGTGCATCGTCCGGCTCCTGGAGCCCACCGCCGGGGAGATCCGGCTGCACGGGCGGGACGTCTCGCACCTGGCGGAGCGGCAGCTGCGGCCGCTGCGCCGGCAGGTGCACATGGTGTTCCAGGACCCCTACTCGTCGCTGAACCCGCGGATGCAGATCAGCGACGTGGTGGCCGAGCCGATCCGGATGCACGGCATCGCGCGCGGCAAGAGGGCGCGCACCATGGTCGGGGAGATGCTCGAACGCGTCGGGCTGGCCCCGGAGATGCACAGCCGCTACCCCCACGAGCTGTCCGGCGGCCAGCGGCAGCGGGTCGGGCTGGCCCGGTCGCTGGTGCTCAGCCCCAGCCTGCTGATCGCCGACGAGCCGGTCTCCGCGCTCGACGTGTCCGTGCAGGCCTCGATCATCAACCTGCTGCTCGACCTGCAGCGGGACATGGGGTTCAGCTGCCTGTTCATCGCGCACGATCTGGCCACGGTGGAGTTCTTGTGCAACCGGGTCGCGGTGATGTACCTGGGCCGGCTGGTCGAGCACGCCGGCCGGGAGGAGCTGTTCAAGAACCCGCGGCACCCCTACACGCAGTCGCTGCTGTCCGCCGTACCCCTGCCCGACCCGGTGCTGCAACGGGAGCGGCGCCGGGTGCTGCTGGACGGCGACATCCCCAGCCCGGTGAACCCGCCGTCCGGGTGCCGGTTCCACACCCGCTGCCCGGTCGCGAAGCTGCCGCTGTGCCAGGAGACCGACCCGGAGCTGGTCGACCACCTCAGCGACCGTCACCACACGGCGTGCCACCTCGTCCGCGGGGACGGCACGGCCCCCGACATCACGAGAGGAGCAGACCCGGTTGTTCACCACAAGGCCTGAGCTCGCCGGCACGTTCGGCATGGTGGGCTCCACGCACTGGCTGGCGTCCCAGGCAGGGATGGCGGTGCTGGAGTCCGGCGGGAACGCCTTCGACGCCGCCGCGGCCGCGGGGTTCGTGTGCCAGGTGGTCGAGCCGCACCTGAACGGCCCGGCCGGCGAGGTGCCGATCATCGGCTGGGACGCGCGCGGCGACCAGCCGTTCGTGGTCTGCGGCCAGGGCACCGCCCCGCAGGCGGCGACCCTGGACGCCTTCGAGGACCTGGGCCTGAGGCTGGTCCCGGGCACCGGCCTGCTCCCGGCGTGCGTGCCGGGCGCGTTCGACGGCTGGCTGACCCTGCTGGAGCGCTACGGCACCAAGCGGCTCGGCGACGTGCTCGGCTACGCGATCGGCTACGCCCGGCACGGCTTCCCGATGCTGCCCCGGGTGTCCTCGACGGTGGAGACGGTCCACGACCTGTTCACCGAGCACTGGACCAGCTCCGCGGAGCTGTGGCTGCCGCACGGCCGGCCGCCCACGCCCGGCGCGCTGTTCACCAACCCCGACCTGGCCGCGACCTACCAGCGGGTGCTGGACGCGGCCGAGGCCGCCGGCACCGACCGGGAGGCGCAGATCGAGGCGGCCCGCCGGGAGTTCTACCGTGGCTTCGTGGCCGAGACCATCGCGAAGTTCACCGGCTCGGCGCAGGTGATGGACGTCTCCGGCGAGCCGCACGGCGGACTGCTGGGCTACGACGACATGGCGGGCTGGCGGGCCACCGTCGAGGAGCCGGTGTCCCTGGACTACGGCGACTACGCGGTGCTCAAGGCCGGGCCCTGGACCCAGGGACCGGTGTTCTTGCAGCAGCTCGCGCTCCTGAAGGGCTTCGACCTGGACGCCCTGGACCCGGTCGGCCCCGAGCTGGTGCACCTGGTCGTGGAGTCGGCCAAGCTCGCCTTCGCCGACCGGGAGGCGTGGTACGGCGACCCGAGGTTCACCGACGTTCCGCTGAGCACGCTGCTGTCCGTGGCCTACAACGACGAACGCCGCGCCCTGGTCGGGGACCTGGCCGACGTGGGGGAGCTGCGGCCGGGCAGCCCGGACGGGCGCACCCCTGCGCTGCCCCGGCTGCCGGCGCCGGGCGACCCGGAGCTGGCCGCGGGGAGCGGCGCGGTCGGCGAGCCGACCGTGCGCTCCAACGGCGAGACCCGCGGCGACACCTGCCACGTCGACGTGGTGGACCGCTGGGGCAACTTCTGCTCGGCGACCCCCAGCGGCGGCTGGCTGCAGAGCTCGCCGGTGGTGCCCGGGCTCGGCTTCCCGCTGGGCACCCGAGGCCAGATGTTCTGGCTGGAGGAGGGGCTGCCGTCGTCGCTGGCCCCCGGCAAACGGCCGCGCACCACGCTCACCCCGTCGCTGGCGCTGCGCGGCGGCCGGCCCTGGCTTGCCTTCGGCACCCCCGGTGGCGACCAGCAGGACCAGTGGTCGCTGCTGCTGTTCCTGCGGCTGGTGCACGGCGGCATGAACCTGCAGGAGGCCATCGACGCGCCGGCCTGGCACAGCAGCCACTTCCCGTCCTCGTTCTACCCGCGCGAGCGGCACCCCGGCCGGCTGCACGTGGAGTCCCGGTTCGCCGAGGACACGCTGGCCCGGCTCCGCGAGCGCGGGCACGAGCTGTCGGTGGAGGACCCGTGGTCGCTGGGCCGGCTCTCCGCGGTCAGCCGGGACCAGGACGGGCTGCTGCACGCGGGCGCGAACCCACGCGGCATGCAGGGCTACGCCGTGGGACGCTGAGCGATGGCACGAAGCCGAACAGGCGAGGGTTTCCCCGACCTCTCCCCGGTCGACCGGCCGGGGCCGCTGCGGGACCGGGTGCTCGAGGCGCTGCGCGAGCTGATCGTGGTGCGCACGCTCGCTCCCGGCCAGCACCTGGTGGAGTCGGAGCTGGCCGAGCGGCTCAACGTCAGCCGGGGGCCGGTGCGGGAGGCGCTGCAGGCGCTGGCCAACCAGGGCTGGGTGGAGCTGCGTCCCGGTCGCGGTGCGTTCGTGCACGAGCCCACCCGCCGGGAGACCGAGGAGGTGTTCGCCGTACGCACCGCCCTGGAGTCGGAGGGGGCGCGGCTGGCCGCCTCCCGGGTCACCGCCGAGGACGTCGCCGAGATGCGGGAGATCTGCGCCCGCGGCCGGGCCGCCGTGGCGGCCGGGGACGTGCCCACCGTGGTGGCGGAGAACTCCGCCCTGCACCATCTGGTGGCGCGGCTGAGCGGGGTCGGCCTGCTGTATGACCACATCCACTCCCTCGACCAGCGGGTGCGCTGGTTCTACCGGCCGCTGGTACGACGCCGGGGGCTGGACTCCTGGGACGAGCACGACCAGCTGATCGAGGCCCTGGAGCGGCACGACGAGGAGCAGGCGGCCCGGGTGATGCGCTGGCACACCTCACAGACCGTGCGGGCCTTCCACAAGCAGAGCTCCGCTGAGGGCACCGCGCTCCCGGACGAGGCCGCAGACGTGCCCGGGGACGGGACCGCGAAGGCCGGTCGGTGACCCCCCCGGTCACCCCGGGGCACTGGTTCGCCGCGGTCGCCCCGGTGCTGGCCCTGTTCGGGCTGGTCACCAGTGGCCGGGTGAAGACCAAGACCGCATCGGTACTGGTCGCCGTCCTGACCGCGCTGCTCGCCCTCGCGGTGTTCCGCGCGGGCGGACCCACCCTCGGCGTGGCGTTCGGGAAGGGGCTGTGGCTGGGCGCCTGGATCCTGTGCGTGGTCTTCCCGGCGATGCTGCTCTACCGGATCGCCGAGCGCGGTGGCCTGGATCGGATCGGCGGCCTGTTCCAGCACCTGTTCCCCAACCGCAGCGAGAACCTGCTCGTGCTGGCCTGGCTGCTGCCGTCGTTCGTGCAGGGCGTGGCCGGGTTCGGCACCCCGATCGCGGTGGCCGCGCCGCTGCTGGTGGCCTCGGGCTGGCGACGGGAGAAGGCGGTGGCCTACCCGCTGGTCGGCTACCACTGGTCGGTCACCTTCGGGTCGATGGGCTCTTCCTACTACATGGCGGAGCTGACCGCGCACCTGTCCCCGGCCGCCGGTGTGGCCTTCGCCCACCACGCCGCGCTGCTGCTCGGCGTGAACTGCCTGGTGGCCGGCGGCCTGGTGCTGGTCTTCGACGGGGGGCTCGCCGGGCTGCGGGACGGACTGCCGCTGCTGCTCGTCGCCGGGCTTCCGATGGCTGCCACCCTCTACGGGGTCACCTCGGTGGTGCCGGCGGTCGGCTCGGTGGCCGCCGGCGCGGTCGGGTTCGCGTGCGCGCTGGTGCTCTCGGCGCTCACCCGGCGGCGTCGTACCGCCGCGCCGGTGGTCGACGGGCGGGCGGCGGTGGCCGAGGAGCGAGCGCAGCAGTGGTCTCCACCGGCTGGAATCCACCGGCTCTCCGCGGACGGGCCTTCCACGTCCGGCTCGGGCACCGCAGCGGCGGTGACCACCGCGGAACGTGACCCCGGGGCCGGGGAGTCCCGCCGCCGGGCGGTGTGGCTGGTCTCGCCGTACCTCTACCTGCTCGGCACCGCGCTGCTGGTGCTGCTCATCCCACCGTCGCGGGCCTGGGCGGACCATCACCTGGCCTGGGGGCCGAGCTTCCCGGGGACCTCGACCGGGCT
This sequence comes from uncultured Actinomycetota bacterium, assembly GCA_963839365.1. Taxonomy (GTDB): domain Bacteria; phylum Actinomycetota; class Actinomycetes; order Propionibacteriales; family Nocardioidaceae; genus DASSKA01. Next base: position 72,802 of record CAWIUT010000010.1, read on the forward strand.
GGGCTGGCACGCGCCCGCGGTGTCCGGCTACACCCCGCTGAAGCTGCTCACCCACCCGGGCACCTACCTGCTGCTGGCCTGCGTGCTCGGCTACCTGACCTACCGGGCGGTGGGGCTCTGGCACCGCCGCCCGGCGGGGGAGCTGGCCCGGGCCTGGTTCTCCTCGGTGCAGTCCACCTCGGTGAGCATCCTGGCGCTGGCCTGCGCCACCACGGTGATGATCGACTCCGGGATGATCTCGACGCTCGCCCGAGGTGCGGTCGGAGCCACCGGGTCGGCCTACCCGGCGCTGTCCGGCCTGATCGGGGGACTGGGCTCGTTCCTCACCGGGTCCACCACGTCCTCCAACGCGCTGCTGGCCTCGCTGCAGGCCGAGGTGGCCGGGCTGCTGCACGTGCCGGCCACCTGGCTGCTGGCCGCGCAGACCGCGGGCGCGAACGTCGGGAACAGCGTGGCGCCGGTGGTGGTGCTGATCGGCATCAGCGCGGTCGGCGGGAAGTTCAGCCCGCAGGCGGTGCTGCGCACGGTGCTGCTCGCCGCCGCGGTGCTGATGGTGCTGGTCACCGCGCTCACCCTCGCGTTCGTCATGCTGGCCTGACAGCCGCCTCCGCCTCCGAGGGCCGGCAGGTCCGGGACCACCGGTCCTGGACGTAGTACTCATGACCCTCGACTGGGGGACAGTCGTCGGGCAGCGTTGCCACAAAGGAGCACCGGCGCCCGACGACGTTGGCCGGACTCCGGGGCTCGCCCTTCTCGGGTCCTGGGAGGTAGCCATGCTGGCTTTGGTGTTGGCGCTGTTCGGTGTCGCGGTCGTGACCTGGGCTCTCATGTGGGAGCTGCGCAGAGTCACCTTCGACGAAGCCCGCGAGGAGGCCCGGCTCCGGCAGCCCGCCTCGTCCACGCTGTCCTACGCCGTCCCCGACGGCCAGGACCCGGTGGTGCTGACCGCGGCGCTGTCCCGTGCCGGGTTCACCTCGTTGGGCGTGCTGCAGAACGGTCTGGAACGGCTGCTCATCGACTGTCCGTCCGCGGACCAGCGGGCACTCGTGCGCAGCATCATCGAGCACGTGCGCCGTACCGGCTTCCAGGGCGCCGATATGGTGGTCACCCACGTGCGCTTCGACGACGAGGTGACGCACTGAGCCGTCCCGGCTCCTCGCGACGCGCGGGTGGCCGCAGCGGCGATGCCTCACCCGCCGCAAACGCCCGACTCGCTACGATTTTGCCTCGATAGCGAGCGGTGGTGCGCTCTCGGGCTGCCGCGCGACCGAAGGAGCCAGACAAGGAGCCCAGGCACGTGGATCGCATCCTTGCAGATCTGCACGTCTTCGTCGGCATGACCGAGGCGATCAACTCCAACCTCGACCTGCGCCGCGTCCTGCAGGCGGTCACCGATGCGGGCACCCGGCTCTCCGGGGCGCAGTTCGGGGCCTTTTTCTACACCGCCCGGCACCCGGACGGTGAGGTGTCGCCGTTCCACGTGCTCTCGGGCATCGGCGCCGATGCCTTCGAGGGGGTGCCCGCCCCCCGGCTGGCCCGGCTGCTCGAGCCCACCAGCAGCGGCTCCGGCACCCTGCGGGTCGCCGACGTCACGTCCGACCCGCGGGTGGCCCTTCCGGCCGGGCACCTGCCGCTGCGCAGCTACCTGGCCACGGCGGTGGTGTCCCGGACCGGTGAGGTGATCGGGGCACTGCTGTTCGGGCACGCTGACCCGGGCGTGTTCGACCAGCGCAGTGAGGACGTGGTGCGGCTGATCGCCACGCAGGCGTCGGTCGCGGTCGAGAACGCCCGGCTCTTCGAGGCCGAGCAGCTCGCCCGGCAGGAGGCCGAGAGCGCCGTGGACCGGCTCTCGCTGCTGCAGACCATCACCTCCCGGCTGGCCGACGCGCTCACCCAGCGAGCCGCGCTCGACGCAGTGGTCGACGCGCTCGCTCCGCTGGGGGCGGACCGGATCGGGGTGTACCTGAGGGAGAACGACGTGTTCCGTGCCGTCGCCCGGACCGGGACGTCACCAGAACCCGGACGCGCCGGACCCACGCTGATGCGCACCCTCCGGGCCGACTGGCCCTCACCGATGGCCACCGCCACCGAACGGTGTGCGCCGGTGATGCTGCGGTCCGCCGAGGAGCTGCGCGCGGACTACCCCGAGCTGGCCATGAGCCGGCGCGGCATCGAGGCGAGCATCTCGGTCCCGTTGATGATCGGGGACAGTGCGCTCGGCGTGCTGCTGCTGGCCTGGGACCGGCCCCGGGACTTCCCCCAGCCCGAGGTGGAGATGCTCGGCGCGGCCGCCCGACAGCTCGCCTCCGCGCTCGAGCGGTCACGGCTCTCCGAGGCGGAGCGCGCGGCCCAGGAGCGGCTCGCCGAGGGCGCGGCGCAGGCGATCAAGGTCTCCCAGACCCTGCAGCGCTCGCTGCTGCCGATGAGCCTGCCGAAGATCGAGTCGCTGGACGTGGCCGTCCGCTACCTGCCCGGCACCGCGGGCGCCGAGGTCGGCGGCGACTGGTACGACCTGATCATCGCCCCGGACGGGGTCGGGGTGCTCGTGGTCGGCGACGTACAGGGGCACAGCATCGGCGCGGCCGCGGTGATGGGCCAGCTGCGCACGGCGCTGCACGCCTACCTCGCCGAGGGGCACGAGCCGCACGTCGCGGTGGCCCGGGTGAACCGGGTGATGACCGCGCTGGACGCGCACGTGCTGGCCACCTGCTGCCTGATCGCGCTGGACCCGGTGTCCGGCGACGCGCGGATCGTCCGCGCCGGGCACCCGCTGCCGCTGCTGCGCCGGGCCGACGGGTCGGTGCAGGAGATCGCCGCCGAGGGCGGCCTGCCGCTCGGGGTGCTCGACGACGCGGAGTGGCCGACCACCACCCTGCGGCTGGAGGCCGGCGACCGGCTGCTGCTCTACACCGACGGGCTCGTCGAGCATCCCGGCGACGACGTGTCCACCGGGGTGCTTGCGCTGATGAGGGCCACCCAGGCGGCCGAGTCCGAGAACGGCGACACCGACGCGGACGCGATCCTGGCCTCGCTGGGCACCGAACGCCGCGACGACGTGGCGCTGGTGGTCTGCGACTACTCCGGCCCCTCCGACGCCTGGCGCTCGGCCACCTTGTCGGTGGAGGACGTGGACGCGGTGTTCCGAGCCCGGCAGTTCACCCGGCACACCCTGCGGCTGTGGAAGCTCCCGCAGCTGGAGGAGACCGTCACCCTGCTGGTCAGCGAGATGGTCACCAACGCGCTGGTGCACACCGGCGGCACCGCGACCCTGGAGCTGCGCCGCGACGAGAACCAGGTCCGGGTGCTGGTCACCGACGCGCACACCCGGGTGCCTCGGCCCCGGCACGTGGACATCGACGCGACCGGGGGCCGCGGCCTGCTGCTCGTCGAGTCGCTGGCCGAGGAGTGGGGCGTGGAGCCCTCCGGCGGCGGCAAGACGGTCTGGGCCGCGGTCACCTCCGGTTAGCGACCGCACCGGGTCGGCCGGCGCAGTTTCCTATACCTATTAGGGACTTCTATAGTCCCTTATGGGAAGGGGGTCGGGCATGGCGCGGGCAGGGCTGACCACGGCGAGCCTCGTCCGGGCGGGGGCTGAGCTGGCCGACGAGGCCGGTTTCGACCAGGTGACCGTCTCGGCGCTGGCCAGGCGGTTCGACGTCAAGGTCGCGAGCCTGTACTGGCACCTGGAGAGCTCGCACCACCTGAAGACGAAGATCGCCCTGCTGGCCCTCGAGGAGCTCGCCGACCAGGCCGCGGCCGCGCTGGCCGGACGAGCCGGCAAGGACGCGCTGAGCGCCCTGGCGAACGTCTACCGGGACTATGCCCGCGAGCACCCGGCCGCTACGCGGCCGCGCAGCTGCGGCTCGAGCCGGACACGGCGGCAGCCAGCGCGGACGTCCGGCACGCCGAGCTGACCCGGGCGGTCCTCCGCGGCTACGACCTGGAGGAGCCGGACCAGACCCACGCGGTCCGGCTGCTCGGCAGCCTCTTCCGCGGCTACGTGGGCCTGGAGATGGGTGGGGGGTCGACCACAGCGCCCCCGACTCCCAGGAGACCTGGTCGCGGGTCCTGGACGCCCTCGACGCGCTGCTGCGGAGCTGGCCGGCGCCACCGGCGCCGTGACCGCACCCCGCTGCACACCAAGCCGTGCCCCCACGACCAGAAGGCGGAGAAGGTGCCCACCCAAGACGACTGGATCCGCACGCCCATCACGGCGGACCTCCTGCGCGGCGCGCTGGAGCTGGAGCACACCGGACGCGGTGTGCTGCCGCACCGGCTCCCCGCCTGGGCGCGCGCCCAGTGCGCCGACCCGCAGCTCGCCATGGCGGAGTCCCAGCCCGCCGGGGTGCGGCTGGCGCTGCGCACCCGAGCCACCGCGCTCGAGCTCGACGCGCTGCCCACCAAACGCATCTACGAAGGCGCCCCGGCTCGCCCCGACGGCCTCTACGACCTGCTCGTCGACGGACGCCTTGTCGACCAGGCCGGCGTGTCGGGCGGTGACACCGTGCGCATCGACATGTCCACCGGTGCCGCAGAGCACCGGCCCGCCCGGTGGGGACCCTCCGCTTCTCCGGCCTTCCCGACCGGATGAAGGATGTCGAGATCTGGTTGCCCCACAACGAGACCACCGAGCTCGTCGCCCTGCGCAGCAACACGCCCGTCGAACCGCTGGCGGACCCGGGACTCCCACGGTGGCTGCACCACGGCAGCTCGATCAGCCACGGCTCCGACGCCGCCAGCCCCAGCACCACCTGGCCCGCGCTGGCCGCCTCCCTCGGCGACGTCGACCTGGTCAACCTCGGCCTCGGCGGCAGCGCCCTGCTGGATCCGTGCACCGCCCGGGTGATGCGGGACACCCCCGCAGACCTGGTCAGCCTCAAGATCGGGATCAACCTGGTGAACACCGACCTGATGCGGCTGCGCGCGTTCACCCCGGCGGTGCACGGCTTTCTCGACCCCATCCGGGACGGGCACCCCACCACCCCGCTGCTGGTCGTCTCCCCCTCCACTGCGCCATCCACGAGGACACCTCCGGCCCCAGCGTCGCGGACCTGGCCGCCCTCGGCGCAGGACGGCTCCGGTTCCGGGCCGCGGAGAGCGCCGGCGGGCAGGAGGCCGGGAAGCTCACCTTGCGGGTCATCCGGGACGAGCTGGACCGCATCGTGCGCGAGCGGAGGGCCCACGACCCGCACCTGGGCTACCTCGACGGACGCGACCTCTACGGCGAGGCGGACTTCGACGAGCTGCCGTTGCCGGACCAGCTGCACCCGGACGCGGCGACCCACCGTCGCATCGGCGAGCGGTTCGCCCGGCTCGCGTTCGGGGACCGCGGCCCGCTCCGCCTCGCGAGCGCCTGAGGCATCGCGTCCCACGTCGCCCGGGTCCGCGAACCTGCTGGCCTGGGGGTCGGCTCGCGGTCGCTGCGACGTCACCTCCGGACCGCCCGCCTGCAGGGTGGACCGCTGGCCCGGCCGGGGCATTTACCTCCCGCCGGCCCATGCCGATGCTTACCTGTGAGCGCGACACCCGGCGGCCGAGTCGCAGACAAGAGTGGGCCTTACCGAGTTTCACCGGAGGGGCGTCCCTAAGCCGGAAGCAGAGAGCGACTGGACTCGCCCACCGCCGTCCGGAGACCCGCTCGCCGGACGACCGTGCGCCGGGCACGGCCTCGGCCGGTTCAGGTCGTGCGCATCACCAGCACGTCCCCGTGCCCGCCGTACCCCAGCGTCTCCTCGGCGTAACCGGTGCCGTCGAAGGTGACCAGCAGGTCCCCACCGCCGGGGAGCGGCACGGTCTGCGGGTGCGGGATGTTGGTCGGGTACGGCGCGTCCAGCCGGCCGAGCCGGCGCATGTCGAGGTCGAACACCGGGTAGTCGCGGGCCGCCCCGTCGCTGGCCGGCAGCCACCAGTCGTCGCCGCGCCGGGTGAGGATCGGGCCCTCGCACTGGGTCAGCCCACCTGCCGCGGCGCGCATCCGCAGCCCCCGATGCCAGTCCGCGTGCCAGTCCTCGTGCGGCTGCCGGTGGTGGGTCGGTCCGGCGGCCAGTGCGGGGTGGAACCGGAACGGCCGCTGCGACGCGCTCTCCACGAAGCTGACGTGCCACCGGCCGTCGATGCGGGCCAGGCCGGGGTCCCAGGTGGCGTGCCGGGTGGGCAGCGGCAGCGACCGGGTGCGCAGCCGGTGCACGCCGGTGAGCAGGTCGGCCCGGCTCTGGGTGTGCCGGACGTGCACGCTGCCGGGCCGGTAGTCGCCCCAGGCGCTGGTCAGCACGATCCACCGGTCGCCGTCGCGGACCAGGTGGCCGGCGTGGTCCCCGAGCAGCAGCCCGTCGCGCTCGGTGTAGACCTGGGCGGTCTGCTCCAGGTGGGTCGGGTCGCCCGGGTCCAGCGCGAACACGCCCCAGTGCGCCTGCCGGAACCCGCCCAGCCCGGCACAGGTCCAGGTGAGGAACAGTCGGCCGTCGCGCTCGTAGGGCCGGCCGTCGGCGTGGGTGACCAGGTGCGGGTCGCGCAGCCCGGCCATCCCGAACGGGCCGGCGCTCACGTGCGTGCCCTCCGGGGCCTGCCAGGCGTAGCGGAAGCGGTGCAGGACCTCCGGGCGGCGCAGGTCCGGGGCACCGACCGGCCGGTTCAGCCGGGAGGTGGTCCGGCGGCGGGCGGTGAGCGCCGCTCGCCAGCCGGTGTGCGTGTGGGGGCCGCCGCCGGGCACGTCGGGCCCGCCAGGGGGCGTGTCGTCGACCAGCGCGGTGACCTGGTTCTCGCACAGCACGAAGGCCACCCTTGCCGGCCGGCCGACCTCGGCGGTCCGGAGGGTGCGGGTGCGGCCGGTGCGTCGTACCTCCAGGGCGAGGCGACCGTCGCGCAGCGCCACGCCCACCCAGTCGCCGTCGGGCGTGCCCAACCCGGCGCGGGCGGTGCCGGTAGCGGCCGGCTCGAGCTGCACCGCCGCGAACGGCGCCACCGGACCGCTGTCCGCCAGGGCCGGCTGCCCGTCCGCGGTGGCGTCCACCTGCGCGAAGCCCGGCGCGACGACCTGGAACGGCCGGAAGCGCGCCACCTGGGCGAACCTGAGGTCGAGGATGTCGGCACCTCCTGTCGCAGCGACTGTCGACCACAGTCGTCGCCCATGACGCTACTGTCCTTTCGCTGCTGGCCAGGTGCCGGGAAGCTCGTCCGGTGCGTCCGGTGGGGTGCGCCTCCGGTCAGGACAGCCGGTTGATCCGGGCGCGGAGCGAGCCGGTGTTGTCGCTGTAGTCGAACGGGTCCCAGACCCGCACGTGGGCGCGACCGCCGACCGGCGCGGTGAAGCGTCCGACGTACCGGTGCGTCGGGCTGCAGGCCCGCTTCGAGCCGCGCGCGTGCAGCGGCACCTTGACGCCGGCCACGAAGAGGGACAGGTGGTCGGCGGCCGGCTGGCTGAGGTCCATCGTGTACTGCGGGTGGTAGCCGCCGGCGTAGTCCACGCAGTTGCCGTCGAAGGGCACGCCGCCGCTCTGCGCGACGCCGGTGACCACGATCCGGTACTTGTGGCCCGGGCGCAGCGACCGCTGGGTGAGGGTGCCCAGCCGCCGCGCGACGTTGACCTGCACGGTCTCCTCGAGCAGCTTGCGGGCAGGCCGGCCGCGGTGGTGCGCCGGCTGCGGCTGGGCCCCGGCCACCGGCGGATGCGTGGCCACCACGTCGGCGTTGATGTCCGGGCGCGCGATCGCGAAGGTCAGGGTGCCGCCGCCGTTGGCGGGGCTCGGGTCGCCGACGCTGAGGTGCAGCCGGCCGGTGCGGTGCGCGGTGTACGACGCGACGTGGGTGTCGCCGCCGGTGCACGAGGCGTCCCAGGGGCTGCGGCCGTTGACCAGCAGGCCGGTGCTGCTCGGCACCCAGCGGTCCCCCTGCCAGGCGCAGGCGGCGTCGCCGATGAGGGAGCCCACCCCGAAGCGGTAGCGCCCGTCGGCGACGATGCGGTACGTCGTACCCCTGCGCACCTTGAACGGCGTGCTCACCGTGCTGCCGTCGGTGGGCACCTGCACCGTGGTGAGCGCCGTCTGCACGGGGTCGAGCTGCCGGGTGCCCGGGTAGAGCACCGGCACCGACGGCACGTGGTGCTCGCGGTAGAACGAGGTCTGCGCCGACGCGCCGGCCCAGGACAGCGAGATGTGGATGTGGTCGCGGTGCTGCAGGGTCGGGGAGCACTTGGCCGCGGTCTTGCAGCCGGAGGCGAGGTAGGGGCGCGCCAGGAAGGCCGGGTCGGTGTAGGCGCCGTAGATGTGGTCGTCCCAGATGACGTACATGATGCCCATCCGGCGGGCCAGCGCGTCCGGGTTGCCGTGCCGGTCGGTGGCGAAGATCCGCTTCAGGAACGCCGCGGCCTGCGCCTTCTGCGAGGGAACCGTGACGTCGGTTCCCCAGTCCAGCGCGCGGCCGTCCTTGTGCTCGGAGACCCCGGGGGTGTCGCAGGAGCGCATCAACGAGGAGAAGCCCTGGTGCGGGTAGTGCCTCTGCAGCCAGTGCAGGAGGAACACCGTTCCCGGCAGCGGCGTCTTCCGGCAGGTGGTCTGCGGCTGGTAGCTGGAGAACGCGTCGACGCTGGCGGCCTGCGCGGATCCGGCGCCGAGCAGCGCCACCGCGCTGGTGGCGAGCAGCAGCGCGAGCGGAACCGCCACCCGTCGGTACGACGCACCGGGTCGGCGCGCCGGGCGCGGAGGACGGGATCGGCCTACGGGGGTGAGGTCCATGGGTGCGCGGGAAGGTCGGCGGTCGCAGCGGCCGCTCCCAATCGGTCGCTGCGATCTGACATGCCCCGGGCGCTGTCCGGCGTGTCGGCTTGACACTCCCCGAGCCGCCACAGCGTAACCAGAGTGGTGGCTGTGACGGGCGAGAATCCCGCAACTCGCCCCGGGCCGCGGCGGGGACCCGATGCCGGGACCGCGAGGTCAGTGGTGGAAGTCCACGACCACCCGGTCCGGGTGCCGGAGGGTGAAGATCCGGTACGGCGCCTTCCGGTCGGTGGTGAACCCGAACGACACCACGCCCTCGAAGTCGCCGGTCAGCGCGACGCCGCGCAGTGTCGGCAGGTGGACCTGGGTCAGCCTCGGCCCGTCGTACACGCTCCGCCCGGCCCGGTTGTGCGCGCTGGCCGGGCGCAGGGACAGGCTGACCTTCGTGCGGCCGTGCAGCGGGACCGGCTTGCCGGAGGGGTCGTAGAGCAGGCGCCGGACGTAGCGGATCGAGTACGCCGGCAGCCGGCCGTCGATGTCGACGACCACCCGGTCGAACCGTGGGTGCCGGGCGATCCGCAGGTCGGTGACGTGGGTCATCGTCGCCCGGGTGGCGGCGTGCACGGTGGGTGAGGTTCGCCACCCCGGCGGCGCCGTGGTGGGGTCCGCGGTCCGGGCGATGACCGGCGCTGCGGCGGCGGCGACCAGGGCGACGGAGGCGGCGCCGGAGGCGAGCACGAGACGGGTGTGGTGCAGCATTTCGCGCCTCCAGGGGAGGAGGGGCCCCCTCGGGGCGCAACAGGTGCCGCAACAGCTGCCGCAACGCCTGCGCAGGGGAGCCGGACGCTTGGTAGGACGCGCTGCTCGGCGTGTCGGTTCACCGAGGCCCCCCGGGGCTGCTCACCGGCCGGGGTGTGGCTATGGACAGCGGCCGGTTTGTTGGTAGTCTCAACGCCGCTGCAGATGCACGTTCCAGCAGGTAAGCGCCCGCGGAGTATGTGATCCGACGGCGTTTCTTCTCGTGATTTGCTCAAGGCTTTTCTGAGGGGGCACGGCGTTTCACCGCATCTGCAGCGGAGGCCGTCAAGGTGGCGGTCCACCCCTGCAAGAGGAGTAACTGAGCATGGCTCAAGGCACCGTGAAGTGGTTCAACGCCGAGAAGGGCTTCGGCTTCATCGCACAGGAGGACGGCGGCGACGACGTCTTCGTGCACTACTCGGCAATCCAGTCCCAGGGCTACAAGTCGCTGGACGAGAACCAGAAGGTCGAGTTCGACGTCACCCAGGGCCCGAAGGGTCCGCAGGCGGAGAACGTTCGCCCGCTCTGAGGAGCGAGCAAACTGGCTGAACTAGGCTTCTGACGCTTCTTGCGTCACCAGAGGGCCCCGGCGGAGAACCGTCGGGGCCCTCTCGTTTGTCCGAAATGACTATGGGTTGCACGATGGGGTGTCGGACACAATGGGGGCCGGGGTTCGACGTTCTGCTCGCTCGCCGAGGTGCGCAGCTGCTCGGGCACGTCAGCAGTCGAGGCAGAGATGAGGATCGATGAGGCCGGGAGGGAGCGCTGTCGTGGACGACCAGCTGAACGTCCCCCTCGAGGATGCTGAGCTCCTCGCCGAGGTGGAGCTGACCACCAACCTGATCATCGCCGCCAGCGAGTCCGACGACCCGCTGCCCCAGGACAAGATCGACCAGCTCCTCGGGCTGCGCGGGCCGTGCATCCCCGAGCAGGGTCGGCGCTGACCCCCCGTCCCGTCGGCGGGCGGGGACGGCACCGCGGCGGGCCCGGATCCCCCTCGCCCGGCCTCGGCCCGGTTGGCTGGCTCGCCCCGATTACGCCTAGCATGTCTACGGTTTGTTTCCTTGACACAGGAGTTCGCCGTGCCGTTGCGCTTACGCCCGGTAGACACGACGTTTTACGACCTCTTCACTGAGTCGGCGACACATCTGGTCAAGGGAGCCGGACTGCTCGCCGAGATGCTCGCCGAGGACAGCGACCGCACGGAGATCTCCAAGCGGATGCGCGACGCCGAGCACGAGGCCGACGAGACCACGCACGCGATCGTGCGACGCGTGAACACCACGTTCGTCACGCCCTTCGACCGCGAGGACATCTACGGGCTCGCCTCCCGCCTCGACGACGTGATGGACTTCATGGAGGAGGCCGTCGACCTCGTGGTGCTCTACGAGGTCGAGCAGCTGCCCACGGAGCTGGCCGAGCAGGTCGAGGTCCTCCAGCGGGCGGCCGAGCTCACCGCGGAGTCGATGCCGCGGTTGAAGACGATGCGCGACCTCGAGGAGTACTGGATCGAGCTGAACCGGCTGGAGAACGCCGGCGACAAGAGCTACCGGCGGATCCTGGCCAAGCTGTTCAGCGGCAAGTACGAAGCGCTCGAGGTGCTCAAGCTCAAGGACGTGGTGGACTCCTTGGAGGCCGCCATCGACGCCTTCGAGCAGGTCGCCAACATCGTCGAGCAGATCTCCGTCAAGGAGTCCTGAGCGTGGCCCTGGCCATCGTGATCGCGCTCGTGATCATCGCCCTCGGCTTCGACTTCACCAACGGCTTCCACGACGCAGCGAACGCGATCGCGACCTCGGTGTCCACGCGCGCGCTCACGCCACGGATCGCGCTGGTGATGGCGGCGGTGATGAACTTCGTGGGCGCCTTCCTCGGCCAGGAAGTGGCCAAGACCGTGAGCGACGTGATCTCGCCGCCGTCCGGCAACGCGGGTCTGATCATCGTGATCGCCGGGCTGCTCGGCGCGATCGCGTGGAACCTGATCACGTGGTACTTCGGGCTGCCGTCCTCCTCCTCCCACGCGCTGATCGGCGGGCTGGTGGGCACCGGGCTCGCCTCCGGCGCGCTGGTGCACTGGGCCACGATCTGGAGCAAGGTCGTCATCCCGATGGTCGTCTCGCCGATCGTCGGCTTCGTGCTGGCCTTCCTGGTGATGATGGCCATCTTGTGGGTCTTCCGTCGCCGCAACCCGCACCGCGTCAGCCGTGGCTTCCGGCTGGCGCAGACCGCGTCCGCGGCAGGGATGGCGCTCGGGCACGGGCTGCAGGACGCGCAGAAGACGATGGGCGTGATCTTCCTGGCGCTGATCACCGGCGGGTTCCTGCCGAAGTCCACCAACAGCCTGCCGATCTGGGTGATCGCGCTGGCCGCAGCCGCGATCTCGCTGGGCACCTGGTCCGGCGGCTGGCGGATCATGCGCACCCTGGGCCGCCGGATCATCCACCTCGACCCGCCCAACGCGTTCGCCGCCGAGGCAGTCGGCTCCGGGGTGCTCTACGTCACCGCGTTCTTGTTCTCCGCGCCGGTCTCGACCACGCACATCATCACCTCGGCGATCATGGGCTCCGGAGCGACCCGGCGGGCCTCCGCGGTCCGCTGGGGCGTGGCCCGCTCGATCGTGGTCGCCTGGGTGCTCACCCTCCCCGCCGCTGCTCTGGTCGCCGCGATCGGGTACTGGATCCTGCACTACGTGTTCCAGCTGCCCTGACACTGCCCTGACACTGCCCTGACCCGTGCAGGGGTGTGGCGGGACAGTGTCCGCGGCGAGGTGCTCAGCCGAAGCGGCCGGAGATGTAGGCCTCGGTGGCCTCCATGTCCGGGTTGCTGAACACCTTCTTGGTCGGGTTCATCTCCACCAGCTGGCCCGGCTTGCCGGCGCCGGCAAGGTTGAAGAACGCGGTGTCCTCCGAGACCCGTGCGGCCTGCTGCATGTTGTGGGTCACGATCACGATCGTGTACTCCGAGCGCAGGTCGTGGATCAGGTCCTCGATCGCCGAGGTGGAGATCGGGTCGAGCGCGGAGCACGGCTCGTCCATCAGCAGCACCTGCGGCTCCACCGCGATCGCCCGCGCGATGCACAGCCGCTGCTGCTGGCCGCCGGACAGGCTCATCCCCGGCTTGCCGAGCCGGTCCTGGACCTCGCCCCACAGGTTCGCCGCGCGCAGCGACCGCTCCACGATCTCGTCCGCCTTGGCCTTGGGCAGCTTCTTGGCGTTCAGCTTCGAGCCGGCGAGCACGTTGTGGTAGATGGACATGGTGGGGAACGGGTTGGGTCGCTGGAAGACCATCCCGACCTGGCGGCGCACCTCCACCGGGTCCACCTCGGCGCCGTACAGGTCCTGCCCGTCGATGACGATCTTGCCCTCCACGCGGGCTCCGGGCACCACCTCGTGCATCCGGTTCAGCGACCGCAGGAAGGTGGACTTGCCACATCCGGACGGCCCGATCAGCGCGGTGACGGACCGTGCGGGGATCGTCATGGTGACGCCCTGCACGGCGCGGAAGTCGCCGTAGTAGATGTTCAGGTCCGAGATGTCGATGCTCTTGGCCATGTCGTTGCCTTCTCCGGTCAGTGGCGGGTCTTGGGCGCGAAGAACCGGCCGATCAGCCGGGCCAGCAGGTTCAGCGCCATCACGAGCGCGATCAGCACCAGGGCCGCGCCCCAGGCGCGCTCCTGGCCGTACTGGGGCGGGACGCCCGGTTGGGTGAACGAGTAGTAGATGAACACCGGCAGCGTCATCATCCGCTCGTTGAACAGGTTCATGTTCACCGAGTCGGTCGACCCGGCGATGATCAGCAGGGGAGCGGTCTCGCCGACCACCCGGGCGATGGCCAGCGTGACACCGGTGACGAGCCCGGCCATCGAGGTGGGCAGGACCACCTTGACCACGGTGCGCCACTTCGGCACGCCGAGGGCGTACGACGCCTCGCGCAGCTCGTCCGGGACCAGCTTGAGCATCTCCTCGGTGGCGCGGACCACGATCGGGATCATCAGCAGCGACAGCGCCACCGCGCCGCCGAAGCCCATCCGGATCCCCGCCCCGAAGATCAGCGCGAACAGGGCGTAGGCGAACAGGCCCGCGACGATCGAGGGGATGCCGGTCATCACGTCGACCAGGAAGGTGACCATGCGGGCCAGCCGGCCGTCGCCGTACTCCACCAGGTAGATTCCGGTGAGCAGACCGATCGGCACCGAGATCACGGTCGCAGCCAGCGTGATCAGCAGCGTGCCCATGATCGCGTGGTAGATGCCGCCGCCCTGGCCGATGATGTTGCGCATCGAGTAGGTGAAGAACTCGGCGTTGATCACGCCGATGCCGTTCTTGACCACCTGCCAGACCAGGGAGACCAGCGGCACCAGCGCGATCGCGAACGCCGACCACACCAGCGTGGTCATCAGCCGGTCCTTGGCCGCCCGGGCGTTCTCGACCAGCGCCGACCAGGCCGGCAGCGCCACCGCGTAGAGCGCGACCGCGAACACCGCCCACCCGAACCGGTTCCAGTGCAGCGACAGGGACACCAGCGTGGCGGCCGCCGCCGCCAGCACCGCGACCAGCGCCGGGGCCCAGCGGGGGAGCCGGGCGCGGGTCAGCGGGACGGGGGTGAGGTCGAGGCGGTCGCCGCCGTCGGCGTGGGACGCGCCGTCGCCGGCGGCCTGGAGGCGGGACGTGCGCAGGTCACTCATCAGCGGGACTCCCGGGTGCTGCGGGCGACGACCGCGCGGGCGGTGAAGTTCACCCCGAAGGTGATCACGAACAGCACCAGGCCGCTCAGGATCAGCGCGTTGACTCCGAGCCCGGTGGCGTCGGGGAACTGCAGCGCGATGTTCGCCGCGATCGTGGACGGGTTGGTGTTGCTGATCAGGTTCAGCGTGATGACCCCGTTGGCGGACAGCACCATGGCCACCGCCATGGTCTCGCCGAGGGCGCGGCCGAGGCCCAGCATCACCGCTGACACGATCCCGGACCGGGCGTGCGGCAGGACCGCCATCTTGATCATCTCCCAGCGGGTGGCGCCCAGGGCCAGCGCCGCCTCCTGCTGCAGCGTCGGCGTCTGGACGAGCACCTCGCGGGTGATCGCGGTGATGATCGGCAGCACCATGATGGCCAGCACCAGGCTGGCGGTCAGGATGGTGCGGCCGGTGGTGGAGGCCGGGCCGGCGAACAGCGGGATCCAGCCGAGGTGCTCTTGCAGCCACGCGAACAGCGGCACCAGCTTCAGGCCGAAGAAGCCGATCCCCCACAGGCCGTAGACGACGCTCGGCACCGCGGCCAGCAGGTCGACGACGTACCCCAAGGTGTGGCTGAGCCGCCGCGGTGCGTAGTGGGAGATGACCAGCGAGACGCCGATGGCCAGCGGGGTGGCGATCACCAGCGCGATCGCGGCCGCGAGCAGTGTGCCGTAGAGCAGCGGCCACACATAGGCGACGATGTTCGTCGCGCCGCGCAGGTCCGAGGCCGGGGCGTGCAGCGCCGGGATGCCTTCGAGCACAAGGAAGACCGCGACCCCGGCCAGCGTGACGACGATCAGCAGCCCGGCGGACCGGGCGGCTCCCGCGAAGAGCCGGTCGCCGACGCGGGACTTCGCTCGCCGGACCGCTACTGGTGGTGCACTCACCTGGTTCCTTCCTTCTCACGACGGCGGGTGTCGTTGTGCCCCGGGCACCACTTCAGGGGCCCGCGTCCCCGCCCGTGGCAGGGACGCGGACCCCTGAGCGCGGGTCCCGTGTCCGTCAGGTCAGCCCTTCGTGGAGATCTTGTTCAGCTGGGTGGTGGCCTGCTGGGACAGGTTGCTGGGCAGCGGCGCGGAGCCGGCGACCTGGGCGGCCACCTGCTGGCCCTGCGAGCTGACGATGTAGGTCAGGTAGCCCTTGGCCAGCTTGGCGGTGTTGGCGTCGCTGTAGGTGGGGCAGCCGATCAGGTAGGAGATCAGCAGCACCGGGTAGGCACCCGCCTGGCTGGGGGTGCGGTCCACGTTCAGCGCGATGTCGTTGGCGGCGCGACCGGAGGCCTGCTTGGACAGTCCGGCGTCCTTGGAGGCGGCCGCTGAGGTGGGGCCCACCCAGCTGGAGCCGACCTTGACCTTGGCCACGCTGAGCTTGCCGGCCTGGCTGGCGTCGGCGTACCCGATCGTGCCGGCGCCCTTGGAGACCGCGGCCACCACCCCGGAGGTGCCCTGGGCGCCCTCACCGGACTTGATCGGCCAGGTCTCGGCGGCCGGGTTGGTCCACACGCTGGGCGCGGCCTGGTGCAGGTAGTCGGTGAAGTTGTTGGTGGTGCCCGAGTCGTCGGAGCGGTGCACCGGGGTGACCCGCTCGGCGGGCAGGTTCACACCGGGGTTGTCGGCCTTGATCGCCGGGTCGTTCCACTTGGTGATCTTGCCGGCGAACATCTTGGCCACCGTGTCCGGGGACAGGTGCAGGCTCTTGACGCCCTTGACGTTGAACACGATCGCGACCGGGCTGATGTAGTCCGGCACCTCGATGGCCTGCTGGCCGCCGCAGACCTTCTTCGACTTCGAGACCTCGTCGGTGGTGAGGTACTTGTCGGAGCCGGCGAACTGCACCCCGCCGGAGAGGAACTCGTCCACACCGCCGCCGGAGCCGACCGGGTCGTAGTTGATGGTCACGTTCGGGTTCGCGCCCTGGAACTTCGCGGTCCAGCCGCCCTGGGCGGCCTCCTGGGCGCTCGAACCGGCGCCGTTCAGCGTGCCGGAGAGGTTGCCGCCGGCGCTGCCGGCGGGCTGGCCGGTCGAGCCACCGCCACCGTTGGTGCCGGACTGCTCGTTGGCCGCGCCGCAGGCGGACAGGCCGAGCCCGAGGGCGAGGGCCGCAACCGCGGGGATCGCCGCCCGGCGTACGGAGGTCTTCTTCACTGGCACTCCTGAGTCTGTGACTGTCCTTGTCGTCGTTGGAGACGCTAGGGAGCGCAGGTGAAGCGACCCGACTCCTTCGGTGAACGGAGCGTGAACGGTCGGGGAGATGTGCGCCATATGGTCGCGTCCGGCCCCCGGTATCGGTGCGGAAGGGGGCCCGCGGTCGTGTCGTACGGCGAGGCTCAGTGGTGCTCCACCGCGACGACGCGGCCGCGGCGGTGGTGCACGACGAGCACGTCGGCGGGGTCCAGCGGCCGGATCGGCAGGCCGAGCGCCGCCAGCGCCATCGGCAGCACCGGCCGGTGCAGGCACACCACGCTCGGCTCCCTGGTGCGCAGGAGCAGGTCCACCCCGGCCCGGACGCTGCGCCCGGTGGCCTCCTGCTCGGTCAGGTCGTCGTGGACCTCCAGCTCGGCGTCGTGCAGGTCGGCGTACGGCGCGAGGGTGGTCCAGCAGCGGCGGCTGCTCGAGGACACCAGCCGGGTGACGCCGTACGCCCCGAGCAGCGGGACCAGCCGCTCGGCATGCTCCTCACCCTCCCGAGCCAGCGGCCGTTCCCGGTCGTCGCCGGTCCAGGTCGCGCGGGGGCAGGCCGCACCGTGCCGCAGCACGACCAGGGGCACCGTCGCCTTGCGCAGCCCGGACGCCGCGGCCAGCGTGTCCCGGTCGCGGGAGTAGCTCAGCCCGGCCGCGGCGGTCGGCAGCGGCACCCAGCGCACCTCGTCGATCTCGCGGTTCGGCTCGTAGCCGTCCACGTCGTCGCCACCGACCGTCCGGCCCACCCAGTAGTGCACGCGCTTGGGCCGCCCCTCGGCGGCCTGGTAGCGCTGGTCCGGCAGTGGTGGGCCGAGCCGGACGTCCAGCCCGGTCTCCTCGGCGACCTCCCGGACGGCCGCGGCGGCCGGGTGCTCGCCGGGGTCGAGCTTCCCCTTCGGGAACGACCAGTCGTCGTACTTCGGCCGGTGCACCACGAGCACCTCCGGGCCTTCGGCACCCTTGCGGAACACGACCGCCCCGGCGGCGAGGATCTCGGCTGGCTGCATGCCGCTAGTCTCACACCGAGCCCGATGGCTGGTCAGACAGGACGGAGTCGCGGAGTGCGCAGGCGTGTCGTGGTCCCGACCGTGCTCGCCGTGGCCGTGCTGGTCGCCGGCGGGCTCGTCGGCTGGTTCGTGCTCCGGCCGGCCTCGACGTACGCGCAGGCGGTCGACGCGCTGCCCGGCTCGACGCTGCGGGCGTCGTACACCGACTGGGCGGAGGTCCGCGCGCTGGCCGGGGGCACGACGCTGGGCCCGGCCTCCCCGAACCGGCAGGTCCGGTCGTTCCTGGACCGGGCGTACAACCGGGGCCTGACCAGTGCCTCCGCACTGACCGGGACCGTGGCGCAGATGGAGCAGCTGTACGGCTTCTCGCCGCTGGAGGCGCAGTGGGAGAGCTACGGCCAGTCCCGGCAGGGGTCGGTCGACGTGCTCCGGCTGCCGGACGGCACCGACTTCACCAGCATCGAGGAGAACCTGCGCACGCTCGGCTACCGGGAGCCGCGGTCCGGGCTGGGCCACGGCGGGGTGTGGCACGCGTCGGGGGACCTGCTGGCCCAGCTGGGCAGCGGCCTGACGCCGGTGCAGCAGAACATGGTGGTGCTCGCCTCGCACGGCGTGGTGCTGCTCTCCGACAGCGCCTCGTACGTCGCGTCGGCGGCCGATGTGCTGCGCGGGTCGGCGCCCTCGCTGGCGCAGACCCCGGGAGTGTCCGGGCTGACCGGCAACGCCGGCTCCCCGGTGAGCGCGATGCTGTGGGCCCGCGACTTCGCCTGCCTGGACCTGAGCATGGGAAACGCGTCGCCCGCGGACCGCAGCACCGGTGCCCGGCTGGTGCGGCGCGCCGGCAAGGTGACCCCGCTGACGGGGCTGGTGATGGCGCAGCAGCGTTCCGGGGACCTGAGCGTGGGCATGCAGTTCGAGGACTCCGACCAGGCCTCGCAGAACCTCCAGCCGCGGGTGGACCTGGCCTCCGGCCCGGCCCCGGGGCAGGGGGGAACCTTCCGCGGCCGGTTCACGATCACCTCCGCGCAGGCCAGCGGCTCCTCCGTCGTACTCCAGCTGCGCCCGCGCGGCGGCGAGCAGCTGCTCGCCGACCTGTCCGACGGGCCGGTGCTGTTCGCGACCTGCTGACCGGGCGAGCTCGCCGTTCCGGCATGGCGGTGGTCACCCAGCCCGGCCGGGCCGTGGCTCAGGTGCAGCCCCCTGCCCGGCCGCTCGTGACGCAGCTCCTCACGGAGAACTGCCCCGAGGCCGCTACCGGCCCGTTCAGCGGCCCTACGACGGGCGGCGGCGCCTGGTCGCGATCAGGCTCTCCTGCAGGTCCCGCAGCGCTGTCCCGTCCTCGGCGTAGGCGTGCCGCTCCCACTGCCCGGACGGGCCGAGCCACCATGACGCCGTACCGTCGTCGAAGGCCAGGTCCAGCAGCCGGCCGACCTGCTCGACCTGCGCCGGTCCGGGCAGCTGGACCAGGGTCTCCACCCGCCGGTCCAGGTTGCGGTGCATCAGGTCCGCCGACCCGATCCAGGCCGTCGGCGAGCCGTCGTTCTCGAACCAGAACACCCGGCTGTGCTCGAGGAACCGGCCGAGCACCGAGCGGACCCGGATCGTCGGGGACAGCCCCGGCACGCCCGGCCGCAGCGCGCAGATGCCGCGCACCAGCAGGTCGATCGGCACGCCGGCCTGCGAGGCGTGGTACAGCTCGTCGATCAGCGCCTCGTCCACCACTGCGTTCGCCTTGATCCGGATCCGCGCGGGCCGGCCCTCCCGGTGCGCCTGCACCTCGGCCCGGATCCGCGCCACCAGCCCCTCGCGCACCGAGTGCGGCGCGACCAGCAGCCGTTCGTAGGTCGCCTGCCGGGAGAACCCGGACAGGTTGTTGAACAGGTTCGCCACGTCGTCGCCGATCGCCTCGTCGGCGGTGAGCAGCCCGTAGTCCTCGTAGAGCCGCGCGGTCTTCGGGTTGTAGTTGCCGGTGCCGAGGTGGGTGTAGCGGCGGATGCCGTCCGGCTCGTCGCGCACCACCATGGCCAGCTTGGCGTGCGTCTTCAGCCCGACCAGCCCGTAGACGACGTGGCAGCCCGCCTGCTCCAGCTGCCGCGCCCACTTGATGTTGGCCTGCTCGTCGAAGCGGGCCTTGATCTCCACGATCACCAGCACCTGCTTGCCGGTCTCCGCGGCGTCGACGAGCGCGTCGATGATCGGCGAGTCGCCGGAGGTGCGGTAGAGCGTCAGCTTGATCGCGAGCACCTGCGGGTCGCCGGCCGCCTGCTCCAGGAACCGCTGCACGGAGGTGGAGAACGAGTCATACGGGTGGTGCAGGAGTACGTCGGACCGCGCCAACGCGCCGAAGACGTCGACCGGCGAGGCGGACTCCACCTCCGCCAGCGCGGTGTGTGTCGAGGGCACGAACGCCGGGAACTGGAGCTCGGCCCGGTCCAGGTCGGCGATCCCGGCGAGCCCGGACAGGTCGAGCGGACCCGGCAGCCGGTACACCTCCGACGGGGCCACCCCCAGCTCGGAGACCAGCAGGTCGAGGATGTGCTCGTCGATGGACTCCTCGACCTCCAGCCGCACCGGCGGCCCGAACCGGCGGCGCAGCAGCTCCTTCTCCAACGCCGCAAGGAGGTTCTCCGCGTCGTCCTCCTCGACCTCGAGGTCCTCGTTGCGGGTCACCCGGAAGGTGTGCACCGCGAGCACCTCCAGGCCCGGGAACAGCCCCTTCAGGTGCGAGGCGATCACGTCCTCCAGCGGCACGAACCGCTGCTCGCCGACCGGCACGAACCGGCTGAAGATCGGCGGCACCTTCACCCGCGCGAAGTGCTCCTTGCCGCTGTCGGGGTCGCGGACCAGCACGGCGAGGTTCAGCGACAGACCGGAGATGTAGGGGAACGGGTGCGCCGGGTCCACCGCGAGCGGGGTGAGCACCGGGAAAACCCGCTCCTTGAACAGCCGCTTGCACTGCCTCTGCTCCTCGCGGGTCAGGTTCTGCCAGCGCAGCAGCTCGATCCCCTGCTCGGCGAGCGCGGGGGTGATCTTGTCCCGGAACAGGGTGGCGTGCCGGGCCATCAGCGCGTCCGTCGTACTCAGGATCTGCTCGAGCACGTCCCGCGGCACCAGCCCGGACGCGGCGCGCACCGCCACCCCCGCGGCGATCCGCCGCTTCAGGCCTGCCACCCGGACCATGAAGAACTCGTCGAGGTTGGAGGCGAAGATCGCCAGGAACCGCACCCGTTCCAGCAGCGGCAGCGACTCGTCCTCGGCCAGCTCGAGCACCCGGGTGTTGAAGTGCAGCCAGGACAGCTCGCGGTCGGCGAACCGGTGTTCGGGCAGGTCGTCGCTGGTCGGGGTGTACGGCGGCTCGACGTCGAACGCCTCGTCGGGCAACGGGCGCGCCGGCTCCGGGCTCTGGCCCACCCGCGACGGCTGCATCTGCGAGGTCATGCCCTCCATGGTGACATCCGCCCCGGAGGCGGGCTCCCGAATCGATTTCGGTATTTTGCAAGCGTGACTTCTCTGCACCCCCTGCCTGCCCGCGCGGCCGGTCCGCAGGAGGTCGCGCGCTCCGCCGAGCGGCGCCGGGCCGTGTTCCGCCGCGCCCGGGAGCGCGTGGAGAGCCGGGGACTGGACCGGCTGCTGCGGCTGCCCGGGCCGTTGCTGCGCCGGGTCGCGGGTCCGCCGGTCGTGCTCGACGGGCAGACCCTGGACCTGGAGACCCAGGCGATGCTGCGGTTGAAGGATCTGGCGCACGAGCCGGACGTGGCCAGCCTCGACATCTCGCAGGGGCGGCGCGCGCTGACCCGCCAGTGCAAGCTCAGCGGCGGACGGCAGGCGGTCGGCGCGGTGCTGCCGCTGCGGGTGCCCGGCGCGGACGGCGACCTGGACGCCCGGCTGTACGTGCCCCGGTCGCAGACCGTGCCCGGCTCGGGGAGTACGACGGGCGGGCCGCTGGTGTTCTACGCCCACGGCGGCGGGATGATCTACGGCGACCTGGACAGCCACGACGCGCTGTGCCGGGCGCTCGCCGAGCAGACCGACGCCCGGGTGCTGGCGATCGACTACCGGCTGGCCCCCGAGCACCCGTTCCCGGCCCCGGTCGAGGACTGCTGGGCGGCGTACCGGTGGACCGTCGACAACGCCGGCCGGCTGGGCGCGGACCCGGCCCGGATCGCGGTCGCGGGTGACTCCGCCGGCGGCGCCCTCGCGGCGGTGGTCGCGCTGCGCGCGGCCGAGCAGGGTGTCCCGGTGGCGTTCCAGGCGCTGCTGTACCCGGTCACCAACATGGCCGACGACTCGCGCAGCCGACAGCTGTTCGCCGAGGGGTTCTTCCTCACCGCGGAGTTCATCGACCTGGCCGGCGAGTCGTACCTGTCGCCCGGCCAGGATCCGCGCCACCCCGATGTCTCGGTCGCCTACGCGGAGATCCCGGCCGGTCTCGCGCCGGCGCTGGTGGCGACCGCCGGGTTCGACCCGCTGCGCGACGAGGGGGAGGCCTACGCCGCCCGGCTGGCCGGCGCCGGGGTCGCGGTGGAGCAGGTCCGCTTCCCCGGGATGATCCACGGCTTCGCGAACGTGGTGGGGGTGGGGCGCAGCCAGCGGGCCGCCCTGCTCGAGGTCGCCGGCCGGCTGCGCACCGCGCTGGGCTGAGGGTCGCCGCCCGTGCCGCGGTGCGGGCGGTCAGGACGGGTCGCGGTGGTACTGCACGTCGGTGTCGGCGTCGGCGTGCGTGAACCCGAGCCCCCGGTAGAGGCCCACCGCGGCGGTGTTGTCGCCCTCGACGTACAGCATGACCTCCGGCAGCCCGGCGTCGCGCAGGTGCCGCAGCCCGGTCAGCGTGAGCACCTTCCCCAGGCCCAGGCCCTGCGCGGCCGGCGCGACCCCGACCACGTACACCTCGCCGACCCGCGGCGACTCGTGCACCTTGGTCCAGTGGAAGCCCAGCAGCTCGCCGTCCCGCTCGGCCAGGAAGAACCCGGCCGGGTCGAACCACGGCTCGGCGATCCGTTCGTCGAGGTCGGCACGGGACATGTCGCCCTGCTCGGGGTGGTGCGCGAACGCAGCCGCGTTCACGGCCAGCACGGGCTCCTCGTCCCGGCCCGGCTCGAAGGTGCGTACGACGACGTCGGGCACCGGGCCGGGGGCGGGCACCGGCACGTCGAGCGGCCGGCGCATCACCCACAGGTCCCGGGCCCGGCCGAAGCCACGGGACGCGGCGAGCGCGCCCGCGTCCGGGTGGTTGCCGTGCGACCAGGCGGAGACCGGCGCCTCGCCGTACCTCTCCAGCACCGCGTCCGCGAGAACCCCGCCCAGGCCCTGCCGGCGCGCGGCCGGTGCGACGACCAGGTCCACCTCGGTCCCGCCGGCCCCGTCCCCACGCGCCAGCGCGACGCCGGCCACCGTGCCACCCGAGCGGGCGACCCACAGCGCGGCGCCGGACAGCCCGTGGTGCCGCAGGTCCAGCAGCGCCGCCTCGTTGAGCGGCGCGCGGCCGTCCGCGCCGGCCGCCGCCGCGATCACCTCGCGGATCGCCTCGGCGACGCCGCCGTCAGCGGCCCAGTCGAAGTCGGCAGGGTCGACGGCAGTAGCAGGGATCACGCCGGCAGCCTAGGGCGTGAGGATTAGAAAGACGCAAACCGGGCATCGTCCCGTCACGGACCGATGAGTCGAACCGAGGGGGCCGAGATGAACTCCATGATGATGATGGCGCTGGTGGTGACCTTCCCGGTGGCGTGCATGCTCGCGCTTCTCGGGCTCGACTGGCTCGAGGACTCCCTGATGCGCAGCATCTCGGCCGACGCCGAGCCGGTGGCGAAGGAGACGGCCTCGGCCGTCGTCGAGATGCCCGTACGCCGTGCCGAGCCGGCCGTGCAGCCCGCGATCGCGGCGCAGCACCGGCTGCAGCCGTCGCAGGCCGCCTCCTGACCTCACCCCGCCCGGCGGTCGACCAGCCGTGGCGCCCCTACGAGGACTCGACCGGCTCCCGCTCCCCGGACTCCTTGGGCGGCAGCACGAACCGGTAGCCGACGTTGCGCACCGTCCCGATCAGCGACTCGTGGTCCGGCCCGAGCTTGGCGCGCAACCTCCGCACGTGCACGTCCACGGTCCGGGTGCCGCCGAAGTAGTCGTAGCCCCACACCTCCTGCAGCAGCTGGTCGCGGGTGAACACCCGGCCGGGGTGCTGGGCGAGGTACTTCAGCAGCTCGAACTCCTTGTAGGTCAGGTCCAGCACGCGCCCGCCCACCTTGGCGGTGTACGTCGCGTCATCGACCGTGACCTCGCCGGTGCGGATCACGTGCGCCTCCGGCGGCGGCTCCCGTCGCGCCTGCAGCCGGCCGATCGCCAGCCGCAGCCGGGCCTCCACCTCGGCGGGGCCCGCGCTGGTGAGCAGGATGTCGTCGAAGCCCCAGTCCGCGTGCACCGCGGCCAGCCCGCCCTCGGTGGTGACCAGCAGGACGGGGGCGTCGGAGCCGGTGGTGTGGATCAGCCGGCACAGGTCGCGGGCCCGCGCCAGCTCGGTGCGCCCGTCCACCAGCACCAGGTCGACCTGCGGGGCGTCGATCAGCGCGCTGCCCTCCGCGGGCAGGATCCGGACCTGGTGCTGCGGCAGCAGGGCGAGCGCCGGCAGCACCTCGGTCGAGGCCTGCGGCGCGCTGGTGAGCAGCAGCAGGGTGCTGATCGTGGCCTCCCTCGGAGGGCTCGGCAGATGCGTCAGGATACCGAGTCGTGCCCGGAGGGTGGCGATCCGTCCGGTAGCCGCACCGCGAGCCCCCACGGGTTGGGCCGGTGTTGCAGGATGTGGGGCGTGAGCTCTTCCGACGCCGAGGGTGCGGTCACGGTCCGGTACTGGGCGGCGGCCCGTGCCGCTGCCGGGGTGCCGGCCGACGTCGTGCCCGTGTCCGGCCCGACCACGCTGGCTGCCGTGCTCGACACGGTGCGCGAGCTGCACCCGGGTCGGCTGCCCGACGTGCTCCAGATGTGCTCGTTCCTGGTCGGGGACCGTCCGGTCGGCGCCACCGAGCCGGCGGACGTGCCGCTGGAGCCGGGCGCGACGGTGGAGCTGCTCCCGCCGTTCGCGGGCGGATGAGCCGGGAATTCCGCCATGCTCCTCGCCGTTGGCCACGAACGTGACTCAAGGCGCATGGATCCTGCTGGTGGCCGTGGTCCTCGCGTGCGCGTTCGGGGGGTACCGGATGGTGCGTGACGGCCGGTTCCGCGACGCCCGGCGTGCCGGGCCCCAGCCCGGCGAGGCCGGCGACCCGGCGGCGCAGCCGGCCGCGGCGTCCCAGCCGCCCGAGCCGTCCGTGCTCGACGGCACCGAGCACCAGCTCGGGGAGCGGGCCACGCTGCTGCAGTTCTCCTCGGCCTTCTGCGCGCCGTGCCGGGCCACCCGGGCGGTGCTCTCCGACGTGGCCTCGGTGGTCCCCGGGGTGGCGCACGTCGAGGTGGACGCCGAGCACCAGCTCGACCTCGTGCGCCGGCTGGGCGTCCAGCGCACGCCCACCACGCTGATCCTCGACCCGCAGGGCCGGGAGATCTCCCGCGCCGCCGGCGCGCCCCGCAAGCAGGACGTGCTCGGCGCGCTGGCCAAGCTCACCTGACCCTGCCGCTCTGGAGCCTGCCGATCCGGAGCCCTGCCATCCGGCCGGCGCCGGTGCGCCGAGCCGCGCGGCCTACGATCGCGGCATGCCGCCGAGGTTCGAGGTGCTGTTCGTGTGCACCGCCAACATCTGCCGCTCCGCGTTCGCGCAGAAGCTGGCCGCCCACCTCGCCGGCGACGAGCCGCTGCGGTTCAGCAGTGCCGGCGTGCACGGCTACACCGACCACCCGGTCGAGGAGGCGATGGCCGCGCAGCTGCTCGCCCGCGGCGTGCAGCCCGAGCCGTTCACCAGCCGCCCGCTCACCCTCGCGATGGTCGACCAGGCGGACCTGGTGCTCACGGCGGAGGCCGGACACCGGCGGTACGTCCTCGAGGAGCGGCCGACCGCGCTGCGCAAGGCGTTCAGCCTCGGGCAGTTCGCCCGCGGGCTCGCCGCGGCCGGGTCCGACGTACCTCCCGAGCAGCTGCTCGTCGCCGTACGACGCGCGGCGGCGACCGCGCTGCCCGAGGACGACATCGCCGACCCGTTCCGGCGCGGCGAGGACGCCGCCCGTGCCGCGGCCGACCAGATCGAGGCCGCGCTGCGCGCGGCTCTGCCCGCGGTGGCCCGGCACGCGGCCGCCCGGTCGGGTGGGTGAGCGGTCACAAGGACGTGCAGCCCTCGCCGAAACACGCCCCTGTCGCCCCGGCAGCGGGGAGGTTGCACGTCGCTGTGGCCCCTGTGGCACCCATCACCGGCCTTGCCCAGAATGCGGACAGGTGTCTCGGGGAGTGATACGGACGTTTCCGGCGCCGGATCCGCACCCCGTAGGGTGGCGGCATGTTCTCGACCATGCTGACCAAGCGCCGGGCAGTGGACCACTGCCGCATGCGCTCGTCGCTGTGTCGAATGTCCTGACGGGTACGTCGGACCCGAACCTCCCGCGTTGACCGCCCTTCCCGACGGTCGCGCGCGGCGTACCCGTGCCTCGCCGTGAGGCCGTCCCCCGTCCGGAACGACGCAGGAGAACCGTTGTCGCCATCCACGCAGACCCACCCCGACCGCGGGACCACCCCGCCGGGGACCGCCCGCCCCCAGACCGCCGGCCCCGAGGCGTCCGGCCCCGAGGCCGCCGGCCGGCCGGGGATCGACCCGCGCGGCCCCCGGTTCGCCGCCGGCATCACCACCGTGCTGCTCGCCGTGGCGCTGCTGACCGCCCCGTCGACGCTGACGGTCGCGCTGCTCGCGGTGCAGACGGTGCTGTTCGCCGTCGGCGCCACCGCGGGGGTCCGGCGGACGCCGTACGCCTGGGTCTTCACCACCCTGGTGCGGCCCCGGCTGGGCCGGCCGGACCACCTCGAGGACCCGGCGCCGCCGCGGTTCGCCCAGGCCGTCGGCCTGGCGTTCGCGGTGGTCGCGCTGGCCGGCTACACCATCGGGCTGAGCGTGCTCGGCGAGGTCGCCACCGGCCTCGCCCTGGTCGCCGCACTGCTGAACGCGGCGTTCGGGCTCTGCCTCGGCTGCGAGGGATACCTGCTTCTCAAGCGGGCACTGCCCCACCCCAGCACCCCCACCCATGACAGCCGCGCCGGGCACGCCCCGGTCGCCTGAGACCACCACCGAAGCTGAAACCAGCGAAGAAGGGATGCCATGAGCCGCGAATCCGCTCTCGTCACCACCGACTGGGTGCAGGAGCACCTCGACGACCCGAAGGTGGTGCTCGTCGAGGTCGACGAGGACACCGCCGCCTACGACAAGGGCCACATCCGGGGGGCTATCAAGCTCGACTGGACCAAGGACCTGCAGGACCAGGTGCGCCGTGACTTCGTGAACAAGCAGCAGTTCGAGGCGCTGCTGTCCGAGCGCGGCGTCGCCAACGACCACACCGTGGTGCTGTACGGCGGGAACAACAACTGGTTCGCCGCCTACGCGTACTGGTACTTCAAGCTCTACGGCCACCAGGACGTCAAGCTGCTCGACGGCGGCCGCAAGAAGTGGGAGCTCGAGAGCCGTGAGCTCACCGACGAGCTGCCCCGCCGGGAGAAGACCAGCTACACCGCCAAGGAGCAGGACCGGTCCATCCGCGCCTTCCGCGACGAGGTCGAGGAAGCCATCGGCGCGCAGAACCTGGTCGACGTGCGCAGCCCCGACGAGTACGCCGGCCGGTTGCTCGCCCCGGCCCACCTCCCGCAGGAGCAGGCCCAGCGCGCGGGGCACATCCCGACCGCGGCGAACGTGCCGTGGAGCAAGGCGGCCAACGACGACGGCACCTTCAAGTCCGACGAGGAGCTGAAGACGATCTACTCCGACGCCGGGGTGCAGTGGGACAAGGACACCATCGCCTACTGCCGGATCGGTGAGCGCTCCAGCCACACCTGGTTCGTGCTCCACGAGCTGCTCGGCCAGCCACGCGTGAAGAACTACGACGGCTCCTGGACCGAGTGGGGCTCGCTGGTCGGCGTACCCGTGGTCCTCGGCGACGAGAGGGGTGAGGCCTGATGTGCGGCGGCGCCGAAGGCGGACTGTCCCTCGAAGGCATCGACGTCGCCAAGGAGGCGGTGATCCAGGGCGTGGTCACCCGCGACGACCAGCCGGTGCCGAACGCCTACGTGCGGCTGCTGGACCGCACCGGTGAGTTCACCGCCGAGGTGCCCACCTCGGCCACCGGGCACTTCCGGTTCTTCGCCGGCCCCGGCGAGTGGACCGTGCGCACCCTGGCCCCCAAGGCCGAGGTGGTGGACCGCAAGGTGGTCGCCCAGAAGGGCGTGGTCACCGAGGTCGCGGTCGCGCTCTGACCCAGACCCCCGGGATGGAGGCCCCCGTGCGCTCACGCAGCGCGCGGGGGCCTTCTGCTGTCCGGTCTCACCCCGGGATGACCCTCCGCTGTTGGCGGGGGTGGGGATCTTTCGTAAAGTGAATCGCCGTGTCGGACAAGAACCAGCCGGGCGAGCTGCCGCCGGACCTGCCGCCTGAGTACGCCGAGGCCTACCGCCGGGGCTACCAGAGCGCCTACCAGCGGCGCCCCGAGCAGGGGCCGGGCGAGCCCCCCGACGGGCCCCCGGACGGGCCGCCGGACGGGCCGCCGGCCGCTCGACCCGGGCACCGCGCCGAGCCGACCGAGCCGCTGGCGTTCGACGAGTTCTTCTCCCACGACGCCGAGGACCGGGGCGACGACGAGGAGGCCGGTGACCGGCCCCGCTGGCTGGTGCCGCTGCTGCTCGCGGTGCTCGCGGTCGCGCTGATCGTCGCGGCCTACGTCCTCGGCCGGGTGTTCTCCACCTCGGTGGCCACCGGCAGCAGCAGTGGCCCGAGCAAGCTGGTGATGCCCTCCGGCGCTGCGTCCGCCACCGGGTCTGCCTCGGGGTCCGCTTCCGGGCGGCCGTCGGGCGGCAGCTCCGCGGGCTCGGCCCAGCAGCAGGGCGGCAGGTACACCGGCGCCACCGACCTGGCCTCGATCACCGGCGCGACCGCCTCCTGCCAGGCCGGGGATGCCTACGACGCCGGCGGCAACAAGGTCTCCTACCAGCCCGCCAACGTCTTCGACCAGGACATGTCCACCGCCTGGCGGTGCAACGGGGACGGCCACGGCGACACCCTCGAGCTGACCCTGGCGCGCACCATGCCGATCGGCGAGGTCGGGCTGGTGCCCGGCTACGCCAAGACCGACCCGTACGACGGGACGGACCGCTACGCCCAGAACGACCGGGTCACCAAGGTGCGCTGGACCTTCGACGGCGGGCACAGCGTCGTGCAGACCCTGGACGGGTCGCCGCACGACCGCCGGATGCAGACGATGCGGATCCCGGTCACCCGCACCCAGACGGTCAAGCTGACCATCCTGGACTCGACCCGCGGGCCGCGGAACACCGTCGCGGTCAGCGAGGTGCGGATCGGCCGGGTCGCGGGCTGAGCCCCCGACCCGTCAGCCACCTGAGCGGCCACAGGCGGCCGGCCACAGGTGGTCACCCGTCTGACAGGTCGGTCAGCCCTGCGGTCCGCCGTACACCCGTGAGCTGAGCCGGTGGTAGGTCGCCTGGTTGCTCTGCGGGTTGTCGACCAGCCACCGGTCACCGCGGGTGATGTGCGCGTCCAGCACCCCGAACTGCACCCACGGCGGGGTGCCCAGGCAGCCGGTCGGGACGATCACCCGGAGCAGGTTGTGCGTGTAGTCGATCCGCTCGGTCAGCCCGGTGCAGTCCAGCTCGTGCCCGTTCGGGCGGGTCATCGTCACCGAGCCGGCCCAGCTGTGCCGCCAGGCCTGCACCTCGACGAACCGGTGCACGTGCGGCGCGTGCAGCTTGAACGCGTACATGTCCCCGGCGCCGCTGCGGCGCAGCCGCGCGAACCGCTCCACGAGCACCACGTCGTGCGGGCCGTAGCGCAGCCGGGCCATCCTCACGTCGCCGACCGTCCGGTGCCGCGCCGGCACGTAGTCGGCCAGCCGCGCGGAGGGCGCGCCGCCCCACATGTCGTGGGTGCCGTCGTGCAGGGTCAGCGTTGCCGCGGAGGCGGCGCCGGTCCCGGCGAGGAGTACGACGGAGGTGGCGAGCGCGGTGGCCGCGCCGACGAGGGCACGACGCATCGGGGACGGGCGCATGGGCATCTTCCTGGGTCGAGGCCGCCCGCGTGGGGCAGATCCCGGCCCACCCTAGGCGACCGCGCCCGAAACGTCAGGACAACGCGGGTTGCGCGGCTTGTCGCACTCGCGCGTGCTCCGTGACAACCGGTCGCGACAACCGGTCGTGACAACCGGTCGTGACAACCCGTCGCGACAACCCGTCGCGGCGACCGGCTCCAGCGTCGGCCGGTCGACCGGCCAGGCGTCAGCCGCGGTGCACCTGCGCGCTCCAGCCGTGCGGCTTGCCCTGGGTGTTCAGCGGGTTGTCGGCGTACATCAGGCTCGAGGACTTGATGTGCATGTTGATGGTGGTGAACTGCACCCAGCGCGGGTTGTTCAGGCAGCTGGCCGGCACCACGACGCGGACCAGTCGGCGCGGGTAGGCGATGTGCTCCTTGAGCCCGTCGCAGGACACCGGCTTGCTGAGGTTGCTCGGCCGGTCCATCCAGGTCATCCCGGCCCAGTTGGTGCGCACCGCCTCGACGAACACCAGCCGGCGCAGGTGGGTGTTGGTGCGCAGGCCCAGGGTGTACACGTCGCCGGCGTCGACCTTGCGCAGCTGCGCGAAGTGCTCGGTGAGCACGATGTTGCGGCCCCCGTAGCTCAGCGTCGCCCGCAGCACGTCCCCGTCGGTCTGCTTCGGTGTCGCCGTGAACGTCTTGCCGGCGTCGGTGGTCTTCCACATGTCGTGGTGTGGGTCGCGCAGCGTCAGTGTCTGCGCGGAGGCCGCCCCTGCGCCGCCGAGGAGTACGGCGGAGGTGGCGAGTGCGATGGTCGCGAGGCGAGGCCGGGACCGGTTCATGAGGTTCCCCCTGAGTGAGCGCCCGAGCGGGACGGATCGCGCCCACTGTAGGGCGCCCCGTCCGGTTTGTCCGGAAAACCGGCCAGTCGGCGGTCAACCGGCGGTCAGTCGGCCGCCCGGTCAGCCGCTCAGCCGGCGGGGCTGTCCAGCACCAGGGTGACCGGCCCGTCGTTCTGCGAGGCGACCACCATGTCCGCCCCGAACACGCCGCGGGCCACCGTGGCGCCCAGCCTCTCCAGCGCGTCGCACACCGCGTCGTACATCGGTTCCGACACCGGTCCCGGCGCGGCGGCGTTCCAGGTGGGCCGCCGGCCCTTGCGGGCGTCGCCGTACACCGTGAACTGGCTGACCACCAGGATCGGCGCGCCCACCTCGGAGGCGGAGCGCTCCTCGCGCAGCAGCCGCAGCGTCCAGATCTTGCGGGCCGTCCACTCCACCTCGCGCGGGCCGTCGGCGTGCGTCACGCCGAGCAGCACCAGCAGGCCCGGCTCCTCGATCGACCCGGCGACCTTCCCGTCCACGGTCACCGAGGCCGAAAGAACACGCTGCACGACGGCTCTCACGGGACAAACCCTCCTGTGTGACGACCCGCGCAGTCTGGCACGATGACGCCATGACCGACGCCACCGGGGACCTGCTGATCACTGTCGCGCCCACCGGCGCGGAGACCACCAAGGCCGACTGCCCCCAGCTGCCCACCACGCTGGAGGAGCTGGTCGACACCGCCAAGCGCTGCCAGGCCGCCGGGGCGGGCATGGTCCACGTGCACATCCGCGACGGCGAGCATCGGCCGACCCTGGACCTCGGCCGGCTGACCGCGACCGTGCAGGCGCTGCACGAGCAGACCGACCTGGTGGTGCAGCTGTCCACCGGCGGCTCGGTGCACGACCCGCTGGACAAGCGGCTGAAGGTGCTCGACGCGCAGCCGGACTCCTGCAGCCTGACCATGGGCACCACGAACTTCGGCAACGACGTGTTCTCCAACCCGTGGCCGTTCATCACCGAGCTGTACCAGCTCACCCAGGAGCGCGAGGTGGTCCCGGAGTTCGAGCTGTTCGACCTCGGCCACGTGGCCGCGCTGCACCGGCTGCTGGACAAGTACGGCCTGCCCTACGGCGGCCGGGTGCACTGCGACCTGGTGATGGGCGTGCCCGGCGGGATGCCCGGCACGGCGGACGCGCTGGTCGCCGCGGTCGCCGCGCTGCCCGCGGCGGTGACGTCCTGGTCGGCGACCGGGGTTGGGCGGACCACGCTGCCGGTCATGCTGGCCTCGCTGTCCAAGGGCGGCCACCTGCGGGTCGGCATGGAGGACGTGCTCACCCTGGCCAAGGGGGTGCCCGTGGAGCACAACGAGCAGCTGGTCTCCCGCGCCGCCGAGGTCGGCCGGCTCGCCCAGCGCACCCCGATGAGCCCGGACCAGGCGCGCGCGCTGCTGGCCGTCAGGGCCCGCTGACCGCCCGCCGGCGGCCCGCTGGTCCCCGCCTGCCCCCGGCCGGTCCCACGCCGCCGCCCCGTCCGTCGTACGACGAACGCGCCGATAGGATGGCCCATCATGGAAGCCCTCTTCATCGCCCTGATGATCCTGGTCGTCGTGCTGACCGGGTTCTGCGCCCTGGTCGTGCTGTACAAGCTGCTCAACGCCGACAACGGGGCCGACAACGGGGCCGACAGCTGGGCCGACAGCTGACATGCCCTTCGAGATCCCCGAGAACCTGCACCCGGACTGCGCGCCGGTCGCCTGGCTGCTCGGCACCTGGGAGGGCAACGGGCACGGCGACTACCCGACGATCGAGAAGTTCTCGTTCGGCCAGGAGGCGATCTTCACCCACGACGGCCGGCCGTTCTTCCACTACATGAGCCGCGCCTGGATCGTCGACGACAACGGCGAGAAGGTCCGCGACGCCGCGATCGAGACCGGCTTCCTGCGCCCCAAGGCGGACGGCTCGCTGGAGTGGCTGCTCACCCACAACACCGGGTTCGCCGAGATCTGGTACGGCCAGGTCGACGGCGCCAAGATCGAGATCGCCACCGACGCGGTCGCGCGCACCGAGACCGCGAAGGAGTACGTCGGAGGGCGGCGGATGTACGGGCTGGTCGAGGGTGACCTGCTGTGGGCCTTCGACATGGCCGCGATGGGCCAGGAGCTGCAGCCGCACCTGTGGGGCCGGCTGGTCCGCCAGTAGCCCGCGGCCACCGCGCGCCGGCTGCCCGGGCGGTTCCGGGGGTGCTGCGGACGCTTGTGCGGCGTTGTGGCCCTGCCCGGGGCGGTGCCGGGGGTGCTGCGGACGCTTGTGCGGCGTTGTGGCCCTCGCCGAGGCCCTCACCGCCGGCTGCTCCGGGGGAGCCCGACCGAATCCGGCGCCCGACCGGCCGGCGGGTCGGCACGCTCCCGCATCGCCGGTCCTAGACTCGGGAGGGTGAGCCGCACCGAGCACGCCCCCGCCTCCCCGCAGGAGTGGCAGGCGAAGCTGCGCGAGAAGGGCTACCGGCTCACCCCGCAGCGCGAGCTGGTGCTGCAGGCCGTGGAGCAGCTCGGTCACGCCACCCCCGACGAGGTGCACGCGTTCATCCGCGAGCACTCCAGCGCGGTCAACCTGTCCACGGTGTACCGCACCCTCGAGCTGCTCGAGGACCTCGGCCTGGTCCGGCACGCCCACCTCACCGACCGGGCCCCGACGTACCACTCCACGGCCACCCCCGACCACGCGCACCTGGTCTGCCGCGGCTGCGGCAAGGTCACCGAGGCGGCCCCCGACGACGTGGCGCCGCTGACCGGCCGGCTGGAGGAGCGGTTCGGGTTCCACACGGACATCGGTCACCTGACCGTGTTCGGCCACTGCCGCGACTGCGCCGCCCGCGCCTGACGGAGGCCCGGCGGTGAAGGCCCGAGGGTGGCGGACACCGCCTGCCGCGCCGAGCGGTCCGGGCTAGGTTGGGGCGGTATGAACCCTCTGCGTGACCTGACCCTCGACGAGCTGCGGCGCACCCGCACCAGCGCGAAGTGGCGGGTCTTCGACGACGACGTGCTGCCGCTGTGGGTCGCGGAGATGGACACTCGGCTCGCCCCGCCGGTCCGGGAGGCGCTGGAGCAGGCGGTCGCCTCCGGGGACACCGGCTACCCGACTCCGGAGGTGTACGTCGCAGCGGCGGCAGGCTTCGCCAAGCAGCGCTGGGAGTGGTCCTTCGACACCGAGCTGGCCCGGGTGGTGCCCGACGTGATGCACGGCGCGATGGAGGTGCTGCGCCGCCAGCGGGCGGAGGCGGTGGTGGTCAACCCGCCGGTCTACCCGCCCTACTACGAGTACCTCGCCCACGAGGAGCACCGCATCGTCGAGGCGCCGTTGACGGCCGGCCGGCTGGATCTGGGCGCGCTCGAGCGGGCGTTCACCGAGGCGCCGCGCGGCCGTACGTCGTACCTGCTCTGCAGCCCGCACAACCCCACCGGCACCGTGCACACCGCCGACGAGCTGCGCGCGGTCGCGGCGCTGGCCCGCGAGCACGAGGTGAAGGTCGTGGTCGACGAGATCCACGGCCCGCTGGTCTACGACGGCTCGTTCCGGCCCTACCTCAGCGTCGACGACGACGCCGTGGCGGTGCTGTCGGCCTCCAAGGCGTGGAACCTGGCCGGGCTGAAGGCGGCGGTCGCGGTGGCCGGCCCGTCGCGCGCCGACGACGTGGCGGGGCTGCCGTTCCTGGTGTCGATGGGCGCCAGCCACTTCGGGGTGCTCGCGCACACCGCGGCCTACACCCACGGCCAGCCCTGGCTCGACGAGCTGCTGTCGGCCCTCGACGAGAACCGCCGCCTGCTCGGCACGCTGCTCGCCGAGCAGCTGCCGGAGGTCGGGTACGCCCCGCCGCAGGGCACCTACCTGGCCTGGCTGGACTGCCGGGCGCTCGGCCTCGGCGACGACCCGGCCGCGGCGTTCCTGGAGCGCGGCCGGGTGGCGTTCAACTCCGGGGTGCCGTTCGGGCCGGGCGGCGCCGGGTTCGTCCGGGTGAACCTGGCCACCAGCCCGGACATCCTCACCGAGGCGGTACGTCGGATGGCCGCCGCGCTCTGAGCCGGGCCGGCCCCGGGTCTGCCCCCCGGCGGGCCCGGTCTGAGCGCCGTCCAGGGACCCGGCCCGGCGTCCCCCGCTGCGTCCCCCGAGAGGGCGCGACAAACCGTCCAAATCAGGCAGCGCGCCTGAGAAGAAGTAGAAGATTCACGCAACAACCTTCACAGGAGCGGGCGAGTCGTCGCATAGTGTCCCTATCCGGAAGGGGGCCGGGGGTGAGCCGGGGGGCACGCTCCCCGGCCCCCCAAGGCAGGTCGTGGGGGCCTGCCGGCGCACCCAGTCCGGCCGCAGACAAGTCCGGCCAGGCCCGGCCGGCATCGGGGGGTGACGTGCGCCGTCACTACCATCACGCGCAGCCGGTACGGCAGCGCTGGATCGCCATCGCCCAGAACGCCGTGCTCATCGTCGCAGCCCTGGTGACCGCTTATTTGGTCTACCTTGCGATGATGAACACACGATGACTTCCTACCGCAGCCCGCTCCTCGACCTCGACGGCGCCGTCGCCGGCAACGGCATCGACGCGCCGGTCGCCGCGCACTACGGCTCGTTCAACGTCGAGCAGCGCACCCTGGAGAACGGTGAGGGCTTCGTCGACCTGTCCCACCGCGGCGTGATCCGGGTCGTTGGCCCGGACCGGCTCGGCTGGCTGCACAGCCTCACCTCCCAGCGCTTGGAGGACCTCGCCCCGCGCACCCCGGTCGCCACGCTGGTGCTGTCCCCGCAGGGGCATGTCGAGCACGCGATGTACGGCACCGACGACGGCGAGGCGTTCACCGCCCACGTGGAGCCCGGCCAGGCGGAGCCGCTGCGCGCGTGGCTGGACTCGATGCGGTTCATGATGCGCGTCGAGGTCGAGGACGTCACCGACGATGTCGCGGTCACCTGGCGTCCCTCGGCGCGTCGGGACGGTGCGCCGTACTCCGGCTACGAGCTCGTCCGCCGCCCCGAGCTGGAGACCTACGCCGCGGCCGCCGGACCGGCCTGCGGGCTGTGGGCGTTCGAGGCGCTGCGCATCGCCCGGGGCGAGCCGCGGCTCGGCCTGGACACCGACGAGCGGACCATCCCCAACGAGGCCGGCTGGATCAACACCGCCGTGCACCTGGAGAAGGGCTGCTACCGCGGCCAGGAGACCGTCGCCCGGGTGCACAACCTGGGCCGTCCGCCGCGTCGGCTCACGCTGCTGCACCTCGACGGCTCCGAGAACCGGCTGCCCGAGCGCGGCAGCGACCTGACCGTCTCCGGGGGTACGTCGGACCGGGCGGTCGGCTTCGTCGGCACCAGCGCCCGGCACCACGAGCTGGGCCCGATCGCGCTGGCGATCGTGAAGCGCAACGTGCCGCTGGACGCCGCCCTGGAGGTCGACGGCATCCCGGCCTCCCAGGAAGTGATCGTCGACCCCGAGGTCGGGCTGCACGTGCGGCCGCAGCTGCGCTGATGCCCGGCCGATGACAGCGCGCGGGATGGCCCGGACCCGTGGCGGGTTCGCCAACGGGCTGCTCACGATCGCCTACGTGGTGTACCTGATCGCGGTGGCGGTCCTGGTCTTCCAGCCCACCGGCGACCAGGCCAGCGGCTCGGTCGTCTGGGTCTCGCATTTGCTGCGCTCCTGGCACGCCGCCTCGTGGCTGTCCGGCCCGGTCGACGTCGAGTGGGGCCTGAACGTGCTGATGTTCGTGCCGCTGTCGCTGCTCGGCGCGGCGTTCCGGCCGGGCTGGACCTGGCGGGACTGGGTGGGCGTCGGGTTCCTCGCCAGCGGGTGCATCGAGCTGGTCCAGCTGGTGTTCCTGCCGCACCGCACCGCGTCGTTCTCCGACATCGTGGCGAACACGCTCGGCGCCCTGGTCGGAGCGCTCCTCGCGCCGTACGCCGCCCGCTTCTTCCGCTGACCCCGCGGCCGGCTACCCGGACTTCGGGGCGGTCTCCTCCTCCTCGCGCGTCGGCTCTGGCGGCTCCGGGGCGGGTCTCCGGGAGCCCCGCCACTGCAGGTACGCGAACCAGACCAGCCCCGCGACGAGCAGCCCCGAGGCGACGAAGGTGTTCAGCCGCAGCCCGAAGAAGTGCTGGGAGTAGTCGATGCGAAGCGACTCCTCGAAGATCCGGAACGCGGAGTAGCCGGCGACGTACAGCGCGAACAGCCCGCCCGGCTGCACCTTCCCGGTGCGTCCGAGCCAGACCAGGATGCCGGCGAGCAGCAGGTCCCAGACCAGCTCGTAGAGGAACGTGGGGTGGAACGTGGAGTACTGCAGGTAGCCCGGGGGGCGGTGGACCGGGGAGATCTGCAGGGCCCAGGGCAGGTTCGTCGGGCCGCCGAACAGCTCCTGGTTGAAGTAGTTCCCGATCCGGCCGATCGCCTGGGCGACCAGCAGGCCCGGCGCGACGGCGTCCATCATCCCGGTGACCGACGCGCCGACCCGGCGCAGCCGCCACACGCAGACCACGGCCGCCAGTGCCACCCCGCCCCAGATGCCCAGGCCGCCGTCCCACACCGCCAGCGGCCCCCACCAGTGGTGGGGCATCTGGGAGGGCGTGGTCAGGTCGAAGTAGATCCGGCCGCCGAGGATCCCGAACGGCACCGCCCACAGCGCCATCTCGTCAACCAGGTCCGGGTCGCCGCCGCGGGCCCGCCATCGGCGCCGGGTGATCAGGATGGCCAGGGTGATCCCCACCACGTACATCAAGGCGTAGAAGTGGACGAACAGCGGTCCGAGGTGGAAGCCGTTGATCGGCGGGGAGGGAATCTCGGCGCTCAGCACGGGTTGAATGCTAGTTCGGCCGGGTCATCGACCGGAGGCCGCCGGGCCGACCGGCGGCGACGGCGGCGCACTTCCCGCTGCGGAACGGCCCGGCTCACGAGCGCGGCGGGGCCGTGGAGCCGCGCACCACGAGCGACACCGGCAGCAGCACCGAGCGCGCCGGCCGGTCCCGCTCGGAGATCGCCTCGAGCAGCATCCGCGCCGCCTCCACGCCGATCTGGTGGTGCGGCACTCCGACCGTGGTCAGCGGTGGGTTGAGCTTGTCCAGGAACGGCATGTCGTTGAACCCGACGACGCTGATGTCGTCGGGGCAGGACACTGACCGCTCGGCGAACACGTCGTAGCAGCCGAGCGCGATCAGGTCGTTGCCGGCCACCACGGCGGTGAGCTCGGTGCCGGAGTCGAGCAGCGTGCGGAGCGCGCGGGCGCCCTCGTCCTCGGTCCAGAAGTCGCACGGAACGACCAGCGCCGGGTCCTCGTCCAGGCCGAGGTCGTGCACCGCCGCCTGGAATGCGCGCAGCCGGATGGTGCCGGTGGAGGTGGTCTGCGGACCGGCCAGGTGGGCGATCCGCCGGTGCCCGAGGGAGGCGAGGTGCCGGACCGCGGCCTCCACCCCGGCCGCGTCGTCCGGGGTGATGGAGGGGATGTCCACCCCGCTGGCACGACGGTTGACCATCACCATGCTCACGCCCTGCTCGTGCAGCTTCCGCAGCAGCGGGTGGTCCAGCAGCGCGGTGGCCACGATCAGGCCCTCGACCTGACGCGACCGCAGCGAGGTGACCTGCGCCTTCTCCCGCTCCGAGTCGTTGTCGGTGTTCACGATCAGCGCGCTGTAGCCGGCCGGGCCGAGCACGTCCTCGATGCCGCGCACGATCGGCGGGAAAAGCGGGTTGGTCAGGTCCGGGATCACCAGCCCGATGGTCCGTGACTTCGACGTCTTGAGGCTGCGCGCGATCGGGTTCGGCTGGTAGCCCAGCGCCTCCGCGGCCCGCAGCACCCGGCGGGCCGTGTCGGAGTTCACCAGCCGGCGGGTCTCCGGGTTCAGCGCCCGGGACGCGGTCCCGGCGTGCACGCCCGCCGCCTCGGCCACGTCCCGCAGCGTGGGTGGTTGCACCGCCGCGCCTTTCTTGCTGCTGGTCTGGCTCATGGCGCCCCTGTCACCTCGGAGGGCCGGTGCCACCGGGCCCGCGTCCACGTCGCGACCACTCCCAGCGGGACCGTGATCGCCCCGGCGAGCAGGAAGACCTCGTCGTACCTCTCCGCCTGCACAAGTCCGGCGACGGCTGCGGCCGCCACCGCGCTGCCCACGAAGAGTGCACCGGCGAACAGCGACACTATCGCGGCCCGGGCGTGCGGGATGACCTCGGTCGCCCAGGTCTGCAGCGAGGAGTGCATCGACACCCAGGCCAGCCCGAGCAGCAGCGCGACCAGCACCGCCACCGCGGGGCTCCGGGAGATGGTGAGCGCCGCGCAGGCCGCCAGCGCCGCACACGCACCCATCGCGATCAGCCGCGAGGGGTGGGTACGACGGGACAGGCGGCCCACCAGCCGCGCCGAGCCGAACACCGCCACCCCGTAGACCCCGGTGACCGCGCCGGCGACCCCCGCGGTCGCGCCGGCCGCCTCGACCGCGGACGGCAGCACCGTGAGCACACCGAGCAGCACCATGCCCTCCACGAACGCCAGCAGCACCACCAGCATGGCCCACCGCGACCGGACCGCGTCGCCCAACGGCGCCAGCGGGTGGCGCCGCGCGGTCTGCCGGACCGGCTCGGCCAGCCGGCGCAGCGCCACCGCCATCACCAGCGCGGCCACCCCGGTGACCACGAACGCGGCCCGCCAGGTGAACACCTGGGCCACCACCCCGGCTCCCAGCGACGCCAGCGCGGTGCCGAGGGCCACCCCGACCATGAGCTGGGCGATCTGGTGCTGCCGCCGGGAGACCGCGACCGTGTCGCCGAGGTAGATCAGGCTGGAGGGGTAGGCGGCACCGAAGAACGCCCCCGCCATCCCGCGGAACACGCCGACCGTCAGCGGGCTCCACGCGAACGCGGACAGGATCGTCATCACCGCGGCCAGCAGCAGCGTGAGCCGCATGGTGCGCACCCGGCCGAGTGAGTCGGACACGATCCCCCACACCGGCTGCATCAGCCCGTAGGCGAGGAAGTAGGCGCTGGCCGCCTGCACGATCGCCGCCAGCGGCACCCCGAGATCGTGCGCGATCGCGATCAGCATCGGCGGCATCGCGAAGCGGTCGAAGGTCGCCACGAACGCCGTGACCTGCAGCAGCCGGATCGGCGCGAGCCGCCCCGAGACCGCCGTCTCGGTCATCCGGCCACCGGGGCGGCCGGGGCGATGAGCCCAGACTTGCTGTCCAGGGCGTCGGCGAGCACGTCCGTGCCGTCCACCACCTCGGGGAGGTAGCGCTGCCGGAGCGACACGACGGTGCGCAGCCCCTCCACGTCGACGCGGTCGTCGGGGATCAGCCCCTCGCCGGGGCTGCTCAGCCGCTCGACGTAGCGCGCCGCCTGCTGCGGGGGCAGCCCCAGCATCGAGGCGGCCGCGCGCTCCGCCTCGCCGTGGAACCGCCCGGCGCGGATGTCGACGATCGTCTGCCGCAGCGCCCGGTCCAGTGACCGGCAGTCCTCCAGGTGCTGCTGCCCGCACACGGCGAGCACGGTGCCGACGTACGGCGAGCAGACGTCGGCCACCGACGCCAGCCGGACGCATCCGCCCTGCTCGGCGAGCAGCTCGTTGCCGGCGTTGAGCATCGTGGCGTCGCACTCACCGGCCAGCAGCGCCTTCAGCCGGTTCGGGGTGGAGCCGAGCGCCTCCAGGCGGTACTCCTCGCGCCGAACACCGAGCGAGTCGGCCAGGGCATACATCGCCAGAGCGAACCCCGAGGTCGGCACGTCCACGGCGAGTACGGCGCCGCGGAGCTGGTCGGCCCGGGTCAGGTCCGGCCGACCGTAGAGCGCCAGCCCCATGCCCCGGTCCACGGTGCCCACGATGTTCACGTCGGCCTGCACCCCGAGCGGGTTGGTCGGGGAGAACCGGTAGGCGAGCACGTTGTCGGGGCTGGTGAACCCGATCTGCATCTCCCCGTCGATCAGTGCGCGGAACTGGGCGGGGGAGGAGGGCACCCGGACGTCCTCCACCACCAGGTCGTGCTCCTCCAGCCGCCCGGTGGACCGGGCCACCGCAAGCAGCACCGAGGGGGTGAAGACGCCGACGACCAGCTGGGTGCTCACACAGGCTCCTTCGCTCGGGATTCGCGGGAAGGCTACCTGATCTGCAGTCGATTGCACCTCAACGTGGCGACAGTTCCCCCATATTTTCTAGAAGCGGGCTCGGCGGCCTTGACATCAGGGGTCACGAGCGGCACATTTGCCTGCAATCGTTTGCTCCAACTTCTTGATTGCGTCGTACGACCCGAGGCACGTGTCAGGGGCCACGGCACCCCGGCGCCGGCGCAGGAGGGTGAACCAGTGTCAAACAGGAAACGTTTCCGCAGAAGGGTCGCGCTCGGCGCCGGTACCGCCGTGGTGGGGATGCTCGCGACCGCCTGTGCCACCACGACCGGCTCGTCGTCGACTGGGCCGTCCACGCCGGCCAGCACGGGGGCGGCTTCCTCGAGCAAGCCCCTGGTCATCGGTGCCTCGGTCTCGTTGACCGGGGACTTCTCCGACTCCGGCAAGGCCGTCAAGCGCGGCTACCAGCTGTGGGCCGACACCGTGAACGCGAACGGAGGAATCCTGGGGCGGAAGGTGAAGCTGGACATCGTCAACGACGCGTCCAGCCCCACGCAGGTGATCACCAACTACCAGAACCTCATCAACAAGGACCACGTGGACCTGACGTTCGGGCCGTTCTCCACGCTCCTCACCATCCCGGCTGCCCAGGTGGCCAAGCGGTACAACTACGCGTTCCTCGCTCCGGCGGGTGGCGGCCCGGACGTGTTCAAGCAGAAGCTCACCAACTTCTTCTTCGTCCAGCCGGCGCCGACCACCCAGTCCGGTGACGTGTTCGCCTCGTACATCTTGAGCCTGCCGAAGAGCGAGCGACCGAAGACGGCGGCTTACGCCGAGCTCGACGACCCGTTCTCGGCGCCGATCGCGGAGAACATCCGGCAGAAGCTGGAAGGGGCGGGGATCAAGACCGTCTACAAGCAGGTCTACCCCTCGGAGACGGCGGACCTCTCCCCGGTGATGGCCGGTCTGGCAGCCAAGCATCCGGACCTGATCGTCGGAGGCACCCAGAGCGTGGATGCCTACGACCAGGTGAAGGGCCTCGTGCAGCTGAAGTACAACCCCAAGTTCATGTTCCAGTCCAACGGCGCGAACTCGCCGCTTGAGTTCCCGGACAAGGTGGGGCCCAAGAACACAGCGGGCATCTTCTCGGCGGCCGACTGGTTCCCGGGCTCCAAGGCGACGGGAAGCGCCGAGTTCACCTCCGCATACACCAAGAAGTACGGCGGCAGCGCCCAGCAGATCGACGACAGCAGCGCGGAGGCGTTTGCCGTGGGCCAGCTCGTCCAGGAGGTCGCTGACAAGACGCACAAGATCGACAACGCCACGATCATCAGCTCCCTGCACAGCGGACAGTGGCAGACGCTGCTCGGGAACCTCTCCTGGGACCAGTACGGGGCGCCGCAGGGCCACTTCAACCTGGTGCAGTGGCAGAACGGCAAGCTCATCCCTGTGTACCCCCCCTCGGTCGCTCAGGACAAGCCGGTTGCGCCCAAGCCGAACTGGGGAGGGTGACCCGGGTGCATGCGCTCGTTCAGGGCCTCATCCTCGGGATTCTCACCTCCGGCGTCTACGCCCTCATGGCATCCGGACAGACACTGATCTTCGGCATCATGAAGGTGGTGAACCTGGCTCAGGGCGCCATGGTGATCCTCGGGGCCTATCTCGCCTACCAGCTGTTTGTCTCCTTCGGCATCGACCCGTTCCTGTCGATCCCGATCACCACGGTGGTGCTCTTCGCGGTCGGAGTCGCGATGCAGCTGCTGTTCCTGCGGCCGCTTCGCAAGGACGAGAAGGGTGAGCTGAGCCTGCTGGTGACCTTCGCAGTGGCGCTGCTGCTCGAGGGGATCATGAGTGTCAGCTGGAGCACCACCGACCGAAGCATCAACACCAGCTATGCCGACGCCAGCTGGACCGTGGGCGGCTACCAGGTGAACCTGGTCCGGCTGTGGGCCTTCCTGCTGTCTCTCGGCATCCTCGGGCTGCTGTACCTGCTGCTGAACAGGACACGCTTCGGGCGCGCGGTGCGCGCCAGCGTGCAGAACAGTGAGTCGGCCCAGCTGCTCGGCGTGGAGAGCGAGAAGGTGGCGGCGATCGGAATGGGCCTGGGAGCAGCGACCGCCGCCGCCGCCGGATCCATGTTCGGGCTGTTGTACCCGTTCAACTCCGGTAGCCACTACGACCTCATCTCAGTGCTGCTGTCGATCGTCCTGCTCGGCGGGCTGGGCAGCGTCGGCGGGGCGGTGGTCGGTGCCGCGATCGTCTCGGTCTCGTCAGCGATCGTGGCTGCCGCGATATCGCCGATCTGGTCGCAGATGACCTTCTTCGTCGTGCTCCTGCTGGTCCTGCTTGTCCGTCCGCGTGGGCTGTTCGGCACTGCTGCACGAGGGGCGATATGAGAGGCCGCGCGAGGGGGACGGCGCGGGCGTTGGTCTTCTTCGGGATCCTGGCCGCGCTACCCGTGATGAACCTGGCCCACTGGGCGCTGAACATGCTCGTGTTCACGTTGATGTACGCGGTGATGTCGGTTGCCTGGAACATGATCGGCGGCTTCGCCGGCTACCCGTCGCTGGGGCATGCCGCGTTCTTCGGGCTGGGCGCCTACTCGGTGACGTTGTGGTTCCAGCACCATTCGATCCACAGCGGTTACGAGCCGTTCTACCTTCTGCCGGCGATCGGGGTCTTCGGCGCTCTTGTCGGACTCCCGATCGGGGCGGTGGCCATGCGCACCAGGTCCGACGTGTTCGCGATCGTGACCATCACCCTGCTCTTCGTCGCCCAGACGCTCGCCTTCAACCTGCACTCGCTCACCGGAGGAGCGTCGGGGGCGTCGATCGCGCCTGCCCCGTTCACGACGGCCACCTATGAGCGGCCCTTCTTCGACGCACTGCTCATCCTGTTGGCCTTTGCCATGGGGCTGACCTGGCTGAGCATGCGCTCGAAGGTCGGTCTCTCGCTGTCCGCCGTCCGGGCCGACGAGGACAAGGCCGTGGGCGTCGGGGTGAGGGTGCAAGGCGTGAAGCTTCTCGCGTTCTCCATCAGCGTAGGGATCACCGCGATGGTGGGTGCTGTCTGGGCGTACTACGAGTCCTTCATCTACCCACAGTTCGCTGTGGACCCGCTGATCACGATCGCCATCGTCTTGATGACGTTCCTGGGAGGCCGGGGGACCTTGTGGGGACCGGTGCTGGGCGCATTCATCCTGGAGCTGTCCCAGCAGTACTTCGCCTACGCGCTCGGCGGCAGCCAGTTCTACTTGATCGCATACGCGCTGGTCTTCTTGATCGTCATGCTGGTGCTGCCGCGGGGCATCCTCCCCTCCATCCAGGACCGGCTGCGGCGTCGCCGTCGAAGAGGGCAGGTCAACGATGGGTTTGCCGGTGGGATCGGTGGCCGGCGCCCGGGCGACCGAGCCGGCTCCGCCGTGCTGGCCTCGTCGTTCGGTGGCACCTCAGGAAGGGTCGAAGAACGATGACGCCGATCCTGGAAGCCATCGAGGTCTCTCGCAGCTTCGGACACGTACAGGCGGTCCGGGAGGCTTCGCTCTCGGTCGAGCGCAACTCGATCACTGCCTTGATCGGTCCCAACGGCTCCGGCAAGACCACGTTGTTCAACGTGATCACCGGCTACCTGGCCGCGAACAGCGGCGTGATTCGCTTCGACGGCCATGACGTCA
The DNA here is from genome assembly GCA_963839365.1 of uncultured Actinomycetota bacterium. Classification (GTDB taxonomy): domain Bacteria; phylum Actinomycetota; class Actinomycetes; order Propionibacteriales; family Nocardioidaceae; genus DASSKA01. The sequence goes on from CAWIUT010000010.1 coordinate 116,953, forward strand.
CAGGGGCCGGTCCCGGGAAGCTGTACCGGCGCGGCCTGTCCCGCACCTTCCAACAGGCAAGGGTCTTCCCCCACCTGACCGTCGAGGAGAACCTGGTCGTGGCGGGAGGCTTCGGCTGGGCTGAGCTGTTCTCCAGACGGATGAACAGGCGGGACCGGGAACGCTCACGGGTCTTGCTCGAAGAGTTCAAGCTCGACCCGGTCGCCGACCTCTATGCCTCTGAGCTCTCCTATGGGCAGCGCAAGCTCCTGGAGTTCGCCGCGTTGCTGATGAGCAAGCCGAAGCTGGTCCTGTTGGACGAGCCGACGGCCGGCGTGAATCCGGTCCTGATCGAGACGATGGAGCAGCACATCCGGCAGCTGCACGCGGACGGCATCACCTTCCTCATCGTCGAGCACGACATGAACTTCGTGATGCGGCTCTGTGACCCGGTTGTCGTGCTTGACCAGGGACGGGAGATCTTCGTCGGCCAGCCGGCCGAGGTGCAGGCGGCGCCAGCGGTCCTCGACGCCTATCTGGGGGCATGATGAGCGAACCCATCCTGTCGATCCGCTCGGTGGTGGCCGGCTACGGGGCTGGTGACATCCTGCGAGGAGTGGACCTGGAGGTCGCCCAGGGCACCGTGACATGCCTGATCGGCCCCAACGGCGCTGGCAAGAGCACCGTGCTCAAGTGCGTCAGCGGGTTGCTGCATCCCCGCAAGGGGACCGTGACCTTCCGCAACGCGGTGATCAACAAGCTCAGCTCTCGCGAACGACTTCTGCGCGGCATCGTCCACGTTCCGCAGGACCGCAGCCTCTTCCCGCAGATGACGGTCTGGGACAACCTGCTCATGGGGGGTTATGCCATGAGGGACCAGAGCGAGGTACGTCGCCGGGTGGACGCGGCAGCCGAAGCATTCCCGCTCTGTCGGGAGCGTCGCAACGAGCACGCGGGCTCGCTCTCGGGCGGAGAGCAGAAGCAGGTAGAGCTCGCGCGCACTCTCGTGCTCGACCCCGGTCTCATCCTGCTCGACGAGCCCTCCATCGGACTGGACCCGAAGTCACGCACTCAGGTGTTTGACAGCATCCGCGCCCTGGCGGAGCAGGGGCGCACCGTCCTGCTCGTCGAGCAGAACGCCAGGTCCGGCCTGGCGGCCTCGGACATGGGAGCTGTCCTCGAGACCGGCACGGTTCGGCTGGTCGACACCGGTGCGAGCCTGCTCGCCAGCCCCGAGGTCGCCAGCCTGTACCTCGGGGGACACCCCGAGGCCGCCGCCCACAGCCTGACCACCGTTGCCCCGCCCGGGGGTCACGGTCAGCATCAACGCGAAGGAGAGAAATGACCACCACGCTCCCTGACTCTCGGGTCGGCTGGATCGGCACCGGCCGGATGGGGTTCGCGATGGCCCGGCGGCTGGCCAGGGCGGGGTCCGACCTGGCGGTGTGGAACCGGACCCGCGCCAAGGCCGAGCCACTTGCCGACTACGGCTGCGCGGTCGTCGACAGTATCGCGGACCTGCGGGACCGCGACCTGGTGTTCACCATGGTCGCCGCCCCCGCCGACCTCGAGCAGGTGCTCGTCGGGGAGGGCGGCCTGCTCGCCGACCCAGACCGGCTGCCGAAGGCGGTGGTGGACTGCTCCACGGTCGACACCGAGTCCTCGGCGGCGATGCGGAAGGCGTGCGCGGAGCGCAGCGTGGAGTTCCTCGCCGCCCCGGTAAGCGGCAACGGCCGGGTGGTGAGGTCCGGCAAGCTGAGCCTGGTGGTGTCGGGTCCGGAGAGCACCTTCGAGCAGGCGGCACCGTTCCTGCGCGCCATCGGCGCGTCGGTGACCTACGTCGGCGAGGGCGACGTCGCGCGGCTGGTGAAGATCTGCCACAACCTGATGCTCGGCGTGGTCACCCAGTGCATGGCCGAGATCACCGTGCTCGCCGAGAAGGGCGGGGTGCCCCGCGCGGCGTTCCTGGAGTTCTTGAACAACAGCGTGATGGGCTCGATGTTCACCCGCTACAAGTCGCCGGCGTTCGTGAACCTCGACTTCACGCCCACCTTCACGCCGCTGCTGCTGCGCAAGGACTTCGACCTCGGGCTGGCCGCGGCGCGGGCGCTGGACGTGCCGATGCCGGTGTCCTCCCTGACCGCGCAGCTGGTGCAGGCCAGTGTGAGCAGCGGCCGGGTCGACGAGGACTTCGCGATCCTGCTCGACCTGCAGGCGCAGAGCTCGGCGCTCGAGCTCAAGCCGGAGAACGCGGCCGTCGACGACGGCCTTGGCGCCGCCGACGAGGAGGACCAGGGATGACCAACGCGCCGCTGCCGGCGCCCGGCCACATGGGCGTCGACTACGAGGAGCGGGTCGACTTCCAGCGGTTGCGCGACTACCGCACCGGCCGTGCCGAGGCGGCCCTCGCAAGCAGCGAGTGCGGCGCGTTCCTGCTCTTCGACTTCTACAACATCCGCTACACCACGCACACCTGGATCGGCGGGGCGCTCGGCGACAAGATGATCCGCTACGCGCTGCTGGCCCGCGGCAAGGACCCGGTGCTGTGGGACTTCGGTTCGGCGGTCAAGCACCACAAGAAGTACTCTCCCTGGGTCCCGGAGGAGAACTACCGCGCCGGGTTCCTCGGCTTCCGCGGGGCGGTGGCCCCGAGCGTCGGTCTGATGGCCGACGCGGTCGCCGAGATCAAGTCGCTGCTGGTCGAGGCCGGCGTCGCGGACCTGCCGGTCGGGGTGGACATCGTCGAGCCCCCGTTCCTGTTCGAGATGGAGCGGCAGGGGCTGCGGGTGGTCGACGCGCAGCAGCTCATGCTCGACGCCCGGTGCATCAAGTCGTCAGATGAGATCATGCTGCTCAACCAGGCCGCGGCCATGGTGGACGGCGTCTACCAGGACATCTTCGAGGCGCTCAAGCCCGGGGTCCGTGAGAACCAGATCGTCGCGCTGGCCAACCAGCGGCTCTACGAGATGGGCTCGGACCAGGTGGAGGCGGTCAACGCAATCGCGGGGGAGCGGTGCAACCCGCACCCGCACAACTTCACCGACCGGCTGATCCGGCCCGGTGACCAGGCGTTCTTCGACATCATCCACTCGTTCAACGGCTACCGGACCTGCTACTACCGCACCTTCTCCGTCGGCAGCGCGACCCCGGCGCAGCGAGACGCCTACAAGCGCGCCCGCGAGTGGATGGACCGCGGCCTCGCGGGAATCAAGGCCGGGGTGGGCACCGACGAGGTGGCCGCCCTGCTGCCCAGGGCCGAGGAGTTCGGCTTCGGGAGCGAGATGGAGGCCTTCGGGCTGCAGTTCGCCCACGGCCTCGGTCTGGGGCTGCACGAGCGGCCGATCATCTCCCGGCTCAACTCCATGAAGGAGCCGATCGAGCTCCAGGTCGGCATGGTCTTCGCGCTGGAGACCTACTGCCCGGCCGAGGACGGGTTCTCCGCGGCCCGGATCGAGGAGGAGGTGGTGGTCACCGAGGACGGCCCACGCGTCATCACGCTGTTCCCGGCCCACGACCTCGTCGTCGCCAACCCGTACTGAGTGTTCGCTTCCCCACCGCCCGTGGACGGGCGGTGCTCGAGAGTCACAGAAAGGCAGCCACATGGGTGAGCCCTACCCGGTCGACGACCTGCTCACGGACCTCTTCATCGGCGGCAAGCCGGTGCCGGCCTCCGATGGCGGCCGGTTCGACGTGGTGGACCCGGCGACCGGCCGGGCGGTCACCAGCGTCGCCGACGGCACGGTCCAGGACGCGATCGCCGCGGTCGACGCCGCCGAGCAGGCGGCCGCCGGCTGGGCGGCCACCCCGCCGCGAGCGCGGGCCGAGGTGCTGCGCCGGGCGTTCGAGCTGATGACCGCCCAGGGCGAGGAGCTGGCCCGGCTGGTCACCCTGGAGAATGGCAAGGCGCTGGCCGACGCGCGCGGCGAGGTCGCCTACGCGGCAGAGTTCTTCCGCTGGTACTCCGAGGAAGCGGTGCGCGCCGCCGGCTCGGTGATGCCGGCCCCGTCGGGCAGCAACAGGATCCTGGTGGTGCAGCAGCCGGTCGGCATCTGCGTGCTGGTCACCCCGTGGAACTTCCCGGCCGCGATGGCCACCCGCAAGATCGGTCCCGCGCTGGCCGCCGGCTGCACGGTGGTGCTCAAGCCGGCCAGCGACACTCCGCTGACCGCGCTCGCCATGGGCCGGATCCTCGAGGAGGCCGGGGTGCCCGCCGGGGTGGTGAACATCCTGCCCGCCCGTCGCTCCGGCGCGGTGGTGTCCGCGATGCTGCACGACCCGCGGGTGCGCAAGCTGTCGTTCACCGGCAGCACCGAGGTCGGCCGGATCCTGCTGCGCGAGGCCGCGGACCAGGTGATCAGCACCTCCATGGAGCTCGGCGGCAACGCGCCGTTCCTGGTGTTCGCCGACGCCGACCTCGAAGCCGCGGTCGACGGCGCCATGGTCGCCAAGATGCGCAACGCCGGCGAGGCCTGCACCGCGGCGAACCGGTTCTTCGTGGAGGCCCTGGTCGCAGAGGAGTTCAGCCGCCGGCTCGCCGAGCGGATGGCGGCGTTGCGGGTCGGACCGGGCCTCGACGAGGCCAACCAGGTCGGCCCGCTCGTCAACGAGGACACCGCCGGGAAGGTCGACGAGCTGGTGCGCGGGGCGGTGCAGGCCGGCGCCCGCGCCGTGGTCGGCGGCCGCCGACCGGAGCGGGAGGGCTTCTACTACGAGCCGACTGTGCTGCTCGACGTACCGTCCGACGCAGCCATCCTCGGCGAGGAGATCTTCGGCCCGGTCGCCCCCATCGTCACCTTCACCGACGAGACGGAGGCGATCCGGCTGGCCAACGCCACCGAGTACGGCCTGGTCTCCTACGTCTACACCGGCGACCTGGCCCGCGGGCTGCGGGTCAGCGAGGCGATGGAGTCGGGCATGGTCGGCCTGAACCGCGGCCTGGTCAGCGACCCGGCCGCGCCGTTCGGCGGCACCAAGCAGAGCGGCATCGGCCGCGAGGGCGGCCACGACGGGATGCTGGACTACCTGGAGTCCAAGTACGTCGCCGTGCAGTGGTGAGCCCCGGCACCGCCTCCGCGCACCGGCTGCGGCTGGTCGGGCATCACGACCTGGGCGGGCGCGGCGACGGCATGCAGGTGATGCGGCACGGCGACGCGGTGTACGTCGGACACACCGGCACCTCGGGCGCGGGCACCTCCATCCTCGACGTGGCCGACCCGGCCCGGCCGCGGCTCGCCGCGCAGTGGGACGCACCCGCGCACACGCACACGCACAAGGTGCAGGTCGCCGACGGCCTGCTGCTGACCAACCACGAGGGCTACCCGATCCGGCCGCCGGGGCCGCCGGGTCCGCACTCGGCCGGTCTCGCGGTGCACTCGCTGGCCGACCCGTTCGCCCCCGCGCCAGTCGGCTTCTGGGACTCCGGCGGCAAGGGCGTGCACCGGGTCGTCTGGGAGGGCGGACGCTACGCGCACATGTCGGCCACCCCGGACGGGTTCACCGACCGGATCTGGGTGGTCGTCGACCTGGCCGACCCGGCCGCGCCGGAGCCGGCCGGCCGCTGGTGGTGGCCCGGGCAGTGGGCCGCGGCCGGCGAGGAGCCGAGCTGGCCCTCCGGCGCGCGGTACGCCGCGCACCACGCGCTGGTCTCCGGGCGCCACGCGTTCGTCGGGTACGACGACGCCAACCTGGTCGTGCTGGACGTCGCCGACCTCTCCCGCCCGCGGCAGGTGGGGCACCTGGCCTGGGGCGGCAACGCGACCCACACCTGCCTGCCGCTGCCCTCCCGTGATCTGCTGGTGGTCACCGACGAGCAGCAGGCCGACGGGCCCGGGGCACGAGAGCAGCACATGCACGTCGTGGACATCGCCGACCCGGAGCAGCCGCGCTACCTCACCGCCTTCCCCGCGCCCGACCCGTCGTACGCCCGGCTGCCGCTGCGGTTCGGGCCGCACTGCTTCCACGAGAACCGGCCCGGCTCCTACCGCAGCGAGCGGCTGTTGTTCGCGACGTACTTCAACGCCGGGGTCCGGGTCTACGACCTCGGCGACCCGGAGCACCCGGTCGAGGTCGCGCACTGGGTCTCCGAGACGCCGCCGGGGCAGGCGGCCCCGCAGGCCAACGACCTGTTCGTGGACACCGGGGGGCTGGTCTGGGTCACCGACCGGATCGGCGGCGGGCTGTTTGTGCTCGCCCCGGACGACGACCTCGCCACCCTGATGCACGAGTCGGCTGCGCGGCGACCGGTCGATGATCGGAGGCTTCCAGTCACCTGCTGAGCGGAACACTCCGAACATCGGCGGCGCTGACGACGGCGACGAGGCTCGACGGCCGCCTCACCCACCGATCCGGGTCATCCCCCGCGGGAACGCGTGTAGCCGCTCGCAGCCGGTCGCGGTGACGTGCACCAGCTCGCCGGTCTGCACCCCGGCCCGACGGTCGGGAGTGGTCACGTTCGGCTGGATGACCACGGTCATCCCTGCCCCGAACACCACCTCGGGCAGCTCCTGAAGGCTCCGGCTGCGGGAGCCGACCACCGGCGGCAGGTACCCGCCGCCCAGCCCGTGCACCAGGTCGTCCACGGTGGTGAACCCGGCCTCCTCGATCACCGACGCCGCCGCCACCACCTCCGCCGGCGTCACCCCGGGCGCGAGCAGCTGCTCGACCCGGCGCAGCGCCTCGTCGGCGACCTGGTGCAGCTCCCGGTAGAGCGGCGTCGGGTCGGCGGCCACCGTGAACGTGCGCAGCAGCTGACCGGGGTAGTCCACGCCCCAGGTGGTGCTCAGCTCGCAGGACAGCACGTCGCCGGCCGCGAGCCGCCGCCCGCTGGGCCACTGGGACGGCACGCACTGCGCCGGGTCGTCCATCGCGGTGAGGCAGAAATAGTGGATGTAGCTGGCCCCGCCCAGCCCGACGTACGCGCCTTCCACCAGCGCGTTCAGCTCGTGGTCCGTGCACCCCGGCCCCGCGCCGTCTCGCAGCGCCTGGCAGGACAGGTCGGTCAGCTCCGCGGCCCGGCGCAGGAAGCCGAGCTCCTCTGCCGACTTGCGCATCCGCAGCCGGACGTACGACGCGGAGAGGTCGACCAGCTCGCCGACCCCGTCCCGGACCGTGTCGGCCAGCCGGAACGGCAGTGCACCGACCGCCCCGACCCGGGAGGCGCCGCGACGGCGGAGCGCCTCGACCAGAGAGCGGGCGGTGCTCGGCCCGGCCCAGCGCACCTCCACCGACCCGTCCACCGCCCCGGCCACTGCGGCGGCCTGCGGCACGTGGTTGTAGAAGCTGACCAGCAGCAGGTCCGGCTCGCCGATGCTGTGCACGACCGCGGCCTCCCGGGTCACCGGCCAGCCGGTCAGCCACTGCACCGCGCTGCCGGAGCGGTTCGCCCCGTAGACCACGAGATGCTCCAGACCGGACTCGGCGAGCACGCCGTCCAGCTGCTCGCGGCGCCGTGCCATCTCCGCGTGCGAGAACCCCGAGAACGCCGAGGATGACGAGAAGGACGGGGACCGGTCAGTGGGCAACTACTTCGCCGCCGCCCAGTAGTCCGGCCGGCCCTTGGTCTCGGCGAGCTCCTCGGCGGTCTTGAACCCGGGAGCCAGCGAGGCGTCGGTGCCGGCCATGTACTGGTGGTGGTCGATGCCGAGCAGCCGGATCCAGCTCTGCTGCCCGAAGGTGAGCGCGATGAAGTTGCCCAGCTCGACCAGCTCGGGTTCGGAGAAGTGCGCGTGCAGCCGCTTCCACAGACCGTCGAGGTCCTGCTCGCCCCAGGCGATCGCCTCGGCGTAGGACAGGGCCGCCTTCTGCCGCTCGTCGTACTTGTCGGATGTCTCGAAGTTCAGCAGCTCGTCGTACTGCTGCTCCTGGAGCCCGGCGTCGGCCGCCTTGGCCGAACGCTGGTTGCCGCAGAACTCGCACTTGACGGTGCGGGAGATGTAGACCCGGCACAGGTCCTTGATGGCGTGGTCGCAGATGCCGTTGTGGAAGATCGCCTTCCAGGCGTCGGCGAACGCCCAGAACGCCGCGGGCACCTGGGCGCGGACGGCCGAGCTCTCCGGCCGCGGGGTGCCCTCGCGGGCGCAACGCTGCATCTCGGCCTGCATGCGCTCGTCCATCCGCTCGTAGGGGAAGTAGCTGATTGCCTGGGCCATGGAAACTCTCCTCACTCGGTTTGCTGCTGCTCGATGGCCGCCACCACCGCGTCGGTGGTGATCGGCAGGTCCCGCACACGCACCCCGAGAGCGGCGCCCACGGCGTTGCCGATCGCTGCGGCGGTCGGCCCCTGGGCCGCCTCTCCGGCGCCGACCGGCGGCTGGTCTGCTCGGTCCAGCACCTGCACCTCGACGTCGGGGACCTCGTCGAAGCGCAGGATCGGGTAGCTCTCCCAGTCGTCGCTGGTGATCCGCCGCCGGTTGAAGCGGACCCGCTCCTTCAGCGTCCAGCTGGCCGCCTGCAGGGCGCCGCCCTCGATCTGGTTGCGCACCCCGTCGGGGTTGACCACCCGGCCGACGTCGACGGCGACGACGAGCCGGCGCAGCCGGACCTCCCGCTCGGCCTCCACCTCGGCGACCACGGTGCAGTAGGCGTACCGCTGCTTGTAGCGGGCCAGCCCGAGCCCTCTGCCCACGCCCTCCGGGGTCGGCGAGCCCCAGCCGGCGGCCGTCGCCGCGGCCTCCAGCACCGCGCGGGCGCGCTGGTCGGACAGGTGCGCCAGCCGGAAGTCGAGTGGGTCGGCGTCGGCGGAGCCGGCCAGCTCGTCGACGAACGACTCGATGGCGAACACGTTCAAGAACGCGCCCAGGGAGCGCAGCGAGGAGCTGCGGATCGGGGTCTGCAGCAGCCGGTGCCCGACGACCCGGCGGGCGCCCACGCCGTACACCGGGACCGCGTTGCGCAGCGACCCGGCGCCGCCGGCCAGCGGCGGGTCCACCGGGGCGGGCAGGTCGAACGGCTCCGCCAGGTGCGCGGCGGCCAGCAGGCCCGGTGTGCCGGCGTACCCGGGCCGGGCGGTGTGCCCCTGGCTCCACACCTCATGGCTCCAGGACCGGATCCGGCCGGTCTCGTCCATGGTGGCGGCGAGGTCGGCGGTCATCGCCGACCCGAACGGCCCCCAGGCCAGCTCGTCGCGCCGGCTCCACTGCACCAGCACCGGCCGGCCTGGCGCCGCGCGGGCGAGCAGCACCGCGTCGAAGGCGGCGTCGTCGGCGGCGTTGTGCCCGTAGGAGCCGGCGCCCGGCACGTGCTGCACGGTGACCGAGCCGGCGTCGAGGTCCATCGCCTGGGCGATCGCGTCGCGGAGCCGGGTGATGCCCTGGCTGTGGCTCCACACCGACAGCCGCCCGTCGTCCTCCCAGCGCGCCATCCCGCAGCTCGGGGCGATCGAGGCGTGTGCCAGGAAAGGCCGGGAGTACGTCGCACGCAGCGTCCGGCCGGCGCGGCCCGGCGAAGGCTCCTCCGGCGAAGGCTCCTCCAGCACCGGGACCGTCTCGTGCGGCCCGGCACGCAGGAACTCGTCGATCCGGTCCTCGGCGGGCAGGATGTCGTGCTCCTCCCACCGGGACGCCGACCGCAGCTTCTCGCAGGCGGCGACCACGGTGGTCTCCCGCTCCCCGACGACGCCGAGGAACGAGCCGTCCCGGACCACCTGCACGTCCAGGTCTCCCACCGCCGGCTCGCCGGCTTCGAGCAGCCGGGCCCCGGCCGAGGGCGGCCGCACCACCCGGCCGTGCAGCTGGTCGGGCAGGCGCAGGTCATGGATGAACGCCGGCCGGCCGGCCACCTTGTCCGGAAGGTCGATCCGCGGCAGGCTGCGGCCGACCAGCCCGGCCGCCTCCGCGCTTTTCGGCGGCACCGTCGGGTCGGCCTTCACGTGCAGGTCCACGGCGTGGGCCAGCTCGGCGTAGGACGCGAACGCCCCGCCGCTGCGCAGCACGCCGTCCTCGACGGCCACCTCGCCCGCGGAGACCCCCCAGCGGCGGGCGGCCTCGTTGACGAACCGGGCCCGCACGTTCGCGCACACCACCTGGAGCGCCGGGAAGGTCTGGAACACCGACAGGCTGCCCATCGTGATGCCCTGGTCCGGGCTGGTGGCGCTGTGCGCCGGGACCATCACGACCCGGTCCAGCGAAAGGTCCAGCTCATCGGCGGCCACCTGGGCCAGCGCCGTGGTGATGCCCTGCCCGAGCTCCACCTTGCCGATGCGCACCTCGACGCGGCCGTCGCCGAGCATCCGCACCCACCGTGAGAGCAGCGGGGTGACCACCAGCGCGGGCGGCAGGGTGTGCTCGACGGCGGCGGTCATCGCGCCGCCTCGGTGACCGCGCGCACGATCCGGGCATGGCTGCCGCAGCGGCACAGGTTAGGTCCCAGCGCCGCGCGCACCTCGGGCTCGGTCGGGGAGGGGTTCTGCTCCAGCAGCGCGGCGGCGCGCACCACGATCCCGGAGATGCAGTAGCCGCACTGCGCGGCCTGCCGGTCCAGGATCGCCTGCTGCACCGGGTGCAGCGCCTCCCCGTCGGCGAGCCCTTCGACGGTCACCACCTCGGCGCGCTCGGCGGACCACAGCGGGGTGTCGCAGGAGTGCACCACCGTGCCGTTCATCCGTACGTCGCACGCGCCGCACAGCCCCATGCCGCAGCCGAACCGGCTCCCCAGCAGCCCCAGGTCGTCGCGCAGCACGGACAGCAGCGGGGTGTCCGCATCCGCGTCCACGTCGACCCGCCGGCCGTTCACGGTGAGGCGGACCGTCATCCCTCGAACACCTCGGGGTGCTGGTCCAGCTCGATGCGGGTGCGACGGATGTGCCCCGACAGGTAGCGCTCGGCGTCGGTGACGTCGCGGCGCTGGAGCGCGTCGAGCAGCAGCCGGTGCTCGGCGTTGACCACCCATCGGCGGCCGGCGCCGCCGAGGTGCACGAACAATCGCCGGTAGTGTTGGGTGGAGTTCCACAGCCGGGTCACCATGCCGTTCAGCTGCTCGATCGAGCAGCCGCTGTAGCTGACCAGGTGGAACGCCCGGTCCAGGGCGAGGAACTCCCCGACGTCGGTGTTCGTCTCGATGCGCTGCTGCACCTCCTCCATCCGGGCCAGGTCGCCGGCGGTCAGCCGGGGCAGGCTCTCGGCGACGGCGAGCGGCTCGAGGCGCTCGCGCATCATGTAGACCACGTCCACCTCGTGCCGGGTCAGCCTCGGCACCCGGGCGCCCTTGTTGGGCATGTGCTCGGTGAGCCCCTCGGCCTCCAGGATCCGCAGCGCCTCGCGCACCGGTAGCCTGCTGGCCCCGAGCCGGTCGGCGACCTCCTCCTGCCGGATCCACTCGCCCGGCCGGATCTCCCCGCCGAGGATCGCCTCACGCAGGTGGTCGGCGACCCGGGCGCTGGCCGCGGGGGCCGCGACCGGTTCCACCGTGGTCACCCGCGGCCCCCCCGCTCCCGGTCGAACTTCTTCCCGCCGGGGTAGCAGACCAACTCGAACTGCATCCCCCAGGGGGACAGGAAGTAGACCCACCGGTTGCCCTCGGCGGGCCCCTTGCTGGGGGTCGGCTCGCCCAGCACCTGCACCCCGCGCTCGCGGAGGTAGCCGACCGCCGCGTCGAGGTCGTCGACGTACAGCGCCACGTGGTGGCCGCCGATGTCGCTGTTGCGCGGCAGCCGGGTGGCCTGGTCGGGCGCGGCGTAGTCGAAGACCTCGAAGACCGCCTGGTCGCCGCACCGGAAGAACCGGTTCTCCCGGACCTCGGCCCGCGGGTGCACGTTGAGGTGCTCGGCCATCCAGTCGTCGCCGCTGCGGAACGGGCCGAGCGAGTAGAGGTACTCGCAGCCCAGCACGTCGACCAGGAACCGGGTCGCCTCCTCCAGGTCCGGCACGGTGAACCCGATGTGGTCCAGCCGCCGCAGTCCCGGCAAGCTCATCCGTCACCCACCTTCCAGGTTGGATCCATGAACCGTACGGCACACGTGTGCAGCGTGTCCAGGATCAACGAAAATCCTAGACGTTGGATCCAACCCTGTGCCAGGGTGGCGCCCAGGAGGTGCCGATGACCACGCATGACCGCCTCGAGCCCGCCGCCCCGTGGGTGCAGCTCGCGATCACCGACGAGGACTGGGACCGCGCCGAGCCCGAGCTGCTCACCGGGATGTACAGCCAGCTGGTGCTGATCCGCACCTTCGAGGAGTACGTCCTCGAGCTGGCCGGGGCCGGGCTGATCCACGGCCCGGCGCACTCCAGCATCGGCCAGGAGGGCGGCGCGGTCGGCTCGGCGCTCGCCCTGACCAGCCAGGACACCGTGAACGGGTCGCACCGCGGCCACCACCAGTTCCTGGCCAAGACGCTCGGACACGTCGCCCCGAAGGGCATCGACCCGACCGGGGAGCTGTCCGAGGACGTGCGGGCGGTGCTGCTGCGCACCCTCGCGGAGATCTGCGGCCTGGACCGCGGCTTCAGCCACGGCCGCGGCGGGTCCATGCACCTGCAGTGGAAGGAGGCCGGCGCGGTCGGCACCAACGCGATCGTCGGCGGCGGCGTCCCGATGGCGGCCGGCTACGCCTGGGCGCACCGCCAGGCCGGCACCGACGCCGTGTCGGTGACCTACTTCGGCGACGGGGCGGTGAACATCGGCTCCACGCTGGAGACCTTCAACCTGGCCGCCGCGTGGAAGCTGCCGGTCTGCTTCTTCATCGAGAACAACCAGTACGCCGTGTCCACCACCGTGCTGGAGGCCACCGGGGAACCCCGGCTGTCCGCCCGCGGGCCGGGGTTCAACATCGCCAGCTGGCGGGTGGACGGGATGGACCCGCTGGCGGTGCACCTGGCGATGCAGGAGGCCGTGGCGCACATGCGTGCCGGCCACGGGCCGACCCTCGTGGAGGCCGACACCTACCGCTACTTCCACCAGAACGGCGGCTTCCCCGGCAGCGCGTTCGGCTATCGCGACAAGGACGAGGAGCGGGCCTGGCGGGAGCGGGACCCGGTCGCACAGGTGCGTGGCCACCTGCTGCGCCGCGGCGTCCTCAGCGAGGCCGAGGCGGACGGCGCCGTGGACCGCGCCAAGCAGGCGATGGCCGACATCGGCGCGGTGCTGCTCGAGCCGGTGCCCGACGGCAAGCCCGGCCAGCGCCGGGTCCGCGCCGCCGAGTGGCCGGACCCGACCTTCGCCGACGTCGGCGTGCGCGGCGACCTCAGCGAGCTTGCCGACGCGCCGTTCACCGACCGGGACACCTTCGGTGGCGAGCTCACCGAGCGCAAGCTCATCGACGCGGTGGCCGCGGTGCTCGGTCGGCGGATGGAGACCGACGACGGCGTGGTCGTGCTCGGCGAGGACGTGCACAAGCTCAACGGCGGCACCAACGGCGCCACCCGCGGGCTCCAGCAGCGGTTCCCCGACCGGGTGCTGGGCACGCCGATCAGCGAGAACGCGTTCGCCGGGCTGGGCGGCGGCATCGCCCTGGACGGCAGGTTCCGGCCGGTCGTGGAGTTCATGTACGCCGACTTCATGTGGGTGGCCGCCGACCAGCTGTTCAACCAGATCGCCAAGGCGCGGCACATGTTCGGCGGGGACGGCGACGTGCCGCTGGTGCTGCGCAGCAAGGTGGCGATGGGCACCGGCTACGGGTCCCAGCACTCCATGGACCCGGCCGGCATCTTCGCGACCGCGCCGGGCTGGCGGATCGTCGCCCCCACCACGCCGTTCGACTACGTGGGGCTGATGAACACCGCGCTGCGCTGCAACGACCCGGTGGTCGTCCTCGAGCACGTGGACCTGTACGCCTCGACCGGGGAGGGACCGGCCGAGGACCTGGACTACTGCCTGCCGGTCGGGAAGGCCGCGGTCCGCCGGACCGGCGAGGACGTCACCGTCATCTCCTACCTGGCGATGGTGCACTACGCGCTCGAGGCGGCCGAGGCCGTCGACGGCATCGACGCCGAGGTGGTCGACCTGCGCTGGCTGGACCGGGCCAGCCTGGACTGGGACACGCTCGGGGAGAGCATCCGCAAGACCAACCGGGTGCTGATCGCCGAGCAGGGCCCGGTCGGTACGTCGTACGGCGGCTGGCTGGCCGACGAGATCCAGCGCCGGTGGTTCGACTGGCTCGACGAGCCGGTGCAGCGGGTCACCGGCGGGGAGGCCTCGCCGAGCATCAGCAAGGTGCTGGAGCGGGCCGCGATCGCGCGCACCGAAGAGGTCGTCGCCAAGCTCACCGAGATGGCGAGGTACTGATGGCCAAGCTGCTGCACATGCCCGAGGTGGCCGCGAACGCGACGGAGGCGGTGCTCCAGGCCTGGCAGGTGGCCGAGAACCAGCCGTTCGGCGCCCAGGACACCATCGCCACCGTGGAGACCGAGAAGGCCGTGGTGGACGTGGAGGCCGAGACCGAGGGCACCCTGCTCAAGACTCTGGTGGCCGCCGGCGCCCAGGTCGAGGTCGGCTCTCCGATCGCCGTGGTCGGTGCCGTGGGGGAGACCGTCGAGGACCTCGACGGGCTGCTGGCCCGGCTCGGGGTCACCGTGGCCACGCCGGCCGGCAACCCGGAGCGCCGGGAGGTGCCCGACGTGCCGGGTGAGGGGCCCGACGTGCCGCGTCAGGCACCGGAGGCCCCCGCGAAGAACGGCCGGATCTTCGCCAGCCCGCTCGCCCGTCGGCTGGCGAAGGAGGCCGGCCTGCCGGTGGAGAGCCTGGCCGGGACCGGGCCGCGTGGGCGGATCCTGCGCCGGGATGTCGAGGCCGCGGTGGCCGCGCGGGGCCCGGACGGCGCCGTCCCGGCCCGGCAGAGGCCCGCCCCCGCAGCCGCGGAAGGTGCCCCGGACCCGGCCGACGGGGTGCAGGAGGTCCCGCACTCCCGGATGCGCCGGGCGATCGCCGACCGGCTGGTGGAGAGCAAGCAGACCGCGCCGCACTTCTACGTGCGGGCCACCGTGCGGGCCGACGAGCTGCTGCGGCTGCGTGGCCAGCTCAACCAGGCCGCGGACGTCAAGATCTCCCTCAACGACCTGGTGGTCAAGGCGGTCGGCCGCGCGCACACCCTGGTGCCGGAGATGAACGCCATCTGGACCCCCGAGGCGGTGCGGCGGTTCGCCTCGGTGGACGTGGGCGTCGCGGTGGCCACCGAGCGTGGCCTGGTGACCCCGGTGCTGCGCGGCGTGGATGCCTCGACGGTCACGGCGCTCACCACCCGGGCCCGTGATCTCGCCGAACGCGCCCGGGAGGGCCGGCTGCGCCAGGAGGAGCTGGAGGGCGGCACGATCACGGTCACCAACCTCGGGATGTACGGCACCGAGGAGTTCGCCGCGATCATCAACCCGCCCCAGGCGGCGATCCTGGCCGTCGGCGCCGCCCGCCAGGAGCCGGTGGTCGACGACGGGGCGCTGGCGGTCGGCTCGGTGATGAGGCTGACCCTGTCGGTCGACCACCGTCCCGTCGACGGGGTGCTCGCCGCCCGCTGGATGCAGGTGCTGGTGTCCCTGCTCGAGACCCCGGCGCGGATCCTCGCGTGACCTGGGTCCGGTGCGGGCGCGGCGTCGAGCCGGGCCCGCCGACACGGCCGTCGCACCGGCGCGGCGTGTCCACGTCCGCCTCCGCAGTCGTTTGCAGTCACGAGCCCGACCGGTTTCCCGCGTGCAGGCATAACAATCCGGCGTTTCACCGTTGACGCTCCTGACAAGTTTGGATACTTTGACGCGAACGATTGCAGTGTGAAGGCCATCACAGGGCCGGCGCGCTGCCCCGCACCGGCAACACCAAGGGGGTCGCGGTGAGGACAGTCGTGAGGCACTTCTCGGGCGCCGGCTTCGCGCAGCGGCGACCCGTCCCCGATCCAGGGACTCGCCGGTAGGACATCCCCCATAGCCGTGGCCTAGCCCCTGAGCTCGACCACAAACGATTGCGGTTCACGAAGGAGTAGCGATGGAACTGTTCGGAACCCGCCGTGCAGGCCGCGGTCTGCTGGCGGCGATCTCCGTGGCCAGCCTGGCCGCGGTGGCCTCCTGCGGGACGCCGGCGTCGCAGAAGGCCGACGCGTCGTCCGGTCCGATCACGGTGGGCATCTCGCTGCCACTGACCGGCGACTTCTCCCAGCCAGGGACCGCAGCCAAGAAGGGCTACGAGATCTGGCAGCAGGAGGTCAACAACAACGGCGGACTGCTCGGGCGCAAGGTGAAGCTCGACATCACCGACGACGCCAGCAGCCAGGACACCGTGGTCTCCGACTACACCCGGCTGATCACCCAGGACAAGGTCGACCTGCTGCTCGGCACGTTCTCCTCGCTGCTGAACTTCCCGGCCTCGGCGGTGGCCGAGAAGAACCACATGGCCTACGTCGAGCCCGCCGGCGGGTCCCCGGAGATGTTCACCCGCGGCTTCAAGGGGCTGTTCTTCGCCCAGCAGGCCACGGCGCCGCACCAGCCCGACCAGTTCGTGAAGTGGGTGCAGTCCCTGCCGGCGAGCCAGCGGCCGAAGACCGCGGCCTACGTGACGCAGGACGACCCGTTCACCCAGCCGGTGATCGACAGCCTGCGCAAGCAGCTGTCCGCGCTCGGCGTCAAGACCGTCTACTCGAAGGTCTACCCGGCCGACACCACCAACTTCCAGACCACCGCCTCCGCGATCGCGGCCAAGAAGCCGGACCTGATCGCCCAGGGCGCGGTCTTCGAGGACGGCGTCAGCCTGGTCCGCGACCTCGAGCAGATCGGCTACACCCCCAAGGCACTGTTCCAGACCTCCGCCCCCAGCGAGGCCGAGCAGTACAGCAGCGGCATCGGCAAGGCCAACACCGAGGGCGTGTTCTACCCGGTCAGCTGGAACGTCAAGGCGAGCACTCCGAACAACGCCCAGTTCGTGAAGGACTACCACGCGAAGTTCGGCAACGGAACGCCCGCCGAGGACACCGCGGACGCGTACGCTGCCGCCGAGGTGCTGCAGAAGGCGGTGGAGGCCACCAAGACCCTGGACCAGGCAAAGATCGAGCACTACCTGCACGGCCACACCGTGCAGACCATCCTCGGCCCGCTCAGCTGGGACAAGACCGGTGCCCCGCAGAGCGCGTTCCTGCTCGCCCAGTGGCAGAGCGGCGCGGTCCAGATCGTGGCGCCCAAGGCGGCGGCCACCACCTCGAAGGTCGTGTACCCGAAGCCGGCGTGGCAGTGAGCTAGCCCGCCAACAGGAGGAGGTCGAGTTCCGGCATGGACCAGCTGCTGCAAGCCATCGTGACCGGTGTGCTCATCGGTGGTGTGTACGCGCTGATGGCCACGGGGCTGACGCTGGTGTTCGGCGTGATGGAGATCGTCAACGTCGCACACGGCGCCACCCTGGTGGGCGTCGCCATGGTCACCTGGTGGCTGTGGAAGGTGACCGGGCTCGACCCCCTCCTGCTCGGGATCATCCTCGTGCCGGTGATGTTCGGGGTGGGCTGGCTGGCCTACAAGGGGGTGATCAGCAGGATCGGTGTCGGCTCGGTGGCGATGTCGGTGCTGCTCACCTTCGGCATCGCGCTCACCATCGAGGGAGTCATGGACGTGGTGGCCGGCAACGACTACCGGTCGGCCACCCCGTCGTACTTCAACCAGTCCTTCCAGCTCGGCGCCCTGAACCTGCCCAAGCCGCAGGTGTACGGCGCGGCGCTGGCGGTGGTCACGTTGGTGGCGCTGTACGTCGTGCTCACCAGGACGTGGACCGGGAAGGCGATCCGGGCCACGTCGCAGAACCCCTCGGGCGCGGCCCTGATCGGGATCAGCGCGGCGGGCATCTCGGCCCTGACCTTCGCGCTGGGCACCGCCACCACCGGCGTGGGAGGCGCGATCATGTCGGTGCTCTACCCGTTCTTCCCGGCCTCGCACTACGCCTGGATCTCCCGCCTGCTGGGGATCATCGTGCTGGGTGGGATGGGCAGCCTGCCGGGAGCGCTGGTCGGCTCGGTGCTGCTGGGCCTTGCGGAAACCCTGACCGCGACCTACGGCTCCCTGCAGTGGTCGACGGTGGTGTTCTACCTGTCCATCCTGGTGGTCCTCATGGTCAAGCCCGAGGGCCTGTTCGGCACCCAGCTGCGCGAGGACGGCGTCGCATGAGCTCTGTGCGCGGCTTCCTGCTCAGCCGGCGTGGGGTGGTGGCCGTGGTGGCCGCGGTACTCCTGCTGTACCCGGCCATCCGGCCCTACGACACCTACCAGCAGACCGTGCTGCTGCTGGCGTTCCTGCTGGCGATCCAGGCGGTCAGCTGGAACATCATCTCCGGCTACACCGGCTACATCTCGCTGGGCCACAGCGCGTTCCTCGGCCTGGGCGGCTACACCGCAGCGATCATCGCGGTGCACTACGGCGTGAACCCGCTGCTGCTGGCGCCGCTGGGCGCCATCCTGGTCACGGTGGTCGCGATCATCGTCGGCGCGATCGTGCTCCGCCGGCGCAGCCACGCGTTCGTGATCATCACCATCGCACTGCTGCTGACCACGCAGGCGGTGTTCACCAACTGGCAGAGCCTGACCGGTGGCTCCAAGGGCATCACGCTGCCGCTGCCCGGCTGGTCCGACGACATCCAGGCGCTCCCGTTCTACTACATGTTCCTGGTGATCCTGGTGCTCGCCGTCGTGTTCTCCGCGCAGATCCGGCGCCGCAAGTTCGGCACCGGGCTGGTCGCGATCCGCGAGGACGAGGGCAAGGCGGCCACCATCGGCGTGGACACCGCGCGCTACAAGGTGCTCGCGTTCGCCGCCAGCGCGTTCTTCGTCGGCCTCGCCGGCGGCGTGTACGGCTACTACCAGACGTTCGTGAACCCGCTCGGCATGTTCAACATCCTCAACAGCGTGATGATCGTGCTCGCCGCGCTGATCGGCGGCCGCGGCACCCTGTGGGGCCCGGTGGTCGGTGCGTTCGCGCTCGAGCTGATCAACGAGGGCGCGACCGTGTACGGCGGGGGGAGCTCGGCCCGGGTTCTGGTCTTCGGCCTCGTGCTGGTGCTCGTCGTACTCTTCATGCCCGCCGGGCTGCTGCCCACCATCAAGCGTCGCTGGGATGCCCGACACTCCGCGGAGACCGAGTTCACCAACCAGATCGGCGCGCTCGGCCAGGGCCGCATCGAGCTGCGCCGCCGCGCGCCGCAGGCCTCCGACGGCGCCGCGGAGGCTCCGTTGCTCGACGTGCGGGGGGTCTCGAAGGTGTTCGGCGGGGTGCGTGCCGTCAACGACGCCGACCTGAAGGTCCGCGAGGGCAGCATCACCGCGCTGATCGGTCCGAACGGGTCGGGGAAGACCACGCTGTTCAACCTGGTCACCGGGGTGATGCGCGCCGACGCCGGCGAGATCTGGTTCGACGGCCGGCGCATCGACAAGCTGCCGCCCCACCGGCGGGGCCACCTCGGGCTCGGCCGCACGTTCCAGATCCCGCGGCTGTTCGACAGCATGACCGTGCTGGAGAACGTGGTCGCTCCGCTGCCCGACACCGCGGTGCGCACGATGCTGGCCGGGGCGGTCAGCGGCCACGAGGCCGACCACGCCCGGCACCTGCTGGAGTACGTCGGACTCGGCTCGTTCGAGCGCCAGCCTGCCGGTGCCCTGTCCTACGGGCAGAAGAAGCTGGTCGAGCTCGCCCAGGTGCTGATGATGGAGCCCAAGCTGGTGCTGCTCGACGAGCCGGCCGGCGGCATCAACCCCAGCCTGGTGGAGCGGCTGGCCGCGATGATCGGCGACCTGAACCAGCAGGGCGTCTCGTTCCTGGTCGTGGAGCACAACATCCCGATGGTGCTCGAGCTGTGCGACCCGGTCGTGGTGTTCGCCCGCGGCTCGGCGCTGTCCGAGGGACCGCCCAGCGTGATCCGCAACGACCCGGCCGTCCTCGAGGCCTACCTCGGCCAGGAGTGGGCCACCGGCCCGGGGGTACCGCAGTCCTCGGAGTCCTCGCAGGCTGTGCAAGGGCTGACCTCGACGGGAGGGGGAAGCTGATGCTGACCATGAACGGCGTGGTCGCCGGCTACGGCGGCAGCCACGTGCTGCAGGGGGTCGACCTGCACTGCCCGCCCGGCACGATCACCTGCATCGTCGGCCCGAACGGCGCCGGCAAGTCCACCGTGCTGCGCGTGGTCAGCGGGCTGCTCAAGCCGGTCGAGGGCACCGTGGATCTCGACGGCGAGCAGGTCGGCGGCCGGGCCCCCGACGCGATCCTGCGGCTGGGCATCGCCCAGGTGCCGCAGTCGCACGCGCTGTTCCCGGAGATGACCGTGCGGGAGAACGTGATGCTCGGCGGCTACAGCATCCGCCGCAACAAGGATCTGCTGCACCAGCGCTACCGGCAGATCAGCGACCTGATCCCGATCGTCGGCGAACGCGCCGAGCAGCACGCCGGCAACCTGTCCGGGGGACAGCGCCGGATGGTCGAGATCGCCCGCTGCCTGATGCTGGACCCGAAGCTGCTGCTGCTCGACGAGCCGTCGCTGGGTCTGGACCCGAAGGCGGTCGGCTCGGTGATCGCGCTGACCAAGGAGCTCAACGACGCCGGCAAGACGATCCTGCTCGTGGAGCAGAACGTCCGGATGGGGTTGTCGATGGCCACCCACGGTGTGGTGATGGAGGGCGGCCGGGTCCGGCTGACCGGCACTGCCGAGGAGGTCCGCGACAACCCCGAGATCGCCACCTTGTTCCTCGGCGGCCACGCCACCCAGCAGCCGGCCTGAGCGCCGGCCCACCCCCGCTACAGACCCAGAGGAGTTCCCCGAACATGCCCGACGCACAGGTCCAGGCGGCCCTCGACCACTGGGCGCCCCGGTTCATCCAGAACGGCGTGGACTACAACGACTTCGTCCGCACCGTGCACCGCGTGGAGACCTGGGACCAGTGGCTGCCGGAGTGGAACCGCACCGCCGACGAGCAGGCCGGCCTCGCCCGGGAGGCGGACGAGGCGAGGCACCGCCAGACCGCGGGCCATGCCTGGCGCCGCGCGGCCACCGACCGGCACTTCGGCAAGTTCGTGTGGATGGTGGACCTGGACCTGGCCCGGGAGGCGGCGCAGCGGTCGGTGCGGGAGATGGGCAAGGCGCTCCGGCGTCTGGACCCGGCCGCCGAGCGGCTCGAGGTGCCGATCGAGGGCGGTACGGCATACGCGAACCTCCGGCTCCCGGACCGGCCAGGCCCGGCGCCGTACGTCGTGCTCGTGCCCGGGCTGGACTCCACCAAGGAGGAGTTCTGGTTCTTCGAGCAGAGCTTCCTGGACCGGGGGATGGCCACCGTCTCGCTCGACGGGCCCGGGCAGGGCGAGTGCGGCTTCGAGATGCCGATCCACGCCGACTACGAGATCGCGGTCGGGCCGCTGCTGGACGCGCTGGCTCGCCGCGCCGACCTCGACCGCGACCGAGCCGGCATCTGCGGGGTGAGCCTGGGCGGCTACTACGCGCCGCGCGCGGCCGCCTTCGAGCCGCGGCTCAAGGCGGTGGTCGGGATCAGCGGGCCCTACAACTTCGGGGACTGCTGGGACGACCTGCCGCCGATGACCCGGCGCACCTTCGTGGTGAAGTCCGGTGCCGTCGACGACGCCGAGGGGAAGAAGCGGGCCTCCACCCTCGACCTGGCCGGGGTGCTGGACGGGATCAGGGTGCCGGCGCTCTACGTGACCGGCAGGCTGGACCGGCTGATCCCCTGGAAGCAGACCGAGCGGCAGGCCGAGGAGACACCGGACGGCACCTTCGTGAACTACCCGGCCGGCAACCACGGGGTGTCGAACATGCCCTACCGGGCCCGGCCGATGATCGCCGACTGGATGGCCGACCAGCTGCACGCCTGAGCTGCCTCCGGTCGGTCCAGCGCCGTCCCGTCGGCGGCACCCCGGCGGCAGGTCGTCGCCCCCGAGGGGGACACCGCCGTCGGGCCGGCGGGGCGCTGCGTCGTGCTCAAAGTCAATTGGTTGACGCCAAAACCTTCGGACGACCGACCTTCCCTTATCCTGCGGTGACGACGAAGAGAGGGTTGAACGGACAATGGCGGGCACGGGCCGGCCGGGGCGCATCCAACAGATCGCCTACGACGCGACCCCGCTGACGGCTGCCCAGCCGGACGTGGACGCGCGGATCGGGTGGCTGCTGGCCATGTCGCGGCTGCACCACGACGACCCGGCGTTCGCCGACGGCAAGAAGTTCGTCGAGGCGCTCGGCGAGACCGGCGTCTCGGTCAGCCGCAGCCAGATGAGCCGCTGGGAGTCGGGGGAGGCCGGGGTCTCCTTCGAGGGGGTCGCCGCCTACGAGCAGGTGCTCGGCATCCGGCCGGGCCGGATCTCCAGCCTGACCGGCTACATCCGTGCGGCCATCCCCGGCCTGAGGTCCCGGGTGCTCCGGCCCCGGCTCGACCCGTCCAGCCCCCAGTTCACCCAGCGCCTCGACGAGGTGATCGAGCTGGCCGAGGAGGGCCGGGCCAAGGCGCTGGACTGGCAGGACCTCGGCTGGCACCTGGCCTCGGCGCCGCTGGTGTACCTGCGCAGCCGCACCTGGGAGACGCTGGCCGGCCGGATCGTGAACATCATCCCGCGGTCGGTCGGCACGGCCTACCGGCAGTACAGCACCGCCGCGATCAACATGGCCGCGGTTCCCCGGGCCCGGGACTTCCTGGTCGAGGCGGTCGCGACGTACATCAGCGACCCCGACGCCCAGGTGCTCGCCAACCCGCTCGGCCTGCTCGACCAGCTGCCGACCCGACGTTCGGCGAACCTGGTGCTGGACCTGATGGAGCAGCCCGCGCGGCAGAACGCCTACCGGCTGGCCGTCTGGGTGGCCACCAGCAAGGCGCTGCGCGGCGACTTCACCGCCGAGGAACGCACCCGGCTCGGGATGATCGTGCTGCGCACCTGGCGCGCGAACCCCTCGGAGGCCGCCAAGGACCTCGCCGAGCTGATCGCCGCGTTGCCGGAGGGGCTGCGGGCCAGCCTCACCGACGCGGCGAGCCGCACCGGTCATCGCCGGCTCGGGTACGTCATCGAGCACGGCGAGGGCCTTCCCGCGTCCGAGGCGCGCACGATCGCCTCGCGGATCGCCGAGGGGGCACGGCGTCGGGCCCCCGGAAGCCCGGAGTACGGCGAGGACCGGATGCTCGTGCGGCTGATCCGGGAGGTGCTGTTCCACCGTGACTCCGAGCGCCGGCACCTGGCCGCGCTGGTGCTGGCCGCCTCCCCGTTCTGCGGATCGGTCACCGAGGAGATGATCGGCCCCCTCGCCGACAGCGGCGCGCCGGGATGGATGCGCGGCCGGGCGGCGACCACGATCCGCTACCTCGCCGACGACGAGCACCGGCTGCGGCTGATGCGCTGGCTGCAGGACCCGGACCCCGACGTGGCCGGCCCCATCGCGCAGACCCTCGGTCACCTCACCCCCGCCCCGGACTCCGACCACGCGCTGCGCACCGCCCTCGGTACGCGCTGGTCGCCGGTGGAGCGGGCCCGGATGTACGCCCTCGGCATGACAGGCTCGCCCGGCCTGCACGCCATCACCCGGTCCACCACCGCGCCGTCCTGGCAGAAGGCGGCCGCTCGCTGGTGGATCGCGATGGGCCCGGCCGTCCGCGACTGACCCCCGACCACGTAGCCGATCACGCCGCGCAGAAGACCCCACAATCGCGTCGAAGCCCGGCGAAAACCTTCTTCTGCATCAAGAGAGCACATGTCGATCTTGTGCCGTTGACGATCCCCGTGCAGCGCTCTAATTTGGCGAAATCTCAGGCCCAGTGGGTCGTGACGCCAATAGGGGGCTTCTGATGGCGAAGCGTTTTTCATTTCTGTTTTTCATCCTTCTCACGCCGGCTCTCACCGCCCTGACGACCGCCGGCGCGGTCCCGGCCGGGGCGGCCGATGCCGACCACCTGGTGAGCGTGGGCAGCCCGGTGACGCCGTTCTCGCAGAACAAGCAGAACGAACCGGCGCTCGCCGTCGACGCCAACCACCCGAGCGTCCTGGTGGCCGGCTCCAACGACGAGATCGACATGGAGGCGTGCAACTCCGGCGCCGACAACACCTGCCCGTTCACCCCGGGCGTGGGCAGCTCGGGGGTGTACTTCTCCTTCGACAGCGGCGCCACCTGGACCCAGCCGACCTACACCGGCTACTCGGCCAGGGACTGCCTGGGCACTCCCGGCCCGGACTCCGGCTGCACGCCGGCCGTGGGGCCGATCGGCACGCTGCCGCAGTACTACGAGAACGGCCTGGTCTCCGACGGTGACCCGGCGCTCGCCTTCGGCCCGAAGCCGGACGGCAGCGGGGGCTTCTCCTGGGCGAACGGATCCCGGCTGTACTACGCCAACCTGGCCTCGAACTTCCCGGGGCAGAGCGCGTTCAGGGGTGCCGAGGCGCTCGCGGTCTCCCGCACCGACGACGTGCAAGCGGCCGCAGCCAACGACGCCGGCGCCTGGATGACACCGGTGATCGTGAGCAGGCAGTCCGCGACGACGTTCAGCGACAAGGAGCAGATCTGGGCCGACAACGCGGCCAGCAGCCCGTACTTCGGCAACGTCTACGTCTGCAACGCGTCGTTCCGCAGCAACAGCCACGGATACGCCTCGCCGCAGCCGCTGATCGTGGCCACCTCCACCGACGGCGGCTCGACCTGGACGCAGAAGCAGGTGACCTCGGCGAGCAACAACCCGTTCAACACCAAGCAGGGCTTCGGCCGCTCCGGCTGCACGGTGCGCACCGACAGCAACGGGGTGGTGTACGTGTTCGCCAACCAGTTCGCGGTCGGCAGCCCCGGCCAGGGCTCCCACATCATGGTCAAGTCCTACAACGGCGGGCGCACCTGGACCCGGCCGCAGAACATCGGGCCCGCGGTGGACACCTGCTTCGACGTCTCCTTCGACGGCGCCGGCTACCGCTGTGTCGAGGACGGCCTGGCCGGCGCCCGCGACGACCTGTCCTCGGCGCCCAGCGTGGACATCGCCAACGGCGCGCCGACCGGAGCGGGGGCCACCAACGAGATCCTGCGCACCTGGGTGGACGGCCGTGACGGCGTGACCAGCCCGCACGTGTACGTCAGCCACTCCACCGACGGCGGAGCGACCTGGTCGAGCCCGTCGGCGCAGGAGACCGCCGGCGACCGGGGCTACTACTCCGCCATCGCGATCTCCCCGGCCGGTTCGGACGCCTACCTGGTGTACAACGCGTTCACCACGCCGTACCAGGACAACACCACGGATCCGCGGAACCTGGTGGGCGTGATGAAGCACGCCGACATCGGCAGCAACGGAGCGTTGGGCACCTGGTCGACGCTGCACCGCAGCCCGCCCGGTGACGCGCGGGCCTCGGCGCAGAACAACCTGGTGATGGAGTTCCTCGGCGACTACGTGTACGCGGTGGCCACACCGACGTACGGCGCGGGCGTCTGGAACGACATGCGCAACGGCGCGGACTGCCCGGCCGTAGACAGCTGGCGGGCGGACTACCAGCAGGCGGTGCAGGACGGCACCACGCTGCCCGCGCCGCCGGCTCCGCAGCAGGACTGCCCGGCCGGGTTCGGCAACTCCGACATCTACGGGGCCACGTTCTCGGACCCGACCCCGTAGACCCGGCCGGTGGTCGCGGGGGTGATAGTCCCCGAAGGTCACCGACCCCGGAGCAGTGCACGACAGGAGGCGCCTGGTCCGCCAGGCGCCTCCTGGCGCCGTCGGCTGGTCTGCACAGATCCGATGTCATGGCCGAATCGCCGCGCGCCTCTGTCCATGACTAGTCCGTTTGTGCTATCCATGGGGCGCCAGTCGGCTCGGGCCACGGACCCGCCCCCGCCGATTCAGCATTGAACTCGGGAGGCGCCATGAAGAAGATCCTGCTCTGGCTCGGGGTCGCGTTCTTGGTCTTCTACCTGTTCGCGCACCCGACCGGGGCGGCGCACGCGCTGCGCGGCGCGGCAACCGCCCTCGGGTCGGGGTTCAGCACGTTCGGCAAGTTCGCCTCGGCGCTGTTCTCGTGAGCCATCGGCCCCGATGAGCTGGCTCGGCCGGACCCTCGACCCGAACATCGGCAAGCACCTGCTGCGCGACGAGGACGAGGTGGTCATCGACGAGGTGGCCCACCACTGGGCGGCGTACACCGTGCCGATCCTCGAGGGCCTGGGCAGCCTGCTGCTGCTCGTGGCGTCGGTGTTCGTCTCGGTGCAGATCGCCTGGCTGCCGCTGCTGCTGGCCCTCGGGCTCGCGCTGCACGCCGCCGGCAAGGCGCTCGGCCACCACATGGACCGGTTCGTGATCACCAACATGCGGGTGTTCCGGGTGCGTGGCGTGCTCGGCCAGCGGCTGGCGACCATGCCGCTGGGCCGGATCCTGGACATCAGCGTGGAGAAGCCGGTGCTCGGCCGGCTGCTCAACTACGGGCACTTCGTCTTCGAGTCCGCCGCCCAGGAGCAGGGGCTGCGCGACATCCGGTTCGTGCCGCGCCCCTACGACCGCGACCTGGTCATCCAGCGCGTGGTCCAGCGCGCCGGGCTGCGCGGCCGCCGGCACCCGTACGACGAGTTCACCACCCAGCAGCACCTGCGCTGACCCGTCCGCCGGCCACGAGCGGTGAGGGGACGCCGTTCTCAAAACCGCGGTCTCGGTGGTCGAGAGCGGCACCGGTTCACCGTTGCCGGAGTACGCCGCGGGGCGGATCCTGGACCGGTGACAGGGGCGGACCGCAATCCCGTATCGGGAGGGGACCGGATGAACCCCGAACAGATGAAACGCGCCCGCCACGGCCTGGCCGCCTGGCAACGTGGCGACGTCAGCGTGATCGCCGACCTGCTCGACCCGGAGGCCGAGCTGCTGTGGTGGTCGCCCGGCGCCTGGGACTGTCACGGCAAGGGCGAGGTGCTCGCGCTGCTCACCGCGCGGGCGCGGCAGGGCCCGCCCGCCGACGTGGACATCAGCGACCTCGACAGCTCGACGGTGCTGGTAGCCCGGCGCGAGACCGTGGCCCGTGGGCCGGAGGCCGGCTACCGGCCGGCCACCCTGGCCTGGTTCGAGGGCGACCGGCTGGTCAGCCTCCAGCAGTACCGCAGCCGCGAGGAGGCCCTCGCCGCCGCCGGCGGGCCGCGATGACCGCGGACGTCTTCGACATCGCCGACGCCGAGCCCCCGGGTGAGTGCTGGTGCTGCGGGCGGGACCGGCCGATGGCGGAGCTGCTCGGGCTCAACGAGCACAGCGAGGTCGCCATCTGCCTGGGCTGCGCCGAGTTCCTGGGCCGCCGTGCGGGGGCGCGCCGCGACGAGCTGCACCCCTCGAAGGTCGCCCGCGCCCGTGACGTGCTCCGCGACGGGCGTCGGATCGTGGTCGAGCACGGGTGGCAGGACCGGCCCGTGCTGGGCGCGCTGCTGCGGAAGCTGGGCCGCCACCTGCCCTGAGCACCGCGCCCACCGCCCGCCGTCCCGGCGGCCAGGCCGGCACCTCCGCGCACGTGCGGCGTTGCGGCCCCTCGGGCCGGGGCCCGGGCCTGTGGATACCGGCCGCGGCTCGGGTCCGCTCTTCGACAGGCTGTCGCCATGGCCCTTCGCACCGATGAACGCCTGGCTCTGGACACCACCCGGCCGTTCACCCGCGCCGACGCGCTGGCGGCCGGGATCTCACCGAAGATGCTGCGCGGGTCGCGGTTCCGGCGACTGTTCCGCAACGTGTACATCAGCGCGGAGGGGCCGCACTCCCCGCTCGTTCGAACCCAGGCGGCGTTGAAGCTGCACCCGCCGACCGCGTTCGCCAGTCACCTCAGCGCGGCACGGGTGTACGACCTCGCGGTGCCGCACCTGCCCGACGAGCACGTCTCGGTCTTCGCTGCCAACGACCGGCGGCCGCAGCCCGGTCTGAGACCACACCTCGCCGACCCGGACGCGACGGTGGTCCGCTACCGCGGGGTCCGTGTCTGCGAGCTGTGCCAGATGTTCGTCGAGCTCGCCTCGATCCTCTCGCTGGTCGACCTCGTGGTCGTCGGGGATGCGATGGTGCGGAAGTTCAAGATCCCCGTCGAGCGGTTGGTCGAGTTCTGCGCGCACCGCACGGGCCGGCACGTGCAGCCCGCCCGGCGCGCCGCGTCGTACGTCCGCGACGGGGTCGACTCACCGATGGAGTCCCGGCTGCGGATGCTGATCGTGCTGGCCGGGCTGCCCGAGCCCAAGGTCAACCACAAGCTGTACGACGCCCATGGGCGGGTGCGGCGCCGCCTCGACCTGTCCTATCCGGAGCTCCGGCTGATCGTCGAGTACGACGGGCGCCAGCACGCCGAGGACGACGTGCAGTGGAACTCCGACCTCGACCGGCGTGAGGAGCTCGACGACGACGGCTGGCGGATCCTGGTCGTGACCGCGAAGGGCGTCTACCGCGAGCCCGCGCGCACGCTCGCCCGCGTCCGCAAGAACCTGCGCGCACGCGGACATCCGGCGGTGCCGGCGCGCCTCTCCGAGGAGTGGCGGGCGTACTTCCCCGGCAAGTCGTAGAGCGGTCGGGGGCGCTGGGCCGGGCCGGGCAGGGGCCGCAACGTCGCACCTGCGTGGGGGTGGCCGGGTTGGGGCCGCGGGCAGGGGCCGCAACGTCGCACGTGCGTGGCGGTTGCCGGGTCCCTCCGGCCGGCTCAGCGGCCGAGCCTCCGGCCCCGCCGTACCCCCAGCCAGCTCCCGTCCTCGACGACGAGCCGCCCGGCCTGCATCACCCAGGCGATCCCAACGGGTGGGTGCACGGGATCCCGGTAGTCGCCGCGGTCGCTGACCCGCTCCGCGCCGAAGGCCACCAGGTCGGCGACCAGGCCGGGCGCGATCCGGCCGCGGTCCCGCAGCCCGAACGTGGCCGCCGGCAGGCCGGTCATCTTGTGCACCGCGGTGCCCAGGTCGAGCACCCGCCGCTCTCGCACGTAGCGGCCGAGCACCCGCGGGAAGGTGCCGAACAGCCGCGGGTGCGGCTTGCCGCCGACCCCCGGCGGCAGCCCGTCGGAGCCGATCATCGTGGCCGGGTCGCGCAGCGCCGCCTCGAGGTCGTCCTCGCACATGCTGAACACCACCATGGAGGCCCGCAGCTGCTCCTCGCGCAGCACGCCGACCAGCGCGTCGAACGGGTCGACCCCCGACGCGGCAGCGATCTCGGTGAGGGTCTGCCCCTCGTGCTGGTGGCTGGCGGTCGAGGAGACCAGGATGCCGTCCCACCCGGCGCCGGCGACGTGGCTCTCCCAGCCCTCGGCGCGCCCCGCCTCGAGCTCGGTGCGCAGCCGCGCAACGGTCGCCGGGTCAGCCAGCCGGTCCAGGACTGCGGGGTTGCCTCCCTCCTGGAACCACGGCGGCAGGCACGCGGTCAGCATCGTCGAGGAGGCGGTGTAGGGGTAGACGTCCTGGGTCACCGCCACCTCGTCCGCTCGCGCGGCGGCGAGCTGCTCCAGGGCGGCCGGCACGCCGCCCCAGTTGGGCCGGCCGGCCGCCTTCAGGTGCGAGATCTGCACCGGCTTCCCGGAGCGGCGGCCGATCGCTATCGCTTCCTCGATGCTCGCGGTCAGGTGGGCGCCTTCGCCGCGCATGTGGGTGGCGTACAGGCAGTCGTTCGGCAGCCGCCGCATCACCTCGGCGATCTCGTCTGTGTCACCGAACAGCCCGGGCGGGTAGATCAGCCCGCTGGAGACGCCGACGGCGCCGGCGTCCACCGCGGCGGCGGCCAGCTCGGCCATCCGGGTGCGCTCCTCGGCGGTGGTCGGCCTGGCCTCGAAGCCGGCCACCGCCAGCCGCAGCGTGCCGTGCCCGACCAGCGGCACGTAGTTGGTGACGTACCCGCGCTCGTCCAGCCGGCCCAGCAGGTCGGCGAAGCCGGACCAGCCCCAGGGCAGCGGCGGGAAGATCCGCCGGGTCAGCGCCCGCAGGTCCTGCTCCCGGCCGGCCGCCACCGGCGCCAGGCTGAACCCGCAGTTGCCGACCACCTCGGTGGTCACTCCCTGCAGCACCTTGGTGGTGTCGTCGTCGGCCAGCAGGGGTGCGTTGTCGGCGTGGGAGTGCACGTCGACGAAGCCGGGCGTGAGCACCAGCCCGGTCAGGTCGCGTACGTCGTACCCGTCGGCTGTGCTGGTCCCTGTGCTGGACCCAGCGATGGGCCCGGCGATGCTCCCGGGCGGCTCCACGGCGGCGATCCGCTCGCCGTCCAGCAGCACGTCCCGCTCGGTCGGCGTACCGCCCGTCCCGTCCGCGACGAGGCCGCCGCGCAGCAGCACCTGTCCGCCCCGGCCGTCGGCTCCGGTCACGCTCATGGGTCCCCTCTCCTCGAGTCGTGACCCCGACAGCTGGCACACCGCGAGCCGGGTGGCCACGTCGACCGCGGTCAGCTGCCAGACCGCGCCGATGCCCTTGAGTCGGCCGACGTAGAAGGTGTCCAAGGCGACTACCTGACCGGGCGCGGAGGCGTACAGGCAGAACCCGAACGGGCCCTCCAGCGCCTGCTCGGTGACCTGTCCGGTCTCGGCCGCGGTCAGCGAGGCAAGCGCGGCGACCCGCTGCCGGGCCGTACCGAGGTTGTGCCGGCCCAACACCTTGGCCACCCCGGACGCGGAGCGGTGCACCCCGCGGGCCTCGAGGTGGCGCAGCAGCGATCTGGGACCCAGCGTTGGCCGGGAGACCGCCTCGGCCAAGATCACCGAGACCTCCTCGCTGCTCATCGCATTCGGCTGGTGCGGCCGGCGCCGTTCTCGCGGAAGCAGCGCCGACAGCCCGTAGGCCTGCGCCTTCTTCAGCCACTCGTAGTAGGTCTTGCGCGAGACGCCGAACACCCGGCACGCCTCGGCCACGTTGCCGATCTTCGCGGCGTAGTTGATCAACCGGACACGACGGTCGTAGACAATGTTCTCGTGGGTCACGGGATGGCTTCCTGTTCTCTAGATCTTGAGCAATCCAGAGACTGCCTCCCGTGGCCCACACCTGCACGGAGGCTGGCCGGGTGTCACCCCAACCCGTGATCCTAAGCCCTAGGCGGCTGTGGCTGAGCCCACGTTGTCCGAGCGGCCAAAAGCCCGCGCGATTTCGGTGCCTTCCGTAGCCTCGACGGCGTGAAGCTCGGGTTCCTCGTAGGTCTGACCGTCGCCGGGCTGCTCGCCGTCGGGCTGGGTGGCTGGGCGATCGACCAGTCCCTCCATCCGGACGAGGCGACCGCCACCGACCGGGTCGTGCACACCCAGATCGCCGGCTCCGGGCCGGTCAGCACCGCGGTGCAGCAGGGCCTGAAGGGCAACGCGCTCCCGCAGTGCCTGCGGCAGAGCCGGCAGCAGCTCGCGGAGGCGGCGGTCAACGCCGACTCCGCCCTCCGGGGCCCGCGGGTGGTGTTCCTCGGTGACTCCTACACCGCGGCCCGGCAGGCCACCCGGGTCCGCAACGGCTACGCGGTCGACCTGGCCCGCGCCGAGGGCTGGAAGCCGATCCTGCTCGGCGTCGGCGGCACCGGCTTCGCCAACCCCGGCCGCTGCGGGCATGACGTGTACGCGTACCGCTACGGCAACGTGGTCGCTGAGAAGCCCGACGCGGTGATCATCGAGGGCGGCTACAACGACCGCGGCACCAACCCGCGCACCGAGCAGAGGCTGGTCCTCCGGGGCCTGCGCACCCTGCACCGCGCGATGCCCGGGGTGCCGATCGCGCTGGTCGGGCCGACCATCCCGAGCGCTGCGGTCACCGGCCAGATCCTGCCGATCGCGCACGCCTTCGGCCGTGCCGCCGCCCGGACTGGTACGCCGTTCGTGGACCCCGCCGACGGGCACTGGTTCACCCGCGCCAACCGGGGCCGGCTGATCAGCGTGGACCACATCCACCCCGACGACGCCGGCTACGCCTACATGGCGCGCCGGATCAAGGCCGCGCTCGGCGGCTGGCCGGCGCACTGACCCGGCCTCTGAGGACAGGGCCACACGTCCGGCTGGCTTCTTCGAGGTTGTGCGGCCCCGGGCGCCAGAATCAGCTGCCGGAGTTGATCATCCCTGCGCCGACAGTGACGCCGGTCGCCTCGTCGATGAGGATGAATGACCCGGTGGCCCGGTTCTTGGAGTACGGATCACAGAGGAGCGGGGTGGTCGTGCGCAGCTGAACCCGCCCGATTTCGTTGAGCTCGAGCTCCTTGGCCTCCTGGTCGCGGTGCAGGGTGTTCACGTCCAGGCGGTACTGGATGTTCTTCACCAGGGCCCGGCCGGTGCGGGTGGTGTGCTTGATCGCCAGCTTCTGCCGTTCCTTCAGGGGCTGGGGGGTCATCCAGCAGACCATCGCGTCGATGTCCTGGCTGGGTTTCGGTGCGTTTTGCGGACGGCAGATCAGGTCGCCGCGGGAGACGTCCAGGTCGTCCTCGAGGCGCACCGTTACCGACATCGGCGGGTAGGCCTCGTCGACCTCCTTGTCGAAGTAGTCGATGCCGGCCACCCTGGAGGTCAGCCCAGAAGGCAGCACCTGCACCTCGTCGCCGGGCTTGAGCACACCACCGGCGACCTGGCCGGCGTAGCCGCGGTAGTCGTGGAACTCGTCGGACTTGGGCCGGATCACGAACTGCACCGGGAACCGGGCGTCCACAAGATCCCGGTCCGAGGCGACGTGCACGTTCTCCAGGTGGTGCATCAGCGACTGCCCGTCGTACCAGTCCATGTTGGTCGAGCGGGTCACCACGTTGTCGCCCTTGAGCGCGGAGATCGGGATGATCTCCAGGTCCGGGATGTTCAGCTTGGTAGCGAAGGAGGTGAACTCGGCGTGGATCTGGTCGTAGACCTTCTGGTCGTAGTCGACCAGGTCCATCTTGTTCACCGCGAGCACCAGGTGCGGCACCCGCAGCAGGGACAGCAGCACGGCGTGTCGGCGGGACTGCTCGGTCAGCCCTTGCCGGGCGTCCACCAGCACCAGGCCGAGGTCGGCGGTGGAGGCGCCGGTGACCATGTTCCGGGTGTACTGCACGTGCCCGGGGGTGTCGGCGATGATGAACTTGCGCTTCGGGGTCGCGAAGTAGCGATAGGCCACATCAATGGTGATGCCCTGCTCGCGCTCCGAGCGCAGCCCGTCGGTGAGCAGCGCAAGGTCGGTGTAGTCGTAGCCGCGGTCCCGGCTGGTGGCCTCCACGGAGGTCAGCTGGTCCTCGAAGATCGCCTTGGAGTCCAGCAGCAGCCGACCGATCAGGGTCGACTTGCCGTCGTCGACCGAGCCGGCGGTGGCGAATCGGAGCAGGTCCATGTCAGAAGTAGCCCTCTCGCTTGCGGTCCTCCATGGCGGCCTCGGAGAAGCGGTCGTCACCACGGGTGGCGCCACGCTCGGTCACCCGGGCGATGGCGATCTCTTCGCAGATCTCGTCGACGGTGGTCGCGGTGCTCTCCACGCAGCCGGTCAGCGTCATGTCCCCGACGGTGCGGAACCGCACCATCTTCTCCTCGACCGTCTCGCCGTCCTTGGGCTGCACGTGCTCCGACTCGGACAACAGCATCCCGTCCCGGGCGATCACCCGGCGCTTGTGCGCGAAGTAGATCGAGGGGATCTCGAAGCCCTCCTGGCCGATGTAGTGCCAGATGTCCAGCTCGGTCCAGTTGCTCAGCGGGAAGACCCGCATGTGCTCGCCGCCGTGGATCTTGCCGTTGTAGAGCCGCCACAGCTCCGGCCGCTGGTTCTTCGGGTCCCACTGGCCGAACTCGTCGCGGTGGGAGTAGACCCGCTCCTTGGCTCGGGCCTTCTCCTCGTCGCGCCGGCCGCCGCCGAACGCCGCAGTGAAGCCCTCCTCCTCGATGGCGTTCAGCAGGGTGCCGATCTGCAGCCGGTTGCGGGAGGTCTTCCCGTCGTCGACGACGATGCCGTTCGCGATCGCCTCCTCGACGCTGGCGATGATCATCCTCAAGCCGAGCCGGTTCACCCAGTTGTCCCGGGTCTCGACCACCTCGGGGAAGTCGTAGCCGGTGTCGACCTGCATCACCGGGAACGGGATCTTGGCCGGGTAGAAGGCCTTCTCCGCCAGCCGCAGCATGGTGATCGAGTCCTTGCCGCCGGAGAACAGCAGCACCGGCTTCTCGAACTCCGCGGCGACCTCGCGGAAGATGTGGATCGACTCCGCCTCCAGCTCGTCGAGCTGGGACATGCGGTAGTCCGCGTGGGTTGTGGCCATCGTGTAGGTCAAACCTCTCGTCGGGGATCGCAGGTCATGGTACCGGGCACCCCCGCTGGCCCGGCAATTCGACCGCCTCGGTCTCTGGCTAGGCCAATCGTTGTCCGGGTACCTTGAACCGTGATTGCCGGGCTGCTGCTCCTGCTGCTGGTCGCGCTCGCCGCCACAAGTGACCGGACCGGAGCCCGCGGGGCGGTCGGGCTCGCGGTGGTCTCGGTGCTCTGGCTGGTCTTCAACGGACCGATGGAGGGCGCCGTCCTGCTCAGCTTCGGCAGAGCGCACGGGCTCACCGTGGCTGACCTGGTCGGCCTCCTGGGACTCGGGATCGCCGGGTGCCGGTTCGCCTCGACCCCGGAAGGGGCCCGATGGCTGGGCAAGCTGCGGCGGCGCCGTGCGATCGCCGTACTGGTGGCTCGGACCAAGGGCCTGGTGGCTCGTGCCCGGCGGCGGCTGAGGTAGCAGCGGTCGGGCACGGCGCGGCCGACCTGGGCCCCTTGCCGATGGCGCGGGAGGGTGAGACCTACTGCCCGCCCGGCAGGCCATGACCACGGCCGGAGGCCAGATTTCTGTCGGTGGCGTCCGAGATGCTGCCGCCATGGCGATATTCACCGACGAGCTCTCCTCGGTCGACCGTCACCGGGTGGCGTCGCGGCTGGTCGAGGACGCCCGGGAGCGAGTCAACCTCGCGGCGTCGGTGCCGGCCTCGGGTCTGGAGGACGCCGAGCTGGAGCGGTTGCTCACCGGTCTGACCGGACTGGAGGCGCAGACGGCGGCGCTCCGGATGGACCTGCTGGGCGAGTCCGAGCGGCGGCAGATCGCGAAGCGGGAGGGACTTGCCGATACCGCTGCGTGGGCGGCCCGGTTGACCGGACCACGCGTGCGGTGATGTCGGGCGGGCTGTGGTTCGCCCGGCTCCTCGGGGAGCGGTACGCCAGCACCCGCCGGTCGTTCGCCACCGGGCGGATCAACGAGAAGCAGATGAAGGTGATCGTCCGCGCCGCCCAGAAGATGCCCGCCGCGGTCACCGACGAGCAGCGGGCCCATGCCGAGGCCGGTCTGGTCGCCAAGGCGGAGGCTGGGATGGCCGCGGACCGGCTGCGGCACGCCGCCCGGCGGATGCTCGAGGCCGTCGACAAGGAGATGGCCGACAAGTCCGAGGCCGAACAGCTCGAAGAGGAGGAGAAGCGCGCGGAGCGAGAGACCTGGCTGACCATGCACGACAACGGCGACGGCACCTACTCCGGCAAGTTCGTCATCCCCGAGCTGCACGCCAAGCTGCTTCGCACCGCGTTGGAACGGTTGTCCGCGCCACGCAGATGGAACAGGAACAAGGCCGGGCAGCCGGTGGTCGACGACACCCTGCCCGGGGAAGGGCCCGGGTTGAACTTCACCGAGCGGCTCGGCGCCGCCTTCTGCGAGCTGCTCGAGCATCTGCCCAGCGACGGGCACGGCAACGTCGGCGCGACGCTGCTGGTCACCATCCCGCTGCAGCACCTCCAGGACGGGCTGGGCGCCGCTCACCTCGACACCGGCGTCAGTGTCTCGCCCGACAACGCCCGGCGTCTGGCCTGCGGTGCCGGGATCGTGCCAGCGGTGCTGGGCGGGCGCTCGGAACCGCTCGACGTGGGCCGCGAGCAACGGCTGCACACCCTCGCGATGCGGCGAGCGCTCGCGCTGCAGCACGACACCTGCGCGGCCGAGGGCTGCGACCGGCCGTTCGCCTGGTGCGAGATCCACCATCCCGATCCCTGGGCCAACGGCGGGAAGACCAGCCTCGGGAACGGCATCCCTCTGTGCGGTTGGCATCACCACCGCGCCCACGACTCCGACTACCGAGTCAAGCGCCGCGACACCGGCGAGGTCAGGTTCCGGCGCAAGCGGCCCCGATCCCGCTGGCAGGCCAGCCAGGCCGCCTGAGCTCGGAGGTCGACAATGCCGCTCCGCTCCATCGCGCGTTCGCGGACCTGCCCCTGGTGCGCTGGCCCGCGGGCAACGCCTTGGCGAGCCCGCCCCTTCCGGTGGCGCTGCGCGCACCCAAGTGCGCGGCACGGCAGACGGTTTCGGTCAGTCCGCGCAGCGAATCGTTGGCCGGCCCCGCGGACCGGCCACTTCTGCGGCTGCCGGGTGGGAGCCCCAGCACACCGCGCGTTTAGATGCGCGCGGCGGGGTCGCCCTCCGGCGTACTGCCGCTCAGTCGCGGGACGGCGGCTCGTGCGAGCCGCCGAGCGGGTCGGGCAGGTTCTCGAAGGCGGGCAGCCCGCGGGACTGCCGCACGAAACCCCAGGCCACCGGCCCGATGATCAGCAGCGCGGCGCCGATCACCAGCACCGCGCCGGCCGACAGCCCGAGCATCTTCATCCCGGTCAGCGCCAGCACGATCACGATGCCGCGGCGGATCACCGACTGCGGCACCCAGTTCGCCAGCCGGGCGCCGAGGAAGGTGCCCGGGGTGGAACCGATGATCAGCGGGATCAGCACCGCCCACTGCACCCCGTCGACGAGCACGTGGCTGATCGCCGCCGAGATCACCAGCGGCACCGCCTGCAGCAGGTCGGTGCCGACCAGCCGGACCGCGGACAGCGTGGGGTAGAGCAGCAGCAGCGACACCATCATCAGCGAGCCCGCGCCCACCGAGGTGATGCCGACCAGAAGGCCGCCGACGATGCCGATCGCGAGCGTGATGCCCGGCTTGACCCTCGGCTCCTCGGTGGAGAGCTCCTCGCCGGAGGTGACGGTGCGCAGCTGCAGGTACATCTTCACTGAGTAGGTGAGCGAGGTGAGGATCAGTGCCGCGCCGATGGCCAGCTGCACGAACCGCTCCTGCTGCGCCGAGGGGCCCATCGCCTTGATGATGAACGCGCCGGCGAACGCGGTCGGCACCGAGCCGATCACCAGCCACATCGCCAGCTTCACGTTCGGCGAGCCCTCCCTCCAGTGCACCGCCGCGCCCACCGGCCGGCTCACCGCGGCCGAGACAAGGTCGTTGGAGACCGCGGCGGTCGGGTTCACGCCCAGGAAGATCAGCGCCGGGGTCATCAGCGCGCCACCGCCCATCCCGGTCAGCCCGACCACGATGCCCACCCCGAAGCTGACCACCAGCACCGACAGGGCGGAGGTGGTGAGAAGGTCGCTCACCGGGTCAGCCACCCGCCGTCGGACAGTACCGCCAGCACCTCCTCGAGCACCGCCTCGATGCTGCGGCCGGTGGTGTCCACTCGGACGGTGGCGTCCTCGGGCTCCTCGTAGGGGGAGGAGATGCCGGTGAACTCCGGGATCTGCCCGGCTCGCGCCTTCGCGTAGAGGCCCTTGCGGTCCCGGCGCTCGCACTCGGCCAGCGGGGTGGCCACGTGCACCAGGACGAACGCGCCGCCGGCGTCCTCGACCATCTGCCGGACCAGCTTGCGGGTGGCGTCGAACGGGGCGATCGGGGAGCAGATCGCCAGTCCGCCGTGCCGGGCGATCTCGGCGGCGACCCAGCCGATCCGGGCGATGTTGGTCTCCCGGTCCTCCTTGGAGAAGGTCAGCCCCTTGGACAGGTGCCGGCGCACCACGTCGCCGTCCAGGCTGGTCACCGTCCGGTCGCCGCGCTCCAGGACCACGTCGAGCAGCGCGCGGGCGAGGGTGGACTTGCCCGAGCCGGAAAGCCCGGTGAAGAACACCACCAGGCCCTGCTCGCTCCTATGCCCGCGGCCGAGCGCTTGCTGTACGTCGTGCGGCAGGGTGCCCTCGCCGGTG
Source organism: uncultured Actinomycetota bacterium (assembly GCA_963839365.1). Taxonomy (GTDB): domain Bacteria; phylum Actinomycetota; class Actinomycetes; order Propionibacteriales; family Nocardioidaceae; genus DASSKA01. The sequence goes on from CAWIUT010000010.1 coordinate 154,700, forward strand.
ACCTCCAGCACCGGGCCGGGCGCGTACCCGGCCAGCACCCGCTTCCGCAGCTCGGTGTCCTTGCGGGCGGCCCCCGGGCCCTCGGCGCGCGCGGCCAGCGGCAAGGCGGCCACGCCGGCGTTGTCGAGGTGCCTGGCGGCGACCAGGGTGGCGCGGATCAGCGCCGGGGCGTCGAGAGGCTGCCCGTCGTTCGTGTGCGGGGTGCCGTGACCGGCCAGGACGAGCAGCAGCACCGGGCCGTCGCCGGCCTCCTTGCGGACCCGGTCCAGGCTGTCCTCGGACAGCGGGCCGGCGACCGGCACGGTCAGCGTGGTCGCGTCGTACCGCTCCTTGACCTGGGCCGGGGTCAGGTAGAGCCGCCGGAACGCGCCGAACTCGTGGTGCGCCAGCGGCTGCACCGGGCCCTGGATGCCGGTCTGGTCGCCGTCGGTCATTTCGTACGTCGACTCCACGGTGACCCGCGCCAGCGGCACCCCCTCCGGGTCCACCAGCTCCAGCGAGCCGGTGTCCCGGGCCGCCGCGGCGACCACCGTCGGCACGCGCAGGGTGAGCAGGCCGCCCGGGCCCTCGAAGCCACGCAGCCCGAGCGCGCCGTGCGTGAGCAGCTCCAGGTCGTCCAGCTCGCGGGGGGTGGGGCAGTGCTGCATCGCAGGCGGCTCGGGGGGCGGCGCGGGGGGCTGCGCGGGGCGCTGCCTTGGGCTCTGCTCAGGCATCTGGTAATAGTGCACCAATCAAGTAGGGATTGCCCACCCGGGGCGCGGGCCGAGCGGCCCCGGTGGCTGCGTAGGGTGCCGAGTATGTCGGCACCCGTGGTTGCAGAGATCGTCCGCTCCGGCTTCGTGGAGGGCCACCACTACGGCTCGCTGGTCGCCCTGGAGAAGGACGGCAGCGTGGCGTTCGCGGTCGGCGACGTCGAGTCGCAGATCCTGCCGCGCTCCTGCAACAAGCCGATCCAGGCGCTCGGGATGGTGCGCGCCGGGCTGCCGCTGGAGGGGGAGCTGCTCGCGCTCGCGGCCGCGTCGCACTCGGGGGAGCAGTTCCAGCTCGAGGCCGTGCTGACGATCCTGCACGGCGCGGGACTGTCCGAGGTGGACTTGCAGACCCCGCCGGACTACCCGATGGACGACGCGACCAAGGAGGAGTGGATCCGCGAGGGCCACTTCAAGACCTCCCTGGCGATGAACTGCTCCGGCAAGCACGCCTCGATGCTGGCGACCTGCGCCGCGAACGGCTGGGACACCGCGTCGTACCTCGAGCCCGAGCACCCGCTCCAGGTGGTCATCAAGGAGACCTTCTCCGAGCTGACCGGGGAGCCGGTCAAGACCGCGGCGGTCGACGGCTGCGGGGCGCCGCTGCTGTCGACCTCGCTGACCGGGCTGGCGCGGGCGTTCCGGACCATGGCCACCGCCCAGGACGGCGGCGAGGCCAAGGTCGCGACCGCGATCCGGCAGCACCCGGAGTACACCTCCGGCAGCACCCGCGACGAGCGTGCCCTGATCACCGCCATCCCGGGCGCGATCGCCAAGGCCGGCGCGGAGTCCTGCTACGCGGTCGGGCTGGCCGACGGCCGGGCGGTCGCGCTGAAGACCGACGACGGCGCGGCCCGGGTCCGGCCGGTGCTGATGGCCGCCGTGCTCGAGCGGCTCGGTGTGCTCGACGAGCCGGGTGTGGACGCCGAGGCGGTCCGGGCGACCGGGCGGCACGTGCTGCTCGGTGGGGGGCGGCCGGTCGGAGAGATCCGCGCATGCTTCTGAAACTTGCCAGTAGCCTCGCGGCTCCCAGGTGAGTCTCCTCCTGCTCTACAAGTGAATTGTGCACCAGGTCACCCGTCGAGACCTTGTGTTTGCTTGCAAGAGTTAGCACCATGGAGGCATGGCACGGACCAGAGTCGGCAGGACAGTCGAGAACCTCGGCGACTACCTGCGTGAGCAGCGGCTGGCCGCCAGCCTGTCGCTGCGGCAGCTGGCCGACCAGACCGGCGTGTCCAACCCCTACCTCTCGCAGATCGAGCGGGGGCTGCGCCGGCCGTCCGCGGAGGTGCTGCAGCAGCTGGCCAAGGCGCTGCGGATCTCGGCGGAGACCCTTTACGTACGCGCCGGGATCCTCAACGCCGAGGACGAGGAGACCAGGTCCGTGGAGCTGGCCATCCTCGCCGACAGCGGTCTGACCGAGCGTCAGAAGCAGTCACTGGTCGACGTGTACACCTCGTTCCGCAGCGCGAACGCCGCAGCCGGGTTTCGCGCCGACCCGCGGGACGCGCAGCCAGGACCCGACACCGAAGGAGAATCCCATGGCTAAGACCAAGATGGACGCTACGACCCCGCTGTACGCGATGGTGGGAGCCGGGGACCTCGCGGTCTCGCTCGCGCGCACCGCGGCCGCCGACGTGCAGAGCCGGCTCGCCAAGATCGAGCTGCCCCGCATCGACGTGCGCAACGTCGACCTGCGCCGCGCCGCCACCGACGCGCAGGCGCGGCTGAGCCAGGAGCCGGCCGTGGTGCTCGGCCAGATCGACGAGCTCGCTGACCGCGGCAAGACCCTGGTCGGCCGGATCCGCGGCCAGCAGGCGACCCGGACCACCGCGCAGGCGGCCCGGACCACCGCGGCGAAGGCGAAGACCGCCAAGACCCAGACCGAGAAGGCCGCCTCGGAGCAGGCCTCGACGACCAAGCAGTCCGCGAAGCGGGCCTCCACGTCGGCGAGGAAGACTGCCTCCACCGCCAAGCGGAACGCGAAGGCCACCGGCACCTCGGCCCGCAAGACCGCCTCGGCGGCCTCCAAGGCGGCCGAGGACGCCGCCTCCAAGGTCGGCGACTGACCTCTCGCGCGCAACGGCCGTCTCCTCGTGGGGGCGGCCGTTTCGCGTCCGAGCCGGTAGGCTGGCGACGTGTTCAGCGTCTTCGCCCTGCAGAGCGGCATCCTGATGGTCGTCACCCTGGCCGTCTTCGTGCTCCAGGCGTGGGCGTTCATCGACGCGGTCTCCCGCAAGCCGGGCGAGTTCGAGGCCGGCAACAAGATGACCAAGCCGGCCTGGCTGATCATCCTCGGGCTGGCCCTGGCCGCCCACCTGCTGATCTGGAGCCCGATCAGCCTGCTGAACATCGCCGGCACCATCGCCGCGATCGTGTACCTGGTCGATGTGCGCCCAGTGCTCCGCTCGCTGCGTCGCTGACACGGACGGGTCGGCTTCTCGGCCCGGGGCTACTTAGAGGGCTGCGGCACCCGGCAGTGGATCTTCGGGTTCACGCCGAAGTAGTTCAGCGGCCCGGCGACCACGGTGACCGCGACCGTGCCCGCCTTGGCGCAGCTGACCTGCGGTGCCCCGGTGAAGTAGCCGCGCTGGTAGGCCGCGAACGCCCCGATCGCCAGCCAGATGATCACCAGGAGCGTGCCGATGCGCATGAGAGCCTCTCCGTCGTTCCGGTCGTCGCCGGACTCTACCGCGCCCCGCCGGCGCTCGCGCTGCGTCGAGCCTCGTGCCAACCAGCACCTGCGATGTACCGCACCACCGGAAACTGGTCACAAACGACAACCATCACCGCCCCAGGCACGTCGTTCATGACCTGTTTCCACCCCCCCCGAGGGTGGTCGCGCTGCCTCAGAAGCGCCGCACCCACGGGTACAGCTGCCGGAACCCGGGAGCCCAGTCCGCGTCCGTGCCGTTGCTCCGGGTGAACTGCAGCGCGATGCGCACCCGCTTCGCGTTGTGCAGGCAGCGGCCGGCCACGTCCCAGCCGACCACCTGGCGCTCCTCGTTGACCCCGCCGGCCAACCGCTGGCACTGTGTCAGTGTCCTGGTGCGGTCCCGGAACCCGGACACGCGTTGCAGGCTGCCGACCTCGCTCCAGGGGATGAAGGAGAAGTAGTACTCCGGCCCGGGGTTGCGCCGGTTGGTGTCGATCCACAGCGCGTAGGTCTGCCCGACCCGGATCCGGCCGTCGTACCTCGCCCGCACGTGCAGCCCCGCGCCGTACGACACCCGCACGCTGCGGATGTCGATGCCCCGCGCATCGTTCGGGTCGGTGAACCGCTTGGTCGCCGCGCTGCCGACCGCCGCGCTGAGCATGAGCACGAGCAGCGCGAGCCCGACCGCGGCCACCGTGCGGGTGAGTCCGCGTGCTGATGTCATCGCTGCCCCCTCTGGCCGGAACCGTCTTGCTGCACCATCACACGCCGTTCCCGACGAATCCGGCAGAGCCGAAGGTCCCCGACCCGCGCCGGGCATGATGGGTGCTGTGAGCGCTACCCACGTCCACCGCCACCTGAACGCGCCGCGCGCCCGCGTCTACCGGGCGCTCATCGACCCCGTGCAGATCCCGCGGTGGCGGGTCCCCCGCGGGATGACCTGCAAGGTGGACCACTTCGACGGCCGGGAGGGCGGCGAGTACCAGATCTCCCTGACGTACGACGCAGCCGACCGGGCCGGCAAGTCCAGCGCGCACACCGACACCTACCGCGGCCGGTTCGTGCGGCTGGTCCCGCTGCAGCTGGTCTCCGAGGTGGACGAGTTCGAGACCGACGACCCCGCCCTGCAGGGCGAGATGAGCATCATCATCACCCTCGAGGAGGCCGGCGGCGGCACCGACCTGGACGCGCTGCACGAGGGGCTGCCGGCCGGGGTCGCGCCCGCCGACAACGAGGCGGGCTGGCGGGAGGCGCTGGACCGGCTGGCCGCGCTGGTCGAGCAGGAGTAGGGCACCCAGCAGCACGCCGCCCAGCGAGGGGCTGACCACCCCCTGAGGTTGCGCATGTCCCCGGTCTCCGGAGCGGATTGGTCACCACGTGACGCGCGGTCCCCGGAGCCGATCGGTCAGCAGGGGACTGCTCCGCCCGAGAACCGGGGACCGGCCGGAGGTAGGTTCGGGACGTGGAGCTGCATGTCGTGAAGGGCGACATCACCACCCTCGAGGTGGACGCCATCGTGAACGCGGCCAGCCCGCGGATGCGCGGCGGCGGCGGGGTGGACGGCGCGATCCACTCCGCGGGCGGGCCGGCGATCCTCGAGGAGTGCATCGCGAAGTTCCCGCACGGCCTCGGGACCGGCCAGGCCGGCCACACCACCGCCGGGGACCTGCCCGCGCGGCACGTGATCCATGTCGTGGGCCCGAACTACCGCCGCGGGCAGCGAGAGCGTTCGCTGCTGGTCTCCTGCTACGTGAACGCGCTGCGTATCGGCGACGAGCTGGGCATCGACTCGGTCGCCTTCCCGCTGGTGTCCGCGGGCGTCTACGGATGGCCTCGCGACGATGCGGCACGCGCCGCGGTCGAGACGCTCCGCTCCACGCCGACTCGGATCGGGACGGCGTACCTCGTCGCCTTCGACGACGTGATGCACCGGCACCTCGCCGCCGCCCTGTGCTGAGCCCCTGTGCTGAGCCCCTGTGCTGGGCCCCTGTGCTGGGCCCCTGTGCTGGGCCCCTGTGCTGGGCCCCTGTGCTGGGCCCCTGTGCTGGGCCCCTGTGCTGGGCCCCTGTGCTGGGCCCCTGTGCTGGGCCCCTGTGCTGGGCCCCTGTGCTGGGCCCCTGTGCTGGGCCCCTGTGCTGGGCCCCTGTGCTGGGCCCCTGTGCTGAGGCCTGCCCCGAGCCTCAGCGCGCCATCCCGGAGCTGTCCCCGGTTCGGGACACACGCTCGTCCCCATTTCGGAGTACAAGCACCCACGGGTGACCGCACCTCTTTAGGGCGCGATGTCCGTTTTGTCATGCAGACTTCGGATTCTTTACCCGGTTTTACTCCCAATCGGCACGTACGAGGTCGTACCCGCGGGTAGCGGGGCAGTACCGTCCCGGACGTGGGGAAGGCCTGTCTGACTTCACAGTAGACGGGCGAAGTAGCAGAGATGATTTCCGGCGCGCCGTCGCCGGGGGGATAGGACAGAAACATGGGTTATACCATGCGGGGTCGAGCGCGCCCATTTTCAGCAATTCTCGCGCTCGTCGTCGTCATTCTCAGCTTTGGGATAGGCGGAAACGCCTGGGCCAACGGGAATGGCGGCGGAAACGGAAACGGCAACGGCGGCTCCTCGAGCTCGACGCCTCCGGGCCAGACCAAGAAGGACGGCGGTTCCTCGTCGCACGGCACCACCTCCCAGGGTGCCGCGTCGCCGCAGACCGCCTCGTCCTCTGCGGCCGGCTCCGGCTCGGGCTCCGGTGCGCCGGGCAGCTCCGGCAACGCGGCTGGGCACAACAAGAGCGCCGACAACGGCTCCGGTCAGTCGAGCAGCACCACCTCCCAGGGTGCTGAGTCGAACGCCAAGCTCTCGTCGTCCAGCACGTCGGGGTCCGGCTCGGAGGAGTCGAACAGCGGCCCGGCCGACCACCATGAGGGCAACGCCAGCACGCAAGGCAAGGACGACAACCCGCAGCCGCTCAGCAACGCCGACAAGAACAAGGGCGGTGCGAACGGCAACTGCGGGGACTACTGTTCGACGCGCGACGGGTCCCCGTCGGGCAACGGCAACGGCAAGGGCAAGGCGGTCGGCAAGCCGTGCGCGGGCTGCGTCGGCAAGGCCGACAACAAGAACCCGCCCGGTCAGTTCAAGAACGGCTCTGACCACAACGCTGGTTACGAGTGCGACCGCAACCACGGCATCGGCCGGACCAACCCGGCGCACACCGGGTGCAAGGGCTCGACTCCGCCGCCGCCGAAGTGCGTCCCCAGCAGTGCGAACAGCAACTGCGGCCACGGCTGCCAGACCGACTGCGGTCACCACGGGTGTACGTCGGACTGCGGGCACCACGGTTGCACGAGCGACTGTGGCAAGCCGGGTTGCACCACTGGCTGTGGCACCCCGAGCTGCAAGGACAACGGGACCTGCCCGCCGGCCAGCTGCTCGGGCGACCTGGTCAAGGACCACGGCAGCTGCGTGTGCCCGCAGGGCATGACGCAGAGCGGTGACACCTGCACGCCGACGACCACGGTGGTCACACCGCCCACGACGTGCAAGCACGGGATGGTCCTCCAGGACAACGGTGACTGCACCTGCCCCCGCGGCAAGACCATGGTGAACGGCGCCTGCGCGGCTCCGCAGATCAAGGGCATCCAGAAGTTCCGCCCACGCCCGCAGACCCAGGTCGGGGCGCCGACGGCTCAGACGCCTCAGGTGGCGCCCGCCGCCGCGGGGCTTCCCAACACAGGAGCGGACCAGGGGCTGGGCATCTACGCGATGACCGGTGCGGGGCTGCTGCTGGCGGGCGGAGCGCTGATGCTGCTTCGTCACAGGACGGCCCGCCGCTGAGCTCGCCTCTGCTCAGCTCAGTGTCGGGCTAGGTCGGCGCAGGGGCCCCACCCCCGACCCTGCAGCCGACCGACCCCCACCCGGTGGCGGCTCCGCTCGCGTTCACGTGCGGAGCCGCCACCGGCCAGGGCCTCCCACCCAGGGCCCGGACCGGTCACGGTCCGGGCCCTTCGCGTACCCCTTTCGGCGTACAACTGACCGTCGGGCTCGGGCTCGGGCCCGGCTCCTGCGCCGCCCTTCCACGCCTGAATGCGGCCATGATGAAGGGGAGGGTCCGCTGGTCCCTCCTCTTGGCCTCGTCCCCCATTCGACGTACAGCGTCCGCTTCCCGCGCGATGGCTATAACCCGCCTGTCCGGGTTTGTCTGGCGAACATTTGAGTCTTTGCCTTCTTGGGACCCGAATCGGGCCTTTTGCAGGGTGACCCCCACCCCGGCGCGGGATTACCTTCCGGCGCAGGGGATGGCCCAAACCGGGCCCAAGAGAGATTCCGGTGCAACAGGTGCCGGGGGGACAGGACAGACCATGGGTCACACGATGCACGGGCGGGCGCGCCCAGCCGCGGTGGCGGCAACGCTGCTCGCGACGATGTTGAGCCTCGGGATGACCAGCGCAGCCTGGGCCGACAACGGGCACGGATCCGGCAACGGGAACGGCTCCGCGGCGACCGGACAGGCCAACGGGAACGGCAACGGGAACGGCAACACCGACACACCCGGCAACTCCGGCAACGCCCCGGGGCACGCCGCGGACGGTCCGGGCAACTCCGACCACGCGAGCGGCGCGACCTCCCAGGGCGCCGGAACGTCGAGCTCGCCGGGCAGCTCCGACCACTCGCAGGGCAACGCCAGCACCCAGGGCAGCGTGACCGGCCCGCAGCCACCGAGCAACGCCGACCAGAACCCCGGCGGGGCCAACGGCAAGTGCCCGGGCGGTCCGTACTGCTCGACACGGAACGGGGCGCCGTCGAAGAACGGCAACGGCAACGCCTACGGCAAGCCGTGCGCGGGCTGCGTGGGCAAGGCCGACAACAAGAACCCGAAGGGGCAGTACCCGAACGGGAAGCACGACGGCAACAACGGCTACGAGTGCGACAACAACAACGGCATAGGCAAGTCCAACCCGGCGCACACCGGCTGCCAGGCCGTGACACCGCCCAAGCCGCCGACGCCGCCGACGCCGCCGAGCCCGAAGCCGCCGAAGCCGACGCCGCCCACTCCGACACCGCCGAGCCCCAAGCCTCCGGTGCCGACGCCGCCCACGCCGAAGCCCCCGGTGCCGGCGCCGCCGAAGCCGCCGGTTCCGGCCCCGGTCCCGCCGAAGCCGGAGATCAAGGGTCAGCAGCAGTTCCGGCCCCGGCCGAACGTGCAGGTGTCGCAGGCGCTGCCGAACACCGGCGCAAGCCAGGGGCTCGGCCTGTTCGGGCTGGCCGGCCTGGGGCTGGCGGGCGCCGGCGGAGGGCTGATGGCCCTGCGTCGCAAGGGCGCCCGCCGCTGAGGTCGCTCAGCACATCACCCGCTCGTCCCGCTCCCTGAACGGGCGGCGGACGGGGACGGCATCAGGGAGGGCCCGGACCAGCACGGTCCGGGCCCTCCGCCGTACCGAAGGCGTAACCAGACTCAGCGCGGCGCCATCCGCAGCGCGCCGTCCATCCGGATCACCTCGCCGTTGAGGTAGTCGTGGTCGATGATCGACAGCGCGAGCGAGGCGTACTCCTCCGGGTGCGCCAGCCGCTGCGGGAACGGCACGCCGGCGGCCAGCCCGGCGCGGAAGTCGTCGGAGACCGTGGCCAGCATCGGGGTGTCCACGATCCCGGGCGCGATCGCGCAGACCCGGATGCCGTACTGCGCGAGGTCGCGTGCGGCCGGCAGCGTGAGCCCGACGATGCCGCCCTTGGAGGAGGAGTACGCCGCCTGGCCGACCTGGCCTTCGAAGGCTGCGATCGAGGCCGTGTTCACGATGACGCCACGCTGGCCGTGCGCGTCCGGCTCGGTGGCCGCGATGTGCTCCGCGGCCAGCGCCAGCACGTTGAAGGTGCCGACCAGGTTCACCTGGATGACCTTGGCGTAGACCTCCAGGTCGTGCACGCCCTTCTTGCCCAGGATCCGCATGGACGGGCCGATACCCGCGCAGCTGACCACGATGCGCAGCGGCGCGTCGCCCGACGTCGCGGTCACCACCGCGTTGCGGACCTGGTCGGGGTCGGTCACGTCGCACTCGAGGTAGGTCACCCCGTCGACCTCCGGCGCGTTGTCGACCCCGGTCTTCAGGTCCAGCGCGTAGACCGAGACCCCCTTGTCCGCAAGGGCTTTCGCGGTCGCGCCGCCGAGACCGGAGGCGCCTCCGGTGACGATCGCGGCGGTGTGGGCGAGCTGCATCAGTTCTCCTTGTGGGTCTGCTGGGTCAGGCTTCGTCGTCGGGCTCGGTGGTGAGGGTGCCGCGCGGGCGGTCGGAGGCCAGCGCCCGGCCGATCACCATCCGCTGGATCTGGTTGGTGCCCTCGAAGATCTGCATCACCTTGGCCTCGCGCATGTACCGTTCGACCGGGAAGTCGCGGGTGTAGCCGTAGCCGCCGAACACCTGCACCGCGTCGGTGGTCACCTTCATCGCGTTGTCGGTGGCGACCATCTTGGCCACCGACGCCTCGGTGGAGTACGACAGGCCCTGGTCCTTGAGCCGGGCGGCGGCCAGGTACGTCGCACGGGCGGACTGCACCGCGGCCTCCATGTCCGCCAGCAGGAACGCCAGCCCCTGGTGGTCGATGATCTTCTTGCCGAACGTCTCGCGCTCCTTGGCGTAGCCGACCGCCTGGTCCAGCGCGCCCTGCGCCAGACCCGTCGCGACCGCGGCGATGCCCAGCCGGCCGGCGTCCAGACCGGCCAGCGCGATCTTCAGGCCGTCGCCCTCCGCGCCGATCCGCCGCTCCGCGGGGACGCGCACGTTCTCGAAACGCATGGTGGCCGTGGCGCTGCCGGTCAGGCCCATCTTCCTCTCCGGCGGGTCCGCGGACAGCCCCTCGGCGTCGGCGGGCACCAGGAAGCAGGAGATCCCGTTCCGGTCCTCGCCCGTGCGCGCCATCACCTTGTAGAAGTCGGCATGGCCGCCGTGCGTGGTCCACGCCTTCGCGCCGTTCAACACGTAGAGGTCGCTCTCGCTGTGCTTCTCCAAACGGGCGGTGGTGCGCATCGCGGCCGGGTCGGAGCCGGCGTGCGGCTCGGACAGGCAGTAGGCGCCCAGCAGATCGCCGCCGAGCATGTCCGGCAGCCACTTCTGCTTCTGCTCCTCGGTCCCCCGGGTGACCAGCCCGAAGCAGCTCAGCGCGTGCACGCTGGTGCCCACCCCGATGCTGGCCCAGACCGAGCCGAGCTCCTCCAGGACCTGCAGGTACACCTCGTAGGGCTGGCCCCCGCCGCCGTACTCCTCCGGGTAGGGCAGGCCGAGCACCCCGGCCTTGCCGAGCAGCGCGAACACGTCGCGGGGGAAGCGCTCGGTGGCCTCGGCCTCGGCGGCGCGGGGGGCGAGCTCGTTGCTGGCGAGATCCCGGACCAGGCTGACCAGATCGGTGGCCTCCTGGGTCGGCAGCACGCGTGATGCGGGCATCGATCGATCCTTCGCTTTTTGGGCGTCGAGGTCACATTATGCGGTGGCCGGCGAGTCAGCGGACCGGGTGCCGGACCTCCTGCACCGCCCAACCGTTCCCGTCGGGGTCGGCGAAGAACACGAACGACCCGTAGTCGGCGCGGTCCGGGTGCGGACCTGGCGTCATCAGCCCGTCCACGAAGTGCTGGATCCCGCTGTTCACCACGCCGGCCTGGGCCAGCTGGGCGTGGGCGGCCTCGATGTCGTCGACCACCAGGTGCAGGCCGCCCACGCTGCCCGGCTCGCCGGCGCCGATCCCGGTGCCGAAGGAGATCGAGCACGCCGAGCCCGGCGGGGTCATCTGCACCACCCGGAAGGAGTCGGACGCGGCGTGGTCGACGTCCAGCCGGAAACCGAGCTGGTCGGCGTAGAAGGTCTTGGCACGCTCCACGTCGCTGACCGGTACCACGACCAGCTGCAGCTTCCAGTCCATGGCTGCTCCCTCCGTCCCCCGGCGTCCTGCTGTGCTGCCGGCGCGTTGAACCGCCAGGGGGCGGACACACGTTTGGTTGTTGTGAGAGCCCCCACCTACATTCAGAGAATGTCACGGATCCTCGCCGTCCGCGGCCGGCTGCCGGAGCACGAGTCGACCCAGGACGAGGTCACGCGGGTCTTCGGTGACCTGATCCTGACCGGGCGCGGCGTGGACCGTCCGCTGCTGGAGCGGCTGCACGCGAACACCGGCGTGAGCTCCCGGCACACCGCCCTCCCGCTGGAGGACTACGCGAAGCTGGAGGACTTCGGGCAGGCCAACGACGCGTTCATCTCCGCGGCGACCGATCTGGGGGCCCAGGCGGTCTCCGCCGCGCTGGGTGCCGCGGGGCTGTCCGCCCGCGACGTGGACCTGCTGGTGACCACGACGATCACCGGCCTCGCCGTACCGTCCCTGGACGCGCGGATCGCGCCCATGCTCGGGCTTCGCGACGACGTGAAGCGGCTGCCGCTGGTCGGGCTGGGCTGCCTGGCCGGCGCGGCCGGGCTGGCCCGGGTGCACGACCACCTGCTCGGCCACCCGGACGGGGTGGCGGTGCTGCTGTCGGTGGAGCTGTGCTCGCTGACCGTGCAGCGCAACGACACCTCGGTGGCGAACCTGGTGGCCAGCGGCCTGTTCGGGGACGGGGCCGGCGCGGTGGTCGTGGTCGGGGCAGAACACCCGGCCGCGTCCGGGCCGCGGGTGCTCGCGTCGCGCAGCCGGCTGTACCCGGACACCGAAAGGGCCATGGGCTGGGACGTCGGCGCGACCGGGCTGAAGATCGTGCTCGGCGCGGAGGTGCCGTCGCTGGTCTCGTCGTACGTCGCAGCCGACGTGGACGCGTTCTTGGGCTCGCAAGGGCTCGCCCGGTCCGACATCGGCTGGTGGGTGTGCCACCCGGGCGGCCCGAAGGTGCTGGAGGCGATGCAGTCGGCGCTCGATCTCGACGACGATGCGCTGTCGCTGACCTGGGACTCCCTGGACCGGATCGGGAACCTGTCCTCGGCCTCGGTGCTGTTCGTGCTGCAGGACACCCTCGCGCTGCGCCCGCCCCGGCCCGGGTCCTACGGCATGCTGATGGCGATGGGCCCCGGGTTCGCCCTCGAGATGGTGCTGCTGCAGGGATGAGCACCTGCGGCGGGAGGCGCCCGTGACCAGCCTGTGGTACTTCACCGGCCTGGTGGCGCTGGTGGCGCTGGAGCGGCTGGCCGAGCTGGTGGTCTCGAAGCGGAACGCCGCGTGGAGCCTGGCGCGCGGCGGGCGGGAGCACGGGAGGAGCCACTACCCGCCGATGGTCGCGCTGCACACCGGCCTGCTGGCCGGCGCGCTGGCCGAAGCGTGGCTGGCGCGCCCCGCGGTTCCGGTCGTGCTGGCGGCGTCGATGACCGTGCTGGTCCTGCTCGCGCAGGGACTGCGTTGGTGGTGCATCGCCTCCCTGGGTCGGCAGTGGAACACCCGGGTGATCGTGGTGCCCGGGTTGGGGGTGGTGCGCCGGGGGCCGTACCGCCTCTTGCCGCACCCCAACTACGTGGCCGTCGTCGTGGAGGGGGTCGCGCTGCCGCTGGTGCACCTGGCCTGGATCACCGCGCTCGTGTTCTCGCTGCTCAACGCCGGCTTGCTCGTCGTACGGATCCGGGTGGAGAACGCCGCGCTGCGGGCCCTCTCGTCGCAGCCGGACGGCCGGCTTGACACTTCGCAAGCGCCGGCTCGCCGCCGCGGGAGCGCCGGCTCGACGACGGGGGCGGAAAGTGGTCACGTATGACAGCCACGGGCGGCCGGAACGTGTCGTTTGTGACCACTTTTGGGGGCCGCTGCCCGAGCGCCGGCTCGCCGCTGCGGGAGCGCCGGTTCGGCGGGGTGACGGATGATTGACGTCGCGGTCGCGGGGGGAGGGCCGGTCGGGTTGGGGGTGGCGCTGTACGCCGCCCGGGCCGGGCTGTCGGTGACCGTGTTCGAGCCGCGTACCGCGCCTATCGACAAGGCCTGCGGTGAGGGGTTGATGCCCGGGGCGGTGCGCGCCCTCGACGATCTCGGTGTCGCGGCGGAGGGCGCGCCGCTGCGCGGGATCCGGTACCTCCGCGACCATCCCGGCAACGCGGCCGGCAACGCGGTCGGCAACGGGGCCAGCGGTGAGACCCGTGACGGGACCCGCGCCGAGGCGGCGTTCCGCAGCGGCCCCGGTCGGGGCGTGCGCCGTACGACGCTGCATGCGGCGCTGCACGCGGCCGCCGACGGGATCCCGCAGCTCCCGGAGGCGGTCACCGACCTGACCCAGGACGCCGCGGGCGTGCTGGTGAACGGCCGGCGGGCGCGGTACCTGCTCGCCGCCGACGGGCTGCACTCGCCGATCCGCCGCCGTCTCGGGCTGGACGCGCCACCGGGCACGGCGGGCCGGGCGCGACGGTTCGGGATCCGCGCGCACGTCGCGATGCCGCCGTGGACCGACTACGTGGAGGTGCACTGGTCCCGCGACGCGGAGGCGTACGTGACCCCACTGGGGCCGGCGCTGATCGGGATCGCCATCCTCACCGCCGCGCCGGGCCCGTTCGAGACGCTCATCGGTGGGTTTCCCGGGCTGCGGCAACAGATCGACGGTGCGCCGGTCTCCAAGCCGAGGGGCGCCGGGCCACTGCGACAGCGCTCCCGCCGCCGGGTGGCCGGCCGGGTGCTGCTGGTCGGTGACGCGAGCGGGTACGTCGACGCGCTGACCGGGGAGGGGATCGCGCTCGGCCTGGCGCAGGCGCAGGCCGCGGTGGCCGCAATCCTCGCCGACCGGCCGGCCGACTACGAGCGGGACTGGCGGCGGGTCGGTCGGCGGTACGCCCTGCTCACCCACGCCCTGCTCGGTGCGAGCCGGGTCCCGCCGGCCCGCAAGGCCATGGTGCCGGCGGCCGCCGCCGCGCCGGCCCTGTTCGCGGCCGTGGTCAACCAGCTCGCCCGCTGACCGAGGGCGAGCTCCTCGCCTCACGTCAGGGGGCGCTACTCACGTGCTCTGCGGCGCCATTCCGCCACGCCTCGGTCCCCGCGCTGGCCGCGGCCCGGGCCTTCGCGAGCTGCTGCTTCGCCAGCTGACTGGGTGGCACGTCCATGTTGTTGACGTATCGACGCGCGGCGGCCGCCAGCGTTGCTCCGCTGATCGCCAGCCCGGCCAGGCCCAACAGGCTGCCGACGCCGACCATCACCGCCCCGGCCAGCAGGGGCCCGGTCTTCAGCTCGATCCCCGGCGTGGGCTCGTCCCGGTTCGCCATGGCACCCTCCTCGTATCCCAATCCCTCCAGACTGGCGTCGAGGCTGCGACCCCGCATCGTCCCGGGGGGACGATGTGACCGCTCGGGCCGGCGGGGCCGGCGGCGGGTGTCCTGGCGCTACCAGCTGCTCACCCATGCCCTGCGCGGCGCACCCGCCGACAAACCAGCAGGAACGGGACTAAGGTCGGTCCATGGAGGGGCGACCAGCCGGCACAGCGGCGCAGCCTCGCAGCGAGCCGGAGGCGACGCGGTGGTGGACGCGACGGCGCATCCGCATCGGGTTCGCGGCCCTTCTGGTCGTCGCGGCGCTTATCGGCGGCGCCTGGTGGGAGACGCACCCGGCCGTCTATCCCGACTACAGCGGTGACGTCGCCATCCTCAACAAGGTCGGGCAGCCCGCGCTGTTCGCGGTCACCTACCCGACGGTGCGCGACCGGCCCGGCGAGGTGCACGTGCTGGCCACAGCGGCCCACGTGACCAGCGCCCCGCCAGGCTCGAAGCTGAACGTGGAGGTCGTCTACTGCGCACACGGCCACGTCGGCGTCGGCCGCGGGAGCCTGGCCAAGAGCTGCGGCTGGTACCGATCTGCCGCGGGCTCGACCCAGCAGCTCGGCAGGGGCGCGGAGGGTCAGCTCCTGCTGGTCGTGAGCTGCAACCGCCCCGGCAAGGTGGTCGTGGACGGGATGACCGTGACCTACCGCGATGGGATCCGGTTCGGTCGCCAGCACTTCGACGTACGCGCGATCGCCAGGTTCACCCGCACCGGGTACCACGCGCCGTGACCGGCAGGGTCACGGAAACTGGGGCCGTGCCGGACCTTCTCGACGAGCTGCTGGACCGCATCGACCGCCTGCGGCGGGCCGCGCCGTACCACCGGGTGCTGGTCGGCATCGCCGGTGCGCCCGGGGCCGGCAAGTCCACGCTGGCGCAGGCCCTCGTCGCGCGGCTGCAGGACCGGGACTGCCCGGTCGCGCACGTCCCGATGGACGGGTTCCATCTCGCCGACGCCGCGCTGGACCGGCTCGGCCTGCGGGACCGCAAGGGCGCGCCGGAGACCTTCGCGGACGGGTACGCCTGCCTGCTCGAGCGGATCGCCCGCGGCCGGCCGGTCTGGGCGCCCGGCTTCGAGCGCACCCTGGAGCAGCCGATCGCGCAGAGCGTCCCGGTGCCCGCCGAGACCCAGGTGGTGGTCAGCGAGGGCAACTACCTGCTGGTGCAGGAGCCGCGCTGGCAGGCGGTGCGAAAGCAGTTCGACGAGGTGTGGTTCTGCGCTCTGGACGACGAGGTACGACGCGCGCGGCTGGTGCGCCGGCACATCGAGTTCGGCAAGGCTCCGGACGAGGCGCGGGAGTGGCTCGCGCGGGTCGACGAGCCCAACGCCGTGCTGGTGAACGAGTCGGCAGCGGCCGCCGACCTGCTGGTGGACATGGCCGACGCGCTGCCCGACCCCGAGGATCGCCCCTAAGGTTTCGGGCGTGGCCTACGACTTCGACGACGACCCGGCGCGGATCCAGCTGGACGTGGTGTGGGACTTCCTGTCCACGCAGGCGTACTGGGGCAGGTGGCGCAGCCGCGAGGACGTCGAGCAGCAGATCAAGGCGTCCTGGCGGGTGGTCGGGTGCTACGAGCGCGAGACCGGCGGCCTGGTCGGCTTCGCCCGGGCCGTGTCCGACGGGGTGGCGCTGGCCTACCTCGCCGACGTGTTCGTGCTGCCGGGGCACCGCGGGCACGGCCTGGGCCCGGAACATCGTCCGCCGGGTCGTCGAGGAGCCGCCGGGCTGCGGTTTCCGCTGGCTGCTGCACACCGCCGACGCGCACGGGCTGTACGCGAAGTTCGGGTTCACCGAACCGGACCGGACCCTGATGGAGCGGCCGCGCTCCTACGGCCAGTCGCACGCTCCCGCCGGTAGGGTCCCCGATACGGACAAGGAGGCGTGATGGGAGTACGCGTGACCGGGGGACCCGTCGAGGGCGGCGAGCGGATCCTCACCGACGAGGCGCTGGCGTTCGTCGCCGACCTGCAGGCCGAGTTCGGCGCCCGCCGGGACGAGCTGCTGGCCGCCCGACGTACTCGCCGGGACCGGGTTGCCGCGGGTGAACCGCTGGGCTTCCTGGCCGAGACCAAGCAGGTCCGCGACGGCGAGTGGACCGTCGCGCCCGCGCCGGAGGACCTGCGCGACCGGCGGGTGGAGATGACCGGTCCCACCGACCAGAAGATGACCATCAACGCGCTGAACTCCGGCGCCCGGGTCTGGCTGGCCGACCTGGAGGACGCCAGCACCCCGCACTGGCACAACGTGCTCGGCGGGCAGGTGAACCTGTTCAACGCGGTCCGCCGAGAGATCTCGTTCACCTCGCCGGAGGGGAAGGCCTACCAGCTCGATGACGGCAAGCTGGCCACCATCGTGATGCGCCCGCGCGGCTGGCACTTCGACGAGAAGCACATCCTGGTCGACGGCCAACCGACGGTCGGTGCGCTGGTCGACTTCGGGCTGTACTTCTTCCACAACGCCGCCGAGCTGCTGCGGCGCGGCAGCGGGCCGTACTTCTACCTGCCCAAGACCGAGAGCCACCTCGAGGCGCGGCTGTGGAACGACGTGTTCAGCCTCGCCGAGCAGCGGCTCGGCATCCCGCCCGGCACGGTGCGCGCCACGGTGCTGATCGAGACCATTCCGGCCGCGTTCGAGATGGAGGAGATCCTCTACGAGCTGCGTGAGCACGCGTCGGGTCTGAACGCGGGCCGGTGGGACTACCTGTTCAGCGTCATCAAGTACTTCCGGGACTCCGGTGCGTCGTACGTGCTGCCGGACCGGAACGCGGTGACGATGAACGCGCCGTTCATGCGCGCCTACGCCCAGCTGCTGGTCAAGACCTGCCACAAGCGTGGCGCGTTCGCGATCGGCGGGATGGCCGCGTTCATCCCCAGCCGCCGCGACGAGCAGGTGAACGCGCGCGCGTTCGCCAAGGTCCGCGAGGACAAGGAGCGCGAGGCCGGCGACGGGTTCGACGGCTCCTGGGTCGCGCACCCCGACCTGGTGCCGGTCTGCCAGGAGGTGTTCGACCAGGTGCTCGGCGACAAGCCGAACCAGCTGTCCCGGCAGCGCGACGACGTGCAGGTGAGCGCCGCCGACCTGCTCGACATCGCGAGCACCCCCGGCCAGATCACCCGCGCCGGGCTGGAGGGCAACGTCGAGGTGGCGCTGTTGTACCTGTCCTCGTGGCTCGGCGGGTCCGGCGCGGTCGGCATCCACAACCTGATGGAGGACGCCGCGACCGCGGAGATCTCCCGCTCGCAGATCTGGCAGTGGGTGCACAACCAGGCCACGCTGGAGGACGGCTCGGTGGTCACCGACGCGCTGGTCCGCGAGGTGCTCGACGAGCAGCTGGGCAGGATCCGGTCCACGGTGGGGGATCCCTCCGGACACCTCCAGGAGGCGCGCGAGATCTTCGAGCAGGTCGCGCTCGCCGACGACTTCGCGGACTTCCTGACGCTGCCGGCCTATGAGCGGGCGTCCGCCTCGTGAGCGGTACGTCGGACGGGGCCGGTGAGCCGGGGTCCGGCGGCGGCGATCCCGCGGTGCCCGGCGTACCCGGTGCACCCGGCTGGGTCGACGACCTTGCCGACGAGCTGGACCGCCGGCTGGCCGGCGACGACGCCGCGCTGGCGGCGGCCTACCCGGGACAGCGGGCCGAGCGTCAGCCGGTGCACACCGTCTACGTCCCGGCCGACCGGTTCGATGCGAGCACGGTGGCCGAGTGGGGACATCGGGCGCTGGAGGCGCTCGCGCCGTACGACCCGGCCAGGCTGGCCGAGGTGGTCCGGCTGCCCGTTGCGCTGGTCGCCGACGTGCTGCCCCGGGTGCGGGCCAAGCTGGAGACCGAGCCGATCGAGGACCTGCGGGTCGACTTCGAGGACGGCTACGGCACCCGGCCGGACGATGCGGAGGACGCCGACGTGGCCGCGGCCGCCGCGGCGCTGGCGCGGTCGCCCCGTCCGCCGTACTTCGGGATCCGGTTCAAGAGCTTCGAGGCACCGACCCGGCGGCGCGGGCTGCGCACCCTGGCGTTGCTCGTCGGCGCCCTGGCTGCGGCCGGCGCGGTCGACGACGGGTTCGTGGTCACGCTGCCGAAGGTGACCTCGGTCGGACAGGTGGAGGCGATGGTGCTCGCCTGCGCGCGGCTCGAGCAGGGGCACGGGCTGCCCGCCGGGCGGCTGAGCTTCGAGATCCAGGTGGAGACCCCGCAGTCCATTCTCGGCGCGGACGGCACCGCGCTGGTGGCGCGGATGATCCAGGCCGCCGAGGGCCGGTGCAGCGGGCTGCACTACGGCACCTACGACTACTCGGCGGCGTGCGGGATCGCCGCGGAGTACCAGTCCATGGAGCACCCCGCCGCCGACCACGCCAAGGCGGTGATGCAGGCGGCCGCCGCGAACACCGGGGTGTTCGTCTCCGACGGGTCGACGAACGTGCTGCCGGTCGGGTCCTGCGCGGAGGTCGAGGCGGCGTGGGCGCTGCACGCGCGGCTGGTTCGCCGGTCCCTGGAGCGCGGCTTCTACCAGGGCTGGGACCTGCACCCGGCCCAGCTGCCGACCCGGTTCCTGGCCACCTACGCCTTCTACCGCTCCGGGCTGCCGGCGGCCGCCGCACGGCTGAGGGCGTACGTCGAAGGGGGGTCCTCCGGCTACCTCGACGAGCCGGCGACCGCGGCCGCGCTGGCCGAGTTCGTGCTGCGCGGGGTCGAGTGCGGTGCGGTCGAGGAGGCAGAGGCATCCGTGCTGGTCGGGCTGGACGGACCCCGGCTCGCCACCCTGGCCCACCGGTGAGCGCGGTGTGTGCGGTGAGGGCGCTGCGGTGGGCCGGCCGGTCGTGACCCGGCCCAGCTGCGAGGCCTTCGACCACTGCGTCTCGGCGGCGTTCACCTGGCCAGCGGCGACCCCGTACCGGACGTTCGCGGCCGTCACCCGCTCCGTGAAGAGCTGGGCGGCCCGCAACCACCTGGGGCGACCCCTGTGGATCTGCGATCCGCACCGCACCGGCGTGTCCGGGGCCGAAGACCACCCCGGCTGTGAAGCGGGATTCGTGCCCGGCCCCTCCTGGGCGACCTCCGTGTTCGTGGCCGTGCGGTTCACCGACCCCGACAGTCTGCGGTTCCCTCCCCCGAGGAGCGATGCGAACGGCGTACCTCCGCCACAGCTGGACGGGGCGCTGGTGAGGTCCATCTCGTCGCAGGTGGTCGATGGGATGCACCCGTTCGGGAAGCGCGGGCCCGGAGCCACGCTGCCGAGCGCCTCGGCCGACGAAGGCGAATACGCCCCTTGCGTGCGGATTCTTCATCCAAGTGAGTACATTTCACTTCCATGAAGTGGTGGGAGACCGGCTGTGGTGAGTGAGACGCGGGACTTCGACGTGCGCGCCCTCGGGGAGACGCTGCGTCTGGCCCGTCGCGACCGGGAGATGACGGTCGAGGCGCTCGCGTCGGAGGCGGGGGTCAGCACCGGGCTGATCAGCCAGCTCGAGCGCGGCCAGGGCAACCCTGCCTTCATGACCCTACGCCGGCTGGCCGAGGCACTGTCCCTGCCGGTGGCCCACTTCGTGCAGGGCCCGCCGACGACCGGCATGGTCGTGCGCACCGGGCAGCGCAAGCAGCTGCACCTGCCTGACGCGGACCTGGTCTACGAGCTGCTCACCCCCTCGCTCCAGGGCAAGCTGGAGGTGCTCCGCACCCACATCCCCGCGGGCTGGACCAACGAGTCCAAGCCGTTCCGGCACGAGGGCGAGGAGTGCATCCATCTCCTTGAGGGCCGGCTCGAGGTGGTCGTCGGCAACGACCGGTTCTCCCTCGAGGAAGGGGACTCGATCACCTACGACGCCGCCCAGCCGCACTGGTATCTCAACGGCGCCGACCGCGCGGCCCTGATCCTGGGCGTGGTGACACCCCCGTCGTTTTGACCCGCGACGATTGACAATGTCCGACAACAGGCTGAAGATCGTTCAATCTAATGAAGAGTCGGAAGAGGGTAGCCGTGAGCAGACGAAGCACGTGGGTGGGAGCGGTCGGCCTCGCGCTGACCCTCACGATGGCGGCGGGCTGCTCGGGCGGCTCCAGCGTGAACGTGCACGGATCGTCATCCAACGGCGGAGGGTCCGGCGGCTCGGGCAGCTCGGGCGGGTCCGGCGGGATCCTGAACGCGGCCATCGGCGGGGAGCCTGACCAGCTCGACCCGCACAAGACGTCGGCCTACTACAGCTTCGAGGTCCTGGAGAACGTCTACGACACCCTGGTCGAGCCCGGGCCCAACCTGCAGATGAAGCCGGAGCTGGCCACGTCGTGGGACGTCAGCAAGAACCAGCTGACGTGGACCTTCCACCTGCGCAAGGGCGTCACCTTCTCCGACGGGTCCCCGCTCACCTCCAAGGACGTCGTCTACTCCTTCAACCGGATCATCAAGAACAAGCTGAACTCGGCCTACAAGTTCAGCACCGTCAAGTCGATCACCGCTCCGGACCCGACCACGGTGGTGTTCAAGCTGAGCGCGCCGACCCCGAACATGCTGTCCGACGTCGGCGGCTTCAAGGGCCTGGCCATCGTCGAGAAACAGAACGTGCAGTCCGGCAAGATCAAGACCGACCCCATCGGCAGCGGGCCGTTCAAGGTGGCCAACTACATCTCCGGCGACAAGATCGAGCTGGTGCGCAACGACAAGTACTGGGGCCCCAAGCCGAAGCTGGACGGCGTGACGTACACGTTCGTCAAGGACCCGACCGTGGCGCTGCAGGACCTGCAGAGCGGGCAGGTGCAGTGGACCGACAACCTGCCTCCCCAGCAGGTGTCGTCGCTGAAGCAGAGCTCGGACATCACCGTGAAGTCCGCGCCCTCGACCGACTACTGGTACCTGACCCTCAACGAGGCGCGGAAGCCGTTCAACGACGTGAAGGTGCGTCGCGCCATCGCCTTCGCGATCGACCGCCACGCGATCGCCCAGGCCGCCAAGTTCGGCAACGCGACCGTCAACGAGACGGCGATCCCCAAGGCCAGCAAGTGGTACTTCGGCTACGCGCCGTACCACCACGACCCGCAGAAGGCGCGCCAGCTGCTCAACCAGGCCGGGGTGAAGAACCTGTCGATGGACCTGATGGTCACCAGCGAGTACCCGGAGACGGTCCGGGCCGCCCAGGTGATCAGCTCCGAGCTCGGCAAGGTCGGCATCAACGTCAAGATCCGCACCCTCGACTTCGGCCAGTGGCTCGACGAGGAGGGCAAGGGGCACTTCGACTCCTTCATGCTCGGCTGGCTGGGCAACCTGGACCCGGACGAGTACTACTACGCCCAGCAGCACAGCGGGGGGAACTTCAACTTCCAGCACTACAGCAACCCGAAGGTGGACAAGCTGCTCGACCAGGCGCGCACCCAGACCAACGCGTCGGCCCGTAAGCAGGAGTACGACCAGGCGGCCAAGATGATCGTCGACGACGCCAGCTACATCTACCTCTACAACCCCGACGTCGTGCAGGGCTGGTCGAACAAGGTCCACGGCTACCAGGTCCGCAGCGACCGGGCGGTCCGGTTCGGTCAGACCAGCCTCTCCCAGTGAGCCGGGTCGGGTAGCTCCCTCGTGCTGCGATACCTCGTCAGACGACTGCTGCAGTCCGCCATCGTCCTGCTCGGTGTCACGGTCGTGGTGTTCCTGCTGCTCCAGCTGGTGCCGGGCGACCCGGTGCGGCTGGCGCTCGGGACGCGCTTCGACCAGGCGACCTACCAGGCGCTGCGGCACCGGTCCGGGCTGGACCAGCCGCTGCTGATGCAGTACCTGCACTACCTCGGACACGCGGTCACCGGAGACCTGGGCGTGAGCTTCCGTAGCGGCCAGCCGGTGACCACCATCCTGCTCCAGCGGTTGCCGGCGACGCTGTCGCTGGCCATCACGGCCGTGGTGCTCGCCGTCCTCATCGCGTTCCCCCTCGGTGTGCTCTCCGGGATCCGCAGCGGGTCCACGATCAACCACGTCGCCCGCGTGTTCAGCCAGTTCGGGGTCTCGGTGCCCGACTTCTGGATGGGGATCATGGCGATCCTGCTGTTCACCGGCGTGCTCGGCTGGCTGCCGCCGTCGGGGTACGTCGCACTCACCGACGACCCGCTGGGGTGGGCGGCGCACGTGATCATGCCGGCCGCGACCATCGGACTGGTCACGGCGTCGATCCTGACCCGGTTCATCCGCTCCTCGGTGCTCGAGGTGCTCGCCGAGGACTACATCCGCACCGCGAACGGCAAGGGCATCAAGCGGCGCCGGGTGGTCACCCGGCACGTGCTGCGCAACGCCCTCATCCCCGTGGTCACCGTCGTCGCGGTCCAGCTCGCGAGCCTGCTCGGAGGTGTCATCGTCGTGGAGGTCCTCTTCGCCTGGCCCGGGCTCGGGCTGCTCACCTACGACGCCGTACAGGCGCGGGACTACCCGGTGCTGCAGGGCGCGGTGCTCCTGGTCGCCGCGCTGTTCCTCGTCGTGAACCTGCTGGTGGACCTGCTCTACGCCCGCCTCGACCCGCGGATCCGGGTCCGATGAGCGCCGCGGACACCGCCGAGGAACCCGCGGTCGAGACCGTGGCGGCCCCACGGGCGGAGAGCACGGGACGGCGGCTCTTCATCGCGCTGCGGCACGACCCGCTCGCGGTCGCCGGCACGGTGGTGCTGGTGCTGCTCGTGATCGCCGGGCTGCTTGGGCCGTGGCTGGCGCCGTACGGCCAGAACGACGTCGACATCGCCCACATGCTGCAGGGACCGAGCGGGGCGCACTGGTTCGGTACCGACGACCTGGGCCGCGACGTGTTCAGCAGGGTGCTGCTCGCGGCAAGGGTCTCCCTGGAGGTCGGGGCCGTCAGCGTCGGCCTGGCGCTGGTGGCCGGTGTGGCGATCGGGCTGAGCGCCGGCTACTACGGCGGCTGGGTCGACAACGCGCTGATGCGCTGCATGGACGTGCTGTTCGCCTTCCCCGTCCTGCTGCTCGCCGTCGCGATCGTGGCCGTGCTCGGCCCGGGGCTGGGCACCGCGATGGTGGCGATCGGTGTCGTCTACGCGCCTATCTTCGCCCGGATCACCCGCGCGTCGGTGCTGTCGGTGCGCGAGCAGGTGTTCGTGCGCGCGGCGATGTCGATCGGCGCCTCCGACCTGCGGATCATGCGCCGCCACGTGCTGCCGAACATCGCCGCCCCGCTGATCGTCCAGACCTCGCTGTCCCTGGCCTTCGCGATCCTCTCCGAGGCGGCCCTGTCCTTCCTCGGACTGGGGGTCCAGCCGCCGGCCCCGTCGTGGGGAAGGATGCTCTACGACGGTCGCAGCTACATCCCGGACGCCTGGTGGCTCGGGATCTTCCCCGGTGCCGCGATCTTCCTGACCGTGCTGGCGTTCAACCTGGTCGGGGACGCCCTGCGGGACGTGCTCGACCCGCGCCAGCTCACGCTCAGCGAGTCGAGGAGGACCAGCCGATGAGCCAGGAGGCGGTGCTCTCGATCGAGGACCTGTCGGTGACCTTCAACACCCGGCACGGGGTGGCGCAGGTCGTGGCCGGCGTGGACTGGTCGGTGGCCAAGGGGGAGACTCTCGCGCTGGTGGGCGAGTCGGGGAGCGGGAAGAGCATGACCGTGCTGGCGTCGACCGGCCTGGCGCCGCCCGCCGCGCGCGTCGGTGGGGCGGCCCGGCTGCTCGGGCAGGACCTCATCGGCATGCCCGAGAACACGCGGCGCCGGCTGCGCGGCCGGCACGTCGGGTTCGTCTACCAGGACCCGATGACCTCGCTGAACCCCGTGCTGCCGATCGGCCGCCAGGTCTCCGAGGCGTGCGAGGAGCACCTGGGTATGTCGCACAAGGAGGCCGCCGAGCGCGCCGTCGATCTCCTGGACCTGGTCGGCATCCCCTCGGCGCGGGAACGTGCGCGTGCCTACCCGCATCAGTTCTCCGGCGGCATGCGGCAGCGGGTGGTGATCGCGATGGCGCTGTCCTGCGACCCGGACCTGCTGATCGCCGACGAACCGACCACGGCGCTCGACGTCACCACGCAGGCCCAGATCATCGAGCTGGTCGCCGACCTTCAGCAGCGGCTCGGCACCGCGGTCGTGTGGATCACCCATGACCTGGGGGTCGTCGCCGGGATCGCCGACCGGGTGGCGGTGATGTACGCCGGACGGATCGTCGAGACCGCGCCGGTGGACGACCTGTTCACCAGCCCCTCGCACCCCTACACCCGTGCACTGCTCGAGGCCCGTCCGCGCCCGGAGCTGGCCGGCCAGGACCTGGTGGCCATCCCCGGCTCGCCGCCCAGCCCCTTCGAGCTGCCGAAGGGCTGCGCGTTCTGGCCGCGCTGCCCGGTGCGTGGGGACAGCCGGTGTGAGCACGAGCTGCCCGAGCTGGTCGAGGTGGCCGCCGGGCACTCCGCCCGCACGTTCTACCCGCTCGACGGTGCCGTGTCCCGGTCGGCCGGCGGCGCAGAGGAGGCCCGATGGGTGAGGGACTGATCGCCGAGGTCGAAGACCTGAAGGTGTGGTTCGCGGCGCCCGGCGGGAGCCAGGTGCAGGCGGTGGACGGGGTCTCCTTGCAGATCCGGCGCGGCGAGACGCTCGGGCTGGTGGGCGAGTCCGGCTCGGGCAAGTCCACCACCGCCCTCGCGCTGCTGCGGCTCGTCGACCCGACCGGTGGCCGCATCACGGTCGCCGGGCAGGACGTGACGCACCGGTCGCGGCGCCGGCTGCGCCCGCTCCGCAAGCAGGTCGCGATGGTGTTCCAGGACCCGGCCGCCTCGCTGGACCCGCGCCGCACCGTGGGGGCGAGCATCGCCGAGCCGCTGATCGTGCACCGGCTGGCGTCCGGTCGAGACGCCCGGCGCCGACGGGTCCTGGAGCTGCTCGAGATGGTCGGGCTGCGCGCCGACCTGGCCGACCGGCACCCGCATGAGCTGTCCGGTGGCCAACGGCAGCGTGTCGGGATCGCCCGTGCGTTGGCCGGAGAGCCGGACCTGGTCGTCCTCGACGAACCCATCGCCTCCCTGGACCTTTCCGTGCAGGCACAGATCATGAACCTGCTGCGACGGTTGCAGCGCGAGCTGGGGCTCACCTACCTGTTCGTCGCGCACGACCTGGCCGCCGTGGAGCACATGAGCGACCGGGTCGCGGTGATGTACCTGGGCCGCATCGTGGAGACCGGCACCCCGGCGCAGATCTACCGTGCGCCGGCTCATCCGTACACGGCTGCGCTGCTGTCGGCCGTGCCGGTGGCCGATCCCAAGGTGGAGCGTGAGCGACGCCGGGTCGTGCTGACCGGGGACATCCCGAGCCCGGTGAACCCTCCGAGCGGGTGCAACTTCCGGACCCGTTGCCCGGTCGCCCAGGAGGCGTGCGCGCAGGATGACCCGGCGTTGAAGCTGGTCGAGGTCGGACACGCAGCCGCCTGCCTGTTCGCGGGGGAGGCGGTGCAGCGGATGAGTGCGCCCACGGCGGCCGCGGACAGCCAACCGCGCTGACCCCGGGACCTCGCTGCCGTATCCTTCCCGCGAGCTCAGGCCCCGAGGAGGCAGCATGCGTCTGACCGCGGAGTTCACCACCGAGCCGTTCGTCGGCGAGGGTGACCCGCCGCCGCACGCCAGCGCGGCGTTGCGGGCCGCCGAGCAGGCCGGCCTGGACTGCGACTTCGGGCCGCTCGGCACGTCGGTGTCCGGCGACCGGGACGACCTGCTGCCCGCGCTGGCCCGGGTGCTGGCTGCCGCTTTCGCGAACGGGGCCACCCGGCTCACCCTCCAGGTGGAGCGCTCCGATGGCTGAGCCCGACCATCCGGCGCGGACCGACCGTCGGGCTCCGTCCGACCATGTGCTGCCGGCCGACCATCCCGTCCTGCTTGCGATCGCACCGCTGCTGTCCCGGCTGGGGGCCACCGTGGTGGCGCCCGAAGCGCTCGCCCCGTCCGACGTACCCCTGGAGTGGGAGGGGCGGCTGCTCGTCGGGGTCCGGCTGCCGCCACGCGAACCGGAGGCGGTCGGCGACCTGGGTCGGCTCCTCGATGACCTGTCCCGCGAGCTCGGCGGGCCGCTGCGGGAGCTGCCCCGGGACCAGAAGCAGCGCGCGGTGCGGCTGCTCGAGGAGCGCGGCGGGTTCACCTACCGCCGCTCGGCCGAGACCGTCGCGGAGGCGCTCGGGGTCACCCGGTTCACCGTCTACAACTACCTGAACCGCAGCTGCTGAGCGGTTCCGATCGAGGGTCGCCCGCCCGCCCGCAGTGCCGGGTACGTCCCCCGCCCGAGCATGCCGTCCCCAAGGCACGGACGGACTAGCCACTCCTGGGTCGATGCGAAGGCGCGGGCTACCCCGGCTGGCTCGACCGCGCCCTTTCAACGGCTGGTCCTTGCCTGGTGACCGGCCCCGTTCCTAGCGTCGAGCTCCCAGCGTCGAAATGGCCCGCGCGGCAGGGGACCGAGCGGGCGCAAGGTTTGGGAAGGGGACCGCAATGCGCAAGATACTTCTCGCCCTGGTGGGGGTCATGCTCCTCCTGTTCGGCACCGTGACGCCTGCCGTCGCCCACGGGCACCACTCGCACCCGGCCACGACTTTCCGGGCACACATCCACGGCAAGGTGTCCTTCAAGCCGGCGCCCGCCGGATCCAAGTGCACCGAACCGCCGTTCGTGACGGTCTCGCGCGGTGCCGGGAACGCCACTCTCATGGGGCACGTCACCATGCGGGAGCGGCACTGCTCGGGCAACGACATCACCGGCGTCATCAGGCTCACCGGCAAGCACGGATCGGTGTCCACGCGCTTCGCCGCGTCCTGCACCCCGGTTCCACCGTTCCCGCCTGTGGTGACGTGCAAGGGCGTCTACAAGCTCGTCGGCGGCACCGGCCGGTTCGCGGAGGCCCATGGACGGGGCCACATGACCGCGAAGGTCTTCCCGCCGCAGAACGTGCCCAACCCGATCACCGAGACGTGGCCGGGACGCTGGTTGCTGCGCGGCTGGATCCGCTACTGACCGGCACGGGCATCGCCCGGACACGCGGGGAAGGGCTGCACGTCGGCCTGACGTGAGGAGGCGACCCCCGGCCCGCTTCTGCAGCGCCGAGGGTCGCCCGGACGGGGCCGTTCAAGCGGTCACTTGATGCCGAGCTCCGCCAGCGCCTCCTCGAAGGGCGTCAGGGACTCCTCACGCCCGACCACGTAGAGCTCGGAGGAGAAGTCCTGCATCAGCAGCATCCCTTTGTTCTCGAACTTCGTGACCTCCGGCGTTGTCATCAGGCCCAGGAGGGCCTCGTACTCCCCTTCGACGAACCACAGGTTCTCGCCGTTGGAGGTCCAGAACCACTTCGGTTCCGTGCACACGCCTTCGGCGGCCTTCTTGGCCACGAACTCGTCGAGCTCGCGCGCGTAGGCGACCGCCGCCCGCTCCCGCCCCGGGACCGGGTTGGTGAACTTGACCACGAGTGCAGTCTTCATCGCTGCTCCCCTCTGTCTGGTGCCTGGAGGGCGAGCTCTTCTCGCACCTCGGCACGTCCTTCAGCCTTGTTCGGAGATCAGGCGACCGTGAGGGGCCAAGGTCCCGGGTGCCTGTCCGCACGTCCGGACCGAGGCGCACCTGTGCGGGCGCCTGGGCGCCGGAGTGCAGAACGGCGGTGAAAATCCGGCCCGAACAGGGGAACTAGTGCGACATGAGAGCGTACGTCGGAGGTGAGGGGGAGCCGGTGGTGATGTCGGTATGGGTCTGCTCCACCTGCGAGGTGGAGGGCCGCGACCTCGCGGCCGCGCCCACGTGCTGGAACTGCGGCGCCGCGGCGAGGGTCGTCGCTCGCCCGACCGTGAGGGAGTGACGCCGCTGCGTCGGCTGACCGACCTCGGTGAGGACCAGCCGGCGGGTCGTTGACGGCGGACCGCGCGCGTGCTTGTCTCTCCTGCACGGAATCAACATTCCGTTGAAGGCAGGAGCGGCGGACCCGCCGGGTCCGCGGGGCGACGAGGAGGGGCCGTGACGCTGGACCGGTTCAACGCGGCCCCGACCGACGAGCTGACCCCCCGGCTGCTCGCCTGCTGCGACGTCCCCTCCTGGGCCGGGGCCGTCCTCGAGCAGCGCCCGTACGACGGGACCGGCGAGCTGCTCGAGGTCGCCGACGCGGCGGCCCGCCGGTTCACCACGGACGAGGTGGACCGGGCCCTGCAGGCGCATCCCCGGATCGGCGAGCGCGCCTCGGGTGCGAGCAGCGGGGCGGCCTGGTCCCGGCAGGAGCAGTCCGGCGTCGACCGCGACGCGGCGGCCGAACGGGCGCTCGCGGACGGCAACCGGGCCTACGAGCAGCGCTTCGAGCGGGTCTTCCTGGTCTGCGCCGCCGGACGCTCGGCCGAGGAGATCCTGGCGAACCTGCAGCAGAGGCTCGGCAACAACGTGGAGACCGAGGATGCTGTGGTCAAGGACGAGCTGCGCAAGATCGCCCTGCTGCGGCTCGACAAGCTGGTGGAGGAGATGAGTTGAGCGCGATCACCACCCACGTCCTGGACACCGCGCTGGGCCGGCCCGCCCACGGCGTCCCGGTGCGCCTCGAGCACGCCGGCCCGGCCGAACAGCCCGGCACGCCGCAGAACGCCTGGGGCGCGGAGAACGCCGGCAGCACGGACGGTCCTCAGGTGCTCGGCGAGGCGGTCACCGACGCCGACGGCCGGGTCCGCGAGCTCGGT
Organism: uncultured Actinomycetota bacterium; assembly: GCA_963839365.1. Lineage (GTDB taxonomy): Bacteria > Actinomycetota > Actinomycetes > Propionibacteriales > Nocardioidaceae > DASSKA01. Next base: position 183,986 of record CAWIUT010000010.1, read on the forward strand.
CCCGACACGATCACGGCCGGCACCTACCGGCTGGTGTTCGGCACCGCGTCGTACTTCCGCGCCACCGGCCAGCCCGCCTTCTTCCCCGAGGCCGTCCTCACGTTCACCGTGCAGGACCCGAGCCAGCACTACCACGTGCCCCTCCTGCTGTCCCCGTTCGCCTACTCCACCTACCGAGGGAGCTGACATGGCCATTCGCCTGGGGCCCAACCAGTACGGCAAGTCCGAGGTGCGCCTGGTCCGGGTGAACCGCGCGACGCCGCGGCACGACATCCGCGACCTGACGGTCTCCACCTCGCTGCGCGGCCGTTTCGACGCGGCGCACGTGGGCGGCGACCAGCGCGACGTGCTGCCCACCGACACCCAGAAGAACACCGTCTTCGCGCTCGCCGAGCGCGACGGGGTGGGCACCATCGAGGACTTCGCGCTGCACCTTGCCGGCCACTTCCTCGACACCGTGCCCGCCGCGGAGGGTGCGCGGATCGAGATCGACGAGCACGCCTGGGAGCGGATCCCGGTCGACGGCCGCGGCCACGACCACTCCTTCGTGCGCTCCGGACGCGGGGTGCGTACGACGGTGGTGAACGCCGACGCCGTGGGCACAGAACGGCGGGCGCACGTGATCTCCGGCATCAAGGAGCTCACCGTGCTGAAGACCACCGGCTCGGAGTTCCACGGCTTCTTCAAGGGCGAGTTCACCACCCTGGAGGAGACCGACGACCGGGTCCTCGCGACGTCGCTGGTCTCCCGCTGGCGCTACGAGGCTGCGCCGGTCGAACGGGGTGACGTGCCGTGGGACAAGGCCTACGAGTCGATCGTGGCGCTCCAGCTCGAACGGTTCGCCGAGATCCACTCCTACGCGCTGCAGCAGACCCTCTACGGGATGGGCGAGGCGGTGCTCGAGCAGCACCCGGAGGTGGCCGAGATCCGGATGTCCGCGCCGAACAAGCACCATTTCCTGGTGGACCTGGCGCCGTTCGGGATGGACAACCCCGGTGAGGTGTTCTACGCCGCCGACCGGCCGTACGGGCTGATCGAGGCCTCGGTGGTCCGCGACGACGCCTCCGACCCGGGCAACGCCTGGCACGGCGTCCCGGGGTTCTGCTAGTCGTGGCCGACCTGGACCTGGTCGTCCGCGCGCGGCGGGCCGTCGTGGGCGGTGCGGAGCGCCCGGCCACGGTGGGGGTGCGCGACGGGAAGGTCGTCGCCGTCGAGAAGTACGACGCGGGGCCTTCCGGCCCGACCGTCACCCTCGAGGACGACGAGGTGCTGCTGCCCGGCCTCGTGGACTCCCACGTGCACGTCAACGACCCCGGCCGCACCGACTGGGAAGGCTTCACCACCGCCACCAGGGCCGCTGCCGCGGGCGGGGTGACCACGATCGTCGACATGCCGCTGAACTGCATCCCGCCGACCGTGGACACCGACGCGCTGGAGGTGAAGCGCAAGACCGCGGCGGGGCAGTGCTTCGTCGACGTCGGCTTCTGGGGCGGCGCGGTGCCGGGCAACACCGCCGCGCTGCGGCCGCTGCACGACGCCGGGGTGTTCGGGTTCAAGTGCTTCCTGCTGCACTCCGGGGTGGAGGAGTTCCCGCCGCTGGCCCCGGACCAGCTGCGCGCGGCCGTGCGGGAGGTCGCCTCCTTCGACGGGCTGCTGATCGTGCACGCCGAGGACGCGGACACCATCGCGCACGCACCACAGGCGCGGGGCCCGCACTACGAGGACTTCCTGGGCTCCCGGCCGCCGGCCGCGGAGAACCAGGCCGTCGCTCGGGTCATCGCGCTGGCGCGCGAGACCGGCTGCCGGGTGCACATCCTGCACGTGTCCAGCGCCGAGGCGCTGCCGCTGCTGGCCGCGGCCCGCCGGGACGGGGTGCGGGTCACCGCGGAGACCTGCCCGCACTACCTGTCGTTCACCGCCGAGGACATCCCCGACGGCGCCACCCTGTTCAAGTGCTGCCCGCCGATCCGCGAGTCCGCCAACCGGGAGGCGCTCTGGGACGGACTGCGCGACGGGACGCTGGGCATGGTCGTCTCCGACCACTCGCCGTCGACCCTGGACCTGAAGGCCTTGACCAGCGGGGACTTCGGGGCCGCCTGGGGCGGCATCTCCTCACTCCAGCTGGAGCTGCCCGCGGTGTGGACCGCCGCACGGGACCGCGGCTTCGACCTGGTGGACGTGACCCGGTGGATGGGCTCGGCTCCTGCCGGGCTGGTCGGGCTGTCGCGCAAGGGTCGGATCGCCATCGGCTGCGACGCCGACTTCGCGGTGTTCGCCCCCGACGAGTCGTTCACCGTCGACGTACGCACTCTTCAGCACAAGAACCCGCTCACGCCGTACGACGGGCGCCGGCTGTCCGGCGTCGTACGCCGCACCTTCCTGCGCGGGCAGCAGATCGACCTGGATGCCGCGCCCCGTGGCCGGCTGCTCGAAAGAGGAGGAGCATGAGCTACTACGCGCCCACCGGCGGCCTGCCCGCGCAGACCGACCTCACCACCGACCGGGCCGTGTTCACCGAGGCGTACGCCGTGCTGCCGCGCGGCACGATGCGCGACATCGTGACCAGCGCGCTGCCGTTCTGGGAGAGCACCCGGCTGTGGGTGATCGCGCGGCCGCTGTCCGGGTTCGCCGAGACCTTCTCGCAGTACGTCGTCGAGGTATCCCCGGGTGGGGGCAGCGAGCGGCCGGAGACCGACCCCGCGGCCGAGGCGGTGCTGTTCGTGGTGGGCGGGTCGGTGTGCCTGACCACGGCCGGCACCACGCACGAGCTGGGGTCCGGCGGCTACGCCTACCTGCCGGCCGGCCTCGACTGGACGCTGCGCTCGCAGGACGGCGCCACCTTCCACTGGATCCGCAAGGCCTACGAGCGCGTGGACGGTCTCGACGTGCCGGAGCCGTTCGTGACCAACGAGGCCGACGTCGCGGGTCAGGAGATGCCGGGCACGAACGGCCGGTGGACCACCCAGCGGTTCGTCGACCCGCTCGACGTACGCCACGACATGCACGTCAACATCGTCAGCTTCGAGCCGGGCGGGGTGATCCCGTTCCCGGAGACGCACGTGATGGAGCACGGCCTCTACGTGTTGCAGGGCAAGGCCGTCTACCTGCTCAACAAGGACTGGGTCGAGGTGCAGGAGGGCGACTTCATGTGGCTGCGCGCCTTCTGCCCGCAGGCGTGCTACGCCGGCGGCCCGGGCCGGTTCCGGTACCTGCTCTACAAGGACGTCAACCGGCACGCCAAGCTGCGCTACACCTGACCCGCCCCGGCCCTCGGGCGGCCAACGACCCCAACGACATGCAACTCGGCCCGAAACCACGGCGATTCGGCCGCTGAAGAGGGAGGCTGCACGTCCTTGTGGCTTGTGGACAACGAGATGCGCATTTCGCGGCGCGGGGGCAGAGTCCTGCCTGTGCGCGTGGCAGAGGTGGTACGTCGGATGGGCGGCGTCGCCGATTCCCGGACGCTGATCCACCGCACCTCGCGCGCGAAGGTGCGGACCGCTCTGCGCAAGGGCGAGATCGTCCGGGACGGCCGCGGCCGGTATGCCCTTCCCACCGCCCACGCGGCTCTTCGCGCCGCCAAGCGGCTCAACGGAATCGTCTCCGGGACCTCCGCGGCCCTGCACTACGGCTGGCCCATGAAGTCACCGCCGCGCCGGCCCACGGTGACGGTGCCGCGCAACCGCAAGGTCGAGCCCGAGCGGCGGGAGGGCGTCGACGTGAAGTGGCGGGACATTCCGAGCTAGCACGTCACCGAGCTGGGCGTCACCTCCAAGGCGTGGACGGTGATCGACTGCGCGCGGACGTTGCCGTTCGACGAGGCGCTGTCCATCGCGGACTCGGCGCTGCGGAACCGTGATGTCACCAAGGCGGAGCTGCTGGAACTTGCGCAAGGCCTCTCCACCACCGGACGCACCGAGTGTCTCCGCGTGGTGGAGGCCGCCGACCACCGCGCGGCGAACCCGTTCGAGTCGGTGCTGCGGGCGATCGCCCTCGACGTGCCCGGCCTGCGTGTGCGGCCCCAGGTGTGGACCGACGACGTGGGCTACCCGGACCTGGTCGACGCCCGGCTGCGCCTGGTGATCGAGGCGGAGTCCTTCGAGTTCCCACGGCAAGCGGCGCGCGTTGTACCGCGACTGCGAGCGGTACAACGCCTTTGCCATGAAGGGCTGGTGGGTGGTCCGGTTCAGCTGGGAGCACGTGATGTTCGAGCCGGAGTACGTGCGCGAGGTGCTGACCCGGATGGTGGGCCTGCTGACCGGCCAGCCCGCCCAGGCCCAGCCGGCCTCGGCGTGAGGCGTGAGGCGTGCGACCACAGCGACGTGCAGCTCTCCCTCCATGGCGCGGTTGGAGCGTGCAAACCAGGGAAGTTGCACGTCCTTGTGGCTGCCTGTGGATGGCCGGATGCGCACCGTCCCGGCTTCGGGCACGCTCGTCCGGTCGTCACCGAGGGGAGCAACCATGCACACGTCCCTGGCAGCAGTCACCGCCGCGGCACTGATCGCGGTGTCCGCCACCGCGGCGGTCGACGCGCCGACAGCAGCACGCAGCGCCGCCCACACCGGCGGCCCGCGCTACCGCCACTTGGCGCTGCCCACCCGGCCCTGCCGGGAGCAGGACTCACCCGGGCCGTGCGTCTGGGACGCCGGCCTGCGCGGCAACGGGCACGGTGCGTCGTTCTGGCGGGATGCCAGGGGGCACGTGCACTACCTGGACCACCGGCGTGACTTGAAGCAGGGCTGGCACCCGCCGTACTCCCGGTGCCACTACGACAGCTCGCAGCCCGAGCCGCGCGCCTGCCAGTACCCGTTCACGTTCTTCGGCCGGTGGAGGCGGGTCAGCTCGCCGATGTCGGACGCGCTCGCCGAGGGGGAGTACGGCCCCGACCGGGACTGGACGCGTTGCATCGAGCTCGTCGGGGGTACGACGTACATCGTCTGCCCCGACGGCTACCGCATCACCAGCTGACCCCCGCCGGACGACTCAGGAGCGGCGGGCGCGCGCGGCCGCCTTGGCGCGCTCGTTCTGGCCCAGCGCAACCTTGCGGATCCGCACCGCCTCCGGCGTGACCTCGACGCACTCGTCCTCGCGGCAGAACTCCAGGCACTGCTCCAGCGACAGCTTGCGCGGCGGGACGAGCTTCTCGAAGTTGTCGGCCGTGGAGGAGCGGATGTTGGTCTGCTGCTTCTCCTTGGTGATGTTCACGTCCATGTCGTCGGCGCGGGAGTTCTCGCCGACGATCATGCCCTCGTAGACCTCGGTGGTCGGGTCCACGAACAGCACCCCGCGCTCCTGCAGGTTCGTCATCGCGTACGCCGTGGCCGCGCCGGCCCGGTCCGCGACCAGGGACCCCGAGGCGCGGGAGCGGATCTCCCCGGCCCACGGCTCGTACCCCTCGAAGACGTGGTGCGCGATCCCAGTCCCGCGGGTGTCGGTGAGGAACTCGGTGCGGAACCCGATCAGCCCGCGCGCCGGGACCAGGAACTCCATCCGAACCCAGCCGGTGCCGTGGTTGGTCATCTGCTCCATACGCCCCTTGCGCGAGGCGAGCAGCTGGGTGATCGCGCCGAGGTACTCCTCGGGCGCGTCGACGGTGAGCCGCTCCACCGGCTCGTGCACCTTGCCGTTGATCTCGCGGGTGACCACCTGCGGCTTGCCGACGGTGAGCTCGTAGCCCTCCCGGCGCATCTGCTCCACGAGGATCGCCAGCGCCAGCTCGCCGCGGCCCTGCACCTCCCACGAGTCCGGACGGTCGGTCGGCAGCACCTTGATCGACACGTTGCCGACCAGCTCGCGGTCCAGCCGGTCCTTGACCAGCCGGGCGGTCACCTTGGCGCCCTTGACCCGACCGGCCAGCGGGGAGGTGTTGGTGCCGATGGTCATCGAGATCGCCGGCTCGTCGACGGTGATCAGCGGCAGCGCGACGGGCTTCTCCGGGTCGGCGAGTGTCTCGCCGATCATGATGTCGGGAATGCCGGCGATCGCGACGATGTCGCCGGGACCGGCGTACTCCCCGGGCTTGCGCTCCAGCGCCTCGGTGACCAGCAGCTCGGTGACCTTGACGTTCTGGACGGAGCCGTCGCGCTTCATCCAGGCCACCTGCTGGCCCTTGCGCAGCTCGCCCTCGTGCACCCGCACCAGCGCGAGCCGGCCGAGGAACGGCGAGGCGTCCAGGTTGGTGACGTGCGCCTGCAGCGGCGCGCCCTTGGTGTACGTCGGAGCCGGGATCGTCTCGATGATGGTGGAGAACAGGTCTTCGAGGTCCGGCGCCTCCGGCAGGCCGCCGTTCTCCGGCTGCTTGCGCGACGCCCGCCCCGCCTTCGCGCTCGCGTAGATGACCGGGAAGTCCAGCGCGTCCTGCCCGTGGCTCTCGTCGAGCAGGTCCAGGAACAGCTCGTAGGTCTCGTCGACCACCTCGGAGATCCGCGCGTCGGAGCGGTCCACCTTGTTGACCACGAGGACGACGGGCAGCCCGGCGTTGAGGGCCTTGCGGAGCACGAACCTGGTCTGCGGCAACGGTCCTTCGCTCGCGTCCACGAGCAGCACGATCCCGTCCACCATGGACAGCCCGCGCTCCACCTCGCCGCCGAAGTCGGCGTGCCCCGGGGTGTCGATGATGTTGATGGTCAAGAAGTCGGAGGGGCCGCCGGGCTCTGCCGGGCCGTCCCGCCAGGCGGGGCCCGCGTAGTGCACCGCGGTGTTCTTGGCGAGGATCGTGATGCCCTTCTCCCGCTCCAGCTCCCCGCTGTCCATGGCACGCTCGTCGACGTGCTGGTGGGCGCCGAACGAGCCCGCCTGGTGGAGCATCGCGTCCACGAGGGTGGTCTTGCCGTGGTCGACGTGCGCCACGATGGCCACGTTCCTCAGGTCATTGCGTACTTCAGGCATCAGCATTCGTCTCGATGTGGGGGTGGGGAGCCCTGCTGCGTCGTACTGCCGGCTCGGCAGGGCGCGTGGGCGAGAGCCCAGTCTACCGGCGGACCGGTCGGGCGCCGAACCGTTGCGGTCGCCGACTCCTCAGACGCATGATGGTTGAAAGCGACATCACTTGGGTATGCCCACCACCGGACAACGGAGGTGATCCATGTCGATGGTCAATTTCACGACCTCGGACTTCGCGCCGGTGGCGCTGGGCTTCTTCGGCCTGGGGACCGGCTACCTGATCTGGGGCCCGCAAGAGCTGTTCAAGTGGCCGGCCCGCGACCCCTCGGTGGACCGCGCGACCGGGGTGTGGGGCTTGTTCCTGCCCGGCCTGTGCCAGGTGGTCACCGGCATCATCTTGTTCGTGGGGCTGACCTGGTTCCAGGTGTTCAAGGACGCCCCGCTGTACATGGCGGCGGTGGCCTTCACGGCGTACGGCATCCACTGGTTCGCGCTCGGCTGGAACCGGTTCTCCGGTCACGACGCCCGCCCCAACGGCGGCATGTCGGTGGCCTTCACGATCCTGTCCGCGCTCGGCGCCTGGGTGTTCTTCGCCGCCGGCGCCTGGCCGGTGGGGGTGCTGTTCCTCGGCCTGACCGGGGTCTACGTGGCCGACTTCTTCGTGGCGCTCGGGACGCCGCTGGGCGAGCGGGCGCTGGGGTTCTTCCACGTCGCCACCGGGATCTGGCTGATGTACCTGACGGTCGGCACCGTGGCGAACATCGCCCTCGGCTACTCGCTGCCCGCCGGCTGACGCTTCTTGTCGGTGCGCCCGGGTAAGGGTGGGGCATGAGCCGATGCCACTTCATCCCACCGTTCCTGCTCGAGCGACTCGCAGCCTCGGACGCCCACGCCAACGCCGTCGCCAGCGGCCGCGACACCCTCGCCGTCGACGAGGGGATCCGCCGGGACCGAGTCGACCGTGCCGTGCACGGGGGACCGCCGGCGGCGACCGGCGCCCCGGCGTGGATCGTCGACACCGCCGACGACCAGAACACCCTGCCCGGCACGCAGGTGCGCCAGGCCGGCCAGCCGCCGTCGGGGGATGCCGCGGTCGACGAGGCCGCCGATGCGGTGCAGGCCACGCTGGCGATGTACGACGAGGTGCTGCACCGTGCGTCCTACGACGGCAACGGGGCCCGGGTGCTGACCACGGTGCACTACCGGCAGGGCTACGACAACGCGTTCTGGAACGGCACCCAGCTCGTCTTCGGCGACGGGGACGGCAAGGTGTTCGGGCGGTTCACCAAGCCGATCGACGTGGGGGCGCACGAGTTCACCCACGCGGTCACGCAGTACACCGCCAACTTCGCCTACGCCGACCAGTCCGGCGCGCTCAACGAGTCGATGTCGGACTGCTTCGGGATCTGCGTCAAGCAGCGGGTGCTCGGGCAGAGCGCCGACCAGGCCGACTGGCTGATCGGTGAGGGCATCTTCCTGCCCGGCATCAACGGCAAGGCGTTGCGCTCGATGAAGGACCCGGGCACCGCCTACGACGACACGGCCATCGGCAAGGATCCGCAGGTCGGGTCGATGTCCGACTACGTGCAGACCAGCAGCGACAACGGCGGGGTGCACATCAACTCCGGCATCCCCAACCGCGCGTTCTACCTCGCGGCGACCGGCCTGGGCGGCAACGCCTGGGAGACCGCGGGACCGATCTGGTACGCCGCGCTCACCTCCGGGCTCGGCGCGAACACCGACTTCGCCGGGTTCGCCTCCGCCACGGTCACCGCGGCGCGCGCGGTGTCGGCCGGCGCCGCCGAGACGGTCCGCACCGCCTGGGCGCAGGTCGGGGTGACCGCCGCCCCGGCCGGCGCCGGCGCGCCCGCACCGGCCGGGGCCGCTGCCGGGGCCTCTGCCGGGGGTGCCGGCGGGGTGGTGGCGGTACGCCGCTCCGGTGGCGTGGCCGGCATCGAACGGGCCGGCAGCATCCAGCTGGGCGAGGACCCCCGCTCCCAGCAGGTCGAGCAGCTGCTCGACCGGATCGACGTGCGCGCGCTGGCGCCCCACGAGCCGCAGCCCGACCGGTTCGTGTACGTGTTCGCGCTCCGCGACACCGAGGTGACCGTCGGCGAGGACCAGCTCACCCCCGAGCTCGAGGAGCTGGTCCGGCTGGTGCTCGAGGACTGAGGCCCGCCAAGGGGCCGTGGGGTCGCACGTGCGTTGCTACGGCCCCTGTCCCGCGTCCGGGAGGGGCCGTGGCGTCGCACGTGCGTTGAGGTGGCCCCTCGGACCGGCCGGCCTACTCGTCGAAGACGCGGTGCACCTTGTGCTGGGCGGCCTGGGCGCGCGGCCGGATCACCAGCTCGTCGACGTTGACGTGCGACGGGCGGGTCACCACCCAGGCCACCGCGTCGGCGACGTCCTCGGCCACCAGCGGCTCCGGCACCCCGGCGTACACCTGGTCGGCCCGCTCGGCGTCCCCGCCGAACCGGTTCACGGAGAACTCCTCGGTCTGCACCATCCCGGGCGCGATCTCGCAGATCCGCACCGGCTGGTCGTACAGCTCCAGCCGCAGCGTCTCGCTGACCACCTGGGTGCCGTGCTTGGCCGCGGTGTAGCCCGCGCCGCCCTCGTAGGCGATCCGCCCGGCGGTCGAGCCCATGTTCACGATCGTGCCGCCGCCGTCGGCCACCAGCGCGGGCAGCAGCGCCTTGGTGACCAGCATCAGCCCGACCACGTTCACCTCGTACATCGCCCGCCAGTGGTCCGGGTCGGACTCGACCACCGGGTCCGCGCCGAGCGCCATCCCGGCGTTGTTCACCAGTACGTCGAGGCTGCCGCCGACCGCGGCGGCGAGCGCGGCCACCTGGTCCTCGTCGGTCACGTCGCAGCGCACCGCCGTACCGCCGACCTCCTCGGCCACCGAGCGGACCCGCTCCTCGCGGCGGGCGGCGCAGAAGACGTGGTACCCCTCGCGGGCCAGCCGGCGGGCGGTGGCCGCCCCGATCCCGCTGCTCGCCCCGGTCACGACTGCTGTCTTGGTGTCCATGGACGGGATTGTCCCCGGTCGGTGGGGGAATACCCCTCAGGGGGACCTGGTTTGGCCCACCGGAGGTATACCCACGTGAGCACAGCCGCACAGACACCGGCCCACCCGTCGGTGCAGCCCCCGGGCCGGACGCCGGCCCCGTCGTCGGATCTGGCGTCGGCACCGCGGATCCGGCACGGCCGGGTCGCGATGGTCAGCCTGCACACCTCGCCGCTGGACCAGCCCGGCACCGGGGACGCCGGCGGGATGAACGTGTACGTCATCGAGCTCGCCAAGCGGCTCGCGGCACGCAACATCGCGGTGGAGATCTACACGCGGGCCACCTCCTCCTCGCTGCCGCCGACCATGGAGGCGTTCGCCGGGGTGACCGTGCACCACGTGCACGCCGGCCCGTTCGAGGGGCTCACCAAGGGCGAGCTGCCCGGCCAGCTGTGCGTGTTCGCGCGCGAGGTGCTGCGGGCGGAGGCGCGCCACGACCAGGGCTGGTACGACCTGGTGCACTCCCACTACTGGCTCTCCGGCCAGGTGGGTGCGCTGGTCCGCGACCGGTGGGGCGTGCCGCTCGCGCACTCGATGCACACCATGGCCAAGGTGAAGAACTCCTCGCTGGCCACCGGCGACGCCCCGGAGCCGGCCGCCCGGCTGATCGGGGAGGAGCAGGTCGTCGACGCTGCCGACATGCTCATCGCCAGCACCGACCTGGAGGCCAAGCAGCTCATCGAGCTGTACGACGCCGATCCGGCGCGGGTGGAGGTCGTGCACCCCGGCGTGGACCTGGAGGTGTTCAAGCCGCGGGGCCAGCGCGACGCCCGCGCCCGCCTGGGTCTCCCGGCGGACGCGGTGGTGGCGATGTTCGCCGGCCGGATCCAGCCGCTGAAGGCCCCCGACGTGCTGCTGCGCGCGGTGGCCGTGCTGCTCGAACGGGACCCCTCGCTGCGGTCCCGGCTGGTCGTCCCGGTGGTCGGTGGACCGTCCGGGAGCGGGCTGGAGCACCCGGAGGCACTGGCCCAGCTGGCCGACGCGCTGGGCATCGCGGACGTGGTGCGGTTCGTGCCGCCGGTGGCGCAGTCGGCGCTCGTGGACTGGTACTGCGCGGCAACGCTGGTCTGCGTCCCGTCGTACAACGAGAGCTTCGGGCTGGTCGCCGTGGAGGCGCAGGCGACCGGAACCCCGGTGGTGGCGGCCGCCGTCGGTGGGCTGACCACCGTGGTGCGGGACGGGGTGTCCGGGCTGCTGGTCGAGGGGCACCGCCCGGAGGACTACGCGCGGGCGATCGACCGGATCGCCTCGCAGCCGGAGCTGCGCTCGTCGATGTCGATGTCCGCCCGTGCGCAGGCCGCCCGGTTCGCCTGGGAGGTGACCGCGGACCGTACCCTCGAGGTCTACCGGATGGCCGCCCAGGCCATGCGCGACGACCTCGAAGGGATGCACGCGTGAGCGAGCGGGACACCGCGATCGCGACGATCCGCGCGGTGCTCGAGGACAGCGACCTGGACTGGCGCGAGCTGTCCGCGGGCGTGTTCACCGTGAACCTGCCCGGGGAGCGGAAGCTGCAGACCCCGTGCCGGCTCGACGTCGGCCCGCACGCGCTCGGCGTGCACGCGTTCGTGTGCCGCCAGCCCGACGAGAACCACGAGCGGGTCTACCGCTGGCTCCTCGAGCGCAACCTGCGGCTGTTCGGGGTCGCCTTCGCCGTCGACCAGACCGGCGACATCTACCTCGACGGCCGGCTGCCGCTGTCCTCGGTGACGCCGGAGGAGGTGGACCGGCTGCTCGGCGCGGTGCTGACCTACTCCGACGAGTCGTTCAACACCATCCTCGAGCTCGGCTTCGCCACCTCGATCCGCCGCGAGTGGGAGTGGCGCAACGCCCGCGGCGAGTCGACTGCGAACCTCGAGGCTTTCCGCGGCTGGCTGTCCCGCTGACGCGCGGAAACGCCTGGCCGGATGAACCAGGTCCTCCCGGCTCGGGCCGCCGGCCCACGACCGACCGTGGCCACCGGCTCCGCCTGGTTCACGTCGGCACCTCCTCGACGACCTTCGGCTTCGGGCGCCGGCGTGCGACCGCCACCCCGACCAGGCACAGCGCGCCGCCGACGTAGGCCAGCGCGGGCGGCGCCTCGCCCAGGAACAGCCAGCCCATCGCGATGGTCAGCGGCGGCACCAGGTACGTGGTGACGCCGAGGTTGCTGGCGCTCATGTGGTTGAGCGCGTAGGCGTACGTCGTGAAGGCGATCGCGGTCGGGAACAGGCCCAGGTACACCAGCCAGGCCACGTCCCCGGCGGACGCCGAGCCCAGCTCGGGCACCAGCTGGCCGACGAACGGCAGGCAGGCGGCCGCGCCGACGGTGCAGGCGATCCAGGTGACCTCCAGCGCGGGCAGCCGCCCCACCAGCGGCTTCTGCAGGATCAGGCTGATCGAGTACGCCGCCGCCGCGACCAAGCAGAGCACCACACCCAGCAGGTCCCCGGTGCCCGGCGAGCCGGAGAACCCGATCAGCACCACCCCGCCGAGCGCCAGCAGCAGGCCGATGCCGAGCGCGACGGTCGGCCGCTCCCGCAGGAACACCGTGGCCAGCACCGCGATCAGCACCGGGGAGAGCTGGATCAGCATCGAGGCGGTGCCCGCGTCCACGTGCAGCTCGCCGGAGTTCAGCGCGACGTTGTACACGCCGTACCACAGCACGCCGATCGCGATCAGCGGCGACCAGTCCCGCCGCGCCGGCGCTCGGCCGCCGCGGCTCAGCAGGGCCACGCCCAGCCCGACCGAGCCGACCACCAGCCGGCCCAGGGACAGCGCGCCGGGGGAGAACACCCGATCCAGGTGCCGGATGGCCACGAACGCCGAGGACCACAGCAGCAGGGTGGTGGCGACCGCGGCCAGCGGCCGCCAGCCCGGGGAGCTCATGGGCTCACCCTAAGCGGGGGACGGTTCGGCCCTTCCCGAACCGTGGCCCACCGGGGCCGGGTCAGCGCGGGTCGAACTTGTAGCCCAGGCCACGGACGGTGACCAGGTACGACGGAGCCGCCGGGTCCGGCTCGAGCTTGGCCCGCAGCCGCTTCACGTGCACGTCGAGGGTCTTGGTGTCCCCGACGTAGTTCGAGCCCCACACCCGGTCGATGAGCTGGCCGCGGGTCAGCACCCGCCCGGTGTTGCGCAGGAACATCTCCAGCAGCTCGAACTCCTTCAGCGGCAGCCGGACGTCCTCGCCGTGCACCGACACGGTGTGCCGCTCCACGTCCATCCGCACCGGCCCGGCCTCCAGCGCGGCGGAGGCGGGCTCCGGCTCGACGCCGCGTCGCAGCACCGCGCGGATCCGGGCGACCAGCTCGCGCGGCGAGTAAGGCTTGGTCACGTAGTCGTCGGCGCCGAGCTCCAGGCCGACCACCTTGTCGATCTCGCTGTCCTTGGCGCTGACCATGATCACCGGCACGCTCGACGTCGCGCGGATCTGCCGGCACACCTCGGTGCCGGGCAGCCCGGGCAGCATCAGGTCCAGCAGCACGATGTCCGCGCCGTTGTGCTCGAACTCGGTCATCGCGTCCGGGCCGGTGGCCGCCAGCGCGACCTCGAAGCCCTCCTTGCGCAGCATGTACTCCAGCGCGTCGCTGTAGCTCTCCTCGTCCTCCACGACGAGCACCCGGGTCACGGCAACGTCTCCTTCTGGGGTTGGTGCGTGGGGCCGGCGTCCGTCGTACGACGGGGGAGCCGCATCGTGAACGTCGACCCCTGCCCCTCGACCGACCAGACCCGGACCTCACCGCCGTGGGAGGCGGCCACGTGCTTGACGATGGACAGTCCCAGCCCGTTCCCGCCGGTGGAGCGGTGCCGTGCCGGGTCCACCCGGTAGAACCGTTCGAAGATCCGGTCCATCTCCTCTGCCGGGATGCCGATCCCCTGGTCGGTGACCGACAGCTCCAGCATCGACCCGTCGGGACGGGCGGCGACGACCACGGTGCTGCGCTCGGGGGAGTAGCTGACCGCGTTGGCGACCAGGTTGCTCAGCGCCAGCGCGATCTCGTCCGCGCCGCCGAGCGCGACGAGCCCACCCGGCCCGTCGCGGACCACGGTGATGTCCTTGGCCTGGGCGTCGATCTCGTTCTGGTCCACCGCCCGGGCGACCACCTCGTCGACGTCGACGGGCGCCTGGTCCTGGAGCGGGTCGTCGATCTGCAGCCGGGACAGCTCGATGATCTGCTGCACCAGCCGGGACAGCCGGCCGCCCTCGGTCTGCATCCGGCCGGCGAACCGGGCCACCGCCTCGGGGTCGTCGGCGCCCTCGAGCACCGCCTCGGCGAGCAGCTGGATCGCACCCACCGGGGTCTTCAGCTCGTGGGACACGTTCGCGACGAAGTCCCGGCGGATCGCCTCCACCCGACGCTCCCGGGTCCGGTCGTCTGCCAGCACGAGCACCAGCCGGCTGCTCAGCGGGGCGACCCGGGCGTCCACGTACGCTCCGCCCAGCACCAGCTCGGTGTCGCGGATCTGCCCGTCGCGCCGTACCGCCCGGACCAGCTCGGAGAGCTCCTGCACCGCGAGGTCCCGGCCGCGGACCAGCTGCAGGGCGTACGCGGGAGCCGAGGCCTTCAGCACGGTGTCGTCCTCGCCGACCACCAGCGCGCTGGAGCGGAGCACCCCCAGCACGGTCGCCACGCCGGAGGGCAGCACCGGCGGCTGGGGGTCCGGCTCGACCCGCAGCTGCCGCTCGCTGACCCGCCACGCAAGCACCACGCCCGCGCCGAGCACGGCGCCGAGCAGGGCGAACAGGAGGGCCTGCGTGGTCGGGTCCACGGCCACGATCGTACGGGCAGAACGGTCCGGTGGCCGCCTGGCCGGGGCCGGAGGCGCGCCGGACAGCGCGGGGTTCGTCCGTTGTTCACCGCGCGTTCACGGGGCGTCGTCGTCTGCCTCACCTGGAGGGCCTAGATTGCTTGATTATGCGTGAGGCCTACTTCGACCAGCTGAACTCGATCATCGACGACCTGGTTTCCATGACCAACGACGTCCGGGAGTCCGTCGGGCTTGCCAGCAGGGCGCTGCTGGAGGCCGACGTCGACCTGGCGGAGCAGGTGATCTCCGCCGACGCGGACATCGACCGCGCCCGGGAACGGGTGGAGGAACGTGCCTTCGAGCTCCTCGCCCTCCAGCAGCCGGTGGCGCGCGACCTGCGGATGCTGGTCGCCGCGCTGCGGATGGTGGCCGACCTGGAGCGGATGGGCGACCTGTCCGTGCACGTGGCCAAGGTGGCCCGCCGCCGGGTGCCGGACGTGGCGGTGCCCGACGAGCTCACGCCGACGATGACCCGGATGTCCGAAGTCGCCGCGGAGATGATCGGCACGGTCGCCGGCATCATCGCCGACCGCGACGTCGACGGGGCCCGCCGGCTGGAGAAGGCCGACGACGAGATGGACCAGCTGCGCCGGTCGTCGTTCCGGATCACTCTGGTGGACTCCTGGCCCTACGGCGTGGAGCCGGCGGTCGACGTCGCCCTGCTGGGCCGGTACTACGAGCGGATCGCGGACCACGCGGTGTCGCTGGCCCGCCGGGTGGTCTACCTGGTCACCGGGGAGAACCCGGTCGCGGTCGAGGCGTAGGTGACACGATGAGGTCGTGGACCTGAGCACGCGCACCGGGCTGGACTTCATCGCGGAGTTCCGCAACGCCGCGCAGCAGTTCGCCGCGGCGGTCGCGGAGACCAGCCCGCGGTCGCCGGTCCCGGGGTGCCCGGACTGGTCGACGTACGACGTCGTGGCGCACCTGGGCAACACCCATGCCTGGGCCGCCACCATCGTGGAGACCGGCCGGGCGGCCGAGAAGCTGAACGACCAGCCGGACTCGCGCCGGGCGCGGGCGATGAGCGCGTGGTACGCCGCCAAGGCCGAGGACCTCTACCGGGTGCTGCAGGCCGCGGACCCGACCGCGGACTGCTGGAACTTCACCGGCCGGGACCTGAACCCGCGGTTCTGGTCCCGCCGCCAGACCCACGAGACCCTGGTGCACCTCGTCGACGTGGTTCAGGCAGCCGGGCGCACGGCGCAGCTGCCGGAGCGGGTCTGCGCTGACGGGGTCGCCGAGGTGCTGTCGGTGATGATGCCGCGGTCCTACCAGCGCGGCTATCGCGTCGAGCTCACCGCCCCGTTGTGCCTGCGCACCCCGGACGGGGAGCACTCCTGGACGCTGCTGCCGCACGGCGACCGGCCGCCCGCCGTGCGCCCCGGCCCGCCGGAAGGCGTCGAGCCGGGGACCGACCTCGTCGAGGGCACCGCCGCCACGCTGCTGTGCCTGCTGTGGCGGCGGCTCGCCCCCGACGACCCGACCGTGTCCTGCGTCGGCGACACCGACCGGATCGGCGCGTTCTTCACCTCACCGGTGACCCCCTGATCGTCCGGGCCGGCCGGGTGGCGGCAGCCGCCGGGCGTCTGAGCGTCAGTAGCCGCCGTAGCCACCACCCCCGCCGGAACCGCCGGAACCGCCGGAGCTTCCCGAGCTGCTGCCCTTGATCACGTGGCCGGACGGAGACACCGCCCACCAGAGCCCGCCGAACCCGTTGAAGCCCTGGCCGTTCACGTTGCCCGGAGCGTGGTCCCCGACGTAGGTGTAGAGGGGCATGCCGTTGATGGTGGCGATCGGCGAGCCGGTCGGGGTCTTCGTGCTGCCTAGCTTGCCCGTCACGCCGGATGCCTTCATCCCCGCTGACTGGGGTTTCACCGCCGGCCAGTAGTGCAGGCAGGCGGCGTTGCAGTTCGACTTGTTCATCTTGTCCACGGCGAACATGTACACCGTGAACCCCTTGGGGTCGACGAGCACCTTGCCGAGGGACGTCGTGGCGGCGTGGATGCCGCCCTGGCCGGTGGCCGCTGCGTTGGCGCCGCTGGCCGAGCCGCCGGCGCCGCCGGTGCTGGACGTGCCGCAGGCGGCCAGGGCCAGGCCTGCGCCGGCGAGCACGGTGACCGTCAGGCCGGCGCGGGCGATCTGGTTTCGGCCCGTCGTGGGCCGGGTGATGGTGGGCCGTCTCATCGCGGGCCTCCTCTTGTTGTCTCACAGACTCACACGGAGGCGCGTGGTGTCCGGTTCAACGACCGGACCGGTGGTACGGCGGGGTCAGCGGCCCTGGCTGGCGACCGAGGCGATCGCCTCCTTGGCGGCCTCGGGGTCGAGGTACTCCCCGCCACCGACCGGGTGCATGTGCTCGTCGAGCCGGTAGACCAGCGGGATGCCGGTGGGGATGTTCAGGCCCACGACGTCCTCGGGGCTCATGCCGTCGAGGTGCTTGACCAGGGCGCGCAGCGAGTTGCCGTGCGCGGCCACGCAGACGGTGCGGCCGATGCGCAGGTCGGGCACGACCGCGTCGTACCAGTAGGGCAGCATCCGCGCCACCACGTCGGCCAGGCACTCGGTGCGCGGCATCAGCTCGTCGGGCAGGTCGGCGTACCGTGCGTCGCCGACCTGGGTGTACTCGTCGGTGTCCTCGATCGGGGGCGGCGGGGTGTCGTAGGAGCGGCGCCAGGCCATGAACTGCTCCTCGCCGTACTCCTCGCGGACCGCCTTCTTGTCCTTGCCCTGCAGGGCGCCGTAGTGCCGCTCGTTGAGCCGCCAGCTGCGCCGTACCGGGATCCAGTGCCGCTCGCAGACGTCGAGGGTGAGGTGCGCGGTGGTGATCGCACGGCGCAGCACCGAGGTGTGCAGCACGTCGGGCAGCAGCCCCGTGTCCGCGATCAGCTCGCCGGCGCGCACCGCCTCGGCCCGGCCCGCCTCGGTCAGCGGCACGTCCACCCAGCCGGTGAACAGGTTCTTGGCGTTCCAGTCGCTCTCGCCGTGGCGGAGCAGCACGAGTGTGTACGGCGCGGCGGCGCTCATGTCATCCCCCTGTCAGGAGCTGGACTTGCCGGACGGCAGCGGGACGTTCTGCAGCCCGTTGTACGGCGTGACCACCGGGATGTACTCGGTGATCGACTTGGCGTACTTGAAGTTGAAGGTCACCCAGACGAACGAGCCGGGCACCAGCTGGCTGCCGGACACCTGCACGTTGCCCTTGTCGGCCAGCTGGAAGGTCCCGTTGCCCGGGATGGTGATCGGAGCGCCCTTGGTCTGCACGGACAGGGAGCTGTCCTGCTTGGCGCCGGTGACCCCGGTGAGCTGGTCGGCCCGGTGCTGGTTGTTGTTGACCAGCCCGGCGACCAGGGTGCCGCTGCCGCCGTTGCGCGTGACCACCAGCGTGTCGAGCACGTCGACCTGGCCGGTGCGGTTGCTGACCCCGATCGTCGGCGTGTAGGCCTGGTTGGTCTGCGGGGCGAAGGAGCAGCCGGCGGCCAGGGGTGCGGCCAGCACGGCAGCCGCGGCTGCGATGCTGCGACGGAGTGTCACGTTCACGGCTCGGTTCGATCCTCTCGATACGCGGCGACGGCTGCGTGCCGGCGAGCAGCATGCGGGCAGGCGGGAAGTTCGCGGCTGAGTCTAGCGACCGGCGACCCGGCTACTGCCCGACCCCCACGGTCAGTCCGGCCACGATCACTCCCACGGCCGCGAGGGCGGTGTAGGCGGTCGAGATCCACAGCAGCTTCGGGGCGCCGATGCGCAGCGCGATCCGCAGCGGCAGGTGCCGCACGCCGGTCTCGTGGTCCTGGACGAGGTCGGGCAGCACGTTGAGGAAGTGGATGCCGATGCCGAGCGCCGCCGCCGCGACGGTCATGGCGACCGTCGGCGGGCCGCCGTGCATCCCACCGCCGAGGCCGCCGTAGGACAGGAACGCCGGCAGCAGCCCGAAGCTGACCGCGTAGGGCAGGAAGGACAGCACGGTGCGCTTGAACCACAGGTCGTAGAGCCAGGCGCTGGCGACCGCGGCCAGGTGCGCGATCCCGGCCTGGGTGCCGTTCGCGATGGACAGCGGGATGACCAGCAGGACGGCGACCGCGATCGCGAAGGCGACGTTGCCCGGGTCCACCCAGCCCATGGCGACCGGCTTGTCGCGCCGGCCCACCTGGGCGTCGCGCTCGCGGTCCAGCAGGTCGTTCAACCAGCCCACGCTGAGCTGACCCGTGAGCACCGTGGCGGCCACCAGCGCGCACTGCTCCGCGGGGCGACCGGTGAGTGCGGCGGCCACCGTCAGCGCGACGGTCATCGCAGCGGTCGGCAGCGGGTGACAGGCGAGCACGAGGGAGGGCACCAGCCCCCTCTGCTTCGTCGATGTCATGGGTCGCAGTATCCGTCACGAAACCCCAGGCGGGGCGGCGTTTCCGGGCGTCCCGCGTGGCGCGCGAACCGGCTCCGCGACGTCGCCAACGCACACGAATCGCCAATCTGTCAAGCCCCGATCCGGCCTCTGACCTGCGGAAACGTGGCGGGGCACGGATCGCGGGCGTGTTAGACTGGTCACCTAGGAAGGGGTACTTGGCACATGACATTCACCGTCGGCGAAACGGTTGTTTACCCGAATCATGGGGCTGCAGTCATCGAGGACATCGAGACCCGCAAGATCAAGGGCGAGGACAAGCAGTACCTCGTGCTGCGCATCGTCGCACAGCAGGATCTGGTGGTCAGGGTCCCGGCCTGCAACCTCGATCTCGTAGGTGTCCGGGACGTGGTGGACAAGGAGGGGCTGGACCGGGTCTTCGACGTCCTCCGCGCCGCGCACACCGAGGAGCCGACGAACTGGTCACGCCGGTACAAGGCGAACCTCGAGAAGCTGCACTCCGGCGACGTGATGAAGGTCGCCGAGGTGGTCAGGGACCTGTGGCGCCGTGAGCGCGACCGGGGTCTGTCCGCCGGTGAGAAGCGGATGCTGGCCAAGGCCCGTCAGATCCTCGTCTCCGAGCTGGCGCTCGCCGAGCGCACCAACGAGGACAAGGCCGAGGCGCTCCTCGACGAGGTTCTCGCCTCCTGACCGACACGGTGTGGGGGCCGACGCCGCTCGGTGTCGTCCCCACGGAGGGTCGGGGCTCGCTCCCGTTCGCGCTCTGGCACGGGGAGTCGCTTGTCGCCGTGGCGTCCTGGTCCCTCGCGGAGTCCGGCGTCACGCTGCTGGACTTCACGAGCTCGTGGGCCCAGGTGGTCGACGCGTCCGTGCCGCTCGTCGTGCACGACCCGTTGTGCCCGACCACACCGGTGGAGTTCCTGGGCTCCGTCGTCTCGGCTGCCTGCCCGGGTGGTCCGGGCGACCCGGACGGTCCTGGCGGCCCCCCTGGCGACCGGGGCAGTTCGGGAAGGCCCGTGCTGGCCGGCGTGCGGCCGGTCACCGACACGGTCAAGGAGATGGCCTCCGGGCTGGTCGGCGCGACGGTGGACCGTTCCCAGCTGGTGTCCTTGGCCTCCCCCGTCGTACTCCCGGCCGGGGTGGTGGCGGCGCTGCCGGACTGGCCGGACCTCACCAACCTGCCCGTCCTGGTGGCTCGGCTCGCTGAGCGGTTCGGGGTCTCGTTCGTGGAGGCCCCCGCCGAGGGGCGCCGCATCGTCGACGAGTCCGACCTGCGGCTGCTGGAGGCCACCTCCCGCTGAGCCGGCGCGCGCCTGCTCAGCGCCGGCGGCGCCCGCGGCGGGGCCGCTCAGTGCGCGTCCGTGAGCAGCCGCTCGGCGACGGCGACGTCCTCGGGGAAGGTGATCTTCAGGTTGGTCGCGGGCGCCTCCACCCCACGCACCGCCAGGCCGGAGTAGCGCGCTACGCAGGCGGCGGTGTCGGTGCCCTCGAAACCATCGGAGCGGGCTTGTCGATAGCTGTCCAGCAGCGGTCGGGCCCGGAACGCCTGCGGGGTCTGCACCCCGACCAGCTCACCGTCGCCGGGCAGCCGTCCGTCCCGGGTGAGCAGCCCCGGCTGGTGGCGCACCGGGATCGCGCCGCCGTGCTCCACCGCCGCGGCCACGACCTGGTGCCACAGGTCCGCGGGGGCCAGCGGACGGGCGGTGTCGTGGATGGCGACCACGTCGAAGTCGCCCGCGTCGACCCGGGTGGCGAGCGTGCTCAGCGCGCTCCACTCCGACCCGTGCCGGGTGGCCCCGCCCTCGACGAGGAGTACGTCGGACCCGGCCGCCTGCTCCACGGCCTGCTCCACGGCCTGGCGGTCGGCCGGTCGGTGCACGACCAGCACCTGGCTCACGTACGGAAGCCCGCGGACCGTCTCCAGCGACCAGCCCAGCACCGGCCGGTCGCCCAGCGGAAGCAGCACCTTGTTGGTGCCTGCACCCACCCGGGTGCCCGACCCGGCCGCGAGCAGCACAGCGGCGACCGAGACATCAGCGGGCGGCTCAGACACGCCGGCACCCTACCCGCCCGGGCCGTGCGTCCGCGGCGGCGCTGAAGCCGGGGGAGGGGCCGCAACGTCGCAGGTGGCCGGCCGTGGCCCCCGGGTCGGTGGGTGGAGGGGCCGCAACGTCGCAGGTGGGCGGGAACAGACCGTGGCGGGTCGGTGGGACCCGAGTACGACCCACGATCCGGGGTATCGCAACCAGAACGGACGGGACCAACCCGCTCGGACCGGTCAGCCGGTGACGAACCACCCAACCACCGCAGCCCGGGCAACCTGTCCGGGGTGTGAGGCGTCACAACTGGGACAGCGCTGATCTCTCGAGGGAAGGGGTGTCCATGACCAGACACACGCGATCGGCTCTGGTACTGCTCGTCGCGGCCGCGGCGGCCGCGGCGGCCGCGGCGGCCGCGGCGGTCGCGGCGCCCGAGGTGGCGGTGGCCGCGCCCGAGGTCGCGCAGGCAGCGCCGCGGGGCGTGTGCGCCGGCGTCAGCCGGTGCAGGGTGGTGGCCCACGTGGACGTGAACGGCGATGGGCACCGTGACGCGGTGGGCGTGGCGCGCCGCGGCCACAACGGCGACCCGCACGGCGCGGTGATCCTGCGGGTGGAGACGGCCTCGGGCCGCGTGGTCTCGGTGCGCCGACCGCTGACGTACTGGTACGGCCCCGTCTGGCAGGGCGCCACCCGGTTGGACGCGCGTCCGGGCGCCGAGCTGGTGGTGGCCCACAACGAGGGTGCGCACACCAAGCTGTACACCGCCTTCACCTGGCGGCACGGCCGGCTGGTGCGGCTGGACGCGCCCGGCCGCGGGCGGGACTGGATCGTGGACGGCGCCTACAGCGTCGACGACGGCTGGCTGCGCGGGCACGGCGACCAGGTGGGCGTGGTCCGCAAACGGACCGCGCAGCGGGTCGGGAGCACGAACCGGTTCCGCGGCGTGGTCCGCACCTTCCGCTGGCGGCACGGCGGCTGGACCGAGGTCGGTCAGCGCCACCAGAGCATGACCCCCCGCCGGGCCGCCCGCTGGTCGGGGTTCCGGGTGCACGGCCTGGCCCGCTACTGACCCGGGCCGGCGACCGGCGTCAGCCGGTCGGGAACACCAGCGCGGTCGCGATCGCCGCGACGCCCTCGCCCCGGCCGGTGAGCCCGAGCCCGTCGGCGGTCGTCGCGGACACCGTGACCGGCGCGCCGGCCGCCTCGGACAGGGCCGCCTGCGCCTCCTCGCGGCGCCCGCCGAGCCGGGGCCGGTTGCCGATCACCTGCACCGCGACGTTCCCGAGCCGGAAACCGGCCGCGCGCACCCGCCGCGCGGCCTCGGCCAGCAGCGCGCACCCGGACGCGCCCGCCCACTCCGGCTGGTCGGTGCCGAAGTTCGAGCCGAGGTCCCCCAGTCCGGCCGCCGAGAACAGCGCGTCGCAGGCGGCGTGCGCGGCGACGTCGCCGTCGGAGTGGCCGGCCAGCCCCTGCGGCTCGTCGGGGAAGGCCAGCCCGGCGACGTGCAGGGGCACGCCGTCGGCGAGCCGGTGTACGTCGGTGCCGATGCCGATACGCGGGTCCACGCCCCGCATCATGCCGCATCCGAGCGGCCGTTCCCGGTCCGCACGGGCCGGAAAGTCCGGGCCGGGACCAGTCCATCCTTGCGAGAGGCGCGAACATAGGGGTGTGAGCAGCCGCAGCCGTCTGGCCGCCGCCGGGGTCATCGCCAGCGGGACCGGCGTCGCGGTCGGCCAGGCGCTGACAGTCTGGCTGAACGTCGCGAGCACCCCGATCCAGGCGGTCGCCGAGACCATCATCGTGACCACGCCCGGGCCGGTCGCCGAGACGCTGATCGGCCTGGTCGGTCGCAAGGACAAGCCGCTGCTGGTCGTCGGCGTGACCGTCGTCGTACTCCTGCTCGGTGCGCTCGCCGGCGTGCTGTCCCGCCGCAGCCGATGGGCCGGCAACGCCGTGGTCCTCGTGGTGGTCGCGCTCGGGGTGGCCGCGGTGGCCACCCGCCCCGGCTTCGCGGGCACGGACCTGGTCCCGGTCGTGCTCGGCGGGCTGGCGTGGTACGCCGCGCACGGCTACCTCGTCGGGTTCCTGCTGCGGCCCTCCGCGCAGCGGGCTGCCGAGGCGTCCGCCCCGCCCGGGAGTACGACGGAGCGGCCCGGGCCGACCAGGCGGGCCTTCCTGCTGCGCGGCGGCACCATCGCGCTGGTGGCCGCCGTCGTGGGGGTGGGAGGCACCTTCCTCGGCCAGTCCCGCCGGGCCGTGGAGGCCAGCCGGCGGATGCTCCGGCTGCCGACCACCGGGGGCGTCGTGCCCCGGGGCGCCCAGGTGAACGTGCCGGGCATGCCGCCGTGGCGGACCAGCGACGCCACCTTCTACCGGATCGACACCGCGCTGGTGCTGCCGAACGTCGACCCGAAGCAGTGGCGGCTGCGCATCCACGGCATGGTCGACCACCCGGTCACGCTCACCTTCGAGGACCTGCTGAGCCGGCAGCTCACCCAGGCCTGGGTGACGATCTGCTGCGTGTCCAACCCGGTCGGCGGCCCGCTGATCGGCAACGCCTGGTGGAGCGGGGTGCGGGTCGCGGACCTGCTGAAACAGGCAGGGGTGCGCCCCGGTGCGGACGCGGTGCGGCAGACCAGCGCGGACGGCTGGACCTGCGGCACCCCGCTGAAGGCGCTCACCGACGGCCGCAACGCGATGCTCGCCGTGGCCATGAACGGGGAGCCGCTCCCGATCGAGCACGGGTTCCCGGTGCGGATGATCGTGCCGGGACTCTACGGCTACGTGTCGGCGACCAAGTGGGTCACCGACCTCGAGGTCACCAGCTTCGACAGGTTCGCGGCCTACTGGACGGTCCGCGGCTGGTCGCCGCAGGGGCCGGTCAAGACCGAGTCCCGCGTGGACGTACCCGGCCAGGGCGACAGCGTCCCGGCCGGCACGGTGCGGGTCGGGGGCACTGCGTGGGCGCAGCACACCGGCATCGCGAAGGTGGAGTACCGCCTGGACGGGCAACCCTGGCAGCAGGCGGAGCTGGGCCGGGTGCCCGACCTGGACACCTGGGTGCAGTGGGCCGGCACGGTCCGGGCCGGCCCGGGCGACCACACCCTCACCGTGCGCGCCACCGACCGCTCCGGCTACACCCAGACCCCGGTGCGGCACGACGTCGTGCCCAACGGCGCGACCGGCTGGGACAGCGTCTCCTTCTCCGCGTCCTGACTCTCCGGGTGCTGACCCCGGAATCGGCGCGCCGACCGCACCGCGGACGTCACGTTTGCATCACGAAATCGGTAGGTCGAGCGGGGCGGGCCGCCCGGCGCGGGCGAGGGCTGGTTGACCGGCGGCCGGAGGGGGTAGAAGTCGCCCAGGTCACACTCGCACGAGGGGCGCTGCTGTGACCTGAGTGACATGTCGCTATGTTGGCGGACTGTTCAGTCGAAGACACAAGACATGGAGACACCATGGCATCAGGTACACGGACGGCCGACGGTGGTCACCGCCAGGACCTGCGACGACATGTGGGCCTGGTAGGGCTCCTGTTCGCCAGCGTCGGGTCGATCATCGGCTCCGGCTGGCTCTTCGGGGCGTTGAACGCCGCCCAGGAGGCCGGCCCGGCCGCCATCATCTCGTGGGCGATCGGTGGGGTGATGATCCTGCTGATCGCCCTTGTCTATGCGGAGCTGGGGACGATGTTCCCGTTGTCCGGCGGCGTGGTGCGCTACCCGCACCTGTCCTTCGGATCCTTCGCCAGCTACACCACCGGGTGGATCACCTGGGTCGCGGTGGCCACCACCGCCCCGATCGAGGTGGAGGCGGCACTGCAGTACGCCACCAAGTACTACCCGTTCACGGTCAGCAAGACCCTGGCCGACGGCAGCTCGGTGCACACCCTGACGGGGGTCGGGTACGGCGTCGCGGTGCTGCTGCTGGCGGTGTTCGTGGTCGTGAACTACTACGGGATCCGCTGGTTCGCCCGGATCAACAACGCCATGGTGTGGTGGAAGCTGTTCATCATCACCCTGGTGATCCTGGCGTTCTTGTTCACCGCGTTCCACGGCGCCAACTTCAGCTCCTACGGCTTCCGGCCGGAGGGCTGGCACGGGGTGTTCACCGCGATCGCGACCTCGGGGATCGTGTTCTCCTACCTCGGCTTCCGACAAGGCATCGAGCTGGCCGGGGAGACCGACAACCCGAAGCGGAACGTGCCGATCGCGGTGATCGGGTCGGTGCTCCTCACCGGCGTCATCTACGTGGCGCTGCAGATCGCGTTCGTGGGCGCGTTGCACCCGAGCGTGCTGACCAAGTCGCACGGCTGGGCGCACCTCAGCTTCGCCAACGACTTCGGTCCTCTCGCAGCGGTCGCCTCCATGCTCGGGCTGGGCTGGCTGGCCGTTCTGCTGTACGCCGACGCGATCATCTCCCCCGGGGACACCGGTCTGATCTACACCACGATCACCTCGCGGATCTCCTACGCGATGGCACGCAACAAGAACGCGCCGAACTCGCTGGCCAACACCACCGAGCGCGGTGTGCCGCTGGTCAGCCTGATCGTCACCTTCCTGGTCGGTCTGGTCGTGTTCCTGCCGTTCCCGTCCTGGCAGCAGCTGGTCGGCTTCATCACCTCGGCGACCGTGCTGTCGTTCGCCTCGGGCCCGCTGGTGCTCACCTCGCTGCGCCACCAGGTGCCCGAGCACGAGCGTCCGTTCCGGCTGCCCGGTGGGCACGTCGTGCCGGTGCTGGCGTTCTGGTGCTCGAACCTGATCGTCTACTGGTCGGGCTGGGACATCGTGTGGAAGCTGATGGTCAGCGTGCTGCTCGGCATGGTGATGCTGGGGATCTTCACCGTCACCCGTTCGGTGCAGGGGCCGATGGACTTCCGGTCCGGCGCCAGCTGGCTGGTGCCCTGGCTGGGCGGCACCACCGTGGTGTCCTACCTGGGCTCCTACGGTGGGGGCACCGGCGTGATCGGGTTCGGCTGGTCGATCCTGATCCTGCTCGCCCTGTCGGTCATCGTCTACGCGATCGCGATCTCGCAGCGGCTGTCGCCGGAGCGGGCGCAGGGTCACATCGCGGAGTCGCAGCGCGAGTCCGCGGTCGAGGAGGAGACCCTGGGCGCGACCCCGTAGTCGCTACCAGCTCGGTTCCGTCGACACGGGCGGAGCCGGCAACGACACGTCGGGCGGGTGGACCACGTAGGTCAGCCCGCCCGACGGTCGTATCCAGGCCCGTTCCAGCTGGTCTCGGTCGTACGTCGTACGCACCTCGTCGTTGGAGGGCAGCCCGTGCGAGGCGGGGTCGTTGCACACCGGGTTCCCGCGCTCGTCGAAGCCGACCAGCACCAGCAGGTGGCCGGTCGTGTCGTAGCCGGCGCCGCCCAGGTCGGCCCTGGTGAACGCCACGCTGAGCACCAGCGGGATCCCCGCAGCGATGAACAGGGCCGCCTCGTGCAGCCCGCGCAGCCGGGTGACGAACGACCGGACCCCGAACCGTGCCGCGTAGGCGGTGTTGAACGACCAGTTGCCCGCGGCCGCGTAGCGGTGGTCGAAGGTGTGCCGCACCGCGTGCGGGACGAACCGGTCCGGCAGACCGGGCTCGACCCACGCGTAGTCGGCGGGAGTCGGGCCGCGGCCCCAGTAGCCGAGCACCATGCTCACCGCGGTCGGCGAGCACCAGGACTGCCCACCGGCGTCGTAGGCCGGGTACTCCCCGCGGTGCAGCTCCTGGGAGTACGCCGGCACCTCGAGCACCCGGCCGACCGCCGGCGGGGGCAGCGGCGCCGGGCGGTGCTCCTCGGCCGGCCGGGACGCCACCGCCCCCACGAGGCGTACGACGGGGGTCGCGGCGGTGCGCTCGCGGCGCAGCAGCGCCACCCGCACCCGGTAGGACGCCGCGGGTCGGTCCGCGGCCAGCCGGAGCGAGTCGACCGCGACGGTGGCCGCGGCGTCGTCCTGGCCGGCCACCGAGGTGGGGCTGATCTCGGCGTCGGTCTCCGCCCAGCGACCGAGCACGTACCAGCCGGTGCGGGGGCCGTCGGTCAGCGTCACGGACACCGCCACCTCGAGCCAGGTCCCGGGCGGGGTCTTGGCGTTCCAGGACGCCACGATCCCGGTGGCCCCGAAACGGGTGGGAACCTCCGGCGAGGTCCAGGCCGCCTCGTCGTACCGGACGCACGGGGCGTCGGGGCGGTGCGGGTCGACGTACTCCCGGAGCCCGGTCGGGACGGTGAGCCGCAGCGCGCCCTGCGCGGCGGTGGTGCCGGCGTGCTCTCCGCCCTCGAGGCCGGCGTCCTCCCACGCCCGGAAGGCGCGGTGGTGGGTCACCAGCTGCTGGCCTGCCGCGGGTGCGGCAGCGGGTGGTTGCGGTCGGTGATGACGTAGGCCAGCCCGCCGGAGCCGTTCAGCCAGGCCCGCTCGAACTGGCCGCGGTCGTAGCTGCGCCGCACCCAGCGGTCCTTGCGGGCCGCGGGGTCGTTGACGATCGGGTCGCCGTTGGCACGGAAGCCGACGATCACCACGAGGTGCCCGGGGGTGGAGCTGATCGGCGCGTGGTCCAGCTGTCCGGGCCCGAACGCGATGGAGGCCACCACCGGGATGCCGGCCTCGATCAGCTGCTCGGCCTCCTGCAGCGACCGCAGCCGGGTCACGAACGCGTGCCCGGTGCGGTTGGCGGCGAACGCGGTGTTGAACGGCCAGTCGCCGGTGCCGTCGTAGCCGTAGTCGTAGGTGCCGCGGGCCGCGGCGTCCACGAACCGGTCCTGGTAGCGCGGGTCCACCCAGCTGTAGCTGCGGGCCGGCGGCAGGTCGCCGTAGTAGCCGAGCACCATCGTCGTCGAGGTGGGGGAGCACCAGGCCTCCCCGCCGCCGCCGTACTGGGCGTACTGGCCGGTGTGGGTCATCTGCGAGTAGCGCGGCACCGGCAGCACGACCCGGTGGGTCACGGTGGTCGGCGTGGGGGCGACCGCGCCCGGGTCGGCCGGCAGCGCGGAGGACATCGCCCCGAGGGTGAGCAGCCGCGGGCTGGCCTTGCTGCCGGCACGACGCAGCAGGGTGGCCCGCAGCTGCCAGGAGGTGAAGCTCTCCCCGGCGTTGGCGACCCAGGTGTCGGTGGACACGTGCGCCAGGTCGTCGTTCTGCGCACCCAGGCTGGTCCGGTTGACGTGCATGTCGCCGGCGCTCCACTGGGCGAGGGTGTCCCAGCTGCTGCGCCGGCCGGCCTGGTCGATGCCGCGCACCTGCACCTGGATCCAGGTGTTGCGCGGCGTGGTGGCGTGCCAGGAGGCGACCAGCTCGGTGAGCCCGAAGCCGGGGTGCACCCACGGTGAGGTCCACCGGCCGAGCTGGTAGTGGCGGACCCGGCCGTCGGCGTTCCGGTAGCGCCGGTGGCCGACCGGGGTGCTGATCCGCAGCCGGCCGTGGGTCAGGGCCAGCCCGGCCAGCCGGCCGTGCCGGAGCCGCCGCCCGGTGGCCCACTGCACGTAGCTGATCTCGGGGCTGATCGGGGTCTGCCGGGCCGCGGCGGCCGCCGCCCGCGTCGTACTCCCGAACGCGGGGGCGGGAGCACCGGCCAGCGTGCTGCCGGCGACGACCAGGGCGCCGGTCAGGGTGCTGGTCAGGGCGGCGAGGAGGGAGGGGCGTCCGAGAGCGCTGCGCATCCCCGCACGATATCGACGCAACCTCCCAGGAGTCGTCAAACGCCACAAAGACCCCAGACGGTCGGATCGTTAGGATTGCCGGGTGACCCCGATCCCGACGAAGCTGCGGCTCTACGACAGCGCGACCCGGCAGGTGCGCGACTTCGTCCCGCTGGAGGCGGGCAGGGCGGGGATCTACCTGTGTGGGTTGACCGTGCAGTCCGAGCCGCACGTCGGGCACGTCCGGTCCGGGGTGAACTTCGACGTGCTGCGCCGGTGGATGCTGGCGTCCGGCTACGACGTGACGTTCATCCGCAACATCACCGACATCGACGACAAGATCCTCATCAAGTCCGCCGAGCAGGGCCGGCCCTGGTACAACCTCGCGTACATGATGCGCCGCGAGCTCGACAAGGCGTACGACGCCCTGAACGTGCTCCCGCCGACCTACGAGCCGGCGGCCACCGGGCACATCCCGGAGATGATCGAGCTGATCGACCGGCTGGTCGCCAGGGGGCACGCCTACCCGTCCGAGGACGGGTCGGGGGACGTGTACTTCGCCGTGAAGTCCTGGCCCTCCTACGGCGAGCTGTCCGGGCAGAAGATCGAGGAGATGAGCGCGGCCGAGGACGCGGGCGATCCGCACCTCCTGTCCAGAAAGCGGGACCCGCGCGACTTCGCGCTGTGGAAGGGGCACAAGAAGCAGACCGAGCCGGAGACCGCGGCCTGGCCCTCGCCGTGGGGCCCCGGCCGGCCGGGGTGGCACATCGAGTGCTCGGCGATGGCGCTGAAGTACCTCGGTGGCTCCTTCGACATCCACGGCGGCGGGGTGGACCTGCGGTTCCCGCACCACGAGAACGAGCAGGCGCAGTCGCGCGCGGCCGGGTACGGCTTCGCGTCGTACTGGATGCACAACGCGTGGATCACCACCGCAGGCGAGAAGATGAGCAAGTCGCTGGGCAACTCGCTGGTCATCCCGGCGGTGCTGCAGCGGTTCCGGGCCATCGACCTGCGCTACTACCTGGTGTTCTCGCACTACCGCTCGCACGTGGAGTTCTCCGAGGAGGCGCTGGAGGAGGCCGCGGCGGCGTTCGGTCGCATCGAGAACTACCTGACCCGGGTCGCCTCGGTGACCGGGGCGGAGCCGGCGGCGGACGGGATGCTCTGCGCGGACTTCGTGGAGGCGATGGACGACGACCTGAGCACGCCGGCCGCGGTGGCCGCGATCCACGAGACGGTGCACGAGGGCAACAAGCTGCTCGCGGACGGCGACTCCCCGGCGCTGCGCGGCAACGCCGCGTCGGTGCGCACCATGCTCGCGGTGCTCGGGCTGGACCCGTTCGACCCGCACTGGACCGTCGGTGCCTCGCGCAGGGACGAGAAGCTCTCGGCCGCGGTCGCCTCGCTGGTCGGCGGGCTGCTGGAGCAGCGGGCCCGCGCCCGCGCGGAGAAGGACTTCGCCACCGCCGACGCGATCCGCAACCGGCTGGCCGAGGCCGGCATCGAGATCGAGGACACCCCCCGGGGCCCGACGTGGTCCCTCTGACTGGCCTGTCGAGCCGGCGCCCGTGCCGGACAGGTGTGGCCGGAACCCGATGACGAAGGACGACTGATGGCAGGCAACTCGGCGCGGCGTGGCGCCATCCGCAAGACCGGCAAGGGCAACCCCACCGCCGGGTCGGGCGGCCGGCGCCGCCGCGGGCTGGAGGGCAAGGGCCCGACCCCGAAGGCGAAGGACCGGCCCGGCCACGTCGCGCACAAGCGGTCGAAGAAGGTCGAGAAGGTCGCGTCCGCGCGGCCCCGCCGCAAGCCGGCCGGCGAGGAGACCGAGTGGATCGCCGGCCGCAACTCGGTGGTCGAGGCGCTGCGGGCCCAGATGCCCATCACCGCGGTGTACGTCGCCGAGGGGGCCGAGCGGGACGCCCGGCTGCGTGAGGCCTTCGCGCTGTGCGCCGACCGGGGCGTCCCGCTGCTCGAAGTGAGCCGCGGGGAGCTGGACCGGCTGACCCGGCAGGCGGTCCACCAGGGGCTGGCCGCGAAGGTGCCGCCGTACGAGTACGCGCACCCGAACGACCTGCTGGACGCCGCCGACGGCAGCGGCACACCCCCGCTGATCGTCGCCCTGGACTCCGTGACCGATCCGCGCAACCTGGGGGCGGTGGTCCGGTCGGCCGCCGGGTTCGGCGCGCACGGCGTGGTGATCCCGGAGCGCCGAGCGGCGGGGATGACCGCGGCCGCGTGGAAGACCTCGGCCGGCGCGGCCGCCCGGGTGCCGGTCGCCCGGGCGACCAACCTGGTGCGGCAGCTGAAGGACTACCAGCAGGCGGGGCTGATGGTCGTCGGCCTCGACGCCGAGGGCGACGTGCGGCTGCCGGAGCTGGAGCTGGCCGACGGCCCGCTGGTGGTCGTGGTCGGCTCGGAGGGCAAGGGCCTGTCCCGGCTGGTCGCCGAGACCTGTGACCAGCTGGTGTCCATCCCGATGGCCGGCACGCTGGAGTCCCTGAACGCCGGCGTGGCCGCCTCCGTCACGCTCTACGCCGTCGCCGAGCGCCGCGCGCGCTGAGCACTCCCGGCTGGAGCGGCGAAGGGGCCACAGCAACGTGCACCCTCCCCGGTTCGCGCGGTCAAAGCCCGCTGTTCGGTGAAGGCTGCACGTCCTTGTGGCCGCTCCAGTCGGTCGAGCCGGTCGAGCCCGTCGCGGCGATCGCCTCCTCGGGGTGCTGGGCGAGCACCTCGTCGACGTATGCCTCGGTGGCCTCGAAGATGTCCACCTCGTGGCCGGCGCGCTCGGACAGGAACCAGCGGTGCTCGAGGATCTCGTGGAACACCTCGGCGGGCTCGCGGCGTCCGCGCAGCTGTCGGGGGATCAGCTCGGTGACCGGCTCGTAGACCTCGGTGAGCCACCGGTGCGCGACCACGGCCTTGTCCTCGGCGTCGATTCCCCGGCTGGTCGCGAAGGAGGCCAGGTCGTTGAGCAGCCGGCGGGCCTGGTTCTCCTCCACGTCGAGGCCGGTCAGCGACTGCAGCTCGCGGGAGTGGTGGCCGGCCTCGACCACCTTCGGCTGCAGCCGCACGGTGGCGCCCTGCAGGTCGCTGACGATGTCCAGCTCGTCCACGTCGAAGCCAAGGTCGTTGAGCCGCTCGATGCGCTGCTCGATGCGCCACATCTGGTCGGTGCTGAACTCCTCGCTGCCGGTGAGCTGCTGCCACAAGGTGTCGTACCGGCGGCGCGCCCGCGCAACGGTGTCCAGCGGGTCGACGCCCTCGTCGAGCAGCCGGCCGGCCTGCAGGTCGAGCAGCTCGCCGTACAGGTTGGTCTCGGCGACCTCCAGGTCCTGCTCGCGCTGCCCGGAGGAGAGCTGCGGGTGCAGCTCGCCGGTCTCGGCGTCGACGAGGTACGCCGCGAACTCGCCGGCGCTTCGCCGGAACAGCACGTTGGACAGCGACACGTCTCCCCAGAAGAAGCCGGCCAGGTGCAGCCGCACCAGCAGCACGGCCAGCGCGTCGATGACCCGCGGCACGCTCTCCGCGCGCAGGCCGTGCGCGAACACCGACCGGTACGGCAGCGAGAACCGAAGGTGCCGGGTGACCAGCGCGGGCTCGATCTCCTCACCGGCGTCCGTGGCGCGTCCCTCCACCACCCCGACCGGCTCGACCGCCGGAAGCCCGAGCCGGCGCAGGTCCCGCAGCATGCGGTACTCCCGGAACGCCATCCTGGGCCGGGTCTCCTTGACGGCGTAGACGTCCGGCCCCAGCCGGACCAGGCGTACGACGTGCCGGGAGATGCCCTGGGGCAGCGCGACGAGCCTGTCGCTGCCCCAGTCCTCCAGCGGCAGGTTCCACGGCAGGGTCAGCAGATCGGGGTCCGGCCGGGTGGCGACGAAGCGCAGCGCCATGGTCCCCACCCTACGGGGGACGGGCCTTCCGCCGGGTTCCCCTTTCCCTGGGGAGATCGGCTCGTGCGGGTCAGCCGCCGAGCGGCATGACCGCGGCGAGGGAGCGGGCCGCCTGGTTGAGGGTGTGCAGGTGCTCCACGAGCTGGGCGATCGTCATCCGATAGGCAGGCGCGGCCGTGGACAACGCCGCGACGGCAACCCTGTCCCGGTCGAAGACCGGCACGCTGATCGCCCGGATGCCGGCCTCGTGCTCCTCGTCGGCGATCGCGTAGCCGACCTTGGTGACCCGGGCGATCTCCTCGCGGAACCGGGCCCGGTTGGTGATCGTGTTCGGGCCGTGCTGGGTCAGGTCGAGGGAGCTGAGCAGCCGCTCGCGAGTCTCCGCGGGCGCGAACGCGATGAGCACCTTGCCCTGGGAGGTGCAGTGCAGCGGCCCGTGCCGGCCGGGCTCGCCGACCACACTGACCTGCTGCGGCCCGCCGATGGAGTACACGTACAGCTGCTGGTCACCGTCGAGCACCGCGAGCAGCGTCGCCTCCCGGGTCGCCGCGGACACCTGCTCGAGGACGGGTCGGGCCAGGCCGGTGAACCCGTAGGCGTGCGAGACGCTCTGCGCGAGCTGGAAGACCCGTAGACCGAGGGCGTATCGCTTGGTCGCCTTGTCGAAGGTGGCGAACCCGTCGCGGACCAGGGCACCGAGCAGCCGGTGTGCTGTGCTCAGCGGAAAGTCGCTGCGGCGCGCCAGCTCGGAGGCGACCACACCCTGAGGGAACTCGCCCAGCTCGGTGAGCAGGGCGAGCGCCTTGCCCACCATGTCGCTGGGCCGGGGTGCTTCAGCCACTCGGACATCTTCCACTATGCAGGAGCAATTGCCAACATCTGGGAGCAGCGTGTTGACTGACCCCCGACCACCCCCTGGGACGGAAGGATCCGCGTGCAGCTGCAGATCGCCCTGGACCGTATCCCGCTCGACCGTGCTGTCGCGCTCGCCGCCACGGTGGCGCCGCACGCCAACTGGGTCGAGATGGGCACCTCGATGATCAAGAGCTTCGGGACCGCCGGGCTGACCGCGGTGGTCGAGGCCGCCGCGCCGACCCCGGTTCTCGCCGACCTCAAGACCGTCGACGACGTGCAGTTCGAGCTCACGATGGCCTATGACGCGGGCGCCCGCTCGGCCACCGTGCTCGGTCTGGCTCCGGAGGTCAGCCTGGAGACCGCGGTCCGGGTGGCCGAGGAGCGGCAGCGCGAGCTGGTCGTGGACCTGCTCGGCCTGGACGCGGACCGGATCGCCGCACTCGCGGACCGGCTCCCCGACCCCGTCGTACTCGCGCCGCACGTGGGCAAGGACCTGCAGGCCACCGGCGCCAGGCCCACTGACCTGCTCGGCCCGTGGGCGCACGGTCGCCGACTTGCGATCGCCGGCGGCCTGACCGCCGACGACCTGCCCGGCCTGCGTGACGTGCCTGGCCTGCGCGTGGTGGTCGGCTCCGCGGTCACCAAGGCCGACGACCCGCTCGACGCGGTGCTCACCCTGCGCCGCGCCGTCAACCCGGAGGGAGATGCCCGATGACCAACACCGACCTGATCGACACCGTGCAGGAGGAGATCCGCGGGGTGCTCGCCAAGGTGGACCGCGCCGACGTGAGCGGTTTCGCCGACCTGTTGTACGACGCGGGGCACGTGCTCGTCACGGGCGAGGGCCGCTCGGGCTTCATGGCCCGCGCGTTCGCGATGCGACTGATGCACCTCGGGCTGTCGGTGCACGTCGTGGGGGAGACCACCACTCCGGCGGTCGCCGCGCAGGACACCGTGGTGGCGGTCTCCGGATCCGGCACCACCGCCGGCACCGTCCGAGTCGCCGAGAAGGCCCACGAGCTCGGTGCCCGCGTGCTCGCCGTGACCACCGACCCGGACTCCCCGCTGGCGCAGGCCGCCGGCCAGGTGCTGGTGCTGCCGGCCGCCACGAAGTACCGGCGCGCCGACGAGGCGGCCACGATCCAGCCGTTGTCCAGCCTGTTCGACCAGACCACGCACGTGGTGCTCGACGTGGTGTGCCTCGAGCTCGCTGGTCGACGCGAGGTGGACAACGCCGCGGCGTTCAAGGCGCACGCGAACACCGAGTGAAGCCGGGCTCTCGGGACATCAGGGGTTGACGCACCCAGATCGGACAGCCAAACTCTCCCATAACACAGAAGCCACTCCCACTATGCGAGAGTGGCGCCGATTTCGGCCGTAGAGGACACCGATGAAGAAACCCACCTCGAAGCTGCTGCTGTTACCCGTGCTTGCGGTCGTGCTCGCGCTCACGGCCTGCACCTCCGGCTCCGGAGCCGCAGGCTCGACCGGACAGGCCGGAAGCAGCACCACCAGCGGCTCCAGCACGCTGCAGAACGTGCTGAAGACCAAGACCCTGAAAGTCGCGGTGCTGCCCGACTTCCCGCCGAGCAGCGTGCAGAAGCCCAACGGCCAGTTCGCCGGCTACGAGGTGGACATCGCCCACGAGCTGGCCGACTCCCTCGGCGCCAAGCTGCAGCTGGTCCCGGCCAACGGGGACAACCGGCTGCCGCTGCTGCAGTCCCACCGGGTCGACGTGAACATCTCCTCCTACACGGCCACCAACGAGCGGGCCCAGTCGGTGGCGTTCACGATTCCGTACGTGTCACACGGCGCGGGCGTGATCTACAACAAGAACAACCCGATCCACAACCTGTCGGACCTGAACGGCAAGAAGGTGTCGGTCGCGCGCGGCAGCACCAACGACACGATCATGACCCAGGAGTACCCGAAGGCCGACGTGGTGCGCTTCGACACCATCGCCGACGCACTGGCGGCGCTCAAGGCCGGCAAGGTGGACGCCGCCGTCGAGTCCTACGAGACGGTGCACGACCTGGCCAAGCAGAACCCGCAGCTCGCCGTCCTGAACGTGCCGCCGATCAGCCCGGCGATCGTGTCCATGGGCATCCTGCAGGGCGACCAGGTCTGGATGAACTACCTGAACAACTTCATCCGCAACCTGATCTCCTCGGGCGAGGACAACAAGCTCTACCAGAAGTGGTTCCACAGCCCGCTGCCCAAGCTGGTCGGCTGAGGATCTGCGGTGACCTTCTACTTCGGCGACATCCTGCCCTACCTGCCGCTACTGCTGCGGGCGCTGTGGGTCAGCATCTACGTGACGCTGATCGGCTTCGCGGTGGGCGCGGTCGCCGGGGTGCTGATCTCGCTGGCCCGCTCCAGCAGTGTGCGCCCACTGCGCGTGCTGGCCGGCGCCTACATCGAGGTGTTCCGCAACACCCCCCTCCTGGTCCAGCTCTACTTGATCTACTTCGGGCTGGGCCAGGTGGGACTCAACCTCGATCCGTTGTGGTCGGCGGTGCTCGGGCTGACCCTGAACAACGCCGCCTACACCGCAGAGATCTTCCGGGCCGGCATCCAGTCGGTGCCGGTCGGTCAGCAGGAGGCCGGTAGCGCGTTGGGGATGAGCCGGATGCAGACGTTCCGCTACGTCGTGTTCAAGCCGGCCATCCGCAACGTGCTGCCGTCGCTGACCAACCAGCTCATCGTGCTGTTCTTGTTCTCCTCGGTGGGCTCGGTGATCTCGCTCAACGAGCTGACCTCCACGCTGAGCGACCTGAACTCCCAGACGCAGCGGACCTTGGAGGTCTTCACCTACGGCGCGGTCCTGTACTACCTGACCTCGGTCGTGATCGCCATGAGCTTCCGGCTCGCCGAGAAGACCCTGTTCCGCTGGGAGTGAGGCCAACGATGTCCGGATGGTTCGCAGAGTACCTCCCGCCGCTGCTGCACGGGACGGGTCTGACGCTGCTGCTCGTGGTCGTCTCCGGGGTGGTCGGCACCCTGCTCGGCCTGGTCTTCGGGATGGCCCGGATCTGCCCGATCCCGCCCCTGCGCTGGGTCTCCGCGGTCTACATCAACTTCCTGCGTGGCCAGCCGGTGCTGATCATCTTGATGTTCATCTACTTCGCGCTACCGCTGATGTTCCCGGCAGCGACGTTCAACCGCGGGTTCACCGCGATCATCGGGCTGTCCGTCTACGCCGGCGCCTACATGGCCGAGATCTTCCGGGGCAGCATCGAGGCGGTGCCGAAGGGGCAGGAGGAGGCCGCCGAGGCGCTCGGCATGGGCTACCTGCTGAAGTTCCGACACGTGATCCTGCCGCAGGCGATGAAGATCGCCGTACCGCCGGCCATCGGCTTCCTGATCTCGCTGGTGAAGGCCTCCTCGCTGGTGTCGGTGATCGGGTACGTCGAGCTCACCAAGGCCGGCCGCATCATCACCACCATCAACGAGCAGCCGCTGCGCACCTTCCTCGTGGTGGCGGCGCTCTACTTCATCGTGTCCTACCCGATCTCCCTGCTGGGACGCTGGTACGAACGGAGGCTGGCATGACGACCAGCGCGAACGGGTCCGGCCCGGTTGACGGGGCCACCGGCGCCCCGATCATCAAGGTCACCGGGCTGAACAAGAGCTTCGGCAAGAACAAGGTGCTCAAGGACATCGACGCCGAGGTCGACGAGACCGAGGTGGTCTGCGTCATCGGCCCGTCCGGGTCCGGCAAGAGCACCTTCCTGCGCTGCCTCAACCTGCTCGAGACCTTCGACGACGGGCACGTGGTGGTCAACGGCCACGACCTCGCGGCCTCGCGCACCAACCTGAACCTGGTCCGGCGCGACGTCGGCATGGTGTTCCAGTCCTTCAACGTGTTCCCGCACCTGAAGGTGATCGAGAACGTGATGCTGGCGCCCACCAAGGTGCTGAAGCTGGGGCGCGGCGAGGCGCGGGAGCGTGCCCGAGCGCTGCTGGAGAAGGTCGGCCTGTCCGACAAGGCCGACGTCCACCCGGGCCAGCTGTCCGGCGGGCAGCAGCAGCGCGTCGCGATCGCGCGTGCACTGGCCATGGAGCCCAAGGTGATGCTGTTCGACGAGCCGACCTCGGCACTCGATCCGGAGACCATCGGAGAGGTGCTCGCGGTCATGAAGCGGCTCGCCGAGGAGGGCATGACCATGGTCGTGGTCACGCACGAGATGGGCTTCGCGCGCGAGGTGGCCGACCGGGTGCTGTTCATGGCCGACGGGGTGATCGTGGAGGAGGGCCCGCCCAAGCAGATCTTCGAGGACCCGCGGCACGAGAGGACCCGCGCGTTCCTCAGCAAGATCCTGTGACCGGGCCGACCAGCTCCCGCGACCTCCCCGCCCTGCTCGGGTCGGCTCGACTGCTTCCGGTCGTCGTTGTCGAGGAGCCGGACTCCGCCCGGGGCCTCGGTGAGGCGATCCTGGCCGGCGGCCTCGACGTCGCCGAGGTCACCTTGCGCACCCCTGACGCGGTGGCTGCCCTGCGAGCGATGGCCGAGGTGCCCGGCCTCCACGTCGGCGCGGGCACCGTGCTGCGCGCCGACCAGGTCGACGAGGCGGTGGCCGCCGGTGCCGAGTTCGTGGTCTCTCCCGGCTTCGCCCCCGCGGTGGTGCGCCGGGCCTGGGGTCAGGGTGTGCCGGCAGTTCCAGGGGTGGCCACCGCAAGCGAGGTGATCGTCGCTGCCGACCTCGGCGTCGAGACCGTCAAGGTGTTCCCGGCCAAGCAGCTCGGTGGCGCAGCCACCGTGGCGGCACTCTCGGCGGTGTTCCCGACGGTGCGGTTCGTCCCCACCGGAGGCATCGGGCCCGACGACCTCGACGACTACCTCGCGCTGCCGTCGGTCCTCGCGGTCGGCGGCTCCTGGATGGTGCCCTCCGAGCTCGTGCGACGGAGGGCCTGGACCGAGATCACCGGCCTGGTGCGGCGCGCCGTACAGGTCACGACCCCCGAAGGGAACTCCCAGTGACGAGCTTGGCCCTGCGACCGGCCGACGAGTGCCGCTACGACCTGGTGGCCCTTGGCGAGGTGATGCTGCGCCTGGACCCCGGCGAGACCCGGATCCGAGCCGCCCGCTCGTTCACCGCCTGGGAAGGCGGTGGGGAGTACAACGTGGCGCGCGGCCTGCGGCGCTGCTTCGGGATGCGCACCGCGGTGGTCACCGCCCTCGCGGACAACGCGGTCGGCCACCTGATCGAGGACCTGATGCTGCAGGGCGGCGTCGACACCTCCCACCTGCGCTGGAGCCCCTACGACGGCATCGGCCGCCGGGTGCGCAACGGGCTGAACTTCACCGAGCGCGGCTTCGGGGTGCGGGGCGCGCTCGGGGTGCCCGACCGGGGGAACACCGCGATCAGCCGGCTGGCCCCGGGCGACGTGGACTGGGACCACTTGTTCGGCGAGCTGGGCGCGCGGTGGCTGCACACCGGCGGCATCTACGCGGGACTGTCCGAGACCAGCGCGGAGGTGGCCGCCGAGGCGATGTCCGCCGCGCGTCGGCACGGCACCCGGATCTCCTACGACCTCAACTACCGCCCCAGCCTGTGGCAGGACAACGGCGGGCTGGCTCGCGCCCGGGAGGTCAACAGCGGGCTGGCACCGCTGGTCGACGTGATGATCGGCAACGAGGAGGACTTCACCGCCGGACTCGGCTTCGAGGTGCCCGGGGTGGACCCGTCGCTGACAAAGCTGAGCCCTGTGGGGTTCAAGGCGATGATCGAGAAGGTCACCGCGGCGTACCCGAACCTCACGGTGCTGGCCACCACGCTGCGCGCGGTGCGCACCGCCACGGTCAACGACTGGAGCGCGGTGGCCTGGTCGCGGGACGAGGGTTTCGCCGAGGCCACCTCGCGTCCGGAGCTGGAGATCCTGGACCGGGTCGGCGGCGGTGACAGCTTCGCCTCCGGGCTGGTCTACGGCCTGCTCACCGGGCGCAGCCTGGCCGAGGCGGTCGAGCTCGGCGCCGCGCACGGCGCCCTGGCGATGACCACCCCTGGGGACACCTCGATGGCCACCCGCGACGAGGTTGAGACGCTGGCCGCCGGCGGCGGCGCGCGGGTGCGCCGCTGACCATCCGCCGCGGGGAGATTGATGCGCCGGCCCGACCTCAGCCGGAAGGCTCCAGGAAACGGGCGCCCGGCCCGCGCTCGGCCACCTCGTCCTCGGGGTTGTTCAACGCGCAGGTGCGCAGACTGAGGCAGCCGCAGCCGATGCAGCCGTCCAGCTTGTCGCGCAGCCGCACCAGCCGCTCGATCTGCGCGTCCACCCGAGGTCGCCAGGAGCGGGACAGCCGGGCCCAGTCCGCCTTGGTGGGGGTCCGCGACTCCGGGAGCGTGGCCAGCGCCTCGGCGATCTCCTCCAGCGTCAGGCCGACCCGCTGCGCGGACCGGATGAACGCGACCCGGCGCAGGGTCGGGCGGGGGTAGCGGCGCTGGTTGCCTGCGGTGCGGGTGGAGTGGATCAGCCCCTGCGCCTCGTAGTAGCGCAGCGCCGACGTGGCCACCCCGGACCGTCTCGAGAGCTCACCGATCGTCAGGGCTGGATGCCGGTTCGACATGCCGCCGACCGTAACTTGACTTGAAGTGAACTTCAACATGCACCGTGGGGCCATGACGACGACACGAGGTGCCTTGCGGCCGGTGGGCTGGTCGTACGACGACCTGCCGCGGCTGATGTCCCTGATGACCG
The DNA here is from genome assembly GCA_963839365.1 of uncultured Actinomycetota bacterium. Classification (GTDB taxonomy): domain Bacteria; phylum Actinomycetota; class Actinomycetes; order Propionibacteriales; family Nocardioidaceae; genus DASSKA01. The sequence continues at coordinate 224,208 of CAWIUT010000010.1, forward strand.
GCGACGAGAAACACTCACAGGCCGCCACCTCGACCCTGGACGCGCTCTGGGTGCTCTACGACCGCATCCTCAACGTCACCCCGGACACGGTCGACGACCCGGGGCGGGACCGGTTCTACCTCTCCAAGGGGCACGGGCCGATCGCCTACTACGCGGTGCTGGCCGCCAAGGGGTTCCTCGACGAGAGGCTGCTGCGCGGTTGGGGTGAGCTCGACTCGCCGCTCGGCCACCACCCGGACCGGACCCTCGTGCCGGGGGTGGAGATCTCCAGCGGCTCGCTGGGCCACGGACTCCCACTCGCGGTCGGCTCCGCGCTCGGGCTGCGTGCGCAGGGTTCGGACGCCCGCCTCGTCGTCCTGGTCGGTGACGCCGAGCTCGACGAGGGCAGCAACCACGAGGCCATCGAGCTGGCGGGCGCGCTGGGCCTGCACCACCTCACGGTGGTCGTCGTCGACAACCACTCCGCCACCTACAACCGGCCCGGCCAGATCCTGCCGCGGTTCGGCAACGAGGGCTGGCGCACCGCGACCGTCGACGGACGGGACCACGCGCAGCTGGAGAAGGCGCTGGCAGCACACGAGTTCGGCCACCCGTCCGTGGTGGTCGCCGAGGTGGAGGACAAGTACCTGTGAGAGACCCCCGAGCAACCTTCGCCGACACCGCCGCCGCCCTGGTCGAGGAGGACCTGTCCGTCGCGCTGGTCTACGCCGAGATCTCCGGGCAGTACTTCCGCGAGGTCGAACGCCGCCAACCCGACCGGGTGGTCAACGTCGGCATCCGCGAGCAGCTGCTCGTCAGCGTCGGCGCCGGGCTGGCGCTGACCGGGATGCGGCCGGTCGTGCACACCTTCGCGTCGTTCCTGGTCGAGCGCGCCTTCGAGCAGGTCAAGCTCGGTTTCGGCCACCAGGACGTCGGGGGCGTGCTGGTCGGCTCGGCCGGCTCCTTCGACATCGCCGCGGGCGGTCGCACCCACCAGGCGCCCGGCGACGTGGCGCTGCTGGGCACGCTGCCCGGCTGGCGGGTCCACGTGCCGGGGCACGCCGACGAGGTGGAGCGGCTGCTGCGCACCGCGGTCGCCGGGGACGGGCGCGACTACATCCGGGTGGTCTCCCAGCAGAACGACGAGGCGTTCCCGGTCACGCCCGGCCGCTTCCACGTCGTACGACGCGGGACGCAGGCCACCGTGCTGGCCGTCGGGCCGACACTGTCGCCGGTGCTGGATGCGGTGGCCGGCCTCGACGTGACCGTGCTCTACGCCGGCACGGTCCGGCCGTTCGACCGTCGCGCGCTGCGCGGGACCCTTCACCAGCCCCGGGTGGTGCTGGTCGAGCCCTACCTGGCCGGGACCAGCGCGCACCAGATCAGCGAGGCGCTCGTCGACGTCCCGCACCGGCTGCTCTCGCTCGGCGTGCGGGACCCGGAGCTGCGCCGTTACGGCAGCCCGGAGCAGCACATCGCCGCGCACGGGCTCGACGCTCCCGGGCTGCGCGCGTCGATCACCCGGTTCCTCGGGCGCAACCAGCGGGCGGCGTGACCCGCCCGGGGCCACGCCGCCCGACAAGCAGGCGAGGGCGGCCCCTGCGCCGCCCTCGCCTGCCAGGAACACCCGTGCGGGGACAGTCCCCTGACACCGCCCCCGCCCGGGAGCTCAGCCCTTGAAGGCGTCCTTGGCCTTCTCGCCGGCCTGCTTCAGGTCGGCCTTGCTCTGCTCGGCCTTGCCCTCACCCTTCAGCTCCGGGTCGTCGCTGGCGTTGCCGAGCGCCTCCTTGGTCTTGCCGAGACCCTTCTCCGCTGCGTGCTTGGCCTTGTCATCGCTGCCCATGGGAAATACCTCCTCGTGTGGTGAACGGCCCCGTACCCCGACCGTCCCTCGGCCATGCGATCACCCCGTAGCATTGGGCCCGCGCCGCTTTAGCTCAGCTGGTAGAGCATTCGCCTTGTAAGCGAAAGGTCGTCAGTTCGAACCTGACAAGCGGCTCCAGCTCCGACTTGTCAGACTCCTCCCCCGGCTGCGGCCGGGCACCCGTCCGACCAGTCGGCGGCTCAGCGCAGCCGGGCCGGCTCGAACCGTGACGGCGGGTCAGCCAACGCGTCCTGGGCCTGGACGATCCGCAGCTCGTGCTCGCCGGCCGCCACGGTCGCCTCCACCACCGCGAACACCGCCGACGTGGTGCGGCCGAGCGCCTGCGGGCCCTCGCGGCCGGCCAGCAGGTTGGCCAGGAACACCGCGGTGGTCAGGTCCCCGGCACCGGGCGGGTTGAGCGGCAGCCGCGGGGTCCGCACCGTCCACGCCCCGGCGTCGGAGACCAGCACCATGTCCAGCGCGTCCGCGGGGGTGTCGTCGACGACCACGCTGGTGACCAGCACCGTGTGCGGCCCGGTCTCGCGGAGCCGGTCGGCGGCGGCCACCACGTCGTCGCGGGTGGTGGTCTCGGCGCCGGCCAGGAAGGCCAGCTCGAACTGGTTCGGGGTGATCACGTCGGCGGCCGGCGCCACCTTGTCGCGCATGAACTCCACGATCCCGGGCCGCACGTAGAAGCCCCGATCGGTGTCGCCGAGGACCGGGTCGCAGCAGTAGACCGCGGCCGGGTTGGCCTCCCGCACCCGGCGCACCGCATCCAGCACCACCGCGCCGACGTCCTCGGCGCCCTGGTAGCCGGACAGCACCGCGTCGCAGCGGGCCAGCGCGCCCCGGTCCTCCACGCCCCGGATGACCTCGCTGATGTCCTGCGCGGACAGCAGCGGGCCCCGCCAGTCGTCGTAGCCGGTGTGGTTGGAGAAGTGCACGGTCACCACCGGCCACACCTCGACGCCGAGCCGCTGCAGCGGGAACAGGGCCGCGCTGTTGCCGGCGTGGCCGTAGGCGACCAGGGACTGGATGGACAGCACGTTCACGGGCCCCAGTGTTCCCCGCACGCCGGTCGCCGGCACCCGCAGGGTCGGGCCGGACGACGTACGACGCGGCTCGGCTCAGGCGACCTGGAGGGACCGCTTGGCCAGTCCCATCCAGTAGCCGTCGATGCGCTGCTCGCCCGGCGCCTCCGGATCGGCCGCGGCGCCGAGGGTCACGAACAGCGGGGTGAAGTGCTCCACGGTCGGGTGGGCGTAGGGCATCCCCGGCGCCGTGGAGCGGTACGACGCGAGCCCGTCCACGTCGCCGCGCGCGAGCGCGTCCGCGGCCCACGCGTCGAAGTCGCGGGACCAGCCGGGCGCCTCCGCGTCGATGCGCCACTCGCGCAGGAACGGCAGCCCGTGGGTCAAGAAGCCCGAGCCGATGACCAGCACGCCTTCGTCGCGCAGCGGCCGCAGCCGACGGCCGAGCTCGAGCAGCTGGTCGGGGTCCTGGGTGGGCAGGGACATCTGCAGGACCGGGATGTCACCGGCCGGGTACATGATCTTCAGCGGCACCCAGGCGCCGTGGTCGAGGCCCCGGCTGGCGTGCTGGTGCACGTCGCCGGGCAGCATCGCCGCCACGCGGGCGGCCAGCGCGCTCGCGTCCGGGGTCTCGTAGGTCATCTGGTAGTAGCGCTGCGGGAAGCCGCCGAAGTCGTAGACCAGCGGGGTGCCGGGCGCGGTCGCCGACAGCATGACCGGCGCGGACTCCCAGTGTGCGGACACGATCAGGATCGCCTCCGGGCGGGGCAGGTCGCGCGCCCAGTCGGCGAGCTGTCGCGACCACACCGGGTCGTCGAGCAGAGGCGGGGCGCCGTGGCCGATGTAGAGCGCGGGCATCGTCTGGGGCATCGTCTGGGTCATGGTTCCTCCAGGTCTCACCGTAGTGAACGTCAGTTGAAGCGTCAAGTATTCCGGGATGGCTAGGGTTACCGCCATGACGCGGTGGCTCAACGAGGACGAGCGGCGTGCCTGGCTGCGGCTGGCCGGCGTGATGCTCAAGCTGGCGCCGGCGCTGGACTCCCAGCTGCAGCGCGACAGCGAGCTCACCCACTTCGACTACCTGTGCCTGGCGATGCTGTCCGAGGCCGACGACGAGACGCTGCGGATGAGCGAGCTGGCCGGCCAGGTGAACGCCACGCTGTCCCGGCTCTCCCACGTGGTCACCAAGCTGGAGGCGCGCGGCTGGGTGAAGCGGAGCCCTTGCCCGGACAGCCGCCGGGTCACGCTCGCGCAGCTCACCGAGGCCGGCCGCGAGGTGCTGGTCGCCGCCGCGCCCGGGCACGTCGAGACGGTCCGGTCGCTGGTCTTCGACGGGCTCGCCCCGTCCGACGTACAGGCGCTGGAGCGGGTCGCCGGGCACATCGTCGACCGGATCGAGGCCGCCGACCTGCGCTCGGTCTCCGGCTAGGCTGCTCGGTCTGACGAAGGGGGAGCGACATGGGCTGGTCCAGCCACGGGCCGCAGGACGGCGCCGTGCCCGGCCCGGCGCGGCGCCGCGATGCCCGGCCGGTACGCGTCGTACAGCGAGCTCACCGCCGCCACCGCCTCACCCGACGGTGACGACCGGCTCCGGCTCTCCGACGTCGGCAAGCTGGCCCGCCGCGCCCGGCGCAGGATCGTCGGCACCGCGCGCGCCGACGACCAGCCCACGTTCGCCAGGCAGGTCGGTGAGCACCTCGGCGACCGGCTGGAGGACCTCGAGGTGGTCGAGGAGACCTGGCCGCCCTACGACCAGGTGAACGTGCAGGCCGGGCTGGACGCCTGGCTGGCCGTGCCCGGCCGCGAGCACCAGCTGGTCGGGATGGTGAACGTCCGGCACCGGGAGTTCGGCCTGCCCGACCTGCTGCGGTCCTCCGACCGGCATGCCTCCCGGCTACGGGCCCAGCCCGGGCAACGTGTCCCGGGTGAACCTGGCCAGCGGTCCGGACGGGCGGTGCTCGCCTGCGTGCAGGCCGGGGTGTACCTGGTCGCGGAGGAGGACGGGGCACGGCTGGTGCTGCTGCTGCGCGGTCCTCAGCCGCACGGCGGGATGCCCTCGGTCACCGTCCAGGTGGTCGCGGACCGGCCGGAGGCCGCCGCCCGCGCCGCGGAGCAGCTGCGCCGGCTCAGCCTGGTGCACAACGTGTTCCGCGGTCAGGTGGTCTCCTTCGGCGGTGACCTGTTGGGGGAGCGTGGCAACCTGCTCAGCTTCCACCCCCGGCCGGCGATGACCGAGCGGGACCTGATCCTGCCGCCGCGCACCCTGGCCGCCATCGACCAGCAGGTGGTCGGGGTCGCCGAGCACCGGGACGTCCTGCTGACCGCCGGGCAGCACCTCAAGCGGGGTCTGCTGCTCTACGGGCCGCCGGGCGTCGGGAAGACGCACACCGTGCGGTACCTCATGAGCCGGCTGACCGGGACCACCATCGTCATCCTCAGCGGGAGCTCACTGCACCTGATCGGGCAGGCGTGCTCGGTGGCCCGTAGCCTGCAGCCGGCGATGATCGTGGTCGAGGACGCCCACCTGATCGCCGAGGAGCGCGGCGAGTACCCCGGCCAGCATCCGCTGCTCTTCGAGCTGCTCAACGAGATGGACGGGCTGGCCGAGGAGGCCGACGTGGTGTTCCTGCTGACCACCAACCGGGCCGACCTGCTGGAGCCGGCGCTGGCGTCCCGGCCGGGGCGGGTGGACCAGGCGGTGGAGCTGCGGCACCCCGACGAGGAGGCGCGGCGCCGGCTGTTCGCGCTCTACCGCGGCGGGCTGGTGGTCGACGAGAGCCGGCTGGACTCGGTGATCGAGCGTACGGCGGAGGTCACCGCCTCGTTCCTCAAGGAGCTGCTGCGCCGGGCCGCCGTGCTGGCCGCCGCGGAGGCGGCCGTGGTGGCCGCCCGGGACGGAGCTGTCGACCTGCGGGTCAGCGCGGACCACCTCGATGCCGCGCGCGACGAGCTGCTGGACACCAAGAACGCGATGACCCGGGTGCTGCTCGGCGGGCAGGGAACCGCTGACTAACGGCGGTCAGGGGCCGACCGGGCCGACCGCGTCAGGGGAGCCGCCAGCCGCGTCAGGGGAGCCGCCAGTCCACCGGCGTGCCGCCCTGCTTGGCGAGCAGCTCGTTGACCCGGCTGAAGGGCCGCGACCCGAAGAACCCGCGGGAGGCCGACAGCGGGCTGGGGTGCGGGGACTCCACCCAGGGCACGTCGCCGAGCAGCGGCTTGAGGTTCTGCGCGTCGCGGCCCCACAGGATCGCCGCCCGGGGCCCGCCGCGGGCGGCCAGCGCGGTGATCGCCTGCTCGGTGACCCGCTCCCACCCGCGGCCGCGGTGCGAGGCCGGCGAGCCCGGCGCCACCGTGAGCACCCTGTTCAGCAGCATCACACCCTGCTCGAACCACGGGGTCAGGTCGCCGTCGGTCGGCGCCGGGCAGCCCACGTCCGCGCACAGCTCGCGGTAGATGTTGACCAGGCTCTTCGGCAGCGGACGCACGTCGGGGGCGACCGAGAAGCTCAGCCCGACCGGGTGCCCGGGGGTCGGGTACGGGTCCTGGCCGACCACCAGCACCTTGACGTCCCGCAGCGGGCGGCTGAACGCACGGAGGACCCGGTCGCCGTCGGGGAGGTACTGACGGCCGGCCTCCAGCTCTGCGCGCAGGAACCGGCCCATCGCGGAGATGTCCTGCTCCACCGGTGCGAGGGCCTCGGCCCAGTCGGGTGCGACGAGGCCACGCTCCACCAGTCCCGCCAGCGCGCTCACGGCTGACACCCTAGTGCGAAGGCTCCGTCCGCCTCGGGGCCCCGGGGTCGAGCTCGATGCGCATGACCAGCCGGCGCGGGTCAGGAGGCACGTCACCCGCCCAGACGGTCTCGTCGGACTTGTCCTCGGCACGGTCGGTCCGCGCGCAGCCGGTGGGCGCGCTCGGCCCGGAAGGAGCCGAACGACCGTCGGGTGCCGGTCATGGGCGCCAGTCGGCCGGAGGGTCCTCGCCGGCACGGCCGTCGACCGCCTCGCGGAGCAGGTCGGCGTGCCCGGTGTGCCGGGCGTACTCCTCGACCAGGTCGCACAGCATCCGGCGCAGGCTCGGCCGGCGCCCGTCCGGCCAGGAGGCGTGGATGAGCTGCTCGACGCCGGCCTCGGCCAGCGCGGCGTCCAGCCTGGCCCGGGACCGCGCGACCGCGCCGTCGTAGAGCGCGTAGAGCTGCTCGGGGTCGTCGCCCGTCGCTGAGGACCATTCCCAGTCCGGGTCGGCGTCCCAGTCCACGGCGTCCCACGGCGCCCCGATCGGCTCACCGCCCAGCTTCTCCGCGAAGTAGTGGTCCTCCACCAGCGCGAGGTGCTTGAGCAGTCCGGCCAGGGTCATCGAGGACGCGCCCACCCGGGTCCGCAGCCCACCCGCGTCCAGGCCGTCGGCCTTCCAGCGGAACGTGGCGCGCTGCCGCTCGAGGGCGGCCACCAGGTGCTCGGTCTCGGTGCCCGCGACGGGCGGCTCCCAGGGCGGTGTCGCGGCCGGTGCCTCCGGTGTCGCCGGTGCTTCCTGTGCGGGGGCCGGTGCGGGGGTGTGCTCGTTCGTCATACCGGCACGGTAGGGGCCGTTGCGGACGATGCGCGTCCGGAACCGTCGTACGGCGGCGGGTGGGGTGTCGAACCGGCCCCGCCCTGGGCGCGCCGGCTCAGCGGGGGTAGGACCCCACCAGGTCCTGCCGGACCACCCGGGCGGCCGCGATCAGCCGCAGCAGCACGGAGGCGGTGATCGCCTGCCCGGCCATCAGCCCGATCAGCACCAGCACCTGGGCCGCGCCCGCCTGCAGCGGGGTGCCGCCGCCGAGCAGCACCCCGATGAACGCGCCGGGCAGGGTCACCAGCCCGACGGTGCGGGTCTGGTCGAGGCCGGGGGTCAGCGCCTCCTTCGCGGTCGGCTGGATCACCTCGTAGGCGGCGTCGGCGCTCATCAGGCCGAGCGCCAGCGCGGCCTCGTAGGAGCCGAAGTTCGCGGTGATCTCGTCGTAGGCCCGCCGGCCGGTCAGGGTGGCGGCGACCATGGTGTTCCCGATGACGATGCCCGCGATCGGAACGATGCCCGCGCCGTTGAACGGGATCACCCCCGAGCCGAGGATCAGCGCGAGCACCGGCACGGCGCCCGAGGCGATCGCCAGCCCCACCCACGGGACCTGCGCGAGCGGCACCCGGATCCGCCGCGCGGAGGTGCCGGTGGCGACCACGAACATCAGCAGCGCGAAGGCCATCGACCACCACACCGACCCGAGCGCGGCGGCGATCACCAGCGACACGGCGGCCAGCTGCAGCACGGCGCGCACGAACGCGGTCAGGTGGTTGCGCGCCACACCGAGGCGTCCGACGTACGACGCGGAGACGGCCACCCCGAGCAGCACCACGAGCACGGCGGCCAGCCGCCAGTCGGGCGACGGCGCGATCGTGGTCGCCTCGGTCATGCCCCGACAATAGGGCTCGCGGACAGGTCAGCTGCGGCGGGCCGGCTGCACGTGCTTCTTGTGCATCGGCTTGGTGTGGCTGAGCTCGTCGAGGAAGCCGGTGGCCCAGTCGTTCACGTCGTGCTCGACGACCGTCTTGCGCATCGCGCGCATCCGCCTGGACCGCTCCCGGGCGGTGGAGCGCAACGCCTCGACGATGGACTCCTTCATCCCGTTGATGTCGTAGGGGTTGACCAGGAACGCCTGCTTGAGCTCGTCGGCGGCGCCGGCGAACTCCGACAGCACCAGCGCGCCCTCGTTGTCGTAGCGGCAGGCGACGTACTCCTTGGCGACCAGGTTCATGCCGTCGCGCAGCGGCGTGACCACCATGACGTCCGCGGCCCGGAACAGCGCGGCCATCTCCTCGCGGGGGAAGGACGAGTGCAGGTAGGAGATCGCCGGCCGCCCGATCCGGCTGAGGTCGCCGTTGATCCGGCCGACCAGCAGGTCGATCTCGTCGCGCAGGATGCGGTACTGCTGGACGCGTTCCCGCGACGGCGTGGCCACCTGCACGAACACCGCGTTCTCGCCGTCGATCTGGTCCTCGTGCAGCAGCTCGCTGTAGGCGCGCAACCGGGCGTGGATGCCCTTGGTGTAGTCGAGCCGGTCCACGCCGAGCAGCACGTGCTTGGGGTCGCCGAGCTGCTCGCGGATCTGCTTGGCCCGCTGCTGTACGGCGTCGGAGCGGGCCAGCTCCTCGAGGCCCTGCACGTCGATCGAGATGGGGAACGCGCCGGCGGTGACCGTGCGGCCGTCGGGCAGGTACACGGTGTCGCGGTGCGTCTTGTGGCCGACCCGCTGACGGACCAGCCGCACGAAGTTCGCGGCGGCACCGGGGCGCTGGAAGCCCACCACGTCCGCGCCGAGCAGCCCCTCCAGCAGCTGCCGCCGCCAGGGCAGCTGCTGGAACAGCTCGGCCGGCGGGAACGGGATGTGCAGGAAGAACCCGATGCGCAGGTCGGGCCGCAGCTCGCGCAGCATCGCCGGCACCAACTGCATCTGGTAGTCGTGAACCCACACCATGGCGTGCTCGGCGGCCACCGCGGCGGCCCGCTCGGCGAACCGGCGGTTCACCCGCACGTAGGACTCCCACCACTCCCGGTGGAACTCCGGCTTGGCCACCACGTCGTGGTAGAGCGGCCACAAGGTGCCGTTGGCGAAGCCCTCGTAGAACTCGCGGATCTCGGCCTCGCTCAGCGAGATCGGCACCAAGAACATGTCGTCCTCGACGAACGGCGTCGGGTCGGCGTCCGGGCCGCCCGGCCAGCCGACCCAGGCCCCGTTGTGCCGGCGCATCACCGGCTCGATCGCGGTGACCAGCCCGCCGGGGGAGCGACGCCACTCCGTGGACCCGTCCTCGGTGACCACACGGTCCACCGGGAGCCGGTTGGCCACGATGACCAGGTCGGCCCGATGCTCCAGGCTGCGGGGACGGTTCACACCCGAAACCCTAGTAGGAACAGTGAAATGCGACCGGGGAGATCTCGGTCACTCGCCGGGGTAGCGGACCCCCACCTCGGCACGAATCCGGTCCATCAGCCGCATCAGGGACAGGCTGTCGGCGTGCGGCACCAGCGGGGACTCGACCTCCCCGGCGCGCAGGCAGCGCATCACCTCCTGCGCCTCGTTGGCCAGCCCGGTGCCGATCACCTCCTCGCTCACCGTCTGGCTCACGCCGTCGCTGGTCCACGTCGCCGTGGTCGGCTCGTGGAACGCCGCGGGGATGTCGAACCGGCCGAGGTCGGTGGCGATCGAGGCTGTGCGCGGCGACCAGGCGGTCATCGACGCGCTGAGGGAGGCGACCGCGCCGGTCGGGTAGCCCAGGCTCAGCGCGATGTTCAGGTCCACCCCCAGCTCGGACAGCGCCGCGGCCGCGGCGAAGCTGCGCGGCTCACCGAGGAACAGGTGCGCGAACGTGAGCGGGTAGATGCCCATGTCCAGCAGCGCCCCGCCGCCCAGCTCGGGGGCGAGCAGCCGGTCGGTGGCCGGGGCGTCCACCACGAAGCCGAGGTCGGCGCGGACCTGCTGCACGGTACCCAGCACGCCGTCCGCCAGCAGCTGCCGCATCCGGCGGATCAACGGGTTGCAGCGCATCCACATGGCCTCCATGAAGAACAGCCGCTTCTCCTCGGCGACCGCGACCAGCTCCTCGGCCTGCGCCGCGTTGAGGGTCAGCGCCTTCTCGCAGAGCACCGGCTTGCCTGCCGCGAAGGCCATCAGCGCGTGCTCGTGGTGCAGCCCGTGCGGAGATGCGACGTACACCACGTCGACGTCGGGGTCGGCGACCAGCTCGTGGTAGGAGCCGTAGGCGGCCGGCGCGCCGTACCGGCTCGCGAAGGCCCGGGCGGACTCCAGGCGGCGGGCGCCGACCGCGACGACCCGGGCATCGGGCAGCAGGCTAAGGTTCCGGGCGAACGCGTTCGCGATCTTGCCGGTCGCCAGGATGCCCCAGCGCACGGGGCGGTCGGTGGGAAGCGGCTCGACGACGGCCGGGCCCGGGGTCACGTCGAGCGGCCGGAGCGAGGTGGGGAGAGCGGTCACGCGGTCATTGTGCCGGGCCGGCGGTGTGCGGAACCGCCCGAGGAATTTTGCGGTGCCTCCGCACGCCAAATCACACTGTTGTGGTTTGCCGCCCTTATGATGGTGGTCGACCGCTCGAACGCCAGCCCCCAGGAGCCCACTGATGGACGCCGCCAACGCCCTGAACGCAGGCCAGCCCTCCCACCGGCCCGAGGGTGCGGACCTGTCCGAGCGCGACCGGGAGATCCTCGCCTTCGAGCGGCAGTGGTGGAAGTACGCCGGCGCCAAGGAGCAGGCGGTCCGGGAGAAGTTCGACATGTCCTCCACGCGGTACTACCAGGTGCTCAACGCCCTGATCGACAGCTCGGAGGCGCTTGCCTTCGACCCGTTGCTGGTGCGCCGGCTGCGGCGGCTGCGCGCCGCCCGGCAGCGTGCCCGCTCCGCCCGCCGGCTCGGTTTCGAGGTCTGAGTGCGCCGCGCGCGCCGGTACGACGAGCGGGGGATCGCGCTGCCCTCCTTCGCGGCCCTGGTCAGCGCGGCGGCCGTGCTGGTGGCCGGCGGGGCGTTCGTGGCCACCGCCGGGAGCCAGGAGCCCACCCAGGCCGCCGACCGGCCCGTGAAGACCCAGCCGGCCCCGCCCCGCACCACTGCGGCCGCGCCGGCGAAGGTAGCCCCCAAGCCGGTGCTGAAGAAGAAGCGCCGCGCCCCCGACGTGCGCCGCGGCCGGACCTACGTCGAGGTCTACAACAACTCCAACGTCTCGGGCCTGGCCGGGCAGACGGCCCAGAAGATCGCCGACGCCGGCTGGCAGGTGGTCGGCTCCGACAACTGGTACGGCACCATCCCGCAGAGCACCGTCTACTACCCGGCCCGGCTGCACCGCGAGGCGCGGATGCTGGCCAAGGACCTGGGAATCCACCGGCTGCATCCGGCGATCGCGCCGATGAAGTTCGACCGGCTCACCGTCATCCTGACCGGCGGCTACTCCTGACCTTCGGGCCGGGCGGCGCGCTGCGCATGGTTGGCTGAGGGCATGGAGCTCACGGCTGCCGGGCGCGGGCGGTACGACGCCGTGCTGGCCGCCGCGGGCACGGTGGTGGTCGGCCTGGACTACGACGGGACCCTGGCCCCGATCGTGGCGGACCCGGCAGTAGCGGTGATCCATCCCGGGGCCCCGGAGGCGCTCGTGGCGCTCGCCGCACGGGTGCGCGCGGTCGTGGTGGTGACCGGCCGGCCCGCCGCGCAGGCGGTCTCGCTGGCCGGGCTGGACCCGCTGGCCGACCGGCTGCCGGACGGCGCCCTGCTGCTCGTGCTGGGCCAGTACGGCCACGAGCGGTGGGACTCCACCACCCGGACGGTCAGCTCGCCGCCGCCGCCCGAGGGCCTCACCGACCTCACCGCCGAGCTGCCCGGCCTGCTCGCTGCGCACGACGCCGCGGACGCGTTCGTGGAGGACAAGGGGCTGGCCGTGGCGGTGCACACCCGCCGGCTGCCCGACCCGCAGGGCGCCTTCGAGCGACTCCGGCCCGTGCTCGACGAGGCCGCGCAGCGGCACGGCCTGCACCTCGAGCCGGGGCGGCTGGTGCTCGAGCTGCGCGCTCCCGGCATGGACAAGGGCGCGGCGGTGCGTGCCGCGGCCGAGGAGCTGCAGGCCGGCGCGCTGGTGTTCGCCGGCGACGACCTCGGCGACGTGGAGGCGTTCCGCGCCGTCGCCGCGCTCCGGGACGCCGGCCTGCCCGGCCTGCTGGTGTGCTCGGGCTCGGAGGAGCAGCCGGCGCTGGTCGAGCTGGCCGACGTGGTCGTCGACGGCCCCGCCGGGGTGGTCGGCTTCCTGGACCGGCTCGCCGCCGACCTCCCCGGCTGACCGGCGCTCGCCGGGGGTCAGCGGTAGCCGCCGTCCTCCAGGCCGGCCAGACGCTCGAACGGGTGTGCAGGAACGGGTTGCGGCAGCGCAGGTAGGACCAGCCCATCGCTGCGACGTACAACCCGACCATCGACAGCCCGAGGCAGGTGACGTACTGGTCGGCGTGCCGCTCCTCGCGCCGCAGCGTGTGCGGGCTCGCCTCCAGCCAGGCGCGGGACGACGCGGTGACCACCACGTTGCCGACGGTGAAGGCGCCGGCGACCGGGAAGCCGATCCGGTAGCCGGTGGCCAGCAGCAGTCCGCGCGGGCCGGGGGTCACCGCGGTCCGGCCGAGGGCGGCGATCCCCAGGCCGAGCAGCGTCGACCCGTTCACCCAGTTGAGCGCGCGGCGCGCCTGCCACCACTGCATGGCCCCATCATCGCCGAGTCGGCCCGGGCCTCCCGACGCGTGGCGTTCGCTCCGCGACCACCACGCGTCTCGGATCGCGGACTGGACGTGCGCATTTTGAGACGGATCCGTAGCGTGGAGACCGCTCATCGAGAGGGGCAGAGGGAAACGGCCCGACGAAGCCCCGGCAACCCGGTCATCGGCCCGGACCCGCACGCGTGACGCGGCGGACCGGCAAAGGTGGTGAAGGTGCCAAGTCCGTCCTGCGGCGAGAGCCGTCGCGGGAAAGATGAGAAGGAGGCCTCCTTGAGCACGTCACTCATCGACCACACGGCTCGCCGGGTCCGGGAGGGTGCCTTCGGCAACGCCACCTCCCTGGTCTGCCGGGAGTGCGGAGCGACCAGCGAGCTCGGCCCGTTCTACGTCTGTCCGGAGTGCTTCGGTCCGCTGCAGGTCGGCTACGAGTTCCCGCGGATCACCCGCGAGCAGGTCGAAGCGGGTCCTGCGAACATCTGGCGCTACCGCTCGCTGCTGCCGGTGCCCGAGGACATCACCACCAGCCCGAACACCGAGCCCGGCTTCACCCGGCTGATCCGCGCGCACAACCTGGGCCGCGAGCTCGGCATCAAGACGCTGTGGGTCAAGGACGACTCCGGGAACCCGACGCACTCCTTCAAGGACCGGGTGGTCGCGGTCGCGCTGTCCGCGGCCCGCGAGCTCGGCATGAAGGTGTTCGCCTGCCCCTCGACCGGCAACCTCGCCAACGCGGTCGCCGCCGCCGGCGCCCGCGCCGGGATGAAGACCGTGGTGCTGATCCCGCACGACCTCGAGCGGGCCAAGGTGATCACCACCGCGGTGTACGGCGGGACGCTGATCGCCGTGCAGGGCAACTACGACGACGTGAACCGGCTGGCCAGCGAGATCGCCGGCGAGGAGGACGGCTGGGCCTTCGTGAACGTGAACGTCCGGCCCTACTACGCCGAGGGGTCGAAGACCCTCGGCTTCGAGATCGCCGAGCAGCTCGGCTGGCGGCTCCCGGAGCAGGTGGTGATCCCGGTGGCGTCCGGCGCCCAGCTCACCAAGGTGGACAAGGGGTTCGGCGAGCTCAGCCGGCTCGGGCTGGTCGAGGGCACGCCGTACAAGGTCTTCGGCGCCCAGGCGGAGGGCTGCTCGCCGGTGGCCACCGCCTTCAAGGAGGGCCACGAGGTGGTGCGTCCGGTGCGCCCCGACACGATCGCCAAGTCGCTGGCGATCGGCAACCCGGCGGACGGGCCGTACGTGCTCGACGTGGCCCGACGCACCGGCGGCGCGGTCGAGTCGGTCACCGACGAGGAGGTCCGCGAGGGCATCGCGCTGCTGGCCCGCACCGAGGGCGTGTTCGCCGAGACCGCGGGCGGTGTCACCGTGGCCACGCTGAAGAAGCTCGTCGAGACCGGGCAGCTCGACCCCGACGCGGAGACGGTGGTGTTCAACACCGGGGACGGGCTGAAGACGCTCGACGCCGTTGCGGACCGGTTGGGGCCCGCGGCTACCATCGAACCGACCTACGCCGCCTTCACCGAGACGGGCCTGGCCCGGTGACCGGACCGGTGGCCCGACCAGTGAAGGAGCCGCGCCCATGACCGATGGTGCCGTCCGAGTCCGGATTCCCACGATCCTGCGCACGTACACCGAGGGGGAGTCCGAGGTCGGCGCCCAGGGCAGCACCCTGGGCGAGGTCCTCGACGACCTGGACTCCAGCTACCCGGGCATCAAGGGCCGGATCCTCGACGACCAGGGCGCGCTGCGCCGGTTCGTCAACGTCTACGTCGGCAACGACGACGTGCGGTTCCTCGACTCGCTGGACACCAAGGTGCAGCCCGGCGCGCAGGTGTCGGTCATCCCGGCGGTCGCCGGCGGCTGAGCCTCCCGGCGGTCGCGGCGCCCGCGGGCCGAGCGTGCCGCAGCTCGGTCAGTCACCGCGCCGCAGCAACGCCTCGGCGCCCGCCAGCTCGGTGAGTACGTCGGACGCCGTCCGCTCCTCCCGGAGCAGGCCCACCCCCTGTCCCGCGTAGAGGTACCCCACGTCGTAGTCCCCGCGGCGCATCCCGTCGGAGAGCTCCTCGGCCGCCGCCTCGTCGGTGGCCAGCTCGTCGAGCCGGTGCTCCCAACGGGTGAAGTACTCGTTGCGCAGGGCCCGCCCGCCGAACTCCGGCGGCCAGCCGGCGCGCTGCGCCACATCGAAGACCCGACCGTAGGCGGTGTCGGTGGCTCGGGCCTCCCGCAGCCGCGCCCGCGCCGCCGGCCGGTTCGCCGCCTCGTGGCACATCAAGAACGCGGTGCCGACCCAGCCGCCGGCCGCACCCATCGCCAGCACCCCGGCCAGCCCGCGGCCGGTGCCGATCCCGCCGGCCGCCAGCACCGGCAGGCCCACGGTGTCGAGCACCTGCTCCAGGAGCGGCAGGGTGCCGACGTCGGCGCGGCCGTGGCCGCCGGCCTCCGCGCCGCGCGCCACGAGCACGTCGACCCCGGCGCGTTCGGCGCGCCGCGCCTCCTCCAGGTTCCCGGCCTGGGTCGCCACCGTGATGCCGGCATCGCGCAGCGCGGGCACGAACCGCTCGAACGGGCCGTAGCTGACCGACACCAGCGCCGGCCGGGCGGCGAGCACCGCCTCCAGCTGCTCGGGCCGCCGCTCGAGCACCCAGGCCATCAGCCCGATCCCGTAGGCCCGACCCGGCTCCGCGGCCACCGCGGCCTGCTCCCGGACCCAGTCCGGTCCGCGGGCGCCGCCGACCCCGACCATGCCCAGCCCGCCCGCCGCGGAGACCGCTGCGGCCAGCGCCCCCTCGGCCGGGCCGGCCATCGGCGCGCTCACCACCGGCACCGACAGGTCGAACCGCTCCGTCAGCCAGGACGCGATCGTCATGCGCCCCACTGTGCCACCGACCGCGCCACCGACCGGGCCACCCGCCGGGCCATCCACTGGGCCATCCACTGGGCCATCCACTGGGCCATCCACTGGGCCATCCACTGGGCCATCCACTGGGCCATCCACTGGGCCATCCACTGGGCCATCCACTGGGCCATCCACTGGGCCATCCACTGGGCCATCCACTGGGCCATCCACTGGGCCATCCACTGGGCCATCCACTGGGCCATCCACTGGGCCATCCACTGGGCCATCCACTGGGCCATCCACTGGGCCATCCACTGGGCCATCCACTGGGCCTCGCGCCGGACCCGTCCCGGGCGCCGCCTCGCCCGCGTAGGGTGCCTGTCATGGTCAACATCGCAACCGCAGAGCGGGTGAACCGCCAGCAGCTGCTCGACTTCGTCCGGCCCCGGCACAAGGCCACCCTGGTCACCCGCCGCGCGGCCGGCGGCCCGCAGATGTCGCCGGTCACCTGTGGCGTGGACGACCAGGGGCGGATCGTGGTGTCCACCTACCCGCAGCGCGCCAAGGCCGCCAACGCACGCCGCGACCCCCGGGTCTCGATCCTCATCCACTCCGAGGAGTGGAACGACGCCTACGTGCAGGTGGACGGCACCGCCGAGGTGATCGACATGCCCGATGCGGTGGAGCCGCTGGTGGAGTACTTCCGGTGCATCTCCGGGGAGCACCCCGACTGGGACGAGTACCGCGACGCGATGCGCCGGCAGGACAAGTCCCTGATCCGGATCACCATCGACCGGTGGGGTCCGGTGGCCACCGGAGGCTTCCCGCCCGAGCAGGCCTGAGGTCCCTCGCGATGACCGACGTGCTGCTCGGGACGTTAAGAGGCCGGAGGAGCGCTGCTGCGCTTCTCCGGCCGAAACCCCGTCGCACCCACGAGGTTTCCTCAGACTAGAACCGGCCCGGTGCCCGGTCAACGGTCGCTCCGGAGGCCACAAGACAGGTCTAGACAGTGGCGCGGAACGACACTGCCGGACGCCCGCCGTGGGGTTGGCCGCGGCCGTGGGCGGCGGCTTGCACTCGCCAAGGTCGAGTGCTAAAAAAGCGTTAGCACTCTCTTAGCGAGAGTGACAGCCGAGCCCGGGTCACCCGGGCTCACCGGACCGGGAAGACGAGGTTCTCAAAGCGCCGGCGGGAAGGGTCTGCCGGACCAGCAGGGACCGTCCGTCGCGGGCGTCGACCCGGACCATCCATCTTCTACGCGTAAGGAATCGTAGGAGTCATGCCAAAGCTTATTGCTTTCGACGAGGAAGCCCGGCGCGGCCTCGAGCGTGGGATGAACACCCTCGCCGACGCCGTGCGGGTGACGCTCGGCCCCAAGGGCCGCAACGTGGTCCTCGAGAAGAAGTGGGGTGCCCCCACGATCACCAACGATGGTGTGTCCATCGCCAAGGAGATCGAGCTCGAGGACCCCTACGAGAAGATCGGTGCGGAGCTCGTCAAGGAGGTCGCGAAGAAGACCGACGACGTGGCCGGCGACGGCACCACGACCGCGACCGTGCTCGCCCAGGCCATGGTGCGTGAGGGCCTGCGCAACGTAGCGGCCGGTGCCAACCCGATGGCGCTCAAACGCGGCATCGAGGCGGCCGTCGAGGCCGTGTCCGAGCAGCTGCTCGGGATGGCCAAGGACGTGGAGACCAAGGAGCAGATCGCTTCCACGGCGTCCATCTCCGCCGGTGACACCTCGGTCGGCCAGATCATCGCCGAGGCGATGGACAAGGTCGGCAAGGAAGGTGTCATCACCGTCGAGGAGTCGAACACCTTCGGGCTCGACCTCGAGCTCACCGAGGGGATGCGCTTCGACAAGGGCTACATCTCGGCCTACTTCGTCACCGACGCCGAGCGCATGGAGACCGTGCTCGACGAGCCGTACATCCTGGTGGCGAACCAGAAGATCTCCAACGTCAAGGACCTGCTGCCGGTCCTCGAGAAGGTCATGCAGTCCGGCAAGCCGCTGCTGATCATCGCCGAGGACGTCGACGGCGAGGCGCTGTCCACCCTGGTGGTCAACAAGATCCGCGGCACCTTCAAGTCGGTGTCCGTCAAGGCCCCGGGCTTCGGTGACCGCCGCAAGGCCATGCTGCAGGACATCGCGATCCTGACCGGCGGCCAGGTCATCTCCGAGGAGGTCGGCCTCAAGCTGGAGAACACCGGGCTCGAGCTGCTCGGCAAGGCGCGCAAGGTCGTGGTCACCAAGGACGAGACCACGATCGTCGAGGGCGCCGGCGACGGCGACCAGATCAACGGCCGGGTGAACCAGATCCGCGCCGAGATCGAGAAGAGCGACTCCGACTACGACCGCGAGAAGCTGCAGGAGCGGCTGGCCAAGCTGGCCGGCGGCGTTGCGGTGATCAAGGTCGGCGCGGCCACCGAGGTCGAGCTCAAGGAGCGCAAGCACCGCATCGAGGACGCCGTGCGCAACGCGAAGGCGGCCGTCGAGGAGGGCATCGTCGCCGGCGGCGGCGTGGCCCTGATCCAGGCCGGTGACCGGGCGTTCGACAAGCTCGACCTGGAGGGCGACGAGGCCACCGGTGCCGCGATCGTCAAGTTCGCCACCGAGGGCCCGCTCAAGCAGATCGCGGTCAACGCCGGTCTCGAGGGCGGCGTCGTCGCGGAGAAGGTGCGCAACCTGGAGGCCGGCTTCGGCCTGAACGCGGCCACCGGCGAGTACGTCGACATGGTCTCCAGCGGGATCATCGACCCCGCCAAGGTGACCCGCTCGGCGCTCCAGAACGCCGCATCGATCGCCGCGCTGTTCCTCACCACCGAGGCGGTCGTCGCCGACAAGCCGGAGAAGACCCCGGCTGCCCCCGGCGGCGACGGCGGCATGGGCGGGATGGACTTCTGAGTCCCGCCCGCTAGCAGACGTTGGGCCCCGGCTTCGGTCGGGGCCCTTCGTCGTCTCTGCCCGGCGCCGCGCGGATCGGGGCGTTCTGGTCGGCTGGTGGCGGTTTCGGGTCGACGATCCCCGGAGTCCCGTGTGCCGGATCGATGGGTGTGAGCCCCGGTTGGGGCGGCACGGAATGCAGCGACTTGAGGCTTTCGCCCGGGACTTGCCGCTTGCGGCATGCTTCGCCAGAGCGCGTCCCTTTGGTCACGGCACGGATGGGTCATCCCCTGGTCGGCGCCGGCCATCCGTCCGTGTCATCTTGACTTCCGGCCCTGGGCAATTGCGGACTTCGAGCCCTATAAATCCAGTAAGGCGCACGGTTGGCCGAGCGCCACGTCCCGTGGGGGAAACATGTCTGAGTCTGCTAGTGGCGCCCGGGTGGTGGGGAGAACCCGGTGGCGTCGTTTCGGTATCGCGGCAGGCGCGGGTCTCGGCGCGCTGGGGATCGTCGGCTACCTGGCCGCATCCGGTGCTTTTGCTCTGTCGTTCGCCTTCTCGGGAATCCCGTTCACGCTGTCGGCCACGAGCCTGACCGGCAACAACTTCGTCCAGTACGCCTACCCGGATCACGTGGCCAGCAACCCAGGCTCGGCGCTTCAGAACGGGGCGGCGCAGCTGCTCGGCAAGAGCGGCACCATCAACAACGTGCTTCCGGACGGTGGGAACGGCGCGTACGTCTCCGACACTGTCAGCCAGTTCAGGACCGCTACCATCGCCGGGCTCAACCAGCGGGTGTGTGCGCCGCTGCCGGCGCCACTGCCCTCGATGCAAGTGGTGATCGCAGGCACCGGAAACGCCACCCAGGCGTCCAACCTGACCATCCAGGCGCCCGCGCTGACCGCTTCCACCGCCGACTTCAACAAGATCATCATCGGCCAGTCGCTGGGAGATGCGCTGTCCAGCAAGGGATTCGCGCCGAACAACGATTTCACGGACCCGTACGGCGCACAGGGCAACGCGACACTCGGCGGAAGCTTCGCGCAGAGCGCCAACAGCGTCACGCTGAAGAACATCAACCAGATCGGTATCGGCACCGAGGCCGGCAGCTTCGCCATCGACGGTCTCCAGCTCTACGCGGAGTTCGTGTCGTCCTGCTAGCCGGCAGGGCCCAGCAAGCCAGCCGCTGACCCACGACGAGGCCAGGGGAGGGCCACCTCCCCTGGCTTTCGTCTGCATCCACATCGGAAACGGACAGCGCACCTGATCAAGGCAGAACTTCCCCAATCGGGATCCGCTCTGCCTTGTCGCCATCTAGCATTCGATATGCGGCAGCTGCTGCCGCAAAGGGGGCCACGCCATGTCGGACCAGAACTCCGAGGAGTCGTTCTTCGACCACCTCCGGTTCGAGCCGGTCGACGGCCCGGACGAGCGGGACGACGACGCCGACGACGGCACCGCCGGCTCGGACGTGCCGCGGCGGCCGGGCCGTCGCGCCCGGTTCCGCGCCTGGCGGCACGCCCGGCCGTTCTGGGGCGGGCTGCTCTGCCTGCTCGGCGGCCTCGAGATCGCGCTGATCCCGCTCACGGCGTACCGGATCATCCTGGTCTCCCACTCGGTCGCCCTCGCCGCGCTCGTCGGCGCGGTGATCGCCATCCTCGGCCTGGCGCTGTGGATGACCCCGAGCCACAACAAGCTCTACGGGCTGGTCGCACTGCTGCTCGCCCTGGTCTCGTTCGTGACCAGCAACGTCGGAGGCTTCCTGCTGGGCGGGCTGCTCGCGATCATCGGCGGGTCGCTCGGGTTCGCCTGGGAGGTGATCCCTCCGGAGCAGCAGCACCCGGAGGCGCCCCAGTCATGACCCGACGGGGGAGACGGCTCGGGCACACGGCGGCGCTGGGCACTGTGCTGGCGCTCGCCGTGCTGCCGGTGGCATGGACCTCGTCCGCCGACGGCGCGGGTTCCCCGCCCCCGCAGCTCAGCACCGGCGGCACGCTCACCGCGAGCGCCGCGCAGCTCACCGGCCTGACCTATGCCGGGGTGCAAACCGTGTCCACGGCCGCCGGTGGCACGCAGGTCATCGAGCTCACCGGCACCTCGGCGAGCCTGACCGACCTCGCGCTGCACGTGCCGTGCACCGCTGTACCCGGCCTGGGGACCGGCATGGCCATGGACGCCGCGGCCGCCCCGGGCAGCACCTCCTCCGCGCCGGCCGGGATCACCGTCTACGCCACCTCCGTCACCGCCACCGGCCCCGCCGGCGCGGTGACCTGGACACCGGCCAGCCCACCGCCCGCTGCGGTCCTCGGGGACGTACCGCTGACGGACCTGACCATCGACTTCGCCGGCATCGAGGCGCCGTCGTTGACCCTGCCCGGCCTGACCCAGGAGACCAGCTTCTGCACCCCGTGAGGTGGCGTCAGCAGCAACCGCTCGCGTCAGCGCACCCCGCGCGGCCGGAACTGGACGCTGATCCGCGGCCCCACCGGCCGCGCGGTCTTGAGGATCGCGTGCTCCCAGGTGCGTTGGCAGGAGCCGCCCATCACGATCAGGTCCCCGTGCCCGAGCGGGAAGCCGACGCTGCCGCCCCCGTTGCGGGGTCGCAGCGCGAGCCGGCGGGCCTCCCCGAACGACACGATCGCCACCATGGTGTCCTCGGTGCGGCTCCGGCCGATGGTGTCGCCGTGCCAGGCCACGCTGTCCCGGCCGTCGCGGTAGTAGCACATCCCCGCGGACACGAAGTCCTCGCCGAGGTCGGGCCGGTAGTGCTCGTTGAGCGCGTCCCGGGCCCGGTCCAGCAGCGGGTCGGGCAGCGGCTCGTGCGCGCCGTAGAAGCGCAGCAGCCGGGGCACGTCGACGACCCGCTCGTACATCTGCCGCCGCTCGGCCTGCCACGGCACCGTCTGCACCAGCTTCGCGAACAGGTCGTCGGACCCGGTGATCCAGCCGGGGCGCACGTCGACCCACGCGCCGTGGCTGAGCACGTGCCGCTCCACCGTGCCCGCCAGCTCGCCGATCCGGGGCCGGGCCACGTCCGGCCCGTCCGTCGTACCGCCCTCGCAGAGCGCGTCGAACAGCGACGCCTGGAACCCGACCGTCATGGCCTCAGCGTACGACGCGTCGAACACATGTTCTAGCCCCGCGCTGTCCCTGCGGAGGCCTCGGCGGCGGCAGCTCGGAACCGAACCGGTGCCGGCGAACCGGCTTTCACAATTCGGTGTCCGGTTCCTCCGGGCTCGTGCCGAAGAGGCGAGACGGGCACTTCGCGGCGGGGCTACGCTAGGCGCCGACAAGCCCTGGGCCGCGCGTCGTCGTGGGTCCCGGGGTCCGCCGGGGGGCGATGGCAGCGGTTGGGGAGGTGCGATGGGTCAGGTGATGACCCCCGACGAGCCGCGCCAGAACGTGCTCAAGCATGTGCAGGTGCGTGAGTACGTGCGTGAGCTCGTCGCGGGAGCGGAGCCGGGGTCACCGGCTCCGTCCGAACGGGAGCTGGTGCAGCAGTTCCACGTGGCGCGGATGACGGTGCGGCAGGCGCTGGACGCACTGGTCTCCGAGGGGCTGCTGGAGCGGGTGCCGGGCCGGGGCACGTTCGTGGCCCGCACGAAGGTGGAGGTGTCCACCCCGCTGGCCAGCTACACCGAGGAGATCGGGCGCCGGGGGATGAAGCCGGACTCGCGGACGTTGCTGGCTCGGATGGAGTCGGCGGGGCCGGGAGTGGCCAAGGCGCTGGAGATCAACGAGGGCGACAAGGTGGTGCACTGGCAGCGGCTGCGGCTCGCCGACGCGGTGCCGATGTGTCTGGAGGACGCGTACCTCGCCGACAGCGTGGTGCCGCGGTTCCTGGACGCGCCGCTGCCCTCCAGCCTGTACGTGGAGCTGCAACGTCGCGACATGATGCCGACCTGGGGCGAGGACTCCATCGACGCCGGCGTGGCGCGGCCCGAGGAGGCGGAGCTGCTGGAGATCTCGCCCGGCGCGTCGGTGCTGCGCATTGCCCGCCGGGCGTTCGCCGGCAAGGTGGCGGTCGAGGTGTCCCGCTCCATCTACCGCGCCGACCGGTTCACGCTGTGGGTGCCGCTGTCGCGGCCGCCGCGGGCCAAGCTCGGCTCGTGAGGACCGCGGGGCTGCTGCTCGCGGCGGGCGCCGGCGCCCGGATGGGCACCCCGAAGGGGCTGCTGCGCGACGCGCGGGACGTGCCGTACCTCGACCGGGTGCTGGGGGCCCTGTTCGAGGCCGGCTGCGAGACGGTCACGGTGGTGCTCGGAGCCTGCGCCGAGGACGCGGCCGCGCTGCTGGCCGAGGCCGGCTGGGACGGCGACCCAGCCGTCGACGTGGTGGTCGCCCCGGACTGGGCGGAGGGGATGGGCGCCTCGCTGCGCGCCGGGGTCGGTGCGCTGGAGCGCTGCTCCGCCGAGGCCACCGTGGTGATGCTGGTGGACCTGCCCGACGTCGGACCGGCGGCGATCGCCCGGGTGGTCGCGGCCGGCGCCGGCCCGGACACGCTCGCCCGTGCGACGTACGACGGGCTGCCGGGGCACCCGGTGCTGCTGGGCCGGGAACACTGGCCGGGCGTGCTGGCCACCGCGACCGGCGACCGGGGCGCCCGTGACTACCTGGCCGGCCGGGACGTGCTCGAGGTCGAGTGCGGCGACCTGGCGACCGGCCGTGACGTGGACCGGCCGGAGGACCTGCGCCGCCATCGGTAGCACCGGCGCGGCCGCCGCGAGTGGGTAGCCTGGCGAGATGGATCCCGTGAAGTCCGCGGCCGACCTCGCCGAGCGGCTCGGCCGGACCGGCTACCTGTGCGACGAGGCGCTGGCCACGATCGGCTACCTCGCGCTGACGATGCAGCGGCCGCTGCTGCTCGAGGGTGAGCCGGGCACCGGCAAGACCGCGCTCGCCGAGGCGCTCGCCCAGGCCGAGGACGTGCCGCTGATCCGGCTGCAGTGCTACGAGGGCATCGACGCCAGCCAGGCGCTCTACGACTGGGACTTCCCCCGCCAGATCCTGCACCTGCGCGCCGTGGAGGCCACCCAGCACGGCGCCGGCCTGAACGCCGAGCAGGCCGAGCAGTCGCTGTTCGACGAGCGGTTCCTGCTCGCCCGGCCGGTGCTCCGCGCGCTGCGGGAGAGCCCGGCGGTGCTGCTGGTGGACGAGATCGACCGGGCCGACGACGAGTTCGAGGCGTTCCTGCTCGAGGTGCTGTCCACCTACCAGGTCAGCATCCCCGAGCTCGGCACCATCACGGCGTCGGTGCCGCCGTTCGTCGTGCTCACCTCCAACCGGACCCGCGAGATCCACGACGCGCTCAAGCGGCGCTGCCTCTACCACTGGATCGACCACCCGGACCTGCACCGCGAGGTCGAGATCGTGCGCACCCGGGCGCCGGAGGTGTCCGAGGCGCTGACCGAGCAGGTGGTCTCCGTGGTGCAGCAGCTGCGCAACGGGGTGGACCTGCTCAAGCCGCCGGGAGTGGCCGAGACCCTGGACTGGGCGCGGGCCCTCGATGAGCTCGGGGTCCGCGACCTCGACCTGGAGGTGGCCGCGGCCACGCTGGGCACCATCGTGAAGTACCGCGAGGACGCCGAACGGGTCCGCAAGGCGCTGGACCGGATCCTGGCCCCGTCGTGACCACCCGCCCGCCCGAGCAGCTGCACGCCCCCGACGAGCTGCTGCTCGGCTTCACCCGGGCGCTGCGCGCCGCCGGCGTGCGGGTCACCCTGGATCGCGCGCAGGCCTACCTGGAGGCGGTGGCGCTGCTCGGCCTGGGCGACCAGTGGGCCACCTACTGGGCGGGGCGTACGACGCTGTGCGCCGGCCCGGACGACCTGGACCGCTACGACCGGGTCTTCGCGGCGTGGTTCCTGTCCCGCCGCCGCGAACCGGCACCGCCCCAGCAGCCGGACCGGACGGTGAGCAGCGCCGAGCTGACCGAGGACGACCACGACACCGGTGAGGGCGACGACGGGGAGCCCCTGCAGGCGCTGGCCAGCAGCACCGAGGTGCTCCGGCACCGCGACATCGCCGAGATGGACGCAGCCGAGAGGGCTCGGCTGGCCGAGCAGTTCGGCACCCTCCGGCCGCGGACACCGCACCGGGCGGCCACCCGGCGTACCCCGTTCCGGCGCGGCGACCTGGACACCCACCGCACCCTGCGCCGCACCCTGGCCCGGATGGGCGAGCCCGCGGAGCTCGCCTGGCGGCGCCGGGGCACCCGCCCGCGCCGGGTGGTGCTGCTGGTCGACGTGTCCGGGTCGATGAGCGCCTACGCCGACGCGCTGCTGCGGCTCGCGCACCGGTTCGTCGCGTCCGCCGACGGCCCGGACGTGGAGGTGCTGACGGTGGGCACCCGGCTGACGCACATCACCCGGGCGATGCGGCAGCGCGACCCCGACCGCGCGATCGTGGCCGCGGGGGAGACGGTGCCCGACTGGTCCGGCGGCACCCGGCTCGGGGAGGCGCTCAAGACCTTCCTGGACCGCTGGGGGCAGCGCGGGATGGCCCGCGGCGCGGTGGTCGTGGTGTTCAGCGACGGCTGGGAGCGCGGCGAGGCCAGCCTGCTCGCGGAGCAGATGCAGCGGCTGCACCGGCTCGCGCACGAGGTGGTCTGGGTGAACCCGCACCGCGGCAAGGCCGGCTACCAGCCGGTGCAGCAGGGAATCGTGGCGGCCCTTCCCTACGTTGACCATTTCATGGCAGGGCACTCCCTGCAGACGTTCGCGGATCTGATCGAGGTGGTCGCGCATGCGTGAGGTGCTGCCCCAGCTGCTCGAGTGGTGGAACGCCGGGGAGACCGTCGGCGTGGGCACGGTGGTCGCCACGTTCAGGTCCGCGCCCCGGCCGCCGGGCGCCTCGATGCTGGTCGGCCCCGGCGGGGAGGCGGTCGGGTCGGTGTCCGGCGGCTGCGTCGAGGGCGCGGTCTACGAGCTGGCCGAACAGGTGGTCGCCTCCGGGGAGCCGGTGCTGACCCGCTACGGCGTCAGCGACGACGACGCGTTCGCGGTCGGGCTGACCTGCGGCGGGATCCTCGACGTGTACGTCGAGAAGGTCGACCAGCACACGTTCCCCGAGCTCGGGGAGGTTGCCGAGGACATCGGCGCCGACGTGCCCGTCGCGGTCGCGACGGTGATCGAGCATCCCGACCCGGCCCGGGTCGGTCGGCGGCTCGTCGTACGTGCGGAGGAGCGGCGGGACGGCGACGCCCGGCCGGCGGTGTCCGGCGACCTCGGCAGCGAGCGTGCCAACGCCGCGGTGGTCGACGACGCCCGCGGCCTGCTGGCCGCCGGGCACAGCGCCACGTTGACCTACGGCCCGGACGGCGAACGCCGCGGCGAGGGCATGCGGGTGTTCGTCTGGGCGTTCGCGCCCGCCCCGCGGATGCTGGTGTTCGGGGCCATCGACTTCGCCGCCGCGGTGGCCCGGATCGGCGACTTCCTCGGCTACCACGTCACCGTGTGCGACGCCCGGCCGGTGTTCGCCACCAGCTCGCGGTTCCCCGCCGCCGACGAGGTGGTGGTGGAGTGGCCGCACCGGTACCTCACCGCCGAGGCGGACGCCGGTCGGATCGACGGCCGGACCGTGCTGTGCGTGCTCACCCATGATCCGAAGTTCGACGTTCCCCTGCTGGAGGTGGCGCTTCGGCTCCCGGAAGTGGCCTACATCGGCGCGATGGGCTCCCGGCGCACCCATGAGGACCGGCTGGTGCGGCTCAAGGAGGCCGGGCTGACCGACCAGGAGCTGGCCCGGCTGGCCTCGCCGATCGGGCTGGACCTGGGCGCCCGCACCCCGGAGGAGACCGCGGTGAGCATCGCCGCCGAGATCATCGCGCTGCGCTGGGGCGGCGGCGGGGAGCGGCTCGCCGAGCTCGCCGGGCGCATCCACCACAGCGCCGGATGAGCACCCCACGACGGATGAGCAGCCAGGAGTGCATGCCGGCGGCGTACGTCGAACGGCTCGGCCCCGCGGACCAGATCCGTGTCGGGGAGCTGCCGGTGCCGCGCCCGGGGCCGACCGACGTGCTGGTGGCGGTGGAGACCGTCGCGGTGAACCCGGTGGACACCTACGTCCGTTCCGGGCGCTACCCGACCCCGGTGCCGCTGCCCCTCGTGGTCGGCCGGGACCTGGTGGGCACGGTGGCCGCGGTCGGCTCGCAGGCGGTGCCGTTCCGGGTCGGTGACCGGGTTCTGGTGCAACAGCCTGGGACATGAGGGCCGGCAGGGCTCGTTCGCCGGCTACGCCGCGGTCCCGGCCGACCGCCTCTACCCGCTGCCCGACCGGGTGGACCCGAGGGTCGCCGTGGCGGTCGCGCACCCGGCGGCCACCGCCTACCTCGCCTGGTTCGTGCACACCCGGCTGCGCCCGGGACAGACCGTGCTGGTCGGTGGTGCCGGCGGCAACGTGGGGACAGCCGCCACCCAGATGGCCGCCCACGCCGGCGCCCGGGTGCTGGCGACCGCCCGGCCGGCGGACCACGACCGGTGCCGTGCCGCCGGCGCGGACGTGGTGCTGGACTACCGCGATCCCGCGCTGGCCGACCGGGTGCGTGAGGCCGCCCCGGACGGCGTGGACGCCGTGTGGGACACCTCAGGGCACAACGACTTCGACCTCGCCGCCGCCGTGTGCCGAGAAGGTGGCCGGGTGCTGCTCACCGCCGCCCAGCCGCCGGCCGGACAGGTGCCGCTGGCGCGGCTGTACACCCGCGACATCACGATGGCCGGCTTCGTGATCAGCCGGGCCTCGGCCGCCCAGCTCGCCGAGGCGGCCGGGCTGCTCAACGACATGCTGGCCCGGGGACTGCTCACCGCCCGGGTCGCCGACGAGCTGCCGCTCGCGGCCACCGCCGAGGCGCACCGGCGCATCGAGGCCGGCGCCGTGCCCGGCCGGCTGCTGCTGCACCTGTAGCCCGCCGGCCGAAACGGCCTCTCGAGCCGGCAGGGGGCCGTAGCGCCCGTGTCGACCCGCCCGGCCCGGACGAAACCCTTGCCAGCGCTGTGCCAAAGGGACAACGATCAGGAGCAGTTGTCTCATCGACCCTGGGGAGAGTGCCCATGACCCGAATCAACGTCACGGTCGACGGTGCGAGCTACTCCGACGAGGTGGAGCCTCGGATGCTGCTCGTTCACTACCTCCGAGAACGGCTGGGCAAGGTCGGGACGGTGATCGGCTGCGACACCAGCAACTGCGGGGCCTGCACCGTGCACCTGGACGGGCACAGCGTGAAGTCCTGCAACATGCTGGCCGTGCAGGCCGACGGGCACGAGGTGACCACCATCGAGGGGCTGGCCACCGACGGTGAGCTGCACCCGATGCAGAGGGCGTTCCACGAGTCCCACGCCCTGCAGTGCGGCTTTTGCACCCCGGGGATGATCATGCAGGCCATCGACCTGCTCAACGACAACCCGAAGCCCTCCGAGGAGCAGATCCGCGAGGGGCTCGAGGGCAACCTGTGCCGGTGCACCGGCTACCACAACATCGTCCGTGCCGTGCAGGTCGCCTCCGGCCAGGAGACGGTGCCCGAGGCGGCGTCCACGGAAGGAGCGGCGTCATGACGGCCACCGAGGAACGCCCGGTCAAGGAGGTCGGCTCCGCCCGGCTGCGCAAGGAGGACGACCGGCTCATCACCGGCCGCACCAGGTGGACCGACAACGTCGTACTCCCGGGGATGCTGCACGTGGCCATGGTGCGCAGCCCGTTCGCGCACGCCCGGATCACCTCGATCGACACCAGCGCGGCCAAGGCCGCGCCGAACGTGGTGTCGGTGGTCACCGGCGCTGACATCGCCGAGGAGCAGGGTGCGCTGCCGAACGCCTGGATGACCACCCCCGACCAGGTCGCGCCGCCCCACCCGGCGATGGCCGTGGACCGGGTGGCGTTCGCGGGCGAGATCGTGGCCATGGTGGTCGCCCGGTCCGCGGCGGAGGCCAGGGACGCCGTCGAGCTGGTCGACGTCGAGTACGACGAGCTGCCGGCCGTCCTGGATCTCAAGGAGGCCGACAAGGCCGAGGTGCTGGCGCATCCGGACCTGGGCACCAACCTGTCCGCGCACTACGTGCTCGACTCCGAGCAGGAGGGCACCGGCGGTCCGGTCGAGCAGGCGATCGAGGAGGCGCGCACCGGTGGGGTGCTGATCGAGCGGGAGTTCCGCCAGCAGCGGCTGATCCCGGCCTTCATGGAGCCGCGTTCGGTGGCCGTCGACCCGACCGGCGAGCAGCTGACCGTCTGGAGCGCGACCCAGGTGCCGCACTTCGTGCGGGTGTTCATCGCGCTGGTGCTCGGCGTTCCCGAGAGCAAGGTCCGGGTGATCGCCCCCGACGTAGGTGGCGGGTTCGGCGGCAAGCTGCAGTTCACTCCGGAAGAGGTGCTCACGGTGATCGCCGCGCGGCACACCCGCAAGCCGTGCAAGTGGACCGAGAGCCGCTCCGAGTCGCTGATGTCCGGCCACCACGGCCGCGACCAGTGGCAGAAGATGACACTGGCCGCGAAGAGGGACGGCAGCATCACCGGGCTGAAGGTGGAGCTGCTGGCCAACATGGGCGCCTACCTGGGCCTGGTCACCTCCTACATCCCGATGCTCGGCGCCCGGATGTACAACGGCATCTACAAGATCCCGGCCTACCGGTTCGAGTGCCGCAACCTGTTCACCAACTCCACCTGGACCGACGCCTACCGCGGCGCCGGCCGGCCGGAGGCCACCTTCGCGATCGAGCGGATGATGGACGAGCTCGCGGCGGAGACGGGCGTCGACCCGCTCGAGATCCGGGAGCGGAACTGGATCAAGCACGAGGAGTTCCCGTTCCACACCGTCTCCGGGCTCACCTACGACTCGGGCAACTACGAGGCCGCGACCGCGCGGGCCAAGGAGCTGTCCGGCTACGACGACCTGCGGGCCGAGCAGGCCAAGCGGCGGCAGGCCGGCGACACCGTGCAGCTCGGGATCGGGGTGTCCACGTTCACCGAGATGTGCGGGCTGGCGCCGTCGCGCTGGCTGGGCGAGCAGGGGTACGTCGGAGGTGGCTGGGAGTACGCCGCGATCCGGATGCTGCCGACCGGGAAGGTCGAGGTGATCACCGGGACCAGCCCGCACGGCCAGGGCCACGAGACCGCCTGGTCGCAGATCGCCGCCGACCGGCTCGGGGTCCCGTTCGAGGATGTCGAGGTGCTGCACGGCGACACCCAGATAGCGGTGCGGGGCCTGGACTCCTACGGCTCCCGGTCGCTCGCGGTCGGCGGGATGGCGGTCGTGGCCGCGGCCGACAAGGTGATCGAGAAGGCCAAGCCGATCGCCGCGCACCTGCTGGAGGCAAGCCCCGACGACCTCGAGTTCACCGACGGGAAGTTCGGCGTCCGCGGCACCGACAAGAGCCTCGGGCTCGGCGAGGTCGCGTTCGCGGTCTTCCACGCGCACAACATGCCCGAGGGCGTCGAGCCGTCGCTGGACGCCGACGCGACCTACGACCCGGAGGAGTTCTCCTACCCGCACGGCACACACCTGTGCGCGGTCGAGGTGGACACCGAGACCGGCGCGGTCCGCATGCGCAAGTACACCTGCGTCGACGACGTGGGGACGATCGTGAACCCGCTGATCGTGGCCGGCCAGGTGCACGGCGGGCTCGTGCAGGGCATCTCCCAGGCGCTGTGGGAGGAGGCGGTGCACGACGAGTCGGGCACCCTGGTCACCGCGTCGTTCGTGGACTACCTGCTGCCGTCGTCGGCGGACACGATCAGCTTCGAGATCGACCACACCGTGTCGCCGGCGACGACCAACGCGCTCGGCGTCAAGGGTGTCGGCGAGGCGGGCACCATCGCGTCGACACCGGCCGTGGTCAACGCGGTGGTGGACGCGCTCAGACCGCTCGGGGTGTCCGACGTACGCATGCCGTGCACGCCACAGCGGATCTGGAAGACCATCCAGGCCGCGCAGGAAGGAGCAGCCAAGTGATCCCCGCACAGTTCGAGTACGTCGCACCGGCGACCGTCGAGGAGGCGCTCTCGGCGCTGGCCGAGGCGGGCGACGACGCGAAGGTCATCGCCGGCGGGCAGAGCCTGCTGCCGGTGCTCCGGATGCGGCTGAACGCGCCGACCGTCATCGTCGACATCGGTCGGGTCGAGGCGCTGCGCGGCATCCGCGACGACGGCGACGCGCTGGTGATCGGCTCCATGACGACGCACGCGGAGGTGTGCACCAGCCCGCTCGTCGAGGAGCACACGCTGCTGCTGCGCAAGGCGGCGGTGCAGGTGGCCGACCCGCAGGTGCGGCACCGTGGCACCTTCGGGGGGTCGCTGGCGCACGCCGACCCCGCCGGTGACATGGGCGCCTGCGCGCTGGCGCTGGACGCGTCGTTCGTGATCACCGGCTCCGGGGGGAGCCGGACGGTGGCCGGGGACGAGTTCTTCGAGGACCTGTTCACCACCGCGATCGGCGAGGGGGAGATCCTCACCGAGATCCGGATCCCGAAGTACACCGGCTGGGGTGCGCACTACGAGAAGTTCGTGCGGGTGGCCCAGCAGTGGCCGATCGTCGCGGTCGCGGCGGCGGTCAAGACCGACAGTCCCGGCGGCACCATCAGCGAGGCGCGGGTCGGGCTGACGAACATGGGGTCCACGCCGCTGCGCGCCCGCGCCGTCGAGGCGGCGCTGGGCGGCCAGCCGGCCACCGACGAGGCCGTGCGCGCGGCAGCCGCTGCGGTGGCGGAAGGCACCGCACCGCCGACCGACCTCAACGGCGACGCCGACTACCGCAAGCACCTGGCCACGGTGCTGACCCGTCGCGCGGTGCTCGCGGCTGCGGGGGTGTGAGCGTGGAACTGACCCACACG
The DNA here is from genome assembly GCA_963839365.1 of uncultured Actinomycetota bacterium. Taxonomy (GTDB): domain Bacteria; phylum Actinomycetota; class Actinomycetes; order Propionibacteriales; family Nocardioidaceae; genus DASSKA01. The sequence goes on from CAWIUT010000010.1 coordinate 255,913, forward strand.
TTCACCGTCCCGGCGTCGTTCGACAAGACCTGGGCGGCGTTCAACGACATCGAGGGGGTCGCGTCCTGCTTCCCGGGCGCGACCGTCTCGTCGGTGGAGGGCGACGAGTTCAAGGGGACCGTCAAGGTCAAGCTCGGTCCGATCTCGCTGACCTACAACGGCTCCGGCACGTTCGTGGAGAAGGACGAGGCAGCCCGGCGGTTCGTGGTCGAGGCGAAGGGCAAGGACAAGCGCGGCAACGGCACCGCCGCGGCGACCGTCACCGCGTCGATGAACGCGGCGTCGGAGTCGTCCACCGAGGTGGAGGTGCTCACCGACCTGTCCATCACCGGCCGGCCCGCGCAGTTCGGCCGCGGTGTCATCCAGGACGTCTCCGACAAGCTGCTGCAGCAGTTCATGACCTGCCTGGAGCAGAGGGTCAGCGGACCGCCCCCGGCCGAGGCGGCACCCGCCGCCGAGGAGGCGGCCCCGGCCGCACCCGCACCGGAGGCTGCGCCGGCTGCAGAGGAGGCCGAAGCGCCGGCACCGGGTGCACAGGTGCCCACGCCGAGGGCTCCGGCCGCCGGCGCAGCCGCGCCCGTCGGCGAGGCTCCCACCCCGCCTGCCGCCGGTGCGATGGCCGGTGGACCGATCACCAACGGCACCAGCGCCGCCGGTGAACGCCTGGTCACCGCCCCGACCACGGAGGCCGCTCCGGTCGACGCGCTCAACCTCGGCGCGACGGTGCTGCCCGTGCTGGTCAGGAGGTACTGGAAGTCGGCGCTGGTCGCCGTGGCGTCGCTGGCCGGGCTGGTCGTGCTGCTGCGGGCGATGCGCCGCCGCTGAATCCCTCAGAGCTCGCGGACCTCCACCACGGCGTCCAGGTTGAGCGGTCCGTAGATGTGCGGATACGGGCCGTCGGAGCCGGGCAGCCGCTCGGCGCGCCAGGAGGACGCGAGCAGGTCGGTCTCGATCACCAGCAGCACGGTCTCGTCCACGTCGGGATAGAACCGCGCGCGCACGCCGTCGACCTGGTCACGGAACGAGCAGTGGATGTAGCCCTCCTGAGCAAGGCTCACGTCCCGGGTGGACACCGTGTAGCTGCCGGCGTCCTTGGCCGACGCCCACGCCTCCGCGGTGGTCAGGTGGAAGATCCGCACACGGCCAGCGTAGGTGGTGAGGCTGCCCGGACACCCGTCCGACGATCAGCTGGGCAGGCCGCCCAGCGGGGCGACCGTGCGGCCGGTGCTCTCGCAGACCCAGGCGGGGTCGGGGCCCCCGAGCTCGGGGTGAATGTACAGCGCGTGCGGTTCCGCCCCGTCGCAGGCCGGGCACAACGGCCAGCGGCCCACCCGGTCGAGCAGCGCGTCCTGGACATCTTGGGCGACGAGTCCGGCGACGTACTGCCGCCCCTCGGCCCACTGAGATGCCCACCAGCGCCGGGTGGTCACCGAGGCCTCCAGCGCGGACACCGACTGCGCGTCGGCGGCGTGAGTGGCCTCCAGGTCGTGCAACACGAGGGCGCGCGCGTCCAGCAGTGCGTCTCTTCGAGCGTCGTCGGATGTCACGATGTCCATTGTGAGCACGCGAGAAAAGGCGAGTCCCGAACGGGGCGGGACTCTCGAGGTCGCGGTGGTGCATCCCCGCGACGTCGAGGGCGCCGACGCGGGTGGTGCGGACCGGCTGTTCCTGGCCGCCGACATCGAAGCAGGGGGCCGCTCCCCGGAGCCCTCCCTGGTCTCGGCGGTCTGCCGCGAGACCGAGGTCCCGGTCCGGGTCATGCTGCGGCTGTCGGACACTCTCAGCTCGACCGGGGGCGAGCTGACCCGGCTGGTGGGGCTGGCCGAGGAGTACCTCGCCGTCGGCGCGGCAGGGGTGGCGTTCGGGTTCCTCGACGCCGACAACGAGATCGACATCGAGGTATGCGGCTACCTCGCCGACGAGCTGGACGGCGTCCCCTGGACGTTCCACCAGGCGTTCGACGCGGCCCTCGACTCCGACCGGGCCTGGCGGCAGGTGGCCCGCCTGCCCGGGCTGGACGCGGTGCTCTCCGCCGGCTCGACGACCGGTACCGACACCGGGTACGAGGAGCTCACCGACCGCGCCATGGTGGATCCGACCGTGGCCCGGCTGCTGCTCGTCGGCGGCCAGGTGCCCGCGGAGCACGTTCCCTGGCTGGCGAGGGCCGGCGTCCGGCAGTTCCACGTCGGGGTCGGCGTACGCCCCGGTGGCTCCTGGGCCAAGGCGTACGTCGACGCCGGGCACGTGCGGGCCTGGCGGATGCTCATCGACGACGCCGTCGACCGCGCCCTGGGAAGGACCGTCGGATGACCTTGTACATCGACCCGCCCACCACCTCGGGGCACGGGCGGTTGTGGTCGCACCTGGCCAGCGACGAGTCGTTCGAGGAGCTGCACCGGTTCGCCGCCTCGCTCGGCATCCCCGGCCGCGGATTCGACCACGACCACTACGACATCCCCGCCGAGCGCTACCAGGCCGTGGTCGACGCCGGCGCCGTGCCGATCGCCAGCCGCGAGCTGGTCGCCCGGTTGCACGCGGCCGGGCTCCGCCGTCGGAAGCGTCCCCGGCGACGCGGCCACGACAGACGCCGCACACTGGTGCGCCCGCACCGGCTGCACCAGGGGGACGCGGTGGTGGTGCTCGCGCCGGCCGGACCGGTTCCCGACGACCGGCTCGACGCCGGCCTGCAGGTCCTGGCCGGATGGGGCCTCCAGGTTCGGCTGGCCCCGAACACCCGCGGTCGGCACCCCGAGCTGGACTACCTGTCCTCCGACGACGCCGACCGGGCCAAGGACTTCACCGAGGCCTGGTGCGACCCCGAGGTGCAGGCGGTGTTCTGCGCCCGCGGCGGCTACGGCGTGCAGCGGATGGTCGACCTGCTCGACTGGGCGGCGATCGCCGCGGCCGGCCCGAAGGTGCTCGTCGGCTTCTCCGACATCACCGCGCTGCACCAGGCCTTCGCGGTGCGGATGGGGCTGTGCACCGTGCACGGTCCGGTGGTCACCAGCCTGCCGCGCGACCCCGGCTCTGCGGAGCACCTGCGGACCCTGCTCTTCGAGCCCGAGCAGGTCCGCTCACTCACCCCGGTGCCTGCTGAGACCGTGGTGCCCGGGCTCGCGGAGGGACCGCTGGTCGGTGGCAACCTGGCGCTGCTGGCCGCCTCCGCCGGCACCCGCGACTGGCTTCCCGCCCGGGGTGCGATCGCGGTGCTCGAGGATGTCGGTGAGGAGGTCTACCGGCTGGACCGGATGCTGACCCAGCTGCTGCGCGCCGGCTGGTTCGAGGGCGTGCACGGCATCGTGCTCGGCAGCTTCACCGAGAGCGGACACCCCGACGACGTCGCGCGGCTGGCCCGGGACCGGCTCGCGCCGCTCGGGGTCCCGATGGTGCGCGAGGCGCCGGTCGGGCACGACCCGGTCAACACGGCGTTCCCGCTCGGTGGGACCGCTCGGCTGGACGCCGGCGCCGGCACGCTCACCCTGACCGCGACACCCTTGCTGTAGCCCCGCCGAAGCCTCAGGGCTCCAGCTCCTCGAGCTCGCGGCGGACGTTCGCGCGCGCCGGCTGCTCCCAGTGCGCCCGGGCGTGCGCGGTGTGGAACAGCCACGGCTTGGCCAGCAGGTCGCGCAGCACGGCGGCCCGCCCGTGCCGGAAGTCGGCTTCGGGAACCGCGGCGTGCTCCCGGCGCACCCCTGAGACGTACTCCCGGTAGCGGGTCGGCGGCGCGGCCAGGATGGCCAGGTCGGCGTCGCAGAGCAGCTGACCCGCGCTGTCGTCGTCGGCCGGCCGGTGCCGCGCCGTGGTGAGCACCAGACGGGCCACCTCGTCGACCAGGGCGGGAGCCAGACCGGCTGCCGTCAGCTCGTCCCGTGCCAGGTCGGCCGAGCGCTGCTCGTCGTCGCCGCCCCCTTCGTACACCGCGTCGTGGAACCAGGCCGCCAGCAGCACGGCATCGAGGTCCGGCCCGGCCCCGGCTCCGGCCGCCCGCAGCTCGAGCACCCGGTCCAGCACCTCCGTCAGGTGGCGGACGTCGTGGTAGCCGCGGGCGGGCGCCGCGTAGGCCTCCAGCAGCCGGTCCCGCATCGCTGCGTGCTCGGCCAGCGGCCAGTGCCCACGCGGATCGGGCGTCGGGGCGGTGCTCATGCACCTGAGTCTGTCAGCAGGTCAGCCCTCGACCACCTCGGCCAGCTCCTCACCACCGACCTCGCGCTCGATCTCCTCCAGGGACCGGTGCTTGGTCTCGGGCACCTTGAACCAGAAGAACGCGATCGCCGCGATGCCCAGCACACCGTAGATCCAGAACGTCGGTCCCTTGCCGATCGCCTCGGTCTCCTGCAGGAAGAAGTAGGAGACGATGAAGTTGGCGCCCCAGTTGCAGATCGTGGCCAGCGACATCGCCTGGCTGCGGAACTGGAGGGGGTAGATCTCGGAGATCATCAGCCAGAACACCGGGCCCAGCCCGATCGCGAACCCGATGATGAACAGCATCAGGCAGGCCAGCCCCATCCAGGACGCGCCGTGGCTGAGCGACGGGAAGTAGAAGTAGCAGCCGAGTGCGAACAGGGCCACGGTCAGCAGCGCGGTGCCGGTGAGCAGCAGGGTCCGGCGGCCCACCCAGTCCATCAGCAGCATGGCGATGATGGTGGTGACGAAGTTGGTGATTCCGACGAACACCGCCAGGCCGACCGCACCGTTGGTGGACGCGCCGGTGTACTTCAGGATCGTGGTGGCGAAGTAGATCACGGTGTTCACCCCGACGAACTGCTGGAACACCGCGAGCCCGATCCCGACCAGCATCAGCGGCCGGACCCGGGGGCCGAACAGCTCACGGATCTGCCAGCCGCGCTCCTTCTCGCTCACGTCCTTGATGTCGTCGAGCTCACCGTCGATGTCGTGGTCGTCGGAGCGGGTCCGTTCGAGCACCTTGCGGGCCTCGTCCACCCGGCCCTGCTTGACCAGCCACCTCGGGCTGTGGGGCACGAAGATCATGCTGACGGCCAGGGCGGCGCCGGGAACCACGGCCAGCCCGAGCATCCAGCGCCAGTTGTCCATCATGCTGCTCAGCCCCCAGCCGGCGATGTAGGCCAGCAGGATGCCGAAGGTGACCATGATCTGGTTGAAGGTCACCGTGCCGCCGCGGATCCGCGGCGGGGTCTGCTCGGAGATGTACTCGGGCGAGACGAACGACGCGGTGCCGACCGAGAGCCCCAGCACGAAGCGGGCGGCGATCAGCCAGGTCACGTCCTGGGCGAACGCAGCCGCGAGCGCCCCGATGACGTAGACGCAGCCGGAGACGAACTTGGTCCACTTCCGGCTGATCTTCTCCGACAGGTAGCCGGACAGGCCCGCGCCCACCATGGCGCCGATCAGGATCGCGGCGACGATCCAGGAGGAGGCGAACGTGCTGGGGTGGAACTGCTTCTGGATGTAGGGCAGCGCCTGTCCGATGATGCCGGTGTCGTAGCCGAACAGGAAGCCGCCGAGGGCCGCCAGCGCGGCGATCCCGCTGACGAAGCGGTTCCTCCCGGACGCGGCGAACCTGATGTAGCTGAGGCCTGATGCTGATGACTCGGGCACGACTCACCTCCATGCGACGGTGTTAGGTGCCGTTACCCGATCGGGTCGGTTGGCATTCCCCACCGTGAGCCGGTGCACCCTCAGCCGGGAGCGCCGAGCTCCTCGGGCAGCGCCTCGCGGTGGAGCACGACGAGCGTGGTGACCGCCCGCGTCAGGCACACGTAGAGCCGGCGCAGCCCGGTGGTCCGGTCGGCCTCACCGGCCACGATCCCGGCCGGCTCGGCCAGCAGCACATGGTCGAACTCCAGCCCCTTGGCGAGCGAGGCGGGCACCACGTCGAGCCGCGCCTCGAACTCGTTGACCGCCTCGTCGGCCGGCTCCTCGCCGAGCACCGCGTGGCCGATCCCGGCGTCGCCCAGCGTCGCGACCGTCCCGGCGACCAGCGCGTCGGGCACGATCACGCCCACGGACCCGACCCGGTCCACCGACCGCAGCGCGTCCGCGACGGCCGCGAGCACGTCGTCGGTGCGACGTACGGCCAGCTCTCCCGGGGTGCGCCGCACGGAGGTGGGCGGCTCCAGCCCGGGCGCGATCGCCGGCAGCAGCCGGGCCGCGTAGGCGATCACCTCACCGGGCACCCGGAACCCCTTGGTCAGCTCCTCCAGGTGCGCGTCCGGCTTCCCCAGATGGGTGAGCGCGTCGTCCCAGGACCGGCTCGCCCACGGGGTGGTGGCCTGGGCGAGGTCGCCGAGCACGGTCGTCGATCCGGTGCTGCACCGGCGGCCGACGGCACGCAGCATCATCGGCGACAGGTCCTGCGCCTCGTCCGCGACCACGTGCCCCATCGAGGAGGTGCGCGCCACCAGGTCGGCGGCCTCGTCGACGAGCACCGCGTCGGCCAGCGACCAGCGGACCGACCCCGGCCCCTTCGGCGGCTTGGGCCACAGCAGGGTGGCCTGCTCCTCGGGGGAGAGGACGACGTGGGCCGCCTGCGCCAGCAGCTCCGGGTCGCTGAGCAGCCGCAGCACCAGCCGTGCCGGGTCGACGGACGGCCACAGCCTCTCCGCGTAGGCCTTCACCGGTCGGCTGCGCGCCACCGCGTCCTGCACCCGGTCGTCCGGGGACTCGCCGGCGAGCTCCATCTTGACCAGCACGGCGTGCGCCAGTCGTTGGGGGAGCATCGCCCGCGCCGCGCCGTACCGGACCCCGCGCCCGCGCAGCGCCGCGACGATCTCCTCGGCCTCGTAGGTCGCGACCCGCCAGCGCCGGGCGCCGCGCGGCACCACGAGCCCCTCCGACGGCGGCTGCAGCTGCGACCACAGCGCCCGGCGCACCACCTCGGCCATCCGCGCGTCGCCCTTGAGCGTGGCCACGGCCGCGGAGTCGCTGCCGCGAAGCGTGTACTTCGGGCTCAGCCGGGTCAGGGTCTGCTCGACCAGCTCCTCGATCGTGGTCTGCCGGGCGTCGATCTCGCCGAGGGCGGGCAGCACGTCGCCGATGTAGCGCAGGAACGACGCGTTCGGCCCGACCACGAGCACGCCCTGCCGGGACAGCTGGTCGCGGTGGGTGTAGAGCAGGTAGGCCGCCCGGTGCAGCCCGACCGCGGTCTTCCCGGTCCCCGGCGCGCCCTGCACGCACACCGACTGCTCGAGGCCGGCGCGCACGATGAGGTCCTGCTCGGGCTGGATGGTGGCCACGATGTCGCGCATCGGCCCCACGCGGGGGCGCTCGATCTCCGCCTCGAGGATCTCCGAGTACGGCGCGGTGCCCGCCGGTGCGTGTCCCAGCAGCCGCTCGTCCTCGAACGCGGTCAGCTCGCCGTGCTGGAAGCCGAACCGGCGGCGCAGCCGCACGCCCATCGGCTCGGTCCTGCTGGCGCGGTAGAACGGCCGGCTGATCCTGGCCCGCCAGTCCACCACCATCGGGTCGCCGGCCTCGTCGGTGACGTGGCGGCGACCGATGTAGAACCGCTCCCCGGCAGCCTCGGTCGCCTCGGCGGGCGAAGCCGGGCCTGCCTCCACGTCCGGTGCGCTGTCGGCGTAGTCGAGCCGGCCGAAGAACAGCGGCACGGTCGGGTCGTCCTCGAGCGCCTTCATGCGTCGGTAGATCACCGATGCGAGCACCTGCTCGCTCAGCCAGTCACCGGCGGCGGAGGTGCTCAACGACTCGGTGCGGCGGCGCATCCGGGCCAGCGCGGTCCGGGAGCGTCGCAGGTGCCCGCGCTCCTGCTCGAGATCGTGGTCCACGGGGACGGACGAGGGCGTGGACGCGGGCACGCGAGGACCTCCGACGGTCACGGGTGGGAGAGGGCCCAGAGACGCTACCAGCCCCGGGTCGGCCCGTCACCCGAGTTTTCGTTCTCCGCCAGCAGGACTACGCCCATCGCTCGTGGACAACCGCTGCGCGAGGGCACATGGTGGAGCGGCGCCGCTCGCGCAGAGGGGTGCCCGGCTGACCGGGGGGGGGACGATGAACAGACTTGCAGCAGCGCTGGCCGGCAGCGGCCTGGTGATCACCTGCCTCACCGTCGGGACCACGGCGAACGGCGCCGTGACCCCGCGCAGCCAGAGCGCTCAGCCGGCCGGCCACGAGTACACGCCGCCGCCGATCAAGTGGGGCCGCTGCAAGACCGACTACCTGCGCAGCCACCACGCCAAGTGCGGCTTCCTGACGGTGCCGCTGGACTACGCCGACCCGGACGGCTCGACGATCCAGCTGGCGGTCTCCCGGGTCGAGCACACGACCCGGCGGTACCAGGGCGTGATGCTGGTCAACCCCGGTGGCCCGGGTGGCAGCGGGCGGATCTACTCGACGCTCGGCCAGTTCGTTCCCGGGCGGTCCGCGAAGACCTACGACTGGATCGGCTTCGACCCGCGGGGGGTGGGCGCGAGCCGCCCGTCGTTGAAGTGCATGCGCGGCTACTTCCACTTCGACCGCCCGCCGTACGTGCCCCGGCCCAGGACGCTGATGGATGTCTGGCTGCGGCGGTCGCAGGCGTACGCGGACTCCTGCGCGGCCGACCCGGCGAGCCGGTTGCTCGCCCACGTGAAGACCGTCGACACGGTGATGGACATGGAGAGCCTGCGCAAGGCGCTCGGGGTGGACCAGATCAACTACTACGGGTTCTCCTACGGCACCTACCTCGGCCAGGTCTACGCCACCAGGTACCCGGACCGGGTGCGCCGGTTCGTGCTCGACAGCAACGTCGACCCGCGCACCGTGTGGTACGGCGCGAACCTGCAGCAGGACGTCGCGTTCGACAAGAACATCAGGGTGTACTTCCGCTGGCTGGCCCGCCACAACCGGGCCTACCACCTCGGCACCCGGGCCGCCGCGATCCAGCGGCGCTACTTCCGCGAGCTGCACGTCCTGACCAAGCGGCCCGCGGGTGGCAAGGTCGGCCCCGCCGAGCTGACCGACATCTTCACCGACGCGGCCTACTACGTCTACGACTGGGACACCATCGCCAAGATCTACGCCGCGTGGATGCATCACGGTCAGGCGCGCGGGCTGATCCGGTTCGCCCGCGCGGTGGGCGTCGGGCCGGGTTACGACAACGGGTACGCGATGTACCTGGCGACCGAGTGCACCGACGCGTCGTGGCCGGGCTGGGGCCAGCAGGTGGCCGATACTCAGCGGATCTACCGGCAGCACCCGTTCCTGGCCTGGGGAAACACCTGGTACAACGCGCCGTGCAGCTTCTGGCACGCCGCGCCCGGGGAGCCGGTGCGGGTGACCGGTGCGGACGTGCACGTGCCGGTGCTGCTCATCGACGAGACCAGGGACGCGGCCACGCCGTACGAGGGCAGCCTCTACGTGCGCAGCATCTTCCCGACCGCCAGCCTGATCGAGGGTGTCGGCGGTACGACGCACGCCGGGTCGTTGTCGGGAGTCGCCTGCGTCGACGACGCGGTAGCGCGTTACCTGGCCGACGGCACCGTGCCGGCGCGCCAACCGGGCAACGGCTCGGACAAGAAGTGCCCGCCCGTCCCGCCGCCGTCGCCGACCAAGCAGAAGAGTGGCGCGAGGACCACCCAGCCGACCGCACCGCTGCCGGCGGCCCTGGCTCGTCTCGGCGGCTACAGCCAGAGGCCCGCCGGTGCGGGCGGGCCGACGGCGCGGTGACGCTGCGGATCAGATCCGGAAGAACAGGTTGAGGTAGCGTTCCGCCAGCTCCATGTCGCCGCGCACCGTCCCCGCGTCGACCCGGCCGAACGCGGTGAGCACCAGGCTGCCCGCATCGAAGTCGAGCACCGTCGGCAGGCCGTCGAGGTCCCCGGGCTCGTAGCTGAGCCCGTCCTCGCCGACGGTGACCCGGAAGTCGCCTGCGTTGCGCCCCGTGACCCGGATGCCGAGCGTGAACGGCTCGGTGACCAGGTTGGTGCGCACCGTGCCCTGCCAGATCCCGAACATGTAGGGCACCAGCAGGTCCGCGACGTCGCCGGAGAGCGCGTGGGCCCGGCCGCTCGTCTCCCGGATGTCCCAGGAGTGCACCCCGTAGTCCATCAGCTGGAAGGCGGCGTAGAACGAGGCCGGCAGCGGACCCATGTACGCATGGGTCACCATCAGCCCGGTCCACTCGTCCGGGCCGAGCGCGGCGAGGATCTCCTGCATCTTCTGGAAGTCGGCCTTCAGCCGGCCCACCAGCTCACGCTGGGGCACGCCGCGGAACGCGGTGGCGCCCTCGTCGGCCAGGCGGCTCATCGCCGGGAGGCCGTGAGGTTCCGCGACCTCCCCGCCGCTGCGCGCGGCGTCGAAGGCACGGAAGTAGCTCTCCGTCGTGTCGACGAGGTGACCAACGATGTCGCGGGTCGACCAGCGTGCGCAGGCCGTCGCCGACTCCCAGGTCTCGGGGTCTTCGACCAGCGCGAAGAACCTCTTGGCCTCGTGCCGGACCGTGCGCAGGACGGCGTCCTTGCCGTCGTAGGTCACGGCGTTCCACTCACTCATGCGTCGCCTCCCTTGTGCAGCCCCCGTGGATGTCTTCCGGAGGCGGGCCCGCGGGGTGCGCGCGAGTACGCCGCTACTCGTCGAGCTGGCGGCCCCCGAAGTGCATCAGCGGGTCGCTGAGGATCTCGATCTGGATGCCGTCGGGATCCTTGAAGTACATCGACTCCTCGATGCCGCGCTGCGGTCCGTCGTACGCCACCCCGGCGCCGTCGAGCCGCTTGCGGATCTCCTCCCACCGGGGGCGCGGCGAGGAGATCGCGATGTGCTGCACGCTGCCGATCGACTCCACGCCCGGCTGCAGCCCCAGACCGGGAAAGTCGAAGAAGCCGAGCAGGGTCTGGTTGCCGAGGTCGAAGAAGAAGTGCGAGGAGCCGGGGTAGTCGCGGTTCTCCACCAGCTCGACGAGCGGGAAGCCGAGCAGGTCCTGGTAGAACCGGATCGTCTGCTCGACGTCGGAGCAGATCAGCGCCGCGTGGTGGATGCCCCGGCCGGGCGAGGACGGGCGTTCGTCCGGGGGGCGCAGGTACTGCTCGCGCAGCTTCGCGCGGCGGGCCTCCAGCTCTGCTCGCTCGGACTCTGTCGGCATCGTCGTCTCCTCGCCCCGGTGTGCACCCACTCTAGTGAGAACGGAGGGTGGTTGAAAGATCTTCTTCCTGTCCGGGGCAACGCCGGCGGCGCCCCAGGTCGTCATCATCGTGCGAAGGGGTGATCGATGTCCGAGCCGGCCGACTTCGACGGGTTCGTCGAGGCACGCTCCGGGACGCTGCTGCGGGCCGTGTGGCTGCTGAGGCCTGCGTACGACGGGTGCTGTTCACCACCTACGCCATCTGGTGGCGTCGTGCCTGGCGAGGCGAGCAGCCGACCGCGGTGCTCGAGGAGCGATCCCCACGACGCCGAGGCGGAGGTGGAGCTGCGTGAGGTGGTGCTGCGGGCGCTCGCGGAGCTTCCGCGGCGGCAGCGCGCCACCGTCGTGCTCCGTTACTACTGCGACCTGTCCGAGGCCGAGACCGCGGACACGCTCGGCTGCTCGGTCGGCACCGTGAAGAGCCAGGCGGCCAAGGGGCTGGCCCACAGGATGCGGAGGCAGCGCCGTGCCGGCGTGCTCGCCGGTGTGGCCGCCGTGGTGCTGGCCATCGGGCTGCCCCCAGCGGGTCCACCAGCGCCGGCCGCTGCGTCTGGCAGGGCTGCCACCCCGCCAAGGTGGTCGCCGTCCGCAAGCCGCTGCACCTGCCGTCCACACCAGGCCGACGCACCAGGTGCAGGTCTCGCGTGCGAAGAACGGGTGGTACGAGGAGAAGGTCATCTGGGTCGTCTCGGCCAATTACGCGGGTTCTCCCGGCTGGTCTACGTCCGCGACGGCCTGCACCCGACCGCCCGGCACGTGGCGGAGTCCTTCCCCAGCGACATCTACGTGCGCTCGCCGGGCTGCTACGCGGTCCAGGTGGACGGGCAGGGCTTCACCGAGACGATCGTCTTCCGCGCCGTCGGCTGAGACGGCACCCGGGGCAACTGCGGCCCACCTGCGACGTTATGGCCCCTGCGCCGGCCGGGCGGGGGGCCACTGCGGCCCGTCTGCGACGTTGTGGCCGCACCGCCGACGGACCCTCGGGCACGCCCGAGTCGGGCAGCAGAACGCTCAGCGGTGGGCCCAGAACTGCACCACCTGCTGGAACGTCGGCCGGTTCTGCCAGTCGATCGGCCGGACACCCACCACTCCGGCGGTCACCGAGATGATGTCGTCGCGGGTCTTGTCGTAGGTGAGCGCCGCCGGGGTGCCGACGTTCTCGGTGGCCATCGCGGCCCGGACCGCGGCGTGCAAGGACCGACGCAGCGCCTTCCGGCAGTGCGCCAGCGGCCCGCAGTAGAGCCGGGAGTACGGCGCACGCTCCCGAAGCCCCCGCACCCGGCGCAGGTCCTTGTTGAGGTAGCCGTACCACGAGATCCCGTTGAAGGCGGAGCCGATGTGCTCGCGCGGGTGATCGTCGAGCGGCTCGGGCAGCCGGTTCACCAACCGGTGCAGCCCGTGGCGCATCGCGTCCTTCGGCAGCGTGAACCCGCAGGCCGGCGCGCACGAGGCGCCGGCGCCCGAGGGGTCCCACCACGTGTCGAACAGGTCGATCGCCGCCTGGTGCGCGTAGGCACCGCTGCGGGTCCGGTCCACGCGGTGGGCGCCGTCGGCGACCCAGCGTCGCAGCAGCCGCACTGCCTGCGCGTCCACGCGGTTGTGCGGGGTGCCGATCACCTTCAGCACATAAGGCAGCACGTAGGCGCCTCGCACGTCGACGGTGCCGGCGTCGATCATCGCGCCGACGAGGTCGGCCCGGGTCACCGGCTTCCCCGACCGGAGCAGGGCCTTGATCCGGTCGGTGAGCGTCAGGCTGCGGTAGACCGGCCCGTCACCCCACACCTCGGAGGCGGAGGCGAAACCAGGCGCGAGCTTGTTGTTCCAGTTCGCGATGAAGCCCTGCGCGGGGTCGATCACGTGCGGATGCGCGCGGAACGGTTCGAAACCCTTCCAGTCGTACTTCGCCGAGCCCCACCGGGGCAGGTCCAGGTCGGTGCCGGGGGCCCGCACCGGCAGCCGCGCGGAGCTGTAGTAGGCGATGTCGCGGCTGTCGGCGTAGTACCAGTTGAACGTGTACTGGATCCCGGACGCCGCCCGCATGAAGCTGTGCGCGTCGTGCACGAAGCGGGGGTCGTCGAGGTGCAGGAAGCCGAGCACCGAGTCCGGCTCGTGCATGTACGTCGACCGGTCGGCCACCACGGCCACCGGACGGCCATGCAGCGTGGTGCGCAGCCGCACGATCCCGTGGTCGGTGCGCAGCACCAGGAACGAGATCCGGGCCGGTGCGGCCTGGGACGCGATGTTCGGCAGCCCGGTCTCGGTGTGCCGGTAGTCGACCATCGGCCGGCACCGGCCCTGCTCGTCGACGTACGCCGTGGAGGTCACCGTCGGCCTGCTCCCGTCGGTGTTGCACAACCGCTGGACCACGGTGTCGGTGATGTCCGTGTACGGCGAGGTCGCCGACCAGGCGTAGTCCACGCCGCGGCCGAGCTCGACCACGAAGTTCGTCCCCGCGAAGGAGACCCCGCGTGCCGCGACGTGCGGCCCCTGCAGCGACTCCTCCATCAGCAGCTGCGGGGCGTAGTAGCCGGTCTGCGGGCCGAACACCGCCACCGGGTGGCCGGTCGCCGAGTGCTTCGCGTCGACGAGCAGGGCGTTGCTCATCCCCACCAGCTCGCCCTGCATGGCACGCTGCAGGCTGCCCTCGATCTGCTGGGCCTCGAGGGCAGGGTCCGCCCCGGACCCCGCCGCGCTCGATCCCTGCTGGGGAGCGGTGGTGCTGGCGTCGCCCTGGTTGCCGGCAGCGCCGGACGGCGGAGCCGACAGCGACCCGTCCGGGTTCACGAGCGCACCGGTCGCCAACGCGGTCGCCGTCGGGTGCAGGTCCGGCAGCGCGACACCGGGCCGGTTCGGGTGCACGCCGCCCCGCCCGCCGTACGGCGCGCGCACCGGTGAGGTGACCGGCGCCTCCGGGTCGTTCTTCTCGCGGAGGTCGTTGTAGATCCGCCGGCCGCGACGGCCGCCGAACCGCTGCTGGAGCTGCTGCAGCCACATCGCGTTGGTGTACTGACCTCCGCCGCCGGTGCCGAAGATGCCGCCGACCAGCGAGGCGATCGAGACGATGTCCGCGCGGGTGTACGGCGTAGGGGGTCGCTGCAGTGCGGCGTACTCGACCGGGCAGTGCCTGCCGAAGCCCGACCCCAGACCACCGGGCAACGGCACCGACGCGGTGCTGGCCGGGCACAGGTGCTTCTGCTCGGAGTTCATGCCGGCGATGTAAGCGTCGAAGGAGTGCACCAGCCGACGGGCCTGCGGAGACCGCTTGGCGAGGTTGGTGATCTGCTGGTTCAGCTGCTTCGGGGTGTAGGGGGCGACGCGCAGCTGGGCGGCGTCCTGGGCGATGTTCGCCTTCGTGGGACCGACGAACTGAGCCATGGTCGCCGAGCCGGTGTGCCGCAGCACGTCGGTGAGGAACATCCGGGTCTCGATGTCCGCGTAGCCGGCCCCGTAGGCGACATCCGCCTCGGTGCGCCCGTGGATGTGCGGCACGTCCTCCTTGTCCCAGCGGATGGTGACCCCCGGCCGCGGATGCTCGGTGCGCACCACGTCCGCGGGGTTCACCCCCAGCGGGGCCTGTTTGAAGTAGCTGCCCAGCTGGGTGTCGGTCAGCGTGTCGGGGTCAACGGTGTTCAGCGCGTCGTACTTCTCCAGCTGGTCGGCGAAGTCGGCCGGGTGGGACGGGGTGGCGGTGGTGAAGAAGCTCTTGGCGTCCTGCAGCCCGGACAGCAGTGAACCGGGACCGCCGACCGCCTTCCCCGGCCCCAGGCCGGCGAGCTGCTCGGCGTCGACGTTGCCGGCGTTGCCCGGCGGAAGGATGTTGAGCACCTCGCCGTACCGGTGCGGCCGAGCGCTGTCGGCTGCCGCCCAGGTGCCGGACGCGGTGTCGAGCCCGGTCAGCACCAGGAGGGAGCAGGCAAGCGCACAGAGCCATCGCACGTGAGTTCCAACGACCGGGCCCGGACAAGGTGACGCCCGCAGCCCGGGCCGGCCGCTGCCGCCCCTTGTCGGCAGCGGCGCTCACGCAGTGGTGATGTCGTCGGCGTCCATGATCCGGTAGGCGTAGCCCTGCTCGGCGAGGAACCGCTGCCGGTGCTGGGCGAAGTCGGCGTCCACGGTGTCGCGGGACACCACGGCGTAGAACCGCGCAGTCTTGGCGGAGCCGTCGGGCTGAGCCTGTTTCGGACGCAGCAGCCGGCCGAGCCGTTGCGCCTCCTCCTGCCGGGACCCGAACGAGCCGGACACCTGGATCGCCACCGCCGCCGAGGGCAGGTCGACGGAGAAGTTGGCCACCTTGGAGACCACGAGCAGGTCGATCTCCCCGGTCCGGAACGCCGCGAACAGCCGCTCGCGCTCCTTGATCGGGGTGTCGCCCTTGATCACCGGAGCGGACAGCAGCTCGCCGATCTCGTCGAGCTGCTCGATGTACTGCCCGATCACCAGGGTCGGCTCGCCGGCGTGCTTCTCGACGAGCTGGCGCACCACGCCGGTCTTCGCCGCTGTGCACGACGCCAGCCGGTACCGCTCGTCGGGCTCAGCGGTCGCGTAGACGAACCGCTCGGACTCCGGAAGCGTGACCCGCACCTCCACGCAGTCCGCCGGGGCGATCCAGCCCTGGGACTCGATGTCCTTCCAGGGTGCGTCGTACCGCTTGGGGCCGATCAGGCTGAACACGTCGCCCTCCCGGCCGTCCTCGCGGACCAGCGTGGCGGTCAGCCCGATCCGCCGACGGGCCTGCAGGTCGGCGGTCATCCGGAAGATCGGCGCCGGGAGCAGGTGCACCTCGTCGTAGACGACCAGCCCCCAGTCCCGTGCGTCGAGCAGCTCGAGGTGGGAGTAGACCCCCTTCCGGCGGGTGGTCATCACCTGGTACGTCGCGATGGTGACCGGCCGGATCTCCTTGCGGGTGCCGGAGTACTCGCCGATCTCGTCCTCGGTGAGGGAGGTACGACGTACCAGCTCGTCCTTCCACTGCCGGGCCGCGACCGTGTTGGTGACCAGGATCAACGTGGTCGCCTTGGCGCGGGCCATCGCGGCCGCGCCGACGAGCGTCTTGCCGGCCCCGCACGGCAGCACGACGACCCCGGAGCCGCCGTGCCAGAAGGACTCCGTGGCATCGCGCTGGTACTCGCGCAGCGTCCAGCCGTCCTCGCGAAGGTCGATCTGGTGCGCCTCGCCGTCGACGTAACCGGCGTAGTCCTCCGCCGGCCAGCCGAGCTTGAGCAGCGCCTGCTTGAGGTTGCCGCGCTCGGACGGGTGCACGACCACGCTGTCCTCGTCGACCCGCTCGCCGAGCATCGGCTTGACCTTCTTCGCGCGCAGCACCTCCTCCAGCACCGGACGGTCGGTGGTGGTGAGGACCAGTCCGTGGCCGGGGTGCTTGTCCAGGCGCAGCCGTCCGTAGCGGGCCATCGTCTCGGCGACGTCGACGAGCAGCGCGTGCGGCACCGAGTAGCGGGAGTACTCCAGCAGCGTGTCGACCACCTGCTCGGCGTCGTGCCCGGCCGCGCGGGCGTTCCAGAGCCCGAGCGGGGTCAGCCGGTAGGTGTGGATGTGCTCGGGGGAGCGCTCCAGCTCCGCGAAGGGCGCGATCGCCTTGCGGGCGTCCTGGGCGCGCTCGTGGTCGACCTCGAGCAGCAGGGTCTTGTCGGACTGGACGATCAGCGGTCCGTCGTTCATGCGGAGTCCCCTCGCAGGTGCGAGCGCAGCGAGCTTCGTGGGGTGGTCTTCACTTGGCGGCTCCTGCGGCGGCGAGCTGCTTCTGGCGGGCCCGGTAGGCCGCCACGTTGGCGCGGGACGAGCACCGGTCGGAGCAGTACCGCCGCGACTGGTTCGGCGAGGTGTCCACGAACACGCTGTCGCACGGGCTGGCGTGGCAGACCCCGAGCCGGCCGGCGCCGAGGTCGCAGACCAGCGTGGCCAGCCCCATCAGGGACTCGGCGATCAGCAGCTCGGCCACCGACGAGGACCGATCGGCTACGTGCATGTGCCACCTCTCGCCGCCCTTGCTGCCCGCGATGTACGGCGTGACCGGGTGCTTGGCCAGCAGCGCGTTCAGCTGGCTCACCACTGCCTCCTCGTCGCCGGCATCCGAGGCCTCGAAGACCGAGCGCAGCTCCTTGCAGAACCGGCGCAGCGCCGTGGCGTCCCGTTCGGTCACCTCCGCGTGCAGCCAGGCGCGGTCGTGCAGCACGGCGAGCAGCCCGTCGGCGTCGTCGAGGTCGCCGTTCACGAGCTCCGCGGCGCGCTCGGCGTAACGCACAAAGTCCATGCGTGCAGGTTACCGGTGCGCTCAACCGGCCGGCGGTGTAAGGCCCAGGTGCGTATTCACCGGGTTGAATCACCGGGTTGAATCACCGGGTTGAATCACCGGGTTGAATCACCGGGTTGAACCGAGCACGTGCACCGAGGAGCAGGCCGACCCGATGCATCCGTCAAGCCGGTCCAGCCCTGCCCGGAGCCGTGCCACGTACCTTCGCTCGGCAGGCGAGACACCGCCATCGAGCTGCTGCGGGTCGGTGTGCAGGTCGTAGACCTCCTCGAAGCCGTCCCACCACCGGAGCAGCACCTTGTCGTCGGCGGTGCGGATCCCGCTCCAGAGGTGGGTCTCCCCGAGGAAGGGCAGGGACGGCGCCGCCCCGTGCATGGACAGCGTCGGCCGGGCGCCGGTGGCCGCAACGATCGTGGCGGTGACGTCGGCGAGGCGCTGCTGATGGGCCTCGTCGAGGGCGCGGAGAGGCAGCCGGGCAGCCCCGCCAGGTAGGCGCTCTTGTCGGAAAGCTCCCGCTCGTCGAGCGCCCTGGTGCGGGGCACGATGCGCCCCGCCATCGCATCCCTGTGCCGCCGGCCGACTGCGGGCGTCTTCGGCCCGCTGGTGGTGGGGTCGTCGCGCTCCACGGGAACACCGACATGCGGCGCCAGGAAGCTGGTCCAGACGAAGAACGGCCGACGGGCCCGGGCGAACCGCCGGATCATCGCGGTGGTCGCCTCGCGCACGTAACCGGTCTGGTAGCGCTGGTACCGCTCGAGCGAACCGTTCACGTTGACCGCGAAGTGCCGGTAGTCGTAGATGCCGCGGACAGGCACCCGCCACTGGTCCCAGCCGGGCGGCACGGATCTCGTCCGACCGGGGCGCGGGTAACCGTTGAGGTGCTTGCCGACCATCCCGGTTCGGTAGCCGGCGCGATGCAGCCACACCGGAAGGGTCTGCGTGGCGTCGAGGTTCGTGACCGAGCCCCACGGCCGCTCGTTGGCCATCCCATGTGGTTGTGCGCGAGCTGTGGGCTTGACCGCCGTCGGGCCGCGCCCTGACGTGTTGCTGCTGGTCGTGACCGACGACGCCGCACGCAGTGACACGCAGGTGCTGGGCCAGGAGGGCGGCCGACGACCGAGGTCTCCGCGCCATAGACTAGACGCGAGGAAGCGCCGGCGGAGACTCCCAGGGCAATCGGTCACCTGACCGGGGGACCGAGGGCGACGAGGGACCCACCGGTCACAGCGGCTTGACGCCGGTGATCCGGTGCACCGCGAACGACCGCACCTCCTCGACCCGGTGGTCGAACGCGGACAGCCAGCCGTCCTCGACCTTCACCGGGTCGACCACCCGCTCGACCGTGCTGCCGTGGTTGTCGACGTAGCCGATCCAGACGCTGGCGCCGGCGTCGGCGGCCTCCCGGAGCACCGCCAGGGTGGCGCTCGGCCCGGTGGTGCTGGCCTGGCCTGCCTCCCGGGGACGGTGCGCGGCGGCCTCGTCGCCGGCACGGATCGCGTTGACCGTCGCCGAGATCCGGGCGGTGGCGCGGGCAGAACCGCGGGCCTGTCCGCCGGCGTGGGTGCGTGGGGACCGGGCGCGGTGCCCTTCCCGGCGGGCCAGCCGGACCGTGCCGTCCGGGGCCTCGACCACGGGTGCGGCGCCGAGCTCGCGCAGCCGGGGCAGGAGCACGTCGAGCGGAACGTCGCTGATCACGACCGTCGGCGCGATCCGGCGCAACCGCAACGAGGCCGCCTTGGGATGGTGCACGAGCTCGGCCAACGCGGTCTCGTCGTCGCTGCGGAGGAACGACTCGGCGGCCCCCGCACGGATCGTGCCGAACCGGCGGGCCACGTCGTCGATCAGGTACACCAGCGGCTGCGGGACGGGAGTGCGGGAGGACGAGCTCACGAACTCGTGCACCTCGGCCGTCGACCAGCCGGCGTCGAAGGCCCGGCGTACCGACTCGGTGGTGAACCGGTACACGGTGGCGCCGCCCCGGGACTCCACGTCGGCCATCGCCGCCAGCCGCCGCGCCAGGTCCTGCTCGAGCGGGCCGGGGGCGACCGCCGTCAGGTCGGCCTGGAGCAGCACGTGGTCGACGGGCTCGGGCAGCAGCGGCTGCAGGGCCGCCGGGGCGGCGTGCCCCGGGTCATCGGCCTCCAGCAGCGCCCGGCCATGCGTGGAGAGCCCGTCGAGACCGGTCACCCCGACCACCGCGGCCTCGGCCATCGTCCAGGTGATCGCCTCGGACCGCTGCGGGGGTCGGCGGGGGCGCAGCCACTTGACCCGGGACACCAGCGAGGCCACGCCGGTGCCGGCCCCGAGCACCTGGCCGGCGGGCAGTGCCGCCAGCTGTTCCAGCGCGGTGCGGCGGGTCTCGACCAGCCAGGGACGTTCCAGGTCGGCGCCGAGGGCGTTCAGCCGGCGGTTGCCGCCGGGCTCCCTGCTGCCGACCAGCCCGACCAGCCGTGGAGTCTGCATCCAGGCGGAGGCGACGCGCGCCCAGCGGTCGGCGACCTCGCCGGCCACCCAGACGTCGAACGCGTCGGTCGGCAGCCACGCGGCGTCCAGGTCATCGGTGTTGCCGATCGCGAGCAGACCCGCTGCGGCGGCCAGCTCCACGTGCAGCGCAGTGGTCGGCTCGTCGACGTGCAGCAGCTCGGCGGTGGCCTTCAGGTCGCGGACGCCGAGCCCGCCTCCGCGGAGCACCGCGGGCGGCCTGACGCCCCAGTGCTCCAGCAGCAGCTCGATGCGGCGCACCAGCTCGAACGCCGCGCCCGCGGCCGCCCGGTCCACCAGCTGCCGGCTGCGTTCGGCGGTGAGCAGTGCGGGCACCTCGTCGACCGGGGTGCGGGTGGTGTGCCCGCCGCGCAGCGCGACCGCCACCTCCATCGGCACCGTGACGTGCCACCGGTCGCGGGCGATCACCAGCCCCCGGGCCAGCAGCTGGTCCACCGGGGTGCGGGCGTCGTCCCGCGACACCGGCCGGTCGGTGGACTCCACCCGGCCCTCGGTGGCGTCGCCCTCCAGGCGGTCGAGGATCGCGCGGGCCGGCTCGTCGAGCTCCTCGACCAGAGCGGTCACCAGCTCGGCGTCCGCGAGCTGCTCGGCGATCGTGGTGATGTCCTTGTCCCGGTCACCCGACACGGTGATCCCGAGGTCCCGCGCCAGGGTGGTGACGCGGTTGGGGCCGTACGACGCCAGCAACGTCGCCGCCGTGGGCCCGAGCCCGCTGACCGTCGTACGCACCACGTCGCAGACCGCGCTCAGCGCCCGCAGCTGATCGGGCACCCCCCACAGCAGCGCCCGGGCGCGCAGCACGTCCACCGCCTGCGTCACCAGGTCGGGGTCGGCGTGCACGTGGGCGCGCAGCTGCTCCAGCGTGGTGGCGCCGCCCAGGGCGACCGCGGCATCGAGCACCGCCAGCTCCAGCACGGCCAGCTGGTCGACGGCCCGGGTGACCGAGGCGCGGGTGCCGGCGCGTGAGGCCAGCTGGCCGGAGTCCTGCGGGGCCGGTGAGGCGAGGTCGGGCCGGTCCGCGAGCAGGCGGACCAGGTTCTGCGTCCGACCAGCCCCGGAGCTGGTCGGCCAGCGAGCGCGGCGCGGAGGACCCGGACATCCTCCCCACGGTACTGCCCCGATCCGTTGCAGTCGGATCAGGAGGAGGTCGAACGGGCGGCGAGCACCTGGATGAGGGTCTGGCCGGTGCAGCTGCCGGACTCGCGGATCGCCCATCGGCCGCGCTCGCCGTGCCCCACCCAGCTCGCCTCGGCGTCGTGCTGCTCGGTCTCCCCGGTCACGTGACGGAACCCAGCGGCGACCACCTCGTGGTTCATGAAGGCCAGCACCCGCCGGAACGGCAGGGACGAGATCGCGGTGGCGATCGTGCCGTCCGTCCGGCGATCCTCCACGTGGTAGACGGTGGTCCGCGCGGGGAAGGGGAAGGCCGCGGGGAACCGGGACGAGGGCACCGTCACCGGCTTCGCCGCGGACCGGCACACGCTCGTGTCCGCCGCCTGCCGCAGCGCGTGGTCCGCCGCCCGCTGTGCGGCGCTCTCGCACCCGCACAGCGAGACGGCCAGCACGGTCGCGCCGACGAGGGCCGCGCCGCTCGAGAGGCCGGTCATCACCTGATGTCCTGCACCAGCTTGTTGTCGGCCTCGTCGCTCTCGGCGATCACGTTGTCCGGGTCCACGACGGCGGTGACCTGCGACGTGCTCCTCCCCGTGGCCGGCCAGGTGAACCGCAGCGTCGTGGACCCGCCCGGGGCCAGGTCGGTGATCGCCGTCAGGCCGACCTGCTTCCGGTTGGCCAGCACCTGGGTCTGCGCGCCCCCCACCGGGGTGGTTCCGGTGTCTTTCACCACCGTGGTGGCGACGTACTCCCCGTTGCGTCGGGTCACGTCCAGCGACGACAGGGTGAGGTTGGTGGTGGCCGGGTCGTACTTCGCGAACAGCGTCTTCCCGGTGCTCTGCCGGGCGATGGTCGCGTACGCGTCGTGGTTGTTCTGGGACGGATCGCTGACGCAGGCCCCGGTGCAACCGTCGGCGTAGGCGACCTCGACGCGGCCGTGGTCGTCGATCGTCGCATCGATGAAGTCCAACAGGTTGCGGTCGCTGCCGCAGGTGGTTCCGGCCGTGCACAGGGAGCCGCGCTGAACCGGGTCGTTCGGCGTCACGTCGCTGGTCACCCAGGTCTTGCCGCCGTCGTAGGTCGTGTCGACGTACAGGTGCCACACGCCCTTGAAGCTCGTCGCATCCTGGTAGTTGCCGCCGGTGGGCGTGCCGAGGTAGGCGAACGCGGCGCGGTCGTCGTCACCGGCGACCACGGTGGGGAACACCGCGTTCTGGATGCCGTACTCCGTGCCGACGGTCTGGTCGTACTGCCAGGTCTTGCCCTGGTCGTGGCTGACCGCGACGCCCGGCCGACCGTCCGCGCCGACGTACCCGAAGTAGACGGTGCCGTTGCCACCGACGCCCACCGACGGGTCGGAGTCACCAGGCGTGCTGCCCGGCACGGGCTCGACCGTCCACGTGGTGCCGTTGTCCTTCGACACCACGACCGCCTGGGTGGAGCCGCAGCTCTTGTTCGGCAGGTACGCCGTGCCGTCCGGCGCCACCTTGAGGTGACCGTGCAGGCCGCCGCAGTCGAGGAGGCTGTACGTCGGAACACCCGCGCCGAACGTGATCCCACCGTCCCGTGACACGGCGCAGAACGCGGTCGCGATGTCCTGGCTGCAGTAGTAGACCGCGTTCGGGTAGAGCCCGGTCCCGCCGACGCCGTTCTGGGAGAACGGGCCGCCGCCGATGGTCTGGTGGTCGACACCGCTCGGGATGCCGCCGCCGGTGCTGGGTGTCCAGGTCCTGCCGCCGTCGTCGGTGAAGCAGGTCAGGGAGTCCTGCCCGGACAGCTGCGACTCGAACGTCCGACCGGTCTGGTGGTCGGTGTAGAGGATCGGGTCCAGGCTCGTCAGGCCGCCTTGCGGGCAGCCGTTCGCCGCGCTCGCGGACACGTCGCTCCACGTTGCGGTGGCCGGAGCCGTGGAGTCGTCGAAGCTCACCTGGTAGGTCGAGGTGTAGGCCTGGTAGAAGGTCGCGTTGGTGTTGAAGTCGGTGCCGATGGACGGCTCACCGGCGTTGTCGGTGTTGCTCAGGCTGCTCGGGGCCGGGTAGTTGGTGAAGCCGGGAGGGGTGTCCGTGCCGGGGGCCGGGTTCGCCGGCTTCGTGGCCAGGGTGGCGGTCGCGTCGTACGTCTGCCCCAGCGGCGCGAACGGCACCACGCGCACGGTGTAGTCGCCGCTGGTGGGCGGGAGCACCACCCGTTCGGGGTCCGCGCTGGACGCTGCGGTGCCGACTACGGCGCCCTGCGCGTCGAGCACGTAGACGTCGAAGTCGGCGGCGGTGTTCTGCCAGCCGACCTTGACCACCAGCTGGTGGTCGGTGCCGTACCCCGCAGGGGTGCTCACGTGCAGCGTGTAGTCGTCGCAGGAGGAGGGAGCGGTGCAGTCCGGCTGGCCGCTCGCCTCGGCGGTCACGTTGGGGACCGCGAACGGGCCGCCGGACCAGGAGGTCGTGGTGCTGGTGTCCGACACCGACCCCTCGGTCGGCGTGGACGCGGACGCGGCCGCACCGGCGGTGAGGGCCGTGCCGAGCACGGCGCTGACGGCGGCCAGTCCGAGGGCAGTGCTGCGGGGCGTGCGACGGGCGAGGACCATGCGTCATCCCTTTCCTGCGCACGCCCGGGGCGTGCGTCATGGCCGGATAACGACACCGCGTGCGAAAGGTCACGTTCGGGTGCCGGCAACCGTCGACACCCGGGTGTCGGAGAGACAAGATGTGCCCATGGAGTCCTACGCGCGCGCAGAGACCACCCCACCCCTCATCGAGGAGACGATCGGCGACAACTTCGCCCGGATCGCCCGGACCTACGGCGACCGGGAGGCGCTCGTCGAGTGCGCCACCGGGCGCCGCTGGACCTATGCGGAGCTGGACCGCGACGTGGACACCCTGGCGCGCGGGCTGATCGGCGCCGGCATCGCCAAGGGCGACCGGGTGGGGATCTGGGCCCCCAACTGCGCCGAGTGGACGCTGGTGCAGTACGCCTCCGCGAAGGTCGGCGCGATCCTGGTCAACGTCAACCCGTCCTACCGCACCCACGAGCTCGCCTATGCGCTCAACCAGTCCGGCCTGCGGATGCTGGTCTCCGCCGAGTCGTTCAAGACCAGCGACTACCGCGGGATGGTCGACGAGGTGCGGCACGACTGCCGGGCGCTGGAGCGCGTGGTCTACATCGGTACGTCGGACTGGGCGGAGCTGCTGGCCGAGGGGGAGGGGCTCCCCGAGGACGCGCTCCCGCAGCGGATGTCGACATGTGCGAACACCGACCCGATCAACATCCAGTACACCTCCGGCACCACCGGCTACCCCAAGGGTGCGACGCTGTCGCACCGCAACATCCTCAACAACGGGTTCTTCACCACCGAGCTGATCAACTTCACGCCAGCGGACCGGCTGTGCATCCCGGTGCCCTTCTACCACTGCTTCGGGATGGTGATGGGCAACCTCGGCTGCACCAGCCACGGCGCCGCGATGATCATCCCGGGCCCGGGGTTCGACCCGACCGCCACGCTGAAGGCGGTGGTGGAGGAGCGCTGCTCCGGCGTCTACGGCGTGCCGACGATGTTCATTGCCATGCAGAACGCCTCGGACTTCGGCTCCTACGACCTGTCCACGCTGCGCACCGGGGTGATGGCCGGCTCGATCTGCCCGGTGGAGGTGATGAAGCGCTGCATCAACGACATGCACATGGAGGAGGTCAGCATCTGTTACGGGATGACCGAGACCTCCCCGGTGTCCGCGCAGACCCGCAGCGACGACGACCTGGAGCGGCGCACCGCGACCATCGGCCGGGTGCACCCGCACGTGGAGATCAAGGTCGTCGACCCGGTCAGCCGCGGGACCGTCCCGCGCGGCACGCCGGGCGAGCTGTGCACCCGGGGGTACTCGGTGATGATCGGCTACTGGGACGATCCCGCGAAGACCGCCGAGGCCGTGGACGTCGACGGCTGGATGCACACCGGCGACCTCGCCGAGATGCGCGAGGACGGCTACTGCAACATCGTCGGCCGGATCAAGGACATGGTGATCCGCGGCGGGGAGAACATCTACCCGCGTGAGGTCGAGGAGTTCCTCTACACCCACCCCGACATCGAGGACGTCCAGGTGGTCGGCGTCCCGGACGAGAAGTACGGCGAGGAGCTGTGCGCCTGGATCAAGCTGAAGGACAACGGCACTGGTCTTCGCCGGCCGTTGGACGCCGACGCGGTGCGTGAGTTCGCCACCGGCAGGCTCGCGCACTACAAGATCCCGCGCTACGTGCTCATCGTCGACGAGTTCCCGATGACGGTCACCGGCAAGATCCGCAAGGTGGAGATGCGGGAGGAGTCCGCCCGGCGGCTCGGTCTGGCCCAGCCGGCCGGATGACCCGCCGACCCGGTCAGCGCACCTCGAGCAGCGTCTGGTGGCTGGACCCCTCGTAGCCGATCGCAGCCAGCCAGCGCTCGGTGGTGCCCAGCCCCTCCCAGGAGGCGGTGTAGGCGAACGGCGAGCCCGCGGCCGCGCCCACCGTGTCCGGGTTGAAGGACAGCGGCTTGCCCCCGTCGTCGGGGCCGAGCACCCAGCTGTAGAGCTCGCCGGTGGCGTCGGCTCCGGAGCCGACCGAGGTGGCGGTGACGTAGACGGTGTAGGTGCCCGGGTCGGGCCGCGGCACGGTCAGCGTCTTGTCGGCGCCCGCGTCGGTGGCCTGCGCGACGAGGTGGCCGTCGTGGTAGAGGTACAGGTCCAGGTCGTCGGCTGCGTGGTCCGCGCTCACCTGCACCCGGGCGACCTGCGCGCCCGCCGGCACCTGGAGCTGCGTGGAGAAGCTGTCGCCGCCGGCCTGTGGGGTCGCCGGGTCGAAGTGCCCCGCCGCCACGCTGACCGGGGTCGGAGCCGACGGCACCAGGCCGGCGGTGGTCAGGCGCACCGGGGTGTTGGTGCCCGAGGTGCCGTGCACGGTCAGCGACCCGGTGGACCCGGTGCCGTCCACCGCGTCCGGGGCCGCGACCAGCCGCGGCGCGACCACGATCGGGATACGCACCTGGTGGGTCAGCCCGGTCCAGGTCAGGTACCCCTTGGACCAGCTGTCGACCGGGGCGTTCCACAGCGAGGCGAACCGCACCCGGAACGTGCCCGACTGTCCCGGCGCCAGGGTGAGGGTGGAAGGGTGCACCGACACCTGCACGCCGTTCAGCCCGCTCACCGAGGCGTCGAAGGTCTCCGCCCGCTTCGACAGGTTGGTGACGGTACGGCGTACCGTCGCATGGCCCACCAGCTCGCCCAGCGCGATCGACGGGGAGTTGAGCTGGGCGGCCCGCAGCCGCTCGGGGGCGGGTCCGGCGTTGCGGTCGTAGCGCAGGCCCTGGCCGGCCAGGAAACCGCGCCAGTCGGCGATCCCGGCCGGGAACACCAGGCCCGGGTGGAGCGCTCGTCCCGGGCTGACGTAGCCGGCGCCCTGCGAAAGCGGCCCCGCGGTGCCCTGCGCGTCGGTGGCGGTGGTCATCAGCGCCGACTTGACCTCGGCCGGTGACCAGTCCGGGTGCGCTCCGCGCAGGTAGGCTGCGAGGCCGGCAACCTCGGCCGCGCTCATCGAGGTGCCCGAGGACAGGTCCCACATCCGGTCGGCGTCGGCTGCGGGTGCGGTGGCGGCGACCACGTTGACGCCGGGGGCGCTGAGGTCGGGCTTGAGCACGTCGCCGCCCGCGGCGGCGGTGGGCCCCCGCGAGGAGAAACCGGCCACCTGCGGCAGCGCGGTGGGGTCGGACCCGGCCGGGTCGAGGGAGGCGGTCGCGGTGCCCGGATGGGTGCGCACGTAGTCCTTGATCGCCTGCCCGGCGGTCAGGTCCACGTGCACGGTGGGCACCGCGTGCACGTCGGCGTCGATGCTGCCGGGGTCGACGTTGACCAGCACCATGCCGGCCCCGCCGGCCCGGGACACCGCCGTCGACTTGTCCACCCGCGGGATGACGCCCCGGTCGCAGACCACGATCTTGCCCTGGACCTGCTGGGCGGACAGTGCCCCGATGTTGCACAGCCGGGCGTCCTCGGTGCTGGCTCCGGGCGCCGGGACGTCGGCGGACAAGACGATGCCGGTGGACGGCACCGGGTGGTCGGAGACCATCGCTCCGACGTACGACGTGCCGTCGCCGAGGTCCACCGCGCCCTGGTACAGCTGGTCCACGCTGGCGCCTACGGTGGCGACCCAGGGGCTGGCGTGCTGCACGCTGCCGGCCGCCGGGCCGTCGTTGCCGGCCGCGGTGGAGACGAACACGCCGGCCGCGCTCGCGTTCAGGAAGGCGAGCTCGACCGAGTCGGTGCCCGGCTGCAGCTGCCCGGAGATGGGGTAGTCCAGCACGTCGACCCCGTCGGCGACCGCGTGGTCGATCGCGGCCACCGTGTCCGCGGTGGTGCAGCCGTCGTCGGCGGGCAGCGGCGCCAGCCAGCACGCCTTGTACACCGCGATCCGCGCGGCCGGCGCGACCCCCGACCCGCGGCCGAACCGCTGGCCGTCGATGGCCATCGGCACCCCGTCGTCGCCGGCGGCGGCCGACGCGGTGTGCGATCCGTGGCCGCTGCCGTCGCGGGGGGAGAGGTACTCCGCCTCCGCCACCTGGGCGCGGCCGAACCCCCTCACGAAGTAGCGCGCGGAGATGATCTTGGTGCTGCAGTCGCTGGGCGTCCACTGCTCGCCGGTCTGGCAGGCGCCGTGGAAGCCGGGTGCCGCAGGGGAGACGCCCGGCTTGCTCTGCGGCAGGCCGGAGAAGCTCGGGCTCTGCGGCCAGATGCCGCTGTCGACGAAGCCGATCACCACCCCCTTGCCGGCCTCGGCCGGCGTGCCGAGCGCGCCGTGGACGGCCGCGGGGGGTGCCGGCGGGGTCGCTGTGGTCTCGGTCTGCTGCTTCGTGCTCTTCTCGACCAGCGCCACCCCGGGGGTGCTACGCAGCCGCTTGACCTGGGCGCCGGACAGCCGGGCCGCGAAGCCGTCGAGCGCGGTCGTGTAGTGGTACACCACCGCCGGGTCGCCGAGCTGGTGCAGCAGCCGGTTCTGGGTGTCGATCAGGTGCTGCCGGTACGACGCCACGGCCGGCCGGGTGCGGTCGAACCGGGCGCCGTGCCGGGGCCGGGTCGCCGGGTAGCCGTCCAGCCCGCCGGCGTAGGTGGCGGCCGGCGCCTCGGTGAGCGTCACGAGGTACAGCCCCGGGCCCGTGGCCCGGGTGGGGAACGGGGAGTCCGCGGCGGGACGGGCCGGTCGGCTGGTGCGGACCGGGGCGGCGGACGCGGCCCCTGCGCCGCTCACGGCGAGCGCGGCCGCGGCCACCGCCGCTGCCACGCGGGCCAGCCGCGCACGCAAGCCCACCTCGTCCTCCTGACTCTGAGCCCCCGCCGGATGCGGCCTCAATGGTGGCAGTCCCTACGGTTCGCCGCAACGCAAACCGGGACATACGCTGGCGGGGTGTGGACAACGCAGTCAAGCGCCCCGGACCGGCCCGAGCGGACGGTGGGCCCGGAACGGCCCGCCGAGCCGGCCGTCCCGGCGACCCGCGGGGTGACCGAGCAGGGAACGCATGAGACGGGTCCCGAGACGACCCTGGCCCCGCGCCTGGGCGCGCTGGAGGCGGACCTGCGCGGCCGCGGGTCGGTGCTCGTGGCGTTCAGCGGCGGGGCCGACAGCGCGCTGCTGCTCGCGGCAGCGGTCCGGGTGCTCGGCGCGGAACGCGTCGGGGCCGGCACGGCGTACTCCGACTCCCTGCCGCGCAGCGAGCGGGGCCCTGCGCTGGAGCTCGCCCGTGATCTCGGCGTGCGGGTGTTCACCCCGCGGACCCGGGAGATGGAGCGGGAGGGCTACCGCGCCAACTCGGGGCAGCGCTGCTACTTCTGCAAGGCCGAGCTGCTGGAGGTGCTCGGGCCGCTGGCCCGCGAGCACGGGTTCGCGCACGTGGCCACCGGCACCAACGCCGACGACGCGGTGGCCGGGTTCCGGCCCGGGATCCGGGCGGCCGACGAGCGCGGCGCGATCACCCCGCTGCGCGACGCCGGGCTGACCAAGGAGCAGGTGCGGCTGGCCTCCCGGCAGTGGGGGCTGCCCACCTGGGACAAGCCGGCCGCGGCGTGCCTGTCCTCGCGCATCGCCTACGGCATCTCGGTGAGCCCGGCCCGGCTGGCCCGGGTGGAGCGCGCCGAGGTGGCGGCCCGGGCCACGCTGGCGGACGCCGGGGTGCCGGTCCGCAACCTGCGGGTGCGCGACCTCGGCGACCGGGCCCGCATCGAGGTGGACCGGGACCAGGTGCCGGCGGCCGGTGCGACCGAGGTGGTGGCCGCCGTCCGGGATGCCGGGTTCGCCGAGGTGGAGCTGGACCCGAAGGGGTTCCGCTCCGGATCCATGAACGAGCTGCTGGTGCGGCCGGGCAGCTGAGACAACGCCCTCGTCTGAACCGCCCCGGCGCCATATCCTTGCCTGCGGCGGCCCCTGCCGGGCGCGCCCCCCGAGAAGCTGGATGAGTAGAAGAGGTCGGCTGGTGCCTACAGGCAAGGTCAAGTGGTACGACGCGGAGAAGGGCTTCGGCTTCCTGTCCCAGGACAGTGGGGGCGATGTCTACGTGCGCGCCTCCGCGCTGCCCGCCGGAGTGGCGGCCTTGAAGGCGGGGACCCGGGTGGAGTTCGGGGTCGCCCAGGGCCGCAAGGGCGACCAGGCGCTGCAGGTGCGGCTGCTGGAGCCGGTCGCGTCGGTGTCGAAGGGCCTGCGCAAGAAGCCGGCCGACATGGTGAACATCATCGAGGACCTCTACCGGTTGCTGGAGCGGATCGAGAAGGGCTACCGCAACGGTCGGCACCCGGAGCCGAAGACCGCCAAGACCACCGCGCAGCTGCTCAGAGCACTCGCGGACGAGCTCGAGCTGTAGCCGTCACCCACACCGCCGCGACCACCAGCACCGCGGCCGCCACGCCCAGGCCGAGCCGCGGGATCAGCGGCAGGGCGATGCCGACGAACCCGCCGATCACCCAGGACAGCTGAAGCAGCGTCTCCGAGCGCGCGAACGCGCTGGTGCGGGTGCGCTCGGGGACGTCAGCCTGGATGGTGGCGTCGAGGGCGACCTTGCCCAGCAACTGGGTCAGCCCGGCGACCAGGCCGAGCAGCGCCACCGTCGGCAGCCCGTAGAACACCGCGGCCAGCACGCTCATCGCCACGTCGAGCAGCAGCACCGCCACCACGGTGACCCGGGGCTGCACCTGCTTGAGCAGCGAGCCCAGCGCGATCCCGACCGTGCTGCCCAGCCCGGCCGCGCCGATCACCACGCCGAGCAGCAGCGCGGGCCGGGTCTCCCAGCCCGGGAACGGCTTGTCCCGCAGCAGGAAGGCCATATACATGGTCAGGAACCCCGACAACCAGCGCAGCGCGGAGTTGCTGCGCAGCGCGAGGACGACGGAGCGGGGGACCCGGCCGCGGACCAGCCGGCCCGTCACGTTCCGCAGCCGGCTGCGGCGCCGGGGCGGCTCGACGGCGTCCGGGCCCATCCCGATCGCGAGCTGCTCCTCACCCTTGGAGCTGTCCACCCGGGCCGGCAGCAGCACCGCCAGGATGGTGGCGCCCACGAACAGCAGGAACGCGTAGCGCAGCGCCCACTGCGCCCCGAAGTGGGCGGCCAGCACCGCGATCGGCGCGGACACCGCGCCACCGACCGTGCCGGCCAGGGAGATGCGGGAGTTCGCGCGCACCAGGGTCAGCCCCTCCGGCAGGAGCCGGGGCACGGCCGCCGCGCGGGTCACGCCGTACGCCTTGGAGGCGACCAGCACCCCGAGGGCGGCCGGGAACAGCGCCAGCGAGCCGGAGGCCACCGCCCCGGCGAGCACCCAGCACAAGAACGCCCGCAGGGCCATGGTGGCCCCGATGGCCCAGCGCCGGCCGTGCCGGAACCGGTCCAGGAAGGGGCCGACCAGCGGCGCCACGATCGCGAACGGCAGCATCGTCAACCCGAGGAACAGCGCCACCTGGCCGCGGGCCTGGGCGGTGGGCACCTGGAAGAACAGGGTGCCGGCCAGCGAGATGGCCACCGCCGCGTCGGCGGCGGACTGGCACGCGTTCAGCTCGATCAGGTGGTACAGGCCGCTGTCGCCGGCCCCCTCGGCGTGGCTGGCGCGCCGGGCCTGGCGGAACGTGAACCCGGCGGCCCGGCCGGTGGCCACCCCCACCGAGCGGGCGCCGCGCGCCGACGCCTGAGCTGCCTGGCGCGCGGCCGACCCGATCGTCATGGGCTCCATCTTGCCCGCCCCCACCCCTCCCGATGAGACAGACCGGGGGGTGGTGGGGAAGAATCGTGCGTGTGATGACCGCAGCCCGTGTCCCGAAGACGGACGCCGTCGCCGTCGCCGCGGTGGAGCAGGCCCACTCGGCGCTGAGCGAGGCAGTCGCCGCCGCCGACGTCGGTGAGCACCTCGGCCACCTCGTCGAGGACAACCGGGTCGTCACCCACTTCTTCGCCTGCACCCGGCCCGGCTACCGCGGCTGGCGCTGGTCGGTGACCGTCGTGCGCGCCGCGCGGGCCAAGTCGGTGACGGTCGACGAGGTGGTGCTGCTGCCCGGCGACAACTCCGTCACCGCGCCGCCGTGGGTGCC
Organism: uncultured Actinomycetota bacterium; assembly: GCA_963839365.1. Lineage (GTDB taxonomy): Bacteria > Actinomycetota > Actinomycetes > Propionibacteriales > Nocardioidaceae > DASSKA01. The sequence goes on from CAWIUT010000010.1 coordinate 287,463, forward strand.
GTGGAAGGAGCGGGTCCAGCCCGGCGACCTCGGCCCCGGCGACCTGCTGCCCACCGAGGAGGGCGACGCGCGGCTGGTGCCCGGCTACACCGCCGGCGACGAGATCGTCGACGAGGACTCGGTGCGGCCGGTCATCGACGAGCTGGCGCTGGGCCGCCGCCGGGTGCTGTCGCTGGAGGGCCGCGACCTGGCCGCGCAGCGCTGGTACGACGGCAGTCACGGCCCGGACGCGCCGATCGTGGAGTCGGCCCCGGGGCGCTGCGTGACCTGCGGCTTCCTGATGCGGCTGTCCGGCCCGCTGTCGCGGATGTTCGGGGTGTGCGCGAACGCCTACGCCAACGACGACGGCCGGGTGGTCTCCTTCGACCATGGCTGTGGCGCCCACTCGGAGGCGAAGCTGTCCAAGAAGAACCTGCCCCAGCCGCTCCCGGAGCCGGTGCTGGACACCCTGTCCTGGGACGACCTCGAGCAGTTCTAGCGCGCGCCCGGGTCGGTTGCGCGTCGGGCTGACGCTGCTGCGGCGCGCCTGCGGCGCCGTCGGCGCAGGCAGTAGTCCCAGCCGATGATGCCGAGCCCGAAGCCGGCCAGGCAGGTCCACAGCCACCACAGGTGGTGGCTGGCGTGCAGCCGGCCGTAGAAGGGCAGCAGCAGCAAGAACGCAAGCAGCCACAGCCCGGTGCCGACCGCCACGGTGCGCACGCCGTCGACGTCGAGCGGCTCCACGGGGGCGACCAGGTAGGTCTTGCGGCCGATCTCACGGGTCTGCGGCCGCTGCGGGTCGACGGGATGCTCCACGCCCTTGAATCTATACGCCGGATCCCTCCGCCGCCCGGCGTCGGGTCAGGAGAGCTCCTCGCGCCGCTGCTTCCAGCGGTCGACCATCCTCAGGGTCTCCTCCCGGCTGAACCGGAAGAACTCCTTGGTCTCCATCAGCCGCCGGCCACCACGGTGCCGGGAGCCGATCAGCTCGCCCGCAGCGTCCACCGCGTCCTCCCACGTGCGCATCATCTCCACCCGGGCCAGCGTGATCGCGCTCCACACGTCCTCGTCGTGGATCCGGTACAGGTCGGTGCGGGTGCCGGGCTCGCGCTCCTTGAACAGCAGCCGCGTCGCGACCAGGTAGCGCACCGCCCCGGAGATGGCCGCGGGTGAGACGCGCAGCGCCTCGGCCAGCTGCCCCGCGGAGTAGTGGTCGTCGTCGTCGGCCAGCGCATAGCTGAACACCCGTGCCGCCATCCTGGGCATGCCCGCGTCGGCGAGCACCCCGGCCAGCTGCTCGACGGCGTGCAGCAGCCGTTCGTGGTCGTCGCGCCGCGTCATGGCGCCTCCGTTCCTCCCCGAGATTCCCTACCGGGGCCAAACCTGTCACGAAAACCCCTGGATTCCCATGTGGGTCCCGGCGCCGGGCCTCGGCGTGATCCAGACCACCGGGCCGCATGGCTCGGCGCCGGGTCGGGCATGGTCCCGGAAGCGGTGCTCGAGCCATCCCCGGCCCGGGTGGCTGCATGGACAAAACGGAATACTTAGCAAGGGTAATGAGTTATGCTAAGCATCATGATGTCCGTGCAGCAGCTGGTCCGCTCCGACGCCGGCCTCGCCTCCGCACTGCGGATCTCCGTGGCCCGGCTGAACCGGCGGTTGCGCAGCGAGCGTGACCCGGACAACGAGCTGAGCCTCGGCCAGCTGTCTGTGCTCGGTGCGCTGTTCCGCAACGGGGCATGCTCGATCGGCGAGCTGGCTGCCCACGAGCGAGTGCAGCCGCCGTCGATGACCCGGACGGTCAACTGCCTCGAGGAGGAGGGGTACGTCGAACGGCGGCCCCACGCGACCGACCGCAGGCAGGTGGTCGTCGCCCTGGCCGACAAGGGTGCGCTCACCCTGGCGGCCGACCGGAAACGACGCGACGCCTGGCTCGTGCACAAGATGCGCGCCCTGACCCCAGAAGAACGCACCGTGCTGCGGCAAGCGGCACCGATCCTCGAAAGGCTGGCCAACGCTTGAGCCCTACGTTCCGGGCACTCTCGAACCACAACTACCGGCTGTACGCAGCCGGTGGTGTCGTGTCGAACGTCGGAACCTGGATGCAGCGCATCGCCCAGGACTGGCTGGTCCTGCAGCTGACCGGCATGCACCAGCACCACTCGGGCACCTCGCTCGGCATCACGACCGGTCTCCAGTTCCTGCCGATCCTGCTGCTGTCTCCCTACGCCGGGCTCGTCGCGGACCGGTTCTCCAAGCGCCGGTTGCTGCAGCTGACCCAGCTGATGATGGCGGTTCCCGCCGTCGCTCTCGGTGTGCTGGCCCTCACCGGGGCCGCTCAGGTGTGGCAGGTGTACGTCATCGCGTTCGTGTTCGGCATCGGCCGTGCATTCGACGTACCCGCCCGGCAGGCGTTCGTCAGCGAGATGGTCGACCCCGATGACATCACCAACGCCGTCGGCCTCAACTCGGCCTCCTTCAACATGGCCCGGATCGTCGGGCCGGCGCTCGCCGGCGGCCTGATCGCGATGCTCGGCAGCGACGTGGCTGCGACCGGCTGGGTGATCCTGCTCAACGCGGTCAGCTACAGCGCGGTGATCTACGCACTGCAGCGGATGCGCCCCGAGGAGCTCAACATCCCGGAGCCGGCGGCCCGCAAGCGCGGCATGGTGCGCGCCGGCGTCGCCTACGTGCGCGGGCGCACCGACCTGATGCTGATGCTGACCATCGTCTTCTTCGCGGGCACCTTCGGCTTCAACTTCCAGATGACCTCGGCGCTGATGGCCACCGGCGTCTACCACAAGGGCGCGGGGGAGTACGGCCTGCTGGGCACCACCATGGCGATCGGCTCGCTGTCGGGTGCGCTGCTGGCCGCCCGGCGGCGCGGCATGCCCCGTCACCGGCTGGTGATCGGCGCGGCCGTCGCGTTCGGTCTCACCGAGGTGCTGGCCGGCCTGATGCCCTCCTACCTGGAGTTCGCGGTCGTCACGCCGCTGATCGGGCTGACCGCGCTCACCCTGTCCACGGCCGCAAACGCGACCGTGCAGCTGTCGGTGTCACCGATGATGCGCGGCCGGGTGATGGCGCTGTACATGACGATCTTCATGGGTGGCACCCCGCTGGGCGCGCCCGTCATCGGCTGGGTCGGCCAGACCTTCGGGGCCCGCTGGACGCTGATCGGCGGCGGCGCGGCCACGGTGGCCGGCACGCTGCTCGCGGTGGCGGTGTTCAGCTGGTCGAAGGGACTGTTCGGTCTCCCGGCGCACGCCCCCCACGCCCCCCACGCCCCCGTCACCGCGGCGGGCCAGCCGGACCACGACCCAGAGTCGGAGCACGACCCAGAGCCGGACCATGACCCGGACCATGACCCGCAGGACTGCCCGGACCGCCCGCACCGGGCGGGCTCCGCGGCCTGACCCGGGCACGCCCGTGCCGCGGGGCACCGAGAGGTCGGCGACCGGTGCCCCGCGGGCGGGCCGGCCTGTCAGGGCCGGGAGGCGAACCAGGGCTGCGGCAGGTCGAGGAAGACGACCTCGTTCATCGAGGCGGCCATGTCGGTGGCGACCTCTTGCGGCATCTGCTGCTGCTCGCCGCGGCGGGCCGCCTCCTCCTCGGTGAACGCGATGGTCTGCACGAACGTCCCGTCGCCGGCCAGCGCCAGCGTGCCGCCGATGATCTCCGGCCGCATCTCGCGCAGCTGCTGGTCGTAGCGGGCCATCCCCTTCAGGCGGTCCTTGTCCACGACCTTGCCGCGTATCACCTGGACGAACTTCGCCGAGTCCGAGCCGCCCTCCAGCATCAGCGTGACGTCGTTGCAGTCCTTGAACTCCAGCGACCCGATGAAGCACTTCTGGAGCTCGCTGAACCACTGGTCCTGCTCGGTCTTGGCGGCGTTCTGCTCGGCGGCCTCGCGGGACTCGAACCGCACCACCGCACAGAACGTGTCGGTGCTGTCCGCGAACCCGTACGTGCTGCCCAGCCAGCCCGGGGCCGTCGGCCCCAGCTCGGCCGTCCACCGGTCCAGCAGCCGACGCAGGTCGTCGGGACGCTGGCACTTTCCTTGGATGTACTGAATGAACACGGGGATCTCCATCCGTCGGGCAGCCCCCGTGAGCCGCTGCATCGGCCCCGAGCGGCCGCTTCAGCCGACGCTAGGCGGACCCCGCCACCGGGGGCCATAGCAACATCGGACCAGTCAACGGCGGGTCGATAAACTCGAAGCTGTGAACCCCCGATACCGGCGCCTGGTGATCCCGGGCGCCCTCGTCGCGCTGCTCGTGATCGTGGTGATCGCAGCCATGGTGCGGGGCTAGCAGTGCCGGAACCGCTGCTGCGCGCGTTGGCCCGGGTGCGCGCGTCGATCCTCGACCCGGACGCCCTGGTGCGTGCGGTCGGCTCCGGTCGCCGCAAGGGCGAGCGGCCGAGCGTACGACGCGTCGAGCTCAGGTACGTCGACCTGAGAGCCGGCCGGCACCTGCAGGTGGTCCGCTACGACGACACCCAGGCGCACACCTCCAACCACCCGGTGGGCGACCCCGCCCGCGCGGTGGTCGACGACCTGCTCGACGAGCCGTTCGGGAACTGGCACGTGGAGACCACCACCGAGACCCACCAGCTGCGGGTCACGAAGCGGCTGGAGGCCGCCGTGCACACCAGCAACCGGTCCGCTGGCTCGCGCCCACAGCCGTCCCGGTCCCACGACCGGAGCAAGTCGCGGCTGCTGCCGGAGGACGACCCGGTGCTCGTCGCTCTCGGCATCTCCGGACAGGACGGGACCGTCAAGCCCGGCAGGCAGGCGAAGTACCGCCAGGTCGAGGAGTTCCTGCGCTCACTGGCCCCCGCCGTCGACGACGCCCTGGACTCCGGGCGGCTCCGCACGCCGACCGCCGCGGAGCCGTTGCGGGTGGTGGACCTCGGCTGCGGGAACGCCTACCTGACCTTCGCCGCGCACCGGTACCTGACCGCAGTGCGCGGGCTGCCGGTGCACGTGGTGGGCGTGGACACCAAGGCGCAGTCGCGCGAGCACAACGCCGCCGTCGCGGACCGGCTGGGGATCGGCGGCAGCGCCACCTTCGTGCAAGGGGCGATCGCTCCCGAGGTGCTGGACGGCGTGCTGCCCGGCCGGCCGGACGTGGTGCTGGCCCTGCACGCCTGCGACACCGCCACGGACGACGCGCTGGCCTGCGCGGTCGGCTGGGGTGCCGCGCTCGTGCTCGCGGCGCCGTGCTGCCACCACGAGGTGGCCGCCCAGCTGCGCAGGACGCCGGCCCCGGCGCCGTACCCGCTCCTCACCCGGCACGGCATCCTCCGCGAGCGCTTCGCCGACACGCTCACCGACGCGCTGCGGGCGGGCGCCTTGCGGCTGGCCGGCTACCGGGTGGACGTCGTGGAGTTCGTGGAGAGCAAGCACACGCCGCGCAACTCGCTGCTGCGCGCGGTACGCACCGGCGCGGGGCCGTCCGCGCAGGCGCGCGCCGAGCTGGACGGGCTGACCAGCACCTGGCACGTGCGCCCCCGTCTCGTGGAGCTGCTCGATGCCCAGCACGGCTAGCCTCCGGCTGGCCGTACTGCTCGGGCTGCTCGGGCTGCTCGGGCTGCTCGGGCTGCCCGCGCCGGCGGCCGGGGCTCCGCAACCACCGCCGACGGCCCGGTCGCGGGTGCTGTGCCAGCTGCACAACCCGCGGATCGTGGAGTCCAGCGGCCTCGTGGACCACGGGCCGTTGCTGTTCACCGAGAACGACTCCGGGGACGGTCCGTACCTGTACGCGGTGGCGAAGTCGAGCTGCCGGATCGCCGTGATCACGACGTACTCCTCGCAGCGTCCCAGTGACGCGGAGGCGCTCGCGCCGGGCAGCCACGGGTCGGTGTGGGTCGGCGACATCGGCGACAACGACCTCCGCCGCTCCTCGATCGCCGTCTACCGCGTGCGCGAGCGGGGGCTGCCCCGTCGGGTGAACGCCCCGCGCTACACGCTGGTCTACCCAGACGGCCCGCACAACGCCGAGACGCTGCTGCGGTCGCCGCGCACCGGCCGGCTCTACGTGGTCACCAAGGCGGTCACCGGCGGCACGGTGTACGCCGCCCCGGCGGACCTGTCCGCGACCGGCACCAACCGGCTCCACCGGGTCGCCGACGTGCCCGGGCTGATCACCGACGGCACGTTCTTCCCCGACGGCAGGCACGTGGTGCTGCGCACCTACGGCACCGCCACCGTGTTCACCTTCCCCGGTTACCGGGCGCTGGGGACCGTGCGGCTGCCGCACCAGCGGCAGGGCGAGGGGCTGGCGGTCTCGCCGCGCGGGAAGGTCTACCTCAGCAGCGAGGGAGCGTTCGCGCCGGTCCTGCAGGTCGCCCTGCCGGACTCGCTGGCCCGGCTGGCCGGCGTCCCGGCCGCCGGCCGGCTCGGCGCGCGGCCCGCCCCACCACCGCGCGCGATGCTGCGGCACCGGCCCGCCGCCGGAGGCCAGGATGCACTGCTGACGTGGCTGACGACCGGGGCGCTCGTCGTGGCCGGGGCGGTGTGGCTGCTGTTCACATTCGCTCTACCACGTACTCGACGCAGGCAGTGAGCGCCTCGACGTCGGCGGGGTCGACCGCCGGGAACATCGCGACGCGCAGCTGGTTGCGGCCGAGCTTGCGGTAGGGCTCCACGTCCACGATCCCGTTGGCGCGCAGCGTCGCGGCCACCGCGGACGCGTCCACGTCGTCGGCGAAGTCGATGGTGCCGATGACCAGGGAGCGCTGGTCCCGGTCCTTCACGTAGGGCGAGGTGTAGGAGGTCTTCTCCGCCCAGGTGTAGAGCCGGGTGCTGCTGTCGGTGGTACGCCCGACCGCGAACTCCAACCCGCCCTGCGCGTTCAGCCAGTCCAGCTGCTCGGCCATCAAGAACAGCGTGGCGATCGAGGGGGTGTTGTAGGTCTGGTTCTTCGCGGAGTTCTCGATCGCGGCGGACAGGTCCAGGAACGCCGGCACCCACCGGCCGGCGGCCTTGATCTCGGCGGCCCGCTCCAGGGCGGCCGGGGAGAGCACCGCGACCCACAGCCCGCCGTCGGAGGCCAGGTTCTTCTGCGGGGCGAAGTAGTAGGCGTCGGTCTGGGCGATGTCGACCGGGAGCCCGCCCGCCCCGGAGGTGGCGTCCACCAGCAGCAACGCGCCCTCGTCGGCGCCGGCCACCCGGCGCACCGGCGCCATCACGCCGGTCGAGGTCTCGTTGTGCGGCCAGGCGTAGGCGTCCACGCCCGCCTCGGCGCACGGCTCCGGTCGGGTCCCGGGCGGTGCCTCGACCACGGTCGGCTCGGCCAGGAACGGCGCGGCCTGGGCGGCCTTCGCGAACTTGGCGGAGAACTCGCCGAACGCCAGATGTTGGCTGCGCTCGCGGACCAGGCAGAACGTGGCGATGTCCCAGAACGCGGTGGACCCGCCGTTGCCGAGCACCACCTCGTACCCCGCGGGCAGCGCGAACAGCTGCCGGACCCCCTCGCGGACGCGGCCCACCAGGTTCTTGACCGGGGCCTGCCGGTGCGAGGTGCCGAGCAGGCTGGTGCCGCTGGCGGCCAGCCTCTGCAGCGCCTCGACGCGGACCTTGGAGGGACCGGCACCGAAACGGCCGTCGGCCGGCTTGAGCGAGTCAGGGAGGGTGAGGGTGTCGGCCACGGAATACCTCGGCGATCTCCAGCGCGATGACCTGACCCCGTTGTCAGAGCTTCCTGACCTATTCTGGCACCCGCCCGGCACCGCGAACCGACAGGGGACACGTGATGGACGCCGCCTCGCCCGCACCTGCCCCGGCCGCACCGGCCGGGCTGCGGCTGGCCGCGGTCCGGTTCACCGATCCCGATGCGCAGCTGCTGGTGGCGCAGGTGCAGGCGGAGTACGTCGCCCGCTACGGAGGCCCTGACAACACCCCGTTCGAGGCGGAGGTGTTCGACCCGCCCTCGGGGGCGTTCTTCGTCGGCTACCTCGACGACGTGCCGACGGCGTGCGGCGGGTGGCGGTTCCGTCCGGACGTGCAGGAGCTGGGGCGGGTCCGGGCCGCCGAGGTGAAGCGGATGTACGTCGCACCGGCGGGCAGGCGGGCCGGGCACGCCCGCGTCGTACTCGCCCACCTGGAGGCGACCTCCCGTGCCGCCGGCGCGGACCTGATGGTGCTCGAGACCGGGCTCGCGCAGCCGGAGGCGATCGCGCTGTACACCTCCTCCGGCTATGTGCCGGTGCCGGCGTTCGGGCACTACGCCTGGTCGCCGACCGCGCGCTGCTACGGCAAGCCGCTGTAGCGACCCCGGGACTTTCGCCCCTTTCGTCGGCGCCGTGGACGCCGCAGGCTGGGCCCCGCAACAGGGTTCCGGAGGAGGGCGAGATGACCGAGGAGCAGCGCTACGACGTGGTGGGCAGCTACCCGGGGTTCGAGCTGCGCTGCTACGCCGCGCACCTGGTCGCCGAGATCACCGTCGACGGAAGCTTCGAGGACGCGGGCAACCGGGCGTTCCTGCCGCTGGCCGGCTACATCGGCGGGCGCAACCGGTTCCGCATCAAGGTGGCGATGACCGCGCCCGTGATCCAGGAGCCCGCCCGGCCGGGCTCCTCCGAACGGATCGCGATGACCGCGCCGGTGCTTCAGCAGCCCGGCGCCGAGTCGGGGCAGTACGCCGTCGGCTTCGTGATGCCCAGCAAGTACACCGAGCGGACGCTGCCCGAGCCGGCCGACCCCCGGATCCGGATCCGCGCGGTGCCGGAGCAGTACGCCGCCGCCCGACGGTTCTCCGGGCGGTGGGGCCAGCGCGGGTACCAGGCCCAGGAGGACCAGCTGCTGCGCAGCATCGAGGCGGCCGGCTTCGAGGTGGCCGGGCCGGTCCGGTTCGCCCGCTACAACCCGCCGTGGACGCCGTGGTTCCTGCGCCGCAACGAGGTGGTCGCCCCGGTGCGGCCCGCGCACTGAGGCGCCGGTCGTCAGTGGGTGCGGCTGGCGCCCCCCGGGCTAGCGGCTGACCAGCAGGTACCTCTCGTCGGTGATCTCGCCGCCCCAGTACGCCGGGTCGGTGAGCGGGTGTACGAGGCAGGAGCGGCCGTGTGCCGCGACGAGCGCCTCCGCGTCCCTCGCGCGCAGGCCGGCGCCGGTGAACCAGCAGCCCTCCACCAGGACCAGCCGGCCGCCGCCCCGGAGCAGCCGGCACCAGCGGCCCAGTGCGGCAGCCGGGTCGGGAAGCGCCCACAGCACGTGCCGGGAGAGCACCACGTCGTAGCTGCGCTGCTGCAGCGGAGGGTCGGCGGCGTCGCCCTCGACGAGGGTGACGCCGAGTCCGGCCGACTTCGTGCGGGCGCGCTCGAGCATCAGCGGCGACACGTCCACGCCGCGCACGACATGGCCCTGCTCGGCAAGCAGGACGGACAGCGTGCCGGTGCCGCAGCCCAGGTCGGCGACCATGGCCGGCGCAGCGGGCAGCGCGTCGGTCAGCAGCGCCCGCCACGCGCGTCGTACGTCGGGATCGCGAAGCCCGTGGTCCGGCTCGTCGTCGAACCCGTCGGCTTCCGCGTCCCAGCTCGCCCGGGTCTCGGCGAGGTCGCTCATGCCCAGGCCGGGTTCCAGCCCTCGACCTGGTCGGCGCGGCGGGAGGAGGGGCCGGCGTACTTCGCCGACGGCCGGACCAGCCGGCCGGTGCGCTTCTGCTCCAGGATGTGCGCCGACCAGCCGCCGGTGCGTGCGCAGGTGAACATCGAGGTGAACATGTGCGGCGGCACCTCGGCGAAGTCGAGCACGATCGCGGCCCAGAACTCCACGTTGGTCTCCAGCACCCGGTCCGGGCGGCGCTCACGGAGCTCGGCGAGCGCGGCCTTCTCCAGCGCCTCCGCGACCTCGAAGCGCGGCGCGCCGAGCTCGCGGGCGGTGCGGCGCAGCACCCGGGCGCGCGGGTCCTCGGCGCGGTAGACCCGGTGCCCGAAGCCCATCAGGCGCTGGTGGTTGTCCAGCAGCTCCTTGACGTAGGAGTCCGCCTCGCCGCGGCGCTCCACCTCCTCGATCATGCCGAGCACCCGGGACGGCGCGCCGCCGTGCAGCGGCCCGCTCATCGCGCCCACCGCCGCGGACAGCGCGGCGCCGACGTCGGCGCCGGTGGAGGCCACCACCCGGGCCGTGAACGTGGAGGCGTTCATGCCGTGCTCGGCCGCGGAGGCCCAGTACGCGTCGACGGCCTTGACGTGCTTGGGGTCCGGTTCGCCGCGCCAGCGGACCATGAACCGCTCGGTGATCGACTCGGCCTTGTCCACCTCGGACTGGGGGACCATCGGCTCGCCCAGCCCGCGGGCGGCCTGTGCGACGTACGACAGCACCATCACCGCGGCGCGGGCCAGGTCGTCGCGGACCCGGGCGTCGTCGACGTCGTACACCGGCCGCAGGCCCCACACCGGCGCCAGCATCGCGATCGCGCTCTGCACATCGACGCGGATGTCACCGGAGTGCACCGGCAGCGGGAACGGTTCGGCGGGCGGCATCCCCGGCTGGTAGGCGCCGTCGACCAGCAGCCCCCAGACGTTCTCGAACGGCACGTGACCGACGATGTCCTCGATGTCCACGCCGCGGTAGCGCAGCGCGGAGCCCGCCTTGTCCGGCTCCGCGATCTGCGTCTCGAAGGCGACCACGCCCTCGAGTCCCTGCTGTACCTCGCTCATGTGCGACTCCTCGTCTCAGCTCGGGGGTTGCCCCGGTCATGAATTGTCGCGCGGCTTCCCCGCTCTCGCGCCGGGCGGGTCGATAGATTCGAGCCATGGACGAGCGGGAGCTGGCCGAGCTGCGTCGGGAGTACGCCGCCGAGGGGCTGTGCGAGGACGACGTGCCGGCGGACCCGCTGGCGATGTTCCGGCGCTGGATGCACGACGCGGTGAGCGCCGGGCTGCACGAGCCGAACGCGATGGTGGTCGCCTCCGTCTCGACGGCCGGCGAGCCGTCGGCCCGGATGGTGCTGCTGAAGGGGCTCGACGAGCGGGGGTTCTGCTTCTACACCAACTACGAGTCCCGCAAGAGCCTGGAGCTGGGAGACCGGCCGGCGTGCGCGCTGCTGTTCCCGTGGCACCCGTTGCAGCGGCAGGTGCGGATCGAGGGCACCGCGGACCGGATGACCCTGGAGGAGAACCAGGCCTACTTCGACACCCGGCCGCGCGCGTCCCGGCTCGGGGCGTGGGCCTCGCCGCAGTCGCAGGTGGTCGCCTCGCGGCAGGTGCTCGACGAGGGGTACGCCGCGGTGGCCTCGCGGTTCGGGGACGACGAGCCGATCCCCGTTCCGCCGCACTGGGGCGGGTACCGGGTCCGGCCGGAGAGCCTGGAGTTCTGGCAGGGCAGGCCCGGCCGGATGCACGACCGGCTGCGCTACCGGCGTACCGGCCCAGCCCACGGCGCCTGGGTGGTCGAGCGGCTCGCGCCGTGAGCCAAACGGGTTGTGAGTGAGCGCTCACTCATTTAGTGTGGTGGCGTGATGAGGACCCAGGCCCGCTCCGGGCGCGCGGCACCGATGTCGCCCGACGAACGACGCCGGGCCATCGTGGACGCGGTGATCCCGCTGCTGCTCGAGCACGGTCGTTCGCTGACCACCCGGCAGATCGCCGAGGGGGCGGGCATTGCCGAGGGCACCATCTTCCGGGTCTTCGACAGCAAGGAGGCGCTGGTCGACGCGGCGCTCGACCGGGCGTTCGACCGCGGCCCGTTCCTGGCCAGGCTGGCCGGGATCGACCGTGGCCTGCCGCTGCGCGAGCGGCTGGTCGCCCTGGTGAGCGTCCTCCAGGACCGGTTCATGGAGATCTTCGCGCTGATGGCCGCCGTCGGGATGGTGGCACCGCCCGAGCAGCACGACGAGCACGACGGCCCCGGCCCCTGGCGCGCCAAGCTGCAGGAGGACCTGGTCGCGCTGGTCGGCGACGACGCGGCTCTACTGCGGATCCCCGCCGAGGAGCTGCTGAAGGCGCTCCGGCTGCTCACCTTCGCGGGCAGCCACACGCAGATCGCCGACCACCAGCTGATGACTCCCGAGCAGATCGTCGACCTGGTGCTGTACGGCGCGCTGGCCGACACCGACACGAGGAAGCCCTGACATGTTGCTGCGCCTGCTCCGGGAGAACCTGCGCCCGTTCCGACCGCTGCTCGCCATGGTGGTGGTGCTGCAGTTCGTCGGCACCATCGCGGCGCTCTACCTCCCGACCCTGAACGCCGACATCATCGACAACGGCGTGGTCAAGGGCGACACCGGCTACATCGTCCGCATCGGCGCGGTGATGCTCGGGGTCTCGCTCGTCCAGATCACCTGCAGCATCTCGGCGGTGTTCTTCGGGGCCCGCACCGCGATGGGCTTCGGCCGCGACGTGCGGGCGGCGATCTTCCACCGGGTCGGCACCTTCTCCGGCCGGGAGGTGGGCCGGTTCGGCGCCCCGTCGCTGATCACCCGCAACACCAACGACGTGCAGCAGGTGCAGATGCTCGTGCTGCTCGGCTGCACCCTGCTGGTCACCGCGCCGATCATGATGGTCGGCGGCATCGTGATGGCGATGCGCGAGGACCTCGGGCTGTCCTGGCTGCTGGCGGTCTGCGTCCCCGCGCTGGTGCTTGTGGTCGGCCTGATCATCACCCGGATGGTGCCGGGCTACCGGAAGATGCAGACCCGCCTCGACGCGGTCAACCGGATCCTGCGCGAGCAGATCACCGGCATCAGGGTGGTCCGTGCCTTCGTCCGCGAGCCCTACGAGACCGCCCGGTTCGGCGCCGCGAACAACGACCTCACCAGTGTGGCGATCACGGTCGGCCGGTGGATGGCCACCATGTTCCCCGCGGTGATGCTGATCCTGAACCTTTCCAGCGTGGCGGTGCTCTGGTTCGGCGGCCACCGGGTGGACGCGGGCCAGATGCAGATCGGCGCGCTGACCGCCTTCTTGACCTACCTGCTGCAGATCCTGATGTCGGTGATGATGGCCACCTTCATGCTGGTGCTGGTGCCGCGCGCGTCGGTGTGCGCGGACCGGATCGGGGAGGTGCTCGACACCGCCACCTCCGTCGTACCGCCCGCCGAGCCGGTGACCACGCTGCCCGGGACCGCCGAGGTGGAGCTGCGCGGCGTCACGTTCAGCTACCCGGGCGCGGAGACGCCGGTGCTGCGCGACATCAGCCTGACCGCCACCCCCGGGCAGACCACCGCCATCATCGGGTCCACCGGCGCCGGCAAGACGACGCTGGTCAACCTCGTGCCCCGGCTGTTCGACGCCACCGGTGGGCAGGTCCGCGTCGCCGGGGAGGACGTACGACGGGTCGACCCGGAGGTGCTGTGGAGCCGGATCGGGCTGGTGCCGCAGAAGGCGTACCTGTTCTCCGGCACGGTGGCGAGCAACCTGCGCTACGGCAAGCCGGACGCAGGGGAGGAGGAGATGTGGGCCGCGCTGGAGATCGCGCAGGCCCGGGACTTCGTGGAGGCGATGACCGAACGGCTGGACGCACCCATCGCCCAGGGCGGCACCAACGTCTCCGGCGGGCAGCGTCAGCGGCTCGCGATCGCCCGGGCGCTGATCCGCCGGCCCTCGGTGTACCTGTTCGACGACTCGTTCTCCGCCCTCGACCTCGCCACCGACGCCCGGCTGCGACAGGCGCTGCGGCCGGTCACCCGGGACGCGACGGTGGTGATCGTCGCGCAACGGGTGTCCACGATCGTCGACGCAGACCAGATCCTTGTGCTCGAGGACGGCGCGGTGGTCGGCCGCGGACGCCACGAGGAGCTGCTCGAGACCTGCCCGACCTACCAGGAGATCGTCGAGTCCCAGCTGTCCGCCGAGGAGGCGGCATGAGCAGCCGGGGCAACGGCGCGCCGCAGCAGCTGAAGAAGACCGAGCGCATCACCGCCGGCAGCGGGGGGCCCGGCCGTGGGCCGTTCGGCGGCGGAATGGTCGGCCAGAAGGCGATGAGCTTCGGCCCCTCGGCGAGGCGGATGCTCGGCCGGATGCGGCCCGAGCGCGGCAAGGCGCTCGGCGTGGTGGCCCTCGCGGTGTGCAGCGTCGGGCTGGCCGCGGTCGGACCGAAGATCCTCGGCCAGGCCACCAACCTGATCTTCGACGGGCTGGTCGGCCGCCAGCTGCCCGCCGGGGCGACCAAGCAGCAGGTGGTGCAAGGCCTGCGCGAGCAGGGCCAGGGGCGGCGCGCCGACATGCTGTCGGGGATGCACGTGATCCCCGGCCAGGGCGTGGACTTCGCCGCGGTCGCCCACGTGCTGCTGCTGGTGCTGGCCATCTACGCCGGGTCCGCCGTGTTCTCGTGGCTGCAGGGCTTCCTGCTCAACGACGTGGTGCAGAGCACCGTGCGCCGGATGCGCGCGGACGTGGAGACGAAGGTCAACCGGCTCCCGCTGAGCTACTTCGACCGGCAACCACGCGGGGAGCTGCTGTCGCGGGTCACCAACGACATCGACAACCTCAGCCAGAGCCTGCAGCAGACGATGAGCCAGCTGCTCACCTCGCTGCTCACCGTGGTCGGCGTGATCGCGATGATGTTCTACATCTCCGCGACGCTGGCGCTGGTGGCGCTGGTCACGGTACCGGTGACGATGGTGGTCAGCGGTCTGATCATGAAGCGCTCCCAGAAGCTGTTCATCGACCAGTGGCGGCGCACCGGCACCCTGAACGCGCACATCGAGGAGGCGTTCACCGGCCACGCGCTGGTCAAGGTGTTCGGCCACCAGCAGGAGGCCGAGCACGTGTTCGCCGCCGAGAACGGCGAGCTGTACGAGGCCAGCTTCGGGGCGCAGTTCGTGTCCGGGCTGATCATGCCGACGATGATGTTCATCGGGAACCTGAACTACGTGGTGATCGCGGTGCTCGGCGGGCTGCGGGTGGCCACCGGCACGATGAGCCTGGGCGACGTGCAGGCGTTCATCCAGTACACCCGGCAGTTCACCCAGCCGCTGACCCAGGTGGCCTCGATGGTGAACCTGCTGCAGTCCGGGGTGGCCTCGGCCGAGCGGGTCTTCGAGCTGCTCGACGCCGAGGAGGAGCCGACCGAGCAGGCCGCGCCGCTCGCGGAGGGCGGCCGCGGCGAGGTGGTCTTCGAGCACGTGGCGTTCCGGTACGACGCGGACGAGCCGCTGATCGAGGACCTGTCCCTGGTGGCGCGGCCCGGCCAGACGGTGGCGATCGTCGGCCCGACCGGGGCCGGGAAGACCACGCTGGTGAACCTGGTCATGCGGTTCTACGACGTGCACGCCGGCCGGATCACCCTGGACGGGGTCGACGTGGCCACCATGAAGCGGGCGGACCTGCGCGGCCGGATCGGCATGGTGCTCCAGGACAGCTGGCTGTTCAACGGCACCATCCGCGCGAACATCGCCTACGGGCGGCCGGACGCCACCGAGGAGGAGATTCTGGCGGCGGCCCGGGCCACGTTCGTGGACCGGTTCGTGCACAACCTGCCCGACGGCTACGACACGGTCATCGACGAGGAGGGCAGCAACATCAGTGCCGGAGAGCGGCAGCTGGTGACCATCGCCCGGGCCTTCCTGGCCGACCCGGCGCTGCTGATCCTCGACGAGGCGACCAGCTCGGTGGACACCCGCACCGAGCTGCTGCTGCAGCACGCGATGGCGGCGCTGCGCACCGACCGGACCAGCTTCGTGATCGCGCACCGGCTCTCCACGATCCGTGACGCGGACCTGATCCTGGTGATGGAGCACGGGCAGATCGTCGAGCAGGGCACCCACGAGGAGCTGCTGGCCGCAGCCGGCGCCTACGCGGCCCTCTACCAGGCGCAGTTCTCCGCGCCGGCCACCGACGCGGCGCTGACGGCCGACCAGCTAGCCGGCGCCCCGACTCCCGCCTGACCGGGGCGGCCCAGGCCCGGGCGGGCACAGAAAACGACCCGTGGGCGTGTGGCCGCCTCACGGGGAGGGGGCCACGTCTCCGGGCGGACTTCTCCGGAGCGCCCACGGGCCGGGTGACTGCCTGGAATTACCAGCGCGCCCCCGACTGCCATCAGACTGCCGTCAGCGGGCTGGTCGGTGCGCTGCTAGTGAGCAGCCACCTCACGAGTCCGTAAAGAATGCACTTTTGGACCACCTCCTTTCCCGTGTGCCTTCACGGTACGTCCGCCGCGGCGAGGTGGACAACCCATTTCGTCCGGGATGAGTCCGCTGGTCCGGCCCGCCCGCGAGGAGCCCGGGTGAGAGAGTGTGCGTCGTGGCAGAGCCGGTGCGGGTGAGGTCCGCCTGGTGGCGCGCCGGGGTCACCGACATCCGGCCGCTGCAGGTCTCCGCGGCGTACCGGAGGCTGTTCTTCGGCAACACCGTCGCCCAGCTCGGACAGCAGATGACCACGGTGGCCATCGCGATCCAGGTGTACGCGCTGACCCACTCCTCGTTCTACGTCGGCCTGGTCGGCATCTTCGCGCTGGTGCCGCTGGTCGGGCTCGGCCTCTACGGCGGAGCGATCGCCGACGCGATGGACCGGCGCACCCTGGCACTGCTGGCCTCTGCCGGCCTCTGGGCGGTCTCCATCGTCCTCGCGGTGCTCGCCTTCCGCCACGTCGGCTCGGTGTGGGCGCTGTTCGGCTGTGTGGCGGTGCAGTCCGGCTTCTACGCACTCAACAACCCGGCGCGCAGCGCCATGGTGCCCCGGCTGGTCGGCCGCGAGCTGATGCCGGCGGCCAGCGCGCTCAACATGGCCTCGTTCAACCTCGGGTTCACCTTCGGTCCGGCGCTCGGCGCGCTGCTCATCAAGTGGCAGGGCTTCGGCGCGGCGTACTCCCTCAACGTCGTCACGTTCTCCGCCGCCTACTACGCGCTGGTCCGGATGCCCCGGATGCCCCCGCTGGAGAACAGCCCCCGCGCCGGGCTGCGCTCGGTCATCGACGGCCTGCGGTTCCTGCGCCGCTCGCCGAACCTGCGGATGACCTTCGTGCTCGACTTGTGCGCGATGGTGCTGGCCCAGCCGCGGGCACTGTTCCCGGCGCTGGCCTACAAGGTCTACGGCGGTGGGGCGGCCCTGGTCGGCGTGCTGCAGTCCGCCCCCGCCGCGGGCGCGGTGATCGCGTTCTTGTTCTCCGGCTGGATCAGCCGGGTGCGGCTGCAGGGGCTCGCGGTGGTGCTCGCGGTGACCGCTTACGGGGCCGTGGTCGGCGCGGTCGGGCTGACCACGCTGCTCTGGCTGGGCGTGGTCTTCCTGGCCATGTCCGGGATGGCGGACATGGTCAGTGCGGCGTACCGCTCCACGATCCTCCAGGTCGCCGCCCCCGACCAGCTGCGCGGCCGGGTCCAGGGCGTGTTCATCGTGGTGGTCGCCGGCGGCCCGCGCGCCGGGGACTTCGTGGCCGGCTCGGTGGCCAGCCTGGTCGGGGAGCGGTCGGCGCTGCTGATCGGCGGGCTGGCCTGCATCGCCGGCGTGTGGCTGGCGGTGGCGTTGCAGCGTCGCTTCCTGGCGTACGACGCGACGCACCCGACGCCCTAGCCGAGCCGACCACGGGCCGGCCGCCGACGCGGCGTCAGTTGAACGCGTCCGGGTCGATCTCGATCCAGGTGTGCTCGGCCCGGGCCACCACCCGGTCGTCGCTGTCGTAGAGGGTGCTCGCGGTGAACGTCTTGCGGCCGCTGCGGTCACGCATCCGGCCGACCACCACGTGCGGTTCGCCGACGACCGGCAGCGCGTCGATCACCGCGGTCATCCGCCCGAGCACCATCTTGCGGCCCTCCATGTCGCCGGCCCAGCCGCCGACGCAGTCCAGCGCCGCCCAGGTCACCGGCCCCCCGACGCGCTGCATGCCGGCGTCGAGCAGGTCGCTGCTGACCGCCAGGCTCGGGTGCGGCACCCAGACAGCGGCCACCCGGCTCCCGGGCACCCGGCCGCCGTCGACCCTGCCGGGGAAGATCCGCAGCCCGTCGCCCTCCCCCCGGTCCGGTCCGCAGCCGAAGCAGGTCGGGAACGGGTGCTCGACCAGCCCGGGGAACCGGGCCATCGCCTCGACGGCGACGTCCCTCGTCACCGACTCCACCGGCTCGAGGTCGGCCTCGACCTGGCGGGCCTCGGCGATGCGGGACCCGCCCAGGGAGAGCACGGTGGCCGGGCGCTCCCCGTCGACGTCCGTCACGGTCATCGCCACGTCCAGCGGCGGCGGCTGGCGCAGGGTCACCTCGATGACGGGGCAGTCGGCGTCGACGGGCACCCGGTCGGCCAGCGCGCCGGCGGTGTAGCCGCCGTTCCCGGACCGGGCCGGCCCGCGGAACCGGGAGTGGATTGTCAGCTGGGCGGCACTGCTCGGTGCGGTCATGCTCTCTTCCGGATCTTCTTCTCAGTCGTTGCGCCGCGAGCCGAGCCGATCCGGTGCAGCCGGTCCAGGGCCTCGCGGCGTTCGGCGTGGTGATCCACGACCGGAGCAGGGTAGCCGTCCGGCGGCCCGTCCGGCGCCTTGGCCGGTTCATGAACGTACTTCGTGTCCACGTCGCGCAGCTCAGGGACCCAGGCGCGCACGTACTCCCCGGCCGGGTCGAAGCGGCGGCCCTGCGTGGTCGGGTTGAACACCCGGAAGTACGGCGCGGCGTCGGTGCCGCTGCCGGCCACCCACTGCCAGTTCTGCTGGTTGGAGGCCAGGTCGCCGTCCACCAGCCAGCGCAGGAAGTGCCGGGCCCCGTGCTGCCACTCCACGTGCAGGTCCTTGACCAGGAAGCTGGCGACCACCATCCGCACCCGGTTGTGCATCCAGCCGGTGGCGCGCAGCTGACGCATGCCGGCGTCCACGATCGGGAAGCCGGTGCGGCCCTGCGCCCAGGCCTCGAACGCCTCGCCCGGCTCGTCGTACTCCATCGCGGCGAGCTCGGCGCGCAGGTACTTCCGGGCGGTCTCCGGGCGGCGCCACAGCACGTCGGCGTAGAACTCCCGCCACGCCAGCTCCCGGCGGTACGACGCGGCGCCCGCACCACCGCGCCGGGCGAGGTCGGCCAGCATCGTCCGGGGATGGATCTCGCCCCACTTCAGGTGCACCGACATCCGCGAGCTGCCATCGAGGGCCGGCCGGTCCCGTGCCTCGTCGTAGTCCGCCACCCGGTCCAGGAAGCCCTCCCAGGTCCTCGACGCGGCGCGCTCGCCCGCCTCGGGCAGCCGCACCCCGTCCGGCGTCGGCGCGTCGGGCACCGGGCCGCCGGCCAGGTCCAGCCAGCTCGTGCCGCGTGGCAGCTCGGCCGGTGGAGGCCACCCGTGGTCGGTCCAGGCGCGGGCGAACGGGGTGAACACCTGGTAGCCGGTGCCGTCCTTGGTGAGCACCTCGCCCGGCGGCACGGCGTAGGGCGAGCCGGTGACCTCCAAGGCAGGGCCGCCCTGCGCCAGCGCCTCGGCCACTCGCTCGTCGCGGGTCCGGCCGTAGGGGCCGTAGTCGGCGCTCGCGTGCACCGAGGTGGCGCCCACCTCCGCGGCGACCGCGGGCAGCACCCGGACCGGGTCCCCGTGCCGCACGACGAGCCGGCCACGGCGCTGGTGCAGCTCGGCGTCGAGCGCCCGCAGCGAGCGCGCCAGGTAGGCCCGGCGTACCGGTCCGGCCGGGCCCCACAGCGCCGGGTCGACCACGAACAGCGGGACCACGGCGGCGTGGTCCGCGACGGCGGCCAGCAGCGCGGGGTTGTCCCGCAGCCGCAGGTCCCGGCGGAACCACATCACGGCGGGGGCAGGCATTGCCCCAACTGTGCCACGCCGGCCGGGCGCGGGCGGCCGCGCTGCCGGTCGCCGGCCACGCCGACAGGTTGCCGGATGCGACACAATGAGGGCGTGAGCGACCTGATCGACACCACGGAGATGTACCTGCGGACCATCTATGAGCTGGTCGAGGAGGGCATCGTCCCGCTGCGCGCCCGGATCGCCGAACGGCTGCACCAGAGCGGCCCGACCGTGAGCCAGACCGTGGCGCGGATGGAGCGCGACGGGCTGCTCACCGTCGAGGGGGACCGGCACCTCGAGCTCACCGACGAGGGCATGCGGCTCGCGGTGCGGGTGATGCGCAAGCACCGGCTGGCCGAACGGCTGCTCACCGACGTGATCGGGCTGGACTGGGAGGCGGTGCACGCCGAGGCGTGCCGGTGGGAGCACGTGATGTCCGAGGCGGTGGAGCGCCGGCTGGTCGAGCTGCTGGACCACCCCACCGAGTCGCCGTACGGGAACCCGATCCCCGGTCTGCAGGAGCTCGGCGAGACCGCCGACGAAGAGGAGTTCATGTCCGACGTCGAGCCGCTCGACGCCGTGGCCAGCACCGCCGAGGTGCGGGTGATGGTGCGCCGGATCGGCGAGGAGATGCAGAAGGACGAGAAGCTGATGGCGGCGCTGCGGCGCGTCGGCGCGCTGCCCGACAAGGTGGTCACCGTCGCTTCCGCGCCGGCCGGTGTGCTGGTCGGCAGCGGCGGGGAGACCGCCGAGATCGACGCGGACGTCGCCGCGCACATGTTCGTCAGCCGGCTCTGAAACCGGCGCGCCGTACTCTGGAGAACGGCGGGCGGCACGGCGCCCGGATGGTTGGATGGCGGCCATGTCAGGCGACGGGAAGACGGGGGCCGCGAACGGGCTCACGACCGGGTACCGCATCGACGTGTCCGGGCTCAGCAAGATGTTCGGCACCCTCAAGGCGCTCGACGGGCTCACCTTCGCGGTCCGGCCGGGGGTGGTGACCGGCTTCCTCGGCCCGAACGGGGCCGGCAAGACCACCACCCTGCGCTGCCTGCTCGGGCTGATCACCCCGACCGCGGGCTCGGCGACCATCGACGGCACCGCCTACCGCGACCTCACCGACCCGATCGGCACCGTGGGGGCGGTGCTGGAGTCCTCCAGCTTCCACCCCGGACGCAGCGCTCTCGCGCACCTGGAGTGGGTGGCGTTGGCCGGCGGCGTCGACCCCGCGCGGGCCGGCACGCTGCTCGAGCAGGTCGGCCTGGCCGAGGTCGCGCACCGCCGGGTCGGCGGGTTCTCCCTGGGCATGCGGCAGCGGCTGGGCCTGGCGCAGGCGCTGCTCGGCGACCCGCGCGTGCTGATCCTGGACGAGCCCGCCAACGGCCTGGACCCGGCGGGGATCGCCTGGCTGCGTGGGTTCTTGCGGTCGCTGGCCGCCGAGGGCCGTACCGTGCTGGTCTCCAGCCACGTGCTCAGCGAGATGCAGCAGACCGTGGACGACGTGGTGGTGGTGCAGCGCGGGCGGCTGGTGTGGCAGGGGCTGTTGGCCGAGCTGGAGGCCGGCCAGAGCGCCGTGCTCGTGCGCACCCCGGACTCGCACGGGCTGCGCTCGGCGCTGCCGGGGCACTCCGTGGAGGAGCAGCCCGACGGCCGGCTGCGGGTGACCGGAGGTACGACGGAGGAGGTCGGCCACGCCGCGTTCGTGGCCGGCGTGGAGGTGCACGAGCTGGTCGCCGAGACCGGCGCGCTGGAGAGGCTGTTCCTGGACATGACCGCAGACCGGCCGAGCGAGACGGCCCCCGCATGAGCGGCGCCACGACCACCGCCCCGCCCGGCGCCGCGGCCGGACATCACGCGACGGCGGCCATGCTGGTGCGCTCGGAGCTGCGCAAGATCTTCTCCACCCGGCTCTGGTGGGGGCTGCTGCTCGGCGCCATCGTCTACACCGCGGTGCAGTCCGGCGTCACCGCAGGGTTCGCCGGGGTCAGCCAGGGCGGGCAGGCGGCCACGCCGGGCCTGGAGACCGCCGCCGGGATCCGCAGCGTCTACGCCCAGGCGCTGTTCACCGGCAGCTACATCCTGGCGATGATCCTCGGCATCACCGGGATGACCGGCGAGTACCGCTACCAGACCATCACCCCCACCTTCCTGGCCTCACCGCGGCGGGGCCGGGTGGTCGGCGCCAAGATGGTCGCCCACCTGCTGGTGGGGGCCGGGTACGGGCTGGTGGCGCTGGTGACCGCACTCGTGGTCGGCGGCGTCGTGATGGCCGCGCGGGGCTACGGGCTCGGCTACGGCGCCGACCGGCTGTGGCCGTCGATCGTGCTGGCCGTGGCCGCGGTGGCGATCTGGACCGTGCTCGGCATCGGGATCGGCACCCTGATCCGCAACCAGGTCGCGGCCATCCTGATCGCCGTGCTCATCACCTTCCTCATCGAGCCCATCGTCAGCTTCGCGCTGAACGCGGTCGGGGTCGGGGGGGCGGTCGAGTGGCTGCCCACGAACGCCTCGGCGGCGCTGATGTCGCCGGGCGTCACGGTGGTGCACTACCTGGCCTGGTGGGCCGGCGGGCTGGTGCTGATCGGCTACGCCGTGGTGCTGGCCGCGCTGGGCGTGCTGATCTCGGTGCACCGCGACATCTCCTGACCCGGCGGCGTGCGCACACGCAGGTCGTGGCGGCCGGTCACCCGTCTGACAACGCGGTGAGGAACGCGCTGGTGCCCATGTCGAGCTTGTACGTCGCGAGGTCGTCGCCGCGGGTGCGGCCCCGGTTCACGATCACGACCGGCATCGCGAGCTTGGCGGCGCGCTTGACGAACCGGAGGCCGGACATCACGGTCAGCGACGAGCCGACCACCAGCAGCGCGCCGCCCTCGGCGGCGAGGTCCTCGACCGCCCGGTAGCAGGCAAGCACCCGCGGCTTGGGCACGTTCTCGCCGAAGAACACCACGTGCGGCTTCAGCACCCCGTCGCAGAACACGCAACCGGGGACCACGAAGCCGTCGGTGCCGGCCAGCTCGACGTCCCCGTCCGGCCGGCTCTCCGCCTCCCGGTGCGCCGCGGCGAAGCCGGGGTTGAGGTCCGAGAGCCGCTCGTGCAGCGACTCCCGGCCGCTCAGCTGGCCGCAGGACAGGCAGACCACCTCCGCGATCCGCCCGTGCAGCGCGCACATCCGGGTCGAGCCGGCGGCCTCGTGCAGCCCGTCCACGTTCTGGGTGATCAGCATCTGCTGCCGCCCGGCCGCCTCCAGCCCGGCCAGCGCGCGGTGCCCGCGGTTCGGCAGTGCGCGCGTCATCCGCGACCAGCCGACGTGGGACCGGGCCCAGTACCGCTGCCGCGCGGCCCGCCCGGACACGAACTCCTGGAAGGTCATCGGCGTGCGGGCCGGCGCTCCCGGCCCGCGGTAGTCGGGGATGCCCGAGTCGGTGCTCAGGCCGGCTCCGCTGAGCGTCAGGAACGGTC
The DNA here is from genome assembly GCA_963839365.1 of uncultured Actinomycetota bacterium. GTDB lineage: Bacteria > Actinomycetota > Actinomycetes > Propionibacteriales > Nocardioidaceae > DASSKA01. The sequence goes on from CAWIUT010000010.1 coordinate 310,548, forward strand.
GGTCCCGCAACAGGGCCAGGGCCCGGTCCGCCCCGGGCGGCGCGTCGTAGGCCGGGCCGGGTGCCGGGGCAGCGGTAGCGACCGGAACATCCACGCAAGCCAGCGTACGTGCCACGATGGGCCCATGACCTCGCCCTCCCGACCGGTGCGGACCTGGCTCTGCGACATGGACGGCGTGCTGGTGCACGAGGACGAGGTGATCCCCGGCGCCGCGGATTTCGTCAAGCGGCTGCAGGAACGCCGGCTGCCCTTCCTGCTGCTCACCAACAACTCCATCTACACGCCGCGGGACCTGAAGGCGCGGCTGCACCGGAGCGGCATCGACGTGCCGGAGGACGCGATCTGGACCAGCGCGATGGCCACCGCGCAGTTCCTGGACGGCCAGCGGCCCGGCGGTACGGCGTACGTGATCGGCGAGGCGGGGCTCACGACCGCGATGCACGAGATCGGCTACGTGCTCTCGGAGCGGTCCCCGGACTACGTGGTGCTCGGCGAGACGAGAACCTACTCGTTCGAGGCGATCACCACCGCGATCCGGCTGATCGAGGACGGGGCCCGGTTCATCGCCACCAACCCCGACCCCACCGGGCCCAGCGTGCACGGGCCGCTGCCGGCCACCGGGTCGGTGGCGGCGCTGATCACCCGGGCGACCCGTGTGGACCCCTACTTCGTGGGCAAGCCGAACCCGCTGATGATGCGGTCGGCGCTGAACCGGATCGACGCGCACTCCGAGACCACGGTGATGGTCGGCGACCGGATGGAGACCGACGTGGTGGCCGGGCTGGAGGCCGGGCTGCGCACCATCTTGGTGCTCACCGGCTCCACCCGCGCGCAGGACGTGGAGCGGTTCCCCTACCGGCCGACCCGGGTGGCGGACTCGGTGGCGGACCTGGTGGGCGTGGTCGAGGAGTGGGACGACATCGGGCCGGAGCAGGTCGTCGACTTCGCCGTCTGAGCCGGTCCGGACAGATCCGACGATCCCTCACGGGATCCGGTGGGACGCCATAACATGCTCGAATGCAACGGGAATGGGTGCCGCTGTCGGCGTCGTCGCTGGTCACCGGCGTGATGGCCCTGGTGCTGGGGAGCCTGCTCGGGCCGAGCACCAACGGCCGCAACGCGGCCGCCACCCTGCAAGTGGTGCTCCACCACGGCAGCCGGTGGATGGCGATGGCGGTGCTGTTCTTCATCGCCTCGGTCGCGCTCACGCTCGGGCTGCCCACGTTGCTGGCGCTGTTCGACAAGCCGCGCGGCCGCGCCCTCGGGCTGGTCGGCACCTCGGTGTTCCTGGTCGGCACGATCGGCACCTGCGGCTACAGCATGCTGATGACGTTCTTCCACGCCCTGGCCAATGAGCACGCCGTCAACGCGGCACAGCTCGACTCGGCGGTCTCCGGTGGCTGGCTGGCGGTCTTCTTGTACCTGTGGGTCGTCGGCTTCATGGCCGGGGTGCTGCTGGTGGCCGCCGGCCTGCTCCGGGCTCGCAGCACCCCGCTGTGGGTGCCCATCTTGATGGTGGTGTTCGTCGCGCTGACCCCGGTGGTCGGCGACCTCGGCAAGGTGGGGCAGGTGCTGCAGCTGATGGCGCTGGCGGTCGCCCTGACCGGTGTGGCGATCGCCGCCACGTCCACCCCCGGCGCCCGTGAGGTGCACCTGACCAGCCGGCGCCGCCAGCCGGTCTGACCGCTCAGGTCACCAGCGGCACGAACGCGTAGTGGCCGTGCCGCTCCACCTCCGTGCCCGACGCCGTACGTCGCACCACCAGCATCCGGCCGGCGACCGGCAGCACCATCCGGCCGGCCGGGCCGAGCTGGTCGACCAGCGACGCCGGCAGCTGCGAGGACTCCGCAGAGACCAGGATCCGGTCGTAGGGCGCACGCTCGGGCAGGCCGAGCACCCCGGGAACGGCCTGCCCGATCGCCGTCCACGGCATCGCGTAGCCGGCCAGGTTGTCCCGGCCCCACTCCACCAGCTCGGGCACGATCTCCACCCCGTCGACCCGGCCCCGCTCGCCGACCAGGAAGCCGAGCAGCGCGGTCGTCCATCCCGAGCCGCAGCCGACGTCCAGGACCCGGTGCCCCGGGTGCACCTCGAGCAGCCGGAGCATGTCGCGCACGGTGCTGGGCTGGCTGTTGGTCTGGCCGAAGCCGATCTCCAGCGCCTGGTCGGATCCCGCCGCACGGCGCAGCGAGGCGGGCAGAAAGTCCGCCCGCTCGATGGCCTCGAACGCGGCCGCAAGCCGGTCCCCATCCATGGGCCCGAGCATAGGGCGCTCCCGCGGGTCGGCCGGGGCACCACCAGCGCGCGGCCGGGCCCGCGCCCGGTGGTGCGCATGTCCACCTGGCAAAGTGGGGGCCAGGGTCAGACAGGCGTGCCTACCCAGAGGAGATCATCCGTGCCCGATTCCGTGCGCGAGTTCGACGCCGTGCTCTTCGGCGCCACCGGATTCACCGGCGGGCTGACCGCGGAGTACCTCGCCCAGCACATGCCACCCGGCGGCCGCTGGGCGCTGGCCGGCCGCAGCGCGGAGCGGCTCGAGGAGCTGCGGGCCCGGCTGAGCGCCCTGGACCCGGGCTGCGCCGACCTCCCGCTGCTGCACGCCGACGTCACCGACGCGGAGTCGATGGCGCAGGTCGCCGCCCGCGCCCGGGTGGTGGCCAGCACCGTGGGCCCCTACCTGACCTACGGCGAACCGCTGGTCGCAGCCTGCGCCGCCGCCGGCACCGACTACGTCGACCTCACCGGCGAGCCGGAGTTCGTCGACCGGATGTACGTGGGCTACCACCAGCAGGCGGCGGCGTCCGGCGCGCGGCTGGTGCATGCCTGCGGGTTCGACTCGGTGCCGCACGACCTGGGCGCCCGGTTCACCGTGCTGCAGCTGCCCGAGGGGCTGCCCGTCCGGCTGCGCGGCGCGGTGCGCGCGCACGGTGCGCTGTCCGGCGGCACGCTGCGCAGCGCCGTCACCGCGATGTCGCGCACCCGGCAGATGAAGGAGGCCTCCGCCGCCCGGCGGGCGGTCGAGCCCCGGCCGACCGGCCGGCGGGTGCGTACGATCGTCCGTCCGCCGCACCGGGACAAGGAGACGGGGCTGTGGCTGGTGCCGCTGCCGACGCTCGACCCGCTGGTGGTGAAGCGCTCCGCGGCCGCGCTCGACCGCTACGGCCCGGACTTCGGCTACGGCCACTACGCCGCGGTCCGCCGGCTGGTCACCGTCGCGGCCGCCGCGGGTGGGCTCGGCGGTCTGGCGGCCGCGGTGCGGGTGCCGCCGGTGCGGGACGCGCTGCTGGCCCGCCTGCCGCAGCACGGGCCGTCGGAGTCCAAGCGGGCCCGGTCCTGGTTCAGCGTCCGGTTCGTCGGGGAGGCCGGCGACCAGCGGGTGGTGACCGAGGTGACCGGCGGGGATCCCGGGTACGGCGAGACCGCCAAGATGCTCGCGGAGTCGGCGATGTGCCTGGCCTTCGACGACAACCCACCCGCCTCCGGCCAGGTCACCACGGCCGCGGCGATGGGGGAGAACCTCACGGCTCGGCTGCGCAGCGCCGGCCTGACCTTCCGGTTGCTGGACACTTCTGGGGGCCGCTGAGGCCCCGAAGCCGCCCACCTGGGTCATGCGACGTACTCAGACCGGGCCATTTGTGTGGGGTTGCCCTGACCGCGGGCGGGTACGTTTCCTAGGCTCGACGACGGGGAGAGCGGGGAACACAACATGGGTCGAGGTCTTGGCATGCGGCATGTCGCACGGCTCACCACGGGAACAGCCATGGCGGTGCTGCTCGGGGTGACGGCGACGCCGATGGTGCAGCAGCTGACCAACACCGCGGACGAGCAGGCGCATCCACGGGCCCGGGCAGGCATCCACCTGCCTCAGTCCCAAGCACAGTCCCAGGCTCAGCACGGGCCGCAGTACCCGAACCCGTTCAAGGCCCAGGCGCCCGGAAGGCCGTTGCCGTGGCTGACCGGCGCCGAGCCGGCCGGGATGCTCTCGCCGAAGCCGGGACCCGGCAAGCACCACAGCAAGCAGGAGCTCACCGGCCCCAAGGGCACCCGGGTATGGGTGCCCAGCCTGCTGACCGACACCGGCATCCCGTACGCCGCCGCGCACGCCTACCACCACGCGGCACGCGTCGAGAACACCGTCGACCCGGCCTGCCACATCCCGTGGACGCTGCTGGCCGGGATCGGCCGGGTGGAGTCCGACCACGGGCAGTACGGCGGGTCCGTGCTCGCCGCGGACGGGATCTCCCACCCGGCGATCCTCGGCGTGCCGCTCAACGGGCGGGGCAACGTGGCGGCGATCCCGGACACCGACAACGGCGTGCTCGACCACGACACCGTGTGGGACCGTGCCGTGGGCCCCATGCAGTTCCTGCCCAGCACCTGGCGGTCGTGGGCCCGTGACGGCGACGGTGACGGGGTGGCCAACCCCAACGACATCAACGACGCGGCGCTCGCGGCCGCGGCGTACCTGTGCGCCAGCGGCAACGACGTCGCCAACCCGGCCCAGATGCGGGTCGCGATCTACAGCTACAACCAGTCGAGCTACTACGTGGCGTTGGTGATGGCCTTCCAGCGCGGCTACCAGACCGGCGTGTTCGTGATGCCGCCTGCGCCGCAGCCCCCGCACAAGCACTCGCACAGGCACGCGCAAGGGGCACACCACCACGCGAAGCCGGGCCACCACAAGAAGCCGGGCAAGCACCCGGGCAAACGCCCGACCAGACACCAGGCCGCGACCCTGGTCCAGGCCGCGGGCCGGCCCACCGGCGGCCTCAGCCCGGTCCGTAGCCTGTCCGGCTCACCGACCCACCGGCCGACGACGGCCAGCACCAAGACCAAGCCGGCGGCCACGACGAGCCCGTCGTCCTCGACCTCTTCGGGCTCGACGCCGAAGCCGAGCGGGGCCACCAGCGGCGGCTCCAGCACGCCGAGCACCTCGAGCCCGTCGACGTCGCCGAGCACCAGCTCCAGCCCGTCGGCCAGCTCTTCGCCGAGCGGCTCGCCGTCGGCCTCGGCGAGTCCCACGCTGACCACGGTCACCGGCGTGCTCAGCGCGTGCGGGAAGGACTGGTGCGTCGAGGGTGTGCCGCTGGACCTGGGCCCCGCCTCGCAGCTGGCCGCCACGGCCGCCCACGACCTCGACGGCGACGGGAAGCTGGAGACCAATGCCGAGGAGGTGGCCGGACTGGCCCTCACCGGCAAGAGCGTGACCCTGCTGGTCGCGCAGGGCTCCGGCTCCGACACGGTGTACACCATCAACGGCGTGGACTACCGGTTCGCCGACGGCACCTTCGCCTGACCCGCGGGCCGGTGCGCCCGGCCCGGGGCGGTTGCGAGCGAGCCTGTTTTCCGCGGACAGGGGCGGGTACTCGACAAGGCGATGCCCCCTGACCAGGACCCCGTAGCCGCCCCCGAGGAGGGGGAGGACTCCCAGGCCTACCCGGGCCGCTGGCGGGCGCTGGCGGTGACCTTGGTGGTCGGGTTCATGACCCTGCTCGACGTGACCATCGTCAATGTCGCGATCCCCTCCATCCAGAAGGGCCTGCACGCCTCGCCGCAGGGTGTGCAGTGGATCGTGTCCGGCTACGCGCTGACGTTCGGGCTGTCCCTGGTGGCCGGCGGCCGGCTCGGCGACGCCTTCGGGCGACGGCGGATGTTCCTGATCGGCCTGGTGGCGTTCACCGCGACCAGTGCCGCCGCCGGTGCGGCGAACAGCGAGACCTGGATCGTCGCCGCCCGGCTCGCCCAGGGGATCGCGGCCGGCATGCTCACCCCGCAGAACGCCGGCCTCATCCAGGAGCTGTTCAGGGGTCCGGAGCGCGGCCGCGCCTTCGGGGTGTTCGGCACCACGGTCGGCGTCTCCGCGGCCACCGGACCGGTGCTCGGCGGGCTGATCATCACCGCGTTCGGGGCCGAGCAGGGCTGGCGGTACGTGTTCTTCGTCAACGTTCCGCTGGGCCTGGTCGCGATGCTGCTGGCGGTCCGGCTGATCCCGCGCGCCTCGCCGCAGCACGGCGGGGTGCGCAGCAAGATCGACACGGTTGGGGCGATGCTGCTCGGTGGCACGGTGCTGTGCGTGCTGCTGCCGCTCGTGGACACGATGAGCAGCCCGGCCACCCCGTTGTGGGGGCTGCTCGTGCTGGTGCCGGTGCTCGGCTGGGCGTTCGTGCGCTGGGAGCGCCGGCTGATCGCCCGGGACCGCCCGCCGCTGCTCGACATCCGGCTGTTCCGCGAGGCGCCCGGCTACACGCCGGGCATCGTGCTGGTGTCGGTGTACTTCTGCGGCTTCAGCGGGATCTGGCTGGTGCTCGCACTGTTCCTGCAGGACGGGCTCGGCTACACGCCGCTGGCCTCCGGGCTGACGGTGATGCCGTTCGCCGTCGGCTCGGCGACCAGCGCGGTGCTCGCCGGTCGGCTGGTGGACCGGCTCGGCCGGCGGCTGACCATCGGCGGGCTCGCGCTCGTGCTGGTGGGCTTCGCCGCGCTGGCGGTGGCGGTGCCCTCGGTGGCCCGCTCCGACATCGGCTACGCGGTCGCCGGTCCGCTGCTGCTGGCCGGTCTGGGTGCCGGGGCGGTGGTGTCGCCGAACTTCACGATGACCCTGTCCGACGTACCTCCCCGGATGGGTGGCGCCGCCGGGGGAGCGCTGCAGACCGGGCAGCGGATCGGCAGCGCGATGGGTGCGGCGCTGCTTGCCGCGACCTACCGGCTGAGCCTGCACGGGCTGGGCGTGGACGGGCCCGATGCGGTGCGGGCGACGTTCGGGTGCTCGATCGCGCTGATGCTGGTGGCGCTGACGCTCGCCGTCCTCGACCACCGCACCCGCCGGTCCCGCGCGGCCCGGGAGAACGAGGCCGACGCGCGGGCAGAAGCACCCGAGCGGGGCGCCGCGTGAGCGGCCTCGTGAGCAAGGGCCTGGTGTGGTACGTCAGCTACGGCTCCAACATGGCCGCGGCGCGGCTGGCCTGCTACCTGCAGGGCGGGCGGCCCACCGGCGGGTCCGTCGAGTACGACGGGGCTCGGGACCCGGCCCCGCCGCGCAGCAGCGCGCCGATGCGGCTGCCCGGCCGGGTGTTCTTCGCCGGCAGGTCCCGGGTCTGGGACGGCGGCGGGGTGGCCTACTACGACCACCACACCCCCGGCCCCACCGCGGCACGCGGCTACCTGGTCACCGAGGAGCAGTTCAGCGACATCGTCGCGCAGGAGATGGGCCGGCGCCCGGGGGAGCGGCACGACCTGACCCGGCTGGTCGCCGTGGGGCGGCACGCGCTGGGGCCAGGAGGTTACGAGACGCTGCTGTACCTCGGCGACCGTGGCGGGGTGCCGATGGTGACCTTCACCTCCCCGCAGGGGATGGCCGACGTCAGCCGGACCCGGCCCTCCGCGGCGTACCTCGCGATGATCGCGCAAGGGCTGAGCGAGACACACGGGTGGGACGGTCGGCGGGTGGCGGGCTACCTCGACGACCTGCTGGACGGGCCGGGGGCGTGCTGAGTCGCCGCCGAGGAGTGCGGCCCCGCGCCGTAAGGTACCGAGAGTCCCGGCCGGCGCCGCCGGCAGCATCACGACAGCGAGACGAGGGTGAGTTGGGTCCACGCGAGGAGTTCGAACGCACGGGGTCACCGCGGACCGTCCGGGTGCCGCGATGAGCGTGCGCAGCGAGGACCGCGCCCCGGCCGCCTCCCGCTCCGGCATGCCGTTCCAGGCGACCTGGCGGCTGCCGGTGGGCATCGTCATGCTGCTCGGGTTCGTGTGGATCACCTGCTCGGTGCTGCTCCACGGACCGATGGTCAGGGTCGACCACCGGATCGACGCGTGGGTGGTCCACGACGTGCCGCACTGGCTGATCGTGCTGGCCCGCCGCTACCTGGTGCTGCCCGGGCAGCGGCTGTACAACGTGCCGCCGATGGCCGTCCTCGCCGGGATCCTCGCCTGGCGGCGCAAGCAGTGGCGTCCGCTGCTGGTGCCGATGGCGGTGATGATCTTCATGGCGCTGTTCGTGCCGGGCTTCAAGCTCTGGACCGGCCGCACCAACCCGATCAGCGGCGGTGACCACCTGTGGGCCGGCGGCACCGAGTACCCGTCCGGGCACGAGATGAACGCCATCGTGGTGTGGGGGATGACCCTCGCGCTGGCCGCCTGCCTGGACTGGCCGGTGGGCCGGTGGCTCACCCGCCGCCGGCGGGCGGTGATCAACGCGCTGATCGCGGTGTGGATCTGGGTGATGGTCACTCTGGCGCGGACCCACTGGACCACCGACGTGATCGCGAGCGTGTTCTTCGGAGTCCCGCTGCTGTGGGTGACCCTGCGGGTCGGCTTCACCAAGCCGCGGTCGCTGCCCGCGGACGGGTCCCCGGCCTTCGGGCCGGACCGGGAGCGGGACGAGGCCGTGAGCGACGGGCGGCCGAGCGACTAGTCCGCTCCGCTCCCTCGGCGGCGGGCTTCAGCCCTGCGCGGTGACCTCCCGGCCGGTGAGCCAGCTGACGGCCTCCAGCAGGTCGCCGGGGGTCCAGTCCTGCGCGTCTGGATGTTGCAGGGCGCGCAGCCCGTTCTTGTCCAGGAAGTTGTGCAGCCTGGCCGGAACCGCCTGCGCCTGCGGGACGTCGGCGCGCCCGGAGATCACGAACCGCTCGTGGCCGTTGGCGTCGAGGACGAAGACCTCGTCGGCGTGCTGGACGTCGTAGGTCAGCGGCTTGCCGGTCTGCCAGTCCCGCGGGTAGGGCTTCGGGAAGGGCACCTTCCTCCAGTACACCCCGAGGTACTTCCAGAGCGCCGCGATGTTCTGCTTGCTGCCGGTCAGCAGATCCCAGTTGGGCAGCTGGCCGGGAGCGGCGTACAGCTTGCGGTAGGCGGCCAGCCGCTGCGGGCTGTCCCGCCCGGGGTCGATCGTGACCGACAGGTACTGCACCTTCTTGCCCAGCCCGGCCTTGTCGGTCGCCTTCGCCGCGGTGACCATGTTCGCCGTGTCGAGCGGGCAGTCGGAGGTGCACGACGTCATCGCGGCGTAGAGCACGACGACCTTGTTCCGGTACGACCCGAGAGTGGTCGGGTGACCCTGCGCGTCGGTCAACGGCAGCGCCATGATCTTCTTCGCCATCGGCGCGTTCAGGTGGGTCCCCACGCTGTTCGGCGGCACGGACGGGCCCGATGCGGAGGAGCCGCAGCCGGCGAGCACGCTCGCGAGCAGTACGGCGCAGGCGAGGGCCGGCCAGTGCCTCGGGCGACGGGAGCGGAACACACCTCAATTGTTCCGGCCCCCTCAAGCCGCCGAGGCAGCGGGTCAGGACGCGACCGCGACCCCCAGCGAGTGCGCGCCGATGAACTTCGGCGTTCTCGGCTCGTAGAACTGCTCGAGCTCCTCGACCGCGAAACCGGCGCCCGTCACCAGCACCGTGATCTCCCGGGTCAGGTGGCAGCCGCCCAGCAGCGTCTTGTTGACCGGTTCCAGCCACCGCTGCAGGCGCCGCACCCCCGTCTCGGGTGCCAGCCCGTGCTCGATGAAGTGCAGCGTGCCGCCGGGCCTGAGCACCCGGTGCACCTCGGCGAGCGCGGCCTCGACGTCCGGGATCGTGCACATCGTCCAGGTGGACAGCGCTGCGTCGAAGGTGTCGTCGGCGAACGGGAGCCGCTGTCCGTCGAGGCCGGCACGTTCCACCGGGACCGAGGTGGCCCGCAGCCGGTCCTGGGCCAGCCGCCACCCGAGGTCGGCCGGTTCGATCGCCGCGACGCTCCGCACCGTGTCCGGGTAGTGGGGAGCGTTGAGCCCGGACCCGAACCCGAGCTCGAGGACGTCGCCGCGCAGGCCGGCGCATACCCGTTCTCGGTGGGGGGCAAGCGTGCGCGTCCCGCAACCGAGGTCGATGAGCCGGGGGAGCACCCGGTCCCTGTACAGCCCCATGTCAGATTCCGTCCGTGTGTGCGCTGGCTTCCTCCAACGTAGGGGCCGCCCGCGGCGTTTCCCAGGGGCGCACGAGCCGGCTGTGCCGCCGCCGCTCGCGACCGACGGATTTCCTGCCAAATGCACGATTTGGGGGATACCATGACGAGCCCCCGGTTCGGAAGCACCTTGCCGGGCCTCCCCCGAACCGAAGGAGAAGGCATGACTGCCACCCGCCTGCTGCAACGCCGTCGGACCCTGGCGGCCGCCGCGGCGTCGGCCGTGGCGCTGGCGGCGGGGGTCGCGTTGAGCGCCCCGGCCGTCGCGCAGAGCACGGACACCGGGTCGATCAACTACCAGGTGCACCCGTTCGCCCAGAAGCTCACCGGTCAGACCGCCGCGCTGCCGGACACCTCGACCTGCATCGCGAAGGCGGGACTGGCCTGCTACACCCCCGCACAGGTCAGGGAGGCCTACGACATCCCGTCCTCGTGGACCGGCGCCGGCCAGAAGATCGCCATCATCGATGCCTACGGCAGCCCGACCGTGCAGCAGGACCTGAACCAGTTCGACCAGGAGTTCGGCCTGCCGGACACCCACGTCAACGTCTCCTGCCCGATGGGCTGCCCGAGCACGATGACCGCGCACAGCGGCCAGCCGGACGGCTGGGCCGGGGAGACCAGCCTGGACGTCCAGTGGTCGCACGCGATCGCCCCGGGGGCCCAGATCAACCTGGTGGTCGCCCCCAACAACAACGGCAACGCGCTGAACAACGCGGTGCAGTACGCCGTGGACCACCACCTCGGCGACGTCGTCTCGATGTCCTACGGCTCCGACGAGGCCGCCATCTCCGGCGGCGGCAACAACTCGCAGCTGATGCAGGCCCACCAGAACTTCCAGGACGCCGCCAGTGCGGGCATCTCGCTGTTCGCCTCCTCCGGTGACTACGGCGCCACCGACGCCACCGGCACGCTCACCGCGAGCTACCCCGCGTCCGACCCGCTGGTCACCTCGGTCGGCGGCACCGACCTGTTCCTCGGCAAGAAGGGTGGCTACGACCACGAGACGGTGTGGAACGACTCGGACCCGGCTACGTGCCCGTTCGGCTGCACCCGGGGCGTGTTCGGTGCGACGGGTGGTGCCTACAGCACGATCTTCCCGGCCCCGTCGTACCAGGCCGGCCTGACCGGCCAGACGATGCGCTCGCCGTCCGACGTGGCCTACAACGCGTCGGTGTACACCGGGGTGTGGGTCTACCTCGGCTTCAACGCCAGCTCCGGCAACAACGGGTTCTACTTCATGGGCGGCACCAGCTCCGGCTCCCCGCAATGGGCCGCCATCGGCGCGCTGGCCGACCAGCAGGCCGGCCACGACCTCGGCCAGCTCAACCCGCTGCTGTACCCGCTCGCCGGCACGAAGGCCTTCCACGACGTGACTGTCGGGAACAACGCGTGGTTCGACGCTCCCGGCTACTCCGCGAGCACTGGGTACGACGTACCGACCGGACTGGGCAGTCCGGACGTGCAGAACCTCGTCAACGCACTGACCGGGCAGGGCTCGAGCGGCAACCAGGGGCACGGCCCCGGCCACTGACGGTCCAGGCCCGGCTGTCACTTTGGCACGCGAACGGCCGTCCCCCGGGCGGCTCCGCCATGGGGGCGGCCGTTCGGTGAAATCGGCCCCGACACCGGCAGGATCGGGGGGCGGTGATTGCGCCCGGCGCCCGGGGGCCCGATCATGTACCCGCGAACCCCCGCAGCTCCTCGAGAAGGGCAGAATGCCGCCGTGGTCACAACGCGCGACGAAGAAGAAGAGTTCAACCCGATCGCAGCCGAGCACTACGGCGCGAAGACGGTCGCCGTCGAACCCGGCGGTGTGGAGGTCATCCCGGACAGCGAGCGGCACGGCCGACCGCGCCAGCTGCTGTGGACCTGGAGCTCACCGAACCTGGAGTTCGCCACCATCGCGGTCGGCATCATCGGGCCGCTCTTCTTCGGCCTGACCTTCTGGCAGACGGTGGCCGCCATCGTGCTCGGCACCGCGCTGGGGTCCGCCACCCACGGCATCCTGTCCAGCTGGGGGCCGATGCACGGGCTGTGCCAGATGGTGCTGAGCCGCACCGGCTTCGGCTACCGCGGCAACATCCTGCCGGCAGGGCTGAACGCGGTGGTGGCCGGGATCGGCTGGTTCGCGGTGAACAGCATCAGCGGCGCGCTCGCCCTGCACGTGCTGGTCCCCGCGCTCTCGCAGACGATCTGCGTGGTGGTCATCGTGGCCGCCCAGCTCGCGATCGCGTTCTACGGCCACAACCTGGTGCAGAGCTTCGAGCGGTACGCCGGTCCCGTGCTGGCCGTGGTCTTCGCCATCGGCGTCATCGTCGTGCTCGCCCAGACGAACCCGGGCGCCGCGCGGATCGACCCGGGCTTCCCGCTGCCGACCTCCGGTGGGTTCCTGATCGAGCTCTCCGCCGCGTTCGGCTACGCCTGCGGCTGGAATCCGTACGCCTCCGACTACAGCCGGTACTTCCCGAAGAGCTCCAACCGTAAGGCGGTCGGCGCCTACGCCGCGATCGGGGAGTTCCTGTCCTGCACCGTCCTCGAGATCGCCGGTGCGGGGATGGTCACCGTGCTCGGCGCGAAGGCCGACGTCCTCCCGGGCCTCTACGCCGGCCTCCTGCCGACCTGGCTCGGAGACCTCACCCTGCTGTGCATCGCGGTCGGGGCGGTGGCGGCCAACGTGCTCAACATCTACTCCGGCGCGATGTCGTTCCTGGCGCTGGGTGTCAAGCTGCCGCCGCGCCGGGCGCGCTCCATCGTGGCGACCATGTTCGGCATCCTCGGGCTGATCCTGGCCCTGGTGGCGATCGCCAACCCAGGGGTGAACTACGAGAACTTCCTGCTGGTCATCGCCTACTGGATCGGTCCCTGGCTCGGTGTCGTGCTGGTCGACCGGTTCATGCGGCGGCGCGAGACGCTCGACCCCTTCGCCGTCAGCACCCGCTCGGTGAACTGGGCCGGCCCGATCGCGATGGCGGTCGGCCTCCTGGTGTCGATCCCGCTCTTCAGCAACCAGACCGAGTACATCGGGCTGATCCCCAAGGCGCACCCGGGCATCGGTGACATCACGTTCTTCGTCGGCTTCGCGATCGCCGCCGTGCTGTACGCCGTACTCCGCGTCGCGCTGCCGGACCGCACCAAGGCACCCTCGACCGCGAAGGTCGCGGCCGCATGACCGACGACCGGGAGATGCTCGCGGTCGCGGTGGAGGAGGCCAAGCAGGGCCTGGCCGAGGGCGGTATCCCGATCGGCGGCGCGCTGTTCGCCGCGGACGGGACGCTGCTCGGCCGGGGGCACAACCGCCGGGTGCAGGATGACGACCCCACCATGCACGGGGAGACCGCGGCGTTCCGCAACGCGGGCCGTCAGCGAAGCTACCGGGACACGACGATGGTCACCACCTTGTCCCCGTGCTGGTTCTGCAGCGGCCTGATCCGCCAGTTCGGCATCTCGCGGGTGGTGGTCGGCGAGGCCGTCACGTTCCACGGCGGGCACGACTGGCTGGCCGAGAACGGCGTCGAGGTGGTCGTGCTCGAGGACCCGGAGTGCGTAGCGATGATGACCGACTTCATCGAGAAGAACCCCGCGCTCTGGAACGAGGACATCGGCGTCGACTGAACCGAGCCGAGGCAGGCGGGGTCAGCGGCTCCGTGCCACGTCCCGGTCCAGCACGGTGGCCGCAACCCCGGGCAGCGCCATGACCGCCCGCGCCAGCACCGGGGTGCGCCGGCCGGGGTAGACCCGGGCGGCGCGTCGCTCGGCGCCGACCAGGATCGCGTGGGCCACCTGGTCGGCCGACAGCACCGGCAGCATGCTCGACGCCTGCGCCTCGGGTGGCTTCTGCGGGATCTCGGCGGCCAGCATCGGAGTGTCGGTGTCGGGCGGGAAGACGCAGCCGACGTGCACGCCGCGCGGCTTCAGCTCGGCTCGAAGGCACTCGCACAGCCCCCGGACGGCGAACTTCGACGGACAGTACGCCGTGTACCCGAACACCCCGACCAGGCCGGCGAACGACGAGATCGCCATGATCGCGCCGCGTCCCCGGTCGATCATGGCCGGCGCCGCGGCGCGGACCGCCCACAGCGTGCCGAAGTAGTTGACTCCCATCTCGCGCTCGTGCTCCACGGGGTCGAGGTCGGTGAAGTAGCCGGGCCGGACCACGCCCGCGCAGGTGACCAGCAGTTCGGCCGGCCCGCGCGCCCGCTCGGCGGTGGCCACCGCGTCGAAGACCTGCTGCCGCTCGGCCACGTCCACGGCCAGTGTGTCGACCCGGCTGTCGCCCTCCGCGGCGAGCCGGGTCAGGTCGTCGTCGCCGATCGCCAGCACGGACACCTGCGCCTGTGCGCCGGTCAGCGCCCGCACCAGGGCCAGGCCGATACCGCTCGACCCTCCGGTGATGATCGCGTGGGCGCCCCGGAACGACTCGTGCACGTGCGGCTCCTCTCAGGAGTAGGCGACTCAGTGGTAGGCGACGACGAGCACGACGCAGACGATGAGCACCGCGCCCACCACGCCGGTGTTGAGCAGGCCGTCGTGCCGGCGGGCGAACAGCCGGTGCTGGGCGAAGTAGGCGGCGTCGATCACGCCGAGGAACAGCAGCATCCCAGCGCACACCAGGCCGAGCGTGCGACCCAGCGCGACGTCGAGCACGGCGAGCACCGCGGAGGTGACCAGCAGCAGCGACAGCAGGGTGTCGGGGAAGACGAACACCCGTTCGTGCTCGACGTACCCCGGCGGCAGCCACGGCTCGGCGTGCCGCACCCGGAACCAGGTCAGCCAGTACGCCGCGATCCCGGCGGCGGTGACCAGCTCGATGGCCGCCGCCGCGAGCACGAGCGGGTCGCCGGTCATCAGCTCGTCGGCACCGGTCTCGGATGGGGGATCGTCGCCGGCTCCACGTCCCGGGCGTAGACGTCCTCGATGCTCTCCGCCCGCTTGACCACCCGGGCCTCTCGGCCGGAGACGAGCACGCTGGCCGGCCGGGCCATCGCGTTGAAGTTCGAGGCCGAGCTCTCCTGGTAGGCGCCCGTCTCCAGCAGCGCGATCACGTCCCCGGCGCGCACCTCCGGCAGCCGGGCACCGAGCACGATCTGGTCGGCGAACGAGGAGCGCCCCACGATGTCCGCCATCACCGTGGGCTCGCCGTGCACGTTGTCGGCGGCCACGAACGGGTGCCGGTTGTGCTCGAAGACGCCCCCCGCGAGGAAGAAGTACGTGGTGTCGGTGAGCACCCACGCGTAGGGGATCGGCTCGCTCTGCCGCTTCACCTCCGTGACCCGCGTGAGGTGGACGCCCGTGTCGCCGTACAGACCCCGGCCCGGCTCCACCTGCAGCCGGATGCCCTCGGTCTGCACCCCTTCGACCAGCAGCCGGGTGCGCAGGGTGGAGGTGATCACGTCGGCGAACTGCTCCACGGAGGGCGGCTGCCGGCGGGGCCGGTGGCCTTCCAGCATCGGCACCACGCGGCTCATCACCGCGTGGTAGCTGCGTGCGCCGAGCCCGCGCAGGCCGACCATGAGCGGGTAGCCGGCGGCGGTGAGCAGGAACTCCGAGCGGGCCATCTCCTCGTTGTGGGGGTCGCGAGGGCTGGGCATGCCGCCGCCGATGTCCAGCTCGGCGGGCCGCCACCCGCTCCAGGCGCGGGACAGCTCGGCCACCTGGTGGGCCACCGCGTTCATCAGCCCGCGCCAGTACCAAAGGCTCGGGTGGTGCCGCCCGGCGTGGAAGTGCAGACCGACGAGCTCCACGTTGGGCATCTCGAAGAGCCGTCGCCCCATGGCGGCGAGGTACTCGCGGGGAATGCCGGACTTGTACACCTGGATTCCCAGGTCGATCGGCACCGTCAGCTGGCTGAAGTCGGTCGGCCGCCACAGCGCCGGGAACGCCGGCTTCATCCGCAGCCGCACCCTGGCGACCTCGCCCAGCTCCGCAGCGACCTCTTGGATCCGATCGATCTCGTCGGGGGTCTCCACGGTGATCCGGACGCCGGCGGTCACACAGGTGCGCAGGTGCTCGCGGTCCTTCCCGCCGCCGCTCACCGAGATCCGCTCAGGGTCCACCCCGGTGCGCAGCGCACCGGCGAGCTCCTCGGGCGAGCAGATGTCCGCACCGGCGCCCTCCTCGCTGGCGATGCGGCGCAGCTCCAGCAACGTGTTCGCCTTGAAGGCCGGCAGTACGTCGACCGGGCCTTCCGGCCAGGCTGCCGAGAAGGCGGCCTGGAACCGGCGCAGGTTGGCGCGCAGCTGGGTCTCGGAGAACACGAACAGCGGCGAGCCGAACTCCTCCACGAGGTCGCTGGCGGGCCGCTCTTCGACGTAGAGCCGGTTGTCGCGCTCGGTGAGCATGTCGTGGGTGTCGGTCCGAACGGTCAGCTGGCTGGTAGGTCGCCTGCTCATGGCCATCTCCGTCTCCTCAGATCGTGTGCCGGGTGGGCGGTGGGGCCCGGTCGACGGGCCTACAGGCCCATGAAGAACAGCAGCAGCGCGAGCATCAGCCCGAGCAGCACCAGGAAGACCGCCACCGCGAAGACCATGCCGAGCAGGATCGAGCGGTCCCGGGCGTGGAACAGTGCCGCCGCGCCCACGCCGAAGGCGACGACGGCCACGACCGTGGACAGCGCGGCGAGCGCGCCGATGCTGCCGACCAGGTCCGCGAGACGCCCGTAGTAGGCCGGGTAGAGGCTGGTCAGCAGCAGCAGTGCCAACGCCCACCAGCCGGTCCGCCGCCGGGGCAGGAAGTAGGCGTAGGACTCCGGTCCGGCAGGGCGGTCCCTGGTCTGGGGTGACAGCCGCTGGGTCATCGCACCACCTCCGGAGTCCCGAGTGCCGGGCCGGCGCTTCGTCGTACACATCCGAGCACGACGGCTCGTGGCGCCGACAGGGACCAAGGTCCCGGCCCGGCGTCTCATGCACGACGGAGGAGGCGCGCGGTCCGGTTCGGGCCTAGCGTGGGACCGTGACGGCCGGGTCGGCCGCCCGGAGGTGCCGAACATGACCGAGAAGAGCCCGGCGGCGCCGGAGCCCGCAGCGGGCTGGTGGCAGCAGCCCCCGCGCTGGCTGGGTCGCGGCGTCGTCCTCGTGCTGGTGATGGTGGCGGCTTTCCAGCTCGTGCTCTGGCTGTTCAGCGGGCTGTCCACCCTGCTCGGGATCTTGTTCCTGGCCTGGATGTTCGCCATCAGCATCGAGCCGGTGGTCAACCGGCTGGAGCAGCGCGGCTGGCGGCGGGGGCTCGCGACCGGGCTGGTGATGCTCGTCCTGGCCCTGGTGGTGCTCGGGTTCACCGCTGTCTTCGGGGCGCTGCTGGTCCAGCAGCTGGCCCAGCTGTTCCACGCCCTGCCGACCGTGGTGGGCGAGGTGGTCAGACGGGTCAACCACACCTTCGGGACGACCTTCGACCCGAACCACATCGCCGACTCGCTCGGCCTGACGTCGGCGAAGACCCGGGCGCTGATCGCCAACCTCACCCCGGGCGTCGTCGGGCTGGTGGCCTCCATCGTCGGACTGGTGTTCCAGGCGTTCACGTTGCTGCTGTTCGCGTTCTACGCCTCGGCGGAGGCGCCGAAGCTGCGCCGTACCGTCTCCAGCTGGTTCCCGCCCAAGCAGCAGCAGGTGATCGTCACCGTGTGGGCGATCGCGGTCGACAAGACCGGCGGGTACGTCGTTTCGCGGCTCGTGCTGGCCGCGCTCAGCGCGTTCTTCACCGGGATCTTCCTGTTGTTGCTCGGGGTGCCGTTCTGGCTTCCGCTGGCAATCTGGACCGGCCTGGTATCCCAGTTCATCCCCACCATCGGCACGTACCTGGCCATCGCCCTGCCCGCGCTGATCGCGTTGACCGTGCAGCCGCTGGACGCGCTCTGGGTGATCTTGTTCGGCACCGGTTACCAGCAGGTGGAGAACTACCTGTTCGCGCCTCGGGTGAGTGCCCGGACGATGCAGATCCACCCGGCCGTGGCGTTCGGCGCCGTGATTGCGGGGGCCGCGTTGTTCGGTCCGGTCGGCGCCCTGGTCTCCATCCCGGTGGTGGCCGCGATCCAGGCGCTGGTGGAGACCTACGGTCACCGCTACGAGCTGATCGCGGAGGCGGCCGCGCCCGCCGGCCCGCCCCGGGCGGCCCGCGCCTCCCGGCCGCGACTTCACCTGCGCCGGCGTAGATGAGCCGGCGAGCCGGGGCCCGGCAACCGGCCGGGCTCGGGGTGATGCTGGCGGCCCGCGGTGACGATTCGCGAGGTCTGTCCGTCTAGACTCCTACTTTGCAACACCTAACAAATGGCGCTATTACCAAAATGCGAACCGGCGTGGCCTGTGCTGACCGGGCGGAAGGGCTGGTCACTGCATGGGGTTCGGGAGGCTGACGCCTGCCTCCGGTCGTGGCCGCGTGCCCGCATCGCGCCTGCCGGTCGCCGGTCACCGCCGGCTGGGGCGCACCGCTGTCGCGGTGCTCGGTGAGGCGCTGCTGGTCGCCGCGGCGTTCTTTCTCTACCAGGAGACCTCCGATGCCGCCCCGCGGCGAGCCGGCGCCGCCTCCCACCACCTGCGCCAGCTGCTGCACCTCGAGTCCCTCACGCACCTCGAGTTCGAACGGGCCTTCAACCAGTGGTGGGTGCACCAGCACTGGCTGCTCGTGGTCGGCAACTGGTACTACGCGCTGATGCACTTCGCGGCGCCCTCGCTGGCGCTGCTGCTGCTGTTCCTGCGCAGGCCGCTGGCCTACCCCCGGCTGCGGAGCGCGCTGCTGGTCACCACCCTCTCGAGCCTCGCAGTCTTCTGGCTGTGGCCGGTCGCTCCGCCGCGGCTGCTGCCGCATGGTGGCTTCGTCGACGCCCTTGCGCGGCTGCCCACCCTGGGTGGCGGCCCCTACGACAGCGCCTACGGCAACGCCGGCGAGAACCCCTACACCGCGATGCCGTCCCTGCACGCCGCGTGGGCGGCGTGGGCGGCGGTCGCGTTCGTCGTGCTCACCCGTCGGATGCTGCCGCGCCTGCTCGCCTGCCTGCACGTCCTGCTGACCGTGGTGGTGATCCTGGGGACCGCCAACCACCTGCTGGTGGACGCGCTGGCGGGCGTCGCGGCCACCGGGTTCGGGCTGGTCGTGGTCGGCCTGTTCGGCGTCGCCCGGTCCCGCGGACCATCCCCGGGCCTCGCGACCTTCCGCCCGGCCGCGTCCGGCGCGTGCGACACCATGTCGCGGTCCGGCTCGATGAGCCCGCGGCCGACGTGGCCGACCCGGCCACGCCGCTGAGCGGCGACCTCCGACGCGCCCCTCACACCGCCTGCCGGGTGTCGTCCCTCCCCCCGGCGGAGGGCTGGATTCTCCGGGTGAGGTCGTACATCGTGACCCCTCCGACGGTGGTCCGGGCGAAGTGCTGGGTCACCCAGCTGGTGATGGCGCTGCTGCTCCCGCGTCCGCGGCCGAAGCCCCCGAACCCCGCGCCAGGGCCTCCGGCGACGATGAAGTAGTGGATCTTGCCGGCGCGGACGTAGGCCCGGAACCGGGGCAGCGTCGGCGCGGGGTCGGTCCCGTTGAAGCCGCCGATCGCCATCACCGGCTGCCGCGCGGCGATCTGGTACCCCGCGGCGTTGTTGGCGCCGACCGCCGCCGCGACCCAGGTGTAGGAGTCGCTGTCGGCGCGGAGCGCGGCGACCACCGCGGCGCTCGGGGTGCTGGCGTCGAGCAGCCCGCCCCCCGGCCGGCCCCGTGGCCCCCCGGGGCGGGGCCTGAACCCGCCGGCGGTCGGGCCCGACGGCAGCTGCCCGCCGGCGAGGCCGAGGAAGCCGCCCCTGGGGTGCCCGGGGTGGCCGGGGTGCCCGCCGAACGGACTGCCGGGGAACCTTCCGCCGGCCACCGCGGGTCCGGCGGAGGGCAGCGCGCCGGTGTGCGGGCTCGCCGCAGTGTCGACGGCGTAGGCGCCCGGGCCGAGGAGCCCGGCGCCCAGCGCGGCCACCGCCCCGGTCGCCACCAACCGGCGGCCGAGCACCGGCGCCAGGGCCAGGGTCAGGGTCGCGACCGCGCCGGCTACGAGCACCACCACCCGAAGACCGGGGTGCCAGCTCGGAGCCCGGTCGAGCAGCACCAGCGCCCAGACCGTGGTGGCGGCCACGGCGACCGTCAGCACCGTTCGCTGCGCGGCACGGTCCCGCAGCGGCCACAGCTCGAGCGCCCCGATGCCGACCAGTGCCGCGACCGCGGGGGCCAGGGCCACGGAGTAGTAGGGGTGGATGATCCCCTGCGCGAAGCTGAACGTGGCCGCGGTAACCAGCAGCCAGCCGCCCCAGAGCAGCACCTGGGCCCTGCGGCCGTCGGTGCGATGCAGTCTCCTGCTCAGCCACAGCAGCGCCACCAAGAAAACCAGCGCGGCCGGGAGCAGCCAGGAGATCTGGGTGCCGAACTCGCTGCCGAACATCCGGCCCCACCCGGTGGCGCCCCAGCGGCCGCCACTGCCCCCCGGTCCGCCTCCGACGCTCCCGGTCTCGTTGCCGGTCAGCCGGCCGAAGCCGTTGTAGCCGAAGACCAGACCCAGCAGGCTGTTGTCCTGCGAGCCGCCTATGTAGGGGCGGGCGGTCGCCGGGACCAGCTGGACGACGGCCACCCACCACCCCGAGGCGATCACCACCGCGGCCGCGGCAGTCACCAGCTGCACGAGTCGGCGGCGCAGCGACGCGGGGGCCGTCAGCAGGTACACCAGCGCGAACGCCGGCAGCACCAGGAACGCCTGCAGCATCTTGGTCAAGAACCCGGTGCCGACCAGCGTGGCGGCGAGCAGCAGCCACCCGGTGCCGGCCCGTTCCACGGCACGGACCATCGCGTACGCCGCGGCGACGAGCAGCAGCACCAGCAGCGCGTCCGGGTTGTTGAACCGGAACATCAGCACCGCGACCGGGGTCAGCGCCAGCACCGCCCCGGCGAGCAGCGCCGCGGCCGGGGAGAACCGGCGACGTACGGTGAGGTAGAGCAGCCCGACGGCTGCTACCCCCTCCAACGCCTCCGGCACCAGGACGCTCCAGGAGCTCAGACCGAACAGCCGCACCGAGACCTCCATCACCCACAGCGCGACCGGTGGCTTGTCGACGGTGATGAAGCTCGAGGCGTCGAAGGAACCGAAGAAGAACGCCTTCCAGCTCTCGGAGCCGGCCTGCACCGCGGCGGTGTAGAAGCCGTTCGCCCAGCCCGAGGCGCCGAGACCGCACAGGTACAGCAGAGCGGTGCAGGCCAGCAGGATGACCAGCGCCGGACGCACCCACCGCGGATCCGTGGCCCGGCCCCGCCAGGCCGCACGCCAGCGCCCGCGCACCGGCCGAGCAGTCTCGCGGGCCTGGCCCGCCGCATCGGTGGGCAGGTGGTCGGACAGTGTGGTACTCATCGCGGACTCCCGGTCGTCGGTGCGGTGCTGGGGGCGGGGGACTGGAGATCCGCGCTGCCGTCCGCGCGGGGGCGGCTGGCGAAGACCCAGGAGCGCAGCGCCAGGAAGCGCAGCGCGGTGGCGAGCAGGTTCGCGGCCACCAGGACGGCCACCTCGATCGCTCGTGGGGCGGCCGGGCTTGTCGTGTGCAGCACCGCGAGCGTTCCCCCAGTGAGGGCAAGAGCCGCGGCGAACACGAGGAGACCCGCGCGGTGGTGCTCGAGGAGCCGGTGCCTACCGCGCACCCCGAACGTGTAGCGACGGTTGGCCGCCGTGTTCGCGACTGCGGTGAGCAGCAGCGCGGCGCCGTTCGCCGGCTGGGCGGGCAGCCCAAGCCGCAGTGCGACGTACACCGCGGCGTAGGCAAGCGTGCTCAGCACGCCGATGCCGACGAACCGCAGGCCGCGGCCGAGCCGCAGGATGCCCCCCAGGTCGGCGAGTGCGGTGGCCACGATGTCGACCCGGGAGTCGGGGTCGTCGGTCCAGTCGACGGGCACCTCGTGGATGCGAAGTCCGGAGCGCTCGGCGAGCACGAGCAGCTCGGTGTCGAAGAACCACTCCTGGTCCCGCACGAGCGGGAGCAGCATCCGCGCCCGGTCCGCACGGATCGCCTTGAAGCCGCACTGGGCGTCGCTGAACCGGGTGCCGAGAGTCGCGTGCAGCAGCACGTTGTAGCCGCGAGAGATCAGCTCACGCTTGGGCCCGCGCAGCACCCGGGCACTGCGGGCCAGACGGCTGCCGATCGCGACCTCGCTGTGCCCGGACAGCAGCGGCGCCACCAGCGGCAGCAGGCCCCTCAGATCGGTGGACAGGTCGACGTCCATGTACGCAAGCACGTCGGCGTCACTGGCGGACCACACCGCCCGCAACGCCCGGCCGCGGCCCTTCTCCTCCAGCCGCAGGGCCCGCACTCCCGGAAGCTGTGCCTGCAGCTGCCGTGCCACGTCCCAGGACCGGTCGGTGCTGGCGTTGTCGGCGATGGTCACCCGGTAGGTGAACGGGAAGGCCGAGTCCAGGTAGCTGACCAGCCGACGCACACCCGGCGCCAGGTCGGCCTGCTCGTTGTGCACCGGTACGACGATGTCGACGGCCGGTGCGGCGCAGGGGCTCATGGAACCGTTATGTCCTGCCCGGCTTGCCCGGCCCTGGACGCCGGCTGCGGTTGTGCTGTGAGACCAGGTCGGGCGGTGCCGGTGAGGGCAGCACGGGAACGTGCGCAGGATCCTGGCCGGGTGAGGTTCCCGCCCGCGGCTCAGCGCGGGGTGAGCGCCACCGGAGCGAGGGGGAGCGCGAGCCGGAAGGTCGCCCCGGCGCCGGGGCGGGTGTCCACCTCCACGGTGCCGCCGTGGCCGGTGACCAGGGCGGAGACGATGGCCAGGCCGAGCCCGGTGCCGCCGTCCGACCGGTTGCGGGACGCATCGGTGCGATAGAAGCGTTCGAACACCCGGCCCGCCTCGGCCTCGGTCATCCCGGGACCGTGGTCGGCCACCTCGAGCACCAGCGTCGCGGGGGCCGCCGGTTGCCCGGGGCGGGTAGCGACCCGGATCTCCACGGGGCTGCCGGCCGGGGTGTGCCGCAGCGCGTTGCTGACCAGGTTGCCGAGCACCTGGCGCAGCCGGGCCTCGTCGCCGATCACGACCGGGGGTGGCTCCACCTCACCGACCCGCAGCTCGATCGGCCGGTCAGGCTCGATGGCGCGGGCGTCGTGCGCCGCGTCGGTGGCCAGCACGAGCATGTCCACCGGCGCGTGCTCGAGGGGACGCTGCTGGTCCAGGCGCGCCAGCAGCAGCAGGTCCTCCACCAGCAGGCCCATGCGTGCTGCCTCGTCCTCGATGCGCCTCATCAAACGCACCACGTCGGCGGTCTCGGTGGCTGCGCCCTGCCGGTAGAGCTCGGCGAACCCGCGGATCGAGGTGAGCGGCGTGCGCAGCTCGTGGCTGGCGTCGGCGACGAACCGGCGCATCTTCGCCTCCGAGCCGCGTGCTGCCGCCTCGGAGGCCGCCTGGACGGCGAACGCCGACTCGACCTGCGCGAGCATCGTGTTCAGGGATGCGGACAGGTGACCGACCTCGGTGCGTGGATCACCGGGCTCCACCCGCTGGGTCAGGTCTCCGGCGGCGATCGCTGCGGCAGTGTGCTCCACCTGTCGGAGCGGTCGAAGGCTGGCCCGCACCACCAGGTAGGCGGCGCCGGCCAGCACCACCAGCGCGACGGCTCCGATGACCGCCAGCAGTGTCTCGAGCCTGGTCACGGTGCTCTGCACGTCGCCGAGACTCTGCGCGACCACCAGGGTGCCGCGGGTGTTGGTCGGCAGCTGGACCGGGACGGCGAGCACACGCCACTGGGTGGGTCCGTGCACCGCCGGCACGGTGAATGTCCACGGGCCGCTCCTCCCCCAGGTCTCGGCGGCCGTGGGCTGCGGGAGACGGGGGAGTGGCTGGGCCTCGTCCACCAGGTTGTTGCTCGTGGCCGGGACGACGACATTGCCTCGGTTGCCGATGAGCTCGACGACGAACGCGCTGGGTAGCCCGTGTCCATCGAACCGGTTGCGTGGCTGGTTGAGCCCGTGCTCGACCAGGCTGGGTACTGCCGCCTCGAGCTGTCCGTCCACCCGGTCGACCAGGTAGCCGCGCAGGGTGGTGGAGGCGACCAGCCCGGAAGCCGCGAGCGCCACGACCACGAACAGCAGCAGGGTGGCGACCAGCTTGATGCGCAGCGGGGTGCGTCGGTTCAGCTGCCGGAGCGTCGCGATCGGTCCCCCTGCGGGCCGTCGGGGCCGTCGGGGGCGTCGGGGTGAGAGGCTCACCGGTTGTCCCGAGGGACCCGCAGCACGTAGCCGACGCCGCGGAGGGTGTGCAGCAGCCGGGGCTCGGTGGTGTCGACCTTGCGGCGCAGGTAGGAGACGTAGGACTCGACCACGTTGCCGTCGCCGCGGAAGTCGTAGTGCCAGACGTGGTCGAGGATCTGCGCCTTGCTGAGCACGCGGCCCGGGTTCAGCAGGAAGTAGCGCAGCAGGTTGAACTCGGTGGGCGAGAGGGTCATGTCGCGGCCGGCCTTGCGGACCTCGTGGGTGTCCTCGTCGAGCTCGATGTCGGCGAAGTGCAGCACGGTGCCGTTCTCGGAGGTGCCGCGTCGGTTCCCGGTGCGGCGGAGCACCGCGCGGATGCGGGCGATCACCTCCTCCAGGCTGAACGGCTTGGTCACGTAGTCGTCCCCGCCCAGGGTGAGGCCGGTGACCTTGTCCTCGGTGGCGTCCCGGGCGGTCAGGAAGAGCACCGGGAACCGGGTGCCCTCGGCACGCAGTCGCCGGACCACCTCGAAGCCGTCGATGCCCGGGAGCATCACGTCGAGCACCATCAGGTCCGGCGGAGCGTCGTGCGCGGCCTTGAGCGCGTCGTGCCCGGTGGGCGCGATGGTCACCTCGAAGCCGGCGAAGCGGAGGCTGGCCGACAGCAGCTCGAGGATGTTCGGTTCGTCCTCCACCACCAGCAGCCGGGCCTCCGGCTGCTCAGCCGACCCGTGCTCGCGTCGTACCGCCGTGTCCGCCATGGGCCCATGATCCTAACGGCGCCTCCCCCTGGCCTGTCGGTTTGCTGGGAGAAACCTGTGAACCTCGGGTGGGTGCGCGCCGTGTCTTCCCCGAGGGCGCACCTGAAGTGGGCCGTGGATCTCCCAGCCATCTCACAGGTCCCGTCCATGAGTCTCGTAGCTGGACGGACGAGGCTGGTGACAGCCGATGCGGGGGCAGGGAGAAGGAGACATGCACGCTCGTGGAGAGATGCCGGTCCGGCTGCCCGGGCAGCGGCTGACGGCGCAGCCCGGTGGAGGCGACCGGTGAGCCTCCCTGGGTTGATGGAGCACCTGTGGCTCTACGACAGCGAGCTGGTGGAGGAACGGGTGGCCGGCAAGCAGCAGCAGCCGGTCTGGCGGCACGTCGCCGCTGCGCTGCGCCTGCTCGACGCGGCGGAGCGCACCGGCCGCATGCAGCCGCTCCGGCTGGCCGCGCTCGACTGCCTGGCGCAGGCCCGCAGCGCGGCGGGCCTCCTCTCTGGGGCGCTGCCGGACGGGGCGGATCTGGAGGAACAAGACCTCGAGCCTGCCGACGCGGCGCGGCGGATGAAGGCGGACGTCGGCTGGCTCACCGATGCCCTGGCCGGCTGCGACGATCCGCCGGACACTGAGCTCGAAGAGGTCCTCGACCGCTTGATCGGCGACCTGCTCGTCGTGGTCCTTCAGCACATGAGTGCCGCCAGAGCGCTCGGACGAGGAGGGACGCGGTGAGGTTCAGGACCGTGATCGCGGGCGCGGCGGCGCTGGTGGCGCTGGCGTTGGTCGGCGCGGCCGGTGTCCGACTGGTGGACGGTGGGGCGGGGCAGGCGAGGTCCTGGTCGGCGGGTGCCCCGGCCGGCAACGGAAGCGCGTTCCCGGCGGCCCCGGCTCCACACCGGTACTCCGCGCCGGGCCGGTGGAGCTACCCCGGGGAAGGAGCGAACGGCAGCGGTCACGACCAGTCGGCCGTCGCCGGCACGTCCGCGGCCGACGCCCAGCAGCGCGGGCTGGTCCGGATCGTGTCGACCCTGGCCTACCGGCAGGGGGTGAGCGTGGGCACCGGCATGGTCCTGGCGGCCGACGGCCTGGTGGTCACCAACCACCACGTGGTCGAAGGCGCCGGGTCCATCACCGCCACCGTGGTGGCCACCGGGCAGACCTTCCGGGCCTCCGTGGTCGGCACCGATGCTCGCGACGACATCGCGGTGCTGGCCCTGAAGGGCGCCTCAGGGCTGACGACGGTCAGTCCTGCTGCAGCTCCCGTGCGCGTCGGCGCGAGGGTGACCGCGGTCGGCGACGCCGGCGGAACAAGCACCCTCAGCGCGGCCGAGGGGACCGTGACCGCCCTGCACCGGTCGATCGCCACCCAGAGCAGTGGCACCGCGGCGGGCGAGCACCTGGCCAACTTGATCGAGGTCAGGGCCGACGTGGTGCCGGGGGACTCTGGCGGCCCGCTGCTCGGCGCCGCCGGAGCGGTGGTCGGGATGGACACCGCCGCCTCCAGCGGCAGTGCTCGGGTGACCGGCTACGCCATCTCGATCCGCAAGGTGCTGCGTATCGTGGACCGGATCGAGGCCGGGGACGGGGGCGGCAGGATCCATCTCGGCGGCACCGCCTTCCTCGGTGTGGAACTGTCCACCCGCTCCGCGCGGAACACCCTCGCCGGCGTCGTGCGCGGCACCCCGGCAGCGCACCTCGGCCTGGCCGCAGGAGACCGGATCACCGCGGTCGCCGGAACGGCCACCCGCACATCCGCGGCGCTGCATCGGGCGATCGCGGCCCACGCCCCGGGAGACCGGGTCAGCCTGACCTGGACCACCCCTCGCGGCAGCGGCCACACCGCCACCGTGACGCTGGCGAGCGGGCCGGTCGGCTGAGCCTAGCAGACCTCGCACCTGGCGATGGAGCTCGCGGACGGCACCCGCTGTGGAAGCCTCCGCGTGGTGAACGCCATCGTGCTGATCGGAGACCCGTGTATTGCCGAGGTCCCGGTGAACGAGATCGGGGACGACCTGGTCGATGTCCGAGGCACCGGCAGCTTCTCCCCCGACCGGCTCAAGCACACGGCCGACGGTGCCTATGCCCACCTTCGCGGGGGACTGGTACGGCGCCTGCTGTCTGCCCAGGACCACCTGTCGGACGGTTACCGCCTGGACCTGGTGGAGGGTCACCGGCCCTACGAGCTGCAGGAGCAGTACTTCACGACCTACCGGGGGCAGCTGGAGCGGCTTGATCCGTCACTCACCCGTGAGAGAGCTTCCGGCAGGCGAGCAGGTACGTGGCACCTCCGAACGTCGCACCGCACGTCAGTGGGGCCGCGATCGATCTGACCCTGATGGACGACCGGGGAGAGCCGCTGGACATGGGGACGGCGATCAACGCCACGCCGGAGGACAGTGCTGGAGCCTGCTACTTCGCGGCTGGGAACATCGCTCGTTTGGCGCGGCACCATCGCAACGTGCTTGCCACCGCGCTCGCCCAGGCGGGCCTGGTGAACTACCCCACCGAGTGGTGGCACTGGTCCTACGGCGACCGCTACTGGGCCTTCACGACTGGCCGACCCGCGGCCATCTACGGGCCGGTGCACGGCGCCGCCTCGGCTGCTCCGCCCTCCCACGGCTAGCGTCACCTGGCAAGCACCGGGAGTGGAAGGGGGCTTCAGACAACCGTCAACAGGGTCTCGGGACAGAGTGCCCCCGGCAGGATTCGAACTCGCGACGCACGGTTCGGGACGGCATTCCAGGCCATTTTGGACTTGCGGTGAGAATCCCGAAAGGCCTTCTGGCCTGAGGAAACGGGGTCGCGGGGGCGCGGCCCGGGTTGGAACGCATGGGGTCAAGCGGTCACGGGTAGGGGTCTTGGACAGGGTGAGGGGCATCCGATCCAAGAGGAATTGACGCTGTGGGCTTCAACCAAAAGGCCAGCTGGGTCCTCTCCGAGGGCGAAACCGCGCTGGCTGAGTCGCGACAGCATGTCGTGGCTGAGTGTGCAGACATGCCCGCCGACGCTCGTGACACGGCAGTACTGCTGGCCGACGAGGTGGTAGCCAACGCCCTCCAGCATGGGCAGGGGACTGTCGTGCTTGCGGTGTTCCGTGATGGCCGGCGGCTCCGGGTCGAGGTGCAGGACGAGTGTCCCGACCGGCCGGTGCTCATGGACCTGGGCCTGTTCGCCGAGTGTGGCCGCGGGATGCAGCTGGTGGAATCGCTGTCGTCGAGCTGGGGCTGTGACGCGCGCTGCTCGGGCTCGGGCAAGTGCGTGTGGTTCGAGTGCGGCGGCGCCAGGGGCTGAGCCCGCTGCGTCGCCGCGCCTGGCACTTCGAGGTTCGTGTGCAATTGTCCGAGATGTAACCCGCGTGTTGCTTGCGGTGCCTAGCGTCGTGGTCGCTCGGGTACTGCTCGGGCCGCCCCGGCTCCGAGAGTCGCGACGTCGGCCGGATCCCCCCACGGCCGGCCCGGTCACCTCTCGTTGAGCGGGGCGTTCAGGCTGCTGGCACGGCGAGGACGGGCGCTTGTCCCCGCCCGGAGCCGTACCGCGCGCCGGCGAAAGCTGGCGCTCGGTGGCTGCCGGTGCCGAAGTCGCTGTTGGAAGGCCTGGAGAGGCAGATGGCTGGCAAGGCCCGGAGGCTCTCGTCTTCCCCGCACCGAAGGGTGGCGACTTGCGGGTGGCGAACTTCCGTCGGGGCTACTTCGATCGGGCGGCGACGGCGATCGGCCGCCCGGGTCTGAACCCGCACGAGCTGCGGCACCCGGCCGCGTCCCCGGCCATCGCGGTCGGGGCGATGGTCAAGTCGGTCCAGCGGATGCTCGGGCATGCGTCGGCGACGCTGACGCTGGACCGCTACGGGCATCTGTTCCCCGACGAGCTGGACGACGTGGCGGCCCGCCTGGTCGCCGCGCTGCGGCCTCGGGTGTGGTGCCGTCGTGCTCCGACCCCGGATGACCAGGAGGTCGAAAATGGCCTCTGACCTGCGGTTTTTCTGGGTGCCCCGGCAGGATTCGAACCTGCGACGCACGGTTTAGAAGGCATCCCGGGCCCATTTGGAGGCCGTGGTGAGAATCTCGAATAGCCCTCTGACCTGGGGCAACGCTTGTTGGTGGTTGCTGTTGTCTTACGCGGTCTTCAGGGCTGCTGTGGTTCCCTTGTGGTCCCCGAAGCTAGCCGGGCTTTCGTGTCGGCGCCACGGATTCAGCCCATGCCCTCGTTAGCAATGAGCCAGCGATCCGAAGGCGTCTTCTTAACCATGCCAAACGACCACTCTGTGTGGCCGTTTGGCATGGACTCCACCTGGTGCTGCATAAGGTCGAAGGACACAGGGATGGTCACGCGCTTGGGATAGCCGCCTTGCGTGCCGCCGCCCCCGAACGGCTTCTCGACGTGGACGCTCGTGATGCTCTTGACATTCGTGAACCAGCTGTCCTGCTCGGCCTTGACTTCGCGGGCGTGCTGCACGGTGAGGAGCTGGCGTGCCGTGTCGATGTCATGCGAATTGAGTGCGGCCAAGTACGCCTTGACTACGGCTGCTGGGGCGGCCGCGTGCGGCGGCAGAGCAGTCTTCCCGGCAGTCTTTGCTCCGGCGGCGCCACAGGCCGACACGAGCAGCACTCCGCACCAGAGAATTGCCGCTCTGCGCATCCCTCGATCCCCCTTGGTTCGGTTCTGAGCGCGAGTGTACGGCCGTTTGCCCGCTCCAGTGGGGACCTCGGCCACTGCTGCCCCGTCCACCTGATAGTTGAGTGGCGTCCGCCAGAGTGGTGTACGGATCCCGGTGAGCGTGTCGCTGCCGATGTAGGCGACGGCCACCGGGTGATCCTTCGAGCGAACCTCTCACAGAACCCTCGAACGGAGCACCACGATGACCGTCAGGTCCAGTATCGATCCTGCCCGCCTGCTCGAAGAACAACTGGCTCAGGCCTCCCCGGATCTGCTGCGCGAGCTGCTGCAGACCTTCGTCAACACCCTGCTGTCCGCTGAGGCCGACGCGGTGTGCGGCGCCGAGTACGGCACCAGCAGCCCTGATCGGGTCAACCGCCGCAACGGCTACCGGCACCGCGACTTCGACACCCGCGCCGGCACGGTCGACGTCGCGGTGCCCAAGCTGCGACAGGGCTCCTACTTCCCTGAGTGGCTGCTCGAGCGCCGCAAGCGGGCCGAGCGGGCGCTGACGTCGGTGGTGGCGACGTGCTACCTGCTCGGAGTCTCGACGCGGCGGATGGACAAGCTCGTGCAGTCCCTCGGCATCACCACGCTGTCGAAGTCGCAGGTCAGCGAGATGGCCAAGGACCTCGACGCCCACGTCGAGCAGTTTCGCACCCGCCGCCTGGAAGACGCCGGCCCGTTCACCTTCCTCGCCGCCGACGCCCTGGTGCTCAAGGTCCGCGAAGGCGGCCGCGTGGTGCCTGTGCACGCCCTGGTCGCCACCGGTGTCAACGCCGACGGGCACCGAGAAGTCCTGGGTGTGCAGGTCACCTCCAGCGAGGACGGCGCCGGCTGGTTAGCGTTCTTCCGCGACCTCACCGCCCGCGGCCTGAGCGGCGTCAAGCTGGTCACCAGCGACGCGCACCGCGGCCTCACGAACGCGATCAGCGCGACCCTGCCCGGCGCAGCGTGGCAACGCTGCCGCACCCACTACGCCGCCAACCTCATGTCCGTGACACCGAAAAGCTCCTGGGGCTGGGTCAAAGCGCTGCTGCACTCGGTCTACGACCAGCCCGACGCCGAAGCGGTGCACGCCCAGTTCGACCGGGTCGTCGACGCCCTGAGCGAGAAGCTCCCCAAGGTCGCCGAGCACCTCGAACAAGCGCGCGCCGACATCCTCGCCTTCACCGCGTTCCCCAAGGAGATCTGGCGCCAGATCTGGTCCAACAACCCCAACGAACGGCTCAACCGCGAGATCCGCCGCCGCACCAACGTCGTCGGCATCTTCCCCGACCGCAGCTCGATCATCCGGCTCGTCGGCGCCGTCCTGGCCGAACAACACGACGAATGGGCCGAAGGCCGTCGCTACCTCGGACTCGACGTCCTGGCCCGCTCACAAGCCGTCGACACCACCACCGAGGAGGTGAGCACCGAGCTGACCACCATCCAGGCGATCACCGCCTGAACTACAACGACGAAGGATCACCCGTCGTACACCACTCCCAAGGACTTGACCGATAGTTGCCGCACCTGGCCAGAGTTGAGTGTGCCTCAATGAGAGCACCAACGGTCGGGTGTGTAGTTCCCAAAACCTTCAGCCCGGAAGAGAGCGAAGGCGTTCAAGACCTGGCTCGGGCATGCGTCGGCAACCCTGACGCTGGACAGATACGGGCATCTGTTCCCCGACGAGCTGGACGACGTGGCGGCCCGTCTGGACGCCGCAATGCGGGCCTACGATGTGGTCCGAGGCTGGTTCTGAGGCTCCGGCCCCGGATGGCCGGGAGGCGAAAATGGTCTCTGACCTGGGGTTTTGCTGGGTGCCCCCGGCAGGATTCCAACCTGCGACGCACGGTTTAGGAAGCTATCCAGCGTGGATCGGGGCCTGTGGTGAGAATCCCGAAAACGGCGGTTGACCTGCGCAGACGGCTCGTCTTGCTTCTCGTCGTTTTACGGCTCTGCTCGAGCGGACGTGTACAGAATGTGTACAGATCTGCCAGCGTCGGTTTGCTGATCCATCATTCGGAGGCGCTGAGTGGACCTGTGACGGCGAAGCCGCTCTTGACGCTCCGGGCGGTGGCCGCATAGTCAGATGTCAGGGGGACGGGGCTCCCGCACCGACGCAGCTGCTGCACCTCAAGCGCCTGTTCTTGTCGGATGGTCCCAGCGAGGACGGGCGCTTGCGCCCGCCCGTAGCCGGGACCTCGCGCCGGCGGAGCCGGCGCCTTGAACCAGTACAGCAAATTCTCACCGCCCCGAATTTCGTCCGCCTGTCCCTGCCGCAAGATGTACGGCGGCAACTCGATGACTTTGAGTCAAGAACGCGGATCGCGGCATGACCGCGCGCTTGTAGGCACCCAGTCGGTGGGCTCGGGGGCGCTACTGGTCGTCGTGGATGAACGCGTCCGCCCACCAGTCCGGTGGGGTCGGCCGCTGGTCGTAGGTCGGCTCGAAGTCGGGCTCGCCGGGAACCGCGGCGGCCTGCGGGACCGCCTCGGCCTGGCGGGCCAAGACGGCCTCCTCGGTGATGTTGAAGACCGTGAGGTCCTGAGTCTGGACCACGGCGCCGTCGAAGACGCTGCTCACCTGCTCCAGGATCGGGGCAACCACGGGCGGTACAAGGAACGTGTGCCACAGCCCGGCCATCCGGGGCTGGACCATCGAGAACACCTTGCCAGCACCCTTGGGCACGGTGTGGCTGGCGGTGATGGTCTCGAACCGTTCGATCCGGTCCCCGGTGAGCGCGGCGAGCACCGCGGCTGGTGGGAAGCACTCGTGGATCAGCAGGTCGGTGCCCTCCGCGGCCCGCACCAGGGGCCAGCACGGGTGGGTGTCGCCGGAGAACACCATGCTCAGGCCCGCAAAGTCGACCCGGTACCCCACGGCGCCGTGAAGGCCGTGGATGACCGGGAACGCGGTGATGGTCACACCGTTCGCCTTGTAAACGACCGAGGTGACCGAGGCGTCGAACTCCGTCCCGCGCATCTCGGCAGCCTCGTTGGAGGTGAAGCCACGCGTCGACTCGGTGTCCCAGGCGCAGGCCGCGGCGATCGCGTCGATGGCGACCCGCGACCCGTACTTGGGCTCCGAGCCGTTGCCGCCCCACACCTGTAACGGTCCCTTGCGCCCGGCCTTGCGGAAGCTGCCGAACAGGGTGATGAGGTCGGCGGTGTGGTCGGCGTGCAGATGGCTGAGGAACACCTTGTCCAGCGAGTTGATCGGCAGTCCCAGGCACATGAAGTTCGCCAGACTGCCGCTGCCCACGTCGAAGATGAACATGTCACGCTCGGGGTTGCCGACCTCGACCAGGACGCTGCCCGACGCCTGCGCGCGGGTGGGTGGCGGGTTGCCGCTGCCGAGCACCGTGACCCGCATCTCGCCGTCCCGGATCGGCTCCTTGCTCGGCACGTAGATATCCGGATACGGCTGCGCGGGTGTCCCCACCACGGGCGTCGTGGTCATCGCGGTGGTGCCACCCAGGTAGGTCAACTCCGGCAGCGCGGCGGAGGTCTCGTCTGCCATCAGGTTCCCCTCTCCGACTCTTGGGCCCGGCGGTGGACCGACACCCGGAACCACCCGGCACCTACCAGAACAATGTCCTCCCGTACGGGCAGCCTCGACATCACCCCGCACGGGTTATCTCGCTCAGCCCTCACATCGGCTGATCCGGTGAAGCGGTCGCGCCACTCCGGGTCCACCAACTTCGCCCCCTTGGGTCGTAGCGCGGCCCTTCTCGGTGCCGCTCCATGTTGGGCGCCGTCAACGAGGGCCCGGCCGGTGTCTGGGGGCGTTTCGGGACGTTATGGGGCAGCCGAGGACGTCCTGAAAAGTCCGGGTAGGTGGTTTCGGCGTCCTCTCGCCCTGCGCTGTGCTGACGGGGAAGCACTCGTCGGGAGTCGTGGGCAGGAGCTGGGCATGGCGCGGATGGTGGCGCAGGAGCCGTCAGCGTCGCTGCTCGCGGTCGCCGGCCTTGAGGACGCCGAGCGTCGGGCGGGTGGATGTGCCCAGCCGGTGCGACTGCGGGGGCAGAAGCGGCTGGTGAACACGAGCACCGGCGAGGTGACGACGCTGCATGACTCCGCGGGCGAGCTGGACGGGGTGACCTATGTTCGCTGCCGGGACCGGCGGGTGTCTCGTTGTCCTTCGTGCAGTGCGGAGTACAAGGGGGACGCCTGGCACCTGATCATGTGCGGACTCGCCGGTGGGAAGGGGATCCCCGCGTCGGTTGCGGAGCATCCGTGCACGTTCGCCACGCTGACCGCGCCGTCGTTCGGTCCGGTGCACGGGCTGCGCGCGAAGGGGCCTTGCCGGGCCCGCCGGGACAGGCCGTTGTGCACGCATGGTCGACCGCTCTGGTGCGCGAAGCGGCACCAGCCGGAGGACCCTGAGCTTGGTCAGCCGCTGTGCATGGACTGCTACGACTACACCGCCCACGTGCTGTGGCAGTGGCACGCCCCGGAGCTGTGGCGCCGGTTCACCATCGCGCTCCAGCGCGAGCTGGCCCGGAAGGTCGGTATGTCCGTGGCCCGGTTCCGGAAGGCCTGCCGGATCTCCTACTCGAAGGTGGTGGAGTTCCAGGCCCGCGGCGTCATCCACGTGCACGTGCCCATCCGGCTCGACGGCCCGGACGGTCCCGACGGCGCTGGACCGGGCCCGGAGCTGACGACCACGGACCTCGAGGAAGCGATTGTCCGGGCAGCCGCCCACGTCACGGTGGACACGCCTCCGGTGGACGGCGGGGCAGGCTATCGGCTGCGGTGGGGGAGCCAGGTCGACACCCGCCCGATCACCGACACCGCGCATCGGAACTCCGGTCGGGGAGCGGTGCTGCTGCATCCGGAGCGGGTCGCTGCCTATCTGGCCAAGTACCTGACCAAGACCACCGAGGACTTCGGCCTGACCGGGCGGGTCCGTTCGGTCATCCAGGCCCGGGCGGTGGGCGCGTCCCCGCATGCGGTGCGGATCATCGCCACTGCTGTGCGGCTGGCCGGCCAGCACCAGAGCCTCGCTCGGCTCCGCGACAACTTGACGACGCTGGGGTACCGGGGGCACCCGATCACCAAGTCCCGCGCCTACTCGGTGACCTTCGGGCAGCTGCGTCGTCTCCGCCGGCTGCACCGCCGCCGGCCCGCTGCGTTGGCGCCGGACGCGGACGTGCGTCAGCTGCTCGACGTCGACGAGGCGCCCGAGGGGTTCGAGATCGTCTCGTCCTTCGTCTATGTGGGGCGCGGCTACCTGGACCTGGCCAGTGCTGCCGCCGCCGTCACCGCTGCATCGCTGGCCCGGGCACGCTGACGCGGCTATGGCCCTGACGAAGGAGGTTGGTTCTCTCGGGAAGGACAGTCGGATGCAAGTGCAGGTGGAAGAAGCGATCGGGAAGCCGCTGCGTGAGCTGTGGACCATTCAGCAGGTGTCGGACTTCCTGACCGTGCCAGTTGGGACGCTCTACCAGTGGCGGTACAAGGGCTACGGACCACCGGCCTGGAAGGTTGGGAAGCAGCTCAGGTACGACGCGGCCGCCGTACGTCGGTGGCTTGTCGAGGAAGTGGCGTAGCAGGTGGCGATCGAGAAGCTGGTCCTGGAGAGCGGGCGGGTGACCTGGCGCGCACGTTGGCGTGACGACAGGAACCGGCAGAGGTCGAAGTCCTTCCGTCGGAAGATCGACGCGGAGCGGTTCAAGACGTCGCTGGAGCATGCGAGGCACTCCGGCGCGTACGTCGACCCGGCCGCCGGCCGTGTGACGCTGGGGGAGTGGTCCGAGCGCTGGCTGGCGGCGCAGCTGCACCTGAAGCCGAAGACCCGGGCGTCGTACAAGTCCCTGCTCGCGACCTGCGTGCTCCCGCGTTGGGGCAAGGTGCAGATGGGTCGGATCACCTTCGGTGGCGTCGCCGAGTGGGTGAACGAGATGCAGCGTGAAGGGCGCTCGGCGTCTCGGGTCCGGCAGGCCTACCACCTGCTGACCGGGATGCTGCACGCCGCGGTCAAGGACGGGCGGCTACCGAGGAACCCAGCGATCGGCGTCGACCTACCGCGCTTGACTCCGGTCCGGCGGCGATCCCTGCGCCATGACCAGCTGCACGCCTTGGCCGATGCCACCGGTCCGTATCGGGTCCTGGTGCTGACCATGGGCTACTGCGGACTTCGTTGGGGCGAGGCGTCCGCGCTGCGAGTCCATGCGGTCGACCTGGAGCGGGGCCGGCTGAACGTCACCGACGCCGTGACGGAGGTGAACGGTGCACTCGTCTTCGGCACGCCGAAGTCGCACCAGGCGCGCTGGCTGCCGGTGCCGGCCTTCCTCCTCGAGGAACTGGGCCGGGTAGTCGCGGACAAGGGACCCGATGACCTGGTGTTCGCCTCGCCCCAGGGCGCGGTGCTGCGGGTCGCGAACTTCCGCCGTGGGTACTTCGACCGGGCCGCCAGGCAGGTTGGTGTTCCCGGCCTGGTCCCGCACGAGCTGCGGCACACCGCCGCGTCCCTGGCCATCTCGGCCGGGGCGAGCGTCAAGAGCGTGCAGCGGATGCTCGGCCACGCCTCGGCGACGCTCACCCTGGACCGCTACGGCCACCTGTTCCCGGACGAGCTCGACGACGTGGCGCGGCGCATGGACGAGGCAGCCCGCCGAGCGGGTGTGTACAGAACGGGTACAAATTCGGATCCGGCGCTGTTCGAGACCGATGGGCAGGTGACCGAAAATGCGGTCTGACCTGCGGTTTTACTGGGTGCCCCCGGCAGGATTCGAACCTGCGACGCACGGTTTAGGAAACCGACGCTCTATCCCCTGAGCTACGAGGGCAACGCATGACTGAAACCTACGCTGTAGGCCTCGCTGCAACCCATGCGGGAACCCCGGCCGGGTCGGCCATGCTCTGGCAAGGGTAGTCGACGAGCCGGTCGACAGACGGGCTGGTCGACCCTCCGCCAAGTCTCGGATGCCGTGGTCAGCCAATGCTTGGCATGCCGGCGTTCGTTGGCTCGTTGGATGGCCTCCATACGGCCGTTCGCTCCGGCGCGTTGTGCGTCGAGGCCTGGCTCGGCCGCCGCGCCGGGCTACCGGACGACGCGGGTGTCCGTGGCCCCCTCGCGCACCCGGGTGTCCGGGGCCGGCGCCGCGGTGAAGGCCTGAGCGGAGCGCGCGTAGGAGTTCTTGATGTGGCTGAGCATCGCGCCCTCGGCGGCATCCGCGTCGCAGGCACGGATTGCTTCCCAGATGCGGCGGTGCTCCGCGATGGTGACCAGCCCTTCCGCGTCGACCTGGTAGAGACGGAAGACGTGCAGGTGGCAGTGCACCTGGTTGTAGGCCTGGCGGACCACCTCGTTCTCGGTGGCGGCCAGCACCAGGTCGTGAAACCGGGTGTCGTGCAGCAGCAGCTGCTGCCGGACTTCCTTCTTCTGCGATGCGGTCTGCTCGAACGCATTCAGCTCCTCGTCGAGCTTCTCGGCGGGGTTCGTGAGCCGGTCCGCCGCCGCGGAACGGGCTGCCCAGGGCTCTACGAGCAAGCGAAACTCGAAGACCGAGCGCAAGCCTGCAAGGTCGAGCATCTCCGTGGTCCGATAGCCCTTGCCGGGGGTGTAGACCAGCAGGTCATCGCCCTCGAGGCGTTGCAGCGCCTCGCGCACCGGGGTCTGGGACACCCCGAGCTTGCGGGCGACGGCGTCGATGTTGATGCGCGTGCCGGGCGGAATCTCGCCGTCCAGGATCGGCATCCGCAGCGCGGCGTACACCTTGGCGACGGCTGGCCCGGACTCCGAGGCCAGGGCTGGTTTCGATGTGGACAACAGCCCCCTCCTTGCGCTTAATCGTGCACGATCCTAGGGAAGTGTAGAGCGTCAACGGGTTCCCATAAGCCACGAGGAAGTGTGGCACTGCCTGCCTCATGTGTCATGTGATGCGGTCGATCTCCCGTTGGAATGTGCCGCTTTTGGGTGTCTCGTACCGAATCTAGCCACCGCCCCCAGGGGGTTGACCTGTGACCCAAGGCACTATAGGTTCCAATCCGTTCATATAGGATCAATTGAGAAGGTGTATCCGTGGCCAAGGTACTATCGGTCGCTACCCAGGACGTGCGCTTCCCGACGTCCCTGGAGCTGGACGGCTCGGACGCGGTCAACGTGGACCCTGACTACTCCGCCGCCTACGTCACCGTGACGCTCGACAACGGCGAGCAGGGCCATGCCTTCGTGTTCACCTGCGGGCGCGGCAACGAGATCGTCACCCACGCGATCGACGTCTACGGGAAGCTGCTGGTCGGGCGGGACGGCGACGAGCTGGTCGCCAACCTGGGTGAGGCGTCCAGGCGGCTGATCCACGACTCACAGCTGCGCTGGCTCGGCCCGGAGAAGGGCGTCACTCAGATGGCCTGCGGCGCGCTGGTGAACGCGCTCTGGGATATCCGGGGGCGTCGAGAGGGTAAGCCGCTGTGGCTGCTGCTCAGCGAGATGCCGGCCGAGGAGATCGTCGACGCGATCGACTTCACTCACATCCGTAGTGCGCTCACGCCCGAGCAGGCCCGCGACCTCTTGCGCCGGGGCGACCAGGGCAAGGCCGAGCGGATCGCCGAACTTCAAACGGACGGGTACCCGGCTTACACCACCTCGCCTGGCTGGCTCGGCTACAGCGACGAGAAGTTGGTCCGCCTCTCCAAGGAGGCGGTCGCGGACGGTTTCCCGATGATCAAGCTGAAGGTGGGCGGCAGCCTCGAGGACGATCGCCGGCGGCTGGCACTGGTGCAGCGCGAGGTGCCCGAGGCGTTGTTCGCCATCGATGCGAACCAGCGCTGGGACGTCGACGACGCGGTGGCCTGGGTCCACGCCTTGGCCGAGTTCGCGCCGTACTGGATCGAGGAGCCGACCAGCACCGACGACATCCTCGGGCATGCGGCGATCCGCCGTGAGGTCGCGCCGATCAAGGTGGCGACCGGTGAGGCCGTGCACAACCGGATCATGTTCAAGCAGCTGCTGGAGGCCGAGGCGATCGACGTAGTGCAGCTGGACGCGACCCGGGTGGGCGGGATCAACGAGAACCTCGCCATCGTGCTGCTTGCCGCCCGCTTCGGGATCCCGGTCTGCCCCCATGCCGGCGGTGTCGGTCTCTGCGAGCTGGTGCAGCACTACTCGTTCTTCGACTACGCCGCGGTGACCGGCACCCTCGAGGGCCGGTTCATCGAGTACGTCGACCACCTGCACGAGCACTTCGCCGAGCCGGCCAGGGTGCGAGACGGTCGCTACCTCACGCCAACCCGGCCGGGCACCGGAGCCGAGATGCTCGCCGGGTCCCGGGAGCAGTGGACCTTCCCGGACGGTCCCGGCTGGCGTTCGGTCGGCGAGCGGGCGGCCACCACCTCTCCACACATCACCCCGGCCGAAGTCTGACCGGCTCTCCAACTCGGCATCACCTCTCATCGAAAGGATCAACATGGTTGGGCTAAGGAAGAAGCTCCTTGTCGGCGTCGCGGTCGCGCTGACCTTCGCGGCCGCGGGCTGCACCTCGAGCAACGCTGCCACCGGGGGTTCCGGCGGCCAGGGGCCGTCCCAGAGCCACCTGCAGCGGGTGCTCAGCTCGCACAAGATCCGGATCGGTGTGCAGACCGAGGCCGCGCCGTGGGGCGTCCGGGAGTCGAACGGCAGCTACCAAGGCTTCGACATCGACATCGCCAAGGCGCTGGGCAACGCGCTGGGCGCCAAGGTCCAGTTCGTCGCGGAGACCAACGAGAGCCGGATCCCCTCTATCCAGGCCAACAAGGTCGACGTGGTGATCGCTTCGTTCACCGCCACGGACGACCGGGCGCAGCAGGTCGAGTTCACCGTCCCCTACGCCGCCGGTGGCACCATGATCGCGGTCCCGAAGAACAGCCCGATTCACAGTTACGCCGACCTGGCTGGCAAGTCTGTCTCCGCCAGCCGCGGCAGCATCGGCGAGTCGATCCTGCAGCAGAAGTTCCCCAAGGCGAAGCCGGCCCTCTACAACAGCTTCGCCGACTCGGTGCAAGCGCTGAAGAGCGGCAAGGTTGACGCCCTGATCGAGAACAACGTGATCGTGCCCGAGCTGGTGGCGAAGGATTCGAGCCTCCGGGTGCTCCAGGGCCCGGTGCTGAACCCCTCCCTGATGTCGTTCGGTATCCAGCAGGGCGACCAGATCTGGCTCAGCTACCTCAACAACTTCATCCGCAACTACAACGTGTCGGGGGAGAACGACGCCTCCAGCAAGAAGTGGCTGCACCAGCCCATGCCGTCCTTCCTGAAGTAACCACTACGGCGGCAGGGCGGGGCTACTGGTAGCCAGGCGCCCGCCCTGCCCACGAACGGTAGGACCACGCCATGACCTTCTACTTCGGTGACCTGCTGCCCTACAGCGGACAGCTGGCCGCGGCGCTCTGGACGAGCGTGTACATCACGCTGATCGCGATGGCCGTCGGCAGTGGCTTCGGTGTGCTGCTGTACGTCGGGAAAACCGGCTCCCAGCCGGTGCTCCGCCGGTTGAGCCGGTGGTACATCGAGGCGTTTCGCAACACCCCCTTGCTGGTGCAGCTGTACTTGATCTACTTCGGGCTGCCACAGGCCGGGCTGAACATGAACCCCACCTGGGCCGGCATCGTCGCGCTCACGTTGAACAACGCCGCCTACACCGCGGAGATCTACCGAGCCGGCTTCGAGTCGGTGCCACCCGGCCTGGTCGAGGCCGGACGAGCGCTCGGTATGCGCCGCGCGCAGGTGTTCCGCCACGTCGAGCTGATGCCCGCCAGCCGCAACGTCTTCCCGGCGCTGACCAACCAGTTCATCCTGCTGTTCCTCGCGTCGTCCATCGCGTCGATCATCGGGCTTCCCGAGCTGATGAACGCGGTGCTGAACATCAACAGCGAGACCTACCGCACCTTCGAGATCCTCACGGTCGGCGGATTGCTGTACTTCGTGGTCTCGCTGCTTCTGTCACTGGCTTCGAAGGCAGCCGAGTCGATCTTCTTCCGATGGGGGGTGAGCGCCCGTGCTTAGGTCGTTCAACTGGGGCGATTTCATCTCGCTCCTGCACGGTGCAGGCTGGACGATCCTGTTGTGCCTGGCTGCTGGCGTAGCCGGCATCGTGTTCGGGCTCGTTCTCGGGATCGCGGCCAGCTCGCCGAGCCGGATCGCTCGCCTGGTCGCGTCGGCCTATGTCCTGCTGATCCGGGGCATCCCCCTGCTCGTCATCGTCTTCTTCGCCTACTTCGGCATCCCGCTGATGTTCCCCAGCGTCGACCTGCCTGCGTTCTTGACCGCAGTGATCGCGCTGACCTTGTTCGCCACGGCGTACATGGCCGAGATCTTCCGCGGCAGCATCAACGCGGTGCCGCGTGGCCAGACCGAGGCTGCGCAAGCGCTCGGCCTCAACTACGGCCACCGACTGCGGTGCGTGATCCTGCCGCAGGCGCTGAGGATCGCCGTCCCACCCGGTATCGGGTTCCTGATCGCACTGATCAAGGACTCCTCGCTAGTCACCGTGATCGGCTTCGTGGAACTCACCCGCTCCGGGCAGATCGTCAGCAACCTGACCGCGGAACCGATCATCACCTATCTCGTAGTGGCCGCCCTCTACTTCGTTGTCTGCTACGGAGTCTCCCGGCTGGGCGCCTGGTACGAGAACCGGAGCGACTCCCGCAAGGAGTCGCTCGACACCGACAAGCAACCCGCAGCCCTCCAGCTCGAAGGCGTCTGAATGATCACTGTCAAGGACCTCCACAAGAAGTTCGGCACCACCGAGGTGCTGAAAGGCATCGACTGCCATGTCGAGGAGCGGGAGGTGGTCTGCCTCATCGGCCCCTCCGGTTCCGGGAAGAGCACCTTCCTACGCTGCCTGAACGGGTTGGAGACGAGCACCTCGGGAACCATCGAGGTCAACGGCCACACGATCACCGACAAGATGACCAACGTGAACGTGGTCCGCCAGCAGGTCGGCATGGTCTTCCAGCACTTCAACCTGTTCCCGCATCTGAAGGTCATCGACAACGTAATGCTGGCGCCGGTCAAGGCCGGGAAGGTCGCCCCGAAGAAGGCACGCACGCAGGCGGCGGCACTGTTGGCGAAGGTGGGGCTGGAGGACAAGACGAACGCCTACCCGGGCGCGCTGTCGGGGGGCCAGCAGCAGCGGGTCGCTATCGCGCGAGCGCTCGCGATGAATCCGGCGGTGATGCTGTTCGACGAGCCCACGTCCGCGCTCGATCCAGAGATCGTCGGCGAGGTCCTCGGCGTCATGAAGGACCTGGCCCGCGAGGGGATGACGATGGTGGTGGTCACCCACGAGATGGGCTTTGCTCGCGAGGTGGGCGACCGGGCGGTGTTCATGGACGGCGGTGTGATCGTCGAGCAGGGCCCGCCGCAGCAGGTCTTCGGCGATCCACA
The DNA here is from genome assembly GCA_963839365.1 of uncultured Actinomycetota bacterium. Lineage (GTDB taxonomy): Bacteria > Actinomycetota > Actinomycetes > Propionibacteriales > Nocardioidaceae > DASSKA01. Next base: position 352,426 of record CAWIUT010000010.1, read on the forward strand.
GCACCGGCGCACCCAGGACTTCTTGAGCAAGGTGCTCTGAGTATGGCCGCGCTCGTCTCGCCGCTCACCACGCTGCCTGAGGATGGTTGCGCAGGCACCCTGGTCGGCCGCATCTGGGACCCCGCCGTACACGGACCCTCGCCGGTGGTGGTCCACGACGACAGCGTGTACGACCTCAGCGCATCCTTCGCGTCCGTCCGGGACCTCTGCGAGCAGCCGGACCCGGCTCGCGCGGTCCGTGATGCCGCCGGTCGCCGGGTCGGGGCTCTCGCCGACATCCTGGCCAACACCAACCCGACCGACCGCGACCCGAGTCGGCCCTGGCTGCTGGCTCCCGTCGACCTGCAGACCCTGAAGGCAGCCGGAGTCACCTTCGCGGTCTCCATGGTGGAGCGTGTGATCGAGGAGCGGGTCCGTGGGGACTTCGAGGCCGCCGCGGCGATGCGTGCGGAGATCCTGGAAGAGATCGGCGCCGACTTGGGCCAGATCCGGCCCGGGTCGTCGGAGGCCGCCGACCTCAGACGGTTCCTGGCCGATCGGGGGCTGTGGAGCCAGTACCTCGAGGTGGGGATCGGCCCGGATGCCGAGATCTTCACCAAGGCGCCCACCCTGGCCGCTGTGGGCAGCGGCCAGCCGGTCGGCGTGCCGGAGTCCTCGCTGTGGAACAACCCGGAGCCGGAGGTCGCGCTGGCCGTGACCTCCGACGGCCGGATCGTCGGGGCCACGCTGGGCAACGACGTCAACCTTCGCGATGTCGAGGGTCGCTCCGCGCTGCTGCTGCCGCAGGCCAAGGACAACAACGCCTCGTGCGCCCTGGGCCCGTTCGTCCGGCTGTTCGACGAGACATTCGACCTGGACGTGGTACGGGGTTTGGTCGTGCGGCTGGAGATCGACGGGGAGGACGGGTTCCACCTCGACGGGTACTCCGAGATGGGCCAGATCAGCCGCGACCCTGTTCGACCTGGTAGCCCAGATGCTGGGCCGAGACCACCAGTATCCCGACGGCGCGGTCCTCATGCTGGGCACCATGTTCGCCCCGGTGGTGGACCGCGGCATGGTGGGTAAGGGCTTTACGCATCGGCGGGGAGACGTCGTGCGTATCTCGGCCGGGCCGCTGGGATGCCTGGTGAACACCGTGGAGCACTGTCATCGGTGCGAGCCGTGGACGTTCGGCCTGCGTGCCCTGATGTCCAACCTGGCCGACCGGAAACTGCTGTAGAGGAAGAGGAGAGGATCGAGTTGATCATCACCACGAACCCGCGGACCGGCGCTACCACCGAGCTCGACGTGGAGGAGACCACCACGGTCGAGGTGGACGCGTTCGTCGAGCGAGCGATGGGGGCGGCCGACGCGCTGGCCGACCTCGGCCGCGCGGGGCGGGCCGCAATGCTGGAGGCGGTCGCCGATTCGTTGGAGGCGCGCCGTGACGAGCTGGTGAAGGTGGCCGTCGAGGAGACCGGGCTGGGGGAGACCCGACTCAACGGGGAGCTGAACCGGGCCGCCTTCCAGTTCCGGATGTTCGCCGAGGCGCTCCGGGAAGGCAGCTACCTGGAGGTCGCCATCGATCACGCCGGCGAGACCCCGCTCGGCCCGGGCCCCGATCTGCGCCGGATGCTGCTGCCGATCGGGCCTGTCGCGGTGTTCGGCGCCAGCAACTTCCCGTTCGCGTTCTCGGTGGCCGGTGGTGACACCGCCTCAGCGCTGGCGGCCGGATGTCCGGTGGTGCTCAAGGCACACGACTCCCACCCGCTGACCTCGCTGAAGTCTTTCGAGGCGATCGTCGAGGGGCTGCGCGCGACCGGCGCGCCGGAGGATGCGGTGGCGCTGGTGTTCGGCAAGGACGCGGCCGGGCACCTGATCGCCCACCCGGGGATCCGAGCCGTGGGCTTTACCGGTTCGCTGGGAACCGGGCGTGTCCTGCTCGACATCATCAACCGGCGCGAGGACCCGATCCCGTTCTACGGCGAGCTGAGCAGCCTCAATCCGTTGGTGGTCACCACGGGGGCGGCCCGGGCCCGGGCCGACGAGATCGCCCAGGGTCTGTTCGGATCGTTCACCGGCTCCGGTGGCCAGCTGTGCACCAAGCCCGGGCTGGCGTTCGTGCCAGCCGGCGCCGAGGGGGACCGGGTCGTGGAGACCCTGCGTTCGCTGACCGACCAGAGCGGTGGACAGGTGCTGCTCAACGAGCGGATCTCGCAGTCCTTCGACACGATCGCCGAGCGGTTGGCCGTCGCCGCCTCGGTCGCGGCACGGGGTCAGGCGGCCGCCGACGCCGAAGGCTTCGTCGTACCGCCGGTGCTGCTGGCCACGCAGGCGCGTGGGCTGTCCGCGGAACTGACCGAGGAGTGCTTCGGCCCACTTATCGTGATCGCACGGTACGACGGATGGGACGACCTGGCCGCGGCGCTGGACCTGATGCCGAACTCGTTGACCGCCACCGTGCATGCCGAGGACAGCGAGGCCGAAACCGTCCGGCGGCTCTCCGAGCTGCTCGAGCCGAGGGCCGGGCGACTGGTGTACAACGGCTACCCGACCGGGGTGCGGGTCTCCTGGGCGCAGCATCACGGTGGCCCGTGGCCGTCCACGAACTCCCAGCACACGTCGGTGGGGGTGGCCGCGATTCGGCGATTCCTGCGCCCGTTTGTGTGGCAGAACGCTCCGGAGTCGGTTCTGCCCGAGGAGCTGCGCGAGGACTACGACGAGATTCCGCGGCGCGTCGACGGGAAGCTCGTCCTCGCGGGCGGTGCTCGGTGAGACTCGCCCGCCTCGGCCCGGTCGGCGCCGAGCGGCCGGTGCTGCTCGACGGCGACCGGGCCCTCGACCTGTCCGCGGTGACTGCCGACATCGACGGCGAGTTCCTAGCCTCCGGCGGACTGGAGCGGGTGCGACTGGCCTGGGAGGCCGGCGACCTGCCTGCCCTCGAGGAGGCCGCGGAGCTGCGGGTGGGTGCGCCGATCGCGCGGCCGAGCGCGGTGCTGTGCATCGGCATGAACTACGCGGCGCATGCCGCGGAGTCCGGGGCCGCGCCGCCGGAAGTGCCGATCGTGTTCCAGAAGACGCCGAACACCGTGGTCGGGGCGTACGACGAGGTGGCCGTCCCGCCGGGCAGCACCAAGACCGACTGGGAGGTCGAGCTGGGCGTGGTGATCGGCCGCCGGGCCGGCTACCTGTCCTCTCCCGGGGAGGCCATGAACCACGTCGCAGGGTTCGTGCTGGCCAACGACATGTCCGAGCGGGACTTCCAGATGGCGGTGTCGGGAGGGCAGTGGGGTAAGGGCAAGTCCGCGCCCGGCTTCTGCCCGACCGGGCCGTGGCTGGCGACCCCGGACGAGGTGGCCCACACGGCTCTGCGGCTGTGCAGCTGGGTGAACGGCCAGCCGCGGCAGGACTCGACGACCGCCGATCTGGTGTTCGGGGTCGAGCACCTCATCCACCACCTCAGCCAGTACCTCACCTTCGAGCCCGGGGACCTGCTGCTCACCGGCACCCCGGAGGGGGTCGGGCTGTCCGGGCGATTCCCGTACCTAGAGGCCGGGGACGTGCTGGAGCTGGAGATCGACGGGCTCGGCCGTCAGCGGACCGTCATGGTCGCGCCGGCCGCGCCATGAGCGAGCTCTCCGGACTGGCGGCGCTGGTCACCGGCGGTGCCTCGGGGATCGGCGCGGCGGTCGTCCGCGCCTTCGCCGAGCGTGGTGCTTCGGTGGCCGTCCTCGACCGGAACCTGAACGGCGTGCCCGCGGACGTGTTCGCGGTCCGTGCCGACGTGAGCGATGACGCCGCGGTGCGCGACGCCGTGCAGCGGGTCGTCGACCACCTGGGTGGCATAGATGTTCTGGTGAACAACGCCGGTATCGGGGCGCAGGGGGGTGTGGAGACCAACGACGACGAGGAGTGGAGTCGGGTCCTGGACGTCAACGTGCTCGGCATGGTCCGGGTCAGCCGAGCTGCGTTGTCGCACCTGCGCAGCTCGAAGGCGGCGGCGATCGTGAACACCGCCTCGGTGGCCGCCGAGGTCGGGCTGCCCGACCGGGTGCTGTACAGCGCCAGCAAGGGTGCGGTGGTGGCCGCCACCCGGGCGATGGCCGCCGACCTCCTCGTCGACGGGATCCGAGTCAACTGTGTCAATCCCGGGACCGCGGACACTCCGTGGGTCGGTCGGCTGTTGGCGGCTGCCGACGACCCAGACGCGGAACGGGTGGCGCTCGAAGCCCGACAGCCGCACGGTCGACTGGTCTCTGCCGACGAGGTGGCGCACGCAGTGTGCGCGCTCGCCGTCCCCGGAGCCGGCTCCGTCACCGGGACCTGCCTGACCGTCGACGGTGGCCTCACCCACCTCCGCCTCCGCCGCTGAGAGGTGCTGGTGACTCGTCGCGCGGTGGCGTGGGTGAACACGAGGTCGACGTCGGGCGGCGGGAGAGATCAGTTGCCGGCGGTCGCGAGCGGAGTGCTCGGCATCGGACGCCCCACCTCGATGATCGGGTTGGTGAGCGTCCCCACGCCGGGAATCGCGATGTGCACCACGTCGCCTTCGCGCAGGGTGAGCTCTGGCGGCGGCACGATCGACGTGCCCGTCAGGAGGACCGCGCCCACCGGGAACTCCAGCGCCTGGAACAACCACTCGAGGAGCTCCTCGGGTCGGCGGCGCATGGCGGACAGCGGGACGGAGTCGCGGAACAGGACCGCGCCGTCGCGGTTGATGACCAGCTCGATGACCAGCGCACTGAGCTCCGGAGCCTCGGTCACGGGCACCAGCGCGGGGCCGAGCGCGCAGCTGCCGGTGTACATCTTGGCCTGGGGCAGGTAGAGCGGGTTCTCTCCTTCGATGCTCCGGCTGGACATGTCGTTGCCCACGGTGAGCGCGACCAGGCGCCCCGAGGCGTCGGCGACGAGGCCGAGCTCGGGCTCGGGGACGTCCCAGCCGGAGTCGCGACGGATGCCGACCTCCTGGCCAGGGCCGCGGACCCGGCCAGGTGGGGCCTTGCAGAACAGCTCCGGCCGCATTGCGTCGTACACCCGGTCGTAGAAGTCGACCGGTCCTGCCTCCTCGTTGCGGGCGTTGCGGCTGCGCTCGAAGGTGACCCCGCTGGCCCAGACCTCCTGCCCCTGCACCGGGGCGATCAGCCGACTGCTGCCGGGCACCGGGTCGCCGGCGGGCCGGCCGAGGACCTCGGCGACGGCGTCCGCGCCTGACCGCCCCAGGAGAAGGTCGACATCCAACCCGGCCGGCAGCAGGTCCACGGGCCCTTGGTCGACTTCGCCGCGCCCGAGCCGGACGTCGCCGTCGGGAAGGACGACCCGGAAGAGCGCAGTCATGCCTGCGCTCCGCTGGTCGTGTCGGAGAGTGGGAGCACAAGATCCCTCCGTTCACATTGCTGAACGCTATTCAATATGGTGACTGCACGCTACGGCCCCTGGGGTCGAGGAGTCAACAGTCTCCGCGCCGATGCTGGGCCGTCAGCCGGTCACATCGAGATGCCCAGGCGACCGCGGGTCACTTGGAAGCCGACATTGCCGCTCTCCAGCGTCCGCGCGATGAGTCGGCCCGACGCCGCCCCGACAAGGGTGGCCAGCAGCCCGTGCGCCTGCTCGGCGGCGTCACCGACCAGCACCGCGTCGAGGTCGCCGCCGTAGCGGTCCGCGGTGGCTGGGTCGGAGGTGACCTGCAGGACGGGGACCAGGCGCTGCCCGGACACCGTGCCGCCGGCGACGTGCGTGAGCAGCAGGTGGGCTCCACCCGCACCAAGGCCGCTGCCGGACTCGATCCAGTCGGTGCTGGGCATGCGCATCACGTGCCACCCGCACTCGCTGGGGCGCTGGCCATGCGCCAGCGTGACGGGCACGGTGCGCGGTGAGCCGAAGGCGTGCCTCCGGAAGGTGTCGTCACCCAGCAGCGTCCCTGCGGAGGAGAGCAGGACACTGCCCCCCGCGCTCACCACCCAGCAGCCCACCTCCGCGAGCTCGCACGCGGTCTCACGGGAAAGGGGACCTCGGGCGTCAAGCGCGATCGTGAGGTGGCCCAGGTGGCTGTCCAGGATGCGTGCCGGTTCCGCATCGGCGACGGCGGTCTCGAACCAGGCGCGGGCCTTCTGCATGGCGGCGTCGATACCGCCGTCCGCCTGGATGCTGGCCCAACCGAAACGAGCCGTATCGATGCCCACGGCCTCGAGTCGGGATCGGAAGTAGTCGTTGTGCGTCTTCTCGCAGCCATGCTCGAGGAGCACCGCCATCCGGACGTTCGGGTGGACGAGGTAGCCGGTCATCATGCGCGCATACGTGGTCTCCGCCGCGCCACTGGAGACGCCACAGCCCTCGGTGTGCGGCAGGGCCACGGTCCGGGTCACTCGGCCGCCGCCCCAGCCGGTCGACGCCAGCTCGTCCGCGATCCGCAGCGCGATCTGGCCGGAGCAGAGGCTGGTCGGAAGCACGAGCGCGATCTGTTCCGTGCTACGCCGGCCGTCCACGTCGTACATCGCAAAGCGGGCGGCCGCCTCCGGAGGGGCGGTACGACGGACCGCGGAACGCAGCGGCAGACCCGCCACGTCCTCGTCGCGGTCGTCAGCAGAGAACTCGCCAGGAGAGGATGCGCCGAGTCGCACCGGGACGGGTCCGGACTGCTTCCAGTTCCGCCAGATGGACACTTGGCTGTGGCCTGCCAGCTCACCCGCCGAAGGCTGCCCGGAGGCGCTGCGCAGCGTCAGCTCGAAAGTCTCGGAGACCAGCTGGTCCATGGGCGTGCCCGTGAGGTAGCGACCTGCGTCTACGTCCATCTCGTGCCGCAGCCGCTCGAACCGGGGCGTTGTGGTGACGAACTTCAGCGTAGGAACGAACGGGAAGTTGGTGATCGACCCGTTGCCGGTGGTGAAGAACACGAGGTTGCAGCCGGCGGCCACCTCCCCGGCGACCGACTCCAAGTCGTTGCCGGGGCTGTCCATGAACGTGAAGCCGGGGCCCGGCAACGGCTCGCCGTACTCGATGACGTGGTCGAGCCGGAGCCGGGGGTCCCGCTTCCGGGCGGCGCCGACGGACTTCAGCACGATGTTGTAGAGGCCTCGGTAGACGTTGCCCCCAGAGGGGTTGCCCTCGGCGGTGTGGCCGTGCCACCCAACGCGCTCCTTGAACTGCTCGACGCAGCGCAGGAAGTGTCGAGCCACCTCCACCGAGGCGACGTTCCCGAGGACGTAGGCCTCCGCGCCGATCAGCTCGTCGGTCTCCGCGAGCACCGCCGCGCCCCCGTGCCGGATCACTTCGGCGGCCACCCCGCCGGCCAACGGGTTGGCCGTGATCCCGGAGAATGCGTCCGACCCGCCGCACTGCAGTGCGATCCTGAGGTCGGAGAGCGGCTGCTCGGTGCGCTCCTGGGCGACGACCGGCAGCCATCGCCCGACGATGGCGGCGGCGGCCGACAGATCGGCGTGGAAGGCGCCGGTCCGGCTGAAGAACGCGTGCGGCACCGCGATGTCGGGATAGCTGCGGTTCCGCATGAACGCCCGCACGTCCTCAGCGGTGATCGCGTCCCCGGGCGCGTCCACGAACAGCACCGCGCCGACGTTGGGGTGCACGAGGAAGCCGGACAGCACCGACAACAAGAAGGTCGCGTTGTGGGGGCGCCCTTCCTCGCCGGCCTCGGTGTGGGCGACCGGCACCACGCCGTCCAGCCCGGCGGGGGTGTCCCGGGCGAGCACGCGGGCCAGCTCGGTGACGAACGCCGCAACACTCGATGTGGCTCCGATGATGACCACGAAGTTCCGGGTGCCCGCCGCCCCGCGCGGGCGGGCGTAGCCAAGGAAGGTTCCGGGTCGCTCGACGTCCGCGACCTGATCGCCGATCGTCAGCACGGACTCATCGAGTCGGAAGGGGTCGAGCGGCTCGTTGGTGGCGGTAGCGGCTGCTGGCAGGCCGGGAACGCCGCGTGCACGGAGGGTGGCGAGGCTGGTGGGTGTGCACACGTAATCGCCGGGCCGAAGGTCGCCCTGCGCGCGGGCGAACGGAACCGACCAGGAGAGCAGGGCCTCGCCGCTGTGGATCGGGGCCACGACCACCCTGTGTCCCTCCAGCACGTGGTGGGGGAGCACGATCTCCCCGGATCCGCGCCGGAGGCGGGTTCCGGACGGCAGGTCCCGGGTCACGATCGCGACGTTGTCACCCGGGCCGGGCAGCACGGCCACCCGGTCGAAGTCCTCGGTCACGGCCACCGGAGGAGGCCGCCGTCCGCGTCGAAGCTCATGGGCACGGGGCCGCCGCTGATCGAGAGCCGGTCGTCGGCCTCCACCTCGGCCCTCAGCGACTCCGAGACCAGGAGGAGCTCGAGGTCCAGCGTGCTGCGTATCCGTACCACCCGAGCCCTGTCGACGTCCGCTCGACCGCACGTGAGCAGGGCCGCGGCGATGGCATCACGGTCCGTCGGGAAGGCGATCGGGATCTGCGCTCGTTGCGGGCCGCCGAGCCCGGACGTCATGGCGTTGACGTAGAGACTGCGCAGGTCCACCTTCTCGAGGATCCGGAAGGGGATGAAGTCGGCGAGGCCGACACCGATGGCGTTGCCCTGCGAGGCGTCGGTGACGTCGAGCGCCGCGATGTTCGCGATGCGCGGCCGATCGAACTCCTGGGAGCCGCGGATCATCATCCGGCCGATCACGTTGGTGTCCATGCCGGACCCGGACACGTCCTTGCCGAGGGCGTCGACCACCATGACGTCGAGCTCGTCGAAGGGAAGCCGTCCCATGAGCTCCTTCGCCTCCTCGAGCAGAACCGACTCACCCGGACCGGCGATGTCCACGGGCGCCAGGAAGGAGATCTTCGCCGCCCGGTCGAAGGCGTTCTCCACGATCGCCAGTCCACCGATCACCTTCCCGGTGTCGATCACACGCCTGGCCACCCGGGGGATCCACACCCCGAGGTTCGCAGGCCCGTAGCGGTGGATGCCCTTCGCACCCCGGGCCTTGCCCAGCCCGATGGCCACAATCTTGCCGACGCCGCTCTCGTGCGGTCCCGAGAAGTCGGTGTGCGCCTTCACCCGGTTGATGGCAATGATCCCGTCGGCCTCGGCCGCATGGGCATCCAGGTGCGCGGCCGGCCCGCCCTCGACGCTGCCGAGATCGACCGTGTTCATGGTTGCCCTGATCGGCAGGCCCATGGACTCCTCGGTGACGCCGAGGCTGCGAAGCACCTCGAGCTGGCCCTCTGCAGTGGCGCCGCCGTGGGAGCCCATTGCCGGCACGATGAACGGCTCGGCGCCGAGCGACCTCAGCCATTCGCCGGTGGCGCGCAGCACCTCCGGAAGGTCGTGGATGCCTCGGCTTCCCGCGGTGAGCGCGACGGTCATCCCCGGGATGATCCGGCTTCGCAGCGCCTCGAGCGCTGCCCCGGTCGCTGCGGCCACGTCCGGCACCTGCGGGGCCTCGAACTTCTGCCGGACCGGCAGCATGGTGGGGAAGGGAGCGTCGTAGTGGAGCCCACGCACCTGCTCGAAAGGCCCGAGCCCCACGCTGCGTGGCGCGTCTGTCGTCATGCCCTGACCCCAGTCAACGTCGTCGTGGGCAAGCTGGTCATCTGATGTCGTGCTCTCAGCATGGCAGAGCCGACGGTCGTGGGTCGTGGGTCGTGGGTCGGGGAGCGACACCTCCGGGGCATCGATGCCGCCCCGCAGGGCTTCGGTCAGTGACTGTGACGGGGGACCCCTTTCGTCTGAGCCACGCGTTGGTAGGCCACCGCTGGTTCCAGCACCATGCCGTCGGCCAGCTGGCCGACCATCGACCTCTGGATCTCCTGCCAAGGCGTCTGCGAGGGTGGTACCAATGCCTGGCCGTCGTCCAGCTCGGCGCGCCGCTGCTCGAGATGCTCGTCGCTGACCAGCATGTCGACCCTGCCGGCGCGCAGGTCGAAGCGCACCGTGTCGCCGGTGCGCAGGAGCACCAGGCCCCCGCCGACTGCTGCCTCCGGGGAGGCGTTCAGGATCGACGGGGAGCCCGAGGTGCCGGATTGGCGGCCGTCGCCGATGCAGGGCAACGAGTGGATCCCTTTCTTGATCAGCTCGGCCGGGGGCTGCATGTTCACCACCTCGGCAGATCCCGGATAGCCGACGGGGCCGCACCCACGGATGAACAGGGCACAGTGCTCGTCGATGTGAAGGGCGGGATCCTCCAGCCGTTCGTGGTAGTCCTCTGGACCGTCGAAGACGATCGCCCGGCACTCGAACACATCTGGCTGCTCCGGATCGCTCAGGTAGCGGTCTCGGAACTCGGGCGAGATGACGCTGGTCTTCATGATGGCGCTGTCGAACAGGTTCCCGGTCATCACGACGTAACCGGCCTTCTCGACGAGCGCGTCGTGGAAGGGGCGGATCACCTCGGGATCCTCGAGGGTGGCTTCCCGACAGTTGTCGCCGATGGTTCGGCCATTCACGGTCAGCGCACCTTCGTGGACAAGTCCGTGCTTCATCAGCTCGCTGACCACCGCCGGAACGCCCCCTGCACGGTGGTACTCCTCGCCGAGGAAACGTCCGGCCGGCTGGAGGTCGACGAGCAGTGGTACGTCGTGGCCGAGCTTCTGCCAGTCCTGCACCTCGAGCGGGACACCGGCATGGCGGGCAATGGCGTTGACGTGGATGGGAGCGTTGGTGGAACCGCCGATGGCGGAGTTGACCATGATCGCGTTCTCGAACGCGTCCCGCGTGAGGATGTCGGAGGGCTTCAGATCCTCGTGGACCATCTCGACGATGCGCAGACCAGTCAGATAGGCGACCCGGCCCCGGTCGCGGTGTGGTGCGGGGATGGCGGCCGAGCCGGGCAGGCTCATGCCGAGTGCCTCTGCCAGGCTGTTCATGGTGGAAGCGGTGCCCATCGTGTTGCAGTGGCCCGGGGACGGGGCGGAGGAGGCGACCATCTCGACGAACTCAGCCTCGTCGATCTCGCCGGCGGCCAGCATCTCGCGGGCCTTCCACACGATCGTCCCCGACCCGACACGTTCTCCCTTGAACCATCCGTTCAGCATCGGTCCGCCGGAGAGGACAATCGCGGGGATGTTCACAGTGGCGGCGGCCATCAGGCAGGCGGGAGTCGTCTTGTCGCACCCAGTGGTGAGCACCACTGCGTCGAGCGGATAACCGTAGAGGGTCTCCACCAGGCCGACGTAGGCGAGATTGCGGTCGAGTGCTGCGGTCGGTCGCTTGCCGGTCTCCTGGATGGGGTGCACCGGGAACTCGAAGGCGACACCGCCCCGCTCACGGATACCTTCGCGTACCCGCTCCGCGAGCTGCAGGTGGTGGCGGTTGCACGGAGACAGGTCCGAACCGGTCTGGGCTATTCCGATGATCGGCTTGCCCGACTGGAGCTCCTCGCGGGTCATCCCCCAGTTCATGTACCGCTCGATGTAGAGCGCAGTCATCCCGATGTTCTCCGGGTTGTTGAACCACTCCTGGCTGCGCAAGCGCCTCGACACGAGCCGCACCTCACCCTCGTCGACCTGCCCTGTGGCACATCTATTCATCTGATGTCTTGGCAACCTAGGGTGCTCACCCGGAGGTGTCAACACCATCGGGGCAGGACATGGACGCGATGTATGCGCGGGTCTCCTCGAGGTGGCGGGCCATCAAGTCCGCGGCACTCCGCGGCGCACGCTTGCGAATCGCCTCGTAGATTCTGTTGTGCATCTCGAGAGCGCGCGTGTTGACGGCGTGGTCCTGCGAGGTCTGGAGGCGGATCTCCCGCAGGCCGGCGTCCACCGGAGCCAACAGTGCGGGGACGAAGTCGTTGTCGACCGAGCGCAGCACGGCCAGGTGGAAGTCGATGTCGGCGCGTGAGAAGGACACCGCGTCCTGGACCTCATGCGCTGCTCTCGCGCGGTCCAGCGCGGAGCGCATCTCCCGCAGCGACTCCGTGCCGCGCCGCCTGGCCGAGAGTGCCGCAGCACCCACCTCGACGATGCTGCGCACCTCAGTGAGTCGCAGTGCGAGCTCGTGGTCCCTTCGCACCAGAGTCGACAGCAGCTGCGGGTCGAAAGGCAGCCATCGGGCCGTCGGGTTCACGAAGGTGCCTCGTCCCTGCTCCACCCGTAGCACGCCCCGCTGACCCAGGGACTTCACGGCCTCTCGCAGCGTCAGACGCGAGACGCCGGCCTCCTCGGCGAGCACCGGCTCCGGGGGGAGCCGGGACTCGGACGGGTAGACACCATCCACGATGTCCTGGAGCAGCCGATCAGCCACCTGCTCGGAGAGGCCGCTGCGAACCGCGCGACGGTCGGCCCGTGCCGGCCTGGCCTCCGTCATGCCCCGCTCCTCACGATGCGACCCTAGCGCGTGGAGGTCGGTGCGAGCTCCGCTGCTTGGCGGATCGCCTCGACCAGGCTGGCCTCCTCGGCGAGCCCCTTGCCCGCGATGTCGAAGGCGGTTCCATGATCGACACTCGTGCGGATGACCGGCAGCCCGACCGTGACGTTGACGCCGGCCTCGATGCCGAGCACCTTGACGGGGCCGTGGCCCTGGTCGTGGTACATGGCCACCACCAGGTCGAAGTCACCGCGGCCGGCGCGGAAGAAGATGGTGTCCGCCGGCAGCGGCCCCACGGCGTCGATCCCGTCCGCACGGACAGCGGCGATGCCCGGCACGACCTTCTCCTCCTCCTCGCCGTACCCGAACAGCCCGTTCTCGCCCGCGTGGGGGTTGATTCCGCACACCGCGATGCGCGGGTGCTCGACGCCGGCCCTGATCAGCACCTCGTGGCCGCGTCGGATGGTTCGCTCCACGAGCCCCGGCTCGATCTTGTTCACCATGTCGATCAGCCCGAGGTGGGTGGTCACGTGGATCACCCGCAGCCGCGGCGCGTTGAGCAACATCGAGACCTCCTCGGTCCCGGTGAGCTCCGCGAGCAGCTCGGTATGGCCGGGAAAGACGTGGCCGGCCGCGTGCAGAGCCTCCTTGTTCAATGGTGCGGTGCAGATCGCGTCAGCGCGGCCGCTGGTGGCAAGCTCGACCGCCTTCACGACGAACCGGTAGGCGCCCTCCCCAGCCACGGCCGACAGTGCGCCGAACGCCAGGTCGTCCGGGATGCACTCGAGGTCGACGACGTCCACGGCGCCCGGCTCGAACGCCGCGTCCTCAGGCCCTTCGACCGGACAGATGTCCAGCCGTGCGTCGGTCAGCCCGGCTGCCCGGCGCAGCCGGGCGGCGTCACCGACGACGAGGGGACGTGCCCACTCGTATGGCGCACGGCTGGCGAGCGCCTTGACGATGATCTCGGGACCCACTCCTGCAGCGTCACCCATGGTGATCGCTACGACTGGCTTGGTCATGCGTCTTTCCCCTCTACCGTTGCGTTCCCAAGGGCGCCAGACAGCGCAGCAGAGACCCTGCGTCGCCGAACGCGCCCGCTTTGGTGACCATGTCGATGCCGAGCGCCGGCACGTGCGAGTGGACGACGCCGGGCTCTCGCTCACCGAGGACGTCCAGGCGGTCGGCTCCGGCTTCAGTGAGGATCGCACGAGCCGTCTCGCCGCCGGTTGCCACCAGGGTGCTCACCCGGTCGAGCGCTCCCAGGGCCGCGCGAGCGAGGCTTCTCGCGAACGTCGGCGCTTCGGTCAGGCGGACGGGTGCGTGAGGGTCCAGGGCCAGCACCGCGTGCCCACGTGCCAGCGCGGCGCGCAGGGTAGAGGCGGTCTGCGGCTCGTTGGGGGAGAGCGCCACGTGCGAGACGTCCGGGCAGGCGGCGAGGGACTCAACCTGAGCGCGGGCCATGCGCGCCCGGCTGCCGACCACGACCAGGACGTTGCCTTGTTGCGCCGCCGCGTGGGGGGGCCGGTTCGGCCGACCCGGTTCGACGAGCCCGCCGAGCGAGCGGGCGAGCCCCCCGGAGCCGGCCAGCAGCAAGGGCTGCTCGGCCAGGTCAGCGGCCTCCGCAACCAGCGACAGATGGGCGTCCACCTCGCCGTCGACGACGACCGCAGCGACCCCGGCGGACCGTGCGGCGCCGAAGGTCTCGGCGAGGGACTGCGCATCGGCGAGCTCCTCGACGGGAACGTGGCGGGTGATCAGACCGCCGGCCTGCAACAGTCGCACGACGTCGCGGTCCTTCCTCGGCGCGGCGAGGGGCGCACCGTGGACGTACACCTGGCCGCCCACCGTGGTGCGACCCGTGGCGGGAAACGCAGGGGCCACCACGATGAGCACGGGGGTGCCGCGAGAGAGCGCGCCCGCCATGGCTCGAAGCTCAACGGCGATGTTGCCGCGCAACGTCGAGTCGATCTTCTTGAACAACCGCGCTCCGAGGGCACTGCCTCGGTTCGCGGCGCGGATGACACGCTCTGCGGCCGCTTCCTCGGTGCAGTAGCGGCTGTCGGTGTCCGGCGCCAGTGCGTCGGCAGCGGGCCACTCGGCCTCCATGTCCAAGACGATCGACGTCGTGGCGCGCGGCGCCATCGTGGCCACGCAGTCGGCGGCCCCGGTGAGGTCGTCCGCGACCAGGACGAGGCGGGTCATCTCTCTCCGTGGGTCAGGTCAGGCTGGTTGAGATCGGTCCCAAGGATTGCAGAGACTGCTCATCGACTTTTATCTCATTTCAGTGCCACATTGGGTCTTGGCGCGGGGATGGCCTGAGGTTTAGGGTGAGCGACAATTCCGAACAGTCGTTCACCAGCGTGAACGGCTCGAGCCCAGAGTGGACCTCAGGAGGTTTCATGCCGCGCGATGGAGAACTCCCACCGGCGATCCCCCCATCCGAACTCGCCAGGTTGGCCGCCACCGGGGTGAGCCGCCGCTCCCTGCTGCGCTCCGTGGGGCTGGGCGTCGGCGCGCTGGCCACCGGCTCACTGCTCAGCGCCTGCGGCGGCTCCAGCGCCAGCGGATCGCCGAAGGTGGTCAAGTCCGGACCGATCGAGAAGGGCGCGAAGCTCAAGCTGCTGCGCTGGTCGGCCTTCGTGGACGCCGACCAGAAGTACTGGGAGAAGCACACCAAGGCCTTCACCCAGAAGACCGGGGTGCCGGTCAGCATCGACTGGGAGACCTGGACCGACGTACAGCCCAAGGCCGCGACGGCGGCGCACGTCGGGTCGGGTCCGGACATCGCCATCGCGTTCTACGACACCCCTCAGCAGTTCCCGGACAAGCTCGTCGACCTGTCCGATGTCGCCAAGGAGATCTCCAACCAGGCGGGCGCCTGGTTCCCGACCCCGCAGAAGTACGGCCAGGCCGACGGCAAGTGGATCGCGATCCCGCTCGGTGCCAACGGCGCGGAGTGGAACTACCGCAAGTCCTGGGCGCAGAAGGCCGGCTTCAGCGAGTTCCCGAAGGACACGTCAGGGCTCCTCGAGTTCGCCACGGCGATGAAGAAGGACGGCCACCCGATCGGTCTGGCGCTCGGCCACGCGGTCGGTGACGCCAACACCTGGACGCACTGGCTGATCTGGGCCTTCGGCGGACAGACCGTCGACTCCAGCGGCAAGATCGTCGTCGACAGCGACCAGATGGTCAAGGCGCTGGAGTACGCCAAGAAGCTGGGCGACCAGATGATCAGCGGTGTTGCGTCGTGGGACGACTCCAACAACAACAAGGCTTATCTGGCGGGGCAGATCGGTGCTACGTCGAACGGCATCTCGATCTACTACTCGGCGAAGACCGATGCGCCCGCGATCGCCGCAGACACCATGACGGCTGGGTTTCCAGTCGGCCCGGTCGGCAAGCCGACGCAGTTCCACCAGATCTCGCAGTTCATGGTGTTCGCCTACACGCAGTACCCGAACGCGGCCAAGGAGTACATCAAGTTCATGATGGCTCCAGAGCAGTACAAGCCCTGGATGCGCGCCTCGGACGGTTACGTCAGCTCGCCCCTCGAGGACTACACCAAGGACCCGTTCTGGACGTCTCAGCCGCAGTTCCTGCCCTACCGCGATGCGGCCAAGGACATGCTGTGGGACGGGTACGCCGGCCCGCTGGGCATCCATTCCTCGCAGGCCCTCGCCGACTACGTGGTGGTCGACATGGTGGCCCGTGCGGCTACCGGTCAACAGACTCCGAAGGAGTCGGCGAACCAGGCAGCCGCCGCGCTGAAGCGGATCTACGGGGCCTGACCATCGCCTGGACGGCCGTGGGTGCCAGCCGCTCTGCTCGGCGCCCACGGCCTCAGGCCGAGAGCTAGGAAGGAACCAGGGATGGCAGCCACCACCCAAGAGGTCCCGATGAGCCGGACGGGGCCACCGGGACCCGGCGTGCCGTGGCGGGTCCGCCTGCGCAACGACTCGCGGCTGGCGGCGATACTCTTCCTGCTGCCGGCGGTGCTCATCCTCGTAGGGCTGCTGGGCTACCCGCTGGTGCTGGGCATCTGGCTCAGCCTCACAAACGAGACGCTCGCGGAGTCGGGGCACTTCGTCGGTCTCTCGAACTTCATCTACCTGGTGCAGGACCCGGTGTTCCGGACCGCCGTGTTCAACACAATCCTGTACACGGTGGTCAGCATCTTCTTCAAGTACATCCTGGGCATGGCTCTCGCCCTGCTGCTCAACCAGAAGCTGAGGTTCAAGGGCCTTCTGCGCGCAGTGTTCCTGCTGCCCTGGGTGGTGCCGACCGTGCTGTCGGCGATCGCCTGGTGGTGGATCTTCGACTCGCAGTTCTCCATCCTCAGCTGGCTCGGTATCCACCTCGGCCTGATCCACCACAACATCGACTTCCTTGGCTCACCCTGGAGCGCTCGTTGGTCGGTGATCGCGGTGGACATCTGGCGCGGGACCCCGTTCTTCGCGATCTCCCTGCTGGCTGGCCTGCAGACCGTGCCGAGGTCCCTGCATGAGGCGGCCGACATGGACGGGGCGAGCAGCTGGCAGCGCTTCCGCCACGTGACGCTCCCCATGCTGTCGGGGATCACTGCGATCGTGGTCACCTTCTCGGCGATCTTCACCTTCAGCGACTTCGCCTTGGTCTACTCCATCACCCGCGGAGGGCCGAACAACGCCACCCACCTGTTGGCCACACTCGCCTACCAGCGGGCGATCCAAGGTGGGAACCTCTCGGAGGGCGCCGCGATCGCGATGTTCATCGTGCCGGTGCTGTTCGCGGTCACGCTGTTGACGTACTTCAAGGTCTCCCGGCGGAAGTGGTGATCCGATGACTCAGTCGACGAGCGTCGATGAGGAGCGCTCTGGCCTCGAAGACCGGTCCGGCAGCGGTTTCGTGAGCTGGATGTCGAAGATCGGGCAGCGGAGCTGGGGCAAGGACCCGGAGGAGCCGGAGGGCACCGACTACCTGGTCTCGCTCCCGCGGCGGGTGGTCACCCTCTGGTTGCCGCTGCTGGTGTTCGCGATCGTGCTGCTGTTCCCCTTCTACTGGATGGTGCTCACGGCCATCAAGCCGAACGGGCAGCTGCTGAACTACCACAAGTACAACCCCTTGTGGGTCCACGGCCCGACCCTCTCGCACATCACGCACCTCTTGTTCCACACCCAGTTCCTGACCTGGCTCGGGACGTCGATGTTCGTGTGTGTCGTGGCGACCGCGGTCTCGTTGGTGGTCAGCGTCATGGCCGCATACTCGATCCAGCGCATCCGGTTCCGGGGCTCCGCGTTGGTGGGGAACCTGATCTTCCTCGCCTATGTGGTGCCGCCGTCCATCCTGTTCATCCCGTTGGCGCAGGTGATGATCAACCTCGGGCTCTACAACAGCCGGTGGTCGCTGGTGGTGACCTACCCGACCTTCCTCATA
The DNA here is from genome assembly GCA_963839365.1 of uncultured Actinomycetota bacterium. Lineage (GTDB taxonomy): Bacteria > Actinomycetota > Actinomycetes > Propionibacteriales > Nocardioidaceae > DASSKA01. The sequence goes on from CAWIUT010000010.1 coordinate 370,103, forward strand.
CCGTTCTGCACGTGGCTGCTCATGGGGTACTTCAAGTCGATCCCCTACGAGCTGGAGGAGGTGGCGTTGATGGACGGTGCGAGCCGGTTCCAGATCCTGCGGAAGATCATCCTGCCGCTGGCCGGGCCGGGCCTGATCTCTGCGGGCATCTTCGCCTTCACGCTGTCCTGGAACGATTTCCTCTACGCGCTGACCTTCATCTCCGACAGCGACAAGAAGACGGTGCCGGTGGCGACGCTCACCAACCTGGTGCAAGGCGACGTCTACCAGTGGGGACCGCTGATGGCCGCCGCTCTGCTCGGCTCCGTGCCCGTCGTGATCTTCTACTCCTTCTTCGTCCGCCACTACGTGGCGGGCATGACCGGCGCGGTGAAGGAATGACCCGCCGTCCCGTCACCTTCCCGATCCCTTCGACAAGGAGCCGCATCGATGGCTGATGTCAAGATCGTCGACGTCCGCAAGAAGTACGGACGCACCGAGGTCGTCCATGGTGTGAACGTTGACATCGCGGACAAGGAGTTCGTGGTCCTCGTCGGCCCGTCCGGCTGCGGGAAGTCCACGCTGCTGCGGATGGTCGCCGGCCTCGAGAACATCAGCGGCGGCGAAATCCAGATCGAGGGGCGGCGGGTGAACGAGCTCCCCCCCAAGCAGCGCGGCTGCGCCATGGTGTTCCAGAACTACGCGCTCTATCCGCACATGAAGGTCTTCGACAACATGGCGTTCAGCCTGATGCTCGCCAAAGCGCCGAAGGCCGACATCGAGCAGCGCGTCGGTCACGCCGCGAAGGTGCTCGCGATCGAGGACTACCTCGACCGGTACCCGAAGGAGCTCTCGGGCGGCCAGCGACAGCGCGTTGCGATCGGCCGGGCACTGGTCCGGGACCCGAGCGTCTTCCTGTTCGACGAGCCGCTGTCCAACCTGGACGCGAAACTGCGGGTGGACATGCGCGCGGAGCTCAAGGAGCTGCAGCGACGGCTCAGCCGCACGGTCATCTACGTCACCCACGACCAGGTTGAGGCGATGACCATGGCGGACCGGATCGTCGTCATGCACGACGGCGTGGTGGAGCAGGTGGGCGGACCGCTCGAGCTGTACGACCGTCCGGCGAACACGTTCGTGGCCGGCTTCATCGGGTCACCGGCGATGAACATGCTGCCGGCCAGGGTCCATCGCGAGAACGGCACGCTGCAGGCCGTCACCGACTTCGGGGCTGCCCTCCCGCTGCCCTCGGCGACGCCGGCGCAGGACGGCCAGCGGATCGTGTACGGCGTACGCCCCGAGCACGTCGTGCCGGCCGGGGAGAGCGACGGCGTGCCGGTAACCGTGTCGGTCGTCGAGCCGCTCGGGTCGCAGACAGCCGCGATCGTCCGGTTCAGCGAGAGCTCTCCCGAGCTCCAGCTGCTCTCCGCCGAGCGGCTCACCGTCCGTCCGGACGAGAAGATCTGGGTTCGTCCGGTGCCGGACCAGGTGCACCTCTTCGACGAGGCCACCGGAGCGCGACTCTAGTCACCGGCTTGGCAGCTGGTGGTCAGTCGGTGGCGGCGCGGGAGGTCAGCAGCTGAATCCTGCCTCGCAGCATCAGCGGAGCGGCGCAGGCCAGTGCGCCGGCCATGAGGAGCCACGTGGCGGAGTAGCCGATGTAGCCGACCATGACGCCGAAGGCCAGTGGGCCGATGGCGGCGCCGGTGCTGGCCCCGAGCTGGGTGAGGCCGGTGGCGCGTGCGGGCGCGGCCGGGTGGCTGGCAGCGACGGCGAAGTTGAACAATCCGGCCCAGCCCCATCCGGCCGCCCAGGCGATCACCGCTCCGGGCAGCAGCAGGTCGGGCGTGCCAACGGCGATCAGCAGCACTCCGACGGAGCCGACTGCACAGAGGGTGGCCACCGAACGCAGATGGCCGCTGCTCCGCCGGTCCGCGCGGTAGCCGATCGTCAGCCGCATCAGCAGGCTGGTCAGGCTGCTCACCGCGGCAACCACGCCCGCGGTAGCCGCGCTGATCCCCTCATGGACCGCGGCCGGGACGAAGAAGGCGCCCAACGCGTTACCGGCCGCGGAGCCGAGACAGATGGCCAGCGCGAGGGTCATCAGCGGTCTCCGCGCGAGCCCTGGAGTCCGACGGACACCCGGTTCGACCGTCGTGGGCCGTTCACCTGCACCGGGCACGGTGAGTGCGGCCAGCGCGGCGAGCGCTGCGGCGAGCCCGAATGCCGTACGCCAGCCCACCACCCCGGACGCCGCGGGAACGGCGAGGCCGGCCAGCAGGGTGGCGGCGGGGATCGCGGCCTGCTTGACTCCGAACGCGAGCCCCTGCCGCCCGTGGGCGACCGTCTGGGCGAGGTACCCGTTGGCGGCCGGCTGGATCGCTCCGTTGGCCGCCCCGCCGACAGCCAGGAGGGCTGTGAGCTCTGCCCAGTCATGCGCCACTTTCGCGATACCGACCAGGACCAGGCCACTCACCAGGGCTCCCACCCGCATGACGGTCCCGGCGCCGACGCGGTCTGCTGCCGCACCGGTCGTGAGGGCACTACACGCGGACGTCGCGAAGAACACCGCCGCCGCTATTCCGAGCAGCATGACGCCGAACCGCAGTCCGGTGCGCATCTGCACGCTCAGTGCCCCGGTGAGGAACACCGGCAGCAGACCAGCGCATGTTGTCGAAAGCGCGGAGAGCGTCGAGCCGACCGGCCCCCGTAGCCCGCGCCGCACCTTCACCTGTGCGCGGCGGAATCCGCCGACGCACCAGCCCTCCCGGAGCTCATGTCGCCGCCCTGGCAACGGCGGGAACCGCGAGCCCTTCGGCGCCGGGTTGCGAGCCCACGGCTTCCGGGGCCAGGTGGTGCAGCAGGTCGAGGCCGATCCGCGCCCGGCGTACCCGCTCCCGGCCCATCGCGAGCGGCAGCTCGCCGAGGTGGCCGCCGCTGGGGTAGATGTCCGGCGCGTTCCGCAGGCCGAACTTCAGGTAGACGGGTGCGGCGACCCGTACGATTTCGGCGATCTCGTAGTGCCGCACGAATCCGCCCACGTCGTCCGGTGCCTCGATGTAGATGTCGAGCGGGATGTCCACCGCCGCCCGGATCGCCGCCAACTGGGCCAGGCTCAGGTCGGTCGGAACGTTGTAGGTGTCGGCGCCCAGCAGCGTGATCCGGCGCACCGCGGCGGGGTTGGCCGCGCCCATCATCACGCTGATCTTGAACTGGAAGTCCGCCGGCAGCAGCCCCGCCTGCCGCATACCGGCGGCCACTTCGAGGGTGCCGACGTCGGTGAGCAGCACGCTGCGGAAGCCGGCCTCGGCGGCGCGCAGCACGTCGCTCAGGCAGTGCACCAGCTGCTCGGTACCGCGCTGGCGTGGTGTGATCACGCCCCCGGCGGGGGCCCGCGCCATCGCCCCGGTGTCCCAGCCGGCGACCGGCCGGGCGAACAGGCTGACCTCGATCCGTCGATCCGCGGCCGTTGCGGCCATCTCGGCCAGCTCGGCGTCCGTCTGCAGCATCACACCGCTGCCCTGAGAGACGCGGTGCACGGTGAGGTCCAGCTCCTCGGCGGCTCTGAGCACCGCATCGAGCACGCCGGGGCCCTCCACGCTGGGAATCTCGACCCGGTACTGCGCGCCGTCCGGGAAGCGCTTCTTGCTGCTCGGCAGCTGGTGCAGGTCGCTCCCCGGCAGCCCGATCGAGCGCAGATAGTCCCGAACCGTCTCCATCCACGCCTCCTGTACCCGGGGTTGCTGTCCGCCGAGCGATGGTTCACAATTACGAACACCGTTCGCAAACCTAGACGGTAGATCGTGGGTCAGACGGGGGTCAAGAACCCGCCGCGGTCGTTTCGACCCTTGGTACGGTCGTCCGGATTCCAGGCCACCTCGACGCCTGGTTGTGGGAGGTAGCGGTGACAGAAGCGGAGCGGCGGGAGGAGTCCGGGTCGGCTCGGGTCGTGAAGTCGGCGGACCGCACCCTCGACGTACTCGAGGAGCTGGCCCGGTCCACGGGGCCGCTCGCGCTCGGCGAGCTCTCCCGCCGGCTGGGCATCCCCAAGAGCAGCCTGCACGGGCTGCTGCGGACCCTGGAGCGCCGCGGGTGGGTCGAGGTCGACGAGGGCGGGCTGCGGTTCCGCCTCGGGGTGCGGGCCATGCAGGTGGCCGGCAGCTACCTTGACCACGACCGGGTCCTGGCCGCGGCCCGGCAAGTGCTTGACTCGATCGCGGACGAGACAGGGGAGACCGTGCAGCTGGCTCGGCTGGACGGCGGCGACGTGGTCTACCTGGCCCAGCGGCAGGCCCGGCACCCAGTGCGCCTGATCTCCTCGATCGGTCAGCGGCTGCCCGCGCACGCCACCGCGTTGGGCAAGGCGTTGCTCTCCCGGATGGACGAGGGCGAGCTTGCCGGCCGGCTCAGCTTCCCACTGCCCAGCCTGACCGAGTGGACCATCACCGAGCTGGACCAGCTGATCGCCGACCTGCGGGTGGCGCGGATGCGTGGCTACGCCATCGACGAGCAGGAGGCTGCCCAGGGGCTGTACTGCTTCGCGGCCCCGGTGCCCGACCTGCAGGGCGATCTGCCGACCCACAGCATCAGCGTGTCCGTGCCGTCCTTTCGACTGCAACCGGGCGTGCGGGACCGGATCATCGCGCTGCTGCTCGAGGGCACGGCCGAGGTGGGCCACCGGCTCGGGGCCCGCGAAGCGGAGGGCACGTCGCGGTGACGGGCCCTTGGCGCGGCCGCCCGAGCGAGAGGAGTCAACGTGGGTTACGACGTGGCAGTCATCCCCGGGGACGGGATCGGCAAGGAGGTGGTGCCGGCCGCCATCCAGGTGGTGGATCGGGCCGCCGAGCTGCACGGGTTCCGGGTGGGCTGGACCCACTACCCCTGGGGGTGTGACCACTACCTCCAGACCCGGACGATGATGCCCGAGGACGGCTTGGAGCAGCTCGCCAAGCATCACGCGGTGTTCTTCGGCGCGGTGGGCCATCCTGACGTCCCGGACCACCTCTCCCTGTGGGGACTGCTGATTCCGATGCGCCGCGGCTTCCGCCAGTTCGTCAACCTGCGTCCGTGTCGGACACTGCCCGGAGTCACCGGTCCGCTGCGGCTCACCGAGTTGGAGCGGATCGACCTGGTGGTGGTGCGCGAGAACGTGGAGGGTGAGTACTCCGAGATCGGCGGACGGATCTACTCAGGCACCGAGGACGAGACCGCGGTGCAGGAGTCGGTGTTCACCCGGCGCGGGGTCGAGCGCATCCTGCGCTACGCGTTCGAGCTGGCCAGGTCCCGACGGGGGAACCTGGTGGCTGCGACCAAGTCCAACGGCATCGTGCACACCATGCCGTTCTGGGACCAGGTCTGCAGGGAGGTCGCCGAGGAGTACCCGGACGTCTCCTGGCGGCTCATGCACGTCGACGCGCTGGCCGCCGCTCTGGTCATGCAGCCGCGGGCGTTCGACGTGGTGGTCGGCTCCAACCTGTTCGGCGACGTGCTCAGCGAGATCGGCGCGGCGGTCACCGGCAGCATCGGTACGGCGCCGTCGGCCAACATCGACCCGACCCGTGACTACCCCTCGCTGTTCGAGCCGATCCACGGCTCGGCACCCGACATTGCCGGCAGCGGCGTGGCAAACCCCGTGGGGCAGATCTGGTCGGCCGTCATGATGCTCGAGCATCTGGGCGAGGCTGCAGCGGCGCGCAGCGTGATGGCGGCTGTGGAAGAGGTCGTCGCCAACCCCGACCTGCGCACCCGCGACCTGGGCGGTGAGTGCGGCACCCAGGAGGTCGCGGACGCAGTCACCGCAGCGCTGAAGGTTTCCTAGGCAGAGAGGGACGCGAATGGAGGAGACGCCACTCGGCGAGAGCGGGCTGACCAGCTCGCGGCTGGTGCTCGGCACGATGACCTTCGGCTCGCAGGTCGACGAGGCGGTCGCTTCGGAAATGGTCAGCCGTGCACTGGACGCGGGCGTCAATCACCTGGACACGGCCAACTCCTACAACGACGGCCGGTCCGAGGAGATCCTCGGCCGGGTGCTCGGCTCGCGACGAGACCAGGTGCTGCTGGCTACCAAGGTGTTCAACCGCACCGGCCCGGGCCCGGACGAGCAGGGCTTATCGGCGCCCGCGGTGCGCAAGGCCATCGACAGCAGTCTGCGCCGGCTGTGCACGGACCACGTCGACATCTACTACCTGCACCAGCCGGACTGGACGGTACCGATCGAGGAGACGCTGGCCGCAATGGCGGATCTGGTCACCGCCGGCAAGGTGCGGCACATCGGTGTCTCGAACTATGCCGCCTGGCAGATCGGCGAGATTCGCCACCTCGGGAAACGTGACGGCTTGCCTCCTGTGGTGGTCTCCCAGCAGATGTACAACCTGCTCGCCCGGTCGATCGAGGACGAGTACACGGCGTTCTCCGCGCACGCAGGGCTCGCCGATATCGTCTACAACCCGTTGGCCGGCGGTCTCTTGAGCGGCAAGCACCGGTACGACGAGGAGCCGAGCGCCGGCCGGTTCACCAATGAGATGTACCGGGACCGTTACTGGACCCAGCGCCAGTTCCAGGCGGTGGAGCGGCTCGGTGAGGTGGCGTCCAGTGCCGGGCTGTCGCTGATCGAGCTCTCCTTGCGCTGGCTGCTCAGCCGGCCGGTCGTGAACGCGGTGCTGCTCGGCGCCTCCAGCGTCCAGCAGCTGGAAACCAACCTTGCCGCGGCGGATGGCCCAACTCTCGACCCCGGGACCCTGGACGCCTGTGACACGGTGTGGCGAGAGCTGCGCGGCCCGGTTCCGCGCTACAACCGGTAGCTGCGTCCGTCGTGCCCCTTGTCATTTCACGGCCTGCTTGAGAGCGGCGGCGGCCTTGGTCTTGTCTTCGACGCTTCCGTGGGTCAGGGCGCCGCCACAGCCGACGGCCACGGCACCGGCAGCCAGCCACTCGGCGGCGTTCCCTGCGTCGATGCCGCCGGTGGGCACCAGCGGCGCCTGCGGCAGGGCAGCCCGAACCGCACGCACGAAGCCTGGCCCCAGCTGTGCCGCGGGGAACACCTTGACCATTTCCGCGCCCGCCTTCAGCGCGGTCATGATCTCGGTTGGCGTGGCGGCGCCGGGAATCACGGGGACGCCGTACGAGTGACCTGTCTCGATGACCTCGGGTAGCACGGCAGGGGCGACCAGGAACCGGGCCCCGGCCAGACAGGCCAGCCGCGCGGTTGCCGCGTCGAGGACCGTGCCCGCGCCCAGTAGGAAACCCTCCCCGCGTAGCTCCGTCAGTGCGTCGATGCCGTTCGGAGTGGTGAGCGCGATCTCCAGCACGTCGATGCCGCCGGCGGCTACTGCGCAGGCGCTGCGAACCGCATCCTCGGCGCCGGCGGCGCGGATGATGCCGATCACCTTTGCTTCGGCGATGGTCGTCGTGACTTCCCAGTGATGCACGATTCCTCCCAGTTCGCGGCCGGCTCGGCTCAACGGTCGATGTCGCTTCCGGCCAGGGCAGCTTGCAGGTCCTCTCGGTAGGGCAAGGCGGCCGTGTCACCGGGGCCCTGTACGGCGAGGGCCCCGGCAGCGCAACCCCACCGGAGAGCAGTGTCCATACCGTGTCCCTGGAGCACGGCGGACAGGTACCCGGCGTCGAACGCGTCCCCTGCGCCAACAGGGTCGACGACCACTACCGACTGGGAGTCCGCGCGCCAGTGATGCCTTCCGTCCGTAGCCCAGGCTCCCCTCGCACCCTGCTTGACCACGACGACCTTGTCATTGTCGCCCGCACCGAACCAGTCGGCTATCGCTGCCGGCTCGCCTCGGCCAGACAGCAGCTCCCCCTCGTGGTGCCCCACCAGGACGGTGTCCGCCTGGCTTGCGAGCCGCTGCAGCACCGGCCCGGCTTCGGCGGGAGACCACAGCCGGGTACGCAGGTTGGGGTCGAGCACGACGTACCTGCCGTGCTGCTTTGCTACCGCGATCGCCGTCTCCGTCGCAGCCAGCGCCGACCTGCTCAACGCGGGGGTGATGCCGGTGACGTGCAGCAGCCGCGCCGAGGCGATGTAGTCGTCGTCGACGTCCTCGGGTGCCAGACGGCTGCCGGCCGACCCGTACCGGTAGTAGAGAACCGAGATCCGACGCTGTCCATGGCTGTCCCGGATGAGGAGACCGGTCGGGGCATCCGCGTCGACGCGGGCATGGCTGACGTCCACCGCCTCCGCGCGCAGCGCGGCGAGCACGGCCGTCCCGAGGGCATCCGCGCCGACCCGGCCGAACCAGCCGCCATCATGACCGAGCCTGGCCAGCCCGATGGCGACGTTCGACTCCGCCCCGGCGGTGGAACGACTGAAGGCGGTGGCCTGTGCGAGCGGCACGGCCGGCTCAGCACACAGAAGCGCCATAGTCTCACCGAATGTCACGAAGTCGCGCACTGTCACCCACGGTGTGCCTTTCTGAGAAGCGGACCGCCCGGCTGGCTTGCCTGTTCACAGAGACGAACGGTCTTCGCTATGCTGACCGAATGTCACGCTATCGGCGCCCCCAGGGTGCGTCAACGGCGGTCGGCCGGGAGCCCTGAGCCGGGGCGAGGACCGAGGTGGTTGGCTCGGTTCGGCTGCCACCTGCGATCCTGAGTGTCGTGACACGGAACGCGCCGGAACGTACCGCTCGTTGGCTGCCCTGGGTCGCCGCCGATCTCGTGTGCGTGCTCGTCTTCGCATTCGCTGGCAAGACCTCGCACGAGGCGAGCGCTTCCGACTGGGTCGTTGTTGCCATCGTGTGGCCCTATGCGCTGGCCGTTGTGCTCGCGCACGCCGGCTTGCTCCTGCGCGGGCGGCAGACTCGTCGGATCTGGCCCGAGGGCGGGGTGGTCCTTGCTGTGACCTACGCGCTCGGCATGACTCTGCGCGCGGTCTCGGGTCGCGGCATCGCGGTCGGCTTCCTTGTCGTCGCTGTGCTGTTCCTAGCTCTGACCATGCTGGGATGGCGCTGCATCGGCCAGCTCGCCGTGAGCCGCCGGACCTCACGCGCGCCATAGCCGCGAGGCGCCCGTCAGCGGCCCACAGCTGGTGGCCGGTGTTTCACCGAAGAAGGCCGCCGAGCGCAGACAGGTCGGAGGGATCCTCGGTGGGGGTCGCCAGTGGGTGCGGGCCCGCAACGAGGAGGCGCGGAGCGCCAGATGAGCACCGACCCGCACGATGGTGATCTTGCCGCCGGGCCGCAGTGCGCGCAGGGCCTGCTGAGCGAACGCGCCCCGGTCGTCGTCCTCGAGGTGGTGCAGGTGCCAACGACGAGACCAGCTGGTCGAGCGAGGCATCCTCGGTGGGAAGCCGGTCGGCGTAACCCTGCACCAGGGACAGGGACACACCTCGGCGGTGTGCCTTGCGCGGGGCCCGGCGCAGGGCGGCCCCGTCCGGGTCCAGGCCGGTGACCCGTGCGTCGGGCTGGGCCACGAGCACGGCGAGCGACAGGTTCCCGGTGCCGCACCCGATGCGAGGACCTCCTGTCCGGCCGCGATGCCGGCCCGCTCCACGCCACGCCTGTGAAGTGCGCGGACGCCGGACATCGCGCTCAAGCCGTCGTAGAGCGGGAGGAGCCAGGTCTTCCTCATTCCCGGCAGGAACGAGCGGTCGCGTTCCTCGGGCGTGCGCTGGCCGAGGATCTCGACGGGCTTCCTTGGTGGCGTTGCTGCGTCCTGTCTCCTCGGTGAGGCGTGGGGCCACGGTGTCCGAGGCGGTGGCGCGGGTGACTACCCGAGTCCCACCGTAGTGAACGGCGATGACCAGCAGCAGCGCCGCTTGCGCCAGTGCGGCACCGGGGACGAGGTGCTCGCCGGTCATGAGTTCGTCCCGGCGGGATGACGCGCCGGCGAGCGACCACAGGAGAGCCTGAAGGCTCCGGAACCGACGAGAGGTGCGCGCCATGCCCCTGGGGACGCGACACGAGCCCTGTGAGGAGCGCCGACAGGCCACGGTGGCCGTGCTGGCTGCAACGCCCGCGGGCGCCATGACTCACCCGTCACCCTGAGCCCGTCGTGGACGAATGGGCGGTCGTGCTTGTCACCGGCGCGATTTTCGCGTGGGGCCTGGTCTCGACGCGTCTGGAGCGGGCGGACCTCACTGCCCCCATCGTCTTCACGATTGTGGGTGCTGTCCTGGCATGGCTCGGTCTCGTCGACCCTCAACGGGCTCCCGAGACGCTCAAGCCTCTGGTGGAGGTCACGCTGGTGTGGGTGCTCTTCTCGGACGCCGCTCGAGTTCGCGTGCGGGACCTTCGCCGGGACGCGGGACGTGTCCTCCGGCTCCTGGCCATCGGACTGCCCTTGAGTGTGCTTGCGGGCTGGGGCCTGGCGACCTGGCTGTTCCCGGGAATGACCCTGTGGCTCGCCCTGCTGGCCGGCGCGGCACTGGCACCAACCGATGCGGCGCTGGGTGTGCCGGTGGTGACCAACCCGGCGGTGCCTTCCCGGATCCGGCGCCTGATCACCGTGGAGAGCGGCCTCAACGACGGCATTGTCACGCCCGTCGTGATGCTCGCGCTCGCCGGTGCGGCCTCGACGGAGGGGGTCGCGAACGCGCCGGGCCCGGGAGAGGCGTTGGTCGAGCTCGCGATCGGTGCCGCGGTCGGCGGTACGGTCGGGTTCGGTGGCGGTTGGCTGCTGCGGTGGGCGCGGCGACGGAGCTGGGCATCGGAGGACTTCTCCGGGGTCGCGGTGCTGGCGCTGGCCATCGCCGTCTACGCGGCAGCGCTGGCGCTGCACGGGAACGGGTTCGTCGCAGCCTTCTGCGGCGGCCTGGCGTTCGGCGGCGCGGCCGGCCGGCGCGGACCCCGAGAGCTGCTGTTCCTCGAGCAGGCGAGTGGCCTGGTGTCCTTGCTGGTGTGGTTGACGTTCGGTGCGATCGCTGTCCCGCTGATGCCGGACCGGGTCGATGTGATGGTTGTTCTGTACGCCGTGCTCAGCCTGACGATCGTCCGCATGGTCCCGGTCGCCCTGGCTCTCAGCGGTGCACACCTTGGCCGGGACGGGGTGCTCTTCGTCGGCTGGTTCGGCCCGCGTGGCTTGGCGTCGCTCGTCTTCGCTCTGCTCGCGCTGGAGGAGCTCGGCCCCGGCGCTGACCAAGCAGTCGTCGTCATCGGCGTGACCGTGCTTCTCAGCGTGGTTGCGCACGGGCTCACTGCCGGCCCGCTGGCCCGGCGGTACGGTCGGGGAGCAGCCGCACGTGGTTCCGAGCCTGGCGGACCTGTCGCCGACGTACCGGTCCGAGGTCTTCCGCGCCGCAGGGACTCAGTGCCCGGGCGGGCCGGGCGCGAGGTCTGACCGGCGTGGCTACGGCCCGGCATGGACATCGGCCGGGACAACGGTGGTGGTCGACGAGCAAGCCGTCCATACCGCCGCCCACCATGCGAACCCCGCACACGGGATCTCGGGTTGAACCCCACCGGCGGACTCTGAGTCCTCTCGCTGCCGTTCAACCAGGAGACCGCGTCAGCAGCTACCTGTCCCGCGACGCCGCCCATGTCGCCTACCAGGCCGCGCTTTCCTGTGAAGCCCACCTGGTTCGGGTTCTGTATCGGTCCCCCGAAGGTGCTCGGGTTCGCTGAACCGGCACTGTCGATCAGGACCGACAGCACGTTCGGCGTGCCCTTCAACCTCCCTGTGTACGGCGAGCTGTCGCCGGAAGGCTGCATCGCCTGAGGGCGGCCGGTACGTCGACGATGCGGCCATCCGGGCCCGATACTCATCGTCCAGCGCGGATGACCTGCCTCGGATCGCCCGTCCGTGGGCTACCCACGGCCGTCCGCGTCCTGCGACTTCGCCGCCTTGCGCGCGGTCTTGGTCGACACCTTCTTCGCCGAGGCCTTCTTGGTCGTCCTCTTCACGGCCTTCTTGACCGGCGTCCCCTCGACAGGCCGACGCCCCTTCACCCGCACCCACAGCTGCCCGCGCCCGCCCGGCCCGGCCACCGTCCTGGTCTCGACGAACGGCTGCGCCTTGACCAGGTCGCTGAGCTTGCTGAACCCGTAGGTGCGTGGGTCGAACGATGGGTCGGTGCGGTTGAGATGGTTTCCGACCGCGCTGAGCGAGGCCCAGTCCTCGTCGTCGGTGTCGACCTTGTTCAGTGCCTTGGTGAGCACGCTCTGGATCGGGCGCGGCTGGTCGTCCTTCACCTGCTCGGTCGTGTCGCCGTCACCGGTGAGGACCTCGAGAAACACGAACCTCTCGCATGCCTCGACGAAGGCCTTCGGCGTCTTACGCTGCCCGACACCGATGACCCGCTTGCCCGACTCCCGGAGGCGGGTAGCCAAGGGGGTGAAGTCGCTGTCGCTGGAGACGATGGCGAAGCCCTCGACGTTGCCCGAGTACAGCAGGTCCATGGCGTCGATGATCAACGCCGAGTCGGTCGCGTTCTTGCCGTAGGTGTAGGCGAACTGCTGCTGAGGAGAGATCGCGTTGGCGAGCAGCACGTCACGCCACCCGTTGAGGTGCGGGTTCGTCCAGTCGCCGTACGCCCGCTTGACGGTGATGGTTCCGTAGCCGGCCAGCTCCTCGAACATCTCCACGATCAGCTTCGCGGAGGTGTTGTCGGCGTCGATCAGCACGGCGAGGCGGGTGCTGCTCTCATCAGGCATGTTCGGGGTCTCCTTGATCGGTAGAGGCGACCAGTCTCCCGCAGGGCTGCCAGTGCGCATCCAGGTCGGGTGCGTGTGTCAGGCGCTCGCCACCCTGAGGGTGGCGAGCGAGGGGTCGGCGGCGTAGGCGATCCGGACGCCGGCCGTCCTGGCGTTGTCGAGGGCAGCGAGGGTGTCGGCGGTGATCTCCTCGCCGGGCGCGAGCACGGGGATGCCCGGTGGGTACGGCGCGATGAGCTCGGCGCTGATCCGGCCGATGGCCTGGTCGATGACCACCGTCTGCGACTCGGCGAAGAAGGCCTCCCGTGGCGGTAGCGCGGTCACGGGGGAGACGCGATAGGCCGCGGTGCCCACGGTGGCGCGTGGGCTGCGGCGGTGTCGCTCGATCGAGTCGGTGATGGCGGTCACCAGGGTGTCGAGCGTGTGGGGGGTGTCGGCCAGCGAGACGACGCCGACGAGCACGTCGCGGTCTGCGGACTCGATCGGCAGACCGGCCCTCAGGAGATCCCGCTCGACGGCATTGCCGTCGGCACCGGTCCCGGGCAGCACCAGGGTCAGCTTGAGCGGGTCGACCATCGGGCCGTCCAGGACGACGAGGCCGTCGACCTCCCGGAGCCGGTCGCGGGCGACGCGGGTGGCCGCGATGGCGCCCTCGAGCAGGCTCTCGCCGTCCCGCTCGAGCAGGGCGCGGGCCGCATCGGTGCTGGCCAGCACGGCGCCGGCGGGGCTGGTCGTCGCGGTCGCCTCCACGCCCGCGTCCAGCCGCGCGGCGTCGAGCCGCTCGGTGCGAGCGAGGATGAGCGCGGCCTGGCTCCGCGCGGGCAGCGTCTTGTGGGCGCTGGTCACCATTGCGTCGGCGCCGAGCTGCAGGGGGTGGCGGGGCAGGCCGGGGTGGAACCCGAAGTGGGCGGCCCAGGCCGCGTCGACGACGAGCGGCACCCCGTGCGCGTGCGCCGCGTCGGCGAGACCGGCGACGTCGCCGACGGTGCCGACGTAGGACGGGTCGCCGACCAGCACCGCCCGCACCTGGGGGTTCTCCGCCAACGCCGTGCGGACCGTGTCGGGCGCAACACCGAGGGGCAGGCCGGTCCCGAGGTCGACCTCGGGACGCACCCATACGGGTGTGAGCCCGGCCAGCACCAGGCCGAGCAGCAGCGAGCGGTGCAGGGTCCGGCTGACCACCACCTGGTCGCCCTCGGTGCCCAGCGCGAGGGTGACCGCCTGGTTGGCGTGGGTGGCGCCGCCGGTGGAGAAGCGGCAGAAGTCCGCACCCCACAGCCGCGCCGCCCGGGCTTCGGCGTCGGTGAGGAGCCCCGCGGCGAGTTTCATGGTGTCCAGGCCGGCGTACAGGGGGACGTCGCCGGCCACCACGTCGCCGACGAGGTCGGTGCGCTGCTTGTGGCCGGGGATCGTGAACGGCGTGGGTGGGCTCTCCTGGAACCTCAGCCACGCGTCCAGCAGCGGGGCGTCGCCGCGTAGCCCCCGAGGGTCACTGGCCATCAGGACTCCAACAGCTCAGCACGGAGACCAGGGCCGCCGTGAACCTGCGGACCTGGTCGAGGTCGACCCATTCGTCGACGGCGTGCAGCCCACCACCGGAAGGACCGCACACCAGCGTGGGGCAGACCTGTTGCCACAGCGGTGCCTCCATCCAGTACGGCGCGTCGAAGGTCGGCCCGGTGCCGAGCGCGGCGCCGAGCCGCGCCGCCAGCTGCGCCGCCGGGCCGGATCCGTCGAGCTGCCAGCCGTCGCGGTGGACGACCAGCTCGGCCTCGGCGCGCCAGTCCGGCTCGAGCAGGGCCCGGACCTCGTCCAGGGCAGCGGTGGCGGTCCGGTCCGGCGTCGTACGGAGCTCCACGAGGCACTCGGCGTGATCGGGCACCACGAACGGTGACTCGCCCCCGTGTGCGACGGTGACCATGAGGGCACCGCCTTCCGCCTCGAACGCAGGCGCCCGCTCCTCGACCGCGTGCAGCAGCCGCCCCAGGTGCGTCACCGCGTTGACGCCCAGCTCTGCCTGCGAGCTGTGCGCCGCGCGACCGGTGAACCTGACCCGCACCACCGCGAAGCCGCGCAGCGACCGGCTCAGCGCCAGGTCGGTGGGCTCCGCGATCAGACACACGTCGGGCCGGATGCCGAGGCCGGCGAGCGCTGCGATCACGGCCTCGCTTCCCAGGCTGGCGTCCTCCTCGTCGGCCACCAGGGCGAGCACCGGGAGGGTCGGCGCGCCCGCCGCGACCAGATGTTCCGCAGCGGCGACCACCGCGGCGACCCCGCCCTTCATGTCCGCGGCGCCACGGCCGTACAGCCTGTCCGCCTCGACGCGAGGGACGAACGGCTGCGACATCCCCGCCACGCCCACCGTGTCGAGGTGTCCGTTGAGGACGACCGTGAGACCGCCGGGCGACCCGGGCGGCACGGCGACCAGGCTCGGCCGGTCCGCGTGGTCGGGTGCCGGCACCACCGCGGTGGCGAAGCCGGAACGTTCCAGGCGCCTGCACAGGTGCTCGACGATCCGCCCCTCACCTCCGGCGCCGGCAACCAGCGCGGGGTTGACGCTGTCGACACCGACGAGCTCGCACAGCAGCTCCACAGCCCTGGTCCCCGAATCCTGCATGGAGGGAGCCTAGATCGGCTTTGCCAGGGAAGGCCGGATTCGATCCGGGCGCTCGCGACCCTGCTTCCGAACCCGTGGGCCTCGGGCCGCCCGCGAGGCTTGCCAGCGTGGGGTACCGGGGGAAGACTGAGATCCGGCGATGAGGCTCGCCGGCAACCGCGTGATCCGTTGATGGCCTCTACCACGTACGTCCGGTAGGAGGCAGAGCATGCCTACCACTGCAACGCTGCTGATCGTGCTGTTGGACAGCGACACCAATCTCTGGTGCGAGTGGTGTGGTCTGTCGTGCGCCACGACGATCACCTACGTCGTGGAGCGCGGCAACGACACCCCACCCGGCGTGCATCGACTCGCCTACTGCGAGGGCTGTGAGGATGAAGCGTCCCTGCGATGACCGAAGAGGGTTCGGCGGTCGGCCGCGTCCAGCTCCCGACCCGCTGGGTCGAGGCGTGCGCGACGGATCACGGGCGGCGCCGGCGTACCGCAGGGACTCTCGAGCTGGAGGTGGACAATGACGGAAAGGCAGCAGCCGCAGGTGTCCGAGTCACGGATCGCGGTGCACTGGCGCGAGGAGGAGTACTACCAACCGCCGGAGAGCTTCATCGCGCAGGCCAACGCGGCCGACCCGGCGATCCTCGATCGGTTCGGGGAGGAGAACTTTCCGGACTGCTTCACCGAGTACGCGGATCTGCTTGACTGGGACAGTCGGTGGCATACCGTGCTCGACAGCAGCAACCCGCCGTTCTGGAAGTGGTTCGTTGGTGGCCGGCTGAATGCCTCGTACAACTGCGTGGATCGCCATCTTGCACGCGGCCGGAACAAGGCGGCCCTCATCTGGGTGCCGGAGCTGGAGCGTGAGACGACCGAGGTGGTCACGTACCAGGAGCTGTACAAGCGGGTCAACGAGGTGGCGGCCCTGTTCCGCGACTTCGCCGGCCTGCAGACCGGTGACCGGATCACGTTCCACATGCCGATGGTTCCCGCGCTGCCGGTGTGCATGCTCGCGGCCGCCAGGCTCGGGGTCATCCACTCGCAGGTGTTCGGCGGGTTCAGCGGGGCGGCGTGCGGTGACCGGATCGGTGACTCGAAGAGCCGTGTGCTGGTGACCATGGATGGCTACTACCGCAACGGCGAGCTGGTCGACCACAAGGCGAAGGCGGACGAGGCGATCGCCCGCGCGGCCGAGCAGGGGCAGATGGTCGACAAGGTGCTGGTATGGCGTCGTCACCCAGGCCAGTACCACTCGAAGAGCCCCATGGTCGAGGGGCGGGACTTCTTCGTCGAGGACGTCATGGCCGACTACGCCGGTAAGCTCGTCGAGCCGGTTTCCATGCCGGCCGAGGCGCCGCTGTTCCTGATGTACAGCAGCGGCACGACCGGCAAGCCGAAGGGTGCGCAGCACTCAACCGGCGGCTATCTGGCCTACGTCACCGGAACGTCCAAGTACTACCAGGACATCCACCCGGAGGACACCTACTGGTGCGCCGCGGACATCGGCTGGATCACCGGGCACTCCTACATCGTCTACGGTCCGCTGTCGCTGGGCACGACAAGCGTGATGTACGAGGGGGCGCCCACCTACCCGGACGCCGGCCGGTGCTGGCGAATCGCGGAGCGGCTGGGGGTGAACATCTTCCACACCGCGCCCACGACGATCCGGATGCTGCGCAAGCTCGGCCCCGAGGAGCCGATGAAGTACGACTACCACTTCAAGACCATGACTACCGTCGGCGAGCCGATCGAGCCGGACGTCTGGCGGTGGTACCACCAGGTCGTCGGCAAGGGCGAAGCGTGTATCACCGACACCTGGTGGCTGACCGAGACCGGCGGGTTCCTGGGCAGTACGTTGCCTGCTCTGCAGCAGATGAAGCCGGGCAGCTGCGGACCGGGAGTGCTCGGGATCTACCCGGTGCTCTACGACGAGGAGCGGAAGGTGGTCGAGGCGGGCAGCGGCGTGGCCGGCAACATCTGTATCCGCAACCCGTGGCCAGGCGTCCTGCAGACCGTGTGGGGAGACGACGAGCGGTTCGTGAAGACCTACTACGCCAAGTACAACACCAACCCGAACAGCAAGGACTGGCACGACTGGCCCTTCCTGTGCGGCGACGGCGCAGTGCAGGCCCTCGACGGCTACTTCCGGATCCTCGGCCGGATCAACGATGTCATCAACGTGGCCGGACACCGGCTCGGAACCAAGGAGATCGAGTCCTCGGCGATCACTGTGGCGGAGGTTGCCGAGGCCGCGGCGGTGCCCGTGATCGACGAGCTGCGCGGACGCGCCGTCGAGGTCTATGTCGCGCTCAAACCGGGGTTCGAGCCGAGCGCAGCGATCGAGGACAAGGTTGTCGCGGCCATCGATCGCGACATCGGGAAGATCGCTCGGCCGAAGAGCGTGTGGATCGTCGCGGACATGCCGAAGACCCGGTCGGGCAAGATCATGCGCCGCGTGATCGCCTCGGTGTCCAACTTCGCCGATGTCGGTGATGTCACCACCTTGGCCAATCCCGAGATCGTCGACAGCATCCGCCGGCACGTGCAGAGCGAGAAGATCCAGCGAGGCCAGACCCCACGTGAGCTGACCGCGGAGGAGCGCGCAGAGATAGAGGCGTTCGGGCACATCGAGTAGGCCGTCACACACCTCCTGCCGGCGCTCGGTGGGGCCCTGCGCACGCTGACCGGGCTCCGTGTCCAGCCCTCGGGATCGCCATCGAGCGCTCCCGGGTCAGGCGCCCACGTAGTCGGCGAGGTGCTGGCCGGTGAGGGTGGAGCGAGCGGCGACGAGCTCGGCAGGAACGCCCTCGAAGACGATCCGTCCGCCTTCGTGCCCGGCGCCGGGGCCGAGGTCGATGATCCAGTCGGCATGCGCCATCACCGCCTGATGGTGCTCGATGACGATGACCGACTTTCCCGCGTCCACGAGCCGGTCCAGCAGGCCGAGCAGCTGCTCGACATCGGCGAGGTGAAGACCGGCCGTCGGCTCGTCGAGGACGTAGACGCCACCCTCGTCAGCCATCCGGATGGCCAGCTTCAGCCGTTGCCGCTCGCCGCCGGACAGCGTGGTGAGGGGCTGGCCGATCTTCAGGTAGCCGAGCCCGACGTCGGCGAGCCGCTCCAAGATCTTGTGTGCGGCAGGGGTGCGGGCCGCACCCTCGCCGAAGAAGCAGACGGCCTCCTCGACCGGCATCTCCAGCACCTCGCTGATGTTCTTGCCGCCGAGGGTGAGCTCCAGCACCTCGGCTTGGAAGCGCTTGCCTTCGCACTCCTCGCAGGTCGTGGCGACGCCGGCCATCATCGCCAGGTCGGTGTAGACGACGCCGGTGCCGTTGCAGGTGGGGCAGGCGCCCTCGGAGTTCGCGCTGAACAGGGCGGCCTTCACGCCGTTCTCCTTGGCGAACGCCTTGCGGATGGGGTCGAGCAGGCCGGTGTACGTCGCCGGGTTGCTTCGCCGGGAGCCACGGATCGGGGTCTGGTCGACCGAGACCACGCCCTCCCGCCCGGACACCGAGCCCTGGATCAGTGAGCTCTTCCCGGAGCCGGCCACCCCGGTGAGGACAACCAGGACGCCGAGGGGGATGTCGACGTCGACGTCCTGCAGGTTGTGGGTGCCGGCGCCCCGCACCTCCAGCGTCCCGGAGGGGGTGCGCACCGAGGGCCTGAGCGCGGCCCTGTCATCCAGGTGGTGGCCGGTCGCGGTGCCACTGGTCCGCAGCCCCTCGACGGTGCCCTCGAAGCAGACGGTGCCGCCCGCCGTACCGGCGCCGGGGCCGAGGTCGACGACGTGGTCGGCGATCGCGATCGTCTCCGGCTTGTGCTCCACCACCAGCACGGTGTTGCCCTTGTCGCGCAGCCGCAGGAGCAGGTCGTTCATCCGCTGGATGTCGTGCGGGTGCAGCCCGATCGTCGGCTCGTCGAAGACGTAGCTGACGTCGGTGAGCGAGGATCCGAGCTGGCGGACCATCTTGGTCCGCTGCGCCTCGCCTGCCGACAGGGTGCCCGCCGGCCGGTCGAGGGAGAGGTAGCCCAGGCCGATCTCGACGAAGGAGTCCAGGTGCTCCCCGAGCGCCGTCAGCAGCGGTGCCATCGACGGTTCGCCCAGCCCGCGCAGCCACTCGGCGAGGTCGCTGATCTGCATCGCGCACGCGTCGGCGATGTTGAGGCCCCTGACCTTGGACGAGCGTGCTTCCGCACTGAGCCGGGTGCCGCCACACTCGGGACACACGGCGAAGGTGACCGCCCGCTCCACGAAGGCACGGATGTGGGGCTGCATCGCCTCCCTGTCCTTGGACAGGATCGACTTCTGGATCCGCGGGATCAGACCCTCGTAGGTCATGTTGATCCCTTGGATCTTCATCCTGGTGGGTTCGCGGTAGAGGAAGTCGTGACGCTCGGTCTTCTTGTAGTCGCGAATCGGCTTGTCCGGGTCCACGAAGCCGGACGCGCTGTAGAGCCGGTAGTTCCAGCCGCCCGGCGTGTACCCGGGAATGGTGAGTGCTCCGTCGTTGAGGGACTTGGAGTCGTCGAAGAGCTCGCTGAGGTCGATGTCGGAGACCGCCCCACGGCCCTCGCAGCGTGTGCACATGCCGCCGAGGCGGGTGAAGGTCGCCTTCTTCGCCCGGGTCTTGCCGGCCCCACGCTCGACCGTGATGGCACCGCTCGCCCTGACCGAGGGGACGTTGAACGAGTATGCGCCGGGCGGGCCGACGTGCGGCTTCCCGAGCCGGCTGAACAGGATGCGCAACATCGCGTTGGCATCAGTGGCGGTGCCGACCGTGGAGCGGGGGTCGGAACCGAGTCGCTCCTGGTCGACGATGATCGCGGTCGTCAGTCCTTCGAGCACGTCGACGTCCGGGCGCGCCTGCGTCGGCATGAACCCCTGCACGAAGGCGCTGTAGGTCTCGTTGATGAGCCGCTGCGACTCCGCGGCGATGGTGTTGAACACCAGCGAGCTCTTGCCCGAGCCGGAGACGCCGGTGAACACCGTGAGTCGCCGCTTGGGGATCTCGAGATCGACGTCCTTCAGGTTGTTCTCGCGCGCACCGTGCACGCGGATCAGATCGTGGCTGTCGGCGACGTGCGGCGCCGGCGACCTCGTGTCCGTCTGCGCGGTCGTGCTCACCCTGTCTCCCTCGGTCACTGGGTTCGTGTCGTCGCCACGGCTCAGCGCAGCTCGTTGATGCGGACCAGGTTGCCGGCGGGGTCGCGGAACGCGCAGTCGCGCACGCCGTACGGTTGCTCGGTCGGCTCCTGGACGACCTCCGCGCCGCTCGCCTCCACCTTCGCGAAGGTGCCGTCGAGGTCCCTGGTGGCCAGGAGGATGATCCCGTAGGTGCCCTTGGCCATCATCTCCGTGATGGTGCGGCGCTCGTCGTCGGTGATGCCGGGATCGACGCCCGGCGGGTACAGAACGATGGACGTGCCGGGCTGGTCGGAGGGGCCGACGGTGATCCAGCGCATCCGGTCGCGTCCGACGTCGTTGCGGACCTCGAAACCGAGAGCGTCGCGGTAGAAGGTCAGTGAGGAGTCGGGGTCGTCGTGCGGCAGGAAGCTCGCGTTGATGGTGATGTCCATGGCCCTCACGCTAGTTCGGGTGCAGCGACGCGCGCTTCTCGATTCCTGATCGGTCTGCTGATCTGCTTCGACACGCACGACGGGATCCCCGCCGTGTCCGTCGCGTCGCGCCGGTACGCGCTGGGCGGCACGCCGACCAGCTCGGTGAAGCGGGTGCTGAAGGTGCCGAGCGACGAGCAGCCGACCGCGAAACACACCTCGGTGACGCTGCGGTCGCCCCGGCGCAGCAGCGCCATGGCGCGTTCGATGCGGCGCGTCATCAGGTAGGAGTAGGGCGATTCGCCGTAGGCGAGCCTGAACTCCCGGCTGAGGTGGCCGGCAGACATGTGCGCGCCGCGGGCGAGCGCCTCGACGTCGAGCGGCTGCGCGAACTCCCGGTCGATCCGGTCGCGCACGCGACGCACTCGCGCGAGGTCGTGCAGACGCTGCGCGGCTGGCGATCTGCTGGTCACACGGGAGATCCTGCTACGTCGCGCGGTGGTTGCGCCAGGGGCCCGAGGAGTCTCGGCTGCTGGGAGCCCGCTCACAGGAGGAGACCTACCTGTGCACGTTGCCGGGAAGCAGGGTGCCCTGATGGTGCACCAGCCGCCAGCCTTCTGCGTCCTGACGCCACACGGAGGTCCGGCGCGCCCGCCGGCCGTCGTAGGCCGAGTCCCAGCGGACCAGGATCACCCCGTCGGCGAGGACACGACCGGTGAGGTCGCGCACCTCGATCTCCTTGCCGTCCTCGGCTTGCGAGGCCAGGAGCTCCAGCGTCCTCGGGAGGTCCCACAGCCGTCCCGATGCGTCGACCTCGGTGAAGTCGGGTGCCAGCAGCCGGCCCACGCGCGCCGGGTTGCTGCGGCACGCCCTGGTCTGCAGCTCGCGCTCCAGCCCGAGGACCAGCGTCACGTCGGCATCGGTCGTCGTCCCGGACATGTCCCGATCATCTCAGCTCCGTGCCCGGCCGGTCGCCGGGTGAGCGCGCTCCGGAGGCTCCACCGACGTGGGCGAGCGGCCGTCAGTCTGCGCCGGCCACGTGGTGAATCTGCACCTGCTGGACCGTCTGCGGACCGGACTCGTAGATCAGCGGCTTGACCGCACCTGGGACGAACTCGTTGACGGTGACATCGGCTTGGTCGTGGTAGAGCGCCGAGCCGTTGTCGGTGAGGGTGATCTTCACCTGGACTTCCGTCCCCACAGGAAGGTTCGACGATCCGGCCCTCTGGAGAACGGCCACGCCGTTGACCTGAGCCTGGACAGCCTCTCCGGCGGCCGTCGCCGGCACGGCTTCGTCTTCGCCGCTGCAGCCGCCCTCGTCGCCGGTCTCGTCGTCGCAGGTGATGTCGCCGACGGCGACCCGATGCACGTCCAACCCGGTGACACTCATCCCGCCCATCTCCGGCACTCGCAGGTTCAGTGACCCCCAGCACCTCAGGGTCAGGTCCTGCGGCCGGCACGACGGGTTGTCGGGCGCTGCGCTCCTCTGGGTGTGAGCCGTCAGGACGATCATGAGGTCACTGGCCTGCGGCCGGGTGCCCGGGTTGACCGCCGTCACCGTGACGCCAGGAGCGGAGCCTTCGGCCGCGGAGGCAGGTGGCGCGAAGGCGACCGCGAGCGGTACGACGGCGAGCAGCGCGAGGAGCCTCGTGCTGCCTGTTCTGCGCTGGATGTTCATGGTCTTCCTCTTCCCCTGTCCAGCAGGCCTCTTGCTCGGCGAAGGTGTGGTGCCGCCCTTCCGGGAGCGGCACCACACCGTGGGCCGGACCTCGACCCGGCCCAGCCGATTGTGCTCAGTACGGTCAGTGCCTGGGGCCGCCACCGCCGCCACCGCCGGCGCCGCCACCGCGGTTGCCGGAGACGTCGATGGTGAGCGTCACGGAGTGGGTCGTGAATGTCCCCGCGTCGGTCCCGGTAACGCTCACGGTCGGGATGGTGAACGTGATGGTGTAGCTTCCTGCGCTGGTGACGCGGAGGTTGTAGCCGTAGACCACGCTGCCGGTGGCGTTGATCTCCGCGGTCGCCTTGGTTCCTTCAGGCACGACGTAAGCGCCAGTGGCGTCGTTCTGGATGCTGAAGGTGGCCCCCCCGTCGTACACCCGCTGGGCAGCGACATCGAAGGTGGTCGGTGAGGCAGAGAACCCGGCCGTGGTCGAACCTGTCGCCAGAGTCCCGTAGGGGGACTCGCGGTCGAGCGCGTCTGGGTTCAGCTTGACCACCGTGTAGCCGTCCATCGTCTGGGCCGCGGTGGCCGAGTTGAAGAGACCGAGCTCGACGCGGATCGGGCTGCCGGTCTTCAGTGCCGCGTCGCCCGTGAGGTTGTCACCCCAGGCCGCGGTGGCGCTCGCCGCGGTGGCCGTGTAGCACTGCGCCTGCCAGGTGTTGAGGCCCTGCACGTAGTAGTAGGCCGCAGGGTCGATCGGGTAGCCGGTGTACGGGCTGCCGGTCGGCGCAACCAGCGCCCCCGGCGTGTCGGCCGGGCAGCTGACCCCGGTGAAACCGCCGCTGACCATGACGGTCGGCACCGACAGGTTGTTGGTGGCTGTCGTCTCGCCACCGCCGTGGCCCTTTCCCGACGGTGGTCCGTGCTGCCCGGGCGCCGCGCTCGCCCCTGTCATGGCTGTCGCCAGCAGCGCTGCTGTGCCGACGAAGAGTCCCACTCCTCGCCACAGTGACTTCCTCATGCCGCCTCCTTGGGTCGGTCGGAGTCCGTGAGCCCCGGAGCTTGATGAGGGAGCCCCCGGCTCCTGTTGCAGTACCGATCCATGGTTGGCCCAACAATCGGCGGTCCTACAGGGCCCTGTGGCCTCAGGGAGTGAGCCATACGTCCCGGGGTATCAAGCGCAGACCGCGAAGGAACGGCGTGCAGCAGGTGACGACGCAGTCAGCCCCGCGGCTGGCCCGAGGGAACGTCCACCCAGGACGACCCAGCCCGACGCACGCGGCCCGCGCCGCCGAACAGCTCCGCGACCACCGCGCGCACCGCGTCCTCGGTGCCGCCGTCCACCCCGAGGTGCAAGGTCGCCACCTCGGCGTAGTCCACCCCCTGCACCAGCACCTGCCGGGCGCGCAGCTCGTTCTCGAGCTTGCCGGCCACGGCGTGTCCCACCTCGGCGTCGTACAGGTCCAGCCGTCGCCGCTCCACCACTCCGACGGAGTCCAGCGCGGCACGCACGGCCGCCGAGTACGCGCGCACCAGACCGCCGGCACCGAGCAGCACGCCGCCGAAGTAGCGGGTCACGACCACAACGACGTCACTCACCTCCCGACCGCGAAGCACCTCCAGCATCGGCGCGCCCGCGGTGCCCGACGGCTCGCCGTCGTCGCTGGAGCGCAGCACGTTCGCCTCGGGGCCGAGCACGAACGCCGAGCAGTGGTGCCCTGCGTCCCGGTGCCGCTTGCGGGACCGCGCCACCACCGCGCGGGCCTGCTCCTCGGTCTCCACCCGGGCCAGTCGCGCGAGAAAGCGGGACCGCTGCACCTCGATCTCGGCGGCACCGTCACCGGCGACGGTCAGGTAGCGGCGCACTTTTAGGGGGTCCCGCAGCCGCGCGGGTGGGTGGCGTTCACCCTTCATTTCTACCCGGCGCGACGGGTCGGCTCCCATCCCGACGCGGGCGCGGCATCAACGGTGGGCGATGCCGAGCCCCTCGACCCTGACCGCCTTGCCCCGGCTCACGACTACTACCCGGACCAGCCCGCGCTGTGGGCGGCGGAACCGGACCACCGGGATGAACCGCTGCTTCCGCAACGCACGGGCTCGCAGCGGCACCTTCTTGAGCAGGTGCTTGCCCAAGAACACCTTCACGGTCCCGAAGTGGCGGCCCCTGGTGGCCACCAGGACGATCTTCTTGATGTGGTGCGCCCGGTGCCGCAGCGTGGCGCCGTGCCGCCTGGTCTCCGCGAAGCTGCGCATGAAGTAGCCGCGGGCGCCGGTGTGCTCGCCCCACGCCTTCGCGTGCCCGAGAGCCCGGTCGTTGAGGGGCCTGGTGAAGGTCCGGCGCGCCGGCGTGTCGTCGGCCTGGCTGCCGACGACGGCCGCAGCGGTGACCGTGTGGGTGCCTGCAGCCACGTGGCGCAGCACCAGGCGGGACCCGCAGCGGTGCTGCCGTCCGTCGACCGTGCATCGGTAGGACGCAGCTGACCGGTCGCTGCGGAGCCCGAAGACCGCCCGCGCGGAGTGCAGCCAGCCGCCCTGCCGTGGGCCACCTACCAGACGCGTGCTGGGGGAGCCGGAGCCGATGCTCCACGTGAACGTCGAGGGTGTGGGGTCGGCGATGCCGGCGGCGACCGCACGAACCTCGAAGGTGTGGCCTCCCGGCTGGAGCCCCGTGTAGGTCTTGCTTGCGCTGCTGCCCGAACCGCACGGAGCGAACTGCGGGGCCGCCTGACCTGTGGTGAGGGAGCACTCGAAGCTGGTCCCCGGCAGGCCCCCCACCGCCTGGTAGGTGAAGGTGGCGTCGGTCTGGTCGCTGCTGCCCGAGCCGTCGACCGCGGGCTTCCCGGTGATCTTGGTGTCCGGGGCCGCACCGGGGGTGCTGCTGATCGGCAGGAAGGTCGCGACGGGCGCAATGGTGGTGCCGAGCTGCGACGGGTCGAGCAGCGAGGTGTCGAGCACGCAGGTGCTGCCACTGGGGTCGGGGCAACCGCTCCAGGTGTCGAAGCGCCACCCGGACGGTGCCTGCGCCACCAGGTCCATCTGGGTCAGACCGGTGAGCTCGCCGAGGGTGAAGGTCGAGCAGGCGGTCTGCGCCCCGGCCGCGCCGAGCGCCGAGCACACCACGCTGCCGGAGCTCGTGAGATCACCCGTGCCGACGATGACGGGGGCGACCGTGGTGAGCAGATCGGTGA
Source organism: uncultured Actinomycetota bacterium (assembly GCA_963839365.1). Taxonomy (GTDB): domain Bacteria; phylum Actinomycetota; class Actinomycetes; order Propionibacteriales; family Nocardioidaceae; genus DASSKA01. The sequence continues at coordinate 395,699 of CAWIUT010000010.1, forward strand.
GCCCGGCGGCGGACGCGGACGGCGCCAGCGCCAGGCCGGCGGCGACCAGCGTGCCGCCCGCTGCGGCCGCCGTCGCGCGGGCCAGGACACCTCGGGCCTGCGAGAGCAGTGCTGCCATGAGAAACCCCTCCCTCGGGCCACCGAGGAGGGTCGGCGCGCCCGTCTGTATCTCTCAAGTACCGCGGTCGAACCAACCATGAATTGTCTGTTTTCGGTAGATACCGGGAGAAGTTCTTACCGATTGAGCCGCCGGGCGATGCCGAGCGCGGACGGCGACGGCCCCGGGGGAGTGTGCGGTTGAGCCTTGCGGGTACTGCTCGTCGGCCGAACCGTTGCGACCGGAGAGGATGGGCGGACGTGGCCTGGTGGGGCGCTAGTCACGCACCCAGTCGACCAGTCGTACGACGAGGCCCACGGCACCGATGAAGGTGACCATGACACTGACGTCGTACAGGTCGGACGCGAAGATGCCCAGCACCCCCAGCACGATCCCCAACACGGTCACCAGACCCGCAGCCAGCATCGGCGCTCAGCCTCCGAATCATCCGCAGTTGCTCTTCCCTCGCGCCCAGTACCCACGCCCGCGCGGCCAAAGCGCTCGTCGTGGTCTGCCCCGTGCGGGTGGGCCACGATGAGCGGCACCTGGCTGCTCGCCGCCGGCGGACAGGTGGTGCCCGCGCGCTCCCAGATGGGGGCGTCCTTGGGCTTCCACATCATCTTCGCCTGCTTCGGCATCGCGTTCCCCCTGGTGGTGCTCATCGCCCACTGGCGGGGGCTGCACGGCGACGCGGTGGCCCTGTTGCTCGCCCGGCGGTGGTCCAAGGTGATGACGGTGGTCTTCGCCGTGGGAGCGGTATCCGGCACGGTCTTGTCCTACGAGCTCGGCCTGTTGTGGCCCCAGCTGATGGGACGGTTCGGCGCCGCGTTCGGGATCCCGTTCAGCGTGGAGGCCATCTGGTTCTTCGTCGAGGCGATCTTCACCGGGATCTACGTCTACGGCTGGCGAAGGCTGCCTCCTTGGCTGCACTGGTGGTGCGGGGTCCCGCTGGTCGTCTCGGGTATCGCCGGCGCCTTCTCCGTGGTGGCGGCGAACTCCTGGATGAACCAGCCGAGCGGGTTCACGCTGAGCCACGGCCGGGTCACCCACGTGGACCCGTGGGCGGTGTTCTTCAACCCGGCCACGCCGTACGAGGTCCCGCACATGATCCTGGCTGCCTACATGGTGACCGGCTTCGTCGTCGCCGGTGTGTACGCCGTCGGCATGCTGCGCGGGCGGCGGGACCGCTACCACCGGCTGGGCTTCACGATCCCGTTCGCGACCGCAGCGGTGGCGGCACCCATCCAGGTCGTGTTCGGCGACTTCGTCGCCCGAGCCATCGAGAGCCAGCAGCCGCTGAAGTTCGCCGCGATGGAGCTCGTCGACAAGACACAGACCGGTGTGACCGAGTGGCTGGGTGGGGTGTACTACCAGGGACACGTCTACTTCGGCATCGGCGTTCCGTGGTTCGACTCGATCCTGGTCGGCTACTCGCCCAGGACCAAGGTGATCGGCTGGGACAGCGCCCCGCCTGACCTGCGCGTCCCGTTGCCCAACCTGGTGCACCTGTCCTTCGACGGCATGGTCGGCATCGGTGTCGGTCTGGTCCTGCTGGCGGCCTGGCAGGGATGGCGCTGGTGGTTCCGCCGCGGGGTCATCCGGACCCGCTGGTTCCTGGTCCCCGCCGCCCTGTCCGGACTGGCCTCGATCCTCGCGATGGAGATGGGCTGGATCGTCACCGAGGTCGGACGCCAGCCGTGGGTCGTCTACAAGATCCTGCTGACCCGCGACGCGGTCACCACCTCCAGTGGTGTCCCGGTCACGCTGGGCGCCACGATCGGCATCTACCTGGTGCTCACAATGGTGGTCGTCGGGGTGCCGTGGCTGATGAGCCGCCGTTGGCGCACCGAGGACCCTGACCTGTCCCAGCTGGCCGAGGAACCGCCGTACGGCGCCACACCGGTCCGCTCCAAGAGGCCGGTCGGATGAGTGTCTCGTGGGAGGTGCTCACCGTCGCCGTGGGGCTGCTGGTGACCATGGCCGCCTACGCCATCTTCGTCGGCGCCGACTTCGGCGGGGGGATCTGGGACCTGTTGGCCGGGCGCACCCGGCGCGGGGCCCGGCCCCGGGCGGCCATCGACACCTCGATGACCCCGGTGTGGGAGGGCAACCAGGTCTGGATCGTGCTCGGGTTGGTGCTGTTGTGGACCGGCTTCCCTGCCGCCTTCAGAGCCGTGATGATCGCCCTGTTCGTGCCGCTGGCGCTCTCGTTGCTGGGCCTGCTGCTGCGCGGGGTCGGCTTCGCCTTCCGCCACGAGTCGGTGCGGCTGGGCACCCAGCAGCTCAACGGGGTGATCTTCGGTATCTCCTCCCTGCTGGCGCCGTTCTTCCTGGGCGCCGCCGTCGGCGCGGTCGCCACCGGGAAGGTGACTGCCCACCCCCGGGGCAACGTCCCCGCGGCGTGGCTGGCGCCTACTCCGCTGCTCACCGGTGCGTTGTTCGTGGCCGCCTGCGCCTACATCGGCGCCGTCTTCCTCGTGGGTGACTCACACCGCCGGGACGAGCCGGACATGGTGCGCTACTTCTCCCGGAGGGCGCTGGCGGCCGGGATGGTGACCGGGCTGCTTGCGGCGGGCAACTTCTTCCTGCTCCGGTCCAGCGCGCCCTACGTGTTCGACCGGCTCATCGGACCGGCGCTGCCCCTGGTGCTCGTCTCGGTGGTCTGCGGAGCGGTGGCCTTGCTGCTGATCGTGCTCAGGCGGATCTGGCTGCTCCGTGTCACTGCCGGCGCAGCAGTGGCGAGCGTCATCGCCGCCTGGGGGGTGGCCCAGTACCCCTGGCTGCTGCCGCGGACCCTGAGCCTCCAGGCGGGCAGCGCCCCGCTCGCCTCGCTCCGGACCGAGGTGGTGGTTCTGGGCATGGCGGCCGTGCTCGTCGTCCCTGCCTTCGTCTACCTGTACTGGCTGCAGCAGCACAGCCTGCTGCGCGTGACCGAGCCATCCGAACAGCTGCGCCGGGAGGCACGGGCGGAGAACCTCGCGGCGGCCGGCGCCACGGCTCCACCGGCCCCGTCGCACCCGAGCCGGACGCTGAGGGCCGTGGTCACCGCGGCGGTCGGCGCGGTGCTGCTCCGGGAGCTGCTCGACCGGGTGCGTCACCGATCCCCGTAGCAGTACTTGCGGGAGTGGGCGGGCACGGACCTTCGGCTCTGGTCCCGTGCAGGCCGATGGCCCGAGCATGACGGCATGGCACGCAGCTTCACGGTTGGTACGGCCCTGCTGGCTGCCGCCGCGTTGCTGCCGCTGACCGGGGTCGCGGCGGCGGGGACCACGTCCCCGGGCACCGGGGCCGCACCAGTGAGCGCCGCGCGCCGCGGGTGCCCGGTGCCCGCCGACGCGCCGAAACGACAGGTCCGCGGCGAGTGGGTCGCCACCGTCGCCAACACGGACTGGCCGTCCCGTCCCGGGCTCACCCCCGCCCAGCAGAAGGACGAGCTTCGTGGCCTCCTCGACGAAGCCCAGAGGCGCGGCCTCAACACGGTGATCCTGCAGGTCAGCCCGACCGCGGACACCTTCTGGCCGTCCCGGCTCGAGCCGTGGTCCCGCTACCTGACCGGGGTCCCCGGCCAGGCCCCCGGCTACGACCCGCTCGCGTTCGCCGTACGAGCAGCGCACCGACGGAACCTGGAGCTGCAGGCCTGGCTCAACCCCTACCGCGTCGCGATGAACACCAACCGGGCCGAGCTGGCGCCCGGCAGCCCGGCCCGTGTGCACCCGGACTGGGTGGTCGCCTACGGCGGCCGGCTCTGGTACGACCCCGGCCTGCCCCAGGTGCGCTCGTTGGTGACCAGCGTGGTCATGCAGGTCGTGCGCAGGTACGACGTCGGCGGGGTGTCGTTCGACGACTACTTCTACCCCTACCCGACCGGGCGCGCGTTCCCGGACGCCAGCACGTTCGCCACCTACGGCGCCGGCTTCACTGACCGGGCGGACTGGCGACGGCACAACGTCAACGTGCTGATCGCGGGCCTCGACCGGCGCATCCACCGGGTCAAGCCCTGGGTGAAGTTCGGGGTGAGCCCGTTCGGTGTGTGGCGCAATGACAGCACCGACCCGGCCGGGTCGCCGACCGCCGCGGGCGTCCAGTCCTACGACGACCTCTACGCCGACACCCGGCTGTGGGTGCGCAGACAGTGGGTGGACTACATCGCACCGCAGGTGTACTGGACGATCGGGTTCCCGGCCGCCGACTACGCCAAGCTGGTGCCGTGGTGGGCCGCCCAGGTGCGCGGCACCGACGTCCAGCTCCTGGTCGGCCAGGCGCAGTACAAGGTCGGCACCTCCTCTCAGGACCCCGCCTGGTCGGACCCGGCCGAGATGTCGAGACACCTGACCTTCAACCAGCAGTACCCGAGCATCAAGGGCGACCTGTTCTTCTCCGCCAAGGACGTGCGGGCCGACCGGCTGGGCAGCATGGCCCTGGTGCAGGCCAAGCACTACGGCCACCCCGCGCTGCTCCCCGTGACCAGGGGAGTCCCCGGGCACGCGCCGCCCCGCGTGAGCGTGCTGCGGGCCGCCCGGATCGGAAGCGCGACGCAGCTGTCCTGGCGCGGTCAGGGCAGCGCCTACGCCATCTACCGGTTCAGGAAGACGCAGATCAACCGATGCGACCTCGCCTCCGCCGAGCACCTGGTCGCGGCGGTGCGTCACGAGCCCGGCCGGCCACGCCAGCGGTTCGTGGACCCGCATGCGCCGAAGCGGCGGGTGACCTACGTGGTCACCGCGCTGGACCGCGCCTACCGGGAGAGCCGCCCGCAGACGGTGGTCGTGCGCTAGACCGGCACGTTCGGTTGCACCGCACCGTTTCACGGCGTCGTGCCGGGGCCACTGCTAGGCCATGCTCAAACTGGCTGCCACTGTCTGCCTCACCGCGCTGAGCGGATCGGTGCTTCTCGCGGGGCCGAGCTCCGCGGCACCGAAGGCCTCCGCCGTGCACGCCCCCGCGATGGCGCGGCGCGGTACGACGTACCGACGGGCCTCCAGCCGCGCGGGAACCGCGGTGCGCTACGCGCTCGCGCATCTCCGCGACAGCTACATCTACGGCGCGTCCGGTCCGCACGCGTTCGACTGCTCCGGGCTGACCATGATGGCCTGGCGCGCGGCCGGGGTCGTTCTGCCGCACAACGCCGCCGCGCAGATGGCCACCGGCGCCCCGGTCGCCAAGTCGCAGCTGCGACCGGGGGACCTGGTCTTCTACTACAGCCCGGTCCACCATGTCGGCATCTACATCGGGCACGGCAAGATCGTGAACGCGGAGAACCCGAGGACCGGGGTGGTCGTGGCGCCGGTGGACCTGATGCCCTACGCAGGAGCGGTCCGCGTCGGCTGAGGTGGTCGGCTCCGCCGCGTCGTGCCCCCGACGCTGAGTCGGTCCCCGCGAGACCATCCACGGTTACCGTGGCGGCATGCGGAATGGTCTGCGCGACCGGTTCGGTCATGCGGTCGAGACCCTCACGCCTGGATACTTCGCGCTGGTGATGGCCAGCGGGATCGTGTCGATCGGCATGCACCTCGAGCAGTTCGTCGTTCTCTCCGACATACTGCTCTGGGTCTGTGTGACCGCCTTCTTCGTGCTGCTGTTCCTCAACGCCTGGCGTCTCGTGGCCTACCGCAAGGCACTGGTCGACGACTTCATGGCTCCTGGTCGGGCCTTCGGGTTCTTCACGTTCGTCGCCGGCACGAACGTGCTCGGGGTCAGGCTCGGCGTGTCCGGGAACTACACCGCCACGGCGGTGCTGCTCGCGCTGGCCGGGTGCGCCTGGCTGCTGCTCGGCTACGTGGTGCCCTGGACCGCGGTGCTCAGCCGCGAGGAACGGCCGGTCACCGCGACCGCCAACGGGACCTGGTTCATCTGGGTGGTGGCCAGCCAGTCGGTGGCCGCGGCCGCGGCCACGCTCGAGCCGACGGTGGCCACCGGCCGTCGCGAGCTGGCGTTGCTGGCCGTCGTCTCGTGGTCGGTGGGTGTCTTCCTGTACGGCGCGGCGGCGGTGTTCGTGTCGCTGCGGATGATGCTCTACCCGTTGCACCCCGATGAGCTGAACCCGCCGTACTGGGTGTCCATGGGCGCCATGGCGATCACCGTTCTGTCGGGCGCGCGGATCGTGGAGATGGCCGACGCGCCGATGGTCAACGCCACCCGGGGGCTGCTGGCGGGGCTGACCGTGGTCTTCTGGGCGTTCGCCACCTGGCTCATCCCGGTGCTGGTGGCGGCAGGGTGGTGGCGCCACGTGAGCCGGCGGGTGCCGCTGAACTACGAGGCCACGCTGTGGAGCATGGTGTTCCCCCTGGGCATGTACGCGGTCGCCGGCATCTATCTCGGCAAGGCCGACGCGCTGCCGCTGGTGCACGCCGTGGGTGCGGCGGAGATCTGGGTGGCCTTCGCGGCCTGGGTCGCGACGTTCCTGGCCATGGTCGCGCACGTGACGACCACGGTGTTCCTGCCGCCCCGACCAAGGCGGGGTTGACCGGCTGCCGGCTCAGACCAGCTCGGGTGCGTGCAGGTGTGCCATGGCCAGCTCGAACTCGCGCACGTCCAGAACGCCGCCGCTCATCGCGGACGCGGTCCGGGAACGCAGCTGGTCCGCCTGCCCCCGTGTCCCCTCGAGCGCATCGCGACTGTCGTAGGCGATCGTGGCCAACGCCCGCCCCTGCTGCCGGTCGACCAGCAGGCTGGCGCTGCAGAACCCGTCGAACTGGTCGAGGACGGGCAGGGTGAGCGTCTTGAACACCTCGATGTTGGCGTCGATCTCGTGCGGGGCCGTCTGGATCCACGTGGACCTGACCCAGGCCCCGTCCGGGGCGTGGTGGTCGCGGTGCATCACCGCCAGCTCCCACTCGTCGACCTGCGGGCTGCCGCCGAAGACCTCGGCCCCTCGCTGCCGGATCGGGCCTACCGGACCCTCGCTGTCTCGCATCGCGCGCTCGGAGTCCCAAGCGGAGGTCACGATGCAGCGGCCGCTGATCGGGTCGGTCACCAGGGACATCCCGATGCAACCGGGCATCGAAGTCAGCTGGGGGAACACGGTGTCGCGGACGAACGTGATGCCGTTGTCCACGGCCTCGGGCTTGGCGTCGATGGTGATGGTGCGTGCGTACACAGGGCATCCCTTCCGTCAGGCGGCACCTTGGTGGCGCCGCTCTTCGCTCACGCTGCTCCTCCGTCCTCGGCAGCGGAACCCATGCATCCGCACTAGTCCCACCGGTCGAAGTCGTCGATACCCGCCCGTAGCCTCTGCAGGGCCGACCGATCCCCTACGACAGCGACGAGCGGGCCCGGCGGCGGCCCGGGGCGGTCCGGGCGCGCGCCATCCGGGGACGGGTGATCACGAAGGCGACGACCGCCAGCCCGATCATCGTGACGATCCGGTTCAGGTCCAGCGCCGGCCGCCACTGCACCCGACCGTCCTTGATGACGTAGGCGCCCGCGGGCCGGGCGTTCACGCCGAACCCACCGCCGGTGCCTTCCTGTCCCTTGTCGTCGTGCCCGCTTCCGCCACCGGCGCCGCCTCCCACCACGGCGGCCGGGATCACCGTGACGCCGTCCTTCTCGAACGGCTCGGCGTACACCCGCTTGACCGTGATTGCGTCCCTGGCGGTGCTCAACACGTCGTCGAACTTCATGACCACTCCCTCATGGGCTTGCGGCCACCATTCCAGCAGAATGACGAGGGCGGGCAGGGCTGAAGGTCCCGACCCGCCGAAGGCTCAGTCCCAGGCGCCGTAGACGTGCACCCAGAGCCGCTTCGTGGAGGTGAGCCGCCAGAGCTGGCGGGCGTCCTCGGTCCAGAAGTTCACGCAGCCGTGGCTGTGGCCGACGAACGGGTCCATCATGTAGCGCGAGCCGTGCAGCGCCTCCCCGCCGGAGAAGAACTGCGAGTACGGCATCGGGGCGTCGCCGTACGTCGTGCTCACGTGGTCGATGTCGCGGTAGTACACCTTGAAGTTCCCCGTCCTGGTCGGCGTGGAGTAGTCACCGCCGCGGACCAGCCAGGAGTTGAGCAGGGCCCCGGCGTGGTAGAGGTTCACCTGGTGCCGCGACCGGTCGTAGCAGGCGTGCCACCCCTTGCTCCGGCAGTCCTTCGGGACCGCGCGCTTGCCGCGGATCGTCTGCCGGAGCAACGGCGTCCAGGTCCTCTGGTCGACCACGCCGGTGGCGGGGAGGTGCTGGTGCCGCTGGAAGCGTTTCACCGCCCACTCGGTGAGCGGGCCGAAGCGCCCGTTGGGGGCGGCGCGGAAGAGCCCCAGCCACTTCAGCCGGTACTGCACCTCGTAGACATGGGCGATGTGGTACGGGTCGAGGTCCACGGAGCCCGGCCTGACCACCTCGCGGCTGAACGGCGCGAGCAGGCTGTGCTGCGAGACTGCCGCGTCGGTCGGCGCCGCGACGGCACCCAGGCTCAGCACGATCGCCAGTGCAACCACCACCGGAGCCAGGAGCCGACCCAGCGTCTTCGCGCTCATCGCGTCCTCCTCCAGCAGTCCCCGCGGGCCCGCCGCAGACCCACGGTAGTCCGGACCTGCCGGCCGGCTCGAGAGGCGGAAGTCCCCCGGCCACGTTCTTCGGCACGCGGATGGCCACGGGCGAGACCATCGAGAGCACGGCGGCGCGGGACCCCGCTGGCCATGCGATCCAGCGCGCCGGACCGCATGGCGACCCTCCCAACCGCTACCGTTCGGACATCACACGCAACCGGGCGGGATCGCCGCGCCCCGTAGCATGAACGGCAACGGGCCTCCTGGAAGGGGGAGTCGCACCGGACATGTCCGAACCCACTGACGAACCGACTGACGACGCCACCGACGACGCCACCGACGACCGTCCCGGAGGAGGCCCCCCCGGCAAGCGCCGTCGCGTCCTCACCGTCGTGGTCGCCGCGCTGGTGGTTCTGGTGCTGGTCGTGGTGGGTGGTGGCTTCCTCGTCTACGAGCACCTGAACCACAACATCAAGTCGTTGGACACGACCAAGGCGCTCGGCACCGACCGGCCGTCGGCGTACGTGCCCAAGACACCCACCCCGCAGGACCCGCTCAACATCCTGCTGCTCGGTTCGGACACCCGGCAGGGGAAGGGCAACCACATCGGCGGGCAGACGCCCGGGCTGTCCGACACCACGATCCTGCTGCACATCAACGCCGACCGGACCCGGGCGTACGGCGTCAGCATCCCGCGCGACTCGATGGTGCAACGCCCGACCTGCCTCAGCAAGGACGGCAAGACCCAGATCCCCGGGGCCCTGAGCATGTTCAACGAGGCCTACGCCCTCGGCGGGGCCGGGTGCACCGAGCGCACCGTCGAGCAGCTCACCGGCATCCGCATCGACCACTTCGTGGTGGTGGACTTCAACGGGTTCAAGCACATGGTGGACGCCCTCGGTGGCGTTCAGGTCTGCGTGCCCAAGCCGGTGCATGACACCATCGGGCACATCGACCTGCCGGCCGGCACCTACACCGTCACCGGCCAGCAGGCCCTGGACTACGTGCGGGTGCGGCACGACATCTCGGCCAACGGCGACATCGGCCGGATGCGGCGCCAGCAGGCGTTTCTCGCGTCCATGGCGAACAAGGCCGTCTCCCTGGGCACGCTGAGCAACCCCGTGAAACTGTACAAGTTCCTGGACGCCGCCACCAAGTCGCTGACCACCGACCCGGGGCTCGCGGACCTGAAGTCGCTGGCCGGCCTGGCCAACCAGCTGAAGAGCATCGGCCTGGACAAGATCCGTTTCCTGACCGTGCCGTTCCAGACCTACCAGCCGGACCCGAACCGGCTGGTCTGGGCGCCGGCTGCCCAGCGGTTGTGGCGACGGGTCCGGCTGGACGAGTCGCTGAGTCGCAAGGAGGCCCGGACGACGATCAGCGCCGGCGACCGGGTGCCGTCGTCCCCGACGGCCAGCCCCAGCGCCGGCGCCTCGCCGACCGAGAGCCCCTCCCGGGCGCAGCAGCGCCTCGAGAACGGGCTGTGCGCCTGATCAGGCCAGTAGCGCCTCGGTGAACTTCTCGTTGAAGGCGGGCAGGTCGCCCGGCTTGCGGCTGGTGATCAGGTTGCCGTCCACCACGACCTCCTGGTCGACCCAGGTGCCGCCCGCGTTGCGGATGTCGGTCTGCAGGGTCGGCCACGACGTGAGGGTGCGGTCGCGGACCACATCGGCCTCGACCAGTGCCCACGGGCCGTGGCAGATCACCGCCACCGGCTTTCCGGACTGCACGAACTCCCGCACGAAGCCCACCGAGCCCTCGTCGCTGCGCAGCAGGTCGCCGTTGGCGACCCCGCCCGGGATCACGAGCCCGTCGTACTCCCCGGGCTCGGCGTCCGAGACGGCCTTGTCGACGGTGAAGGCGTCCGCCTTGTCGAGGTGGTTGAAGGTCTGCACCTCGCCCGGCTTCGCCGAGAGCAGCTCCGGGGTCGCACCCGACTCCTTCATGGCATCCCAGGGGCCGGTGAGCTCCACGCGCTCGATCCCCTCCGCGGACACGAGAAACGCGACCTTCTTACCCTGCAAAGACTGCTGAGCCATCTGGCACCTCCTGAGATCAGTGTCGTACTGACGACACCAGGCCCGTTTCCCGATCGGTCGGCACCAAACCCGGGGCGGGTTTGGAAATGGGTCACAACGGTGATCAGTGAGGGGTGGGGAACCGCGCCATGCACGCACGAAAGGGCTGACCTTGAAGAACCGACCGCTGTACCTCCTCGCAACTGTGGCGTTGCTCGGCTCGGTGAGCGCCTGCGGCCAGATCGGCCAGCCGGCGTACAACTCGGCCGCGGTCACGGCCAGTGACAGCTCCTGCTCGGTGAGCCAGGACCGCCTTCAGGAGGGTCACACCACCTTCCACATCCAGAACGACGGCAGCAGCGCGAGCAACGTGTCCCTGTTCGCAGAGGACCGCAGCGGCCACTTCACCACCGAGAAGGCGCACACCAACACCATCGCGCCGGGCAGCAAGGCGCAGATCGGCATCATGCTCCGACAGGGCCAGTACCAGTTCCGGTGCCAGTCCTCCGGAACCCGGCATATCGGTTATGTGCGGGTCGCCCAGGTGCAGGGCGGCGCCGGTGGCTCCGACAACGCCTACAACGACGACTTCCGCTTCGTGATCACCCCCCAGGGCGACGTCACCAGCGGCGAGCCGCAGATGAAGACCAAGGCCGGTGACGAGCTCAAGCTCGAGCTCTACAACCACGCGCGCAGCGAGTACGACCTGGTGGTCACCAACGCGCAGGGCCAGCAGGTGGGCGGGCTGGTGGCAGACGCCGAGAAGCTCGGCCAGAGCAACGTGGAGATCGACACCCCGGGGCACTACAAGGTGCAGGTGTACTCCCCGGGCCACAAGAGCGCGGGGAAGTCCTTCGACCTGACGGTCGACAAGTAGCCGGTCAGGGCAGCACCAGCTGTCCCTTGCCGAGCACGGTGACGCCGCCCTCGCTGACGGTGAACCCGCGGCGCCGGTCCTCCTCGTGGTCGACCCCGATGTGCGCGCCGTCCGGGACGATCACGTTCTTGTCCAGGATCGCGTCCCGGACCACCGCGCCCCGGCCGACCGTCACGTTGTCCATGATCACGCTCCGCTCGACGCTGGCGCCGCCCGCGACGTACCCGTTGGTGCCGACCACCGAGCTCGACACCCGGGCCCCCGACACGATCGACCCCGCGCACACGATCGAGTCCGAGACCCCGGCGTCCTCGACGAACTTGGCGCCCGGCAGCTGGGGGTGCGAGGTGAAGATCGGCCAGTCGGTGTTGTAGAGGTTGAACACCGGGTTCACCGACACCAGGTCCAGATGGGCCTCGTGGTAGGAGTCCAGGGTGCCCACGTCGCGCCAGTAGTCGCGGTCGCGCTGCGTGGACCCGGGCACCACGTTGCGCTTGAAGTCGTAGACGGCGGCGCGGCCCTGCTCGACCATCTGCGGGAGGATGTCGCCGCCCATGTCGTGGCGGGAGTTCGGGTTGCCGGCGTCCTTCTCCAGCGCCTCCACCAGCGCGTCGGCGTTGAACACGTAGTTGCCCATGGACGCGAAGGTCTCGTCGGGGGAGTCGGCAAGGCCGGGCGGGTCGGCTGGCTTCTCGAGGAACTCCTCGATGCCGACGCCGTCCGCGGCGGCCCTGATCACGCCGAACTGCCAGGCGTCCTTGCGCGGGACACGGATCCCGGCCACGGTCGCGTCCGCACCGCTGTCACGATGCGCCTGCACCATCTGTGCGGCGTCCATCCGGTACACGTGGTCGGCGCCGAAGACCACCACGATCTCCGGCCGCTCGTCGTTGATGAGGTTCATCGACTGGTAGATGGCGTCGGCGCTGCCGAGGTACCACTGCGGCCCGCGGCGCTGCTGCGCGGGCACCGGGGTCACGTAGTCGCCCAGGATCGACGACAGCCGCCAGCTCACCGAGATGTGCCGGTCCAGCGAGTGCGACTTGTACTGGGTCAGCACCGCGCAGCGGCGGTAGCCTGCGTTCACCAGGTTGGACAGGGCGAAGTCGATGAGCCGGTAGGTGCCCCCGAACGGCACCGCGGGCTTGGCGCGGTCCACGGTCAGCGGCATCAGCCGCTTTCCCTCCCCGCCGGCCAGCACGATCGCCAGCACCTTCGCCATGACGGAACCATAGCCTGCGCAGAGCCGGGCGAAACGTCTCCGAGCGGGATACATTCGCCGCATGCGCGCTGCCATCCTCACCCGGGAGTACCCGCCCGACGTGTACGGCGGGGCCGGTGTGCACGTGGACTTCCTGGTCCGCGAGCTGCGCCGGCTGCTCGACGTCGACGTGCACTGCATGGGTGAGCCCCGCCCGGGTGCGACCGCGCACACCGAGCACGAGGAGCGGCTGGCCGGGGCGAACCCGGCGCTGCAGGTGCTCTCCACCGACATCGCGATGGCGGCCGGTGTCGGCGGGGCGGACGTGGTGCACTCGCACACCTGGTACGCCAACATGGCCGGGCACTGGGCCGGGCTGCTGTACGACGTACCGCACGTCGTGACCGCGCACTCGCTGGAGCCGCACCGCCCCTGGAAGGCCGAGCAGCTCGGCGGCGGCTACCGGCTCTCGTCGTGGGCGGAGCGGACCGCGTTCGCCGCCGCTGCTGCGGTGATCGCGGTCAGCCGGGGGATGCGGCGCGACGTGCTCGCGTCGTACCCGTTCCTCGACCCGGACCGGGTGCACGTGGTCTACAACGGCATCGACACCACGCCGGGCGGCTCCGACGCCTACTGGCCGGACCCGGACCCGGCCGCCTTGGAGAGCCTCGGCGTGGACCCCGACCGGCCCTACGTGGTGTTCGTCGGCCGGATCACCCGGCAGAAGGGGGTGCCGCACCTGCTGCGCGCCGCGCTCGGGTTCGACCCCGCGCTGCAGGTGCTGCTGCTCGCCGGCGCCGCGGACACCCCCGAGCTCAAGACGGAGACCGACGAGGCGATCGCCGCCCTGCGCGCCTCCCGGGACGGGGTGGTGGTGGTCTCCCGGATGCTGCCGCGGGCGCAGGTGCGGAAGGTGCTCAGCCAGGCGCTGCTGTTCTGCTGCCCCTCGGTCTACGAGCCGCTCGGGATCGTGAACCTGGAGGCGATGGCCTGCGGCACCGCGGTGGTGGCCAGCCGGGTCGGAGGGATCCCCGAGGTGGTCGTGGACGGGGAGACCGGGCTGCTCGTCGACTACCACGAGGCGGACCCGGCCGGCTTCGAACGTGGCCTGTGTGCCGCGGTCAACCGGCTCGCCGCCGACCCGCCGCGGGCCGCCGCCTACGGCGAGGCCGGGCGGGCCCGCACCGTCGAGCGGTTCGGCTGGAACGCGATCGCCGAGCAGACCGTGGAGCTGTACCGCTCCCTGGTCTGACCCCCCGGAAATTTCCGGGCCGGGCTCGCGAAAGACTTGCCGTTACGAATCCGTTATCGGAGACTTGAGCGTCGAGCCGCAGCGGAACTGGGGAGAGGGCCCGCGGCGGGGGGAACCCAACGGACAAGGATCGTCGCCTTTGAAGGTCGCAATCACCGGGGCAACCGGGGTGATCGGCATGGCCGCGGTCCGGTCGCTCGTGGCAGCGGGGCACGACGTGGTCGGGCTGGCCCGGACCCCGGAGAAGGCGGCCATGCTGGAGACGCTGGGGGCGGTCCCCGTGATCACCGGCCTGTTCGACGAGGCCGGGCTCACCGCAATGTTCAACGGCTGTGACGCGGTGTGCAACTTCGCCACCCACGTGCCGGTCGGGCTGGCCGGGATCCGGCCGCGCAACTGGCGCAAGCACGACCGGCTGCGCACCGAGGGAGTGGCCGCGGTGGTCCGCGCCGCCCGCGCGGCCGGGGTGCGCCGGTTCGTGCAGGAGAGCATGTCCCTGCTGTACGCCGACCAGGGGGACGCGGTGGTCACCGAGTCCTCGCCCCTGGCGATCACCCGGGCCACCGAGCCGGTCGCAGTCGCCGAGACGCACGTGCAGGAGTTCCAGACCGGGCTGCGCGCGGGCGTGGTGCTCCGGCTGGGGATGATCATCGGCGACGACCCGTTGACCAGGTGGCGGCTGCAGGCGGCCCGCAACGGTCGCCCCGTCGGCGTCGGGGCAGCTGGCGCGTGGTCGCACCCGCTGCACACCGACGACCTTGGCACGGCGGTGCTGGCCGCGCTGCGGGCGCCCAGCGGCTTCTACAACGTAGGCGCCGAGCCGGTGCGGCGGGCGGAGCTGGTGCGCGGTTTCCAGGTGGCCGCCGGCCATCCGGCGCACCGGGTGAGCCGCCGTGGCTCCGGCTTCGCCGGCCCGGTCGCCCGACGGATCGTCGGTGCCCGGCTCGAGCCGCTGGCCCGTTCGCTGCGGGTGAGCTCGGAGCTCTTCACCAGCCAGACGGGTTGGACCCCGCAACGCGTGAGGTTCGACGCCTCCTGGTTCAACATCGTCAGGACACAGCACGTCAGTACGCAGCGCATCGCCAGGACAGCGCACGAAGCGCCCGCCGGGGACGGCACGCCGAAGACCGTCGAGGGCAACCACGACGGCGAGGGAGGCCGCCGGCACGTCGCGCACAGCGAGGCGGCCCGGCGACGTCGGCTGGCCGAGGTCTTCGGCGACGTACTGCCGTCGACCACCGGCGACGAGCGCGGCGACACCGGCCGGGAGGAGTCCGGGCGCGAGGCCTGGCTGCGCAGCCAGGTGCCGCCCCACCACGGCACCTCGCGCTGACCAGCGGCCCGGCCGCGCCGCGCGTCGATCGCGGAAAGCGGTCGCAAACGACACGTTGAGCGCCGCCGGGGCCGTCGTTCGTGACCTGTTTCCGGTCCCTCCTTGCGGACCCGGGCCGGGTCAGATGCTGTTGGTGGGACGGTTGCCGTTCGCGAGCAGGTCCCGGATCTCGGTCAGCAGCGCGATGTCATCCGGTGGCGGGGTGGGCGCGGCCTCCTGGCCGCGGGCCCGCCGCTCCTGAAGCCTGTTGTAGGGCACCACGACCAGGAAGTACACCACCGCGGCGATGATCAGGAACGCGATGATCGCGGTGAGCACCGGGCCGATCAGGATGCCGCCGGGGTGCATGTCGTCCAGGTTGGGCGGTCCACCGGCCACCTTGCTGATGATGCTCATGATGAACCCGACGAACGCGGTCACGACCGCCGCGAACGCGGTCGCGATGACGAACGCGACGGCGAGCTCGACCAGGTTGCCGCGCATGATGAAGTCTTTGAAGCCCTTGAGCATGGAACTCTCCCGTCCGGAAAGGCAGTGCGCATGCTCAGGCTAGGGCCAAAGCGCCCGGGGCGGTGGCTCCTAGGAGCGGAGCACGACGGACAAGAACGCCGACGGCCCCCTGCCGGCGAGCACCTCGGCCGTTCGAGCGGGCACCCCGAGCACCACGAGGCCGCCGGACATCGGGCCGGGCACCAAGGCCTGCCCGGCCCGATCTCCGACGGGCTGCGGGATCGCCAGCACCAGCGCGTCCCGGGCCACCTCCTCGGCGGGCGTGCGCCCCTGGGGGTCCGCGGCCAGCACATCCACCCGGTCGCCGACGCGGAGCAGCCCGAGCGCTCCCGGGTCGCCGATCCGGGTCGGCACGGCCACCAGATCCGGATGGCCGGTCAGCAGCTCCGGACCGAGCAGGCGGGCATCGGTGATCGGTTCCCCGGCGCGGAGGGCTCCCACCGTCGTACGGCCGATCGCGCGCCCCGCGTCCAGCACACCGTCGGGGACGCTGGCGGGGGCGTACCCCACCACGCGGAGGTCGGCGGTCGAGAGCACGGTGCCGGCACCGAGGTCGTGCGCCGCGGTGAGCACCGGGGTGGTCGCCGGGGGAGGGGAGGCCGCCGCCTGCAGCGCGCACGCGGTGGCGCCGGCAGCGGCCAGCGCGGCGAGCAGCCGGCGCCGGGCGAGCACGACGCGGCGGAAGCGGCGGTAGAGGAGAAGGACGCGAGCCATCCCCGCAGGTTAGGAGCCAACCCCGGACTCGTGTCGCGGCTCGTCCACAGCCTCCACCAGCGGGTTCCTCAGGGGGTCAGGCGGCGCTGGTCGAGCCGGTCTTGCTGCCGTTGGACCCCGACGAGGCGGACGAGGAACCGGCCGAAGAGCTGGAGGGCTCGGGTGAGGAGCTCGAGGACCCGCTGCTCGAGGACCCGGACGGGGAGCCGGAGTCCGACGAACCGGAGGAGTCCGAGGACTTGGACGAGGTGGTGCTCGACCCGTTGCGGCTCTCCGCGCGGCTGTCGGTGCGGTAGAACCCGGAACCCTTGAAGACCACGCCCACGGCGTTGAAGACCTTGCGCAGACGGCCGTCGCACTGGGGGCAGACGGTCAGCGAGTCCTCGTCGAAGCGCTGCACCTGCTCGAAGAAGTGCTCACAGTCCGTGCAGGCGTACTGGTAGGTCGGCACCTGGTCCTCCGCACACTCTAGTTCCCCTTGCGGGGAATCCGATCCACGTCATCTGGCACTCGCCCGAGACGACTGCTAATTATCGCAACGTCGAGGCGATCCGCAAACTTCCCGTGCCGCTGGGGCAGAATTGCGGCCGTGCCCGCACCCACGACCGCCCCCTCCCGCGACCGCTCCGCGGGATCGCCGCGCAGCCGGTTCCGGTTCCGGTCGCGGTCGCGCGCCACGCGCTGGGCGAGCTACGTCGCCGGCGCGCTCGTGCTGGTCCTGCTCGCCGCGCTGGTCGCCGGCGTGGCGGTGGTCCGCCGCTCGTTCCCGCAGACGTCGGGCACGATCACCGTCCCGGGGCTGGGCCACGACGTCACCGTGCTCCGCGACGACCACGGCATCCCGCAGGTGTACGCCGCCACCTCGCACGACCTGTTCTACGCACAGGGCTACGTGCAGGCGCAGGACCGGTTCTTCGAGATGGACTTCCGGCGGCACGTCACCTCCGGGACCCTCGCCGAGCTGCTCGGCAAGCCCGCCGTCGAGGCGGACATGTACATCCGCACCATGGGCTGGCGCCGGGTCGCCCAGCAGGAGCTGTCGCTGCTCAAGCCGCAGACCCTCGCCTACCTGCAGGCCTACAGCGCCGGGGTGAACGCCTACATCCACAGCCACAGCCCCTCGCAGATGTCGCTGGAGTACTCGGTGCTGGCGCTGAACGGGCTGAACTACCAGCCCGCCGACTGGACCCCCCTGGACTCGGTGTCCTGGCTGATGGCGATGGCCTGGGACCTCCGCGGGAACATGGACGACGAGATCGAGCGGGCCATCGCGTCGGTGAACCTCTCCCCGCGCCAGATCGACCAGCTGTTCCCGCCGTACCCCTACGCCCGGCACCGGCCGATCGTCGACCAGGGCGGGGTGGTCGACGGGGTGTTCGAGCAGGCCGCGCCGCCCGGCGAGCACAGCCGCAAGCCGGCGCGGCCACCGCTGTCCCCGGCGGTGGTGCACACCCTGGAGTCCCTCGACCGCGGTCTGAAGAGCCTGCCCACGCTGATGGGGCACGGCGGCGGGGTCGGCAGCAACGCCTGGGTCGTCGACGGGGCACACTCCACCACCGGGAAGCCGATCCTCGCCAACGACCCGCACCTGTCGGTGAGCATGCCCGGCATCTGGTACCAGATGGGGCTGCACTGCACCCGGCTGACCAGCAGCTGCCCCTTCGACGTCTCCGGGTTCACCTTCTCCGGGCTGCCCGGCGTGGTGATCGGCCACAACCAGCAGATCGCCTGGGGGTTCACCAACCTCGGCCCGGACGTGCTCGACCTGTACCTGGAGAAGGTGCGCGACAAGCGCTACCTGTACGGCGGGAAGTGGCTGCCGCTCGTCACCCGGCGGGAGACCATCAAGGTCTTCGGCGGCAAGCCGATCCGGTTCACGGTCCGGGCCACCCGGCACGGGCCGCTGCTCTCCGACGTGTCCGCGCAGCTGAGCACGGTGGGCGCCGACGCGCCCACCGGGAAGGGGGCGCCGCCTCGCGGCCGCGGCTACGCGGTCGCCATCGACTGGACCGCGCTGAAGCCGAACCGGACCGCCGACGCGCTGTTCGAGATGGACAAGGCCACCGACTGGGCCCAGTTCCGGGCCGGGGCGGCCGACTTCGCGGTCCCGGCGCAGAACCTGGTCTACGCCGACCGGGCCGGCAACATCGGCTACCAGGCACCCGGGCTGATCCCGATCCGCAAGTCCGGCAACAACGGCGACTACCCGGCGGAGGGCTGGCTGCCCGCCGACGACTGGACCGGCAAGTACATCCCGTTCCAGGCGCTGCCCAACGTGCTGAACCCGCCCGAAGGGTTCGTGGCCACCGCCAACCAGGCGGTCATCGGCCCGAGGTACCCGTACTACCTCGGCGACTCGTGGTCCTACGGCTACCGCAGCCAACGGATCGTGGACCTGATCAAGGCCAAGGGCCGACTCAGCCCCGCGGACATGTCCGCGATCCAGCTCGACACCCGCAACGGGTTCGCGCCCGTGTTCGTGAAGTACCTGGAGCGGGTCCCGCTGCCCTCGTCGTACCTGTCCGCCGGGAAGCGGCTGCTGCGGCACTGGGACTACACCCAGCCGACGGACTCCGCGGCCGCCGCCTACTACAACGCGGTGTGGCGGGACACCCTCGCGCTCACCTTCCACGACCAGCTGCCACAGGCGATCTGGCCGAACGGCGACGACCGCTGGTACGAGGTGATGCGTCGGCTGCTCGCGCACCCGCACAGCAGCTGGTGGGACGACGTGACCACGAAGCACCGCGTGGAGACCCGTGACGACATCCTCCAGCAGGCGATGACCGACGCGTTGAACGAGATGGTGCGTACCGAGTCCCGGCGTCCCTCGGACTGGACCTGGGGTCAGCACCACGTGATGAACCTGGAGAACCAGAGCCTCGGCCAGTCCGACATCGGGCTGGTGCGGTGGCTGTTCAACCGGGGTGGCTACCAGGTGCCCGGCGGACCCGCCGTGGTGGATGCGACGTCGTGGGACGCCGCGCAGGGCTACGACGTGACGGTGGCGCCGTCGATGCGGATGGTGGTCTCCCTGGCGAACCTGGACAAGTCCACCTGGGTGAACCTGACCGGGGTCTCCGGGCACGCGTTCAACTCCCACTACGCCGACCAGACCGACCTGTGGGTGCAGGGCAAGACCCTGCCCTGGCCGTTCTCCCGTCAGGCGGTGCAGCAGGCCGCGGACCGGACCCTGACGCTCAGGCCCCGCGGAAGCGGGTGATCCCGCTCGGGGTGACCGCGGCGCTCACCCGCTGGTCGTGCGCCTCGGTCGGCACCGCGTCGAGGATCTCGCCGTCGAAGAGCAGCACGCAGACGAACGTGCCGGCCGGGACCCTGGTCAGCGCCCGGTCGTAGGAGCCGCCACCACGCCCGAGCCGCATCCCGGTGCGGTCCGCGGCCAGTCCGGGCGCGAGCACCACGTCCGCGGTTGCGACCGCGTCCCGGCCCAGCGGCAGCGCGGTCGGCTCGAGCAGCCCCCGGCGGGCCGGCATCAGCTCCTCCGGCCCGGTATACGGCGCCCAGTCCAGGTCGTTGTCGGCCTGGAGCAGCGGCAGGATCACCCGTCGGCCCATCGCGGCCAGCCGCTCGATGACCGGACCGGTGCCGGGCTCGATGCTCACCGAGACGTAGGCGGCAATGGTGGCGGCGCGCCGTACCTCCTCGGCGGCGAGCAGGTGGTCGGCGATCGCGTTCGCGTCCTCGACCACCGCCGAGAGCGAGCGTCGGCGCCGCGCGGTGACGAGCTGGTCGCGCAGGGCCACCTTGCGCGCGTCGACGTCGGTCTCCATGAGGACACGCTAGTGCCCGCGGCGCCGCACCGACGCCGCGTCTCAACCCCGGCCTTCCGGCGGCGGTGGGCGTACCGATATCGGGTTCGAAGCGCGACCTCATAGCATCGTGCCTATGAGTGAACGCCTCACGAGACCGCTCGCTGCGCTCGCGCTTCCGCGGGGGCCCCGATGAGCGAGCAGGGACTGACGCAGGCACGGGAACGGATGCAGCGGGCGAATGTGGATCCCGTCGCGATCGAGGTGTTCGCGCACTACTACCGGCTGGTGGAGAGCGGCGAGACCGGCATGGTCCCCGAGTCCAGCATCGAGCCGCTGGAGATGGAAACCCTCGCCGACGTCGAGGTCCCCGACGACCTGGCCCGGGAGGCCATCGGCCGCACCGCGGTGGTCAAGCTCAACGGCGGGCTGGGCACCTCGATGGGCATGGACCGCGCCAAGTCGCTGCTCAAGGTGCGCGACGGGCTCTGCTTCCTGGACGTGATCGCCCACCAGGTGCTCGCCCTCCGCAAGGAGTACGACGCACGGCTGCCGCTGCTGTTCATGAACAGCTTCCGCACCTCGCAGGACACGCTCGCCGTCCTGGGCAAGTACCCGGACCTGGCGGTCGACGGGTTGCCGCTGGACTTCCTGCAGAACAAGGAGCCCAAGCTGCGCGCCGACGACCTGACCCCGGTGACCTGGCCGGCCGACCCCGATCTGGAGTGGTGCCCACCCGGGCACGGCGACCTCTACACCGCGCTGCGCGGCAGCGGGGTGCTGGACCGGCTCGTCGACGCCGGCTACACGCAGGTCTTCGTGTCCAACTCCGACAACCTGGGGGCGGTGCCCTCTGCCCGGGTGGCCGGCTGGTTCGCCGGCTCCGGGGCGCCGTTCGCGATCGAGGCGGTGCGCCGTACGCCTTCGGACCGCAAGGGCGGGCACTTCGCCACCCGCCGCGCCGACGGCCGGATCGTGCTCCGGGAGACCGCGCAGACCCTGCCCGAGGACCGGGAGGCGCTCGCGGACCTGGACCGCCACCGGTACATGTCCACCAACAACCTGTGGTTCGACCTGCGGGCGGTGCGCGACCAGCTGGACAGCCGGGGCGGGGTGCTCGGACTGCCGCTGATCAAGAACACCAAGACCGTCGACCCCGCCGACCCGGACAGCCCCGAGGTCGTCCAGATCGAGACCGCGATGGGCGCGGCCATCGAGGTGTTCGACGGGGCCACCACGATCGAGGTGGGCCGGGACCGGTTCGTGCCCGTGAAGACCACCGACGACCTGCTGGTGCTGCGGTCGGACTGCTATGAGATCGGCGCCGGGTCGCTGCTGCACCAGGCCCCCGAGCGGTTGCCGTTCGTGGAGCTGGACAAGGCGCACTACAAGCTCGTCGACGGCTTCGACCGGCGCTTCCCGGACGGTCCGCCGTCGCTGCGCCGGGCCCGGTCGCTGACCGTGCGCGGCGACTGGACCTTCGGCGCCGGGGTGACTGTCCTCGGCGAGGCGGTGCTCGACGACGATGGCGCGGGCACGCCGCAGCGCATCGAGCCGGGGACCACGCTCGGCGACGGTTAGGGTTCTCGACATGCCCGTCGACGCCATGCCCCAGGACCGGCTGAGCTCCGTGGAGGAGCACGTCGGCCGGATCCTGTCCGCCATCGAGCCGCTCGAGCCCTACGACCAGCCGCTGCTGGAGGCGCAGGGGCTGCCGGTCTGCGAGGACATCGCCGCTCCCATGGACCTGCCCGGCTTCGACAACTCCGCGATGGACGGGTACGCGGTGACCTTCGCGGACGTGGCCACGGCCAGCGAGGACCACCCGGTGCACCTGCCGGTGGTGGGGGAGATGGCCGCCGGCCAGACCCGGGTGTTCGCGCTGTCGCCCGGCACCGCGGTGCGGATCATGACCGGTGCCCCGATCCCGCAGGGCGCCGAGGCGGTCGTCCCGGTGGAGTGGACCGACGGCGGGGTGGCCGCGGTCCGGATCACCCAGGCTCCCACGGACGGCCAGCACATCCGGCGGCGCGGGGAGGACGTGCAGACCGGCGACATCCTGCTCGAGGACGGCGCCGTGCTCGGGCCGCGGCAGCTGGGGCTGCTCGCGTCGGTGGGCCGCGCCCAGGTGAGCTCCCGGCCGCGGCCCCGGGTGGTGATCATGTCCACCGGCTCCGAGCTGCGTGAGCCGGGCACCCCGCTGGGGCATGACTCCATCTACGACGCGAACTCCTACATGCTCGCGGCCGCCGCCCGGGCCGCCGGAGCGATCGCCTACCGGGTGCCGATCGTCACCGACGACCCGGAGCAGTTCAGCAACGCGCTCAGTGACCAGCTGGTGCGGGCCGACCTGGTGGTCACCAGCGGCGGGGTGTCCAAGGGTGCGTACGACGTGGTCAAGGAGGTGCTCTCCGGCCTCGGTACCGTGACCTTCGGGGAGGTCGCCATGCAGCCCGGCAAACCACAGGGGTTCGGCATGGTGGGCGAGGACAGCACCCCGATCTTCACGCTGCCGGGCAACCCGGTCTCGTCGTACGTCTCCTTCGAGGTGTTCGTGGTGCCGGCGGTCCGGCGGATGATGGGCCGGCTGCCCTACCGGCGGCCGCTGGTGCGGGCCGTCGTCGACCAGGGCTTTGGCTCCGCACCGCAGCGGCAGCAGTTCGTGCGGGCCCGGTTCGAGATCGACAAGATGGGTGCGCACGTGTCGCCGGTGGGCGGCCACGGCTCGCACCTGATGGGGGATCTGTCCGACGCGAACGCGCTGATCGTGGTGCCCGAGGACGTGACCCGGGTGCCGCCCGGCTCGCAGGTGCAGGTGCTCGTGCTGGACCGGGACTTCTGATGGCCTCCCGCGAGCCCACCGAGGGTGCCACGCCACGGCTGACCCACGTGGACGAGACCGGGGCGGCTCGGATGGTCGACGTCTCGGGGAAAGACGTGACGGACCGGGTGGCGGTGGCCACCGGCCGGGTGCAGGTCTCCCCGGAGGTGGTCGGGCTGCTGCGCGGCGAGGGCGTGCCCAAGGGGGATGCACTCGGCGTGGCGCGGGTCGCCGGGATCATGGGCGCCAAGCGCACCCCTGAGCTGGTGCCGCTGTGCCACCCGCTGGCGATCTCCGGAGTCACCGTGGACCTGACCGTCGCCGACGATGCAGTGCAGATCACCGCCTCGGTGCGCACCACCGACCGCACCGGCGTGGAGATGGAGGCGCTCACCGCGGTCTCGGTAGCGGCGCTCACCGTGGTGGACATGGTCAAGGCGGTCGACCGGGGCGCGGTGATCGGCGACGTGCGGCTGGAGTCGAAGTCCGGCGGCAAGAGCGGCGAGTGGACCCGGTCATGAGTGTGCCGATGACCGCGACGGTGATCACCGCGTCCAACCGGGCCGCCACCGGGGTCTACGAGGACACCGGCGGGCCGGTCATCGTGGAGGCGCTGACCGAGCTCGGCTTCGAGGTGACCGGTCCGGTCGTCGTACCCGACGGGCAGCCGGTCGCGGACGCGATCCGAGCCGCCCTCGAGCGCGGGGACCGCGCCATCCTCACCACCGGTGGCACCGGGCTGACGCCCACCGACCTGACCCCGGAGATGACCCGGCCGTTCCTGGACCGGGAGGTCACCGGCATCGCCAACGCGGTCCGTGCGTACGGCCTGGCTCAGGGCGTGCCGACCGCGGCGCTCTCGCGGGGCCTGGCCGGGGTGGCCGGGCAGAGCCTGGTGGTGAACCTGCCGGGGTCCCGCGGCGGCGTCAAGGACGGGCTTGCGGTCGTGGGGCCGCTGCTGGTGCACGCCCTCTCGCAGATCGCCGGCGGCGACCACTAGCCGGGCCACGGACACCGGAGGAGCGGACATCGGATGGGGCGCAGCGACTTCTGGCGAGTGCACCTGAAGTCCGGCCGTGTCGGGTTGCGGCCGCTGGAGATGGGCGACGCCGCGGCCTGGCGGGACGTGCGCGGCCGCAACGTGGACTGGCTGCGGCCCTGGGAGGCCACGGTACCGGCCGGGGACCGGTCCGGTCCGCGTACCTTCCGTGGCCTGGTCCGCGACCTGCGCCGGCAGGCGCGGGAGGGGCGGGCGCTGCCGTTCGCGGTGACCATCGACGACCACTTCGCCGGCCAGCTCACCGTCACCAACATCGCCGCCGGCTCGGCGCGCTGGGGACAGGTCGGGTACTGGATCGACCGGCTGTACGCGGGACAGGGGGTGATGCCCACCGCGGTCGCGCTGGCCGTCGACTACTGCCTGTTCGAGCTGGACCTGCACCGGATCGAGGTGGCGATCCGGCCGGAGAACACCGCCAGCCTGCGGGTGGTGGAGAAGCTCGGCTTCACCAAGATCGGGATGGCGGCGCGCTACCTGCACATCGACGGGGACTGGCGCGACCACCTGTTGTTCGCCATCACCGCCGAGGACATCCCGGAGGGGCTGCTGCACCGGTACCAGCAGCGGTACGGCGCCGCGAACCCCTGAAATCACATCAGTAACAGGAGTTGTCTTGCGACACACCGCTCCGCCTGCGGGCCGACGCCGCGAACCGCTCCTATCGTCGGTGTGTGGACTTGTCAGGGATTATCTTCGTCGTGCTGGCAGTCGCCTGGGCCGTCTACCTGGTGCCGAAGGCGCTCAAGCACCACGACGAGGTGGCGCGCACCCGCTCCATCGACCGGTTCTCCCACGCGATGCGGGTGCTCGCCCGACGCGAGCCGGTGAACCGGCGCGATGCCCGACTGGTCGTCACCCCGCCGCGGCCGGCCGGCCCGCGAATGGTGGTGCCGACGCCCGCCAGCACCTCGAGCCGCGCCGCTGCGGCCACCCCGACGGGCACCCCCGCATTCGTGAAGACAGCCAAGGCAAGGGCCTCCGAGCGCGCAGCGGCCCGCGCCGCCGCACGCCGTCGGCGGCACATCCTGCTGGGTCTGCTCGTCCTCGACGGCGGGGTCGTTGCCGTGGCCGCGCTCGGGTTCGCGCCCTGGTGGTCGGTGGCCGTGCCAGTGGCGCTGACCGTGTCCTACCTGGTCCTGTGCCGCACCCAGGTGCGTCGCCAGTCCGAGGAGGCGTGGACGCCGGCCGGCGCCGAGCTCGAGGGCGAGGAGTCGGTGGCTCCGCGTCGCGCCATCCGCGTCGACGCGCCGTACGGCTCCCCGCGCCGGGATGCCGACCCGGACCAGGAGGACACCATCACGCTGTCGGCGGCCTCGCTGCGAGCCGCCGCCGGCGCATCCTCGCCGGCCGAGGCGGAGGCGGCTGCGCACGCCACGCAGGTCGACGCCGACCAGCAGCAGACCGTCGCGGTCACCGTGACCACCGTGGGCGGGGAGTCGCTGTGGGACCCGCTGCCGGTGACGCTGCCCACCTATGTCGGCAAGGCCAAGGCGGCCCGCACGGTGCGCACCATCGACCTCGGCAGCCCGGGCACCTGGACCTCGGGCCGAACTGAGGAGGACAGCCGGCTCGTCGAGCAGGCGGCCGCGTCCGCCGAGTCCGAGTCCGAGGCGGAGACCGCGTCGCAGCAGCGCGCGGTCGGTTCCTGATCGATCTGGCTGGGCTCCCGATTCGGGAGCGACCGTGGCCGGATGGTATGTTTTCTGCTCGCTCCGGGTTCGCCCGCGGGGCGGCGGGGCTGTGGCGCAGTTGGTAGCGCGTCTCGTTCGCAACGAGAAGGTCAGGGGTTCGAATCCCCTCAGCTCCACCAAACACGCAGGTCAAAGGCCATGCCGGAGTCCTCCGGTGCACCGGTCGATTCTGTGCTCCCCCTCACCGAGCTGGCCGCTTCCCTGGCGGTCAACGTGCAGACGCTCTAGAACCTACGCAGCAAGGCCCGTGGTCGCGCGGCTTCCGCGCCGACGCATAGATCGGACATGGATCTCTGGTCAGCCTGCGGGGAATCGCCAATGCACGGGTGCCGAAGTCGGACACTTCAGGAATGGGTGAGGGGCTCAACTGGGACGAGGACTCGGCTCCCTACATCCGTTCACGAGGCAAGCGCTGGCATGGACATGGAGCCGGAGTGGACCCAAGAGGTGATGGCCGATGGGACCTTCCCTATCGAGGTTTTCACGCGGGTGCGATAGCGCCATGGGACACCAGCGAACCAGCGCTACCGCTGCGGCTGCGGAGTTGACTGACGGCTCGTCGTCCGAGTTCGAACAGGTGGTGCGGCATCTCCCCGCAGGTTCATGGGATCGACACACGCCTCCGGAGGTGTCGGTGCGTGAGTTGGCTGAGCATGTGGTGGTCGGCAGTCGTCTTTCGGCCCTGCTGCTGACCGGTGACGACCCAGGCGCGGGGGTGGCTGGGTCAGCACGTCGTCAGGCCGAGGCGTTCGCGGCCGCACCACCCGAGCAGTTCGTTCCCCACCCGCACGGCGACCTTCCCGCCGCTGCGTTCCTACGGCTCCGGCTCGTGGACCTCGTGGTGCACGCCGGGGACCTACTCCGCGGGGCGCATCTCGACAAGAGGCTTGATCCGCTGGTCGTTGACCAACTGTTGTCACTGGTCGAGCCCCATCTGGAGGAGATGCTTGCCCTCGGCTCGTATGGCGAGGGACCGCGCGGCACGTTGCCGCCTGGGGCTCCAGCACAGGCCGGCTCCTTGATTGGTACGGACGAACGCCCTGGCTGGTAGGTCACAGGTCAGTGGGGCCGGTAACGCCGACGGGGCACTCGGCGTGGCGCAGCAGGTGTCCGGCAACGGAACCCAGCAAGGTGCCCGTGGTGGCGCCGCTGCCACGTGTGCCGACGACGAGCAAGGTCGCCTGACGCGACAGCGCCCCTAGAGTGTCGGCGGGGTGACCGACCACTATCTGCTTGTTCATACTCGCGGGCGCTGCCTCGCCGAACACGCGGCTCAGCGTGGCTTGGACCAGTTCCGCCCCCCAAGCCCGCAGCCGGTCGTCGTCCGGCCGGATCAAGTCGCGGCCGGCGAGGTCCCAGTACACAGCGTGGACGACGTGCAGCGGGAGGCCGCGAACGCGTGCCTCATCGGCTGCGAAGCCAAGCGCCTGCTCGGATTCCGGTGATCCATCCAGGCCACATACCACGGGACCCCCCGTGCCGATGTGGCCGCGGACAACGACCACGGGCCGCCGCGCCTGTTGCACGCACTTGTGGCCGACCGAGCCGAGACGCAGGCCCGCGAAGCCGCCGCGGCCACGTGCACCCACGGCGAGCAGTACACTTCCGGCCGCGGCTTCCACGAGGACCGGACTGGCGTTGCCCTGGCGGATCACTGCCTCTACCGAGACCGATTCGGGAATCTGGGCGCTCCGGATGGCCTCGTCGAGCAGCAGCGCACAGCTCATTCGGGGCACCTCTGCGCTGGGCGGGGTGACCAGCACGCGGGCAGCGTCGAGAGCACGATCGTAGGCGACGACGACGCGCAGTCGCGCGTGGCGGAGTGCTGCATCGCGGGCCGCCCAGCGGAGTGCGGCTTGGGCCACCGGCGAGCCATCGATACCGACGGTGACGACTGGCGGAGCGACCGGGGTCATGCCGAACCTCCGAGCACGAAGTAACGAAGCCACAGGTAGCCGGCGGACACAGCGATGGTGACTACGGTGACGGGGATGCCGTACTTGGCGAAGTCGAGGAATCGGATGGGGTAGCCCTCGCGGGCGGCGGCGCCGGCGATGACGACGTTGGCGCTGGCGCCGATAATGGTGGCGTTTCCGCCGAGGTCCGCGCCGAGGGCGAGCGCCCACCACAACACGTTGGGGTCGTGCGGGCCGTGCAGGTCACCGATCAGGGAGGAGACGACCGGGGTCATGGTCGCGACGTAGGGGATGTTGTCGACCAGCGCGGACAGCGCCGCGGACGCCCCGAGCAGCAGGAAGGCCGCCCGGGGCACGCTGTCGCCGGAGGCAGCGGCCAGCGCGGCGGCGATCCGGTCGACCGCGCCGGTCTTGGCCAGCGCGCCCACCATGATGAACAGGCCGACGAAGAAGGCGAGCGTGCCCCACTCCACTTCGGCCAGGAAAGGCCCAGGGGCGCGGCGAGCGACCAGTAGCAGCACTCCGGCGCCGAGCAGCGCAACCACGGCGGGCTCGAGGTGAGTGAGCGAGTGCGCCACGAACGCGCCGGTGACTAGGGCGAGCACGGCCAGGCCGCGGGTGAGCAGCGCCGGGTCGGTGATGCTGGCCCGGGCGTCGAGGTGCATCAGCTCGCCGACCTGACCGTCGTCCGGGACCAGCGCCCGGCGGAACAGCAGTCGCATCGTCGCGATGAAGACCACGAGCAGTACGAGGACCAAGGGTGCGAGGTGTAGCAGGAAGTCGCCGTAGGACAGGCCGGCGCGGCTGGCGATGATGATGTTCGGTGGGTCACCGACCAGGGTGGCCGCACCGCCGATGTTGGATGCCAGCGCTTCCGCGATCAGGTACGGCGCTGTCGGCACGCCGATCCTGCGCGTGACCTGGATGGTCACCGGCGCGACGAGCAGTACGGTGGTGACGTTGTCCAGCAGGGACGACGCGACTGCGGTGAGCAGCACGAGGATGACGAGGATCCGGAACGGCCGTCCCCGGGCACGCTGCGCGGCCCGGATGCCCAGATAGTCGAAGGCGCCGGTTTCGGCCAGCACCGCGACGATCACCATCATCCCCAGCAGCAGCGCGATGACGGCCCAGTCGACGCCGTACTCATTGGAATGGAACGCCTCCTCGACGTCGACGATCCGGAGTCCCAGCATCAACCCCGCTCCGGTCAGCGCGACCACAACTCGGTCCACCCAGTCGGTCGCGATCAGCACGTACGCGCCCACGAACACGGCGGTGGCAATGAGCTCCTGCATGGCGAAATCCGGTCTCTCCTCGGCTGCGGCTACGGGCAGACGCCGCAGACCCTGCCATCCCACGCATGCTCGCCGGGTCGATGGAAGACGCGATCGGCGTAGATCGCCTCATCAGAGCATGCAGCGGCGCAGTGTGTCTCAGGTCGCGCGATGAGGAGGGATGAGAGGTGCGACGGGCAGCCGTTTTGAACCCTGACAGGGCACCGTCCGCGTGGCCCGATGCGGTCCGGTGACGTACCCTGAATGACGGGGAGAGCCGGGAAGTCTGGTCGGCGCCGTGACTGCCCACGGGTGGAGGTGCCCCCTATGGTCCGTGCCCAGCGCCGCGTGATCGTCGGCGTCGACGGTCTCCCGCAGTCGTCCGCAGCCCTGCGTTGGGCCGCCGTCGAGGCGCAGTTCCGCGGCTACGAGCTCGTCGTCGTGACCGCCTGCAACGCGCTGCCGCAGCGCCCTTCCGCGCCCGATGGTCCCGCCGACCAGGCCCCGGACGATGCCTGCCGAGCAATGCAGGCCCAGCTCGTCGCCGCCCTCCCTACCGAGCGGTCCACGCCGATGAGCAAGCAGGTGCTCCGCGGGGACCCGGTCAAGGTGTTGACCCGGATCGCCGGCGCCGATGATCTGCTCGTCCTGGGGACGCGCGGCCGTGGACCACTCAAGACCCTTGCACTCGGTTCAGTGGCACGCGGCTGTATCGCCCGCACGTCGGGCCCGGTGGTGGTCGTCCCTGTGGAGGCGGAATCCAGGGTGCACGCATTCCCACGCGGTCCCGTGGTTGTCGGCGTCGATGAAACGCCTGCCGCCCACCAGGCACTGCGCTTCGCGGCTGAAGAGGCGAAGGTTCGCGGAGTGCCACTGCTCGCGGTCTACGTGCTCGACCCTGGGTACGCCGGCACCGAGTCCGCCACCGACGCCGGCGTCATTCGACACGTCGGCCTCCTGCCGCCGCTGGAGAGCGCGGCGGCGCAGCTCGATGTGCTGGTAGAGACCGAGACCCGAGGGTACGGCATCCGCACCAGGACCATTGCGACACTGGGGAGCCCGGCGGAAGAGCTGTTGCAGTGGGCCGAGTCGGCCGCGCTGCTGGTTGTGGGCACTCGTGGCACCGGCCGTGTCGCCGCCGCGCTGCTCGGTTCGGTCAGCGCCGACATCTTGCAGCGCACGGTCTGCCCTACCGCCGTCATGCCGGCTCTCCCGGCCAGCTGACCTGGCGCCAGCGACAACGGCGTCACCGCCGAGCCGGGCCTGCCGGGAAGGCCCCACCCGGCAGTGTTGGTCGAGGTCTGCGGAGGCTGGGGGTCGCTGCGGACACGGTCGTGCAGCGCCTGGATGAAGTACAGGTTGCCCGCGGAACGCCGTCGGAGCAGTGATCGAGCCCTGCAGGCACGCCATGACGGCTATCCCGAAGGCGGGCGCGGGGACTCCGGCTGCCGGTGGTAAGCGGTGTTGACGCGTGCCGGGGTGAGCCGTCGACCGACCTGCGGGTGACCTTGGTCCTAGGCATCCGGGGACACGGCGGGTGGCGTCCCACGTCTTCCGGCGGCAGCGTGGCGGTATGGACCGCCTCCTCCTCGTGGCCTTCGTCGGGGTGGTTACCGGCCTGTGGATGCCTCGCCGCGAACCCACCTCGGTCTGGAGGGTGGCCTTGTTGGCGTTGGGCGCCTTGTCCGCCCGCCTGACGAGACGAGACGTCTGCTCAGCTCCCGGCGGACAATCCGGCCGCGAGCGGGCGAGGTGACGTGATGAGCACGACGCTGTCACCGTCGACGACCGCGCACCACGCACTCGCTGCCCACGAGGTGGTGCTGCTGCTGGAGACCGACCGCCATCGCGGGTTGACCGGGAAGGAAGCCGTCGCGCGGCGTTCGCGGTTCGGAGCGAACAGCTTGCCCCCCGCCGAGGGCGCAGGGGTCCTGGTGCGGATGCTGCGCCAGCTCTACCATCCGCTGGTCTTCGTGCTGCTGGCCGCCGGGGCGATCACCGCCGGTCTGGGTGAGTATGTCGATGCTGCGGTGATCTTCGGCGTGGTGGTGATCAACGCGCTCATCGGCTTCGTGCAGGAGTCCAAGGCTGAGGCCGCGCTGGAAGGTCTGCGGTCGATGGTGCGCACCGACGCAAGGGTGGTCCGCGACGGGCACGGACAGAGCGTGCCGTCCGATGAGCTCGTTCCCGGTGACCTGGTGCTGCTGGAAGCCGGTGACAAGGTACCGGCTGACGTGCGGCTGACAGGCCTGGTGGAGCTGCAGGTGAACGAGTCGGCGCTGACCGGGGAGCCCGTCCCGGTGGTCAAGGACGAGGTGGTACTGCCCGAGGCGATCCCGGTGGCCGACCGGCGCAACATGGCCTACTCGGGCACCTTGGTCACGACCGGCAGCGGCCGCGGGATCGTGGTGGCCACCGGCGCCGAGACCGAGCTGGGTGAGATCCATCGGCTGGTCGGAGCCGCGCAGACTCTTGCGACTCCACTGACGCAGAAGCTCGCCGCGTTCAGCAATATCCTCACCGTGGGCATTCTTGCCCTGGCTGCTGTCACCTTCGGGGCCGGGCTGCTGCGCGGGCAGGACGCGTTGGACACGTTCACCGCTGCGATCGCGCTCGCGGTCGGTGCCATCCCCGAGGGGCTGCCGGCCGCGGTCACCATCACCCTCGCCATCGGGGTGGCCAGGATGGCAAGGCGGCGTGCGGTCATCCGCCGCCTTCCGGCCGTGGAGACGCTGGGCAGTACGACGGTCATCTGCTCGGACAAGACCGGCACGCTCACCGAGAACCAGATGACCGTGCGGACTGTGTGGACTCCCGGCGGCCTGTTCGAGGTCACCGGTTCCGGCTATGCCCCCGATGGCACTTTGCTCGACCACCACGGCGCCCCGCCGAACCTCGACTCGCAGCCCGCGTTGCGCTGGTCGCTGCTGACCGGTGTGGCCTGCAGTGACGCCGTGCTCACCGAGCACGACGGGCGGTGGAGCGTGGTCGGCGACCCCACCGAAGGTGCACTCCTGGCTGTCGCCGCCAAGGCCGGGCTGGGCGCCGACCAGGTTGCACGGCTGCTGCCACGCCTGGCGACGGTCCCGTTCAGCTCCGAGCGGCAGTACATGGCCACCCTGAACCGCGACACCGGCGAAGAACCGGACCGGTGCGTCGTACTGGTCAAGGGTGCCGTCGAGCGGGTGCTCGACCTGTGCGACGCTGAGATGGAGCCCGACGGCCGTCTCCGACCCCTGGACCGCGGTGCCGTCGTGGGTGCGGCAGACGACCTGGCCAGCCAGGGACTGCGGGTGCTGGCCACCGCGATGCGGCCGGCAGTCAGTTCCGACGACCTCGAGCCGGAGCGGTTCGGCGGGGACACGCTCACCGGTGGTCTGGTGCTCACCGGGCTGCTGGCCATGCTCGATCCGCCCCGAGCCGCCGCCACTGCCGCCGTGGCCGCCTGCCACAGCGCCGGAATCGCGGTGAAGATGATCACCGGTGACCACGCCGCGACCGCGACCGCCATCGCCGCTCGGATCGGTCTGCTCGACGGAAACCAACCTCGCCCGGGTGTTGTGTTGACCGGGACCGACCTCGCCGCGCTGCCCACGGGCGAGTTCGGCGAGGCGGTGGACCGCGCGAGCGTGTTCGCCAGGGTGTCGCCGGAGCAGAAGCTGCGGCTGGTCGAGGCGCTGCAGGCACGCGGGCACGTGGTCGCGATGACCGGAGACGGAGTCAACGATGCCCCCGCCCTTCGGCAGGCCGGAATCGGCGTGGCCATGGGCGAGACCGGCACCGAGGTGGCCAAGGACGCCGCCGACATGGTGCTCACCGACGACGACTTCGCCACCATCGAGGCCGCCGTCCAGGAGGGCCGCGGCGTGTTCGACAACCTGACCAAGTTCATCACCTGGACCCTTCCCACGAACATCGGCGAGGGCATGGTCATCCTCGTCGCGATCATGCTCGGGGCCGCGTTGCCGATCCTTCCCACCCAGATCCTCTGGATCAACATGACCACCGCAGTCGCGCTCGGCCTGATGCTGGCGTTCGAGGCGAAGGAGACCGGGATCATGACCCGGCCGCCCCGAGAGCCGGGACAGCCGTTGCTGACCCGCACGCTGGTGCTGCGGGTCCTGCTGGTGTCCGCGCTGCTGGTCGCCGGATCGTGGTGGCTGTTCGAGTGGGAGCAGGCGAGCGGCGCGAGTCTGGCCGAAGCGCGCACCGCCGCACTGAATCTGTTCGTTGTGGTGGAGGCATTCTACCTGTTCAGCTGCCGGTCCCTTTCCCGGTCGGCGTTGCGGGTCGGCGTCTTCTCCAACCGGTGGATCATCGTCGGTGTCACCGCACAGGCGATCGGCCAGATCGCCATCACCTACCTGCCCGCCATGAACGCGCTCTTCGGCACCGCCCCCATCGGTGCGGCAGTGTGGCTGCGGATCCTGGCCATCGCCGCGGGCGCCAGCCTTGTGGTGGCCGTGGACAAGCGGCTGCGCCGAGGACACCCGTGACGACCTCGAGTACCTGTCCGCTGTGTGCGCTGCCGGTCAGTGAGTGGATGCTCACCTACACCGGCACCGATCCTTCCGGCGAAGGCACCAGGGAGGCGCTGCTGACCCTGGGCAACGGCTATTGGGCCACCAGGGGTGCGATGCCGGAGGCCACCGCGGGGGGTAGCCACTACCCCGCTACCTACGTGGCTGGCGTCTTCAACCGGCTGGGCTCGCGGGTGAACGGCCGGACGCGTTGCGACGAGAGCCTGGTGAATCTGCCGAACTGGCTGCCCCTCACAGTGCGCGCGGACCACAACGGAGCCTGGCTCGCGCAAGACATGTGGAAGGTCGTGCACCACCATGTGGCCCTGGACATGCGCCAAGGGTTGCTTCTGCGCGAACTGCTGGTGGACGATCCACAGCAGCGGCGCATCCAGATCCGGCAGGAGCGGCTGGTCTCGATGGACCGCCCGCACCTGGCGTTGCTGCGCACGATCGTCACACCAAGAGACTGGTCCGGCACGCTGCAGCTCCGCAGCGCGCTGGACGGGGGTGTCTGCAATGACAACGTGGCCGAGTTCGCTGCTCTGGCCAAACGGCACCTCACCGAGCCGGCGGGCGGCCACCGCGGCGACACCTGTTGGCTGGTCACCGAGACCGTCCAGTCGCGAGTGCGCATCGCGCTGGCCGCTCGCACCACGACGACCCGTGACGGCGCACAGCGCCGCGAGCTATCGGTATCCGGGGGCGTGGGCCAGGAGTGGACCCTGCCGGTTGAGTCCGGCGTGCCGGTGACCGTGGACAAGACGGTCGCGATCTTCACCTCCCGCGACAACGCCATCTCTGAGCCGTTGGATGCAGCGGTCGGTGAGCTGGCCCACGCTCCCGGATTCCCGGCGGCGCGTGCGGCACATGTCCTGGCGTGGGAGCACCTGTGGCAGCGACTACACGTCTCGGTCGACCTGGACTCTCACGCCGCGGACGTGATCGGCGCGAGGCGTGCGATCAACGTGCACCTGTTCCACGTCGCCCAGTCCCTGTCACGGCACACCGCCGACCTCGATGCTGGCGTCCCGGCGCGTGGCCTGCACGGTGAGGGCTACCGCGGACACGTCTTCTGGGACGAGTTGTTCGTGTTCCCCCTGCTGAACCTGCGGATCCCGGAACTGACCCGCGCGCTGCTGCTGTACCGCTACCGCCGGCTGCCTCAGGCCAGGCGCCTCGCCCAGTCAATAGGTGCAGGAGGCGCGCTGTTTCCGTGGCAGAGCGGCAGCGACGGTCGTGAGGAGACACCCGAGTGGTTCTACAACCCGCGCTCACAGCGGTGGATGGCCGACCACTCGCGCCGGCAGTACCACGTCAACCTGGCGGTGGCCTACGACATCTGGCAGTACTACCAGGTCACCGGAGACGTGGACTTCTTGGCCTCCTACGGCGCTGAGCTGCTGGTGGAGATCGCCCGGTTCTGGGCTGCGATCGCCGAACATGACCCGGTCACCGACCGCTACCACCTGCGCGGAGTGATGGGGCCAGACGAGTTCCACGACGGCTACCCCGATCGACCCGGTGCCGGCGTGGACGACAACGCCTACGTCGCAGTGCTGACCTCCTGGGCGCTGGCCAGGGTCCTCGACGCCCATGAATTGCTGGGCGGGCACCACACCGAGGACCTGTGGCAGCGCCTCGGCGTCACCGACACCGAGCTGCGCCATTGGGACCACCTCAGCCGCAGACTATTCGTGTCGTTCCTTCCCGATGGGCTGATCGCTCAGTTCGACGGCTTCGGCGACCTCGAAGAGCTGGACTGGCAGACCTACCGTGCCAGCTACGGCGACATCGGCCGCCTCGACCTCATTCTGGAAGCGGAGAACGACACCACCAACCGCTACCAGGTGTCCAAGCAGGCCGACGTGCTCATGCTGTTCTACCTGCTCAGCGCGGAAGAGCTCACCGCTGTCTTCCAGCGTCTGGGCTACGACTTCGACCCTGCTACCATCCCGGCCAACGTCACCCACTACCTGGCCCGTACCACCCACGGCTCGACACTCAGCCGCGTCGTCCACGCCTGGGTGCTGTCCCGCGCAGACCGCCCCGCATCGTGGCGTCTGCTACGCCAAGCACTCGACGCCGACCTGGCCGATACTCCCGGCGGCAGCACCCGCACGGGCATCCACCTCGGCGCGATGGCAGCAACGGGCGACATCCTGCAACGCTGCTACACCGGCCTGGAAACACGAGGTCAGACCCTGCGCCTGCACCCCAGACTTCCCGACGCACTCGCCCGGCTTGCCTTCGACCTCCGCTACCGAGGCCACTGGCTCCGATTCACTCTGACCCACGATCTGCTCGACGTCGAGGCCCGGGCCAGCACCGCCCCACCGATCACGATCGTCGTCGACGGCCAACCCCGCACCCTGCATGGCGGCGCCCGTCTGAAGGTCCGGCTCGCCAACCTTCCGGTCGGCAACTCCACGGGTTCGTGGCGGACAGGCTCTGAGCGGACGAGGCTGTGACGTCAACCGCCGCCTGAACGTCGTTCGCATGGACCCCGGCCGTCGAGCCGACGAAGCTCGTCAATGTGTGATTGTGCTCTCAACCGTGGCTGGGCGCACGGACCGCACCAGTTCCCGGGCTACCTGCAGCCCCTCGGCAGAGGGCCGAGGTAGCGCCTCGGGCAGCTGATCCTGGTGGTGCTTGCCGTGCTGCTGCTCATTCTGCGGCGCCTTGGCCGCCTTCACCGATGCAGACATGTTCGGCAGTGTCTCCGCGAAGACGGGTCCGCCCACGAATCTGCTTCCCTGGCTGACCCCCGTAGGTCAGCATCTTGGCGTTGATTTCGCTATGGCCGGGATCTTCGGCCAGTCGAACAGCCGCGCGTGAGGGGCTTATCGCTGCCGGAAGGGGGTGATGGTGAGCAGCTGTACCGCTGGGTTGCGGCAGCCGAGAGTGTGCTGGGCCAGGATGATGGCGGTGGTCTGGTTCGGTGGGTAGACGCGCAGGCCGTCGGTGGGATGTGGTCGGCAGCGGCCGGTGGGGAAGTTACCGGCGTCGGCCTCGCGCAGGGTGGCGACCGCGTTGCCGCCGGGCGGCAGCAGCAGGGCATGGGCATGGTTGAGGTCGATCCACACCGCGGGCACACCGATCTGGGTGTGCTGGGGTGTGCCGAGGTAGGAGACGCCGGCGAACCCGCCGGTGCGGCAGGTCACCGGTGAGTTGTTGTGGAGCAGCAGCCGTGCGTAGAGGCTGCCGGCTGCGCCGCCCCCGTTGGTGTGCAGTGTGACGGTCAGGTCGGGGCTTCTGCAGGGCCGCGGGTCGGGTGGTGGCGAGGCCGCGGCGGCGGTGGGCAGGCCGAGCGCCGTGCCCGCAAGCCCCAAGGCCAGTGCCATGGTGGTGAGCCGAGCCAACCGAGAGGGGAGACCGTTCGCAGACATGGGTCCCTCCTTGAAGGGGTACGCGCCGCCGCCGTGGCGGACGCGACTACCCGTTACACGCGCAGAGGGCTTTCCTGGTTGCCTGCCGGGAAGCGCCGATGCTGCCCGGACGCGGCGGTCGCCGAGGTCAGGGTCAGGTGTGTTCGCCGACCCCCGGGGCAACCGTCCTGCCTGTGCAAGACGGCTTCGGACCGGTAGAACAATGACGTGGACGGAACTCACACGCTCGCCTTCGGCATCGACTTCGGCGGCAGCGGGATCAAGGGGGCCCCTGTCGACCTCGGCAGTGGCCGCTTCGCCGCTGATCGGGTCCGCATCGCCACACCAGACGACGCGACACCCGACAACGTCGCAGCGGTGGTCGCCCAGGTCGTCGAGCGGGCGAGCCTCGCGCCTGACAGTCCGGTCGGGATCACGGTGCCCGGCATCGTGAAGCACGGCGTCGTACGCACCGCCGCCAACATCGACCCGTCCTGGGTGGGAACCGACGCGCAATCCCTTTTCTCAGGGCGGCTCGGTCGGCCGGTCACCGTGGTCAACGACGCCGACGCCGCGGGTTTCGCCGAGGCGAGGTACGGCGCCGCGAAGGGTGTGCCCGGTCTGGTCATCGTGACCACCCTCGGCACCGGGATCGGATCGGCACTCGTGTTCGAGGGCACCCTGGTGCCCGACTCCGAGCTGGGCCACCTCGAGGTGGATGGCCACGACGCGGAGCACCACGCGGCGAACAGCGCCCGGGAGAGGGAGGGCCTGTCCTGGAAGGACTGGGCCAAGGCCCTGACCCGGTACTACCGGGCCGTGGAGACGGTGCTGGCCCCCGATCTGTTCGTGGTGGGCGGGGGAGTCAGCAAGAACGCCGAGAAGTTCCTGCCGTTCATCGACATCGAGACGCCTATCGTGCCGGCAACTCTCGAGAACAGTGCCGGGATCGTGGGCGCGGCACTTCTCTCCTACGAGTCGGGGCGGACGCCTGCACGTCGGAGGGCCGGCGAGGCCGACCAGGAGTGAGCCGAGGTCATCAGCGACGTGTGGACCGGCCCAGAATGGGTCCGCGCAGCTACGGACCCGTCACCTGGCACGGGCGGGGAACCACCGGCTCCAGCGCGCTGCGCTGGCGGACCGACGGGACAGCGGCATCGGCTGCAGCCTGCTCGGGGTCGTCGTGACCAGCGGCCCCGCCGCGCGGCCGGATGCATCGGCCGACAGGCGGTGAAAGGGCGCGCCCTTCGCACCGGACGAGGGGTCGCCCGACTCGTCCGCAACAGATACTTGCGGCTATCGGGCCGCTCGCCGGTACTGCACCGGCCACAGCGCCGGGTCGGTTTCCCCGAGCTCGTACGCCGCGCGCAACGGCCAGTGCGGCTCGCGAAGCAGCTCGCGGCCGAGGAGCACGACGTCGGCTGAACCCTCGGCGAGGATCTCTTCGGCCTGCTTGGGCTCGGTGATGAGCCCCACAGCGCCCGTGGGTACTCCGGCCTCGGTGCGGATGCGTCGGGCGAACGGAACCTGGTAGCCCGCACCGACCGGGATATCGGCGAGCACGTTGCCGCCTGTGGAGGTGTCGATCAGGTCCACGCCCGCCGTCCGGAGCAGAGTGGCCAGCCGCACGGTGTCGTCCTCACTCCAGCCGCCCGCGACCCAGTCGGTCGCGGAGACCCGGACAATGACGGGGACCCCGCCGCCGACCCGGGACCGCACTTCCCGGACGACCTCGAGCAGCAGCCGGACGCGGTCGTCGAAGGACCCGCCGTACTCGTCGTCGCGGCGGTTCGACAGCGGTGAGAGGAACTCGTGGAGCAGGTATCCGTGCGCAGCGTGCACCTCGACCACGTCGAAGCCGGCGGCGTCGGCCCGCTCGGCGGCGTCGCCGAATGCTGCCACGATGCTTGTGATGCCCGCGTTGTTCAGCGGTTCCGGGTCCTCTCGCAGCCCAGCGAACGGCTCGGCCGAGGGCGCGACCGGTCGCCACCCGCCGTCGACGTCGGCAACGCCTCCGCGCTCACCGGTGAAACCTGAGTACGTCGATGCCTTGCGGCCGGCGTGGGCCAGCTGGATCCCCGCTGTGGCCCCCTGGCCGTGCAGGAAGTCCACGATGCGCGCCCAGGCCGCCTGTTGCTCGTCGTTCCAGAGTCCAGAGTCCTCAGGGGAGATCCGGCCCTCTGGCGTCACGGCGGTCGCCTCGGTGAGGACCAAGCCGGCGCCGCCGCGGGCGAAGGAGCCGAGGTGGACCAGGTGCCAGTCGTTCGGGACACCGTCGACGGCAGAGTACTGGCACATCGGCGACACCCACACCCGGTTGCGGACCGTGACGTCGCGCAGGGTGATGGGGGTGAACATCTGGCTCACTGGCGCTGCCTCCCAGGATCTGTGGAGTGAAACCATTCGTATACGCCTAACCCGCGGGAGGCGTGTGGGATTCCATGTCCGGCACAGGCCAGGATCGGTCAGCGCGGCAGCCTGGGTCCTTGCTCGTCGTTGGCACCTGTGGTTGGTGCTGTGGAGAGTTGGGGCGGAGACGCTGCCCCGGGCAGTGTCAACCAGGACAGGCAAGTCTGGGCTGTGTACTCAGCCAGGGCCCGGGCCTGTGGCGCTGTCCCCGGCCCCAGGCGGAGGTGGCGCCGGTGTGCCGGACGCCGGAGAGCTCGGACCCCAGGCGAGGGGCGCGTAGCCGGGCCCATGGGCGTAGGGCCCGGCGGGCGGGTGCTCATCTGGCGGCCCTGACCTCGGGCCGAACCGGTTAGGGCCCCTTGTGCTGGGGCGCAGCATGAGCACCAGGTTGACAGCCAGGCTGGCGAGCAATGTGAGGCTGCCAGCCACGAACAGCGCGATGGCGAGCCCGGGAGTGTCGTGGGCGTTGGAGAAGGCACCGGCCAAAGCGGTGACGACACCAGCGACGATGGCCCCGACGCCGGCGAGGGCTGTGCTGATCGGGGCCGCCAACCACCAGCCGGACAGATCGGAGTCGTGCAGGCGCCGCACGGAGACGGCCAACGCGGGCACCAGCAGGCCGAGGGAGACGACGGTGCCCAAGTAGCTGAAACCGAGGGCGGCGTCGGTCAGTCGGTCGATCCCGGTGGTGGCACTGTCGACCAGGACGGTGAACAGGTACCACCACCAGAACTCGCTAGGCGCGGCGCGGCCACGGAAATTGGCGTACTGGCGCAGCACGCTTTGGACGGCGCCAGGGAAAGTCATGAATGCTCCGGACGGTCGCGGGTCAGCGACGGTGTGAGGACCGGGCGTGGCCTCGGCATCCTTGCGCGGGAATGCGACGGCCGCTTCACGGCGGACCAGCCGGGATCGCTGCTGGCACGGCAGCGTGGGCACACACCCTTCCACTTTCAACTTACACGGCAGTAGGGGGCTTGCGGCAAGACCCATGCTCTCCCGCACAATCGACGGCCGATGTTCGGATTCGGTAGAGGACTGCGGGTGAGGTGGCACTTGATGGACGCGGACGTGGTCGTTGTGGGCGCCGGGCCGACCGGTCTCATGCTCGCTGGTGAGCTCGGCCAGGCGGGGGTGCGAACGATTCTGCTGGAGCGACGGCCGGAGCCGTCCGAGACGGCGAAGGCAGGAGGTCTCGCGGGACAGATCCTGCAGCTGCTGCACTACCGCGGCGAGCTGCACCGGTTCCGCGAGGCGACCAGCGGCCCAGCTCGCCCCGAGCCGGCTCCGCGGTTCCCGTTCGGTGGGCTGCATCTGGACTTCACCCGGCTCGAGGATTCTCCGATGCGCGCGATGCTGCTCCCCCAGCCAAGGCTCGAAGGTGTCCTCGCCGAACGCGCGATCGAGCGTGGTGCCGAGGTACGCCGTGGGGACGAGGTGGTCGGTATGCGCCACGACGACGACGCGGTGACCGTCGAGGTGCGCGGCCCTGACGGGCCGTACGAGGTGGCCGCGCAGTTTCTGGTCGGCTGCGACGGTGGCCGCAGCCGGGTCCGCGACCTGGCCGGTATCCCGTTCCCGGGCACTTCCTTGCCTGAGATCGAGCGGCTGGCCTCGGTCACCGTGCCCGACTCGGTGACCGTGCTCTCCGACGGAGGTCTCGACGTCCCCGGAGTCGGCAAGATCCCGTTCGGCTACACCGCGACTGAACGTGGCGTGTTCGCGTGCTCTGGCATCGGCGGTGCCATGGGCGTCTACACCGCCGAGGTGGAGGCGACCGAGTACGACGACGACGTGCCCATGAGCGTCGCCGAGCTGAGCGCGAGTGTGTGCCGCGTGCTCGGCATCGACCTACCGCTGGGAGAGCCTCTCCGGATGACGCGGTTCGGCTACTCGGCGAAGCAGGCGGCCACCTACCGCGACGGTCGCGTCTTCCTGGCCGGCGATGCGGCGCACCTGTTCCCCGCGGGCGGAGTCGCGGTGAACGCGGGCATGCTCGACGCAGCCAACCTTGCGTGGAAGCTCGCCGGAAGCGTCCAGGGCTGGGCGCCGCGCGGTCTGCTCGACACGTACTCCGATGAACGCCGCACCGCCGCCGACCGCACCCTGCTCCATACGCGTGCTCAGGTGGCGCTGCGCCGCGGATACGGCCCCAGCGGCGACGCGCTGCGGGCGCTCTTCCTCGAGCTGACCACCGACGAGCAGCCGCTTCGCCGCCTCGGTGCGCTCATGGCCGGCACCGATACGGGGTCTGCGATATCAGAAGAGCACCCGCTCGTCGGCACCTTCGCAACCGACCGAGCCCTGCGCGTGGACCACGAGGATCCCAGGTCAGCCGGGCTGCTGAGCAAGGGCCGCCCGGTGCTCCTCGACCTCGCTGACGATGCGGACCTGCGGGAGCTTGCCGGTCAATGGGGTGGCCGCGTCAACGTTGTCAGCGCGACGATCGACGAGCGGCCCGCCGACGCGCTCCTGATCCTGCCGGACACCCGCGTCGCCTGGGCGACCACGGTCGACGAGACCCACGCGACCACGTTGCCCGCACTGCGGGAAGCGCTGAGCACGTGGATGGGCGCCCCATCGACCTAGGGTGCGGCTCGGGTCGGTCCGCCCGGCTCGTGCTGGCGGGCGGGCAGGTCGGTCGGCCCTCGTGTGGCACGGTACGGTGCTGTGCACGGAGGCTGTGGGGTGGCACGCGAATCACATCGTGGCCGTGTGCCACACCGGCGGCTTGAGCGAATTGGTCGATGCGGAGACCGGCCAGGTGCAGACGTTGCGCGGCGGCGCTGAGACGTGGGTGTTCACCCCCGGTGACGGGCCGGAGATCCGCTACGAGACGGCGACTCCGCGCTTCCCACCGACGAGCACCACCCAGACACGGAGGAGGCATGCTGATGACCGACACGATGACACGCGCCACGGACCTGTACCCGACACGACTGAGCACGCCGAGGTCGCCGAAGGTCCGCGAGGACGAGGTGGTGTGGGGTACGGCGGACGACGGCCCGATGGACGTCGCCACGCTGGCCGGGTACGACGAGCAGGGCTACCTGAGCGTTCCGGACCTGGTCACGCCCGACGAGGTGGAGGCATTCCGCGCCGAGCTGCACCGGCTGTCCGACGACGCCCAGGTGCGCGCCGACGACCGCACCGTCATCGAGCGTTCGTCGCAGGAGGTGCGCTCGATCTTCGAGGTGCACAAGATCAGCGACGTGTTCGCGGCGATCGTGAGCGACTCGCGGGTGGTCGACCGGGCCCGCCAGCTGCTGGGATCCGACGTCTACGTGCACCAGAGCCGGGTGAACTTCAAGCCCGGCTTCGAGGGCAAGGAGTTCGGCTGGCATTCGGACTTCGAGACCTGGCACGCCGAGGACGGGATGCCGCGGATGCGCGCGGTCAGCATCTCGATTTCGCTGACCGACAACTACAGCTTCAACGGACCGCTGATGATCATGCCGGGGTCGCACAAGACCTTCGTCTCGTGCGTGGGGGAGACCCCGGAGGACAACTACAAGTCCTCGCTGGTCAAGCAGGAGGCAGGCACCCCGGACCGCGAGAGCATCAGGATGCTCGCCGACCGGTACGGGATCGACGTGCTCGCGGGCAGCGCAGGCGGGGCGACGATGTTCGACTGCAACTGCATGCACGGCTCGAACGGGAACATCTCGCCGTACGCCCGTTCGAACGTCTTCATCGTCTACAACAGCGTCGAGAACACCTGCGTGGAGCCGTTCGCGGCCCACACTCCCCGGCCGGGCTTCATCGGCGCGCGCGACTTCACCCCCGTGGCCTGACCGGTCGCACCGATTCGGCGGAGTTGAAGCGTTGAGGGGCTCTACCGCCGTACCGCTTCGGCAACGGGGAGGGGCAATCCCCCCGAGTGGAGCGACGCCCCTCCCCTTGTCGCAGATCCCCTCGCGGCTGGCGCAACGCGGCCTGTCCACGCGACCTCGGGGGACGCGGATCCCGTGCCCTTGCTAAGCCTCGTGGTGGCAGCCCTGGCCGCGTTCGCGCTGGCGTTCGTGTCTGCCGTGGCCGGGTTCGGCGGCGGCGTGCTCCTCCTGCCGGTGTTCACCGCCCTGTTCGGTCTGCGCGCGGCGATTCCGATGCTCACGCTCGCGCAGCTGGTTTCCAACGGCAGCCGTGTCGTGTTGAACCGGCACCATCTGCGCTGGCGCCTGATCCGCAACTTCGCGATCGGCAGCGTCCCGCTCGCAGTCGCCGGCGGCCTGCTGTTCGCCACCGCTCCACTGGACGGACTGCAACGGCTGCTGGGCACCTTCCTGCTCCTCATGGTCCTCTGGCGGCGACTACGCCCCACGCCGCCGCGGGTGTCGCAGCGCGCCTTCGTAGGAGTCGGAGCGGCCTCCGGACTGGGCTCCGCCCTCCTGGGCAGCGTGGGCCCCCTCACCGCCCCGTTCTTTCTCGCCTACGGCCTGGTCAGAGACGCCTACATCGGCACCGAGGCGGCCTCGGCCGTCGTGCTCCACGCTGCGAAGCTGGTCGCCTACGGCACCGGTGACCTCCTGACGGCCCAGGTGCTTCTCCTCGGACTGGTGCTGGCACCTGCGACCATGGCCGGCGCCCTGGTCGGCAAACGCACTATCCACAAGATCAGCGACCCGGTCTTCGTGGCCCTCGTCGAGGGTGCTCTCGTGGTGTCCGGCATCCTGCTTCTCCTCGGCGTCTAGGTCCCCTTCCCAGACGCGGTAGCTCGTGGTGGCCGCCTCCCACCTGGTCGGAGGCGGCGGACTCTGACAGGTCCGAGGTCCCCCGGGGCGGTGGCGTCCGGCCCTGACCCCGCGCTCGGTCGCCCT
Organism: uncultured Actinomycetota bacterium; assembly: GCA_963839365.1. Classification (GTDB taxonomy): domain Bacteria; phylum Actinomycetota; class Actinomycetes; order Propionibacteriales; family Nocardioidaceae; genus DASSKA01. The sequence goes on from CAWIUT010000010.1 coordinate 439,821, forward strand.
GCACCGTGGAGAGCAAGGCGACCTGGAAGGCGAGACCTCATGACTTCGTCCAGCTACCCCCTGCACGTGAACGCCCGGCTTGACCCGACGATGAAACGCTGGCTGTGGCTGGTCAAGTGGCTGCTCGTCCTGCCGCACTACTTTGTGCTGTTCTTCCTGTGGCTGACCTTCTTCGTCCTCAGCGTGGTCGCGTTCTTCGCGATTCTGTTCACCGGGCGCTATCCGCGCGCGATCTTCGACTTCAACGTGGGCGTGCTGCGCTGGAGCTGGCGGGTGGACTACTACGCGTACGGAGCGCTCGGCACGGACCGGTACCCGCCGTTCACGTTGGCTGAGGTCCCCGACTACCCGGCCCACCTCGACGTGGACTACCCGCAGCACCTCTCGCGGGGGCTGGTCCTGGTGAAGTGGTGGCTGCTGGCGATCCCCCACTACCTGATCGTCGCGTTCTTCGTCAGCGGCGGCGCCTACGTCGTCACCGAGGCGTCGACGACCTCCCAGAACTCTGAGCTGTGGGGAAGCGGGCTGATCGGTCTGCTGGTCTTCATCGCCGCCTTGGCGATGCTGTTCACCGGCCGGTACCCCCAGTCGATCTTCGACCTGGTGCTGGGCATGAACCGCTGGGCGCTGCGGGTGGCGGCGTACGCCGCTTTGATGACCGACCAGTACCCACCGTTCCGGCTCGACCAGGGCGGCGACGACCTGGGAGCCGTGCAGCTGGCGCCGCCCGACGAGCCCGCGGGCGAAGCGCGCACCTGAGACCACCTGCCTCGTCGGCTGGCAGCCACGCCGGGAACGGAGAGGAACCATGCTGAAGAAGGTTGAGCACCTGAGCCTGGAGGAACGCACGGCGCGGGGCGAGGCGGCACGTGACCGGGTTCCGCCGGCGAGCCAGGCCGGATGGTCGCCGAAAGCTGACCGCCAAGGTCCCGTGGAGCAGATCGAGCAGCAGGACGCCGGGCGTGACGCCGACCTTGTCCCGGTCAGGCACGGTCGGATGATGGCATCGCCGTTCACCTTCTACCGGGGTGCCGCGAAGATCATGGCAGCAGACCTCGCCGGCACCCCCACGGCGGGCCTGGATGTGCAGCTGTGCGGCGACGCTCACCTGGCGAACTTCGGGGTGTTCGGCTCTCCGGAGCGACAGCTCGTCTTCGACATCAACGACTTCGACGAGACGCTTCCCGGGCCCTTCGAGTACGACGTCAAGCGGCTTGCGGCGAGTATCACCGTGGCGGCGAAGAACAACGGATGCACGAAGTCCGAGGCCAGGTCGATCACCAGGGCGGCGGTCGCGTCGTACCGGGAGGCGATGGACGAGTTCTCGGTGATGAGGACGTTGGACGTGTGGTACGCCCACCTGGCGGAGGACCACCTTGCGCAGGCGGTCGGGCAGGCGACCTCGGCCTTTGCCGCCGACAAGGGGGAGGGCGGCGGCAAGGGCAAGGCAGCGGCCAAGGAAGCGAAAAAGCTGCGGAAGCGCTTCGAGAAGAACGTCGCGAAGGCACGCTCTCGTGACAGCCTCCAGGCGTTGTCCAAGCTCACCGAGGTCGTGGACGGCAGCTACCGGATCACCAGCGCTCCGCCTGTCGTCGTCCCGGCGCGCGAGCTGCAGGCGACCTACGCGATGGAGCCCGAGCAGCTCGAGGACGGCATTCTGGGGATGTTCGCGCAATACCGGCAGAGCCTTCAACCGGACCGTCGAGAGCTCCTCGGCCAGTTCGATGTGGTGGACTGGGCGCGCAAGGTCGTCGGCGTAGGCAGCGTGGGAACCCGCGCCTTCGTCGTCCTGCTCGAGGGCCGGAACGACGACGACCCACTCTTCCTGCAGCTCAAGGAAGCCTCGGCGTCGGTCCTCGAAGGGCCGCTGCGCAAGAGCAGGTACCGACAGTCCGGCGAGCGGGTCGTGCAAGGGCAGCGACTGATGCAGGCGTCCAGCGACATCTTCCTCGGCTGGAGCAAGGGCGTGGAGGCCGGACGTTACTTCTACTGGCGGCAGCTGCGCGACATGAAGGGGTCCGCCCTCGTGGAGCTGATGCCGCCGGAGGCCCTCACCTTCTACGGCCGCCTCTGCGGATGGGCGGTCGCCCGGGCGCACGCGCGGTCCGGTGACCCGGTGGCCATTGCTGCCTACCTGGGCTCCGATGACAGCTTCGACCGTTCGATCACGGACTTCTCAAGTCGCTATGCCGACCAGAACGAGCGGGACTTCGCGGAGTTCACCGAAGCCATCCGGACCTCGCGGGTCAAGGCGGTCGAAGGAGTCTGAGAACTGGCGCGACAAGCAGGCAGAACGATGCGGCAGCATGAGCGAGCTCCATGGACCGAGGGGCCCCAGAGCGCTACGCTGAGCAATGTATTGCGTATCGTGAAATGGGTTCCTCAATGCGCAACAGTCCGGCAGAGTTCCTCGCCGACCTGCTTCGGTCGGCGCGCTACGAAGTGTTCCCCACCAGCTCCATCGAGGAGAAGCTGCTCGCCCACGTGCCCACCGAGCGGACCGTCACGGTAACGGCGTCGCCGGGCAAGGGGCTCGAGGCGACGCTGGCGCTCACCGAGCGTCTGGCGCGTCACGGGTATCCGACGGTGCCTCATCTCGCGGCGCGGATGATCAGCGGTCGAAGCCAGCTGGGTGAGGTCTGCGCCCGGATGCAGCAGGCCGGCATCCGCACGGTGTTCGTGCCCGGGGGGGACCAGAACCCGCCGGCAGGGGACTACCACTCGGCGCTCGACCTGCTGGAGGACCTCACCGCCCTGGGGCGGCCGTTCCCCGAGGTGGGCATCACCGGCTATCCGGAGTCCCACCCCACGATCAGCGACGACCTGACCGTCCAGGCGATGTGGGACAAGCGGCGCCACGCCACGCACATCGTCAGCAATCTGAGCTTCGACCCCGACGGCGTGCTGGTGTGGCTCGATCGGTTGCGCGGAAGAGGGATCGACCTCCCGGTGCTGCTGGGGGTCCCCGGGCCGGTGGACCGCGCCAAGCTGCTGACGATGGCCACCAGGATCGGGGTGGGAGAGTCCACGCGGTTCCTCTCGAAGAACAAGGGCCTGTTCGCGAGACTGGCCGCTCCCGGGGGGTTCAGCGGTGAACGGTTCCTGCAGCGTCGCGCCACGAGGTTCTCGCGCCCGGAGGCGCGGGTCACGGGGCTGCACATCTACACGTTCAACCAGGTTGCCGAGACGGAGGCATGGCGCCGGCAGTTCCTCGACAGAGTGGTGGCGGTGCACTGACCGGGCGGGTCACGCGACCAGCTCCGCCAGCGCGTGCTCGAGCCCGGCGCTGCCGGTCTCGAGCACGGTCAGCGGCAGCCCGACGCGGTCCGCCGCCTCCTGGGCGAGCGTCCGCAGCTGCTCGTCGGGCTCCTGGGCGAGCCACACCATCCGCGAGTAGTACCGGAAGTAGTCGTCCCGCAGCTCCGGGTGCCGGTCCAGCCCGAGCTCGGCGACCACCGTGCGGTCGAAGGAGCGGACCAGGAAGTCGGTGAGCACGTACGTGCCAGGCTGCTCCTCGAACAGGGCCCGCAGGCGGTCGGCGCCGCCGTACACGTCGTAGCAGTGCAGCCCGGGCAGCCGCTCGACACCCCGCCGCTCGCAGAGCTCGTCGAGGGCTCCGTAGGTGCCGCAGTCGGCGTACCCGATCGCCACCTTGCGGTAGCGGGCCTGCAGATCGTCGACGAGCGCCTCGACCGCCCCGGCGATCCGGTCCGGCTGGTTGTGCAGCAGCGGGGGCAGTGGCACGACGTCGACCGGCCAGCCCCGGCGAGCGGACAGGGTGCCGCACAGCTGCGCCAACGCCCCGCACGCGACCAGCGCGACCCGGTCACGGCGGGAAGGCCAGCAGGTCGACGAACCGGTCGTTGAAGTCGGCGCGGTCCGAGAGCTCGACATAGGTCACCTCCTCCAGCAGTGCCACGGCCCCTGCTCGTTCCCGGACCGAGAGCAGGCTCATCTTCGCTCCCTCACCGGCGACGTTGCCGGCGGAGACGATCCTCAGCACCGGGACCCTCGGAACCAGTCCGATGCGCACCGCGGCGGCGGGGGACAGGTAAGTGCCGAACGAACCGGCCAGGAGCACCTGCTGCACGTCGGTGTGGGAGAGGCCGAGCGCCTCGAGAAGCAGCGTCCAGCCCGTGGCGATCGCCGCCTTGGCGAACTGCAGCTCGCGCACGTCCCGCTGAGAGAGGTAGACGCAGTCCTCCGGTGGGCTCGCGAGGTCCGGGCGGTGCAGCATGAACACCCGCTCCTTGTCGAGATGGACCAGGCGGTCCGCGACGTACGGCGCCACCGTCTTGGCGCGCACGTCGTCGACGAAGCGGCCCGAGGGGTCAAGGAGGCCAATCCTGACCAGCTCCGCCACCGCGTCGACCAGCCCGGAGCCGCACAGCCCCTGTGGCTCGACGTCCCCGATGACTTGCAGGGTCAGGCCACCCTCCGCCGTCTCGTCGACGTGGACCACCTCGATGGCCCCGTCTGCGGCGCGCATCCCGCACCGGATCGCGCCGCCCTCGAACGCCGGGCCCGCCGGTGCGGCCGTGGCCAGGATCGTGTCCCCGTCGCTGAGCACGATCTCACAGTTGGTGCCCACGTCGATGAACAGCCGGATGCGCTTGTCGCGGTCCATGCCGGTGGCGAGCATGCCCGCGACGATGTCCCCGCCGACGTACGCGCCGAGCGCGGGGAACACGAACGCACGGGCCCCGGGGTGCAGCCGTAGCCCGAGCTCCGAGGCGCGCAGGCTCGGTAGCGTGGCGGTGGACATCACGAACGGTGCCATTCCGAGGGGCTCGGGGTCGATGCCGAGCACCAGCGCAGTCATGGTCGCGTTCCCGGCCAGGGCGACCTCGTAGACCTCATCGGGCCGCACGCCCGCTTCTTCGAGCACGCTGCCCGCCAGCTCGGCCAGCGTGTCCTGCGCCAGCGAGCGCAGCCGGTCCGCGGCGCCCGGGTCCATCATGGTGGCACTGATCCGGGTGATCACGTCGCCGCCGAGGTGTTGCTGCTTGTTCATCGTGGACGTGACCGCGGTGGGCGCCCCTGCGCCGACGTCCAGCAGGGTCGCCACCACGGTGGTGGTGCCCAGGTCGAACGCGAGCACGAACCTCCGTCCGGTGGTGTCGCCCGGCTCCACCTCGATGAGCATGTCGTCCACGATGACGGCGGTCACCTTGAAGTGCGACTCGCGCAGCACCCTCGGCAGCCGCCGCAGGACGTGCAGGTCCGGGGAGAGCTCGAGGTCGTCCATCGCGTCGTACAACCGCTGCAGGTCGCTGCGCTGGTCGGTGAGGGACGGGTCGGCGAGCTCGACGTAGCGCTTCTGCACCGCGGGCCGCAGGATGACCTGGCGACCGACGCCCAAGGTGGCGGCCTTCGGCCGGGTGGTCAGCGGCGGAACCTCGACGCGGAGGTCCTGGGTGGCCTGCGCGAGGCAGGCCAACCGCCACCCGTTCGCCAGCTTGTCGGCGCTGAAGCAGCGTGCGTCCAGCCGGTGAACCGGCACGTTGCCGTCGAGGACACGGACCTTGCACTTCTTGCAGGTGCCGTGGCCCCCGCACGTGGAGTCGATCGCGATGCCGTTCCAGCTCGCGGCGTCGAACACCGACACCCCGGGCGGCACGCGCACCTCCCGCTCCACCGGCGTGAACGAGAGCCGGACCCGGCCGGTCCCGTCGTGCGGCTGCCCGCCAGGGCCGTCGGGTGGCTCGATGAGCGCCTCACGGACCAGGGACTCGACCTGGAGCTCCGGGGGCTTCTGCGGCCTCTTGTCCATGGCGGGTCTCAGCCGGCCACCGTCTGCTTCTGCCGGTGGGCGGCGATCCAGCTGCTCCCCCACTCGTCGTGGCCGAGCAGCAGGTCGGCCGCCTTGACAGCGGTCACGATCTGCGAGGTGCGCGTGTCCATGATGGCGCTGGTCAGCCCGGCGGTCATCGCCATGGGAAGGAACGCCGCCCCGATCGAGGGCCGGTCGGGCATCCCGAACGAGACGTTGGACGCGCCGCAGGTCATGTTCAGGCCGTGCTCGTCACGGATCCGCCGCATGGTGTCGAGGGTGGTGTTGACCACCGTCGTGTCCGCGCCGATGGGCATGGCGAGCGGGTCGATGACGATGTCCTGGATCGCGATGCCGTACTCCTGCGTGGCCACGTCCACGATGTGCTGCACCAGCTCGAGACGTCGGTCCGCCTCCATCGGGATCTCCTCGGCGTCATTGGGCAGGGCGATGATCGCTGCGTCGTACCTCTTGACCAGGGGCAGGATCTGCTCCATCCGCTCGTCCTCGGCCGTCACGGAGTTCACCAGTGCACGGCCGTGGTAGACCGACAGCCCTGCCTCCAACGCCTCGACGACGGAGGAGTCGATGCAGATGGGCTTGTCGGTCAACCCCTGCACCATCCGGATCGCCTTGGCGAGCAGGTCCGGCTCGTCGGTGAGCGGCACGCCCATGTTGATGTCGAGAACGTCGGCGCCGCCGTCGACCTGGGCGACCACGTCGCGCTCGATCGCCGTGAGGTCCCCGGCGCGAAGCTGTTCCTGGAAGACCCGCCGGCCGGTCGGGTTGATGCGTTCCCCGATCAGGCAGAACCGGTGCTGGCCGCCGATCACCACCTCGGCGGTCGCGGAGCGCAGGGTCGTCTCGAGCGGCCGGGTCATGCGTCGACCAGTGACCGGCGCTTGTTGAGCAGGTCCTTGGCACGCTTCACTGTCGCCGAGGCGTCAGCCGCGTACCCGTCGGCCCCGACCGCGTTGGCGTACTCCTGAGTGACCGGGGCACCGCCAACCATCACGATCACCTGGTCGCGCAGCCCGGCCTTCTCGAGCGCGTTCAGGTTCGCCTTGAACATCGGCATGGTCGTGGTGAGGAACGCTGAGAAGCCGATGATGTCGGGCCGGTGCTCGACGATGCTCTCCACGAACTTCTCCGGCGCGACCTGGACACCGAGGTCGATGACTTCGAAGCCGGCTCCCTCCAGCATGATGTTGACCAGGTTCTTCCCGATGTCGTGCACGTCGCCCTTCACCGTGCCCATCACGAACTTGCCGACGGTCTGCACGCCGGTGTCTGCGAGCAGCGGCCGGAGCACCTCCATGGCACCGGCCATCGCACGGCCGGCGATGAGCATCTCGGGGACGAAGAAGTCGCCGCGCTCGAAGCGGGCGCCCACCTCCTCCAGCGAGGGGATGAGTGCGTCGAACAGCAACGACTGCGGCTCCATGTTCTGTTCCAGCGCGTGGTGCGTCAGCTCCAGCACCTCGGGTGCGTTGCCCACGAGTGTCTGGTCGTACAAGCGCTGGAGGATCTCCTCGGGGGTCATGCGGTGCCCTCCTGGTGGGACGGTGATCTGCGGCTGAGCAGCCGTTGGGACAAGGTGTCGGCGGCCTCGACGAGGAGCCGGCCAACCTTGTCAACACGGTCCTGCAACCGGGCGGTGGGCCCGGAAACCCCGATGGCGGCGATGACCGTCTGCCTTCCGTGCAGGGGGACGGCGACGGCCGTCAGACCGGTCTCCAGCTCGTCGAGCGAGGTGGCGACCCCCTCCCGGCGGATCTGGTCGAGCTGTGCCTCGAGCGCGTCGCTGGAGCCGACCGTGCGAGGCGTTCGGCGCTCCAGCCTCCCCTTGGGCAGGGGGAGTGCGCCGTAGGCGTAGAGCACCTTGCCGAGCGAGGAGCAGTGCGGCGGGACGCCGACCTGGTTCCAGTCGCGGGCCGCGAGCAGGTAGGTGGAGTCCACCTGCGCCACGTGGAACAGCTCGTGCCCGCGGACGACCGCGAGGTGCACGGACTCACCGGTCTGCTCACCGACCGTCTCCATCACCGGCAGCGCGAGACGGGCCAGCTGGGTTGCCGGGTCGTGCACGGCGGCGTGCAGCGCGAACAGCGGGCCGGCGACGTACCCGCCGGTGGAGTTCCGCTCAACAAGGTCCGTGCGCTCCAGCGCGGCCAGCAGCCGTGACGTGGTCGAGCGGGCCAGCCCCGTCTCGTCGCAGACCTCGGTGAAGCTGACCGGGTCATCGGCGCGGACGATGAGGTCGACCAGCCCGGCGGCACGTTCGACCGCCTGGGTGCCCCCGCCCGTCTGTGCCATGACCAGCGTTCCGCCTTCCGCTGAGTGAGGGAGTGCGAGGCCTTAGTTCCATGTTATGGAACCGAGTGCCACATTATGAGGCTAGAATGCGCGAGCAGCGCCGGTCAAGCACTTCGTCCGCAGGAGGTGGCGATGTTCCGCAACACGATGCCCAGGTACGAGATCCTCTCCGAGGAGGCGATGGCCAAGCTGGACGCCGGCTGGCGTCGGCTGGTGACCGAGATCGGCGTGGAGTTCGACAACGAACGCGCGCTGGGCCTGTTCCGGGAGGCGGGGCAGCGGGTCGAGGAGCAGAAGGTGTTCTTGGACCCCGACTTCGTGCTGGACCAGGTTGCCAGGGCACCGCGTGAGTTCGACGTGCAGGCACGCAACCCCGAGCACAACATCCACATCGGCGGTGACTCCATGGCGTTCGCCGCCGTCTACGGTCCGCCGTTCGTGCGCGAGGGCGACCTGCGGCGTGACGCGACGATGGACGACTTCGAGCGGTTCACGAAGCTGGCACAGAGCTGTGCGGTGCTCGACTCGGCCGGTGGGGTGGTCTGCGAGCCCAACGACCGACCGCTCGACTCGCGGCACCTGGACATGACCTACGCACTCCAGACCCTGACCGACAAGATCTACATGGGCAACGTGGTCTCCGGCGTCAACGCGCGGGACACCATTGCGATGGGGGAGATCCTGTTCGGCGGGCGAGAGGCCATCGAGCAGACACCGGTGTCCATCTCGCTGATCAACTGCAACTCACCGCTGCGGTGGGACGGCCGGATGCTGGAGTCGCTGCTGGAGTACAGCGCCGCCGCCCAGCCGTGCGTGCTGACGCCGTTCATCCTGATGGGCGCGATGTCACCGGTGACCATTCCCGCGGCGCTCGTGCAGCAGATCGCCGAGGCGCTGTCCGGGATCGCCCTGGCGCAGCTGGTCAGGCCCGGGACGCCGGTGATCTTCGGGTCGTTCCTGTCCAACATCGACATGCAGTCCGGCTCTCCGACGTTCGGCACCCCCGAGTCGGCGCTCGGGTTGTTCTGCACCGGCCAGATCGCCCGGCACTTCGGTCTGCCGTTCCGCGCCGGCGGTGGGCTGACCTCGTCGCAGGTGCCGGATGCCCAAGCGGGCTACGAGGCGTTGATGACGATGCTGCCCACGTTCCTGGCCGGAGCGAACTGGGTGATGCACTCGGCCGGCTGGCTGGAGGGGGGCCTGGTGGCCGGCTTCGAGAAGTTCATCGTCGACGTGCAGATCCTCGAGATGCTGCGGGCCGAGTTCACTCCGCTGGAGATCGATGAGGACTCGCTGGCGTTCGGTGCCCACCTCGAGGTCGGTCACGGCGGGCACTTCCTCGGAGCCATGCACACCATGGAGCGGTTCCGCACCTGCTTCTACCGGCCGATGTTGTCCAGCTCGGAGAACTACGAGCGTTGGATGCGCAACGGCGGCCTCGACACGGCTGCCCGTGCGACGAAGATCTATCAGCGGACGCTGGAGGACTACATCGCCCCGCCGCTCGAGGACACGATCCGGGCCCAGCTGGAGGAGTACGTGATCCGCAGGCGCAAGGAGCTCGGCGACTGAGCGTGCTGGATGTCAGCGGAAGACGACGGTCTTGTCACCGTTGAGCAGCACCCGGGTCTCGGCGTGCCAGCGCACGGCACGGGAGAGCACCTGGCTCTCCACGTCCCGGCCGGCCGCCGCGAGCTGCGCCGCGTCTGAACGGTGGTCCACGCGGATCACGTCCTGCTCGATGATGGGGCCCTGGTCGAGGTCGGCGGTCACGTAGTGGGCGGTCGCGCCGATCAGCTTCACGCCGCGGTCGAACGCCTGCTGGTAGGGCCTCGCGCCCTTGAAGCTCGGCAGGAAGGAATGGTGGATGTTGATCGCCCGGCCGGCAAGGCTGCGGCACGCGTCCTCGGAGAGCACCTGCATGTAGCGGGCCAGGACGACCAGGTCCACGTCCAGCTCGTGGACGAGCCCGAGCAGCTGCGCCTCTGCTTGTACCTTGGTCTCCGGCGCGACCGGGATGTGATGGAAGTCCACCCCGTAGGACTTGACCAGCGGCTCCCAGTCCATGTGGTTGGACACCACGCCAACCACGTCGATCTGCAGGGACCCGTTGCTCCACCGGAACAGCAGGTCGTTGAGGCAGTGGCTGTACCTCGAGACCATGATCAGGGTCCGGTACGGCGCTGAGGCGTCCCAGACCTCGCACTTCATGTGCCATTGCCGGGCAACCGTCGCGAACGACTCGCGCAGTTCCTGGAGTGTGCCCTGCGGGTCGTCGGTGGGCTGCGAGAACTTCACCCTCATGAAGAAGCGGTCCTCGGCGAGGTCGTCGAACTGCTGGCTCTCCAGGATGTTGGCGCCGTGCCGGACGAGAAGCCCGCTGACCGCGTGGACGATGCCGGGGCGGTCGGGGCAGACGATGGTCACGACGTACTCGTTGTCCATGCAGTCCCTTGTACCCCTCCCAAAGTGTTGCGTCAACAGGAACGAGGTACTGCGATACGCAACAGACTGCGCTAGGGTCGAAGCATGGCAAACGGGCAGGACACGTCGTCCGGTGTGCAGTCGGTCGACCGTGCGCTCACCATCCTCGGCATCCTCGCGCGGCACGGAGAGGCGGGGATCACCGAGATCGCCGGCGAGCTCGGCGTGCACAAGAGCACGGCGTTCCGGCTCGTCGCCACGCTGGAGTCCCACGACTTGGTCGAGCAGAACCAGGAGCGCGGGAAGTACCGGCTCGGAGTGGGTGTCCTGCGCCTCGCCGGCGCCACCACCGCCCGGCTCGACGTGGTGCAGGAGGCTCGCGCGGTCTGTCGCCAGCTGGCGGCGGACTCCGGGGAGACGGTGAACATCGCGGTTCTCTCGGAGCGGTCGGCGCTCTACCTGGACCAGGTGGCCGGCCAGTCGGCGTTGCAGTCGCACAACTGGGTGGGTCAGCACATCCCGCTGCACGCCACGTCCAACGGCAAGGTGCTGCTCAGCGGTCTTGCATCGACGCAGGTCGACGACCGGGTGCCTCGACTGCCGCGGTACACGCCACGCACCGTGACCGGTCGGGCTCAGCTGCGGCGCGAGCTGGCCGAGGTCCGTGAGCAGGGGTACGCCGTCGCGGTCGACGAGCTGGAGATCGGTCTGACGGCGATCGCCGCGCCGATCCGTAACGCCCACGGTGACGTCATCGCGTCCCTGAGCGTCTCGGGTCCGACGTTCCGGATCGACGCCCCACGTGTGAAGGAGCTGGTCCCGGTGGTCCGGGAGGCGGCCGAGGAGGTCTCGCATCGACTTGGCTACGGGGCGCCGTAGTCCTCGAGGGCCGGATCGGTGAGGCAGACCCTCGCGTGCGCCGTCCTCCCGCTACCGGGGCCGTCCGGAGGTCCGCCGCCTCGAGGCGCGGCAGCTTCGTTCGCCGTACTTGGTTGACACCGACCGAGGCATGGTCGCAGGATCTAGATGTTTCGTATAGCGCTTCGAGTTGCGAACTACGCAACTTCCGGAAGGAGTCCCGATGGCCACCGTCCCGTCCGCCGCCCGCGTGGTCGTCATCGGCGCCGGCATCGTCGGCAACAGCCTCACCTATCACCTGGCGCGGTTGGGCTGGCGCGACATCGTGCAGATCGACAAGGGGGCGCTGCCGAACCCTGGCGGCTCCACAGGGCACGCCTCCAACTTCATCTTCCCGGTGGACCACTCCCGCGAGATCACCGATCTGACTCTGGACAGCGTGCGTCAGTACCAGGAGATGGGCGTGTTCACCGAGTCAGGCGGGTTCGAGGTCGCGCGCACGGAAGCGCGGATGGAGGAGCTGCGCCGCCGGATGAGCTCGGCCCGGGTCTGGGGCATCGAGTCCGAGCTGGTCACTCCCGAGCAGGTGGTCGAGAAGGTGCCGTTCCTGGCCGCCGACCAGATCGTCGGCGGGTTCTGGACGCCCTCGGTGGGCGTGGTGGACTCCCTTCGCGCAGGCACGATCATGCGCGAGCGCGCCATGGAGCTCGGCGCGCTCACCGTCGTGCCCACCGTCGAGGTGGTCGGGATGGACGTCGAGGACGGCGCCATCCGGCGGGTGCGCACCTCCGGTGGGGACATCGAGGCGAAGACCGTCGTGATCGCGTGCGGCGTGTGGAGCCCCGCGCTGGCGCGGATGGCGGGCGCGCACATCCCGCTCACCCCCGCCGTGCACCAGATGATCAGCGTCGGCCCGTGTCCGCAGCTGTCCGAGAGGGAAGGTGAGATCAGCTTCCCGATCGTCCGGGACATGGACACCTTCTGCTACGAGCGCCAGCACGGCGCCGACATGGAGGTCGGTTCGTACGCGCACCGGCCGATCCTGCACGACCCGGAGGAGATTCCCTCCATCGAGCAGGCCAAGCTGTCCCCGACCGAGATGCCGTTCACCTCCGACGACTTCGACCCCCAGCTGGAGCAGGCCTTCGAGCTGATGCCGGATCTGCTGGGCGCCGAGGGCGCGGAGATCCGCTACGCGATCAACGGCCTGCTTTCCCTCACGCCCGACGGGGCGCCGATCCTCGGCGAGACCCCTGAGGTGAAGGGACTGTGGTCGGCCGCCGCGGTGTGGGTCAAGGAGGGCCCCGGCGTGGGCCGGGCGGTCGCCGAGTGGATGACCACCGGCCTGCCGGAGATCGACCTCGGGCACTCCGACATCGCCAGGTTCTACCCGCACCAGCGCACCCGCGAGCACATCCGGGCACGCACCAGCGAGGCGTTCAACAAGACCTACGGCATCGTGCACCCCGGAGAGCAGTACGAGTCCGACCGCGGACAGCGGCTGCCGCCGATGTACGCCGACCAGCAGCAGCGCGCCGCGCGGTTCTTCGAGGCGGCCGGCTGGGAGCGTCCGTTCTGGTACGAGTCGAACGCCCACCTGCTCGAGGAGTACGGCGACCGAGTGATGCCCCGCGAGCACGAGTGGGACGCGCGCTGGTGGTCGCCGATCATCAACGCCGAGCATCTGGCCATGCGCGACCGGGCGGGCATCGTGGACCTCTCCGCATTCGCGATCTTCAACGTGGTCGGCCCCGGCGCCCTGGAGGCGGTGCAGGGGATCGTGGTCGCCCAGTGCGACGTCCCGGTCGGGCGGGTGATCTACACCCCGGTGCTCGACGAGCGCGGCGGGTTCCGCTCCGACCTGACCCTGATGCGACTCGCGCACGACCGGTTCCGCGTCGTCACCGGCGGTGCGCACGGGATGGTGGACCGGAAGTGGTTCGCGGACCGGATGCCGGCTCGGGGGACCGCATGTGTGGTGGACCTGACCTCGGCGTTCACCACCATCGGCCTGTGGGGGCCGCGGGCTCGCGACATCCTCGGGGAGCTGACCCGTGACGACATCAGCCACGACGGCTTCCGGTTCGGCTCGTGCCGCAACATCGAGGTGGAGTCGCTTTCCGTGCTGGCGTCCCGGATCTCCTACGTGGGCGAGCTCGGTTGGGAGCTGCACCTGCCCATCGAGCAGGGCGCCCGGCTCTGGTCGCTGCTGCACGAGGCCGGTTCGTCGTACGGTGCGGTCCCGGTCGGCATCGGCGTCTACGGCACTACCGGACGCCTCGAGAAGGGCTACCGCGCCTACGGTTTCGAGCTCGACTCCGAGCGCACGATCGTGGAGGCCGGGATGCAGCGCCCCAAGGTGAAGTCGGCGGAGTTCGTGGGCCGGGAGGCGTACCTGAAGCAGCGGGTGGAAGAGCCGAAGGCGGTCCTCTGCACGCTGGTGGTCGACGACCACACGTCGAGGTCCGGGATGAAGCGCTACATGCTCGGCGGCGAGCCCATCCTGGCCAAGGGCGGTGGTGTGCTGCTCGACGACCTCGGCCGCCGGCCCTACGTGACGACCGCTGGTTCGGCGCCCTCGCTCGGCAAGCACCTGCTGATGGCCTACCTGCCGCCGTCGGAGGCGACAGTCGGCAACGAGCTGGGCGTCTCCTACATGGAGGAGCTGTACCCGTTGACCGTCGGCTCGGTCGACAGCACCGCCTTGTTCGACCCCGACAACGAACGGATCCGGTCATGAGCAACGTCCTGGTGTGCATCAAGCGAGTCCCGGAGACCGGGGGGCAGGTGACGCTGACCGGCGACGGCCGGGCCGTCGACGACAGGAACCTGGGCCACACGGTGAGCCCGCACGAGGAGTGTGCTGTCGAGCTGGCCATCGCGGTGGCCAAGGACACCGGCGGCGAGGTGACCGTGCTGACCGTCGGCCCCGACGCCGCGGTCGAGCAGCTGCGCAACGCGCTCGCCGTCGGCTGCGCCCGTGCGGTGCGGGTGCAGGCCGACGCCTCCGGCTACGGCCCGGCCGACGTGGCCGCGGCGATCGCCAACGTGGTCCGGGCGCACGAGGCCGACGGCACCAGCTACGAGCTGGTGCTGCTCGGTAACGACGCCCTGGACACCGGGGACTTCCAGGTCGGCGTCCGGGTGGCCTACGCCCTGGACCGGCCGGTGGTCACGGGCATCAAGACCGTGCAGGTCTCGGACGGAGTGGCCGTGGCGCGCGGTGACGGTCCGGACGGCGGCTCGGAGATCTTCGAGGTAACGCTCCCTGCGGTGGTCACCGTGATGGAGGGCGGCATCGAGCCGCGCTACCCGTCGGTGCCGGGGCGGATGAAGGCCAAGAAGGTGCAGGTCGAGGAGCGCGCGCCCTCGACCACGCCCGCCGGACCAGGACGCCTGCGGCTGAAGCTGCCGGCGCCCCAGCCCAGCCAGGTGACCATCCTGGGCGAGGGGCCGGGAGCGGCCCCCGCCGTCGTCGACCTGCTGGAGTCCCTGGGGGTGGCCCGATGATCCTGGCGCTGGTGGAGACCGACGAGAGCGGCGTCACCGAGACGTCCCGCGAGACGCTCACGTTCTGCCGCAAGCTGGGCCCGACGGTGCACGCGCTCGTGGTCGGGGAGCTCCCCGACGGCGTGGTGGCCCAGCTGGGCGAGTACGCGGTCGAGAGCGTTCGCCACGTCGACGGTGATGCCTTCGCGTCGTACGCGCCTGCGGCCTGGGCCGCCGCCGTGGTGGCCGCCTCGGACGGTGCGAGCGCCGTGGTCGCCGCCGGGACGCCTCGCGGCAGCGAGGTGATGGCGCACACTGCCTGCCGGCTCGGGGCGGCGATGGCGGCCAACGTGGTGGCGGTGGACTCGGTCTCACCGTTGACCGTCTCACGCCAGGTGCTCGCCGGCACGGCGATGGAGGAGATGCGCCTGGAGGACCGGGTGGCGGTGCTCACCGTCGCCGGTCACGCGTGCGAGCCCACACCGGCGGATCCGCCCACCGTGCCCTCGGTCGAGCCCCTCGCCGTCGAGGTATCCGACCGCGATCTGCGGGCGCGCGTGGCGCGGACCGAGCCCGGAGAGCCCGACGAGTCCGGCAACCTGCGCTCGGCGCGGGTCGTGGTCGGCGCCGGACGCGGGGTGGGCAGCGCCGACGGCTTCAAGGGCCTGCTCGAGCTCACCGACCTGCTCGGTGGGGTGCTCGGGGTCTCCCGGGTGGTCACCAGCCTCGGCTGGCGACCGCACCACGAACAGGTGGGGCAGACCGGCAGCCGGGTGTCCCCGGACCTCTACGTCGCGTGCGGCATCAGCGGGGCCATCCAGCACTGGTCGGGCATGTCGAGCTCGAAGACCATCCTGGCGATCAACACCGACCCGGATGCGCCGATGGTGACCAAGGCGCACTACGCGGTCGTCGGTGACCTGCACGAGATCGTTCCCGCCATCAACGATGAGATTCGTCGCCGGCGTGCGGGCTGAGCTCTTCGAACGGCACAGTCCCCAGCGCTGAGGGTTCTGACCCCTCAGACCGCTCAAAGGGACACCGTCCCTTCCAGGCCCGCCGGTTCGGGGCCGCCGGCTCGTTCAGGACGTCGCCGTCCTGCGCTCGGCCGAGCCGCTCTCACTGTCGGTTCAGGTTGGCCCACGACAATGAACCGTCCGACACCGACAAGCCAGGATGGGACGGGTCAGCATGTCCGCGGTGATTCCTCCCGAGCTGCTCGGGCTCGGCTGGCTGGACCCGCAGGCCCTTCTGCATCAGTTCGGCGTCTACGCCCTGTGGGGCGGAGCGTTGATGATCTTCGCCGAGTGCGGACTGCTGATGGGCTTCTTCTTGCCCGGTGACTCGCTGTTGTTCACCGCGGGGCTGCTCATCGGCCGCGGCGACATCGCCTACCCGTTGTGGTTGAGCTGTGTGGTGCTCAGCGTGGCTGCGGTGGCGGGTAACGCGTGCGGCTACCTGATCGGCGCCAAGGCAGGGCCAACCGTGTTCGACAGACCACGGTCGCGTTGGTTCAAGAAGGAGTACGTCACCAAGACCCACGAGTTCTTCGAACGGTTCGGGAACCGGGCCATCGTGCTGGGAAGGTTCGTGCCGATCGTGCGGACGTTCATCACCGTGATGGCCGGGGTGGGGGCGATGGGCTTTCGGCGGTTCGTGACCTACTCCGCCATCGGTGGAGTGGTCTGGGCGACCGGGGTGACGGTGCTCGGGTACTTCCTCGGGGAGATCGCGTTCATCCGCAACCACGTCGAGGCGATGCTGGGCGCGATGGTGCTGGTCTCGGTGGTTCCCATCGGCCTCGAGCTGCTCAGGAGCCGCCTGTTCGGCCGCGACCACGTGCAGTGATCGCGCGGTCGGCGGACTCAGGTTGCCTTCAGCCCACGGCCGCATACTGTGCGGCACCGGTGGGTGCTCACCGGAGCACGCGCCGGCGCACCTGCCGCATCGGCGGTGTGGCGACGGCGTTGGCGAGGGAGTCGTGCATGTTCGGCATGAGCGGGGGTGAGGTGGTGATCGCGGTGGCTGCGGTGGGCCTGGTGGCAGGGATCGTACGTCGGATCGTCGGGCGCCGAGCCGGACGGGGATGCGGAGATCGTTGATGCGGATCGCGGTGGTCACCGAGACCTGGTCGCCGAGCGTCGATGGTGTCGTGGTGCGCTTGGAGCACACGGTGCGTGCGCTGCGGGAGGCCGGCCACGAGGTGTTGGTCATTGCGCCGACGGTGGGCAGCGGCATCCTCGGCGTACAGGAGCAGCGCACCCGCGGCATCAGCTTGTGGTTCGTGTACGGCGGGCGTCGCTGGGCGTTGCCCGACAGGAGGGTGAACCGCTGGTTGCGGGAGTTCGAGCCCGATGTGGTGCACGTGGTGAACCCGGTCCTGATGGGCTCGGTCGCCGCCTGGCACGCGACCGGTCGCCATGCCGTGGCGGTGAGCTACCACACGGACGTGGCGGCGTACGCGGGGCACTACCACCTGGGGTGGCTGCGCAGGCCGCTGCGGGCGGTGATGCGTCGGACGTACCGGCGCGCGGCGGTACGCCTGGCGACCGCGGAGCTGGGCCGCAGGCAGCTGGCGGAGATCGGTATCGGCGACGTCGAGCTGTGGTCCCGGGGCGTGGACCGCGAGCTCTTCCGACCGGATCGCGATGGCAGGGCGATGCGTGGCCGGCTCTGCCCGCATCGGGCCGAGCCGCTGGCGCTCTACGTCGGCCGGTTGGCTGCCGAGAAGGGCTGCGAGCGGCTGCTGCCGCTTGCACAGGCCGACCCCCCGGTGCACGTGGCTTTCGTCGGGGACGGTCCGGACCGAAAGCGCCTGGAGCGGTTGTTCGCGGGAACGCACGCCACCTTCGCGGGAGTGCTGCGAGGAGAAGAGCTGGCGCAGGCCTACGTGGCTGCTGACGTGTTCGTCTTTCCCTCGGGCACCGACACCTTGGGACTGGTGCTGTTGGAGGCGATGGCGTGCCGGGTGCCGGTGGTGGCCACCGACACGCCCGCAGGGCGTCAGACTCTCCAGGGTTACCCCCGGCACCGCCTGGTGGACGGGGCCGATGACGGGGCGCTCGTGCACGCCGTCCGGGCCGCGGCCGACGCCCCGAGATGCACCGACGAGACCCCGCACGAGGCCGGCCTCGGCAACGGATGGCGAGCTGCCACCGACCAGCTGCTCGATGCCTACCGCACCGCGCAACGCACGGCGCGTGCCTCCGGCACGCGGCACTCGGTCCGAATCGGCCGGTTCGCCGCCGTAGGTGCCTCCAACGTGGTCTTGGACCTGGCGGTGTTCAACCTGTTGGTGCTCACCCATCCGACCCGTTCTGCATGGCTGCTGGTGGCCTACAACACCGTGGCGGTCCTCGCGGCGCTCGCCAACAGCTACGTCTGGAACAGCCGGTGGACGTTCGGCGACCGGCCGCCGGCGCGGCCGGCGCACCGGTGGCGGCAGCGACTGCTGTTCGCCCTCCAAGGTGGCCTCAACCTCGCCGTGAACGACGTCGCCGTGCTGGGCACCTCGCTCGTGCTCATCTCCCTGCTCGGAGCGCCGACCGCGATAGCGGCCAACGCCTCCAAGGTGGTGGCCATGCTCACCGCGTCGTTGGTCAGCTACCTGCTCATGCACCTGGTCGTCTTCCCCACGCCGCGAGAAGACGGACGCGGCCCGTCCATCCAGTCCCACCCGGAGTGCCCCGACCCGGAGTGAGCCCGGGGCCGCCTTCCTCGGAAACAACCCGGCTCGAGAACCTGTCGGTGCTACTGGACCCTGGGGGCAGGGGAGCTCGAACCTGAGAAATGGCGAAACTTCCCGCCGTGGCTCTGCGCGCGGTCGCCCTCCTGGACGAGGTGGGGCCCTTCGGGGAACGGCAGCCGGGCGAATGGCAGTCCTGTCGTTTGCGCTCGGGCAGTGGACAGGGCAAGGATCGGTCACGTGGCGAGTGCCGCGGTGGTGAGGGACGCGGGGCACCATGCCCGCGCCTGAGCACCGGCGGGGCCTCGGCAGGCGGGCAGATCCGCGGCTGCTGCTGGCGGCCTCCTTCGCGCTGGGTGTCCTGGTGACGGCCGTCGTGGCCTTCGCGCTCACGGCCGGGTCAGGAGGATCCCCGGCGGGCTCGGTCGGGGCCTCCGGGACGACGTCGCCTTCGACCCCTCAGACCCAGCACGGCACCGCAGCCGGGTCGTCTCCCTCGGCAGCGCCGTCCTCGCCGTCCCCGAGCGCGTCGTCGGGAGCGCCGGGGGGCCGGCTGGCGCAGGCCTTGTCGACCAAGCCGCTCACCCAGCTGCAGCGCGGCGACCGGGTGGTCTACAACACGCACGCGTGCCGGTTCCGGCGCTGGGCCACCGCTCCCGAGGTAGCCGTCATCACCTGCCCGGGCAACCCGACCCCCTTCCAGGTGAGGACCGAGGAGCTGGTGCCGGTCGAGCCCGACTGAGGGAGACCGGGCGCCGGACGGCTGCGGGACCGGCGGTGCTAGCCTTAGTTAGTACGCGTGAACTAAGTACGCGTGTTCTCATCCTTCCGTCGACCGTCCGACGACCTTTACCCCGAGGGAGCAGATGACCACGTCCTCTGTGAGCCAGCACCGCCAGCAGGAACGCAGGGCGCGGGCCCAGCAGCGCGCCGAGCGTGACACCGCCAGCCCGCACTACAAGTGGGTGGTGCTGTCCAACACCACGCTCGGAGTGCTGATCGCCACGATCAACTCCTCGATCCTGCTCATCGCGCTGCCCGACATCTTCCGCGGCATCCAGATCAACCCGCTCGCGCCGGGCAACACCAGCCTGTTGCTGTGGCTGATCATGGGCTACATGGTCGTCACCGCCGTGCTGGTGGTGGGGCTGGGCCGGCTGGGGGACATGTACGGCCGGGTCAGGATCTACAACGCGGGCTTCGCGATCTTCACCTTCTTCTCGATCATGCTCGCGGTCACCTGGATGCATGGCGTTGCAGCCGGACTGTGGCTGGTCGCGATGCGGATCTTCCAGGGCATCGGAGGCGCCATGCTGATGGCCAACTCGAGCGCGATCATCACCGACGCCTTCCCGGCCAACGAGCGGGGGCTCGGCCTCGGTCTGAACATGGTCGCCGCCATCGCCGGCTCGTTCATCGGGCTGATCGTCGGTGGCCTGCTGGCGCCGGTCGAGTGGCACATGGTCTTCGTGGTCTCGGTGCCGTTCGGGCTGTTCGGGACGGTCTGGGCCTACTTCAAGCTCCACGACACCGGAGTACGGCGGGAAGCCCGGATGGACTGGTGGGGCAACCTCACCTTCGGGGTGGGCCTGATCGCGGTGCTGGTGGGCATCACCTACGGCATCCAGCCCTACGGCAACCACACCATGGGGTGGACCAACCCGTGGGTGCTGACCGCGCTGATCGGTGGGTGCGTCGTACTGGCGCTGTTCTGCTGGGTGGAGACCAAGGTGGCCCAGCCGATGTTCCACCTGGACCTGTTCAAGATCCGGGCGTTCACGTTCGGCAACTTCGCCAGCCTGCTGGGCGCCCTGGGGCGCGGGGGCCTGATGTTCATCCTGATCATCTGGCTGCAGGGCATCTGGCTGCCCCGGCACGGCTTCAGCTTCGAGTCCACCCCGCTGTGGGCGGGCATCTACATGCTGCCGATGACCACCGGCTTCCTGGTCGCCGGCCCGACCTCGGGATGGCTGTCTGACCGTTTCGGTGCCCGCACCTTCGCCACCGGCGGCATGCTGGTCGCCGCCGGCAGCTTCGTGTGGTTGTGGATCCTGCCGGTGAACTTCTCCTACTGGCAGTTCGCCCTCGCGCTGCTCATCAACGGTCTGGGCATGGGGTTGTTCGCCGCCCCGAACCGCACCGGGATCATGAACAGCCTGCCGGCCCACCAACGAGGCGCCGGCGCAGGCATGGCCACCGTGTTCAGCAACTCGGCGATGGTGCTCTCCATCGGCATCTTCTTCTCGCTGATGATCACTGGCCTGGCCTCCTCGCTGCCGCAGCACCTGATGCACGGGCTGACCTCCAACGGGGTGCCGCACGACGCGGCCGCCCGTGTGGCGCAGCTGCCCCCGGTCGGCGTGCTGTTCGCCTCGCTGCTCGGGTACAACCCGATCCAGTCGCTGCTCGGTCCGCAGGTGCTCGGCGCACTGCCGCAGGGCACCGTTCAGCACCTGACCGGGCACCAGTTCTTCCCGGCCCTGATCTCGCCGTCGTTCTCCGACGGCCTCGGGGTGGCGTTCAGCTTCGCCATCGCCGCCTGTGTCATCGCGGCCATCGCCTCGGTGTTCCGCGGCGGGAAGTACTACCACCAGGACGAGCAGGCCGACTCCGCGGAGGCGGGCGCACCTGCCTCGGAGCTGGTCAGCGAAGGCGTGGAGTGACTTTGACATGACCGATCCGGTGATCGAGCTCGCGGCCGGTGTACGCAACGTGGTGGTGCGCCTGGCGTACTCACTGCGCTCCGCAGCGACCCGGGACGGGGTGACCCCGACCCGGCTCACCGCGCTGGGGATCTTGGAGCGCCGCGGCCCGATGCGGCCGGGAGATCTCGCGGCCCGGCTCAACATCACCGCTGCCAGCATGTCCCGGCTCACCGAAGCCCTCGAGCAGGGTGGCTGGGTCGAGCGTTCCTCCGACCCCGGCGACAGGCGGGCGTGCCTGCTCAACCTCAGCGGGCACGCCCAGTCGGCGCTGGACACGCTGCGCCAGGAGAACGCCGAAGAGCTCGCCGCGCTCATCCGGGAGCTTCCCGAGGGCGATAGGCAGGTGCTGGACCGGGCGCTGCCGGTGCTGGCCCGGCTGACGGAGCGGATGTTCGACGAGAACACGGACCAGAGCGGCTCGGCAGTGGTCGGCTGATCCGACACCTGCACCGGACGGCCGGCGCGCGGGCCCGGAAGCGGGAAAATCCGGCTCGACACCCCGCACTCGGTGGAGCGGGACCGGTGTGTCGCTTTGCTAGCATCAGCAGTACAACCGGGGGGGTTGGTGCAGGAACATCCTTCGAGTCCGGGGGGACTGATATGAGCAGCATTGCGACCGCGTTGGCGTATGCCCAAGAAGGCGACCAACGCGTTGACGTCCTGGTCGAGGGGCACTGGCTGCGCGGCCGGGTCTCACACGTCGACGGCTTCGGACTTGTGGTGGACCGCGACAGCGGGGGTCAGTCGGTGATCCGGTTGGAGAGCATCGCCGCGGTCACGGTGGCGGCGGAGGAGCCGACAGCCCCGGTGAGTCCGACCGTGGTGCCGCAACGCGGCATGACCATCGCAGGCTGAGCATCTCCGGCGAGGGCTCGGCCTCATTCGTGAAGCGCGTGCCTCCGGTGCGTGGGACACGCCTTAACAGGACAAACAGCGCGCCCAAAGCAAAACTTTCTTAAGCCCGGCCCGAGAAGGCATTCCCAACCCGGCTCACCCACCGCAGGATGAGGGCACCGGCGCTCCGGGGGGAGCGCCCCTCATCCCAGGGAGTCACTCATGAAGCGGTACACAGCTATGGCCGCGGTCGGTGCGGCAGCCGTGGTCGGTGCGGGAGCCTTCGTCATCCCGGCGGTTGCCAGCGCCAGCAGCACTACCCACACGATGAAGTTCACGGCAGTGGCGCTGAAGCAGGCGCAGTTCTCCAGAACCACCTTCGGGCAGACCGAGAAGGACGTCCGCAACGGCAAGATCATCGGCTTCGACGTCATCAACGGCCGGTTCAACCCGGCCACGAACAGCATGCGGGGCAACGTGGCGCTGTCCATGAAGGGCGGCATTCTCTACGGTGCGCTCCGCTTCTCCAACGGCCCGGTCACCAGGGGCCGGATCACCGGCGGCACCGGCAAGTTCGCGGGGGCGACGGGCACCATCTACGGCAAGTCCAACAGCACCGGCAACCGCACGGCTGTGGTGGTCCACTACACGAAGTGACCATCTCGCCGACCTGACCGGACGAGCCCGCCGCCGCGCCCCAGGTGCGCGGCGGGCTCCGTTCGGCATGATGGGGCCATGCAACCCACCCTGGCCCAGGTCGCGTGGCCGGTGCGCACCGAGCGGCTGTCGCTCCGGCCGGCTGGCCCAGCGGACCTCGGCGCTACGTGGAGGTACCGCAGCCTGGAGGACGTGGCCCGCTACCTCGGCTACGCCCCGCCCACCCGCGAGGAGTACCGCGCCGTCTTCCTGGAGCCGGACCGGCTGGGGAAGACACTGGCGATCGAGCGGGATGGTGTCGTCGTCGGCGACCTGATGGTCGCGGTCGAGGACGGCTGGGCGCAGCGCGAGGTGGCCGAGCAGGCCAAGGGGGTGCAGGCCGAGCTCGGCTGGGTGCTCGACCCGGCGTACGGCGGACGGGGCTATGCCACGGAGGCGGTCGGCGCCTTGCTGCGCCTCTGCTTCGACGACCTCGGACTGCGCCGGGTCACGGCCGGCTGCTTCGCCGACAACGAGCCGTCGTGGCGGCTCATGGAGCGGCTGGGGATGCGGCGAGAGCTGCACACCGTGCGCGAGTCGCTGCACCGGTCCGGGCAGTGGCTGGACGGGCTGGGCTACGCGATGCTCGCCGACGAGTGGCGCGAGGGTGCCTGCTGCGAGCCGAGGACTGCTCGACTCGGTGATGCCGGAGGGGACCTAGGTCCCTGACCCGCGCCCACGGTCGCACCCCACCCTCGAAGAGAGGAGTTCTCGACCCTAAGGAGTCGGGATGAGGGTACGGCTGGTCGCCCTGCTCGGGTCCCTTGCACTGTTGGCGATCCTTGGCGCGCCCACCCTCGCGATGAGCCTGCGGGAACACCTACCGACCGCGCCCTGGCAGTGGACCCGCGGCGCCCCGTTCGCTGCGTCTCGCGCCCACCAGTGGACGCGGCCGGGGGCTTCCGACGAGGCCGGCTACCTGGCCCGGATGGTTGCGCTGCACGAGGCGACACTGGGAACCGCGAGGCAGCTGACCCGCACCCATCAGGTGAGGCTCCGGGAGCTGGCGGACTCGGTGATCGACCGGCGCTCCGGCGAGCTGGCCCGGATGGAGACCTGGCTGCACGACTGGTACCCGGACCATCGCCCCGACGCCCGGCCGCCGGGCAGCCAGGACCCCGTCGCGCTGGTCGGGTCGGCCGAGCGGCAGCTGCTCCGACATCTCGTCGGGGAGCAGCGGGCCGCGGTGGTGCTCTCCGAGCAGCTGCTCGTGCACGGCCTGGTGATCCACCCAGCGGTCGCACGGCTGGCCGCGCACATCCGCGACAGCGAGCAGGGCGAGCTGCAGCAGCTCGAGCGCTGGCTCTCGGACTGGTCGGTCAACCAGCGGGTCGGAAACCCACAAGCGGCAGCTCGTGCACCAGCCGGCTCCGAGCCGCGGGACTCCCGTCGTACTGCCAGCCGACCAGCCAGCTGAGCACCCGGCGCACCACCGGCGCGACGGCCCGGTTACGGCGCTCGTAACCGCCCAGCACGGCCGCCGCCTCCTCCTCGTCCAGCACCCGGGCCACGGGCCGGAACCGGTGGCCGCCGACCGCCACCTCCACCGGGGGCAGCGCCTGGATGTTGCGGAACCAGTCGGCGGACGGGCCGAACCCGGCCATCACCACCAGCTCGTCCGGCTGCGTCCCGTGGCCGACCACCTCGAGCACGGTCCGGTACAGCCGCCCGGAGCGGCGCCCCACGTGCGTGAGCCGCAGGAACCGGTGCCCGAGCAGCCAGCCGAGGTGCCAGTCGTAGAGCCGGCCGGGCAGCCGCGCCACGCGCCGCGTCACCGGGCCGAGGCTTCGGCTGGTCATGCGGTGGGACGGTGGCGGGAGCTCAGATCCATTGCCGGAACCATATCCGCTCCAGCCAGTGCGGCGTGGAGATCAGCTGGTCGGTGTAGATCGGCCAGAACCAGGCGAAGTTGGCGATCACCAGCACCACGAACGCGCCGGCGACCACGGTGCCCCAGGCCCGTCGCTGGTACGACGCGCGGCGGCCACCGATCAGCGTGCCCAGGCACAAGGTGATCGCGATGACCGTGAACGGGATGATGGTGATCGCGTAGTAGGAGAAGATCGGCCGCTGGTCGAACCTGATCCAGGGCAGCCAGCTGACCAGCACGCCTACCAGCGCCATTCCGAACCGCCAGTCGCGCTTGGCCACCCAGGCGTACGCGCTGTAGCCGAGCGCGACCAGCCCGCCCCACCACAGGGCCGGGGTGCCCAGCAGGATCACCTGGCGCAGACAGGTGCTGCCGGCCGGCGCGTCGCAACCGGCCTGTCCGGGCTTGATGTTCAGCTGGGCATCAACCCCGACCGGCCGGTTGAGGATCAGCCAGCCCTGCGGGTCCGACTGGTACACGTGGTGAGCGCTGTTCAGCCCCTGGGTGTGGAAGATGAACACCTCGCGGTGGTAGTTCCACAGCGAGCGCAGCGCCTGGATCGCCCGCGGGAAGACCCCGTGCGGCTGGTGCTTGACGTAGCTGCCCCAGTACGGGCCGTACTGGGTGTTCGACAGGCTGGTCTCGTAGGCGTGGGCGTGGATGAGGAACCCGGTCCAGCTCGCGACATAGACGACGAGCGCGACCCCCACGAGGTAGAAGAACGCCGGCAGCGCGTCCACCAACGCCGACCGCAGCCAGGCCCGCCGCACGCCCAGCGAGCGGCGCGCGCCGGCATCCCAGGCCCACACCAGCACCCCGAACGCCGCCAGCACGAAGATCGGGTCCCACTTGCTGCCGATGGCCAGCCCGAAGAACACCCCGCTGGCCAGCCGCCAGGGCCGGAACCGCAGCCCGCGCACCGGCCCCCAGCCGTCCGGCCCGGGGTCGTAACCGGTCGGCACCAGGCGGGCCATCCGCAACCGGCCCCAGTCCCGGTCCGCGACCAGGCAGGCCACCGCGCAGAGCATGAAGAAGGCCATGAAGATGTCGAGCAGCGCGAGCCGGGACAGCACGAACTGGAGCCCGTCGAAGCACAGCAGCAGGCCGGCGGTGGCGCCCAGCAGCGTCGAGCCGGTCAGCCTCCGGCCCAGCCGGACCATCACCATCACCATCAGGCTGCCGACCACGGCGCTCATCACCCGCCAACCGAACGGGTTCATCCCGAACACCAGCTCGGCGGTGCCGATGATCCACTTGCCGATCTCGGGGTGCACGATCATGCTCGGCGCCTGGGTGAAGATGCCGTGCACGTGTCCGGCCAGGATCTTGGCGTTGGCGTTGTCCACGTAGCCGGTCACGTAGCCGTGGTTGACCAGGGACCACGCGTCCTTGGCGTAGTAGGTCTCGTCGAAGAGGAACTTGTGCGGGAAGCCGAGGTGCCAGATCCGCATCACGAACGCGACCGCGCCGATCCCGACCGTCACCGCCCAGCCGACCAGCCGGTCCTGGCGGGTCTGCTGGTGCAGCGGCGGCACCAGGCGCCGGCGCGCGCTGGGCAGCACCCGGCCGTCCGCGGTCCACGACAGCCCCGTCGTGCGCGCGGGCTCGGTCGTGGTCATGGTCGCCATGCTACGGAGCCCGGCTGCGGGGGCGGCGGCACTGCTGCGAAGATCGGCGGGTGTCCACCTCGAGCAGCCCCGGCGTGCTGGTGCTGGCAGCAACCCCGATCGGCCGGCCCGCCGACGCGTCACCCCGGCTGGCCCGGGAGCTGGCCGACGCCGACGTGGTGGCCGCCGAGGACACCCGCCGGCTGAAACGGCTGGCGGTCGAGCTCGGCGTGCAGGTCAGCGGCCGGGTGGTCTCCTACTTCGAGGGCAACGAGGCGGCCCGCACCCCCGCCCTGGTCGAGAGCCTGGCGGCCGGTGAGCGGGTGCTGCTGGTCACCGACGCCGGGATGCCGTCGGTGTCTGACCCCGGCTACCGGCTGGTCGCCGCCGCCCTGGCGGACGGCATCGAGGTGACCGCGGTGCCCGGCCCGTCCGCCGTGCTGGCCGCTCTCGCCGTCTCGGGCCTGCCGGTGGACCGGTTCTGCTTCGAGGGGTTCCTGCCCCGCAAGGCCGGCGAGCGGGGCCGGCGGCTGGAGGCGCTGGCCGACGAGCCGCGCACCATGGTGTTCTTCGAGGCCCCGCACCGCACCGCGGCCACCCTTCAGGCGATGGCCGCGGCGTTCGGCGCGGACCGGCGCGCCGCGGTGTGCCGGGAGCTGACCAAGACCCACGAGGAGGTACGACGAGCGGGGCTGGCCGAGCTGGTCAGCTGGGCCGAGCAGGGGGTGCGCGGCGAGGTCACCCTCGTCGTGGCGGGCGCCCCGGCCCCCGCCGTGCCGCAGGACCCGGCCACGCTGGCCGCCCTGGTCGCGGACGCGGAGGCGACGGGGCTGTCTCGTCGGGACGCGGTGCGGGAGGTGGCCGGGCGCACCGGTCTGCCGAAACGGGTCGTCTACAACGCCTCGCACCGTGCCCCGTAGCCTGCTGCGGTGACCCAGCACCAGGACCAGCCCACCCGGTCCCGGCCGGCCGGCAACGAGCGTGGTGGTGGCCGGGACCGCAGCCGCCCGCCTGCTCCGGAGCCGCTGCCCGTCCCGGTGGTGGACAACCACTGTCACCTCGACATCGCGGACGGCCCCGACGGGTCCTGGATGCCCACCGAGGACGCGATCGCGGCCGCGGCGGCGGTGAACGTGACCCGGATCGTGCAGATCGGCTGCGACCTGCCCGGCGCGCACTGGGCGGTGGAGGCGGCCCGCGCGCATCCGGCGCTGGTCGCCGGCGTCG
The DNA here is from genome assembly GCA_963839365.1 of uncultured Actinomycetota bacterium. GTDB lineage: Bacteria > Actinomycetota > Actinomycetes > Propionibacteriales > Nocardioidaceae > DASSKA01. The sequence continues at coordinate 467,302 of CAWIUT010000010.1, forward strand.
CGCTGCACCCGAACGAGGCGCCGAAGCTGGCCGCCGCGGGCGCTCTGGACGCGGCGATGGCCGAGATCGCCGCGCTCGCCGAGGCGCCCGGGGTCCGGGCGGTCGGCGAGACCGGGCTGGACTACTTCCGCACCGGCGAGGACGGCCGGGCCGCCCAGCAGGACTCCTTCCGCCGGCACATCGAGCTCGCCAAGCGCCGGGGGCTGACGCTGGTCATCCACGACCGGGACGCGCACGGCGACGTGCTGGCCGTTCTGGACGAGGAGGGGCTGCCGGACCGGGTGGTGATGCACTGCTTCTCCGGGGACGCCGAGTTCGCGCGGCGCTGCCTGGATCGTGGGGCGTGGCTGTCCTTCTCCGGGACGGCCACCTTCAAGAACGCCGGGCCGGTGCGCGAGGCGCTGGGGCTGACGCCGTTGGACCGGATGCTGGTGGAGACCGACGCTCCCTACCTCACCCCGGTTCCGTACCGGGGCCGGCCGAACGCCTCGTACCTGGTGCCGCTCACGGTCCGGTCGATGGCGCAGACCCGGCAGGTGGACCTGGAGGAGCTGTGCATGGCGCTGGCGAGGAACACCGACGCGGCGTACGGCGGCGGCTGGTAGCCCGCACGGTGGCTCTCTCGGGGGACGTGGGCTATGTCGCACTAGCCCTCCTGGGCCAGACATTTTCTCCCGGCATTTCCGTTAAATGCCTCAGATCGGGCAGGCGCTGGGGACGGAATGTTTGTGCCTCCGCAGCATCGTCGTTATCGTCTCGTGATTGTTGGCCGGGAGCGGGGAAGTTCTCGGGCGGCGTCACGGGAGCCAAGCAGCGCAGGGTGGGGGACCCGCAGAAGCGCTGGGTGGCCGGCGTGCTGTCTGAACCGCTTCGGGGCAGGCCGCGCCGTGGCGCGTTGCCTGCCCGCGGCCCGGGGAGGACGACCATTGGAGAACCGTGCGCAAGATCGCACAACTGGCGGAGAAGTCGAGACCGGCAGCTGCGGTGCGCGGGCTGAGCCGCAGCAAGAAGCTCCTCGCAGCCCTCGTCGGCGCGGTCGTGATCGCCTTGGCGGCCAGCGCCGCGGGCTACGCGAGCATGCGCAAGACCGTCACCGTCGCGGTCGACGGCCACCCCAGCAAGGTGAGCTCGCTCGGCGGCACGGTGGGGGACGTGCTCGATGCGCAGGGGATCTCGGTCGGCCGGCACGACGTGGTGGTCCCCTCGCCGAACACCCCGATCGACGACGGAACCCACATCACCGTGCGCTACGGCCGGCCGCTGTCCCTCGACGTGGACGGGCAGCACCACACCTACTGGGTGACGGCCACCGACGTCCACGACGCCCTGTCGCAGCTCGGGCTGCGGTTCAGCAACGCCGACCTGTCCACCAGCCGCAGCGCGGGCATCTCCCGCAAGGGCCTGGACCTGACGGTCGTCACGCCGAAGCGGGTCGTGGTCAAGGTCGGCCGGGCCAAGCCGAAGCACGAGAGCGTGCCGGCGATGACCGTGACCCAGGCGCTGCGCAAGCTCGGTGTCCACGTCGGCAAGAACAACGTCGTCAGGCCCGGGCTGGGCTCGACCGTGCGCAACGGCGACAAGATCGTGATCACGCGCGTGCACACCACCACCAAGACGGTGACCCAGCGGATCGGCTACCAGACCATCACCCACTCCGACTCCGGGATGCTCCGCGGGCACTCCACCACGGTGCGCTCCGGCCGCCCGGGCAGCCGGAAGGTGGTCTACCGGATCGTGGTCAAGAACGGTCGGGTCGCCTCCCGGAAGGTGATCCGGTCCGCGGTGCAGCGGCAGCCGGTGCCCGCAGTCGTCAAGGTGGGCACCAAGAGCAAGCCGGCTCCGGCGCCGGCCCCCGCCCCTGCCGCGAACTTCGCCGGCGGCAGCACGGTGTGGGACCAGATCGCGCAGTGCGAGTCCGGCGGCAACTGGGCCGCCAACACCGGCAACGGCTACTACGGCGGCCTCCAGTTCACGCTGTCGACCTGGCACGCCTACGGCGGCACCGGCTACCCGAACCAGGCGAGCCGGGCCACCCAGATCGCCGTGGCCACCAAGATCCGCGACGCCAACGGCGGGTACGGCTCCTGGCCGGCGTGCTCCCAGCAGCTCGGCCTGCCCCAGTAGGGCGCTAGGTCGACCGCGGTCCCTGCCCGACCGCCCGGCGGGGACCGCCCCGCCGGGCGGTCGGCTCGCTCTGGGTAGGCTCCTCGACGTGGTGAGCGCGGACCGGATTCCCAGTGGTCCGCCCCGGCTGCTCGGCCCCGCCCAGGTCCGCGCGCTGGCCGCCTCGCTCGGGGTCCGGCCCACCAAGCAACGCGGGCAGAACTTCGTGATCGACCCGAACACGGTGCGGCGGCTCGTCCGCGCCTCCGGCGTGGGTCCCGAGGACCGGGTGGTCGAGGTCGGCCCCGGCCTCGGGTCGTTTACGTTGGCGCTGCTGGAGGTGGTGCAGCACGTGGTCGCGGTGGAGGTGGACCCGGTGCTCGGTGCCGCGCTGCCGAGCACCCTGGCGACGTACGCGCCCGACGCCGCCGACCGGTGCGACGTGCTGGTCGCCGACGCGCTCGACCTCACCGCGGCCCAGGCCGCCGGGCCGCAGCAGAAACAGCCGAGCGCGCTGGTCGCCAACCTGCCCTACAACGTCGCGGTGCCGGTGCTGCTGCACCTGCTGGCCACGCTGCCGTCGCTGCGCCACGGGCTGGTGATGGTGCAGTCCGAGGTGGCCGACCGGCTGGTCGCCGCCCCGGGCTCGCGCACGTACGGGGTGCCGTCGGTGAAGCTCGCCTGGTACGCCGCGGCGCGGCGCGGCGGCGCCGTGGGGCGCAACGTGTTCTGGCCGGTGCCCAACGTCGACTCCGGCCTGGTCGCGTGGGAGCGTCGCGACCCGCCGCCGACGACGGCCACCCGGCAACAGGTGTTCGCAGTGGTGGACGCGGCGTTCGCGCAGCGGCGGAAGACGCTGCGGGCCGCGCTGCGCGGACTGGCCGGCTCCTCGGCCGCCGCCGAGGCCGCGCTCGTCCGCGCCGGGGTGGAGCCGACCGCCCGCGGCGAGTCGTTGCCCGTCGAGGCGTTCGCACGAATCGCGGAAGGGATGGACCGGTGACTGCTGCGGAGGTGGTGGCCCGTGCCCCCGCCAAGATCAACCTGTGCCTGGGGGTCGGCCCCGCCCGGCCCGACGGGTACCACTCGTTGGCGACCGTCTACCAGGCCATCGAGCTGTACGACGAGGTGCGGGTCCGGCCGGCCGGCGTCGACACCATCACGGTCTCCGGCGACGGCCGGCTGGCCGTGGCGGACGTGCCCACCGACTCCTCCAACATCGCGCTGCGTGCGGCGCGGCTGCTGGCCGACCACCACGGCCTCGACTCCGCGGTGGCGATCCACATCGACAAGGGCATCCCGGTCGCCGGCGGGATGGCCGGCGGGAGCGCGGACGCCGCGGCTGCCCTCTTGGCGTGCGACGCGCTGTGGGGGACCGACACCCCCGCCGAGCAGCTGGCCGCGCTGGCCGGCCGGCTCGGCAGCGACGTGCCGTTCGCGCTCGTCGGCGGCACCGCGGTCGGGTCCGGGCACGGCGAGCTGGTCACCCCGCTTCCGACGCGGGGCGAGTACTGGTGGGCGGTGCTGGAGTCGCCGGCCGGCCTGTCCACCCCGGCGGTGTACCGGGAGCTGGACCGGCTGCGCACCGGGTCCGCCGGCGCGGAGCCGCGGGTGCCGGACCCGCTGGTGCAGGCGCTGGCAGCGGGCGACGCCAAGGCGCTCGGCGCGGCGCTGGCCAACGACCTGCAGCCGGCCGCGTTCGGGCTGCGCCCCGAGCTCGAGCAGCACCTGGCCGCCGGCCTGGAGCGGGCGCCGCTCGGCGCGCTGCTGTCCGGGTCCGGGCCGAGCTGCCTGTTCTTGTGCGAGAGCCGGTCGCACGCCGACCAGGTCGCTGCCGCGCTCTTCGAGCACGGTCTCGGGCCGGTCAGCGTCGCGCGCGGCCCGGTGCCCGGCGCCCGGGTGGTGAGCAGCCGACCGTGAGCCCCGTGGCGAACCTGGTGAACCTGGAGCGGGTCGACAAGGCGTACGGCGTGCGGCCGTTGCTCAGCTCGGTCAGCCTCGGGGTCGGCGACGGCGAACGGGTCGGCGTGGTCGGCCGCAACGGCGGCGGCAAGACCACGCTGCTGCGGGTGATGGCCGGCCTGGAGGAGCCGGACGCCGGGCGGGTGTCGCGCAACCGTGGCCTGCAGCTGGGCTTCCTGACGCAGGGCGACGACCTGGACACCACGCTGAGCGTGCGCGCCGTCGTGCTCCAGGGGCGGGCCGACCACGAGTGGGCGGCCGACCCGACCAGCCGGGAGGTGGTGACCGAGCTGCTGACCGGGGTCGAGCTGGACCGGGTGGTGGCCGACCTGTCCGGGGGTGAGCGTCGGCGCTGCTCCCTGGCCCGGCTGCTGCTCGGCGAGTACGACCTGGTGCTGCTCGACGAGCCGACGAACCATCTCGACGTGGAGGCAGTCGCCTGGCTGGCCGAGCACCTGCGGCGCCGTACCTTCGCTCTGGTGGTGGTCACCCACGACCGGTGGTTCCTGGACGCGGTCTGCGAGACCACCTGGGAGGTGCACGACGGTGCGGTCGACTCCTACGAGGGCGGCTACGCGGCGTACGTCCTGGCCAAGGCGGAGCGCCAGCGGCAGGCTGCCGCCACGGAGGCCCGCCGGCAGAACCTGGTCCGCAAGGAGCTGGCCTGGCTGCGCCGCGGAGCGCCGGCACGTACGTCGAAGCCGAAGTTCCGACTCGACGCCGCGAACGCGCTGATCGCCGACGAGCCGGCGCCGCGGGACCGGTTGGAGCTGGAGCGGTTCGCCACCCAGCGGCTCGGCAAGGACGTGGTGGACCTGGAGGACGTGGGCCTGGCCCTCGGGGAGAAGACCCTGCTCCGGCACGCCACCTGGCGGCTCGGGCCCGGTGACCGGGTGGGGCTGGTCGGCGTGAACGGCGCCGGGAAGACCTCGGTGCTGCGGCTGCTGGCCGACACCCTGGCGCCCACCGCCGGCCGGGTGCGGCGCGGCCGCACGGTGTCCCTGGCGCACCTGACCCAGGACGTGGAGTGCGCCTCCGTCGCCGGCGAGCCGGTCGGGGGCGGGCCCCCCGGGTCCGAGGACCGGGTGCTGGACTCGGTCGAACGGGTGGCCCGGGTGGCACGCACGAGGGACGGGGAGATCCCCGCGACCGCGCTCCTGGAGCGGTTCGGCTTCACCGGGGACCGGCTGACCGGACGGTTCGGGGACCTGTCCGGCGGGGAGCGGCGCCGGCTGCAGCTGCTGCGGCTGCTGCTCGCCGAGCCGAACGTGCTGCTGCTCGACGAGCCCACCAACGACCTCGACATCGAGACCCTGACCGTGCTCGAGGACTTCCTGGACGGCTGGCCGGGGACGTTGGTGGTGGTCTCCCACGACCGGTACTTCCTGGAGCGGGTCTGCGACTCCACGTGGGCGCTGCTGGGCGACGGGACGATCTCGATGCTGCCGCGTGGGGTGGAGGAGTACCTCGAGCGGCGCGTCTCCGCGCTGGCCGAGGAGTCCTCGGGCGCCACCGGCCCCGGCGGGGGTGACGGCGGGGGCGACGCCGGGTCCGGGTCGGCCGGCGCGTCGCCGGCCGAGCAGCGGGAGGCACGCAAGACCATCACGCGCATCGACCGGCAGCTGAGCAAGCTCGCCAACCGGGAACAGCAGCTGCACGCCGAGATCGCCGAGCACGCCAGCGACTACGAGCGGCTGGCCGGGCTCGACGCCCGATTGCGGGAGCTGGGCGCCGAGAGGGACGCCCTGGAGGAGGAGTGGCTGGCCGCGGCGGAGATCGTCGACGGCTGATCGCCGCGGATCAGCGCCGCGGATCAGCGCCGGGGCCGGCACGCCGCGAGTGGGCGTCAGTGGGCCTCGAAGGGCAGCGCCAGCCGGCGCAGCAGCCCGGCCAGCCGGTCCCGGTCGGACGGGCGCAGCCCGGTCAGCAGCGCCTGCTCCCGCTCGAGCAGCCCGGCCAGCGCCCCGTCCACGGTGCTCCGCCCCGCGGGGGTCAGCCGCACCAGCACCCCGCGGCGGTCGTGCGGGTCCGGCAGCCGCGTCACGAAGCCCCGCGCCACCAACCGGTCCACCCGGTTGGTCATCGTGCCGCTGGTGACCAGCGTCTCGCGCAGCAGCCGACCGGGGGACAGCTCGTACGGCGCGCCGGCCCGCCGCAGCGCCGCGAGCACGTCGAACTCCCAGGACTCGATGCCGTGCTCGGTGAACGCCTGCCGGCGGGCCCGGTCCAGGTGGTGGCTGAGCCGGCTCACCCGGCTGAGCACCTCCATCGGCCCCAGGTCGAGGTCCGGCCGCTCCCGCCGCCAGGCCTCCACCAGCCGGTCCACCTCGTCGTCCATGCCTCCAGGGTACCCGTCGAGATTCTTGACATCGAGACATTCGGGCCTTTCCCAGGGGGAGTCCGGGCCGACTGGTCGGCCTGCGCCGGAGCGGTGGCGGCCCTCGGCCGCAAGGACCGGCCCTGGCGGCCCGGTTGAGGTTGACGGGACCGCCGCCCCGTTTGCCGCCGCGGCAACGGCCAGATACTCTTGACGTCAAGATACTTCACGTCAAGATGTTGGAGGCGGCGTGCACCGCTGGGACCCCGACCGATACCTGCTGTACGCCGGCGAGCGCGGCCGGCCGTACGTCGACCTGCTGAACCGGGTCGCGGCGGACCGACCGCGCCGGGTGCTGGACCTGGGCTGCGGACCGGGGAACCTCACCGCGCTGCTGCCACAGCGCTGGCCCGGTGCCGAGGTGACCGGGGTGGACGCCGCGCCGGAGATGGTCGAGCGCGCCCGGTCGGCCGGGATCGAGGACGTGACCTTCGAGGCCGGCGACCTGCGCGAGTGGCGGCCGGACGGCCCGGTCGACGTACTCGTCTCCAACGCCACCTTGCAGTGGGTGCCCGGGCACCTCGACCTGCTGCCCGACCTGGTGGCCATGCTCGCCCCCGGCGGCTGGTTCGCGTTCCAGGTGCCCGGCAACCACCTCGCGCCCAGCCACGCGCTGCTGCGCGAGCTGGCCGCCGACGCCCGCTTCGCCGAGCACGCCGGGGGAGTGGCCGGGCCGCGATCGGAGGAGCCGAGCACCTACCTGGAGAAGCTGACCGGGCTCGGCTGCGAGGTCGACGTCTGGGAGACGACCTACCTGCACCTGCTCCCCGGTCCGGACCCGGTGTTCCGCTGGATCAGCGGCACCGGCGCGCGACCGGTCCTGCAGGCGCTTCCCGACGAGCTGCGGGAGGAGTTCGTCTCCGAGTACAAACAGGCGCTGCGCGAGGCCTACCCCGAGCGCCGCTCGGGCACGGTGCTGCCGTTCCGGCGGATCTTCGCGGTGGCCCGCCGGCAGCGGTCGGACGAGGAGGACTCATGAGGCTGCACCACGTCCAGGTGTCCTGCCCACCGGGCGGGGAGCAAGCGGCGCGCCGGTTCTACGCCGACGCGCTCGGCATCGCCGAGGTGGCCAAGCCGCCGGTGCTGGCCAGGCGCGGTGGATGCTGGTTCCGCGGCGACGCGGTGGAGGTGCACGTCGGCGTGGAGGAGACCTTCGCGGCGGCGACGAAGGCCCACCCGGCCTTCCTGGTCGACGACATCGACGGTACGGCGGAGCGAGTGGCCGCGCAGGGCTTCCCGGTCACCTGGGACGACGACTTCCCGGGCCACCGGCGGTTCTACACCGCCGACGGCAACGGCAACCGGGTCGAGATCCTGGCCGGCCGCTGACCGGACCCGGCTACTTGCCGCGCAGGGACGGCTTCTTCTCCAGGCCCTCCAGACCGTGCCAGGCGAGGTTCACCAGATGGGCGGCCACCACCCGCTTGGGCGGCTTGCGGGCGTCCAGCCACCACTGCCCGGTGGTGCCCACCATGCCGACCAGCATCTGGGCGTACATCGGCGCGGCCTTGGTGTCGAAGCCACGGGACCGGAACTCCCCGGCGAGGATGTACTCCACCCGGGAGGCGATGTCGCCGATGATCGACACGAACGACCCGGAGGCCGAGCCGACCGGGCTGTCCCGGACCAGGATCCGGAACCCGTCCGGCGCCTGCTCGATGTAGTCCAGCAGCGCCAGCGCGGCCTGCTCCAGCAGCTCGCGCGGCCCGCCGGCGGTCAGTGCGCCCTGCACCATGCCCAGCAGCTGGCGCACCTCCCGGTCGACCACCACGGCGTACAGGCCTTCCTTGCCGCCGAAGTGCTCGTAGACCACGGGCTTGGAGACCTCGGCCCGTGCGGCGATCTCCTCGATGGAGGTGCCGTCGAAGCCGCGTTCGGCGAACAGGCCGCGGGCGGTGTCGATCAGCTGCTCGCGCCGCTCGGTGGCGGTCATCCGCGGGCGCCGGGCCCGCGGGTTCCTCCGACCGGTGGCAGGTGGCGACACGGTCCGCATCGCCACCTGCTCGCGCGCCGGGTCGTCCGGCTGCGGCATCGCGCTCACGGCAGCCGTCGCACGTGCGCTGTGGCAGCCACCCTCAGGCGACGTCCGCGAGCTGGTTCTTGACGAGCTTGGAGTCGATGCGCGACTTCACCGGCCAGCGCACGTCCTGCACCCAGCCCAGCTTCTCCATGATCTTGATGGTCCGCGCCGAGGTGTCGACCTGGCCGCGCAGCACGCCGTGCCGGGCACAGGTCGGGTCGGCGTGGTGCAGGTTGTGCCAGGACTCGCCCATCGACGGGATCGCCAGCCACCACACGTTGGCGGACTTGTCGCGGGACACGAACGGCCGGTCCCCGATGGTGTGGCAGATCGAGTTGATCGACCAGGTGACGTGGTGCAGCAGGGAGACCCGCACCAGGGAGCCCCAGAAGAACGCGGTCAGTGCGCCCTGCCAGGACAAGGTGACCAGACCGCCGGCCAGGGCCGGAAGCAGCAAGGACACCAGCACCCACATCGGGAACTGACGCGAGATGCGCACGATGTCGCGGTCCTTCATCAGGTCCGGGGCGTACTTGCGCTGCGGGGTCTGCTCCGGGTTGAACAGCCACATCATGTGCGCGTAGAAGAGCCCCTTGGTCAGCGCCTTCATGTCGTTGCCGTAGCGCCACGGCGAGTGCGGGTCCCCGTCGCGGTCGGAGAACTTGTGGTGCTTGCGGTGGTCGGCGACCCAGCGGACCACGGGTCCCTGGATGGCCAGCGAGCCGGCGACCGCCAGGGCGACCTTCAGCGGCCGGTTCGGCTTGAAGGACTTGTGGGTGAACAGCCGGTGGAAGCCGATCGTGATGCCGTGGCCGGAGATGGCGTACATCACCACGGCGATGACCACGTCGGTCCAGTTCAGCCAGCCGCCCCAGGCGACGGGGATGGCGGCGGCAACGGCCAGGAACGGGACCACGATGAACACGCCGAGCATGATCTGTTCCTTGCGTGACTGGGTGTCGCCGCCCAAGGTCGCGCTGAGCCGCTCGAGCGGATCGGCCGTGCTGCTGGTCCCTGTGACCGTCGGTGTCGTCATCGTCCCTCACAAGTGTCGGCTGCGTACCTACGCCACCGTAACCTACGCAACCGTAGCTCTCCAGCTCTACCGGCCCGCGCGCCTGTTGCGGGGGTCACGTCGGGGGGTTTACTACGCTGGGGCGGCACGATCCCCGGTTGGTCTGTCGGCAGGGCCCGCCGCACTTTGAATGCGGACAAAGCGACGTAGGTTCGACTCCTACCCGGGGAGCCACCGCGCCCTCGCAACCGCACGCACGAGACCGGGAGTTGAGCAGGTGACCGAAACGGTGGAGACACCAGCCCGACCGACCGCCGTCATCGTCCTCGCCGCCGGCAACGGCACCCGGATGAAGTCCAAGCGGATCAAGGTGCTGCACGAGCTGTGCGGGCGCACCATGATCGCTCACGTGCTGACCGCCGCCCAGGGCGTGCGCCCGCAGTGGCTGGTGGCCGTGGTCGGCAACGAGCGCGAGCAGGTGACCGCGCACGTCCACGAGCAGGCGCCCGACGCTGTGATCGCGGTGCAGGAGACCCAGGAGGGCACCGGGCACGCGGTCCGGGTCGGTCTCGACGCGCTCCGCGCCCGGGCCGGTACGACGGACGGGGCGGTCGTGGTGATGTCCGGGGACACCCCGCTGCTGCAGGCGCAGACCCTGCGCGGACTGGTCGGCGACCACGCCGGCACCGGCCGGGCGGTGACCGTGCTGACCGGCGAGGTCGCCGACCCGACCGGTTACGGCCGGGTCATCCGGGACGCCGGCGGGGCGGTGACCGCGATCGTGGAGGAGAAGGACGCCAGCCCCGAGCAGGCCGCGGTCGGGGAGATCAGCTCGGGGATCTTCGTCTTCGACGGTGCGTTCCTGGCCGAGGCGCTGCCACGGGTGCGCAACGACAACGCCAAGGGGGAGTACTACCTGCCCGACGTGGTGGGCCTGGCCGTCGAGGCGGGACGACCGGTGGGGGCCTTCCGGATCGATGACGTGATGCAGACCGAGGGCGCCAACGACCGGTCGCAGCTGGCGGGCCTGGCCGCCGAGCTCAACCGACGGGTGCTGGAGCACTGGATGAAGGACGGGGTCACCGTCATCGACCCCGCCAGCACCTGGGTGGACGTGACCGTGCGGCTGGCCCGCGACGTGACGCTGCGGCCCGGGGTGCAGCTGCACGGGTCCACCACGGTGGCCGAGGACGCGCAGATCGGACCGGACAGCACGCTCACCGACGTCTCGGTGGGGGAGGGTGCGCAGGTGGTCCGCACCCACGGCTCCGGCGCCGTGATCGGCGCGGGCGCCACCGTCGGCCCGTTCGCCTACCTGCGGCCCGGGACGGTGCTCGGCGCGCACGGCAAGATCGGCACCTTCGTGGAGACCAAGAACGCCGAGATCGGGCCGGGCGCCAAGGTGCCGCACCTGTCCTACGTCGGCGACGCCGAGATCGGGGAGGGCACCAACATCGGCGCGGGCACGATCTTCGCCAACTACGACGGGATGAACAAGCACCACACCAAGGTCGGCAAGCACGCGAAGACCGGGTCCAACAACACGTTCGTCGCCCCGGTCCGCATCGGGGACGGCGCGGTCACCGGAGGCGGCACGGTGGTGCGCCGCGACGTACCCCCGGGAGCGCTCGCGGTGTCCGCGGGGCCGCAGCGCGCCATCGAGGGCTGGGTGCTGCGCAAGCGGGAGGGCACGGCCGGCGCGGAGGCGGCTTCTGCGGCGCTCGCCGCGGGTGGTTCAATCGATGGTGACGGGGCGCAGGCGAGCGAGGAGAGTCCGGCGTGAGCGGCATGAAGCGCACCACCGAGAAGAACCTGATGGTCTTCAGCGGTCGCGCACACCCGCAGCTGGCCCTCGAGGTGGCCGAGATGCTCGGCACCGGGCTGGTGCCCACCTCGGCCTACGACTTCGCCAACAGCGAGATCTACGTCCGCTACGAGGAGTCGGTGCGCGGCTGCGACGCGTTCGTGATCCAGAGCCACACCGCGCCGATCAACGAGTGGATCATGGAGCACCTGATCATGGTCGACGCGCTCAAGCGGGCCTCGGCCAAGCGGATCACGGTGGTGATGCCCTTCTACGGCTACGCCCGGCAGGACAAGAAGCACCGCGGCCGGGAGCCGATCTCGGCCCGGCTGATGGCCGACCTGTTCAAGACCGCCGGTGCCGACCGGCTGATCGCCGTGGACCTGCACACCGCCCAGATCCAGGGGTTCTTCGACGGTCCGGTCGACCACCTCATGGCGATGCCGATCCTGGCCGACTACGTGCAGGAGAAGTACGGCGAGGAGCGGCTGGCCGTGGTCTCGCCGGACGCCGGCCGGATCCGGGTTGCCGAGCAGTGGGCGAGCCGGCTGGGTGGGGCGCCGCTGGCGTTCATCCACAAGACCCGGGACATCGACCACCCGAACGTCTCCACGGCCAACCGGGTCGTCGGCGAGGTGCGGGACCGGATCTGCGTGCTGGTCGACGACATGATCGACACCGGCGGCACCATCGTGAAGGCCGCCGAGGCGCTGATGGAGGACGGTGCGGCCGGAGTGCTGGTCGCGGCCACGCACGCGATCCTGTCCGACCCGGCGGTGGACCGGCTGAAGAACTGCCCCGCGAAGGAGATCGTGGTCACCAACACGCTGCCGATCCCCGCCGACCGGCAGTTCGACAAGCTCACCTGCCTGTCCATCGCGCCGCTGATCAGCCGGGCCATCCGGGAGGTGTTCGAGGACGGCTCGGTGACCAGCCTCTTCGACGGCCGCGCCTGAGCCCTCGTGTCGGGGCCGGTGAGTCGGGGCCGGTGAGTCGGGGCTGACGGAGGGGGCCGGCGGGTGGCCCGGTGCTCCCCGATTCGCGCCGGGCGCCGGTGCGTCGTTAGGATTGGGCAGTTGCCTCGGCGAGGGAGCCCGCACGCTCCGTGATCGACGCGGTGGCCCGGTCCAGCCCTCGGCTGTGCCGTGCTCGCCCGCCTGACGACGCGGTGCTCCGGATCCCTCGCCCGGCCGCCACTTTTTCTGCGAACGCCACAGCTGAACGAGGAGTTTCCCCCGATGCCCGAGAGCAAGATCCAGGCCGAGCCCCGCAGCGAGTTCGGCAAGGGCGCGGCCCGCCGGATCCGCCGCGCAGACAAGGTGCCCGCGGTGCTGTACGGCCACGGCACGCCGCCGGTGCACGTCACGCTCCCGGGGCACGAGACGATGCTCGCGCTCAAGCACGGCGGCGTGAACGCGCTGCTCACCATCGTGGTGGAGGGCAAGTCCCAGCTGGCGATCCCCAAGCAGGTGCAGCGCGACCCGATCAAGGGCTTCTTGGAGCACCTGGACCTGATGCTGGTCAAGAAGGGCGAGAAGGTCACCGTCGAGGTGCCCGTGCACGTCACCGGCGAGCCCGCCCCGGAGACCATGGTGATCACCGAGCACAGCTCGGTGACCGTGGAGGCCGAGGCCACCCACATCCCCGAGTACATCGAGGTCTCCCTCCAGGGCGCCGAGGCCGGCGCCCAGGTGCTGGCCAAGGACCTGGACGTGCCGCGCGGCTCCACCGTGCAGCTCGACGACGAGACGCTGATCGTGCACGTCACCCACGCGCCGACGGCCGAGGAGCTCGAGGAGGAGCTGGCCGAGGCGGAGGCCGAGGTCGGCATCGAGCACGAGGAGTCCGAGGCCGAGGCGGCCGCCGAGACCTCCGCACCGGAGTCGGAGGAGTCGGCGGACTCCGAAGGCGAGTGATCCCGGCCCGGGTGAGGGCTGGTCTCGATGGCTGACGACGTGTGGCTGGTCGTCGGGCTGGGCAACCCCGGCCCGTCGTACGCCGGGAACCGGCACAACATCGGCGCCATGGTCGCCGACGAGCTCGCCGACCGGATGGGTGCGAATTTCCGTGCCCACAAGTCCCGCCGCGCCGACGTGGTCGAGGGCCGGCTCGGCATCGGCGGCCCCCGGGTGGTGCTGGCCCGGCCCCGCAGCTACATGAACGAGAGCGGCGGCCCGGTCTCCACCCTCGCCTCCTTCTACAAGGTGCCGGTGGACCGGGTGGTGGTTATCCACGACGAGCTGGACATCCCCTTCGACACCCTGCGCGTCAAGCGCGGCGGTGGCGACAACGGGCACAACGGCCTGAAGGCGGTCCGGGCCTCGCTCGGCTCGGGGGAGTTCCACCGGATCCGGGTCGGCATCGGCCGGCCTCCGGGCCGCCAGTCCCCGGCGGACTTCGTGCTGTCGGACTACTCCGCCAGCGAGCGCAAGCTGCTGCCGTTCGGCATCGACCGGGCCGCGGACGCCGTCGAGTGCCTGGTCACCGAGGGGCTGGAGAAGGCCCAGACACAGTTCAACAGCTGACCGGCCCCGTGAGAGGCTGCCCTGGTGACCCTGATGCCCACACCCCCCGAGTCCGCACTGCACGACGACCATGCGTTCGCCGCCTGGGCGGCCGGCGCCGCCGGTGACCTGCTCACCGAGCTCCGCGGCCAGGGCCTGGTCGGCAAGGAGCTCAAGGACGCCGGCGACCGGGTCTCGCACGAGTTCCTGATGCGGCTGCTGGCCGAGCACCGCCCCGAGGACGTCGTGCTGTCCGAGGAGGGGCCGGAGACGCACACCGACCGGGACCGGCTGTCGGCGCGGCGGGTGTGGATCATCGATCCGTTGGACGGCACCCGGGAGTTCTCCGAGCCGCCTCGCGACGACTGGGCGGTGCACGTGGCGCTGTGGCAGCGCTCATCCGAGGGCACCGGGGAGGGCGGCGATCTGGTCGCCGGTGCCGTGGCACAGCCCGGGCTCGGCACGACGTTCAGCACCGGCCAGCCGCCCGTCGTACCGCCGCGGACCGCTGACGAGCTCCGGCGGCCGCGGATCGCGGTCAGCCGCACCCGGCCGCCGGAGTTCGTCGCCGCCCTCGCGGAGCGGATCGGCGCCGAGCTGGTGCCGATGGGCTCCGCCGGTGCGAAGGTCATCTCGGTGGTCCGCGACGTCACCGACGCCTACGTGCACGCCGGCGGACAGTACGAGTGGGACTCCGCCGCGCCCGTCGCGGTGGCCCGCGCGGCCGGGCTGCACACCAGCCGGGCGGACGGCGCGGACCTGCACTACAACCAGGACGACGTGCTGCTTCCGGACCTGCTGGTGTGCCGGCCGGAGCTCGCCGAGCCGATCACCTCGTTCGTGAAAGCCTTCTGGGCCGAGAAGGGCTGAGGGCGCAGGCCTGGGCATGGGCGTGCGTGCGGTGCTGTTCGACGCCGACGGGGTGACCCAGTCAAACCCGCCCGGCTGGGACGAGCAGCTGCGACAGCACGGCGACGCGTTCGTCGAGGACCTGTTCGCCGCCGAGGCGCCGGCCATGGTCGGTGAGCGCGAGTTCGCCGACGTGCTCGACGAGGTGGTCCGCCGCTGGCAGGTCCCCGTCGACACCGAGGCGCTGATCGCGCACTGGCGCCGGATCGAGGCCTGCGCGCCGACGCTGGACCTGGTGCGCGAGCTGCGCGACGCCGGGGTGCGCTGCTACCTGGCCTCCAACCAGCACGCCTACCGGGCCACGTACATGCGCAGCTCGCTGCGCTACGACGAGACGTTCGACGCGGAGTTCTACTCCTGCGACCTCGGCGCCACCAAGTCCTCGCCGGGGTTCTTCGAGCAGGTGCTGGGTCGGGTGGGCCTGCCGGCGGACGAGGTGCTGCTGGTCGACGACGCGAGCGGGTACGGCGAGGTGGCCGGCGCACTGGGGATGCGGACCGTGTGCTGGTCGATCGACGACGGTATCGAGGAGCTGCGCCACCGGCTCGCCGCCGAGGGCCTCCCGATCTGACCGGTGCGAGCTGGCGCTCGCGTGGTGTCGAGCCCAAAGTTCGAGCTCTGCGCGGCCCGTCACCCGGGTTGCTGGTGGGGGCCGGCCGGCTCTGCCGCCTGCTCGGCGAGCCGAGGGCCACAACGTCGCATGTGAGCCCCTGTGGCCCCGGAACTTGCTTAGCAGGGGGCCATAACGTCGCATGTGGGGCGATATGGCCCTCCCTCACGCCGGTTGGGCGCTGCGCGAGTGCCGGTTCGACAAAGGGGCGGATCAGTCCTCGGGCGGGGCGGCGGCACCGGCGGCCTCGTCCCGGTCGGCCCACTCCAGCAGCGCGCCGATGTCGAAGACCGCCTCGTCGATGCCGGCGTGCAGGTCGCCGAGCTCGGCGTAGCGGGCCGGCACGGTGGCGATCGTGCAGTCGCCCGGCTCGACGGAGTCCACCTCGTCCCACCGGACCGGCGTGGAGACGGTCGCCTCCGGGTTCCCGCGCACCGAGTAGGCGCCGGCGATCGTGTGGTCCCGGGCGTTCTGGTTGTAGTCCACGAACAGCTTGGCCGGGTCCCGGTCCTTGCGCCACCAGGTGGTGGTCACGTCGTCGGGGGCGCGGCGCTCGACCTCCCGGGCGAACGCGAGCGCGGCCCGTCGTACGTCGGTGAACCCGTGCTCGGGCTTGATCCGGACGTAC
Source organism: uncultured Actinomycetota bacterium (assembly GCA_963839365.1). Classification (GTDB taxonomy): domain Bacteria; phylum Actinomycetota; class Actinomycetes; order Propionibacteriales; family Nocardioidaceae; genus DASSKA01. The sequence continues at coordinate 483,231 of CAWIUT010000010.1, forward strand.
ACGTGCATCCCGGCGCCGCCGGACGTCTTCGGCCAGCCGACCGCCCCGAGCTCGTCGAGCACCTCGTGCGCGACGTGCGCGACCCGGCGCACCGTGGCGTAGTCGCACTCCGGTCCGGGGTCGAGGTCGATGCGCCACTCGTCGGGCAGTTCGACGGCCGTCCTGCGGGTGTTCCAGGGGTGGAACTCCACCGTGGACATCTGCACCGCCCAGACCACCTGGGCCAGCTCGGTGACGCACAGCTCGTCGGCGGTGCGGTTCCAGCGGGGGAAGTGCACCCGCACCGTCTCCATCCACGGGGGCGCGCCCTGCGGCAGCCGCTTCTGGTGCACCTTCTCGCCGGTCACCCCGGTCGGGAACCGGTGCAGCATGCACGGCCGCTCGTAGAGCGCGTTGACGATCCCGTCGCCGACCGCCAGGTAGTAGTGCACCAGGTCGAGCTTGGTCTCGCCGCGTGCCGGGAAGTACACCCGGCCCGGGTTGGTGACCCGCACCACCTTGTCGTCGACCTCGACGTCCACCGCGGGGGACCCTCCGGATGCCATGGCAGCCACCGTAGTCTCAGCCGGGGTTGACGCCGGCGTCCTCGGCGTCCACCCGCACCACGCCGTCGAGCTCGGCCAGCGCGGCGGCCAGCTCGGTGACCGAGCCCTTGCCCTGCACCTGCAGCTGCACCGACACCGCGCCCGGCTCGCTCGGCCGCTCGGAGCTGCGCCCGGTCGTCAGGTGACGGACCACGAACCCGCGGCTGGTGCACTCGCCCAGGGCGCGCCGCAGCACCCCCTGGCCGCCGAGGTAGGAGACGGCCAGGGTCGACGGGGCGTACTTCGACCCGGGCAGCCGGTCGATCAGCGGTGTGTAGCCGAACACCACCAGGAAGTACGCCCCGGTGGTCAGCGCGGCCAGCACCGGCAGCCCGGCGCCCGCGGCCATCCCGACCGCGGCGGTCAGCCAGACCGCGGCCGCGGTGGTCAGGCCGCTGACCGCGCCGCGGTGCACGAAGATCAGCCCGCCGCCGATGAAGCCGATGCCGGACACGATCTGTGCCGCCACCCGTGCGGGGTCCAGCGTGGTGTTCGGACCGAGCACGTCGCTGAAGCCGTACTTCGATACCAGCACGATCAGCGCCGAGCCCACCCCGACCAGGGTGTGGGTGCGCATGCCGGCGCTCTTCTGGCGCAGCTCGCGCTCAAGGCCGATGCCGGTGGACAGCGCGAAGGCGAGGAAGAGGTCAGCGACCTGCTGCCAGCCCTGGCCGAAGGGCTCACTGAAGGCTGCACCGAACGCTTCGAGCATCGCGCCCCCTTCCCCTCCGGGTGCACCACAGGGTAGTCGCTGCGGCCCCGTAGACTCGTCTCCCGAACCCCCTCGCTGTCCCGGCAGGGGGCAGTTGCGCTGTGCACGGGGAGTCCTAACGTGAACGTGACGGGTCTGGCCGAGCTGGCGTTGCGCAACAAGACCCTGGCAGCCGCGGTCGACGACGCCCGGGGAGCCGTCGTCCCGGCCCTGGACCTCACCGCCCCTCCCGCGATGCAGCCGTTCGTGGTCCGGGGAATGGTCGAGGCGGGCCGGTCGGTGCTGGTGGTGGCCGCCACCGCGAGGGAGGCCGAGGACCTGGTGACCGCGCTGGGCGGGCTGATGGACCCCTCGCAGGTGGCCTACTACCCGGCCTGGGAGACCCTGCCGCACGAGCGGCTGTCGCCGCGCAGCGACACCGTCGGCCGCCGCCTCGCGGTGCTGCGCCGGCTCCGCCACCCCGGCAACGAGGAGGCCAACGGGCCGGTGAAGGTGGTCGTCGCCCCGGTCCGGTCGGTGCTCCAGCCGCAGGTCAAGGGGCTGGCCGACCTGGAGCCCGTCGAGCTGGCGGTCGGCGAGGAGCACGACCTCGAGGACGTGGTGCGGCGGCTGGCCGGCGCGGCGTACTCACGAGTGGACATGGTGGACAAGCGCGGCGAGTTCGCGGTCCGCGGCGGCATCGTCGACGTGTTCCCTCCCACCGAGGAGCACCCGCTGCGGGTGGAGTTCTTCGGCGACGAGATCGACGAGATCCGCGCCTTCGCGGTCGCGGACCAGCGGTCCCTGGAGCCGGTGAAGTCGCTGTGGGCGCCGCCGTGCCGCGAGCTGCTGCTCACCGACGAGGTGCGCGAGCGGGCCAGGGAGCTCGGACGGGCCCGCCCGGAGCTGGCCGAGCTGGCCGAGAAGCTCGGGGAGGGGCAGGCGGTCGAGGGCATGGAGTCGCTCGCCCCGGCCCTGGTCGACGACATGGAGATGCTGGTGGACCTGCTGCCCGCCGACTCCCACGTCCTGGTCCTCGACCCGGAACGGGTCCGCACCCGGGCGCACGACCTGGTGGCCACCAGCGAGGAGTTCTTGCAGGCATCCTGGGCTGCTGCCGCCGCGGGCGGGGACTCCCCGATCGACCTGGGCAAGGCGTCCTACAAGACGCTCGCCGAGGTGCGGGCGATCAGCCTCCAGCAGGGCAAGCCGTGGTGGAGCGTGTCGCCGTTCGGGCTGGACTTGACGGGCGGTGGCCCCGGTTCGCCGGCTCCTGAGCCACCGGGGGACGAGCCGGTGCGGGACGTGGCCGGCGCGGTCGTCTCCTTCATCGACCCGGACACCGGCGAGCCGTTCGACGTCGAGGCGGGCGCGGTGGAGTCCCGGGCGGTCGACGTCAAGCCGGTCGAGGCCTACCTCGGCGACGTGGAGCGCGCCGTCGCGGACATCCGCTCCTGGCTGCACGGCGGGTCCCGGGTGGTGCTGCTGACCGAGGGGCACGGTCCCGCGCAGCGGATGGCCGAGGTGCTCGGCGAGCACGATGTGCCGGTCCGGGTCGCCGACGAGCTGCCCGCCGCCGACGACATCACCGAGGGGGTCGTGCACGTCACCACCGCCACCTTGCCGCACGGCTTCGTCGACGACGAGCTGTGCCTGGCGGTGCTCACCGGAGAGGACATCGCCGGGCAGCGCTCCTCCACCAAGGACATGCGGCGGATGCCGACCCGGCGCAAGCGGCAGATCGACCCGCTGGAGCTCAAGCCCGGCGACTACGTGGTCCACGAGCACCACGGGGTGGGCCGCTACATCGAGATGAAGCAACGCACCGTGCAGGGTGCGGTGCGGGAGTACCTCGTGCTGGAGTACGGCGCCTCCAAGCCCAAGGGCAGGGGAGCCCCGTCCGCCGACCGCTTGTACGTGCCCACGGACCAGCTGGACCAGGTGACCCGCTACGTCGGCGGGGAGCAGCCCACCCTGGACCGGCTGGGCGGCTCGGACTGGGCCCGGCGCAAGGGCCGGGCGCGCAAGGCGGTCCGGCAGATCGCCGGCGAGCTGATCAAGCTGTACGCCGCGCGGCAGGCCACCAAGGGCCACGCCTTCGGCCCGGACACCCCGTGGCAGCGCGAGCTGGAGGACGCCTTCCCGTTCGTGGAGACCCCGGACCAGCTGACCACGGTCGAGGAGGTCAAGGCAGACATGCAGCGGCAGGTTCCGATGGACCGGCTGATCTGCGGTGACGTCGGCTACGGCAAGACCGAGATCGCGGTGCGCGCGGCGTTCAAGGCGGTCCAGGACGGCAAGCAGGTCGCGGTGCTGGTGCCCACCACCTTGCTGGTGCAGCAGCACTTCTCGACCTTCGCCGAGCGGATGTCCGGCTTCCCGGTCGTGCTCAAGGGGCTGTCCCGGTTCCAGACCGACGCCGAGGCGGCGGCCACCGTCGAGGGGGTGCGCGACGGCAGCGTGGACATCGTGATCGGCACGCACCGGCTGCTGAACCCGGACGTGAAGTTCAAGAACCTCGGGCTGATCATCGTCGATGAGGAGCAGCGGTTCGGTGTCGAGCACAAGGAGCAGCTCAAGCGGCTGCGCACCGTGGTCGACGTGCTGTCCATGTCCGCCACCCCGATCCCGCGCACCCTGGAGATGGCGATCACCGGGATCCGGGAGATGTCCACGATCATGACGCCGCCGGAGGAGCGGCACCCGGTGCTCACCTACGTGGGTGCCTACGAGGACCGGCAGGTGGTCGCGGCGATCCGCCGCGAGCTGCTCCGCGAGGGCCAGGTGTTCTACATCCACAACCGGGTGGACAGCATCGAGCGGGCCGCCGCGCACATCCGCGAGCTGGTGCCCGAGGCGCGCGTGGCCATCGCGCACGGCCAGATGGGCGAGCACCAGCTCGAGAAGGTCATGGTCGACTTCTGGGAGAAGCGGTTCGACGTGCTGGTGTGCACCACGATCGTGGAGTCCGGCCTCGACGTGTCGAACGCGAACACGATGATCATCGACCGGGCCGACAACCTCGGCCTGTCCCAGCTGCACCAGCTGCGGGGCCGGGTCGGTCGCGGCCGCGAGCGCGCCTACGGCTACTTCCTGTTCCCGCCCGACAAGCCGCTGACCGAGACCGCGCACGAGCGACTGGCCACGCTGGCCCAGCACTCCGACCTCGGCGGTGGGATGGCGATCGCGATGAAGGACCTGGAGATCCGCGGCGCCGGCAACATGCTCGGCGGGGAGCAGTCCGGGCACATCGCCGACGTCGGCTTCGACCTCTACGTGCGGCTGGTCGGCGAGGCGGTCTCGGAGTTCCGCGGCGAGGACGCGCCGCAGGAGCAGGAGGTGAAGATCGAGCTGCCGATCGACGCGCACCTGCCGCACGACTACGTGCCCGGCGAGCGGCTGCGGCTGGAGATGTACAAGCGGCTGGCCGAGGTGCGCTCCGACGCCGACGTGGCCGAGATCCGTGAGGAGCTCGAGGACCGGTACGGCGCGACGCCGGCTCCGGTGACCAGCCTGCTCGAGGTGGCCCGGCTGCGGGCGAGGGCCCGGGAGGCCGGGCTCACCGACGTCACGCTGGCCGGCAAGTACGTGCGGTTCGCCCCGGTCGAGCTGCCGGAGTCGGCAAAGATCCGGCTGAACCGGTTGTACCCGAAGAGCATCGTCAAGGAGGGCGTGCGTACCATGCTCGTGCCCCGTCCCTCCACCGCACCCGTGGGCGGCAAGCCCCTGCGCGACGAGGAGCTCCTGACGTGGGCCCGGACAGTCATAGACGCAGCGATCGACGCGACTGGAAAGGCCGTGGCGGCCGCGACGAACGCATCGAGCAAGGAGAGTTGAGCGTGACGCGACCACGAGGTCTGAGCAGGAAGGTTGCGCTGGCAGCGGCCGGGCTGGCCGCGCTGACCGGGTGCGCGGTGCACCCGGGCGCGGCCGCGGTCGTGGGCCAGGACAGCATCTCCACCGGTCAGGTGGACGCGTTGGCCCAGGGGCTGTGCTCGGCGAACGCGGCCGGCTCGCAGACGGGCGGCCAGGCGATGGCCACCCGCGGCGCCCGCCAGGGGGCCCTGCAGGTGCTCATCGACACCGACCTGTCCCAGCAGTTCGGAAAGCAGCACGGGGTGCGGCCGGACCAGAAGCAGATCTCGGCTGCGCTGGCGCGCAGCAACCAGACCATCCAGCAGCTGCCGGCCGACCAGCGCGTGGCGTTCAGGAAGGCGCTGGTCAACTACTGGGAGGGCCAGCTGATGCTCATGGACATCGGTCGCCAGGCGCTGCAGGCCAAGGGCCAGACCAAGATCACGCCGGCCCAGGCCACGGCCGCCGGGAACCGGCTGCGCTCGCAGTGGGCGAAGAACCTCGACGTCAGCGTCGACCCACGGTTCGGGACCTACCACCACGGCAGCTTCCAGCCGGCCACCGGCGGCGGCTCGCTCTCGGTGGCCGCCTCCGGCAGCGCGCTCGCCGGCAACAGCGCCTCGCCGAGCGCGGCGTGGGTGAACGGCCTGCCCGCGTCGCAGCAGTGCGGCTGACCCTGCTGCTCACCAGCCCCCGGGTCGCCCCGGGGCTGTTGACGCGGGACGCCTGGCACGGGGTCGGGTCCGCGGACCGGGTGCTGTGCTCCGACCACGACCTGCCGCTCGCCCGGGCCGTGGAGGCGACGGGCCGGCCCGTCGACGTACTCCCGGAGGCGTCTGCCGAGGCGCTGCTCGCCGCGGCCGCGTCCGAGGACGTGCTGTGGCTGGCCTCCGACGAGGAGGCCGCGTCGCTGCCTGCCGCGCTGGCCACCGCGATCGTAGCCGGCGCCGAGACCGACCGTGCCCTCCCGGAGGTCGAGGTGCTGCACGGCTCGTACGACGTGCCCGGGGCCCGGCTGCTGGACCTGGTGACCGTGATGGACCGGCTGCGCAGCTCCTGCCCCTGGGACCGCGAGCAGACCCACCGTTCCCTGGCGAGGTACCTGCTCGAGGAGACCTACGAGACGCTCGAGGCGATCGAGTCCGGCGACGACAGCCACCTGCGGGAGGAGCTCGGCGACCTGCTGCTGCAGGTGGTCTTCCACGCCCGGGTCGCCGCGGAGCACGACGGCTTCGACATCGACGACGTGGCCGCGGGCATCGTCGACAAGCTGGTGTACCGGCACCCGCACGTGTTCGCTCGTGCAAAGGACGCCGACCCTCCGTCGTCAGGGGAGGTGGAGGCCAGCTGGGAGACCCTCAAGGCCGCCGAGAAGTCCCGCAGCTCGGTGCTCGAGGGCGTCCCGGTGGCGCTGCCCGCGCTGGCGCTGGCCGACAAGGTGCTCGGCCGGGCCGCGAAGGTGGGGGTCGGGCCGGCCGTCGGTGCCGGGGATGACCTCGGCGACCAGCTGCTCGCCCTGGTGGTGCGGGCCCGGGAGGCCGGCCTGGACCCGGAGCAGGAGCTGCGCGACGCCGTACGTCGCCTCGCCGAGGCCGTGCGCGCCGCCGAGCCCCCCGCCGAGCCGCCCGCCTGACTGGCTGCCTGACTGGCCGCCTGACGGCCGGCCCAGGCGAGCCCTCCCCGGAGTCGGGCCGGTGCGCGGTTAGGCTGGCCCATGTCGCCGGGGGACCGGCTAGTCCCTGAGAACCATCGACCTGAGAACCATCGACCGAGGAGCAGGCTGTGGCGTCCATCGAGGCCGTCGGCGCACGCGAGATCCTTGACTCGCGCGGCAACCCCACCATCGAGGTCGAGGTCGCCCTCGACGACGGCACGATCGGCCGGGCGGCGGTGCCGTCGGGTGCCTCCACCGGTGCCTTCGAGGCGGTGGAGCTGCGCGACGGGGGCGAGCGCTTCGGCGGAAAGGGCGTGCAGAACGCCGTCAGCGGTGTGCTGGACGTGATCGGGCCGGAGCTGATCGGCTTCGAGGCCTCCGAGCAGCGGCTGGTCGACCAGCGGCTGCTCGACCTCGACGGCACCGCGAACAAGGAGCGGCTCGGCGCGAACGCCATCCTGGGCGTCTCCCTGGCGGTGGCCAAGGCAGCCGCGGACTCCGCGGACCTGCCGCTGTTCCGCTACGTCGGCGGCCCCAACGCGCACCTGCTGCCGGTGCCGATGATGAACATCCTCAACGGCGGCGCGCACGCCGACAACGGCGTGGACGTGCAGGAGTTCATGGTCGCGCCGGTGGGCGCGCCCACGTTCGCCGAGGCGCTGCAGCACGGCGCGGAGGTGTACCACGCGCTGAAGGCGGTGCTGAAGGAGAAGGGGCTGTCCACCGGGCTCGGCGACGAGGGTGGCTTCGCCCCGGACCTGGGCTCGAACAGGGAGGCGCTGGACCTGATCGCCGAGGCGGTCGGCAAGGCCGGTCTGCGCCTCGGCGAGGACATCGTGCTCGCGCTCGACGTGGCGGCCACCGAGCTGTACGACGAGGGCGCCTACCGGTTCGAGGGCCAGCAGAAGTCGGCCGAGCAGCTGCAGGCCTACTACGCCGACCTGGTGGCGTCCTACCCGATCGTGTCGCTGGAGGACCCGCTCGCCGAGGAGGACTGGGCCGGCTGGACCGCGCTGACCGCGGCGCTCGGTGACACGGTGCAGGTGGTCGGCGACGACCTGTTCGTGACCAACGTGGAGCGGCTGGGTCGCGGCATCGCCGAGCGGGCCGCCAACGCGCTGCTGGTCAAGGTGAACCAGATCGGCTCGCTCACCGAGACCCTGGACTCGGTTGCGCTGGCCCACAGCAGCGGGTTCCGCTGCATGATCAGCCACCGGTCGGGGGAGACAGAGGACACCACCATCGCCGACCTCGCGGTGGCCACCAACTGCGGCCAGATCAAGACCGGCGCGCCGGCCCGCACGGAGCGGGTCGCGAAGTACAACCAGCTGCTGCGCATCGAGGAGGAGCTCGACGACGCCGCCCGCTACGCGGGCCTCGCCGCGTTCCCGCGGTACCGGCGGGAGGGCTAGGGCCGATGGCCTCGCACCCGTCGGCGCGCGACGCCCGCTCCCGGGCCGGTCGCACGTCGGGTCGTGGCTCCGGCCCCGCCTCCGCGAGCCGGGCCGGCGCCCGGCCCAGCAGCAGACCCGGGGCCCGCAACGCTTCCCGGTCGACCGCCCCGCCGCCGGCCGCGGCGGCCGAGACCCGCTCCCGGTTCACCGGGCGGGCCGCGGTACTCGTGCTGGTGGTGGCGGTGCTCGTCGTCTCCTACGCCTCCAGCATGCGGGCCTACCTGCGCCAGCAGCACCACATCAACGCGCTGCAGACCAACATCCACCACGCGAAGTCCCGGATCGCGGCGCTGCAACGGGAGAACGAGCGTTGGCAGGACCCGCACTTCGTCGAGGCCCGCGCCCGGGCCCGGTTCGGCTGGGTGATGCCCGGTGAGATCGGGTTCCAGGTGATCGGTAAGAACGGCAAGCTGCTGGACAACCCCGACTCCCTGCCGTCGGACGCCAAGCCGGGGGCAAGGACCCAGCAGGCGACCTGGTACCAGTCCGCCTGGGGCAGCGTGGTCGCGGCCGGCAACCCGCCCAAGGAGAACGCCGGCCACCACCCCGCCCCGCTGAAGAAGATCAGGCTGCATTGATCGCCGCCCGCGACGAGGCGGTGGTGGGTGCCCAGCTGGGCCGGCCCCCGCGCGCCATCCACGACGTGGCCCACCGCTGCCCGTGCGGCAACCCCGACGTGGTGGCCACCCGGCCCCGGCTCGAGAACGGCACTCCGTTCCCGACCACCTTCTACCTCACCTGCCCGCGGGCCGCGTCCCGGATCGGCACCCTGGAGGCGTCCGGCCTGATGCGGGAGATGACCCAACGGCTGGAGCAGGATCCCGGGCTGGCCGCGGCCTACCGGCGCGCGCACCAGGCCTACCTGAGCTTCCGTGAGTCGTTGGCGCAGGTGCCCGAGATCGCCGGGGTCTCCGCGGGCGGGATGCCCGACCGGGTCAAGTGCCTGCACGTGCTGGCCGCCCAGGCCCTGGCACAGGGACGCGGCGTGAACCCCCTGGGCGATGAGGTGCTGGACCGGATCGGCGCGTTCTGGGCCGGCGGTCCGTGCGTCGTGCTCGAGGAGGAGCAGTGACCCGCGCCGCCGGCATCGACTGCGGCACCAACACCATCCGGCTGCTGGTCGCCGACCTCGACCCGGCCACCGGTGAGGAGCGCGAGCTGGTCCGGGAGATGCGGGTGGTCCGGCTCGGCCAGGACGTGGATCGCACCGGCCGGCTCGCCGAGGAGGCACTGGCCCGGGTGTTCGCCGCCGTGGAGGAGTACTCCGCGCTCGTGGCCGAGCACGGTGCCGAGGCGGTCCGGTTCTGCGCCACCTCCGCGGCCCGCGACGCCGACAACGCGCAGGCGTTCCTGGACGGGGTCCGGGAGCGGCTCGGCATCACCCCGGAGGTGGTCACCGGCGACGAGGAGGCGGCCCTCACGTACGACGGGGCGACCCGCTCGCTGGGGGCGGACGTCGCGGCACCCCACCTCGTGGTGGACATCGGCGGAGGCTCCACGGAGCTGATCCTCGGCGAACGGCACGGTGCGGTCACTGCGGCGCACTCGCTGGACATCGGCTCGGTGCGGATGACCGAGCGGCGGATGCCCTCGGACCCGCCCACCGCGGCAGAGGTCGCCGCCGCGGTCGCCGACGTCGACGCCGCGCTGGACGGCTGCTCGGTGCCGGTGGAGCAGGCTGCCACCGTGGTCGGGGTGGCCGGCACGGTCACCACGGTGGCCGCGCACGTGCTCGGGCTGCCCGGCTACCTGCGCGAACGCGTCCACCACGCCCGGCTCCCCGTCGAGGACGTGCACCGGGGCACCGCCGAGCTGCTCGCGATGAGCGTCGCGGAGCGGCGGGCGCTGCCGTTCATGCACCCCGGGCGCGCGGACGTGATCGGCGGTGGCGCGCTGATCCTGGACCGGGTGCTGCGCCGCACCTCGGTCGACTCCCTGCTGGTCTCCGAGACCGACATCCTCGACGGCATCGCCTGGTCGGTCGCCTGACCGGTCGCCGGATCGGGGAGGATGCTGCCATGTCCGACGTACTCCCGCACCCGGTCACCGGACAGCCGTTCCCGTCGCCCACGCCGCCGGGCATCGGCTGGCCCGACGACCCCGCCGCCGCCGACACCCCGGTGGCCCGCAGCGCGGCCCAGGTGAGGCGGCTCGCCGCCGCCGAGGAGCTCGGCGCGCTGGACGCCGCGGTGTCGGTGTGCCGGGCCTGCCCGCGGCTGGTGAGGTGGCGCGAGGACGTGGCTGCCAAGAAGCGCGCCTCGTTCGCCGACCAGCCGTACTGGGGTCGCCCGGTCGCCGGCTGGGGCGACCCGGAACCGGGCGTGCTGGTCGTGGGGCTGGCGCCGGCCGCCAACGGCGGGAACCGCACCGGCCGGATCTTCACCGGCGACCGGTCCGGCGACTGGCTGTTCGCGGCGCTGCACCGGGTCGGGCTGGCCGCGCAGGAGCACTCGGTGCACGCGGGCGACGGACAGCGCCTGCTGGGCACCCGGATGGTGGCGACGGTGCGCTGCGCGCCGCCGGACAACCGACCGTCGGTCACCGAGCGGGACACCTGCGCGCCGTGGCTGGTGCGCGAGGTTGCGCTGGTGCTGCCCTGGGTGCGCGCGGTGGTCTGCCTCGGCGGCTACGGCTGGGACGCGGCGCTGCGCACCTTCCGCGTGCTGGGGTACGACGTGCCGCGGCCCAAGCCGCGGTTCGGCCACGGGGCGGAGGTGCTGCTCCACCCGCCGGACGCGGAGCCGGTGACCCTGCTGGGCAGCTACCACCCCTCGCAGCAGAACACGTTCACCGGTCGGCTCACCGAGCCGATGCTCGACGCGGTGCTGAGACGCGCGGCGCAGCTCGGCGGCGTGGTGCAAGGATGACCGCCGTGACTCCTCAGGCCATCACCGTCCTCGGCCACGACCGGCCGGGGATCATCGCCCAGACCACCGGGATCCTCGCCGAGCTCGGGCTCAACCTCGAGGACTCCACGATGACGCTGCTGCGCGGTCACTTCGCGATGACGCTGATCTGTGCCGGGGCGGCCGGGTCCGAGGAGATCGAGCGGGCGCTCGCGCCGCTGACCGAGGACGGGTCGCTGACCGTGACCGTGCGGGGGGTGCCCGAGCAGCCGGCGCACGACCCGGTCGCCGCGTCGTACGTGCTGAGCGTGCACGGCGGCGACCGGCCCGGGATCGTGTCGGCGGTCTCCGGCGAGGTGGCCCGCTTCGGTGGGAACATCACCGACCTGACCACCCGGCTGGCCGGCGAGCTGTACCTCGTGGTCGCCGAGGTGGACCTGCCCGAGGGGGCGGACACCGGTGCGCTGGCCGAGGCGCTGTCCCGGGTGGCCGCCGAGCTGGGGGTGGACGTCGGGCTGCGGCCGGTGGAGAGCGACGAGCTGTGAGCGATGGCCTGGTCGCGGACACCGTCGGCCGGTGGACCGAGCGCATCCTCGTCGGGGGCCGGGTGCGCCCGGTCGTGCGCGCACCGGACCCGGTGCTGTCCAGACCCGCCGAGCCGGTCGACCCGCACAGCGACGAGGTGGTCCGGCTGGCCGCGGACCTGGTGGCCACGATGCGGGTCTCGCCCGGCTGCGTCGGGCTGGCGGCGCCGCAGGTGGGCAAGTCGCTGCAGGTGTTCTGCGTCGACGTGTCCGCGCACCCGAAGACCCGCAGCCACCACGGCACGTTCGTGCTGTGCAACGCGGTGGTGCAGGAGGCGTCCCGCAACGAGCGGGCCCGGGAGGGCTGCATGAGCGTGCCGGACCTCACCGGCGACGTGAAGCGGGCGACCCGGCTGACCGTGTCCGGCGTGCTGCCCGGCTCGGGAGAGCAGGTGTGGCTGGGGGCGGAAGCGTTCGAGGCCCGGGCGCTGCAGCACGAGATCGACCACTGCGCGGGACTGCTGTTCCTGGACCGGGTGGCGGGTGCGCACGCCGTGCACACCCGCAAGACCTATCTTTGAGCCCGGGTCCCCCCGTGCCCGCGGGCGGACGCCTGCCCCCGTATCCCAACGGCAGAGGAAGAGGTCTTAAACACCTCTCAGTGTGGGTTCGAGTCCCACCGGGGGCACCGAGGTGATGCGCGCGCCATCGTCGGGGTGGAAGGACGGCTGGTCCTGCCAGCCGCCGGACTGCACGAGCACCCAGCCCACCGAGGCGGCGGCCAGCGCGAGCATCCCGACCAGGGCCCCGCCGCGCCTGACGGGTCCGGGCACCGAACGGCTCCGGGCGATCTGCCAGGCCGGGATGGTGCGGGCCAGCACGTGCAGGCCGGTGGCTACGGCCCAGACGATGAACGCGCCCTGGTGGAAGGTGACCAGGTTGACCGGGTGGCCCAGCACCGTGAAAAGGGTGTTCCAGCTGGCTGGGTTGCCGACCAGCACGAGGGCGAGACCGGTGCCGAGCAGACCCAGCGTGCTGAGCACGACGAGCGGGCCGAGCAGACGCAACGGCATCGGGGGCGGGCCGGCGGTGCGGTACGCCGGGTGGCCGGTGTAGTAGCGCAGGATCCGCCACCCGGTCGTCACGGTCTTGAGCAGCGCCGGCGGGATCAGCAGCACCCCGATCGCCAGGTGCCAGCTGATCAGCCCGCGTACGTTCAGCAGGGTGACCAGCTCGGCCAGGAAGGCCACGAGCAGGCACAGCCCGGTCCAGGCGGTCAGCCGGGCGTTGCCCGCCGGTCCGCCGCTGCCCGGGAGCACCGGGTCGTCGCGGTGCTCCTGTCCCAGTGCCGCGGCCGCGGTCTCGGTCAAGGTCCGTTCCCAGATATCTCGATTGCGCACGGAACCAGCAAACCATCTGATACCGCGAAACCGTCACCTCAGACGGCCCAGGACCGAATGACGTGACGGTTTCTCAGCGTCCTTTGGGAGATCCCTCAGCCGAGCGAGGCGATCACGTGCGGGGCGAGACCGGTGTGCTGCTTCATGTAGTCGCGGCGCTCGTTCTTCAGCGCGGTCACCGCGGCGCCGTACTCCTCGCCTCGGCCGAGCCGCTCGTAGAGCTTGCGCGGCTGCAGCAGCTCCGGGTCGTCGAAGTCCGGCACCGAGCTGGCCACCAGGTAGCCGAAGTCCGGGTCCTCCTCCCAGCGGATGGTGCCCTCGGCGATCGCCTTCACGATCGCCGAGGTGTGCGGGATGGTCACCTTCTTCGAGCCCTCGACGTCCTCGCCGCCGCCGACCCGGCCGGTGCTGAGCACGTAGACCTCGAAGTCGTAGCCCATCGACTCGATCATCTCGCCGAGGCGGTTGCCCTGCTGGTACTGCGGACCCATGAAGAAGGGGTTGGTGCCTGGCACCCGCAGGAACTTGCCGGCCTCGGCCTTGCCGCCGGCGGAGGTGCCCTTGGTCTCACCGAGCATGTAGTAGGCGACCGCCTGGTCCACGCTCTTCATCTTGGCGACCGCAGGGATGATCGACTCGTTGCGGTTCAGGATCAGCAGGAAGTCGGCCCTGCCGAGCTTGCGCGGGTCGTGGTGCGGGATCTCGGCCAGCGAGAAGGTGCCGCGTCCGTTGGCGGTGTAGGAGTCGTCGAAGAAGTCGACGTTGCCGTTCTCGTCGACGGCGACGTTCTCCAGCCAGCCGCTGGGCCTGGTCAGCGCGCCATGGATGGTGGGCTCGTCCTTCGGGTCGAGGCCGAAGGTCTTGGCGAAGCAGCCGTTCTCGGTCGCGAAGCAGTCCCCGCCCTTCGTCAATGCCACGATGTCGTCCTGCACCGGCAGCGACTCGTTCTGCCGGGTGAAGGTGGTGGTGGTCTTGCCGGTGCCGGACAGGCCCACGATGAGCGCGGTCTTGTCCCCGGTGGGGGTGGGGATCACCTTGGCGCCGGCGTGCATGGCCAGCGCGCCCTGCCGGTAGACCCACTCCATCCACATCCGCAGGCCGCCCATCTTCGACTCGCCGAAGTAGTCGATGTTGAAGACCCGGGTGACCTCGTTCTCCAGGTCGATGGTGACCAGTCGGTCGTCGGGGAAGCCCTCGGCCGGACAGGTGGGGGTGTAGATGACGGTCAGCGCCTCCGACTCGTCCCAGGCGTCGTCCTTGGGGTAGTACAGCTGCTGCTGCATGCCCGGGATGTTCGCCGCGGCCGTCTCGATGTAGAGGCGGGCCGGCCGCCGCAGCGGGGAGTTCTCCGGGCCGATGTACCCCTCGACCAGGATCATGTCCTTGTCGGCGATCCACTCCTCCTGGCGCCGGGCAATCTCGGCGTAGTCCTCCGGAGTCATGGTCGGCTTGGAGTACTTCGACGGATCGTCGGTGACGATGAAGGTCGAACCCGCGGAACGGGAGGTGACCCGGGCCTTGACGTGCCAGTTGCCGAACGCGGTCTTCTGCGCGTTCGGCATCTTCGCCACCAGCTCCTTGAGCTGGTCCTGGGTGGGGTTCGTCGTCACGGACTTGGCTTGCGGGAGTGCGATCGCCACCTGTCTCTCCTTCGTCTGACCTCAGTGGTCCTCGAAGGTTAACCCCGAGCGCCGGGCTGCGGGGCAGGGGTGGTGACGAACCAGGATATAACGGTCAGACGCCACGGTGGGCGAAACGCGGAACATCGGGCTCGTCCCCAGCGTTGCCTCAGGCGAGACCCGTAGACTGGCGGTCCGATCGACGAGGAGACCACCGTGCAGAGCAACAACCCCGTGTTCACGCGCTCGTCCGGCTTCAACGGCCGGGGGAACGCCTACGGCGACCGGACCTACCCGGGCAACGGAATCAGCTACCCGGCGTACGGCAGCTCGGCGAGCGGCTCGAGAGCCGGCTCGTACGGCGCGCCGACTGCCCCGTCGTACGTCGACGAGGGGCCGATGACCATCGACTCGGTGGTCCAGAAGACCGGCATCACCCTCGGCCTGCTCGTGCTGGCCGCCGCTGCGACCTGGGTGCTGCTG
Source organism: uncultured Actinomycetota bacterium (assembly GCA_963839365.1). GTDB lineage: Bacteria > Actinomycetota > Actinomycetes > Propionibacteriales > Nocardioidaceae > DASSKA01. Next base: position 498,341 of record CAWIUT010000010.1, read on the forward strand.
CCGCAGGGCCTGTACCCGCTCGCGATGGGCGCCGCCCTGGTGGGCATGGGCCTGGGCTTCGCCGTCTCGTTCAAGCGCGTGGTCAGCCCCGCGCTGGTGGTGGCCTACGCGCTGATCGAGGGCGTGTTCCTCGGCGCGGTCAGCCGGGTGTTCGAGCAGGCCTTCCCCGGGGTGGTCGCCAACGCGGTGCTCGGCACCGTCGTCGCCTTCGCGGGCACCCTGGCGGCGTACAAGTTCTTCAACATCCGGGTCAGCGACAAGTTCCGCAAGGTCGTGGTGATCGCGAGCTTCGGCTTCGTCGGGCTGGTGCTGCTCGACTTCGTGCTCGGTCTGTTCGGGATGCCGTTCGGCTGGAACGAGTTCGGTGCGATCGGGTTCATCGCGAGCCTGGTGGGACTGGTGCTCGGCGTGCTGATGCTGGTGCTCGACTTCAACTACGTCGAGCGGGGTGTCGCCGCCCGGCTTCCGGAGCGTGAGTCCTGGCGGGCGGCCTTCGGGCTGACGGTGACCATCGTCTGGCTCTACATCGAGCTGCTGCGCATCCTGTCGATGCTGCGCGGCAACTGAGCGTGCGGTCGGTCACCGAGCCGGTGACCGGCCGACCCGTCCGACCCGGCTTTGCCGGCGCCGTGGCTGGGTAGACGCTGGGGGTGGACTCGAGCACGGGGCCGGCCGTTGTCCGGCTGCTGAACACCCTGCGTGATGCGGTGCGTGCCCAGTTGTGGCCGATCCCGTCGCTGGCGGTCGTGGTCGCGGTGGTCGCGGGTTTCCTCCTGCCGGCGGCGGACGCGCACGTGGACTCTTCGCTGCCTGCCTGGCTGGGCACGATGCTGTTCGGCGGAGACGCGAACGCGGCCCGCACGGTGCTGGCCTCGATCGCCACCTCGCTCATCTCCGTCACCTCGTTGACGTTCTCGTTGACCGTGGTGACCCTCCAGCTGGCCAGCAGCCAGTTCTCTCCGCGGCTGCTGCGCACGTTCGCCTCCGACGAGTTCGTGCAGGTCACGTTGGGGCTGTTCCTGGCCACGTTCGCGTACTCGCTGACCGCGCTGCGCGAGGTGCACAGCGGCAGCGGCGCCGGCCCGTCGGCTGTCCCACGGATCGCCGTGACGGTGGCCTTCGTGCTCGCCCTGCTCAGCGTGCTGGGGCTGGTGCTGTTCCTGGCGCACCTGGTGCAGAAGATCCGTGTGGAGACGATGCTGCGCAACGTCCACCAGGAGGCGAACGCGACGATCGGCTCGGTGCTCGTCCGCGAGGAGGACGCCGAGAGCCCCCGGGAGCCGCAGCGGCCGAAGGACGCGCTGCCGGTGCTCGCCCCCGGCTCCGGGTTCGTCAACGACATCGATGAGGAGCGGCTGCTGGCCGTGGCCAAGGACACCGGGGTGCTGGTCGAGCTGGAGGCCGGTCCCGGCAACCTGGTCGTGGAGCGCACACCGATCGGGCACCTGTGGGCGCTCGAGGCCGGTGCCCGGCCCGAGGAGGCCCGGGAGCGGATCGGGCGCCACGTGCGGATCGGCTTCGAGCGCACCCCGACGGCGGACGTGAGTCACGGCCTGCGACAGCTCACCGACGTGGCGAACAAGGCGCTCTCCCCGGGGGTCAACGACCCCACGACCGCGATCCACGCGCTCGGCCACATCTCCGCCCTGCTGTGCCAGCTCGGCGAGCGCCGGCTCGGCCCGGTCGTGCTCACGGACGAGGACGGGTGCTCGCGAGTGCTGCTGCACCGGCCCGGGTTCGGCAAGCTGGTCGGGCTGGCGCTGGACCAGCCGCGACGCTACGGCGGCTCCGACGCCCAGGTCGTCGAGCGGATCCTGCAAGTGCTCGATGACCTGGCCTGGCGGGTGCCGCCGGACCTGTTCCCGGTGCTGGAGTCGCAGCTGGAACGCACCCGGACGGCGATCAGGAAGGAGGACTTCGACGACCACGAGCGACGGGCGCTGGAAGGGGTGGCCGACCGGGTGGAGCGGCGGCTGAAGAGCCGCGCCGGGGAGGCAACGGTGTCGGCCACGGGCCGCTCACCGGCTTGACCCGGCGTCTTCGGCCGGCGGCGGTGCGGTCTCGTCGGCAGCGGTCTCGTCGGCGGCCGGCTCCTCGGTGGCCGTCCCGGGCCGGCGCCGGCGCCGGCGCAGCAGCGCCCACCGGCCGCGCTCGCCGCGCTCGGCGCCGCCGACGCGGGCGCCGTCCACCTCGGTGCCCGGTCGGGCCGCGGCCTCGACGGCTGCGAAGGTCACCGGCAGCACGGCCTCTCCGCGGAACGTCTCCGGACGGACGTCCTCGGCGGTGATGATGCCCAGTGCCCCGAGCACCGACGGCAGCAGCACCGAGGCGAGGTGGGAGTAGCCGGCCACGGAGGGGTGGAACCGGTCGGGCCCGAACAGCAGTGCCGGCGCGGCGGCGAACTCCGGGCCCAGGACCGAGGCCAGCGAGACGCTCCGGCCGCCCGCCTCCACCACGGCGATGGTCTGCGCCGCCGCCAACCGGCGTGAGTAGGCACGGGCGACCTGACGCAGCGGCGGCGCGATCGGCTCGACGGTGCCCAGGTCCGGGCAGGTGCCCACCACCACCTCGGTGTGACAGTCGCGCAGCCGGCGCACCGCGCGGTCCAGCAGGCGCACCGACTCGGAGGGGCGCACCGTGTGGGTCACGTCGTTCGCGCCGATCAGGATGACGGCCACGTCCGGGCCCATCGGCAGCACCTGGTCGATCTGCTTCTGGAGGTCGCGGCTCTGCGCGCCCACGAACGCCACGGACTTCAGGTAGACGCGGGCGTCCGCGGCCTCGGCGACCCCGGAGGCCAGCTGGGCGCCGGGTGTCTCGAGCACCGTCTCCACGCCGTACCCGGCCGCTGAGGAGTCCCCGATCAGCGCGATCCTGATCGGGGAACCGGTGCGGCCGCGGCCGTACCAGCCGGTGGCGTCCGGCGGGACGCCGTCGGCGTTGCCGATGCTCCGACGGGCCAAGATCGCCTCGGTGCGCAGCACACCGTAGAAGGAGGCGCCGAGCACGGAGAGGCCACCGCCACCGAACGCAGCGGCGGCGGCGAGCTTGCGGGCAGCGGCGACCTTCCCCACGGCCCAACACTAGCGAGAGACCCCTACACTCCCTGTGTGCAATACGTGAACTCGCTCCTCGAGCTCGTCGGCAACACCCCGCTTCTGCGGTTGTCGAAGGTGGTCGGGCAGGCGACACCGTTGGTCCTGGCCAAGGTCGAGTACCTCAACCCCGGGGGCTCGGTGAAGGACCGCATCGCGCTGCGGATGGTGGAGGCGGCCGAGCGGGACGGTTCGCTGCAGCCGGGCGGCACCATCGTCGAGCCGACCTCGGGCAACACCGGTGTCGGGCTGGCGATGGTCGCGCAGGCCAAGGGCTACCGGTGCGTGTTTGTGTGCCCGGACAAGGTGAGCGAGGACAAGCAGAACGTGCTCAAGGCGTACGGCGCCGAGGTGGTCGTCTGCCCCACGGCGGTCGCCCCCGAGCACCCGGACTCCTACTACAACGTCTCCGACCGGCTGGTGCGCGAGATCGAGGGCGCCTGGAAGCCGGACCAGTACTCCAACCCCAACAACGCGCTCTCGCACTACGAGTCGACCGGACCGGAGATCTGGAAGCAGACCGACGGCAAGGTCACGCACTTCGTGGCCGGGATCGGCACCGGCGGCACCATCAGCGGCGTCGGCCGGTACCTGAAGGAGCAGAACCCCACGGTCCAGGTCGTCGGGGCGGACCCGGTCGGGTCGGTGTACTCCGGGGGCAACGGGCGGCCCTACCTAGTCGAGGGGGTGGGGGAGGACTTCTGGCCGGCGACGTACGACAAGGGCATCGCGGACCGCGTCCTCGAGGTCTCCGACGGCGACTCCTTCGCGATGACGCGGCGCCTGGCCCGGGAGGAGTCGCTGCTCGTCGGCGGCTCGTCGGGGATGGCCGCCGCCGCGGCGGTCCGGCTGGCGCACGAGCTGTCCGACCGGCCGGACGCTGAGGACCAGGTGATCGTGGTGCTGCTGCCCGACTCCGGCCGCGGCTACCTGACCAAGATCTTCAACGACGACTGGCTGAGCCAGTACGGCTTCGGGACGAGCGCCCAGGACCAGACCGTCGGCGAGGTGCTGCACGGCAAGCAGGGCGTGATCCCGGCGCTGGTGCACACCCACCCCAACGAGACGATCGCCGATGCGGTGCACATCCTGCAGGAGTACGGCGTCTCCCAGATGCCCGTGGTGCGTGCGGAGCCACCGGTGATGGCGGCTGAGGTGGCCGGGTCGGTCTCCGAGCGGGACCTGCTCGAGGCGCTGTTCGCGGGCACCGCGGCGCTGACCAACCCGGTCGAGCAGCACATGAGCGGCCCGCTGCCCACCATCGGCTCCGGAGAGTCGGTCTCCGACGCGGTGGCCGCCCTCGAGGCCGCCGACGCCCTGCTGGTGCAGGAGGACGGCAAGCCGGTCGGCGTGGTCACCCGGCAGGACCTGCTGTCCTACATCGCCGGCCGCTGAGCCGCGGGCTCGGGCCAGGGGCAGCTCCCCCGCGGAGGAGACGACGCGAGGGGCCGACCCGCCGGTCGGCCCCTCGTCGCCAGGTGGTGCAGCTCAGCTCAGGAAGCCGTTGTCCTGCAGCCAGGTCTTCGCGACGTCCTCGGGCTGCTTGCCCTGCACGTCCACCTCGGAGTTGAGCTTGGTGACGGTGCTGTTCGTGAGCTTGGCGGTGATCGGCGCCATGACGTCCTTGATCTTCGGGTACTTGTCCAGCGTCTGCTTCTTCAGCGTCAGCGCCCCGTTGTAGGGGACGAAGAAGTGCTGGTCGTCGTTGAGCGTCTGCAGGTTCTGGGAGATGATCCGCCCGTCGGTGGAGAACACCTCGCCGAACGCGCACTTCTTGCCGATCTCGGCGTAGATCAGGCTCAGGTCCAAGGTGACGACCTTGGTGAACTTGAAGTTGTAGGCCTTCTCCAGTCCGGGCAGTCCGTCGTCCCGGTTGATGAACTCGCTGGCGGCGCAGACGGCACCGTTGCTGGGGTGGGACTTGATGTAGCTCACCGCGTCGCTCATCGTGCTCAGGTTGTTCTGCTGGGCGAAGGGCTTCTTCACCGCGATCGCGTAGGTGTCCTGGAAGGGAGCCGGCTTCAGCCAGACGATGCCGTTCTTCTTCAGGTCCTCGGACTTAACCTGCTGGTAGAGGTTCGAGGGAACGTTGCTGGTGGTGTGCTTGAGGTAGTCCACCCAGCCGGTGCCGGTGTAGTCCCAGTACATGTCGATGTTCCCCGAGGTGAGGGCGGCACGGACCGTGGAGCTCCCCGAGATCCCGGTCTTGTCGCTCACCGAGGCGCCGGCGTTCTGCAGGGCCAGCTCGGTGATCTTGCCGAGGATGATCGACTCGGTGAACTCCTTGGAGCCGACGGTCAGGTTCGCGCCCTTGAGCGGTCCGTTGCCGGAGCCTCCCGCGGAGCCTCCCGAGCCACCGCAGCCGGCCAGCAGCAGGGCCAGGCCGGCGCCCAGCAGCACCAGGATCTTGCTTCTCATCGTCTTCACGGTTCCTCGTTTCGTGTCGTATGGCGCTCCGGAAGCGGGTCGGTTGTGTCTCCCATCCATGTCACAGCCCCTTGGGGCGTAGCAAGTCCTCGGCCACGCCGGCGAGGTAGTCGACGAGCAGGGCCAGTACGGCGGTGAGCACGGCTCCGGTGACGAGCACCAGGGTGCGGTTGTTGGACATGCCGGCCACGATGATGTCTCCGAGGCCACCGGCGTTGATGTAGGTCGCCAGGGTTGCCGTGCCGACGTTGATCACCAGCGCGGTGCGCACGCCGGCCAGGATGATCGGCACGGCCAGCGGCAGCTCGAGGCGGGTCAGCACGCCGAGCTTCGACATGCCCATCCCGAGGCCCGCCTCGAGTACCGACTCGTCCACCTGTTCCAGGCCGACCATGGTGTTGAGCAGCACCGGGATGACCGTGTAGATGACCAGTCCGACGACGGCGGCCTCGAACCCGATAAACAGCCACAGCACCGCGAGCAGCGCCAGGACCCCGATGGTCGGAACAGCCTGGCCGAGGTTGAACACGGCGAGCAGGCCGGTCCGGAACCGGCGGGTGAACGGCCGGGTCAACACGATGCCGAGCGGCACGGCGATCAGGATGACCAGCACGGTCGATGCGAGCGTCAGCTCGACGTGCCGCCACGTCGCGGTCGCCAGCGTGTGGGCGTTCAACGAGCGGGCCTCGATGCTGTCCAGGCTCTGGCTGTGGATGTAGAGGAACAGGCCGACGAGCACCACCGCGAGCAGCCCCGGCTCGGTGAGGTAGCCGGAGAGCGGACGTCGGCGACGGAGTCCCTCGTCGGCCACCGCCCCGGGTTCGGCGGACATGGTCGCCATGCTCAGCGTTCTCCCTCTCGCGCCGCGGGCTCGCTCTCGGCCCGTGCCTTGGTGGCTGCCTCGCTGCGCATGCTGCGGATCGCCTCGCTGATGCGCTCCACGTCGACCACGCCCCGGAAGGCGCCGTCGTCGCCCACCACCACGGCCGCGGTGTGCTGGGAGGTGATCAGCTCGTTGAGCGCGTCGTGGAGGGTGTCCGCGGTGCTGACCACCGCCTCCGGTCGGCTGCCCAGGTCACGCAGCTCCGTGCCGTTGCGGTTCTGGAGGTCACCGGCGGCGACCCAGCGCAGCGGGCGCCGCTGCTCCCCGAGAACCAGGAGGGCGCGACGCTCGGAGTGCTGCAGCAGCCGCAGTGCCTCCGAGGCGCTGGCGCTCGCGTCCACCGTGTCCCAGCCGTCGATCCTGATGTCACCCACGTGGCTGAGGTTGAGCCGCTTCAACGACGCGCCCCGACCGATGAAGTCCGCGACGTAGTCGTTGGCCGGGGCCGTCAGGATCTGCTCGGGGGTGTCGTACTGCGCGACGCGTGAGCCGTCCCGCAGGATCGCGATCCGGTCTCCCATCTTGATGGCCTCGTCGATGTCGTGGGTGACGAAGACGATCGTCTTGCGCACCTCGGACTGGAGTCGCAGGAACTCGTTCTGCAGACGGTCCCGGGTGATCGGGTCGATCGCTCCGAACGGCTCGTCCATCAGCATCACCGCCGGATCCGCGGAGAGCGCGCGTGCCACCCCGACGCGCTGGCGCTGGCCACCGGACAGCTGCTTGGGGTAGCGGTGCTTGTACACGGCCGGGTCCATGTTCACCGTCTCGAGCATCTCGTCGACGCGTGCCTCGACCCGCGTGGAGCTCCAGCCGAGCAGCTTGGGCACCGTGGCGATGTTCTCGGCGATCGTCATGTGCGGGAACAGGCCGATCTGCTGGATGACGTACCCGATCCGGCGGCGCAGCTGGGCCGGGTTGGCGGTGGTGACGTCCTCGCCGTCGAGGATGATCCGACCGGAGGTGGGCTCGATGATCCGGTTGATCAGCTTCATGGTGGTGGTCTTGCCGCACCCGGACGGGCCGACGAGGATCACGATCTCGCCCTCGGGGACCTCGAGCGTGAGCTCGTCGACCGCGGGCTGCTGCTCGCCGTGGAACCGCTTGGTCAGCCGTTCCAGCCGGATCATGGCAGTTCCCGCCCGGGCCTCTTGCTCGCGCGGAGCGCCGACGCTCATCTGATGCCTTTCGACGTGGTGAGGTTCCGTAGCAGGCTGAAGGTCAGGTCGTAGAGGATCGCCACGACGATGACGCCGAGGATCCCGGCCACGACCAGGTCGACCGCCACGGGGGTGCCGATCCGGTCCAGACCGGTGAAGATCAGCTGGCCGTACCCGGGCCCGAGCACGATGGCGCCGATCGCGGCGATGCCGACGAGGATCAGGGTGGTCACCCTGATCCCGGTGATGATCACCGGCCAGGCCAGCGGCAGCTCGATGCGCCACAGGATCTGACGTGCGCTCATCCCCATGCCCTGCGCGGACTCCACCACTGCAGGGTCCACCTCCCGCAGCCCGGTGATCGTGTTGCGCAGGATGGGCAGCAGGCCGTACAAGGTGAGGGCGACGACGACGGGGACCACTCCCAGTCCCAGCACGGACATGAACAGCACGAACAGCGCGAAGGACGGGATGGTCAAGAAGACACCGGTGGTCGACAGGGCGAGCCCGGCGAACCGCTGCCGGCGGTAGGTCGCGATCCCGGTCGTCACGCCGATCACGCTCGCCAGTGCCACGGACACCGCCACGACGGCGATGTGCTGCAAGCCGAGCGTGACCATTTCTCCGCGTTGTTCGACGAGAAACTGCCAGAAAGTCAGGACGGCCCTCCTTTTTTGTTGTTCACACAGGGTAACGGCTGTCCACCTTCCATGGGGATGTGAGTGTGGCCGGCGCCTGGAGGCCTTGACGCCACCTCTGGCTGACGCCGCCGCTCGTCCCGGACCGGTCGGTGGGTCAGCCCGTGCGCCGACCGCGGATCCGGGCGCACACTGAACCGAACTGCCTCGGGCTCCGTGTCCTGAGCAGGAGGTGCTGTGACGAACGCCCAGGCGGAGCTGATGCAGGCGCTGCACGACGAGTACGCGTCGGCGCTGTGGGCGTACTGCGTGCGCCTGACCGGCGACCCCGCCCAGTCCCAGGACGTGGTGCAGGAGACGCTGCTGCGGGCATGGCGCCACCAGACGGTGATGTCCCAGCCGGCACCGGCGTTGCGCGCGTGGCTGTTCACGGTGGCGCGCCACATCGTGATCGACGACTGGCGGGCCCGACGGGTCCGGCCCGAGCTGCCCACCGCGGATCCACCCGAGCCGGCCGCCCAGGACGATGAGGTCGATGCCATGCTCCAGTCCTGGGTGGTCGCCGACGCCGTGGGCACGCTGTCGGTCGAGCACCGCGACGTGCTCCTGGAGACCTACTACCGCGGCCGCTCGGTGGCCGAGGCGGCACGGCGGCTGGGTGTGCCGGAGGGCACGGTGAAGTCCCGCACGCACTACGCGCTCCGTGCGCTGCGGCTGGCCCTCGAGGAGAGAGGAGTCGGTCAGTGAGCACCTCGAGCTTCGACGCGTTCCGGCACCACGACGCGGCCTACGTCCTCGGGTCCCTGTCCCCGGAGGACAGGGCCGCGTTCGAGGAGCACCTGACCGAGTGCCCCGAGTGCGCGCGTTCGGTCCGCGAGCTGGCCGGCATCCCGGGACTGCTCGCGCACGTGGACGTGGACGCGTTCCTCGAGCCGTCACCGCCGCCGGTGCCCGACACGCTGCTGCCGCGTCTGCTCGCCGAGGTGGGGCGTACCCGGCGTCGCCGAAGGTCGGTCCGGGTGGTCGTGGCGGCCGCGGCGGCGGCCGTCGTAGCGGGCGTGAGCGTGGCGGTCCCGCAGATCCTGGACCGGCCCACCCAGACCGGGGTCGCGATGTCCCAGGTGCAGTCCACCCCGCTGCGCGCCAGCCTGGCGATGGACGGCACGGCGTGGGGCACCAAGCTGACGCTGGCGTGCACCTACGCCGGCCCGGTCTACCCCGGGCAGGTGCCGACCTACACGCTGCTGGTGCACACCCGCAGCGGCCGTACCGAGCACGTGGCCACCTGGCGGGCCGTCCCGGACAAGACCACGGTGCTCAACGCGGCCACCGACGCCCGGCCGGGCGAGATCGCCTCAGTAGAGGTGCGCACGACCAGCGGCCAGCCGGTGCTCCGGCTGGCGGGCTGACCGTCGGTGGATGAACGAGACCACCAGCAGGGCGAGTCCGCCCAGGATGGCAACCACCTCCGCGGCCGCCGCGGTGAGCTCACTGCTGCCGCGGAAGGACTCCTGCAGCCCGAACAGCCCCACCGTCACCGAGATGAGGAACCCGCCCAAGGTGGCGGCACCGAACCCGGCCGCGGCCAGCGCTGGCAGCCAGTGCCGCCACAGCAGCACCAGCACCCCGATGACCAGGCCGCCGACGGCGTTGAGCAGGAACAGCGGCCCGATCGTCGGGATCGAGGCGAAGTCGTCGACGAGCCACAGCTTGAAGTGGACCACGGCCGACACCAGCACCGGCGGCGGCGGTGATGACGCGGAGGATCATGACCTTCTCCAACGAGCCCGGCGTCGGCGCGGTTCACCGGCGCCGGACCGGTCCAGGGATCACCTTCGCGGCAGCCGCAGCCCGAGTAGACCACCGGCCGCGACGACCGCTGCGGCCAGCCCGAACGCGGCCCCGTAGGACCCGGCGTCCACCAGCGCTCCGGCGACCACGGGCCCGACCACCGAGCCGAGGTCGCTGGCCATGTTGAACACCGCCACCACCGTGCCGCTGCGCCGTCCGGCCACGTCGCCCACCAGGGCCCCCGGCACGCTGCCGAGGAACGCAGAGCCGGCCGCGAACACGCACATTGCGACCATCACCAGCCACAGCGTGCCGCCGTAGCCGAGCAGCGCCAGCCCAGCCGCTGCGACGAACGCGCCCAGCACCAGCATGGGCCGACGTCCCACGGAGTCCGTCCACCGGCCGGCCGGCAGCATCAGCGCGGTCTCCACGAGCGCGGAGACCAGGAACGCCACGGCCGCCCACCAGGCCGGTTCGCCCAGGCCGTGCACGATGAGCAGCGGGACCACCGTGCTGCGCACGCCGAACACCGCCAGCCCGACCGCCAGGTTGGTGGTCAGCGCGGCCTGGTACTCCCGGGTCCGCAGCACCGAGGCGAAGGTCGGCTCGTGCGCCGGGTCGGGGCCGTCCGGCGGTGCCTGCTCCGGTGCCTGCTCGTTCGCGGGAGCGCCGGCCGTCGCCGCGTCGTACGACGCAGCGGACGCGCGCTCCCCGCGGCCGAGGAAGGCCAGTGCGACCGCGCCGGCGAGAGCCAGCGTGCCGCCGTAGAGGAAGAACGGCGCGCGCAGGGAGATCCCGAGCACCGCGCCGCCGAACGCCGGCCCGACGATGCCCCCGAGCAGGAATCCCGAGCGGTAGATGCTCATCGCCTGGCCGCGCATCCGGGGACCCGCGGCGCGCAGCACCTGGCTGACCGCGGCCACCCCGAACACTGCGGAGCCGACACCGCCGATGCCGCGCAGCACCAGCAGCTGCGGGTAGTCCTGGGAGACCCCCGCCAGCAGGCTGGAGACGCCGACCACGCCGATGCCGAGGGCCAGCCCGGTGCGCTCCCCGAGCCAGTCCACCAGCCGGCCGGCGCCGAGCCCGGACAGCAGCCGCATCAGGGCGAACGCGGAGACCACCGCCCCGGCTGCGGCCGCGCTCACCCCGAACTGCTTGGCGAACAGCGGGATGGCCGGGGCCACCACACCGAAGCCGAGCGCCACGCAGAACGCCACCGCCGACATGGTCAGCACGTCCCGCGGCATTCCCTCGGGGAGCCCTTGCGCGACCCGGCCCGCGACTCTCCGGAGGTGGGTGGGAGACCCTGCTCGCTGCGGCACGGGCATCATCGTGCCATTCGGGTCCGGCGGGCACCGGAGACGGTCACGGCAGCCGTGGGTACTCCGAAGCGACCTCCGCGCCGAGCAGGAAGACGTTCGCCGACAAGAAGACGAAGAAGATGAACGCCGCCACGGCGCCCAGCGACCCGTACACGGCGTGGTAGTGCCCGAAGTGGTCGAGGTAGAAGGCGAAGCCCTCCTTGAGCAGCTGGAAGCCGAGCGCCCCCACCAGTGCCCCGGGCCAGGTGGTCGTCCACCGGCTGTCCACCGCCGGGACGACGCTGTAGAAGAACAGGAACAGGCCGAACGCGAGCAGCATCGGCACCACGAACCCGACCAGCCAGCCGGCGGCCTCCGCCAGCGGGCCCAGCGGGCCCAGCACGTGCGCAGCGGAGTGGCTGCCGGAGCGGGCGATCCGCACGGCCAGCGTGAGCCCGAGCGAGATTCCGAGCAGCACCCCGGCGACCGCGACCAGGCCGAGGTCGAACAGCTTGCCGCGCAGCAGCCCACGTCGGGTCTCCGCGTCCCACGCCAGGGTCAGGGCGCGCCGGGTGGCGGTCATCATGCCGCTGGCCGCGATCACGAGTCCGACCAGCCCGAACAGGCCGAGCGCACTGCTGCCGGTCTGCATCTGCGCGACCAGGTGCTTCAACGAGGACTGGCCCGGGTCGGTGAGGGGAATGTAGGTGGTCACGACCGTCACGACGTTGTTGCGCACGGTCTCCGGGTCCAGCAGCAGCCCGGTGAGCGCAAGCAGGAGGATCAGCAGGGGGAAGATGGACAGCAGCACGTGGTAGGAGATCGCCGCGGCGAGCTGCGGCCCGTCGTCGTCGAAGAACTCGACGACGGATCGCCGGGTGAGCCTGACGATCTGCCGCGGGACGGGGCCGAGCCGGGCAAGCGTGCGCTGCACGAGCGCACGTGCAGCAGCGGGTCGGGTCCGTTCGGCGGCCATGGTCCGCCATTCTGGCAGTGACGAGAGGATGATGAACCGATGGCTGACCGGCTGCTGGTGACTCCCTATGCGAGGGACCTCACCGTGGTGTCCCTCCTGGACGAGCGGGGAGTGTGCCTGCCTGACCGGGCTGGGCGGCCTGCCAGCGTGGAGCTGCTCGAGTCGATCCTGGCGCGGGAGGGCTGGCAGTACCGGTCCCGGCTGGTCACTGGCGCCTGGGAGGCGCACTTCGTTGCCTACGGCGGGCGCCGGCCGCCGATCCGCGAGGTGAGCCTCGGAGCCGACGGCACCTTGGACTTCGGTGCCAGTCCGCTCTACGGGTCGTGGCACGTGTCGCAGGAGGTCGCCCGGAACTGCGGGCCGCAGGTCGCCGTGGAGTCCGGCGGCCGAGCCATCTGCCTGGTCACCGAGGCCACCCCCTACGAGGAGTTCCACCAGACGATGGCCGGCCGCGCGGTGCCGGAGGACCGCAGCGACCTTCAGTGGGACGGCGCGTCGCAGCGGGAGGAGCGGCCGCACACCACCCGGCTGGCGGGGCTGCTGCCGACTCCGGAAGAGGCGCTGGAGGTCGCGCTGGCCGGGGGGTCGGGGCACGAGCAGGCCGCCACCCAGGTCGGCCGGGCGCTGCAGGCCTACCGGTGGTCCGGCCCGCAGTCCCCGCCGCTCAGCCTGGATGCGGCGCGCCACCGCGCCGTGCTGGAGCGGCTGCGCCGGTACGTCCGGGACACTCCCGTGCCCGCGGCGGACCTGGTGTGGGCGCTGGGGCAGGCGGACGGCACCCGCGACGACCTCGCGGCGCTGCTCGCCCGGCTGCAACCGGGCGACGGCCCCGGCGACGGGGCGGCTGACCCCGCCGCCGAGACGATGGCCATGGCCCGGGTCTTCGTGCGTTAGCGGCGGGGGCGCTGGGTGGAGCCGCGCACCCGGAGCGCCGCGGGCACCGTGCTGCTTGACGGGTCGAGCTGCTCCCGCTCGATGGCGTGAACCAGCACCCGGATGGCCAGCGTGCCGGCCAGCCGGGGGTTGATGTCCACCCCGGTGATCTGCGGGTGGCAGGCGAGCAGCATCGGTCCGTCGACGTACGACGCGAGCAGGACGTCGTCGGGCACGGCGAGCCCCTGCTCGTGCAGGACGTGCAGCGCGGTGACCGCGGCACCGTCCGGGACCGCGATGACCGCGTCGGGCGGGTTCTCGGCCACGCCGCTCAGGGCGTGCACGACATCCTCGTCGGTGAACGCCAACGGGATGTCGAGCAGGGTGAACTCGACCCCGGGACGGCGGTACGCCTGCTGGAGGTCCTGGCCGAAGGCGGTCTCCTGGCCCGGCGTCAGGACGGTGATCCGCCTGGCGCCGGCGGCCATCAGGTGCCCGACCAGGTCGCCCATGGCGGCGGTGTGGTCGGACTGGACCACGCCCACCGCGTCGGCCCCGGGGGAGAGGTCGCGCTCGCAGGTGACCATCGGCACCGGCATCGCGCGCAGCGTCTCGAGCACGGGGTCGTCGAGCGCTGGGTCGGCGACGATGATCCCGTCGAGGTGCAGCGCCCGCAGCTGCTCCGCGTCGGGCCAGGCGGGCACCAGGGTGAGCGCGAACCCGCGGCCCAACGCGGCCTCGGCCGCCCCCCGCGAGAGGTGCACGTAGTACTCGAAGCCCACCGTGCGGTCGGGGACGTAGAGGCCGATGGCGCCGGACCGGCCCAGCCGCAGGTTCCTGGCAGCGGCACTGGCAACGTAGCCGATCGACTCGGCGGCCGCCTGGACCCGCTGGCGGGTGTCCTCGGCGATGCGTCCGCGCCCGGCCAGGGCGTCCGACACGGTGGTGGTCGACACCCGGGCGGCCTTGGCGACGTCGTGGATCGTCGCGCGGCGGGTGGGCATGGGGGCCAACCTATCGCCTTGCCGCGGCCCCCGGGCCCGGGTCGCTGAGGGGGTCGCCGGGCCCCCGGGACGCCCGTCTCGGATCGTGAAGTGTCCCCTGGCAACCCCTTGCCGGAACGTTCCTGCACGTGTTTGGCTGTGGCCCGGCGCACGTGGGGGACCTCCGCGACATCTCGGGACCTCCCACGCCGATGTCCTAGTGGAGAGGAAGTCTGCGATGTCAGCACCTGTGCCGGACGGCCCCGCCGACCTCGTGGTCCGCGGGGGGCGGCTGTTCACCGCCGTGGACCCGGGACCGGCGGGGTCCGGCGACGGTCTGGACGCGATCGCGGTCAAGGGCGACCGCATCGTCGCCGTCGGCCGGGGGGACCTCGACGGGCGCATCGGTCCGCGGACCGAGGTCGTCGACGCCCGCGGCGGCATGGTGGTCCCCGGCTTCCAGGACGTCCACGTCCACGCGCCGTTCGCCGGCCACAACATGCTCCGGCTCTGGCTCAACGACGAGCCGGGACGCCAGGCCTACCTGGACCGGGTCCGGGAGTACGCGCGGCAGCACCCGGACGAGGAGTGGATCGTCGGCGGCGGCTGGGCGATGGAGTACTTCCCCGGCGGGACGCCGGTCAAGGAGGACCTCGACGCCATCGTGCCGGACCGCCCGGTCTTCTTGTTCAACCGTGACGTGCACGGAGCCTGGGTCAACTCGCGCGCCCTGAAGATCGCCGGCATCACGCGGGACACCCCAGACCCCGTGGACGGGCGGATCGAGCGGGACCCGGTCACCGGGGAGCCGACCGGCACGCTGCACGAGGGCGCGGCGTACAGCTTCAACGAGCGGATCGTGCCGCTCCCGGACCAGGTGACCTGGGAGAACGCCATCCGCGCCGCGCAGCGGCACCTGCACGCGCTGGGCATCACCGGCTGGCAGGACGCCTGGGTGACCCCTGCGACGGGGCAGGCCTACCAGTCCCTCGCGCAGCGCGGCGAGCTGACCGGCCGGGTGGTGGGCGCACTGTGGTGGGACCGGCACCGCGGGGTGGAGCAGATCGAGGAGCTGCGGGCGCGGCGGGAGCGCGGGGTAGCCGGGGCCTTCCTGCCCACGTCGGTCAAGATCATGCTCGACGGGGTCATGGAGAACTACACCGGAGCGCTGCTCGAGCCTTACTGCGACGGCTGCGGGGGCACGACGACGAACAGCGGGCTGAGCTACGTCGACCCCGAGCTGCTCGAGGCAGCAGTCACCGAGCTGGACCGGCACGGCTTCCAGGTGCACATGCACGCGATCGGGGACCGGGCGGCGCGCAACGCCCTCGACGCGGTGGCCGCGGCGCGGGCGGCCAACGGGCCGAACGACAACCGGCACCACGTGGCGCACCTGCAGCTGCTGCATCCCGACGACCTTCCCCGGTTCGCCGAGCTGGACGTGGTCGCCAACCTGCAGGCCTACTGGGCGCAGAAGGAGCCGCAGATGGACGTGCTGACGGTGCCCTTCCTCGGGGAGGAGCGGTCCCGGCTCCAGTTCCCCTTCGGTGACCTGATGCGGCACGGGGCGCGCCTGGCGATGGGCAGTGACTGGGCGGTCACCACCGCGGACCCGCTGCAGCAGATCGAGGTCGCGGTGACCCGGGCCGATCCCGGCCGGCGCTCCGACCAGCCGTTCCTGCCCGAGCAGGCGCTGCCGTTGCCCGTGGCGCTGCGCGCCTTCACCGCCGGGTCGGCCTACGTCAACCACGACGACGACGCGGGCGTGCTGCGGGTCGGCGCGCGCGCCGACCTCGCGGTCCTCGACCGGGACCTGTTCGCCGGCGAAGGCACGCCTCCGGCGGATGCGTCCGTGACCCTGACCGTCGCAGCCGGGCGGATCGTGCACCGGCGCTAGTCGAGCCTCCCCCAGGAGACCCCATGTCAGACACCCACACCCAGCCTCGGTTGCAGCGCGTGCTCGGGGTGCCCGAGCTCGTGCTGTTCGGGCTGGCCTACATGGTCCCGCTGACGGTGTTCACCACCTACGGCGTGGTGACCGACCTGACCCACGGACACCTGCCCGGCTCCTACGTCCTGACGCTGGCCGCGATGCTCTTCACGGCGTACAGCTACGGACGCATGGTCGTCGCGCACCCCTACGCCGGGTCGGCCTACACCTACACCCAGAAGTCGTTCGGGTCGCACGTCGGGTTCGCGACCGGGTGGGCGCTGCTGCTCGACTACATCTTCCTGCCGATGATCAACTACCTGGTCATAGGGATCTTCGTGCAGGCTGCGGTGCCGAGCATCCCCGCCTGGGTCTGCGTGGTCGTCTCGATCGTGCTCGTGACGCTGCTGAACGTGTTCGGCATCAAGCTGGTGTCCACGATGAACCTGGCCCTGGTCGCCTTCCAGGTGGTCTTCCTCGTGGTGTTCTTCGTGTTGGCCTTCGGGACCATGGGCCACCAGGGCGTGCCGTCGCTCGCCGCGCCGTTCTTCGGACACGGCGCCAAGCCGGGGGAGCTGTTCGCCGGGGCCGCCATCTTGTGCCTGTCCTTCCTCGGCTTCGACGCGATCTCAACGTTGTCGGAGGAGGCCCGCGACGCGCGGCGCAGCATCCCGAAGGCGATCATGCTGGTGACGCTCATCGGCGGGGTCACCTTCATCGCCGTCTCCTACGTCGGCCAGCTGGTCTTCCCCGACTACCACCACTTCACCAACGTCGACTCCGCCGCGACCGACGTGATGCGCCGCGCGGGCGGTGCCTTCCTCGCGTCGTTCTTCACCGCGGCCTACGTGGCCGGCTGCTTCGCCTCCGCGATGGCGTCGCAGGCGAGCGTGGCCCGAATCCTCTATGCCATGGGACGCGACGGGGTGCTGCCGCGCCGGCTCTTCGGGCGTCTGCACCAGCGCTTCAGCACCCCGGCGAACGCCGTCGTGCTGGTCGGGGCGGTGTCCTTCGTGGCGTTGGCGCTGAGCCTGTCCGTGGCCGCCGCGATGATCAGCTTCGGTGCGCTGGTGGCGTTCTCGATGGTGAACCTGTCGGTGATCAAGCGCTATCTCATCGACACCGGGGCGCGGGACGCCTCGTCGGTGCTCCGGTACGGCGTCGTACCAGCGATCGGCGTCGGACTGACGATCTGGCTGTGGACCAGCCTCTCGAAGACCACCTTCGAGGTCGGGCTGTCCTGGCTGGCGGTCGGGCTGGTCTACCTTGCTGTCGTGACACGAGGCTTCCGTCGGCAGCCACCGGTGCTGGACCTGTCGGAGAGTGACGACGAGCCGAACGGGGCCGGTGTGGCCGAGGAGGTGCGGGCCTGATGGCCGACAGCGGACCGGACACCACGGGCGCCGAAGCCGTGACCGTGGCACTGTGCCAGCTCCATCCGCGGATCGGGGAGCGCGAGCACAACCGTGCCCGCATCCTGGAGTCGGTGCGCGCGGCCGCGGTGAAGGGCGCCCGAGTGGTCGTGCTGCCCGAGCTGGCGACCAGCGGCTACGTCTTCAACAGCCGCGAGGAGGCCCGGGGGCTGGCCGAACCGGCGGACGGGCCGACCGCACAGGCGCTGCAGCAGGTTGCCGCGGAGACCGGGGTCACCGTCGTGCTGGGGATCCCGGAGGTCGACCCGTCGGGGCGGCTGTTCAACAGCGCCCTGGTCGTCGACGCCACCGGGGTGCGGGCGGTCTACCGCAAGGCCCATCTGTGGGCCCGGGAGCCGGAGTTCTTCGAACCTGGCGACAGCCCACCCGCCGTGCTCGACATGGGCTGGGGCCGGCTGGCGGTGCTGGTCTGCTACGACCTGGAGTTCCCCGAATGGGTGCGCCGCACCGCGCTCGCCGGCGCGGACCTGATCTGCGCGCCCACGAACTGGCCGGCCGAGCCGCGGCCCGCGGGGGAGCGGCCCATCGAGGTGGTCGGCGTGATGGCCGGGGCTGCTGCCAGCCGGGTCTTCATCGCGGCGTGTGACCGCGTGGGGGAGGAGCGCGGCACCGGGTGGGTGAGCGGTTCGGTCGTGGCCGGTCCCGACGGGTACCCGCTGGTCCTGGCCGACCTCAGCGACAACGAGCAGCTCCTGCTGGCGACCTGCCCTCTGACCGAGGCGCGGGACAAGTCGCTGGGTGAGCTCAACCACCGTTTCGACGACCGACGGCCGGAGCTTTACGCCTGACGCGTCGCCCGGCGGACAGCCGAGGGCTGAAGGCAGCGCCCGGCTGCGCCGCGGCGCCGCAGAGCGGACAACCCTCGCATTGCGGGCCACCCCGCCGGCAATTCGGCGAATCGCCTGTCCGTCGGCACGATCCAAGCCATCATCTTTGCCGTGCATCCACGAACCCCCGGTCCTCGCTCCCGCATGCCCGGCCTCCGTCTGCTCGGCGTGCTGGCGTTCGCCCTCGCCAGCATCACCGCTGCCACCCAGCTCCCGGCCGCGCCGTCACAGGCGGCCGGTCGCGACCCAGCGGCGGCCGCGCGGGCCGGCGTGACCCCCGTGGTGCAGGTCAAGCGGCACAGGGGCGTGGTGACCGGTGACGGGCACGCGGTGTTCCTGGCCAACCGGACCGAGTTCCGCCCGCGTCGTACGCAGGTGACTGTGCCTCCGAGGGTGCGCGCCCGGTCCTGGGTCGTGGTGGACCTCGGCACCGGTCGGCTGCTGGGCAAGCACAACGCCCGCAAGCCGCTGCCGCAGGCGTCCACGATGAAGCTCCTGACCGCGGTGACCGCGGCCCGGGCGGTGGACAGGAGCGTGCCCCACAAGGTCACGCGCTCGGAGGCGCACCAGATCTGCACCTGCGCGGGGCTGGCGCCCGGTCACTACTACACCTTCCAGACGCTGATGGAGGGCATGCTGCTGCCCTCGGGCAACGATGCGGCCGAGGCGCTGGCCGGTTCCTACCGCGGCGGCAGCGCCGCCTTCTACGGCCGGATGAACCAGGTCGCGCGCAGTCTCGGCGCGCGGGAGACGGTGGCCATGAACGCGTCCGGGCTGACCGCTCCCGGGTCGCACTCGTCGGCGCGGGATCTCACCATCCTGCTGCGGGCAGCGCTGCGACGCCCTGCGATCAGGCACGTGATGGCGATGCCGTCGGCCACGATCGCCACCTACTCCGGGCGGCACGCGCACACCGTCTCCCGGGGCACCAACTACGTCAACACCTACCCGCACTCGCTGGGCAAGAGCGGCTACACCACCCCCGCCAAGAACACCCTCGTGGTGGCCACCTGGCTGGGCCCGCACCACCTCGCCGCCGCGGTCATGGGCGCGCCCTACGGCTACTCCACCTCGGACGCGCGCGGGCTGAGCACCTGGGCCGCGAAGAACTTCGCCGGCCTGCGTGCGGTCGGCCGGTTGCCACACTCCTGATCGGCGAGACTTCGCCCTCGAAGGCCGCCAGCAGCCGCGCGCTGTGTAGGGGCCACAAGGACGTGCAGCCTCCCCCGATATTCGCCGAATGAGCGCACGAACCGGCAAGGGTGCACGTCCGTATGGCCCCCCGGGGGGCGCGGAGTCATCCGCCAGACCAACCGTGTCCCCACGCGAGTCAGAAGGAGGACGCGTGCGGGGGGCGGAACCCGACCTTCTCTTCGGAGGGCATGAGGATCCACAGGATCGGATAGACGAGAATCTGGCTGCCGGGGATGACCAGGAGCAGCAGCACGAACAGGATCCGGGCGGGCCACGGCGGGATGCCGACACGTCGTCCGAGGCCGGCGCACACTCCGCCGAGCACTCGCCCATCAACCGGTCGGACGAACCCTCGGCGGGCGAAGCTTTGCTGGATGGCATTCATGAACGGTGCACTTCCTCGGATCGGGTTGCCTTGCTGACAAGGTCCACTGTGCGTCGCGGCAGGGCGCCGGCACATCCGGCGAAGCCCTGAGCCGACCCTGAACATGCGTCCCTGCAGCTTGTGGGCGTCACCGGGTGTCCGGGTCGGGTGCGTCCCGACGGAGTACGGCGTCCCGCAGCACCGTTCCGCCGCCGAAGGAGCTGCTCACCCGACTGCCGGCGAGCACCCGATAGGGCGCAGCCGAGACCGAGGCGGCGCGCGCCAACGCCGTACCGGGACAGGCATCCGCGGACGCGACAACCAGGAGGTTTCCGGCGCGCCGGCCTTTCAGCGTGCTCGGCTCCGCGCCGACCACCTGGTGCTGCCAGCAGCATCGCAGCCCGCCGACCACGTCCCGGGTCAGGGCGAAGGGGGCGTGGTCGGTCAGGTTGGCCACGAACACGCCTCCCGCATCGAGCACGCGCGCGACCTGCTCGAAGCACTCGACGGTGAGCAGCTCGCCGGGCACGCGCCCGTCGAGGTAGGCATCCAGGACGACGACGCCGACCGATCTCTCGCGCACCTGTGTCAGGCCCCGACGGCCATCGACCGGGCGCACCCGGATGCCACTGCGCCGGGGCAGCGGCAGCTCGGACCGCACACGCTCGGTCAGCTCCTCGTCCGGCTCCAGCACGATCTGGTGCGATCCGGGCCTGGTCGCGGCCACGTAGCGCGGCAGCGCGAGGCCGGCGCCACCGATGTGCACGATCCGCAGCGGCTGGCCCGGCCGGCTCCGGCCATCGATGACATCAGCCATCCGACGCAGGTAGTCGAACCCGAGGCGAGTGGGGTCTTCCAGGTCGACCAGCGACTGGTCGCGGCCGTCGACCCGGACCAGGAACGAGTCGGGCCGGTCGGACGCGATGATCTCGACCACGGTTCCGGGCCGGTTCGCAGCGGGGCTCGTCGAGCCGGTGGTCGCAGGCACGGGCACCTACAGCCCGGTGGGAGCCCGTGGGGCGTAGGACCGCTCCAGGAGGTCGGTCTCGTCGTCGCTGAGCTCAACTTCGAGTGCTGCCACAGCATCGGCGAGGTGGTGAGGCTTGGTGGCGCCGACGATCGGTGCGTCCACGACGGGGGTGCGCAGCACCCAGGCGAGCGCGACCTGAGCCATGGGAACCTCCCGCTGCCGGGCGATGCCTTCAACGGCGTCGACGATCGCCTTGTCACTGTCTTGGTAGAGCTTGCGGGCGAAGGCGTCGCTCTCGGAGCGCTGGGTCTGCTCGCCCCACGGACGGGCCAGCCGCCCGCGGGCGAGTGGGCTCCAGGGGATCGACCCGATCGCCTGGTCGGTCAGGAACGGGAACATCTCCCGCTCTTCCTCCCGCATGAGCAGGCTGTACTGGTCCTGCATGGACACGAACCGGGTCCACCCGTGCAGGTCGGCAGCGTGCTGCATCTTCGCGAGCTGCCAGGCCCACATGGAGGACGCCCCGATGTAGCGGGCCTTGCCGGCCTTGACGACGTCGTGCAGCGCCTCCATGGTCTCCTCGACCGGAGTGTGCCGGTCGAAGCGGTGGATCTGGTAGAGGTCCACGTAGTCGGTGCCGAGGCGGGTGAGGGAGGCGTCGATCTGTTCCATGACGGCTCGGCGGGAGAGACCCGAGCCGCCGGGACCGTCGTGCATCCGCCCGTGCACCTTGGTGGCGAGAACGATGTCCTCACGCCTGGTGAACCGCTTGATCGCCCTGCCGACGAACTCTTCGGACGAGCCGTGGCTGTAGACGTTGGCGGTGTCCCAGAAGGTGATGCCGAGATCCACGGCCTGCCGGAAGTAGGGCTGGGCGGCGTCCTCGTCGAGCACCCAGGAGTGTCCACCCATGGAGGCGTCGCCGTAGCTCATGCAACCCAGGGCGATCCGGCTGACCGTGAGTCCGGTCCGGCCCAGACGGGTGTACTCCATGGTGGGGATCCTCTCGTTCGACGTCGCGCGACCGGGTCCTACCCGGAGCGGCCTGTCGCAATACCGATGAGTCGGTGACTGCTCGCCGGGCTGCCGGAGGGGGCCGGGTCGCGTGAGACCATGCGGTCCATGGTCGAGGAACCGGGGTCGCGCCGGGTGGCGGCCCCGGACAAGGAGACCCTGTCCTTCGGCAGCCGCCGAAGGTCTCGCACGTGGGCGCGGCCGGTGCTGGTAGCGGCCGTGCTCGCCGCAGGTGCCGGGGTGGGCGTCTTGCTGCTCCGCCCGGACCCGTTGCCTCCACCCCGCGCCGTGGCCGCGGTCGGAGGGGCCGGCTGGACGGTCACCACGGACCGCGCCGCGCACCGTTCGAGCTTCACGTTCGAGCTGCGCAGCACCGTCGCCGGGCCGGTCACCATCACCGGGGTCGGACGCAGCGCTCGGGGCCTCCAGCTGCTACGCACCCGCGCTCGCCCCCGACGCGACGGGAGCGCCCTGGGTCGGCCCGGTGGTGCCCCGCTGCCGATCTCGGTCGGGCGGAGCTCACTGGTGGCCGTGACCTTGGTCTACCACGTGATCGGGTGCCCCGGGTTGCGCGGGCGATCCTGGCCGATCCCGGTCACCTACCAGGTCGGTGGGTCGCGCACCCGCACGACGATGATCGATCCGGGAGGCGGCTCCTTCGAGCTGGCCTGGCACGACGCGCTGACGCATCGCGCCTGCGGCGACTGAGCGGCAGGAGGGTTCGGCGCGCGGCGAAAGGCGCGCAGCGTCCGAGCCCCCGCTCCACTCGTCGCGAAACGGGCCACATGGGCTCTGGAAAGCGCCACCCCGCCGCATCTTGTGTGGGGGAACCGGCGTCCGACCTGGCATCAGGGCCATGACGTCAGTCGGGTCTACGAGCTGCGCCGCCGGGCGCCGCCGGGCGCGGGACTGGTGCTGCCGCTGGTGCGCCGGCGGTGGCTGCCCGGGATCAGCACCCAAGCGTCCTGCTCCACCACCTCGCCGTCGAGGACGCCAGCACCTCCGGGAGCGCCACGTCCAACATGGGCGAGTCCGGCGGGGTCGCCGAGCTCGAGAGGTTCAAGCAGTCGTTCGGCACCGTTCGGGTTCTTGGCCAGGTTACCGCTGGCGGTGGCAGAGAACACACGTACAAGATTCGGGCATTTTGCCGGTAGGCCCATCCAGTGAAGGCAGCCACCGCCATGGCCCTGGCAGGTCGGTTGCCGCGGAGGTGGGGGACCTTCGGCTCTGAT
This sequence comes from uncultured Actinomycetota bacterium, assembly GCA_963839365.1. GTDB lineage: Bacteria > Actinomycetota > Actinomycetes > Propionibacteriales > Nocardioidaceae > DASSKA01. The sequence goes on from CAWIUT010000010.1 coordinate 521,435, forward strand.
GGCGTCCGTTGCCCGTCGCAACCCTGGGGTAACGCTGGTTCGAGGGAGGCGCCATGGCTGTCAGGACAAAGCCGGCCACCCCGTCGCCGACCGAGCGCACCGCGCTCGGCTACAGGGGGCTGAGGGTGTTCAACGTCGTCGTCGGGGTGCTGCTGGCGGCGCAGGCCCTGTACATGCTGCTCACGAGCAACGATCTCGCGCTCCCGGTCACCGCGTCCTTCCTGCGGACCAACCCGGTCGCAGTGACCCCACCGTCACCGCCCGAGTCGCTGTTCTCGCTGGGTATCGGCGTGACGGTGGCGGTCTTCCTGCTGCTCGCTGCGCTGGACCACTTCACCGCGGCCGCCCCTGGGGTGCACCGCTGGTACGAGCGCGGTCTCGCCCTGCGCTCCAACTACGCGCGCTGGGTGGAGTACTCGGTCTCCGCATCAATCATGATCGTGCTGATCGGCCTGTTCGTGGGCATCCGTGACCTCGCGGCACTGATGGGCATCTTCGCGGCGAACACCGGGATGATCCTGTTCGGACTGCTGATGGAGCGACAGCAGAGGCCCGGTGAGGCGGACTGGAGCGCATTCTGGTTCGGCTCGCTCATCGGTCTCGTCCCCTGGGCAGCCATCGCGATCTACGTCGCCCAACCGCCGTCCGTGCCCGCCTTCGTGTACGTGATCGTCGTGGTGCAGTTCCTGCTGTTCTTCAGCTTCGCCGCGAACATGGCTCTGCAGTACGCCCAGGTGGGGCGTTGGCGAAGCTACGTGTACGGCGAGGTGGCCTACGTCGTGCTCAGCCTGACCGCCAAATCGCTGCTCGCCTGGCTGATCTTCGCGAACGTCCTGCGCAGCTAGCGCCGCAGCTGCATCCCTTGTCCGGCCCGGGTTCCGGGGTCCGGATGCCGCCAAGCTCGGAGGGCACGCCTTCCCGGTCCAGCATCCGCTGCCGGACTCACGGGCTCAGTCGTCGGGGAACGGCACTTCGGTGGCCGAGTGGCAGCGGTAGCCGTTCGGGTTCTTGGCCAGATACTGCTGGTGGTGGTCCTCGGCGTAGTAGTACGTCGGCGCGGGCGTGACCTCCGTGGTGACCGGACCGTACCCCCGGCGCCGCAGCTCCGGCTCGTAGACCGCGATGAGCTCGCGGGCCACCTTCTCCTGCTCCGCGTTGCAGGGGTAGATCGCCGAGCGGTACTGCGTGCCGATGTCGTTGCCCTGGCGCATCCCCTGGGTGGGGTCGTGGAACTCGAAGAACGCCTTCACCAGGTCGGCGTACGACACCACGCTGGGGTCGAAGACCACCCGGACCGCCTCGGTGTGCCCGGTCATCCCGGTGCACACCTCTTCGTACGACGGGTGCGGGGTGATGCCACCGGCGTAGCCGACGGAGGTGGACCAGACTCCGGGCATCTGCCAGAAGACCTCCTCCGCGCCCCAGAAGCAGCCGAGGCCGAACATCGCCACCTCGAAGCCGTCGGGGATGTCGGACTCGTCGGTGACCAGCGGCGCGTCGAGCACCAGGTGCTTCTCCGCGAGCGTGAACCAGGGCTCGTCACGGCCCGGAAGCGCCTGCTCAGAGGTGGGCATCTCCTGCTTGCGGTGGAACAACACGGTCCTCTCCTCGCCTCGGTTCTACGACGGTAACGACCGGCGTCCGCGGATCCTTCCCCGGGCGTCGGGGAAGCGGGCCGGCCGGTAGGGTCGCCGATGTGACCGAACAGCTGCACAAGACCGGGTTCGAGACCCGCGCGATCCACGCCGGCTCGGAGCCGGATCCCACCACCGGCGCGGTGACTCCGCCCATCTACGCCACCAGCACCTACAAGCAGGACGGTGTCGGCGGGCTGCGCGGCGGCTACGAGTACTCCCGCTCCGCGAATCCCACCCGCGCGGCGCTCGAGGAGTGCATCGCCGCGCTGGAGGAGGGGGAGCGCGGGTTCGCGTTCGCCAGCGGGCTGGCCGCCGAGGACACCCTGCTCCGCAGCCTCTGCCGGCCCGGTGACCACGTGGTCATCCCCGACGACGCCTACGGCGGCACCTACCGGCTGTTCGCCAAGGTGGCCCAGCCGTGGGGGCTGGAGCACAGCTCCGCCGCGGTCGCGGACGTTGACGCGGTGCGCGCCGCCATCCGTCCGGGGCGGACGAAGCTGGTATGGCTGGAGACGCCGACCAACCCAATGCTGAACATCGGCGACATCGAGGCGGTCGCTGCCGTCGCCCACGACGCCGGAGCGTTGCTCGTGGTCGACAACACCTTCGCCTCGCCGTACCTGCAGCAGCCGCTGACCCTCGGCGCCGACGTCGTGCTGCACTCCACCACGAAGTACTGCGGCGGGCACTCCAACGTGGTCGGCGGCGCCCTGGTCGTCCGCGACCACGACATCGCCGACAAGATCGCTTTCCACCAGAACTCCATCGGCGGGGTTGCCGGGCCGTTCGACGCCTGGCTGGTGCTGCGCGGTCTGAAGACGCTGGGTGTGCGGATGGAACGGCACTGCGACAACGCCGAGGCGGTCGTGGACTTCCTGAGCGGTCACGGCGCGGTCTCGACGGTCATCTACCCCGGTCTGGACGACCACCCCGGGCACGCGGTATCCGCCAAGCAGATGAAGCGTTACGGCGGGATCGTCTCGTTCCGGGTCGCCGGCGGGGAGCAGCAGGCGCTGGCGGTCTGCCGGAAGGCCAAGGTGTTCACGCTGGGTGAGTCGCTCGGCGGTGTGGAGTCGCTGATCGAGCACCCGGGCCGGATGACGCACGCCTCGGTCGCCGGCACCGACCTGGAGGTGCCCTCCGACCTGATTCGGCTGAGCGTCGGCATCGAGACCGCCACCGACCTGGTGACCGACCTCGACCAAGCGCTCGGCTGACGTGACCGAGCTCCATGACTGAGCTGGTCTGCTGCGTCGACTTCGGTTCGACGTTCACCAAGGCCGCGCTCGTCGACGTCGACAGCGGCGTGCTGGTCAAGTGCGCGGAGCACCGGACGACGGTCGACACCGATGTCCTGGACGGCTGGGAGGCGTGCCTGGCCGAGCTGGCCGCTGAGCACCCCGACGCAAAGGACGCCGAGGTGCTCGCCTGCTCGTCCGCCGGTGGGGGGCTCAGCATTGCCGTGGTCGGGAACGAGGAGCTGGTCACGGCCGAGGCCGGACGCCGCGTGGCCCTGTCCAGCGGCGGCAAGGTCGTGCACGTGGCCAGCGGCGGCCTGGACAAGGCCGGGGTGGTCCGGCTGCGTGAGGCGCACCCGGACGTGGTGCTGCTGGTCGGCGGAACCGACGGCGGGAACACGGAGGTCCTGCTCGGCTGCGCCAACGCCTTGGCCACGGCACGATGGCGCGGGCCGGTCGTGGTCGCCGGCAACGTGGAGGCCCGCGACGAGGTCGCCGCGCTGCTGGACCGGGTCGGCACGCCGTACGTGCTCGCCGACAACGTGGTCCCGCAGATCGGGGTGCTGGCACCGGCCTCCGCGCGCGCCGCGATCCGAGCGATGTTCCTGCGTCACGTGATCGGCGGCAAGCACCTGTCGGCGAGGGCCGACTTCACCACGATGGTGCGTGGCGCCACCCCCGACGTGGTGCTCACCGCCGTGGAGCTGCTCGCGCACGGGCTCGACGAGGAGCATCCCGGCGCGGGAGACGTAGCGGTCGTCGACGTCGGCGGAGCGACCACCGACGTGCACTCCGTGGTCGAGGTCGATCCGGAGGACGCCGGGCTTGGCCGCGAGGTGGTCGCCACCGTGCCGGTGACCCGCACCGTGGAGGGCGACCTCGGGATGCGCTGGAGCGCGGTCACCACGGTGGCCGAGGGCATCCGGGCCGGCCTGGTCGATGAGCAGGACCGCGAGCGGCTGGAGCACGCCGCCCGCCGTCGCCAGGCCGACCCCGGGCTGCTGCCCGTCGACGAGCAGGGCGCCGCGCTGGACCGGGGGATCGCCTCGCTGGCCATCGCCGTCGCGCTGCGCCGGCACGCCGGCCGCGCCCGGGTGGTGTTCGGGCCGGACGGCCGACTGGTGGAGCGCACCGGCACCGACCTGCGCGAGGTGGACATGCTGGTCGGCTCCGGGGGCGTTCTCCGGTACGGCGGACCGGCCGCCCGCAGCGTGCTCACCGCCCGGCTCGACGACACGGGAGGGTGGCAGGTGCCGCGCGATCCGCGGACCGTGGTGGACAACGACTACGTGCTGGCTCCAGCCGGCCTGCTGGCCGCCGACCACCCTCGCGCGGCCTTCGCGCTGCTGGGGACGCTGTTGCAGGGCTGACGCTTCGGCTTCGCTGCCGATAGCGACCGCCTACGCTTTGCGGCATGGACGTTCGGCGGCGACTCTCCCGCAGCATGACCCGACTGCGGGAAGCGCAGCGACGCAGGGCCGAGGAGGGCTTTGCGAGGCCACCCGAGGTGCGGACGCAGCCGGCGCCCATCGTGGTCGGGCAGTCCAACTTCGCCCAGGCGCGGGTGCCGCACGGCGTGGACCTCGCCGCCGCCTGGGCATGGCGGTCCCTGGTCATCGCCGCGGCGGGGCTGGGCATCGGCTACACCCTCGGCAAGTTCTCGCTGATCGTGCTGCCCGTCGTGATCGCGGTGCTCATCTCCGCGCTCGCCGTGCCGGTCGTGGAGGCGTTGGACCGGGCCGGTCTTCCGCGCAGGCTGGCCGCCCTGCTGGTGGTGGTCGGGGGCCTCGCGTTCGTGGCGCTGCTGCTCACCTTCGTCGGCCAGCAGGTGGCCCAGGGCGCCAACGAGCTCGCCCGGCAGGTGGTCGACGGACTCGAGCAGATCCGCCTGTGGCTGCAGAACGGCCCGCTGCACGCCAGCGACTCGCAGATCAACGGCTACATCACCCAGGTGCAGGACCTGATCACGTCCGGGAACAAGCACGTGGTCACCCGGATCACCGAGGTGGGCAGCACGCTGGGGCACATCGTCGCCGGGTTCTTCATCGTCTTGTTCGCGACCTACTTCTTCCTCGCCGACGGGGCCAGCATCTGGTCCTGGGTGGTCCGGATCTTCCCGCGAACGGCCCGGGGCCGTGCAGACTCCTCCGGCCGGGTGGCCTGGGTGTCGCTGACCGCGTTCGTGCGAGCCACCGTGCTGGTCGCGCTCACCGACGCCATCGGCGTCACGCTGGTCGCGCTGATCCTCAAGGTCCCGTTCGCGCCGGCCATCGGTGTGCTGGTGTTCCTCGGGTCGTTCATCCCGCTGATCGGAGCGACCCTCTCGGGGTCGGTGGCCGTGCTGGTGGCGTTGGTCGCGCACGGCCCGCTGGTGGCGCTGCTCATGCTCGCCGGGGTCGTGCTGGTGCAGCAGATCGAGGCGCACGTGCTGCAGCCGTTCATGCTCGGCCGGTTCGTCCGGCTGCACCCACTGGGCGTGATCCTGGCCATCGGCTGCGGGGTGCTGGTCGCCGGGATCGCCGGTGCGCTGGTCGCAGTGCCCCTGGTGGCCGCGCTGAACGCGGTGGTGCTGCACCTCGCCGACACCGCCGGCACCGGCGAGGCCGACACCGCCGGCACCGACGAGACGGCCCCCCCGACCGACAGCACCGAGCCCGCCGACGCCGACCCGACCGAGACCCCCGCCGGGGGCTGAGCAGCCGGCACGGCCGGGGAGCGCCGTCGTCAGTCGCGCCCGCGGCGGTGCCGCACGACCGCCCGCACCAGGAAGGCGGCGCCGATGGCGACGAGGCCGATCAGCACGTAGAGGCTGTATCGGTTGATCTGGTGGTAGATGACGTCGATGTTGCTGCCGGCGAAGTAGCCCACCGACGCCCAGGTGCCCACCCACAGCACCGCGCCGATCGTGTTGAAGACCACGAACCTGTGCCAGGGCATCGACGAGGTGCCCGCGATGATCCCGTTCAGCTGGCGCAGCCCCTCGATGAACCGGGCCACCACCACGATGCCGCCGCCGCGCTTCTGGAAGAACCGTTCGGCCTTGTCCAGCCGCTCGGGGGTGATCAGCACGTACTTCCCGAAGCGCTCGACGACCCGGCGTCCGCCGTACGCCCCGATCGCGAAGCCGATGTTGTCGCCGATCACCGCGGCGACGATCCCGATCGCGATCACCGCGAAGATGTTGAGCTGGCCGGCACCTGCGTAGACCGCCGCGGCGATCAGGATCGTCTCTCCTGGCAGCGGGACGCCGAAGTCCTCCAGGGTGACGAACCCGCCGACGGCGAGGTACCCGTACTGGTTCAGCACCGGCGCCAGGCTCGCCAGCACTCCGGGCAGCGACGGGTGGCTCATAGACGCAGATCCTGCCAGCCCGCCCTGTCGGTCCCGGCACCGGCAGCCTCTATCGTGTCGGGCATGAGGACTGACCGGGACGTCGACGAAGCCGTCCCCGCACCTACCCTGACCGACATCGAGGCCGCGCAGGAGCTCCTGCGCGGGGTCGCGATCCGGACCCCGATCGAGGAGTCGCGCTGGCTCTCGGCGGCCGCAGGCGGACCGGTGCTGCTCAAGTGCGAGAACCTGCAGCGCACCGGGTCGTTCAAGATCCGCGGCGCCTACACGCGGATGTCCAAGCTGTCCGACGCGGAGCGGGCGGGCGGCGTGGTGGCGGCCAGCGCCGGAAACCACGCCCAGGGCGTGGCGCTGGCCGCGCAGCTGTTGGGCATCCGGTCCACGGTGTTCATGCCGGAGGGCGCACCCATCCCGAAGGAGAAGGCCACCCGGGGCTACGGCGCCGAGGTGCGGTTCCAGGGGCACAGCGTGGACGAGGCGCTGGTGGCGGCCAAGGAGTTCGCCGCCGAGACCGGGGCGGTGCTGATCCATCCGTTCGACCACCCGGACATCCTCACCGGGCAGGGCACCTGTGGCCTGGAGGTGCTCGAGCAGTGCCCCCAGGTGCGCACCGTGCTGGTGCCCACCGGCGGTGGGGGGCTGGTCGCCGGGATGGCCACCGCCATCAAGAGCCGCAACCCCGACGTGCGCGTGATCGGCGTGCAGGCCGAGGGGGCCGCGGCGTACGCCGAGTCGCTGCGGCAGGGCCACCCCGTCGCACTGTCCTCGATGACCACGATGGCCGACGGGATCGCGGTCGGCTGTCCGGGCACGGTGCCCTTCCGGGCCGTCCAGGAGTACGTCGACGAGATCGTCACCGTCTCGGAGGAAGCACTGTCGCGGGCGCTGCTGATGACCCTGGAACGGGCCAAGCTGCTCGTCGAGCCGGCAGGGGCGGCCGCGGTGGCCGCGATGCTGGAGAAGCCGGACCGGTTCGGGACCCCGGCGGTGGCGGTGCTCTCCGGCGGCAACGTCGACCCGCTGCTGCTGATACGGGTGCTCCGGCACGGCATGGCGGCCGAGGGCCGCTACTTGTCGTTCCGGGTGCTCATCCCGGACACTCCCGGTGGTCTGGCCAAGCTGCTGTGCGAGCTCGCGGAGGTGGAGGCCAACGTGCTGGACGTGGTGCACGAGCGCACCTCGGCTCGCCTGCACCTCGACGAGGTCGACGTCGCCCTGCAGGTGGAGACCCGCGGTCCGGAGCACGCGGAGCGGGTGATGTCCCGGATCCGCGAGTGCGGCTACCGCGTGAACGTGTGAACGGTCACCTCAGCCGGTGTACGGCACGGCGTCGACGATCTCGACCGCGAGCTTCTTGCCGTTGGGAGCGTCGTACTTGACGGTCTCGCCCTTCTTGGCGCCGATGATCGCCGAGCCCAGCGGGGACTGCGGGGAGAACACCTGGAGGCCCTCGGTGGTCTCCTCCATCTCCCGGGCGCCGAGCAGGAAGGTCTCCTGCTCGTCGTCCCCGACGAACCGGTAGGTGATCTTCATCCCGGGCTCGACAACGCCGTCGTCGGCGGGCGTCTCACCGACCTGGGCGCGGCGCAGCATGTCCTCCAGCTGCCGGATCCGCGCCTCGACCTTGCCCTGCTCCTCGCGTGCCGCGTGGTACCCGCCGTTCTCCTTCAGGTCGCCCTCCTCGCGGGCCGCGCTGATACGGGCCACGATCTCGGCACGGACCGGGCCCCGCAGGTTCTCGAGCTCTGCCTCGAGCTTGTCGTAAGCGTCCTGGGTCAGCCAGATCACGTTCTGCTCGGTCGACTGGGTCACGGTTGCGGTGCTCCTACTGCTTGTCGAGGGCCGCGGCGCGCGTCAGGCGCCACCGCAGCTGCGTGCAAGGCAAGTAACGAAGTTTACCAACCGGGCGCGGGCCGACCCAATTCCGCGGCTCAGTGCCCGGCCACGCAGCGGACCAGCTGCACGTTGTAGGCCCGCCGCTCGGTCCGGATGCTCTTGGTGAGCGTGACGGTGGCCGGCTGCGGCGGCCCCACCCGGAAGCCGAGCTCACCGACCACGGCGTTGTCGGAGGCCAACGCCTGCAGCACGCACCTCGCGACCATCTGCCGGCTGGGCCGGACCACCGTCACCTTGGCCACCACCTCGTGGCTGGCCGGAGGACGGAACGAGACCAGCTGACCCTGCACGGTCGAACGGCTGTGCATCACGATCGCCCACACCAGCCATCCCACCGCGACGACGGCCAGCGCAACGACGCCGGCGACGAGCGCGATCCGGGCCGGCCGACGGCGGGTGCCGTATCGCTGTGCGAGGTCGCTCACCGCTCCATCCTAGGATTGCTGTCATGTTGCGCCTGATGCACGTGCACGCCCATCCCGACGACGAGTCGAGCAAGGGAGCCGCCACCACCGCCAAGTACGTCGCCGAGGGCGTCGACGTCCACGTGGTCACCTGCACCGGTGGCGAGCGTGGCTCGATCCTGAACCCGAGGATGGACCGTCCCGAGGTGCTGGCCAACATCGGTGAGATCCGGCGCCAGGAGATGGAGCGGGCCCGGGAGATCCTCAAGGTGCAGCAGCACTGGCTGGGCTTCGTGGACTCCGGAATGCCCGAGGGGGATCCCCGGCCGCCTCTGCCGGAGGGCTGCTTCGCGCTGCAGCCGGTCGGGGTGGCCGCCGAGCCGCTGGTCCGGCTGGTACGCACGCTGCGCCCGCACGTGATGACCACCTACGACGAGAACGGTGGCTACCCGCACCCCGACCACGTGATGTGCAACCGGGTAGCGGTGGCCGCGTTCGAGGCGGCCGGCGACCCGGAGCGGTACCCGGACGCCGGCGAGCCCTGGCAGCCGTTGAAGCTGTACTACCACCACGGCTTCCACCGGGAGCGCACCCAGGCGTTGCACGACGCGATGGAGGCCCGGGGGCTGGAGTCGCCATACGCCGACCGGCTGGCCAAGTGGCAGCCGGACCCGGAGCACGCCCGCCGGATCACCACCCAGATCCCGTGCGCGGACTACTTCCCGACCCGCGACCAGGCGCTGCTGGCGCATGCCACGCAGATCGACCCCGACGGAGCGTGGTTCGCGTGCCCGCTGGAGGTGCACCAGGAGGCGTGGCCCACCGAGGACTTCGAGCTGGCCCGCACCCTCGTCGACGTGGACATCCCCGAGGACGACCTGTTCGTCGGGGTCCGTGAGCAGGTTCGGGGCGTCTCGGCATGATCTTCGCGTTCGGCTCAGCCTGGGGCACCGTGCTGGCCAAGAAGGTTCCCAACCCCAACGACGTGGTGGGCGGCTGGGTCGCCTTCTTCGTGGTGCTGGCCATGGGGGCGGCGGTGGTCTTCCTCTACTTCAGCCTCAAGAAGCAGCTCGGCAAGGTGAACTTCGAGGAGAAGGGCGACCCCGGCGACGGCGAGGATGCGGATGACGCGCAGTCGCCGGAGGACCCGGAGGAGCGGGCGCCCCTCGAGCCGCAGGACGGGGACAGCGAGGCGCCGGAAGAGGTCCCCGAGGGCGGGGAGCAGTCGGCGGACCGCCCCTCCGACGGCACGTCCTAGGAGACTCGGGCGCCGTCCCGCTCGCCCGGACGGCGCCCGAATTAACTCATCGCTTAACCGGCCGTTGACCAGGCTCCGGTGGCGGATGAGAGTGGCCGGACCATCGCCGCACGTGAGGAACTCGGCCATGCAGGTTCCCGCCCCCTTCGAGTACGAGCGTGCCACCACCGTCGAGCACGCCCTGCAGCTGCTGGAGCAGCGCGGGGAGGAGGCTCGGCTGGTCGCCGGCGGGCACAGCCTCATCCCGATGATGAAGCTCCGGCTCGCCAACCTCGAGTACGTCATCGACATCAACGACCTGCACGACGAGCTCGGCTACATCCGGATGGGTCAGGACGAGGTGCGCATCGGCGCGCTGACCCGGCACCGTGAGCTGCTGGAGTCGCCAGAGCTGGCGGCCCTCTTCCCGATCTTCGCCGACGCGGAGAAGGTCATCGCCGACCCCGTGGTGCGCAACCGCGGCACCATCGGCGGGTCGCTGTGCCAGGCCGACCCGTCCGAGGACCTCTCCGCGGTCTGTACGACGCTGGGCGCCTCCTGCGTCATCCGCGGCGCCGACGGCGAGCGGGTGGTGTCCATGGAGGAGTTCCACCGCGGACCGTACGAGACCGCGGTGGAGCACGGCGAGATGCTCACCGAGATCCGGGTCCCGGTCCGGCCGAACGGGTCGAGCGCCTACGCCAAGGTGGAGCGGCGCGCCGGGGACTGGGCGGTCACCTCAGCCGGCGCGGCGGTGTGGATGGACGGTGACCGGATCTCCGACGCCCGGGTGGGGCTGGCCGCGGTCGGCCCCAACACCACCGGCATCCCGGCCATCTCGGAGGCCCTGCGCGGCCAGCAGCCGTCCGAGGAGCTGTACGCGCGAGCCGGCGAGCTGGCCGCGCAGAGCTGCTCACCGACCACCGACAACCGGGGCTCCGCGGAGTACAAGCGGCACCTCGCCGACGAGCTGACCCGCCGCACGCTGCGTCGCGGGGTGGAGCGGGTGCAGGCCGGCCTGGCCGGCGACCAGGGAAGGAGCCAGTGACATGCAGGTGACGATGACGGTCAACGGCGAGACGGTCACCCGCGACATCGAGGGACGGATGCTGCTGGTGCACTTCCTGCGTGACGAGCTCGGGCTCACCGGCACGCACTGGGGCTGCGACACCAGCAACTGCGGCACCTGCGTCGCGTGGCTTGACGGCGAGCCGGTGAAGACCTGCACGGTGCTGGCCGCGATGGCCGGGGGCCACGAGGTCCGCACCGTCGAGGACCTGGAGCGGGACGGGCAGCTCGACCCCGTGCAGGAGGGGTTCATGCGCTGCCACGGGCTGCAGTGCGGGTTCTGCACCCCGGGGATGATGATGACCGCCCGCGCCCTGCTCGACCGGGACCCGGACCCGAGCGAGCAGACCATCCGCGAGGCGATCTCCGGGCAGATCTGCCGGTGCACCGGTTACACCACCATCGTCCGCTCGGTGCAGTGGGCTGCTGCTCACCAGCGGGCGGCCGCTTCGGCCGAGGAGCAGCCAGCAGGGAGCGCGTCATGACGGTCACGCAGGGATCCACCGAGCCGCGCGGGACCACCGAGAACCTCGACCAGGCCGACAACGACCAGCACCCGGTCGGTCACGGCCGGATGCTGCGCAAGGAGGACCCCCGGTTCGTGCGCGGCCTGGGCCACTACGTCAACGACGTCCAGCTCCCCGGGATGCTGCACCTGGCCATCCTGCGTTCTCCGGTCGCGCACGGCCGCATCGTCAGCATCGACACCAGCGCCGCCAAGGCGCACCCGAAGGTGAAGGCAGTGGTGACCGGCGCGGACCTGGCCGAGAAGAGCCTGGCCTGGATGCCCACCCTGTCCAACGACGTACAGGCGGTGCTGGCCACCAACAAGGTCCGGTTCCAGGGCCAGGAGGTGGCCTTCGTCGTCGCCGAGGACCGCTACTCCGCGCGGGACGCCTTGGAGCTGATCGACGTCGAGTACGACGTACTGCCGCCGGTCATCGACGCCCGCACAGCGCTGGCACCCGAGGCGCCGGTGATCCGCGACGACCTGGAGGGGAAGACCGACAACCACTGCTTCGACTGGGAGACCGGCGACGAGGCCGCCACCGCGGCGGTCTTCGACCGGGCCGAGGTGGTGGTCACCCAGGACATGGTCTACCCGCGGGTGCATCCCGCCCCGATGGAGACCTGCGGCGCGGTCGCCGACTACGACAGGGTCAACGGCAAGCTCACGCTGTGGTCCACCAGCCAGGCTCCGCACGCACACCGCACGCTGTACGCCCTGGTGGCGGGCCTGCCCGAGCACAAGATCCGGGTGATCTCCCCGGACATCGGCGGCGGGTTCGGCAACAAGGTGCCGATCTACCCCGGCTACGTCTGCGCGATCGTCGGCTCGCTGCTGACCGGCAAGCCGGTCAAGTGGATGGAGGACCGCACCGAGAACCTCACCAGCACCAGCTTCGCCCGCGACTACGTGATGCGCGGGGAGATCGCCGCCACCCGGGACGGCAAGATGCTTGCCATCCGTACGAACGTGCTCGCCGACCACGGTGCGTTCAACGGCCAGGCCGCGCCGACGAAGTACCCGGCCGGCTTCTTCGGGGTGTTCACCGGCAGCTACGACCTGGAGGCGGCCTACGCGAAGATGACCGCGGTCTACACCAACAAGGCGCCCGGAGGCGTGGCCTACGCCTGCTCGTTCCGGGTCACCGAGGCGGTGTACCTCATCGAGCGGCTGGTGGAGTGCCTGGCGCAGGAGCTGCGCATGGACCCCGTGGACCTGCGCATGAAGAACCTCATCAAGCCCGACCAGTTCCCTTACACCACCAAGACCGGCTGGGTCTACGACTCCGGCGAGTACGCCGGCGCGCTGACCGAGGCGCTGCGGATCGCCGGCTACGACGACCTGCGCAAGGAGCAGAAGGAGCGCCGGGTCCGCGGCGAGCTGATGGGCATCGGGCTGTCCTTCTTCACCGAGGCGGTCGGCGCCGGGCCCCGCAAGGACATGGACATCCTCGGCCTGGGCATGGCCGACGGCTGCGAGCTGCGGGTACACCCGACCGGCAAGGCGGTGGTCCGGCTGTCGGTGCAGAGCCAGGGCCAGGGCCACGAGACCACGTTCGCGCAGATCGTGGCCGAGGAGCTCGGCATCCCGCCCGACGACATCGACGTGGTGCACGGCGACACCGACAACACACCGTTCGGGCTGGGCACCTACGGCAGCCGGTCCACCCCCGTCTCCGGGGCGGCCGCGGCCATGGTGGCCCGCAAGGTCCGCGACAAGGCCAGGATCATCGCCTCCGGGATGCTCGAGGTCTCGGTGGCCGACCTGGAGTGGGAGAAGGGCTCCTTCCACGTCGCGGGCGACCCGGGCAGGTCGGTGACCATCCAGGACATCGCGATGCGCGCGCACGGCGCCGGGGACCTCCCCGAGGGCATCGAAGGGGGGCTGGACGCAGAGGTCTGCTACAACCCGGAGAACCTCACCTACCCGTTCGGCGCCTATATCTGTGTCGTGGACGTCGACCCGGCAACGGCGCAGGTCAAGGTCCGCAAGTTCGTCGCGGTCGACGACTGCGGCACCCGGATCAACCCGATGATCATCGAGGGCCAGGTGCACGGCGGGCTCACCGACGGGGTGGGCATGGCGCTGATGGAGATCATCTCCTTCGACGCCGACGGGAACTGCCTGAACGGGTCGTTCATGGACTACCTGATCCCCACCGCGCTGGAGGTACCGCACTGGGAGACCGGGCACACGGTCACCCCCTCGCCGCACCACCCGATCGGCGCCAAGGGCATCGGCGAGTCCGCGACCGTCGGGTCCCCGGCCGCGGTGGTGAACGCGGTCGTGGACGCCCTGGCCCCGTTCAACGTCCGGCACGCCGACATGCCGCTCACCCCCTCCCGGGTGTGGGACGCGATGCAGGGCCACCCGACCCCGCCGATCTGAGCATCCTCATGAGCCAGGCCATCACCGAGCGGGTCGCCGCGCTGACCACCTCCCGGGTGCCGTTCGTGCGGGCCACCGTGGTGCGCGCCCAGGAGCCCACCTCGGCCCGGGCCGGTGACGAGGCGATCGTTCTGGCCGACGGCACGGTGGAGGGGTTCGTCGGTGGCCAGTGCGCCGTGGGGTCGGTGCGCACCGCGGCGCTGGAGGTGCTGGAGACGGGGACCAGCCTTCTGCTGCGGGTGCTGCCCGAGCAGGAGGCGACGTTCCCGGCCGCCCCCGGCGCCAGCGTGGTGGTGAACCCGTGCCTGTCCGGAGGAGCGCTGGAGATCTTCTTGCAGCCGGTGCTCCCGCCGCCGGTGCTGCACCTGGTCGGTTCCTCGCCGACCGCCGACGCGCTGGCGGGCCTGGCGGCCGAGGTCGGGTTCGAGGTGCGCAGGGACACCGAAGCGGGCACACCGGCCGGGGCGCTGGCGTCGGTGATCGCGAGCCACGGCGGCGACGAGCCGAAGGCCGTCCGCGCGGCGCTCGAGGCTGGTGTCGGCTTCGTCGGCGTGGTCTGCAGCCGACGGCGCGCGGAGGCGCTGGAGGCCGAGCTGGGTCTGACCGAGCAGGAGCGGCCGCGCGTGCACCTGCACGCAGGTCTCGACATCGGTGCGCGCACCGCGGCCGAGGTGGCGCTGTCCATCCTGGCCGCGGTGGTCCGCGGGCGTCGCCTCGACGGACTGGCTGCACGCTCCACACCGCTGGTCAAGCCGGTCACCGTGGTCGACCCCGTGTGCGGCATGACGGTGACCGTGCTCCCACAGACCCCGCACGTCTTGCTGGACGGCACCGACTACTGGTTCTGCGGGCCGGGCTGTCGCGACCGGTTCGAGGAGACCCACCGGCCGTGAACGTCGCGGTGGTGGTGCTGGCGGCCGGTGGGTCCCGCCGTCTGGGCCGGCCGAAGCAGCTCCTTGCCGTCGAGGGCGGCACCTTGCTCGGCGCCGTACTCACCACGGCGCGGCGGCTGCCCGTGGCCCAGAGAATCGTGACACTCGGCGCGGCGGCCGAGGAGGTCGTGTCTCGGGTCGACCTGTCCGGTGTCGAGGTGGCGCGCAACCCGGACTTCGGTGCCGGGTGCGCCTCCTCGATCCGCACCGCGCTCGCGCTGGTCCGCCCGGAGGTGGAGGGGCTGGTGCTGCTGCTCGGCGACCAGCCCGGGGTCGCCCCGGAGTCCGTGCAGCGGCTGTGCGCGGAAGCCGGCGGGGCGGCGATGGGCGTGTGCCGGTACGCCGACGGGCGGGGTCATCCGCTCTGGTTCCATCGGCGGATGTTCGACGCGCTGCGCGGACTGCACGGCGACAAGGCGGTGTGGAAGCTGCTCGAGGCCGCCGAGGACGACGACGTGGTCGAGGTGCCGGTGGCCGGCGCGGTGCCCCTCGACGTGGATACCTGGGCGGACTACGAGGCCCTGCTGGCCGCACGCCGGCAGGCGGTGCGCTGATGGCGGGTCAGCCGGCCAGCGCTGCTGAGGTGCGCCGGCGGTTCGACGAGCAGGACTACCTGGCCGACGAGGGCACCGCCACGGCGGTGTTCCTGGCGCTGCGGCTCGGGCTGCCGCTGCTGCTGGAGGGCGAGCCGGGCGTCGGGAAGACCGAGGCGGCCAAGGTGCTGGCGGCCGCGCTGGCGGCCCCGCTGATCCGGCTGCAGTGCTACGAGGGACTGACCGCAAGCGAGGCGCTCTACGACTGGAGCTACCAGCGGCAGCTGCTGGCGATCCGGCTCGCGGAGGCGCAGCACACCGCGCTGAGCGAGGCGGACCTGTTCGGTCCGGAGTTCCTGGAGGAGCGCCCGATCCTGCGCTGCGCGCGGTACGACGGCCCGCAGCCGCCCGTCCTGCTCATCGACGAGGTAGACCGCGCCGACGACGAGTTCGAGGCGCTGCTGCTGGAGTTCCTCGGTGAACGGTCGGTGACCGTCCCGGAGATCGGCACGTTCACCGCCAAGCAGCCGCCGGTGGTGGTGCTCACCTCCAACCGGAGCCGCGACCTGCACGACGCGCTGCGCCGGCGGTGCCTCTACCACTGGCTGGAGTACCCCAGCCGCGAGCGGGTGGTGCAGATCCTGCGCCGCCGGGTGCCCGAGGCGAGGGTCCCGCTGCTCGAGTCGGCCGCCGCGTTCGTAGGCCGCGTGCGCGCCCTGGACGTGGAGAAGGCGCCCGGCATCGCCGAGGCGATCAACTGGGTCGCCGCCCTGACCGTGCTCGGGGTCGCCGAGCTGACCCGCGACGACGTGGAAGCGACCTTGGGCACGCTGGCCAAGACCCCCGACGACCGCGAGCTGGTCACCGGCTCCCTGGCGACCTACCCGTTCGGCTGAGCCGATGCCACGGTCCGGGGCCGCGATCCTGGCCGGTGTCGACCGGGCCGCGTTCGTGACGGCGTTCGCCGACCGGCTCCGCCGCGCCGGCGTGCCCGTCACCGTGGGTGCGGTGGTGGCCCTCGTGGAGGCGCTGGCGGCCTCGCCGGCGCCGAACCGGCACGAGGCCTACTGGCTGTTCCGGCTGACCCTGGTCAAGACGGTCCGTGACCTGGCCGCCTTCAACGCGGTCTTCGAGGCGGTGTTCGGGGAGCCGGCAGTGTCCGAGGACGCCGGGCCGCCGGCGCGGAGCAGGCCGGCGGCCCGGGACGAGACGCCGCCTGCCGCGTTTGCGCCGGCGCCGGGCGCGCAGGGGCTGCCCTGGCACACGCGGCCCGCGGCGGTCGCCCCGGCCGAGGCCGACGAGGACGGCCCCACGGTGCCCGAGCTGCTGCCCAGTGCCGTGGAGCGGATCGCGGACACCCCCTTCGAGGAGCTCGACCCCGAGCAGCTCGCCCTGCTCGGGGCCTGGCTGGAGCGGAGCCTGGCGCACTGGCCGTCCCGGCGCACCCGGCGCCGGGAGGTGCATCCCTCCGGGTCCCGGGTGGCGCTGCGCGAGACGATGGCGCGGTCGCGTCGTACCGGTTGGGAGCCGTTGCGGCTCAGCCGGCACCGACCCGTGCAGCGGCCGCGGACGGTGACCATGGTCAGCGACGTCAGCGCCTCGATGCAGGCCTACTCGACCGCCTACCTGCACCTGATGCGGGCGCTGGCCCGCACCGGTCGGGCGGAGACCTTCGCGTTCTCGACCTCGCTGACCCGGTTGACGCCCGCGCTGCGGCGCACCTCCGCTGAGGAGGCGATCGCGCGGGCCTCGGAGCGGGTGGTGGACCGCTACGGCGGCACGCACCTGGCCACCTGCCTGGCCACGCTCCTGGCGTCCCGGCACGGGAACACGCTGCGCGGGGGTGTGCTGGTGATCGCCTCCGACGGCTGGGACAGCGACCCGCCGGACCGGTTGGCCGCCGTCATGGCCAGGCTGCGCCGACGGACCCGGCGGGTGATCTGGCTGAACCCGCGGGCCGGCAGCCCCGGCTTCGCGCCGCTGGTCGGGTCGATGGCCGCAGCCTTGCCGTTCTGCGACGAGTTCCTGCCCGCGCACACGCTGCGGGAGCTGTCCCGGGTGGCCGACGCGCTGGCGGCGCCGCTGTGACCGGCACGCTCGGGCCGGGCGGCGTCCGACGCCGGTCGCCGGGTACGGCTAGCTCCAGAGGGTGACGTGCAGGGACGGCTTGAACCGCCCCAGGTGCACGCCGGTGCCGCGCACCATCGCCTGGGTCGCGCGCGGGGTGGTGATGAACCGCAGCAGCTCGGAGGTGGCGGGCAGCTGGTCGGGCTGCGTCAGCGCCAGCGCGGCCCACTTGCCGTGCCCGCGGAGCCCCGGCCCGTCGAGCGCGGCCAACCGTCCGGATGCGAGGTCTCCGGCCACCGCGGAACGCAGCGCCAGGGCGATCCCGTCGCCGCGCTGGGCCTCCTCGAGCGCCGCCGCGTCGCTCTGGAAGATCTGCTGGTGCCGCTCGGGCACCCCGAGCTTGCGAAGCATGCTCGGGATCGGGCCGTCCCCGTCGATCGCGGACGGGCCCAGCAGCCAGGTCTGCCCACGGACCTCGGCCACACCGACGGTGCGGCCGGCCAGCCGGTGCCCGGACCGGGCCACGGCGAGCATCTCGTAGTTCAAGAAGGTGGTCACCGACAGGGACTGGGTGAGGGCAGCCGGCACCGGCCCGATTGCCACATCCACGGTGCGGGAGGTCAGCAGCTCGGGGAAGTCGGCGGGCGGGTGCATGCTGAGCTCGACGGACAGGTCGTCCGCGCGGCTGGTGAACAGGTCGATGAGCCCGGGGGCGGCGTGCTCGGCGAACAGCCGTACCGCCGCCAGACGCAGCAGCCGTCCGCCGTGCCCGGCCTGCGTCACCTCGCGCACGGTGCGGTCCTGCAGGCCGACGATCTCCACCGCCCGGCTCGCCAGCCGCAGGCCACCGGGGGTGAACGCCAGCCCGGACGCGGTGCGGGTGAACAGCTGGTCGGTGAGCTCCCGGCGCAGGTGCCCGACGTGCATCGAGACGGCCGCCTCACTGATGCCCAGCTCGTCGGCGGCCGCCTTGACCGAGCCGAGGCGGACCACGCACGCGAAGGCCTTCAGCTGCGCCGGCGTCACGGGTCCATGCTAGGACGTGACGCCCTTGGGCCTCTCCCGCTCAGGCGCTGGCGGTGCGGACCAACCGCACCAACGCGTCGTACGCCGGCCGGGGTGGCCCGTCCGGCTGGTCGACCATCCGGGTGACCCGTTCGGCGCGCTGCACGTCGAAGCGCTCCCCGTCGAGGTCGGCGAGCACCTCCTCGGCGGTGCAGAGCACCGACGGGTCCTGGGGCCCACCGGTGCCCTCGGTGAGGTTGCTGCTGTCGTGCGCGACGAGGAGGAACGTGCCGCCCTCGCGGAGCGCGGTGAACGCGGTGCGGACCGCGGTCCGGCGCTGCTCCGGGACCAGCTGCAGGTAGGCCAGCAGCGCCAGGTCGTACGACGCCGGCGAGGGCGTGTACTCGAGCACGTCGGCGTGCACCCACTCCACGTGCAGGTCCCGCCCGTGCTCGTGGCGGGCCTGCAGGGCGCGGCCCTTGTCCAGGCCGACCAGCGAGAAGTCCACCGCGGTGACGTCCCAGCCGCGGTCGGCCAGCCACAGCGAGTTGCGGCCCTCGCCGGAGGCCAGGTCCAGGGCCCGGCCCGGGACGAGGTCGCCGATCTCGCTCTCCACGAACTGGTTGGGCCTGGCCGACCAGACGAGCTCGGACGCGGCGTACCGCTCGTCCCAGGCACGAGAGTCCATGCCCGTCACGC
This sequence comes from uncultured Actinomycetota bacterium, assembly GCA_963839365.1. Taxonomy (GTDB): domain Bacteria; phylum Actinomycetota; class Actinomycetes; order Propionibacteriales; family Nocardioidaceae; genus DASSKA01. Next base: position 540,398 of record CAWIUT010000010.1, read on the forward strand.
TTGGTGCTCGGTGCTGCCCTGCGAGGCGCCCTCCTGTGAGGCGCCGTCCTGTTGGGCGGCGACCGCGGCGTGCACCTGCTCCATGTCCAGGTCGCGGACCGCCGTGATGACCCGGTCGAGGTCCTGTGGAGGCAGCGCACCGGGCTGCGCGAAGACGAGCACACCCTCCCGGAACGCCATCAGGGTGGGGATCGCGGTGACGTTCGCGGCGCCGGCGAGCGCCTGCTCGGCCTCGGTGTCCACCTTGCCGAACACGATGTCCGGGTTCACCTCGGACGCCTTGTCGTAGACGGGAGCGAACTGGCGGCACGGTCCGCACCAGGAGGCCCAGAAGTCCACCAGGACGATGTCGTTGTCCTGAACGGTCTTCTCGAAGTCGGTGGCGGTCAGTGCAGTGGTGGCCATGTCGGATGTCCTCCGGGTCGGTTGCTTGGCCTGACACCTGGTCAACGGCCGGCGGCGCCTGCGCATTCCGCCTCCACCACGCCCCGGCCGGGACGGCGACGGGCGCGGGCGGTTGCCTCCAGGTTTGCCGGGCCGACCCGTCCGGGTACCGGGGCAAAGAGCACTCGCGAGCAGGGGAGGTACCCCCCGATGACCGACACAGTGGACCCGCCTGACACGGCGGACCCCGCTAGTGAGGGATACGTCACCCCGGGCCGGTACGACCGGGACACCCGCTACCTCAGCACCAGGATCACCGAGAACGGCGAGAGCGGCTACCCGGTCGAGCCAGGCCGCTACCGGCTCGTGGTCGCCCGGGCCTGCCCGTGGGCGAACCGAGCGATCATCGTCCGGCGTCTGCTCGGCCTCGAGGACGTCCTGGGCATGGGCATCTGCGGGCCCACCCATGACGACCGGAGCTGGACCTTCGACCTCGACCCGGGCGGCCGGGACCCGGTGCTCGGCTACGAGCGGCTGCAGCAGGCCTACCTGGCCCGAGACCCCGGCTACGACAAGGGCATCACCGTGCCGGCGATGGTGGAGATCGACACCGGCCAGGTGGTCAGCAACGACTTCCCGCAGCTCACCCTGGACATGTCCACCGAGTGGCGGAAGTTCCACCGGGAGGGCGCGCCCGACCTCTATCCCGAGCCGCTGCGCGAGGAGATGGACGAGGTGATGCAGCGGGTCTACACCGAGGTGAACAACGGTGTCTACCGGTGCGGCTTCTCCGGCTCCCAGCAGGCGTACGACGAGGCGTACGACAGGCTGTTCGCCGCGTTCGACTGGCTGGAGGACCGGCTGGCGGAGCGCCGCTTCCTGATGGGGGAGACGATCACCGAGGCCGACGTACGGCTGTTCACCACTCTGGCGCGGTTCGACGCGGTCTACCACAGCCACTTCAAGTGCAACCGCAGCAAGCTCGCCGAGATGCCGGTGCTGTGGGCCTACGCCCGCGACCTGTTCCAGACCCCGGGGTTCGGGGACACCATCGACTTCGACCACATCAAGCGGCACTACTACTGCGTGCAACGCGACGTGAACCCGACCGGAATCGTGCCCAAGGGGCCCGAACTCACGGGGTGGCTGGCTCCGCACGGCCGCGAGCGGCTCGGCGGACGACCGTTCGGTGCCGGCACCCCGCCGCCTCCGCCGAAGCCCGACGAGGTGGTGCCCGCGGAGCACGCCGCAGCAGGGCAGACCGGCTGATCCGGGCGGGCGTCAGCCGATCCGCACCCAGCGGTGCGACTCGTCCCGCCGGTCGGCCACGAAGTGGCCGTTGCGGCAGTGCCCTGCGTCCACGCCGCCGGTGTTCAGCACCTGCCCGGTGTCGTGGTAGACCCGCAGCCTGCCGCCGAACCGGAGCCGGACCCGCGGGACGGCGCCTGAGTTCGTGCAGGAGGCGGTGTCTCCACCGTTGTAGGCGTTGGGCGGAGCGTCGGAGAGGTCGAAGTTCTCCGAGTTCTGGCCACCGGTCTCGGTGAGCACCAGCCGGCTCCGAGGTTGCACGGTGCGCCGGCCCCACAGGTCGTAGGTGTGTGTGCCGACCACCACGACGACGCGCACCCGGACCCGGTGGTGGGCCGGGTTGTCCAGCCGCACCGCCGCGGCGTCCCAGCAGGTGGTCGACTTCCCGAAGTTGCCGCACGGGGAGCCGACGAACCGTCCGGGCTTCCTGAACGGCCAGGGCCGGGGCTGCCGGCCGCTCGTGGCCTCGGTGTGGGTGTCCATGTAGCCGACGTAGACCCTCAGCCCCGATCGGGCCGCGGCGTGAGCGGGCGTGAGCAGCAAGCCGCTGAGCAGCGCGCCCCCGATCGTTAACACCAGCCACGGGAGCACTCGTGGGACAACACCCATAACGGCACGGTACTGTCCCCTTATCGGGGGACCTATGGGTCATCAGGGCCTTCGCGTGGACAGCCGAACTAGTCCTTAGGGATCACGGGTTGGGGTGACACCCGGCCAGCCTCCGTGCAGGTGTGGGCCACGGGAGGCAGTCTCTGGATTGCTCAAGATCTAGAGAACAGGAAGCCATCCCGTGACCCACGAGAACATTGTCTACGACCGTCGTGTCCGGTTGATCAACTACGCCGCGAAGATCGGCAACGTGGCCGAGGCGTGCCGGGTGTTCGGCGTCTCGCGCAAGACCTACTACGAGTGGCTGAAGAAGGCGCAGGCCTACGGGCTGTCGGCGCTGCTTCCGCGAGAACGGCGCCGGCCGCACCAGCCGAATGCGATGAGCAGCGAGGAGGTCTCGGTGATCTTGGCCGAGGCGGTCTCCCGGCCAACGCTGGGTCCCAGATCGCTGCTGCGCCACCTCGAGGCCCGCGGGGTGCACCGCTCCGCGTCCGGGGTGGCCAAGGTGTTGGGCCGGCACAACCTCGGTACGGCCCGGCAGCGGGTCGCCGCGCTTGCCTCGCTGACCGCGGCCGAGACCGGACAGGTCACCGAGCAGGCGCTGGAGGGCCCGTTCGGGTTCTGCCTGTACGCCTCCGCGCCCGGTCAGGTAGTCGCCTTGGACACCTTCTACGTCGGCCGACTCAAGGGCATCGGCGCGGTCTGGCAGCTGACCGCGGTCGACGTGGCCACCCGGCTCGCGGTGTGCCAGCTGGTCGTCGGAGACAAGACCGCCACCGTGGCGGCCGGCTTCCTCGACCACCTCAAGAAGGCGCTGCGCAAGCACGGCATCAAGCTGTCCGGGGTGCTGTCCGATAACGGGCCGGAGTTCACCGGCAAGGCGTTCAAGACCCGCATCGGCGAGCTCGGGCTGGTCCATGACCGGATCCCGCCCCGCTCGCCGAACCACAACGCGGTCTGCGAACGCTTCCACGGCACCGTGCTGCGCGAGTTCTACCGGCCACACTTCCACCGCGGCCGAGTCGACGACATCGCCCTGCTGAACCGGTCGCTGCAGGCCTGGATCACCGACTACAACCACCACCGCCCCAACCACGGCGACTACATGACCGGACGCACCCCGCTGCAGGTCAAGAAACACCTCAAGAAGCGCATCCGGCAAACTGCTGGCTGACAACCACCAACGAGTCGTCCAGGGACGCCGACCTGTCACCCCCACCCGTGCTCCGGAAGAACTAGTCCGCCGGGGGCGAACCGGGTCAGAACAGCCGCAAAGCCGCAGCCGGCCTAGGCTGGGAGCCGTCCCGACCGCCATCTCGCAGCCCCGCTCAAGGTCGGCTTCCCGGCCGCGCGACACTGGCTCCGATCCCGCCGGTGCGTCAGAATGGCCCATTGTCATGTCCGAGCAGATCGGCACCTCGCAACAGACGGTTGAGGATGCGCTGGCGCGACGCCTCAGGGCCCGACGGGGTGCACCCTCCCCCTGGTCCGAGCGTCTGCGCGAGCTGGGAGCTATCGACCGGGCGGCGTACCAGGCCGTCGCGAAGACCCCCACACCGCGACTGGACGGTGCATTCCGCCGGCTCTCGCGCGCCGCGAACCAGTCACGCCTTTGGTTCGGCATCGCCGCAGCGATGGTCCTGCTGGGTGGCAGTCGTGGCCGACGGGCGGCGTTCGACGGTGTCCTGGCGATCGGCGCTGCGTCGGCGAGCGTCAACCTCGCCATCAAACCCCTTGCCCAGCGCCGGCGCCCGGCGCGGGTCGAGCCGGCCCGGTTCGGGAACCGCGACGTGCCGATGCCGCAGTCGACCTCGTTCCCGTCCGGACACGCCGCATCGGCGTTCGCGTTCGCTTCTGCTGTCTCCCGCGAGCTGCCAGGCCTGTCCGTGCCGATCGGGCTACTCGCCGGTGCGGTGGCGTACTCGCGGGTCCACACCGGCGTCCATTACCCAGGCGACGTGGTGATCGGCTCGATCCTCGGCGCCGGGGCAGCCGCCATGGTGATGGCGCCAGGACCTTGGCCACCGTGGGCGCCCCGGTCGTCAGCGCGACGGCCGGCTGCCTCCACCGCCGGCGCGCGCCGCTGAGGATGCGGCTCTGGGCTGCCAGTCGTAGATCACCGAGGTCCTCAGCACGGAATCTTGAAGTGACCTGTTCTGCCGGCTGACCGCGACCCACAGGAGACCGATCGGGAAGAGGGCGCAGAACAGGGCACGCAGGAACGAGCCGATCAGCTTCATCCTGTCGCCCCGATAGTTGACGACCCGGAGGCCCATGACCAGGCTCCCGTAAGAGCGGCCGCTGATCCGCCAGGCAAGGCCCAGGTAGACGACCACCGCGACGAGGGCGGTGGCCAGGCTGAAGACCAGACCGATGTCGGGGAAGCTGAAGCTGCGTGGGTCGACAAGGAACAGCAGGAGGGCCCAGGCGGCGTAGCCGACCAGGAGCAGGCCGGCGACCACGACTCCGTCGATCAGCGCTGCTGCTCCGCGCGTCACCAGGCCGGCCCGCTGCAACTGGTACGGCCGCGCCTCGCGGGGCAGTGCGGAGAAGCGACCCTCGGCCATGACGGCTCAACCCCCGGGGTTGCGCTGGCTGGGAACGACGTTCCCCAGCTCAGTCGACCTGGGTGCTATGGGGGCCCCTGCGGAGCGGCGGCCGCGACGACGCAGCAGCCGGTCCGCGACGCGTCCGACCGCCTCGTCTGCGTTGATGCCCTGCATGCGCACGCCGCTCACGGTGTCCGATGCCATGGAGCCGGTCGACTCCCGGATGATCCCGGGGAGGTCAACCCCGTCGATGACCTCGTTGGCCAGCCCGATGAGGTCCACCCGGTCCAGCACGGCCTGGACGAGTGCGTCGAGGTCGACGCGCTGAAGGACCAGCGAGGTCAGGTCCATGCGGTCCAGCACGTCGTCCAGGTCCAGCCGACGTGCCACCGCGTCCACGTCGACCCGGTTGACCACCGCGTCCACGTCGACGCGGCTGACGACCTCGTCGAGATCCACTCGGCGCACCACCGCCTCGACGTCCAGCTGGGTGGCCGCTGTGTCCAGGTCCACCGCGGCAACGACCTTGTCAAGGTCGACGTACTGAAGCAGCAGCTCGGTCAGCCCAGCACGGGCAAGTACCTCGCGGAGAAGGGCCGGGACGAGCAAGTCCGACCATCTCGCGACCGTGCGGAGCACGCCGGCCCGCTGCTGGGCACCTTCCTGAGCCACCTCGTCGAGCCAGTGCCCTGGCTGGAACCGCTCCGACAGCAGCGGTGGGCGGAGTGCGAGGTGCAGAGCGGGCTCGAGGACCGGCCTTACCCGCTGGGACGCGGCTTCGGCCGCCCTCACTGCCCGTCCAGCGAGACCGGCACCGACGTCGACAGGGGAGATGCGAACACCCATGGCTTCCTCCCTCTTCATCGCTCATGACACATCTCCTGACACCCTCGCCGGATCCCCCACGGTGGGTGACCTGCTTCGACGACGCACCTCGTCGTGTCGGCGTCGAGCAGCTCGCCGAGCCACTCACTGCGGCGGGCATCGCCTCGTGACCGTCAGACTCCTTCGATTGCCGGGATCCGGGAGCTCCCGATGGCATCGGTGAACGCCCGGAAGTCGCGCTCGTTCTGTGCTGCATAGCGCTGTGCGAAGTCGGCGATCGACGAGTCGAAGCCGTCGTCGTCGCCCAGGTACGCCGCGATCGCCACCGGGTCACCGGAGCGAGCGTGTGCGCGGGCCAACGTCCACCCGCAGAGGCGGCCGTAGAGGGTCATCGCGTGCGGCGTCATCAGCTCGACGGTGGCCGAGCCCTTCATGTCGCGCAGCTGGCGCCAGTAGAGATAACGCCCCGCCTGGGCGCCCTTGCTCCAGCCCAGGAAGATGTCACTCGTGGCCTGCATGAGCCGTTGGCCCTGCACCACGCGCTCGCCGGCCTGTTCGTAAGGACTACGGCGCAGAGGTCCTTCGAGGACTGATGACGTCGCTTCCTTGACCTGGAGGAACAGGGGGTCGTCCTCGTCGCGTCCCTCCAGCAGGACGACGAAGGCGCGCGTCCCCACACTTCCGACCCCGACGACCTTGCGGCCCCAGTCCACGATCTCGAAGTGGTCCAGGAGCTGTTGCCGGTCCGGCGGGAGACTGTCCCGGTACTCTGAGAACGCGTTCAGGATGGCTTGTTCGAGCTCGTCGGGCTGGATCCCGTAGGTCTGGTGCAGCTCGCGCGCGGGCACGACCACCGGGGGCAGACTGGCGATCCGATAGCTCCCGTCGACCATCTCGGTCAGCTTGGCGAGCGCCTGCATGCTGGATCGTGCATGCGCTTTCTGGACATTCTTCTCGAAGCGCTTGCGCAGCTTCTTGGCCTCCTTGGCTCCAGACTTGTCCTTGCCGCCCCCGTCGCCCCTCGGCTTGCTCGCGGCCAGCTGAGCGGTGGCTGCCCACACCGCCTGCTTGAGGTCGTCCTCGGCGAGATGCGCATACCACACATCGAGGGTCCTCATGGTCGAGAAGCTCGCCATCGCCTCCCGGTAGGCGCGCACAGTGGCCAGGGTGGTCGCGGTCACGTCCGAGCCTGCGAAGCCGTTGTTGCTACCGGCGACCGTAAGGCTGGCCGCGAGTCGCTTCACGTCGTACTCGAACGGCCCCGGCAGCGTCTCGTCGAAGTCGTTGATATCGAAGACGAGCTGTCTCTCCGGTGAGGCGAACACGCCGAAGTTCGACAGGTGGGCATCGCCGCACAGCTGGACGTCCAGCCCTGCGGTGGGCGTCCCCGCGAGGTCGGCCGCCATGATCTTGGCCGCGCCGCGGTAGAACGTGAACGGAGACGCCATCATCCGGCCGTGTCGCACCGGGACGAGATCCACGTCGCGCCGGGCGTTCTGTTCCTCGATCAAGGCCACTGGATCGGGCCTGACCGCGTTCGCCACCCACCCCGCGTGGCCCGACGTCGGCGCCCGGACGCGCGCGGCCTGCCCCCGCGCGCGGCGTTCTGCAAGGGTCAGGTGGTCAACCTTCTTCAGCATCATTCCGCCCCGTCCCAGTCGGACGAGCCAGGTGGCGTGCCGCCAGCTGGATATTCCTGCATGGGGACGTCCCCGGCCCGCCAGGCCGTCATGACCGGGTCGATGACCCGCCAGGCCTCCTCGGCCTCGTCGCCGCGGATGAACAGCATCGGGTCGTTGTTGAGCATCTCGAGGATGAGGTGCGCATATGCGGTGAACCGGGGCGCGGTCGAGCGCGCTTCGAGCTCGCGGGTCTCAGCGGTCTGCTCGGGCCCGTTGAGGGTGGTGGAGAGCCGTACGTACGGCTCGGTGAGTCCGATCCGGAGCACGTTGGGAGCGACGCCGGGCACCTGCTCGGTGAGATACCCGGGGATGGCGCGGAAGTGGACGGCGATCTCCGCGGAGTCCGCCGCCAGGGCCTTGCCGGAGCGGAGGGTGAAGGGAACCCCGTCCCAACGAGGATCGTGCACGTCGAGTGTCAGGGAAGCGTAGGTCTCGGTGTTGCGGCTGGGGTCGACGCCCGGCTCGTCGACGTACGACGGCACGTGCCGTGAACCGATGGTGCCCTCGGTGTAGCGAGCCCGGATCGTGTCGCTGCGCATGCGCTCCGGCGTCGGCGGGGTCGCCGCACGGAGCGCCTCGACCCGGACGTCCCGGAAGGAGTGCGCGTCGATGCGGGCCGGCTGTTCCATGAGGACCAGCGCCATCGCCTCCATGAGGTGGTTCTGCACCATGTCCTTCAGGGCGCCGGCACCGTCGTAATAACCCGCTCGGCCCTCGAGGGTCAGGCCCTCCAGCCAGCTGACGTCAACCCGCTCGACGTGCTCCGCGTTCCAGACGGGCTCGAAGACCCGGTTGAGGAACCTGAGGGTGAGTACCCGGCGGACCAGCTCGTTGGACAGGAAGTGGTCGATCCGGTAGATGATCGGCGCCGGCAGGTGGATCCGGATGAGCTCGTTGAGCTGCTGGGCCGAGGCGAGGTCGGTGCCGAAGGGCTTCTCGATCGACACCGCGTCCCCGGCGGTGAGCTTGGTGGCGGCCAGTGTCTTGAGGACAGGCTGGAACAGGACCGGTGGCAGCGCCAGGTAGACAAGTGTGCTGGGATGCTCCTCGCCGATCAGCGCACCGACATCTTCTGGCTGGGTGACGTCACATGGCTGGAATGCGAGCATCCGCACGACGGCGTCGCGCGTCGCGGACTGCACCCGGGCGTGCTTCTCCAGCTCGGTGGCGATGTGCTGACGGAAGTCTTCGGTCGACCAGTCCGTCTTGGCGGCGCCCACGATCGTGAGCCGGGGCGGCAGGAGACCGGCCTCGGCCAGCTGGGCCACTGCGGGAAGCAGCAGTCGGCTGGTGAGATCACCGGAGGCGCCGAGCAGAACCATGCGCTCGATCATGTGGAAACACCTTCCTCCAGCGGCGTGTCACCCATCACCCCACCACCGATCCGTGCCCGACGGGCTCGCCCGTCAGACGTGTTGCAGGGCGCCGGGACGTCGCGCCAGCTCGTCCTCGGCGTGTGCGACCACAGGGGTCCCGCCCTTGCCGACCGTGAGCGGCGTCCGGTGGTAGCCGTGGAAGGTGATCATCCCGCCGGAGAGGAAGGCCACGTTGTCCCAGCCGTTCTGCTTGAGCACGCAGTAGGCGATGTAGCTGCGGAAACCAGATCGGCAGTAGGTGTACACGGGCTTGTCGCGCGGTATCTCGTCCAGGCGCTGCCGGATCTCGGTGTACGGCATGAGGACCGCCTCGGGGATGTGCCAGGCGTCGTACTCCGCCTTGGTGCGGGTGTCGAGGATCGTCACCTTGTCGGCGCAGTCCGGGTAGTCCTCGGGGTACCAGAGCTCGATGTCCCCGCGCAGCAGGTTGGCGCCGAGAAAGCCGGCCATGTTGAGCGCGTCCTTCGCCGCGCCGTACGGCGGGGCGTAGCCGAGCTCCATGTGCTCCAGGTCGTAGACCGTCATGCCTGCGCGAACCGCGACCGCCAGGACGTCGATACGCTTGTCCACCCCGTCCCAGCCCAGCACCTGCCCGCCGAGCAACCTGCCGTCGCCCGGTGCGAAGAGCACCTTGAGGAACAACGGTGCAGTGCCCGGGTAGTAGGCGGCGTGCCCGTTGTGGTGGTCGTAGACCTTGCGGTAGGGCATGCCAGCGTCGCGCAGCTCAGTCTCGGTCATCCCAGTGCCGCCCGCGGTCATGTCGAAGACCTTCACCACGGCCGTGCCCTGGGTCCCCCGGTAGGCACTCTGCCGGCCGGCGATCGTGTCCGCGGCGATCCTGCCCTCCCGGTTCGCCGGCCCGGCCAGCATCGAGAGCACCGGCTCGCCGGTCAGGAAGTGCGGGGTCTCCACCGCGTCGCCGGCCGCCAGGATGTCGGCATCCGAGGTGCGCATCTGTGCATCGACCGCGATGCCACCGTGCGGTCCGATCTTCAGCCCTGCGGACAGGGCGAGGTCCGCATTCGGTCGGGCCCCGGCGGCCATCACCACGACGTCGGCCTCGACCGTCGTGCCGTCGGAGAGGTCGAGCGCGAAGCCGCCGTCAGCCGTACGACGGACGGCTTCGGCCGACGTGCCGAGCCGGAGGTCCACGTCATGGGTGCCGACGTGGTAGTCCAGGATCCGGGTCATCTCCGGGTCGAGCCACGGCATCAGCCGCTCGGTCCGCTCCACGACCGTCGTGCGCAGCCCTCTCGCCCGGAACGCTTCGGTGAGCTCCAGGCCGATGTAGCTGCCGCCGACAACGACCGCACTCCTCGCGTCTGCGTCCACGTCGGCCTTGATGCGGTCCATGTCGGGGACGTTGCGCAGCACTTCGACGGCCGGGTCGTCGGCCCCCGGGATAGGCGGCCGAACCGGTTCGGCCCCCGGGCACAGCACGAGCTTGTCGTAGGCCTCGCGGTAGGTTCGTCCCGCCGCCAGGTCGCGGACCTCCACCTCCTTCGCCTCGCGGTCGATGCGGGTCACCTCCTGACCAGTGCGCACGTCGAGTGCCAAGCTCTTGGCCAGGCTCTCCGGCGTCTGCAGGAGCAGGCTGTCCCGGTCGGGGATCTCGCCGCCGATGTGGTAGGGCAGACCGCAGTTCGCGAACGAGACGTAATGGTCACGTTCCAAGATGACGATCTCTGCCGACTCGTCGAGCCGCCGCAGACGCGCACCCGTCGACGCACCCGCCGCAACGCCGCCCACAATCACTGTCTTCATCGTCTACCTCCGTCAGCTCCGACCGGGCACCCTTCGAGCATCGGATCAGCCAGACGTCGCCCGCATCCCCCGGTCAGGATGAGAGGAAGCCCTGGGCGTCGGCTCATGCCCTGACCGGGGTCGCGACCGTTGGTGCCACCTCTTCCGCCGGCGCTGCCGTCCGCTGGGTGGGGATGAAGGACTGTTGTGCCGGCCGGGCCTTGGCCCTCGTATCCAGCTGAGCGTCCAGCGTGATCGCCGCGTCGATCAAGGCGAGGTGGGTGAAGGCTTGCGGGAAGTTGCCGATCTGCTCGCCGGTGAGGGCGATCTCCTCCGAGTACAGCCCCAGGTGGTTGGCGTAGGTGAGCATCTTCTCGAAGGTGATGCGTGCCTTGTCGAGCTGGCCGGCTCGTGCCAACGACTCGACATAGGCGAAGGTGCACAGTGAGAAGGTGCCCTCGGAGCCACGCAGACCGTCGGGTGAGGCCTCCGGGTTGTAGCGGTACACCAGGCTGTCCGTGACGAGCTCGCCGTCCATCGCGTCCAGGGTGGAAGCCCACATCGGGTCGTTCGGGGTGATGAAACCGACGGTGGACATGCGCAGCAGGGCGGAGTCCAAGACCTCGGTGTTGTAGTGCTGCACGAAGGCCTGGCGCTTGGGGTTCCAGCCCCGTTCCATGATCTGGTTGTAGATCGCGTCCCTCTCCGTGCGCCACCGGTCCACCGGTCCGGGGCGTCCGTGGCTGGAAGCCAGCCGGATGCCACGGTCGAGGGCCACCCAGTTCATCAGCCGGCCGTAGGTGAAGTCCTGCCGCCCGCCACGGGTCTCCCAGATACCCTCCTCAGGCTGGTCCCAGTTGTCGACCACCCAGTTCAACATGTCGCAGATCCGCAGCCAGCCCTCGTGTCCGGCGGTCAGCCCGCGTTGGTCCATGAAGTAGACGCTGTCAAGCGCCTCGCCGTAGATGTCGAGCTGCAGCTGGTCCGCCGCCCCGTTCCCGATCCTCACCGGGCTGGAGCCGCGGTAGCCCTCCCAGTGCTCGAGGACCTCCTCGGTCAGGTCGGAGGACCCGTCGATGCGGTACATGATCTTCAGGGGACCGCCGCCTCCGCCGCGGGCCTGTTCGTCCAGGCGGCCGCGCAGCCACCTCCCCAGCGCTGCCGCCTCCTCGGTGAAGCCCATGCCGAGCAGTGCGTAGACGGAGAAGGAGGCGTCGCGGATCCAGGTGTAGCGGTAGTCCCAGTTCCGCTCGCCGCCGATCTGCTCGGGCAGTCCCGCGGTCGGTGCCGCTACCAGCCCCCCGCTCGGCGCGTAGGTCATGAGCTTCAGCGTGATCGCCGAACGGTTCAGCGCCTCGCGCCAACGGCCGGTGTACGTCGACTGGGCGAGCCACGACTCCCAGAACCGCACCGTGTCGTCGTGCAGCCGCCATGCCTCGCCCACCCGGACCTGACGCACCGGGCCGGCCGTGCCGGTCTCCAGGATCATCCCGCGCATCTGGCCGGCCTCCATGCTCAGCTCGGCGTGGAAGTCGCCCTGATCGTCGACGCTGAAGCGAGCCAGACGCTCGTCCTGCGGCTCCTTGACCAGGTTGACCGTCATGGACGTGTCTCGGCCCGAGAAGACGATGCCGTCCTCGGCCAGGTGCGTCTCGTGGGGCTCACGCCCGTAGTCGAACCTCGGTGCGATGTCGACCGCGAAGGTCATCCTGCCCCGGACACACCGCACCATCCGCACGATCCGGTGCGTGTCCGCTGCGGTCCTGCTGCTGGCCGCGGGCATGAAGTCGACCACCTCCCCCACGCCTGCCTCGGTCATGAAGCGGGTCACCAGCACCGCGGTGTCCGGGAAGTACAGCTGCTTGCTGGTGAATCCCTCCACGGTCGGCCGCACCCGGCAATGGCCGCCCTTCTCGTGGTCGAGCAGCGCGGCGAAGATGCTCGGTGAGTCGAAGCGGGGCGCGCAGAACCAGTCAATGGCTCCATCCGTGCTCACCAGCGCGCTCGTCTGGAGGTCGCCGATCAGGCCGTGGTCGGCGATGAGGGGGTAGTCCTGCATGTGAATCAGTCCCTTTCTTCGCGCCAGTTCTTGACGCCGGCTGGACACCGCCGTTGCCTATCAAGGCACGGACGGCGGGGTCGGGGCGCGACGGTCCGCCTACCTCCACGCTGCGGCGCGCGCTGCTTTCCCGCATCACCCACACAGAATGAGACTCCTGGTCCGGCCCGCGACGGGATGCTTCTCATCGCCAATGCGTGGTCGGCGGCCCGGTGTCGCCGCCGGAAGGGAGATATCTCCGACAACGCGTCGGGCGGCGCCGTGGCGGTGTCCGCTCTCAGGGTCTCCCGCGACCGTCGGCGACCCCGCGCTCGTACCCGCGGTGCTCTGCCTCCAAGACCGCGAGGCGGAAGTCGTCCGTGGGCTCGGTCGGGTTCTTCGTCATGCCGGTGCCCCCGCACCGGAGACACGTGTCGAGGAAGACCACCTCGAAGGGCGACCTGGCCTGCCCCGAGCCGTGGCAGCGCGGACAGGTCCCCTCAGTCATGGCGCTGAGGTGCGGGGCGGACCACGACGCCGGTCGGGTGTCCGATGAGGACCGCTTGACCCATCCGTGCCACCTACATTCCGTACCCTTTGCTCCGAGTTCCCCATTCTGGAAGATAGCGAGGGTCGTGACCATCACGTCCAGACCAGCCTGCTTCGGCAGTCTCAGCCGAATTCCCGGCCTGCGCTCTTGACGAGTCGCAGCGGTCAAGAGCCGATCGCCTCGCGGGCCGCGCTGGAGACGAAGCGGCCGAGCAGTGGTGCGGCCAGCATCACCACGCTGAACGCGATCAACCATGACTGCAGCACGAAGACCACACCGATGGGACCGTAGGAGCGGTACTGGCTCTCGATGCTTCGGGAGAGATAGAAGTGGAGGAACAACCTCAAGCCGGTCAGAGCAAGCGCGAGCGCAACCGCTCCCGGCCGCAGGGCTCGCCAGGTCACCCGTCCCCCCAACAGCAGGTGCTGGCTCCACCAGGCCCACGCGACCGCCACGGGGAGCCCCAACACAGCGGTTCCGATCAGTCCCCCCACGCCGCTGCCGAGTTCGCCTATCGCGGTCGCTGCCACGACCGCTGCAAAGAAGGCCACCAACCAGACGAGAGGTCGCCACAGGTCGCCCCGCCCACGAGAGGGTAGGTCCCAGATCGTCTCGTAGCCGCGCTTGAGCGTGGCTGGCCACGAATAGGCGAACAACAGGCTGAGGAATGCGCCCCCTCCGGTCGTCGCGGCCCGAACGGTCTGCGCACTCGGAAGCAGCTGCTGCAGATAGCCGGTGGCGGTCGGGGACAGGTCGACGCGACGCGCGAGTCCGGAGGCAAGCCCCGCGCTACCGCCCAACGGAAGCGCAGCAGCCAGGGTGATCAGCGCCGGCACGAACAGCATGAGCGCCAGTGCGGACAGGATCAACGCCTGGTTCATCAACGCAAGCTCGACCACGCGCCGCTGCAGCCGGGCTGCCGCCGACGCGTCCACGCGCTCTCGCGCGCGAACGTACCGTTCACGGGCCCCGGCGAGGCGCGCTCTCGGAGACCACATCCACACTCCCAGTTCGGGATGCCATGTCCTCGTCGCTCAGCATCCCGCCACATGCCTGGCCACGGCCTCATCCGGGGATGACGACCCCTGGAGCGCAGCACCGCCCCGACCTGGGTCAATCCTCGGACGGTTGGACCTGATGGAGGCTCTGCAGTCCCAGCCCGAGAGCCTCGAGCGCTTCGAGCACGCTCATCAGGTCATGCTGTGAGCCCAGCTCCCCCCGAAGCACGGTGGTGTCGTCCTCCCTGGTCGCCGCGAACCCCCAAAGCTTCGCGACGCTCTCGTCGCCCAGGACGCCTTCGAGCACAAGTTCATACCTCGGCATGGTGGCCTCTCCCCGGTCTCGTGACCGGAGCTCGTCGCGGTTCAGGCACCTGTTGCGCGGTCCAGACGTTGGACCTCGACCGCTTCGATCTCAGCACCCCGATCTGCAATGGCGATCAGTGCGCTGACGAGTTCACGGCTGTCGTGCACGTCCAAGGTCAGCAGACTGCTGGCCGGCATCGACCGGGATCCGGTGACGTAGGGCCACAGGTCGACGAGGAGTGGATCAGCGTGCCCTCGCACCTGAACGAGCACTTGCACGGCCGCTCCCGCTGTCGGATTCCCGGACCGCCATAGCCTCTGCCTGGGAGCTGCGGCTGAGATCACCCGGAGGGAACGACATCTGTCAAGCGCAGCTCGGAGTGCGGCTCAGAGCACCGGTCAGAGCACGCGACGGTCTGCCGCCCGTCTGACAGCCTCTCGTCGCGTGCTGGCCCCGAGCTTGCCGTAGATGTGCGCGATGTGCGTCTTGACGGTGTTCACCGTGATGAATTCCGCCTCTGCAACTTCTGGGAGGGTCAGGTCAGTCGCCAAGTACCGAAGGATGTTCAGCTCACGCATCGTCAGCGACTCTCCCCAGTCGTTGACCGTCGGGAGGTTCCGGTTCCGCAAACGATTCCGGACTCGGGTGAGGAACTTGGGGTACGCGGTTCCAGCGCTCAGATGGGCTCGCAGGAGCGGCGAGATCCGGTCACCGATCATCAAGAACGGCTCGAGGAAGTCGTACTCCTCTGCGACGGCGAGAGCGCGCTCCAAGGCGGCATGTGCGGCCGTCGTGTCACCCAGCTCAGAAAGCGCCTGAGCGCGGAGCGCCTCACCCGCGCTGGCGACATGCGGGTACATCCGATCGGGCGGGATGTCCTGCACGGCTGCGAGTGAGGCGTCCGGCAGCCCGGTGTGGAGCAGGACGTTGGCGCGATAGCAGGTGGCCAGGTGGTACTCAGGTCCCTCGGCCGGGGTCGCGGCGAGCCGGCGCGCGTCATCGATGCGGCCGCGCGCGACGAGCACGGTCGCCTCGAGTGCGAGGAGCAGGGACGGCCACCACGGCGGCATTCGACCTTGCCTGGCCAGCTCGCGCGCGCGACGCGCGTCGCTTTCGGCTGCGTCGATGTCCCCGTCGCTGATACACGCCTGGGCGTGCGTCGTTGTCGCCAGGCCCAGCATGCCCCAGTCGTTGGGGAGCAGGTTGGCCATGCAACGCTCGAGCAGCTCACGCGCGCGGCGTGAGTGACCGCGCCAGAGCGCCAGCCAACCGAGCCAGCCGTAGGCCGGGGCCAAGGAAGGCAGATCGGCCCACCCCTTCGCCGTGGCCTGGGTGAGGGTGGCCTCCGCCAGCTGCCGAGTTTCCTCCAAGCGGCCTGTGGCGACGGACGGGACGCAGAGCTCGGCCTCTGCGGTGAGCTTCAGCGCCGTGTAGCCGAGGTCCGTCGCCGCTGACCGTGCCTCTCGTAACAGCCGCAGCGCCTCCAGGGGATCCTCCAGGAGCCGGGCTTCTCCGATTCCCAGGCAGAGCTGCATGAGCGCAAGCGTCGCCCGGTCAATCGGCCACGATGTCGATTGCACCTCGCTCATCAGCTTGTGCCCGGTCGCGATGGACTCCGCCAGGGCAGCCCGGTCCCGGACCACGAACAGCTCGATCATGGTGAATCGGATTTCGAACCGCAATCTCGCGTCGCCCTGCAAGCGCGCGGAGGCATGTCGTGCGTTGATCAGGTCTGCTCTGGCCGCGTCGATGTCACCGCGTTCGGCCGCCACGAACGCCCGGACCAGATGAAGCTCCGACGTATCTGACGCCCCGACGAGGGCCTCCTCGACGATCCGCCTCGCAGTGTCCGCCCGACCTGAGAGCACCAGATCAAGCCACGAGTGTGACGCGATGTCACGTGCCAGAGCGAGCTCGTGCCCCGCCAGGGCGTGGGTCATCGCCGCCTCGGCATCGATGCTGCGCCACCAGACCGCCGCGCGACGCTCGAGCTCGTCGCTTTGCACAGAGTTCTCAGGGCGTCTGGCCCGCATGTGCGCCGCGAAGAGCGCGTGCCACCGGAACCATGGCTCATCGGCCGCGGCGGGCTCCCGAGTCAGGAACAGGCCCCTGCGCACGCACCGCTCCAACATCGCCGCGGAGTCGGTCGATCCGCGGACCGCGTCGACGAGGGAGGGACAGACCCGGTCGTCGATCGTCGCCGTGAGCACGAAGTCTCGCATCTGCGGCTCCAGGGAGGCCAGCACCTCGGTGGCGAGGTAGTCCGCAAGCGCGTCGTCTTGTCGAAGCGATTGATTCAAGTCCGCGCTCGCCCCCGCTGTCAGGGCGAGGGTCGCCATCCTGACGCCAGCCGGCCATCCGTTGGTCAATCCATGGATGGCTTCGACGGCCGCTTCGTCGATCTCGGGATCCCCGGCACGTACCACTTCCGCGGTCTCGGACGGGGTGAAGGCCAGGTCCTTGTGGGTGATGAACTCGAGGCGGTCAGCAAGCCGGAGCCGCTGAATCCGCAACCGCGGGACCGCCCTCGAAGCAATGAGGATCCGGGTGCGCGAAGGCATCCAGAGCATCAGTCGGTCGATCATCTTCATTGCGGCCTCGGAACGGGAGACCTCCTGCAGGTCGTCCAACACGAGGATCAGAGGAACCTCGATCTCGAAGAGTGCCTCGTGGAGAGTGTCGACGAACCCGAGCCGGTCGGCGAAGGCAGCGGGGGGCTCCAACCTGAGCAACGCCTCTCCGAGCCGCCCAACGGCGGATGTCTGCAAGGCTGCCAGCAGATCGGCCGCGAGCCTGCCGGGGTCGCAGTCGGAGCGGTCCAGGGTGAGCCACGCGACCGCACCCGCGTGCCCTGGCTGCGCAACCCACGAAGCGAGCAGCGTCGACTTTCCGTAGCCCGCGGCCCCGATGACTGCCGCGGTCGGCTTCGCCTCGAGCCGGGCGAACAGCCGGGGCCGGTCGACGACCCGCCCCGAGCCCGCGGGCACGGCGAACCGGGCACCCTTGGGGCGGACTCGCTCACTGCTCAGGCCCTGGGCCGATCGCGCGAGGGGATCGTCCTCGGACAACGGCACGGTGTCTCCCTGTCCGGCCACTCCCAACCACGACGCAGGTGCATCGCGCACGGTTGGCCGCTCAGGACTACCGAAGACCGTTCTCACTGACCAGCGCAGAGCCGTTGGTCACAGGTCGATGGCGGTTGGGCCCGCAGACCTGAATATGAGGAAATTCGATCGATTGAGCGGTCCCAGGTGGAGAAACCGCCCTGGTGATGGGTCACGCGCGCGCCGGCGGGGCTTCCACATCCTCGAGTGCCTCGGTTCGAAGCTCATCCTCGCCGGGTGATGTGAGCGGTGCATGCTCCGGTCAGGGTGAGGCAGACCCAGCATCGTCTGCCTTCAGGAAGAGGTGGGCCGTATGACTGAGACGATTGACCAGCTCGGTCCGGTGGACTGGCTTGTCGTGGAGTTCCCCGGCACCGACTACGGCAGAGGTCAGGTGGCTCCCTACCTGAAGGACCTGGTCGACCGGGGCCTGGTTCGTGTGCTCGATCTGGTGTTCTTGAGGAAGGACACGGACGGCACCGTGGAGATGGCTGAGATCTCCGACCTCGACGAGACCGAGCTCGGGCAGCTGCGCGCCACTGAGGCCGAGCTTGCGATGGTGCTCTCCGAGCAGGACGTCAGTGACCTGGCCGCGACCGTCGAACCCGGGAACTCGGCGGTCGTGCTCGTTTGGGAGAACCAGTGGGCGGCGCCGTTCGGCTCGGCGGTGCGTCATGCCGGGGGCCAGCTGGTCGCCAGCGGACGCATCCCGACCCAGGCCGTGGTGGCCGCGTTCGAGGCCGATGCGAAGGAAGGTGTCTGACCATGCCACTCGCGAACCGACGCAGGCGCCGGACAGCTGCCGCGGTCGGCGGCGCTGTCGTGGTCGCTCACGGAGTGAACCGACGACACGACCGGCGCGAAGACCGCCGCGATGACCGAGGCGATCGACGCGAAGACCGGCGAGACCGCCGGTTCTGAACCCCTTGTAAGCACCTGCGTCCGGTAGCAGGGGCCAGGCTCCGCAGCACCGGGGCGGAGTGGCCGGTCCCGCTGCCGGCTTCGGGCTCTTCGCCGGTCCGTGTGGGTCCGTGCACTCGGCATCGGCGTGGCTGCCCTCATCTACGGCACTGCCGCGCACGGCAGAGAAACGAATTCAGCCGAGCTGTCACAGGTCAGCGGCTTGTCGCACGCCGGCGGTCTCGACAGCGATGCACGGTGGCAGGGAGGCTCCACATGGTCCGTGATGTGCGTGAGTACATAGACCGGCTGCACATCGCCGGCCACGCTGTCATAGACGACTACGACGACGACCCCACCCTCATCGACCCGCAGGGTCGGGCGGTGGACACCTGGCGGGAGAACTACCCCTACGACCACCGGCTGGCTCGGGAGATCTACGACGAGCAGAAGTACGAGCTGCAGGTCGAGCTGCTGAAGCTGCAGAACCATGCGCTGGACACCGGCCAGCGGCACGTCATCTTGTTCGAGGGGCGCGACGCCGCCGGCAAGGGTGGCACCATCAAGCGGTTCATCGAGCATCTGAACCCCCGCCATGCCCGGGTCGTCGCACTCGGCAAACCGAACGACCGAGAACAGACTCAGTGGTACTTCCAGCGGTACATCCCGTACCTTCCGGCTGCCGGCGAGATGGTGTTCTTCGACCGATCTTGGTACAACCGCGCCGGGGTGGAACGGGTGATGGGGTTCGCCACGGACGACGAGTACGAGCAGTTCATGGGGCAGGCGCCGTTGTTCGAGCGGATGATCGTGGACAGCGGCCTCCACCTGACCAAGCTGTGGTTCTCCGTGACCCGGTCGGAGCAGCGAACTCGCTTCATCATTCGGCAGGTGGACCCGGTCCGCCAGTGGAAGCTCTCACCGATGGACGTGGAGTCACTTGACAAGTGGGACGACTACACGGCCGCCAAGAAGGAGATGTTCCTGCGCACCGACACCGATTACTCGCCCTGGACCACGGTGAAGAGCAACGACAAGAAGCGCGCGCGGCTCAACGCGATGCGCTACTTCCTGTCTCGCTTCGACTACGCGGGCAAGGATCCGGACGTTGTTGGCCGCCCCGACCCGCTGCTCGTTGCCCGCGGCCGCCACTCCAGCGGCGACTGAGACGCTGCGGGCACACGTCGGGCTCGCCAGCCGCGGTACGTCGCCCGACCGGCCGGAGGCGTGGATCCGCGGTCGACGACCGGTGCGTCGGGACGACATGGCGGCGAAACGCGGAAGAGGTAGTCCCCTGCAGGTGAGGTCGGACGACGAGGGACCTTCTAGCGTCATCGGCAGGAGGACCTGTCATGGATACGTCGTCACTCGATTCGGGTCGCCCGTCCACCCGGCCGGCGGCCGCCACCCCGCCGTCGGTGGGGCGAAGGTCGGCAGCGATCGTCTCGTTGCTCGCCACGCTGGGGGTCATGTGCGCGACAGTGCTGATGTTGTTGAGCAACCCTGCGGTCCTGGTCGGGGGGCTCGCCGGTCTCCTGCTCACCGCAGGAGGTGCCTGGTGGATGGTCACCGAGCGCAATCCTCGGCGTGGCTTCGGCGTCGCCGGCATCGCCCTGGGCGGTCTGGTCGTCTGTGCAGCAGTGGTGATCACCGCCGCGCACACCGACGGGGCGGTCCTGCGGGTTCTGCTCCTGGTGGCGTTGATCGCCGCAGCGACCGTGTGTGCACGGGTCGCCCTGGTGCCCGACCTGCACGAGCTGGACCGGCGCCACGGTGCCCTCCGCGTTCGTCCGAGCAAGCCGGTCCTGCTCTGCAACCCCTGGTCGGGTGGCGGCAAGGTCGAGAAGTTCGGGCTCGTGAAGATGGCCGAGGACCTTGGGGTGGAGACAGTCTTCTTGGACCATGGGCTGGACCTCGCCCAGCTCGCCTACGACGCCATCGCTCGGGGCGCGGACTGTCTGGGCATGGCCGGAGGCGACGGTTCGCAGGCACTGGTGGCGTCCATCGCAATCGAGCACGACATCCCGTTCGTGTGTGTCTCGGCGGGCACGCGCAACCACTTCGCCCTCGATCTGGGACTCGACCGCGACGACCCTCGGACCGGCATGGTTGCGTTCCGTCACGGGGTCGAGCGTCGGATCGACTATGCCACCGTGGGCGACCGTCTCTTCGTGAACAACGTCTCCCTCGGGGTCTACGCCACGATCGTGCAGCAGGCCGACTATCGCGAGGCGAAGCGGGAGACGACGGCCCAGCTGCTTCCCGAGCTGCTCGGGAGACAGGCTGAGCCGTTCGACCTGCAGTTCACCGACCCCGACGGCAGGGAGGTGGACGGCGCCTTCTTGATCCTGGTGTCGAACAACCCCTACGTGCTCGGACCTGCGCTGGATGTCTCGCAGCGGCGCCGCCTCGACACCGGCACCCTGGGCGTCGTGGCCGTGACCGCCAGGACGGGGGCCCACGCTGCGGCGCTGGTCGCGCGATCCACGGTCGGACTGGGGCACCGGGATCCCAACATCCACCAGTTCGCGACCGCGTCGTTCGAGGTCCGGTCGCGGCGTGGGCGAGCGTTCGCAGGCGTCGACGGCGAGTCGCTCGACCTGAAGACTCCGCTGGAGTTCCGGATTCACCCGGGTGGTCTGCGTGTGCTGGTGCCCGAGGAGAGCCTGGCGACCGCGGCGAAGCGCAGCGCCCGGGGGCTCGACCTCGGCAACCTCGTCGCCGTGGCCCGCGGCCACCAGCCGAGCACGATGCTCGGCGACGGCCTCACCGGCTGAGGCGTCGCATCGAGCCGAGCTCCGGAAAACCGGTTGTGTGGGTCACTGTCCGGATCGCAGGGTAGGCACCATGACCTCGACGGTTCTCAATGTCACCATCGACTGCGCCGACCCCGAGGCACAGGCGAGGTTCTGGTCCGGCGTGACCGGTCATCCGGCAGTCGATGCATCGCGACCGGGCAACCCTTTCTGGCTAGTCGGGCCCCCTCCCGATCGGCAGGGTCTGCGCCTCGTCTTCGTCCCCGTTGCTGAGTCGAAGCGCGAGAAGAACCGAGTGCATGTCAACCTTGTCCCCATCGACCGCTCACAAGGGGCCGAGCTCGCCAGGCTCCTCGCCCTCGGAGCGTCAGTGGTTGACGACCGCCGGCAGATCGCGGACGGCGGCTGGGTGGTGCTCGCCGACCCTGAGGGCAACGAGTTCTGCCTGGAGGGCGACTAGGGCGTGTCTCCCATATGTCGGGTGAGGCTCGCGTGAGTATCGGTGGGTGAGTTCTTCGAGGTGTCGGGCGCTGTCGGATGCGGAGTGGGATCGGATAGAGCCGTTGCTGCCGTCGAATGCGGGGCGGCGGGGTCATCCGTTCGGCGATAACCGGCGCGTGGTCGAGGGGATCGTCTACCGGTACCGCACGGGGATGCCGTGGCGGGACCTGCCGCGGGAGGTGTTCGGGCCGTGGCAGACGGTGTGGAAGCAACACCGTCGTTATGCCGAGGACGGCACCTGGGACAGGGTGCTGGCCGAGCTGCTGGCTCAGGCCGACGCTGCGGGCAAGGTCAACTGGACGGTCTCGGTCGACGCCACGATCAGCCGTGCCCACCAGCACGGCACGAACACGACCCGCCCGGATCAGGACACGGGGGGCTCGATCGAGTTACACGATTCTGCCGGCGGGGTTCGTCGCGAGCGCGCTGGGCGGTGACCGAGAACCCGCAGGTCACGGGGTGGGTCGCTCACGTGGCGGGCTGACCACCAAGATCCATGCCGCGGTCGACGGCCGTGGTCGCCCGTTGGCCCTGGTGGTCACCGGCGGGCAGCGCAACGACGGCGCGATGCTGGCCGAGGTGCTGGCAGACATCCGGGTGCCTCGGCTGGGAGCGGGGCGTCCCCGCACCCGTCCCGACGTCGTGGTGGCCGACCGGGCGTACACCAACGGCGTCAACCGACGCATGCTGGCCGCGCGCGGCGTCAAGACGGTGATCCCGCAGAAGAACACCGAGGTCGCGGCCCGCCTGCGCAGGGGCTCTGCCGGCGGCAGGGCGCCCGCCTTCGATGCCGAGATCTACAAGGGTCGCAACGTCGTGGAGCGCTCCTTCAACCTGTCCAAGCAGTGGCGGGGCCTGGCCACTCGCTACGACAAGCTCGCCATCACCTACCGAGCCGCGGCCGTGCTCCAGGCCTGCATCCGCTGGCTTCGCCTATTGGGAGACACGCCCTAGCTCGCGTGACCCGCCGTTCCACGGTCGCGACCTGCTTCGACTCACGATCGGCGGCGCCGTCAATGGGGGCATTCCTGACATCGAGGGGCGTCCCTGGCGCGCGTTCGTGTCATCGTCTCGGAACCCCTTGTCGTGTATTGCAGGTGGGGCCTAGCGTCGTGAGTCACGGGGTCCACGATCGCGCGGGTTTTCGGCACCGAACGTGTCGGTCGGGGGGCCGTTCCGAGATCGGGGAGGGACGGCATGCAGATCGATCTTCCGCGTCGACTCGCGGCGGAGCTGGTGGGGACGGCGCTGCTGGTGCTCTTCGGCGCCGGGTCCGTGGTGGCCACCCTGACCGTGGGAAACGGGCACCTGAGCTACGCGGGGCTGGGGTTCGTCGCCTTGGCGTTCGCGATCGTGGTGGCCTTGGTCGTCTACGGCTTCGGGCCGGTGTCCGGGGGGCACATCAACCCCGCCGTCACGATCTCCCTGGCTGTCACCCGGCGCTTCCCCTGGGCCGAGGTGGTGCCGTACGTGGGCGCCCAGCTCGTGGGCGGGTTCATCGGTGGCCTTGCCATCGTGGCGGCCTTCGGCACCCACGCGGTCGACCTGGGTATGGGGGCCACGACCTTGAGCCCCGGAGTCGCCTACTGGCAGGGCATCGTCGCGGAAGCGCTGGGGACATTCATCCTGCTGTTTGCGGTGATGGGCCTGGCGGTGGACGCACGGGCGCCGCTCGGCTGGGCTGGTCTGATGATTGGTCTCGCCGTGGCCGTGGAGATCCTGCTCATCGGCCCGCTGACCGGCGGGTCGGTGAACCCCGCCCGCACGTTCGGGCCGTACCTGACCCTCACCGTGTTCGGCGGAAGCGTGCCCTGGTCGCAGTACGGCGTCTACGTTGTCGGACCGCTGGTGGGGGGCGTCCTGGCCGTTCTCGTCTACGACCTCATCGCCCAGGCCCGGCCAGCGGAGCGGCCCGCCGTCGAGGCGTCGTACGCCCCTGAGTCTCCCGAGGCGCCACTGCCGCCGGCGCAACGGACCCCGAGCGAGTCCCCACCGAGCAAGGTCGAGACACCCAGAAAGGGAAGGAATGTGTCATGACAGGCAACCGGGTCGTGGTTTACAAGGGTCCTGGCAAGGTGTCGGTCGAGTCCACCGACTATCCGAAGTTGGAGATTCCCAAGGACGTGGTGCGCGGACTGGGCCTCAAGAAGGAGGCACCGCACGGCGTGATCCTCAAACTGGTCACCACCAACATCTGCGGCAGTGACCAGCACATGGTTCGCGGTCGGACCACGGCACCGGTCGGGCAGACGCTCGGGCATGAGATCACCGGCGAGGTCGTGGAGGTCGGCGACGACGTGCTGTTCGTCAAGGAAGGCGACATCTGCTCGGTGCCGTTCAACATCGCCTGTGGGCGGTGCCGGATGTGCAACGAGGGCAAGACCGGTGTCTGCCTCAACGTGAACCCGGCCCGCGCAGGGGCGGCATACGGGTACGTCGACATGGGCGGCTGGCTCGGCGGGCAGGCGGAGTACGTCATGGTGCCGTTCGCGGACTTCAACCTGCTGAAGTTCCCCGATCGCGACCAGGCCCTCGACAAGATCTTGGACCTGACCATGCTCTCCGACATCTTCCCCACCGGCTACCACGGCGCCTACACCGCCGGCGTGACGACTGGCTCCACGGTTTACGTCGCAGGGGCTGGACCAGTCGGACTGGCGGCAGCGCACGCCGCCCAGGTCCTCGGCGCGTCCGTCGTGATCGTTGGGGACATGAACCCAGAGCGGCTGCGGCAAGCCGAGAGCTTCGGCTGCGAGACGGTCGACCTCAGTTCGGGCGACGAACTGCCGGACATGATCGAACAGGTCCTCGGCGAGCCCGAGGTGGATGCCGCGGTCGACGCGGTCGGCTTCGAGGCCCGGGGGCACGGCGAGGGAGCAGCAGAGGCGCCGGCCACGGTGCTCAACGACGCCATGAGCGTCGCGCGGGCCGGCGCCGGCCTCGGAATCCCCGGGCTCTACGTGACCGGTGACCCTGGCGGCATCGACGAGAACGCCAAGATCGGCCAGATCGGTGTCCGGCTCGGGCTCGGCTGGGCCAAGTCGCACCACTTCACCACCGGACAGTGCCCGGTGAAGCGGTACAACCGGCAGCTGATGAACCTGATCCTCGCCGACAAGGCACACATCGCCAAGGCCGTCAACGCGACAACGATCAGGCTCGACGAGGCACCCCGTGGCTACCAGGAGTTCGACCACGGAGCCGCCAAGAAGTACGTCATCGACCCGCACGGCATGGTCGCGGCCTGACGCCACCACGCCGACAGGCACACGTTCGGCCGGGGCGGCACGCCGCCGCCCCGGCCGCGGCAGGGCCCGCTCCCAAGGCGCAGACTGCGCTCATCCTGGAAGCCAGGGCTCGGGCAGGGGTCCGCGAAGTCTGCTTCGTGGATCACTCTCGTGTATCACTGGGACCAAGATGACACGCGCGCCACTGGTGAGGAGTCACGAGAAATGGTCAACCGACTCGCCTCGGCAACGAGCCCTTACCTGCTCCAACACGCGGAGAATCCCGTGGATTGGTGGGAGTGGGGACCGGAAGCCTTCGCCGAGGCCAGGCGCCGTGATGCACCAGTCCTGCTCAGCGTCGGGTACGCCGCCTGCCACTGGTGCCACGAGGTTCCCCGGTTGGCGGCTGTCAGCGGATTTTGACGAAACCGCAGGTCAGACGCGGTATGGCGGTTCATGCCGGTTCAGCCAAGACCGCCGTTGGACACCGATTTCGGGGCTTCGTGCATCACTCTCGTGCATCACTTTGGCCCCATCACTGGCGACCCAGTGGCAGCCGATCAGAGCACATCGGCGAGCAGGTTCGCGCCGGGTAGGAGCGAGCGAGCCGATGGTCCCGGGGACCATTCTGATCGGCTGCGGGTGATGAGGTCCAGCGCCTGGAGTTGGTGCGCCAGGTTGCGTAGCTCGTCCTCAACGTCACGGGTGGTGATGGGCTTCCCGCCGCGGCTCCACCCGTGGCCGAGTAGCGAATGCACCTCGGCGGCGATCTCCGCGACCTGAAGCGAGCCGCGGGCCGCGACCAATGCGACGGCACGTTCCGCGGTCATGGTGTGGAACGCGCCTTCGTCGAACCAGGATCGGAGTCGCCGTACCGTCTCGAGTTCGTCGGCCGCGGCCTTCGTGGGTCGCAGGACGCCGCCGGCGAGGCGCACCAGTCGGACGTGTCGCAACAGGTCGTGCAGAACGGCCAGCGCGAGCAGGTCCTCCTCGATCGAGGCGGGTCGGCCCATCGGATTCCAGCCCGGACGCTCTTGCTGCACAGCCCGGACCACGGTCCGTGGAAGCCGGCCACCCGGCGTCAGCTTGACCCCGTCGACGAGCAGGTCCAGCACGAGGCGGACGCTGCCGGGGACTGCGCCGACGGCGTCGCGGACCCGCCGGGTGGTCGCCTCCTGGTCGAAGGGTCGCTGCCGGTCTCCGACCCAGGTGCGCATCGACTCGTGCTCGGGGTGCCTCGGGTCGGCGAGGGCTTCGAGGAGTTCCTCGTACCCTCCGACGCCGCCGCAGTCCTCCGGCGGGCAGGCGCCTTCGCCGTACACGCAGCCCGGCTGGTCGTCGCCTCGGCCCAGAACCTCGACATCGTGCAGCCACCCGTCGCCGAGGTCGTAGGCGTAGACGAAGCGGGTCGGCAGCGTGGACAGGCGTACTCCGCGCTCGTCGACCTCATTGTCCTCGCCCCAGTCCTCGAAGGGCACCGAGTAGACGGCGTCATTCGTGCGGAACTGGTGCAGGTGGGAGTCGGTCCAGCCGACAGCGACCTGCAGCACCTCGTGGAGCTCGTCGAGGGTGATCGCGGCCGGTACGTCGATGACGCGCTCCACGCGCGGCTCGACCTCGCGCATGGTGACCCGCAGCCTGAGCGTCTTCACTGCGGCACCCCGGGCGCCCCGCAGCACTTCTTGTACTTGCGACCCGATCCGCACCAACACGGCTCGTTGCGCCCCGGCGGCCAGGCGATCGTCCTTGACGGGTCGCGCGCGACGTCGGCGGCGTACCTCGCTCGCAACTGCGAGGGGTCTCGCTCGTCGGGGGCGTTCTCGGACACCCAGGGAACGAACTCGGCGGATCTCACGGGAACGACCGACAATCGCGCCATGCCTGCTTCGGAGTGGGCGCGCAGCCTGCCCTCCATGCGCCGGCAATAGACGGCGTGGCTCACGGTTTCGCCATCGTCGTCGTGCAGGAGTGGGCTGTCGGCGAGGTCCGGCCAGCGCTGCGGCCACTCGTCGTACTCGTCGGCGGGCAGCCAGGCGAGGGCAACCGGCATCTGCACGGACGACTCAGCGACGGCACCGGCATCGCGGTGTATCGGGCGATCGGTCTGCGGGCGGATGGACGAGTCCCGTCGAGCCGGTGACGGCAATGAGGGTGTCGCGCTCTGGAGCTCGTCTGGCTCGCGTCCCAGCTCTGCGAGCGAGGCAGCGCGCAGGTCGCGGAGTTGGCCCAGGAGCCGCTCAGGGTCCCCGCTGCGGACCGCGAGCTCGAGTGCTCGCGTTAACCAGTCCAGCGCCAGCTCATGCTCGCCGATCGCGCCGTACTCCAGTCCAGCGTTGTTGTAGACCCACACGTCGTCGGGAGTGTTCGCGGCCACCGCGTCCCAGATCTCCGCGGCCTCCGCCAGTCGGCCGTGCCGGGTCAAGATCTCTGCGCGGCGGCAGCGGGGATCCGGCTGACTGCGGTATCCGAGTTCGACGAGCAGGTCGGCCTGGTGGAGCGCCTCCTCGACCCGGCCGAGTTGGTCGTAGACCTCTGCCAGTTCATTGTGCAGTTCGAGTCTGTCGAGGAGCGCCGCCGCGGCCGGGTCTACCTCGCACGCAGCGACGGCGCGTTCTAGGACGTCCGCGTATGCCTCGGCAGGGCCGTGTCTGGCCCTATGGATCTCGCGGTCGAGTCGTTCAAGCTCCTCGGTTCGCACGGCGACATCATGTCCCAGCCTGGCTCGTCGGCGTTGCCCGGGCTCCGGGCCGCAGTTCGCTCACGCCGCCGTCGCTCGGTATGGGGGAGAAGCTCGGTCACCACCCGTCGGCTCGCGATCGGGGGCATGACTCGGGGACTCGAGTTGACCGTTTGCAGAGGTTCCGGTCGACCTTTTGCAGAAGTTCGCACCTGAGGCTTTGACTAGATTCTTGCTCACGTGAGCAACAATCTGTTCATATGGATTTCGGTGAACCCTTCGGCGGCCTGATGCCTGGCGCGCGCGGTGCGGCGCTCGCCGTGCTGCTTCGTACTGGTGCGCCCCTGACCGGTCGGCGCGTGCACGCGTTGGTCGCGGATCGCCACAGTCTGGGTGCCGTGCAGCAGGCGCTGCGAGACCTCGATCGGCTGGGGCTGATCACGACGGAGGCCATCGGGCGTGCCGGCGTGCACCGCATCAACGAAGGCCATGCGGCCATCGCTCCACTGCGTGCCTTGGCCAGCCCGATCGAGGTGCTGACTCACGTCGTGGAGGAGGTCGTGCGAGGCGTCGAAGCCGTCATTGTGTTCGGATCGGTTGCTCGCGGCGATGCTCATGCAGACAGCGACGTCGACCTGGTCGTGATCGCCCCCGCGGCGTGGGACGGTAGGGCCGAACTGCAGCAGCAGGTCCAGGAGCGCCTCGGCAATGACTGCGACGTGCTGCACCTGACCGGCGACCACTTCAAGCTGGCTCCAGAGGACCGCGAGCCGGTCGTGTCCGAGATTTTGCGCGACGGGATCGCCCTGATCGGCACGATGCCGCGGCGCAGTCAGGTCGCGTCATGACGAACACGGAGAGCAGGAACCACGCCAAGAGCTCTCATGCTCGGGCGACGAAGCTCATGCTGGTGGTCAGCGACTATTGCGTTTGCTTCGAATATTGCGAATAATGATCACTCAGGAGAGGAGACACCATGACCGCGTTGGCACTCACGCCCGTACAGCCTGACGAGTCCGACATCAACACCGCTGTCGAGGCGCTGCCTCACGTCAAGAGCTACCTGGCCGAGCACGCCGACAGCATTATCCGGCTCGTGGTCGCCGACGACCCTGAGGAGACCCTCGTTGTTCCGCGCGGTGCCGTGGAGCTCCTCGCCCAGGTGCTGGCGCACATGGCTGCGGGGCAGGGGGTGTCGGTGGTGCCTGCCCACGCCGAGCTGACCACCCAGCAGGCGGCGGAGCTGCTCAACGTCAGCCGGCCGTTCCTCATCGGTCTGCTCGATGCTGGCGAGATCGAGTACCGGAAGGTGGGCAAGCACCGGCGGATCAAGGCGCAGTCGCTGATGGCCTACATGGCGCGCGACGACCAGGAGCGCCGTCAGGCCGCAGACGAACTGACCCGGCTCAACCAAGAGATGGGCCTGCTCTGAGGTGTCGTTTGTCGTCCTCTACGACGCCAACGTGCTCTACCCGAGCACGCTCCGAGACCTGCTGATCCGTGTCGCTCAAGCGGGCCTGGTCCAGGCGAAGTGGACCGACCAGATCCTCGATGAGGTCTTCCGCAACCTAGCCACGAATCGGCCCGACCTCGATCCGCAGCGGCTGGTCCGCACGCGCGAACTGATGAACCGCGCGGTCCGCGACTGCCTCGTGACGGGCTACGAGCCCCTGGTCGACGCCGTCGACCTGCCGGACCCCGGCGACCGCCACGTGCTCGCGGCAGCGATCAAGGCACGTGCCCAAGTGATCGTGACGCACAACCTGAAGGACTTTCCGTCCACCGTGCTGGAGGAGTGGGACATGGAGGCGAAGTCGGCCGACGACTTCATCCTCGATCAGATCGACTTGAGCCATGATTTGGTCTACGGAGCGGTTCAGCGGATCGCGGACTCTCGAGGGAATCCTCCGGCAACATTCGCTGATGTCCTGGCAATGCTCGAACGTGACGGCCTCGTCGAGTCGGTTGCCGCCTTACGGCCCTGATGGGTCAAGCGGACCGGCGCCGCTTTGGCTTGGGGAGCAGGTCGCTGACGGACGTCGGCTCCCGGTCCGGCATAACGAACGCCTGCAGAGCTGCTTCCGCCAAGGCCATCCGCTTCTCCTCCCAGCCAAGCAGCTGATCGAGCCGCCACCGATCCGGATGGGTCATCACGGGCGGCGGCACCAGGTCGCGATCCTTGAGGTTCTGGTAGCCCTTCGTCTTCCCCCAGCCGTAGCGAGCCATCA
>CAWIUT010000011.1:0-23240 GCA_963839365.1 uncultured Actinomycetota bacterium
AGCAAGACACCATGAGTGTTCACCTGCATTCATGGTGCTTGCCGGCATAACTCCATAGAGTTTCGGCGGCCATAGCGAAAGGGAAACACCCGGCTCCATTCCGAACCCGGAAGTTAAGCCTTTCAGCGCCGATGGTACTGCGAGCGGGAGCTCGTGGGAGAGTAGGACGCCGCCGGACATACACTTTCGTGGAGGCCACCTGTTCACAGGTGGCCTCCACGACGTTCGGGCCACGAACCGGCCCGGGCGGATCTCACGCATCTGGGCAGAAAGCCGGGAGACATCGTGGCCGAGCAGAACCGCCCCCGCCGTAGCGACGACCGCCGGGGCAAGGCCCAGGACCGTGCGGCGGCGCGCAAGCGCTCCCCGCAGCGCGACGGTGCACGCCGGGAGCCGGGCCAGGGGCGCCCCCAGGGTCAGAGCCAGAGGGGGCCCCAGGGGCGGCCCGACCAGGCCACCCGCAGCGCCGAGCAGGCGAAGTACGACGGGCCGCCGTTGGACGAGTCGATCACGGCGAGCGAGCTGTCCCGCGACATCCGGCAGCAGCTGCGCGGACTCCCCGACAAGCTCGCCGCCCGCGTGGCGCGCCACCTGGTGGCCGCAGGTCGGCTCATCGGTGAGGACCCGGTGACCGCCTACCAGCACACCCTGGCGGCCCGTGCGCGGGCGGCCAGGATCGCGGTGGTGCGAGAGGCGTGCGGTGAGGCGGCGTACGCGGCGGGCGAGTTCGCTGAGGCACTCTCGGAGCTGCGCGCCGCCCGTCGGATGACCGGCCGCAACGAGCACCTGCCGGCGATGGCCGACTGCGAGCGGGCCCTCGGCCGCCCGGAGCGTGCCCTGGCGCTCGCCCAGGACCCCGCGGTCGCCGGTCTCGACGACGCCACCCGGGCGGAGATGACCATCGTCGCGGCCGGGGCCCGGCGCGACCTCGACCAGGTCGACGCCGCGCTCAGCACGCTCGAGGCGGCGCCGCTGCAGTCCGCCTCGCGTGCCGAGTGGGTGGTGCGGCTGCGCTACGCCTACGCCGACACCCTGCTGGCGGCCGGCCGTCGGGAGGAGGCCCTGGAGTGGTTCCACCGCACCGCCGGCGCCGACGGAGCCGGGCTCACCGACGCGGCTGAACGGGTCGCTGAGCTTGAGGAGCGCTCCGAACGCACCGACTGAACGGAGCGTTTCGTCCACAGCGGCGTGTCGTCCACAACCGGGCAGCTGCCGGCTGCGGTGCGCCGCCGCCGAGCACCAGGATGCTCCCGGAGGTGATCGCGATGCCCAGCAGGAGCGGTCGCAAGCAGCCCTCGAGCAAGGTGCCGAGGAGTCCGGGGTGCGCCCCGGGGACCAACCAGGTGGTGCTGACCGGGCGAGTGAGCTCGGGGCCGACGGTCAAGGATCTGCCGAGTGGTGACCAGATCGTCACGTTCCGGTTGTCGGTCGGCCGGCAACGGACCGCGATGACCACCCGGTCCCGCGCGGCTGCCGACTCGGTGGACTGCACGGCGTGGACCGTGCGGCTGCGGCACACGGTGGCGCGCTGGCAGGTCGGGGACCGGGTCGAGGTGCACGGTGCGTTGCGGCGCCGGTTCTACGCGGCCGGAGGCACCACCACGACCCGTCTGGAGGTGGAGGTGCTGCGTGGCCGAGCGGTCGCGGCGCACGATGGTTCCCCGTAGTCAGGCGTCGCGCAGGTCGCGCATCACGACGCCCATCCGCGGCTTCGGGGCGAACGAGGTGGACTTGCGCGGCATCCGCACCCCCTGCGCCGCGGTGCTCATCACCTGCGCCAGCGTCGGAGGCCGGACCGCGACCACGATGCCTGGCAGACCGACGGTCGTGTGCAACGCCTGGTCGAGGCTGTGGTGGTAGCCGACCTGCTCGTCGGCGATGGGCCACGCCGGGAGCAGGTCCTCGTCGAGGACGGCTGCGTCCACGGCGCCGGTGCGGTGGGTGCTCAGGACCGCCCAGCTGCGCCCGTCGGACAGCACGAAGGCCGCCTCCTCCGGCCCGGCCTCCGCCTGCATCGAGAAGGCCGCCTCCCGGTCGGGGCAGGTGCACCACCGGTCGCCACGCTCCTCGCTGACCTCCTGGATGTCGGCCATGGTCAGCGACGAGACAGACCGGTGGATGGGCCCGATCCGAAGCGGGTAGTCGCTCTGGTCCACCAGCAGGGCGAGGCCGAAGTCCCAGGGCGAGGTGCCGTCGGCGGCCTGGTTCTCGCGCAGCTGACGCTGCAGCTGTCGGTAGGCCTGGTAGCGATGGTGCCCGTCGGCGATCAGCGCCTGGGTGTCGCGCAGCTGCTCGGCCATCGCGTCCAGCTGCCCGGTGTCGGTGACCTGCCAGAGCTGGTGCTCGCTACCGTCGAGTGCCGCGAACCGGGCCACCGGTGACTGCGCCGCCACCTGCTCGACGAGCCGCCGCAGCGCCTCGGTGCCCTCGTGGACGAGCAGGATTGGTTCGAGGTTGGTCTCCGTGGTCCGCATCAGCACGGCCCGGTCGTCGACGAACTCGGGCATCACGTGCTCGTGAGGGAGCACCACCCGCTCGTCCTCGTCACGCAGAGCCACCAGCCCCATCAGGCCCCGCACGGTCACCCCGTCGGCGCAGTACTCGTAGAGGTAGAGACCCGGTCGCTGGTCGGCCACCAGGTAGCCACCGGCGCGCCACTGCACCAGGCGCTTGCGGACCGCGAGGTAGGGCCGCTCGAAGTGCCGTGACAGAATCAGCCGGACGATGTTGCGCCGATTGGCCGCCTCGAGCTCGCGGACCGTGTCGGCGTCCAGCACGTCGTACGGCGGCGAGATCACCGTGCCGAGGTCACCGACCTGGCGGGGGTCGAAGCGCAAGCCACGGAACGGAGCAAGCACGAAAGGGCGACGCTTCCGCCCGCTGCGCGGGCCGGACGGATCGGGACGGACGTCGCTGGTCACCGCCGCATCGTAGGCGCAAGCCTCAGCCCGACACGAATCGAGGAGCCGGATGCTGCAGCCCAGCGACCAGCCGTTGTGGAGTGCTTACGACGTCGCGTTGCTCGACCTCGACGGCGTCGTCTACATCGGCGCGGAAGCGGTGCCGGGCGCGGCGCAGCGGCTGGTAGAGGCCAACCGTGCCGGCATGCATCTGGCGTACGTGACGAACAACGCCTCGCGCACTCCGTCCACGGTCGCGGTCCACCTGCACGCGTTGGGCGTGCCCGCGACCCCCGACGACGTGGTCACCTCCGCCCAGGCGGCCGCACGGCTCTTGGCCGACAAGGTGTCCCCGGGCGGCTCGGTGTTCGTGATCGGAGGCACCGGGCTGTACGCCGCTCTGGCGGAGCGCGGGCTGCGGGGAGTGCAGGACGTGGCCGAGGACCCCGAAGCGGTGGTCTCCGGCTACCATCCCGACCTGCGCTGGCGCACCGTGATCGAGGGCGCGGTGCTGGTGCGCAACGGCCTGCCGTGGGTGGCCGCCAACGCCGACCTGACCATGCCGACCTCGCTGGGCGAGGCACCCGGCAACGGCGCCCTGGTCGGTGTCGTCGAGCGCTTCGCGGGTCGCTGCCCGGAGGTGGCCGGCAAGCCGGCGCCGCCGCTGTTCCAGGAGACCGTACGTCGGGTGGGCGGCGACCGGCCGCTGGTGGTGGGGGACCGGCTGGACACCGACATAGAAGGGGCCGCCAACGCGGGCCTGGACAGCCTGCTGGTGCTGACCGGGGTGACCGGGGTCGAGGAGCTCTGCGCCGCTCCACCTGGTCGGCGCCCGACCTACCTGTGCGTCGACCTGTCCGGCCTCGCGGATCCGCACCCGGTTCCCGAGCTGGGCGGCGGTGTGGTCCGGCTCGACGGGTGGACGGCCCGGGTCGCCGACGGCCGGCTCCGGGTGGACGGCGACGGCGGGCCGGACGCGTGGTGGCGGACGGCCGCGGTGGCCGCCTGGAGACACCTGGACGCGACCGGCACCCCCGCCGACCTCTCGGGAGTGCAGCCCCCGAGCGCGTCCGGACGGTAGCGTGGACACCGGCGGACGCGGACCAGGCGAGCACGACGACGTGGAGGAACAGGTGGAGCAGGCGCACGACGGCCCGGAGCGCACGGACGGCGCCGACGAGCGACCAGTAGGGCGACCGGAACGGCGCGCAGGGGAGAGCACCGGCCACCCGGGTGTCGACGCGGTCGTCGACTCGTTGGAGCATCTCGACGACCTGCCCGCCGGCGAGCATGTGGTGGTCTACGAGTCGGCGCACACCGCGCTGCGCGATGCGCTGAACCGCGCCGGCGACGACTGAGGCGGCGACGCCCGGTGCCCCGCCGCCTGCGGCTTGATGCCGAGCTGGTCCGCAGAGGTCTGGCCCGCTCCCGCGAGCACGCGGCCCAGCTGGTCGCCGGGGGACGGGTGAAGGTCGGTGGCGCACCCGCCACCAAGCCCGCGACCGGAGTGACCACCGACGTGGCCATCGTGGTCACCGAGAACCCCGGCCGCCCCGACTACGCCTCCCGGGGTGGGCACAAGCTGGCGGGGGCGCTCGCGGCGTTCCCCGGGCTGAGGGTGTCCGGCCGCCGTTGCCTGGACGCCGGCGCGTCCACGGGCGGGTTCACCGACGTGCTGCTGCGCCACGGTGCCCGTCAAGTGGTCGCGGTGGACGTGGGCTACGGGCAGCTGGCCTGGCCGATCCGTCAGGACAGCCGGGTCCGGGTGCATGAGCGCACCAACATCAGGACCCTCGACCTGGACACGATCGGTGGTCCGGTCGAGCTGGTGGTCGGCGACCTGTCGTTCATCTCCCTCACCCTCGTCCTGGAAGCACTCAGCCGGGTGACCGCACCTGACGGGGACATGCTGCTGATGGTCAAGCCCCAGTTCGAGGTGGGCAAGGACCGCGTCGGAAAGGGCGGGGTCGTCCGCGAACCGGCGCTGCGAGTCCAGGCGGTCACCCGGGTCGCGGAGGCAGCCCACCGCCTCGGCTGGGGGGCGTTGGACGTGGCGGCCAGCCCGCTCCCGGGCCCGTCCGGGAACGTGGAGTTCTTCGTCTGGCTGCATCGCGGCGACGCCCGGCTTTCCCCGACCCGCATCGTCGACGAGGTGCGCCGCGGCGCCGCCTCGGGGGCGCCGGATGAGAAGGTGGGGCCATGACTGCCGACGGCTGCACGGCTGCCCGGCGGGTGTTCGTGCTGGCCCACACCGGCCGGCCCGGCGCCCGAGCCGTGGCGGCGCAGTTCTGCCAGGCCCTGCACGCGCACGGCCTGGCCCTGCGGCTGTTGGAGGACGAGGCCCGCGACCTCGGCGACGGCATCCCCGGAGTGGAGACGGTGCAGCCCGGGCCCGACGCGTCGCGAGGCTGCGAGCTCGCAGTCGTGATCGGCGGGGACGGCACCATCCTGCGGGCGGCAGAGCTGACCCACGCGTCCGGCACGCCGTTGCTCGGCGTCAATCTCGGACACGTGGGCTTCCTCGCCGAGGCCGAGCCGGAGGACCTCGAGCGCACCATCGACGCGGTGGTGAACCGGCGCTACTCCGCGGAGGAGCGGGCGACCATCGACGTGACGGTGTACCAGGACAAGGAGCTGGTCGCCTCCAGCTGGGCGCTGAACGAGGCCAGCGTCGAGAAGGCCGCCCGGGAGCGGATGCTCGAGGTGGTCGTCGAGGTGGACGGCCGGCCGCTTTCCCGGTGGGGCTGCGACGGGGTGGTCTGCGCCACGCCGACCGGCTCCACGGCGTACAACTTCTCCGCCGGCGGCCCCATCGTGTGGCCCGGCGTGCAGGCGCTGCTGCTGGTCCCGCTCAGCGCCCACGCGCTGTTCGCCCGGCCCATGGTGTTCGCGCCCACGTCGGTGCTCGCGGTGGAGGTGATCGCCGGCACCGAGGGAGCCGGCGTGCTGTGGTGCGACGGCCGACGCACCGTCGACCTGCCGCCGGGCGCACGGATCGAGGTGCGCCAGGGGCGCTGCCCGGTGCGGCTGGCCCGGTTGCACCAGGCTCCGTTCACCGACCGTCTGGTCGCCAAGTTCGACCTGCCCGTCAGCGGGTGGCGCGGGGCGGCGGAGCGGCGTCGCCGCAACGGACCCCCCGATGCTTGAGGAGATCCGGATCCGAGGGCTCGGGGTCATCGACGAGTCGGTGCTCGAGATCGGCGACGGGCTCACGGTGATCACCGGGGAGACCGGCGCAGGCAAGACCATGGTGGTGACCGCGCTCGGGCTGCTGCTGGGTGGCCGGGCCGACTCCGGTGCCGTGCGCGCCGGCACCCGCCACGCCCGCGTCGAAGGATGGGTGGACGCCGCCGCGGTCGACGGGCTGGCGCCCCGGGTGGAGCAGGTCGGGGGGGACCTCGACGACGGCCGGCTGGTGATCGCCCGTCAGGTCTCCGCCGAGGGCCGCTCGCGGGCGTTCGTCGGCGGGGTCTCGGTGCCGGCCACCACGCTGTCCGCACTCGTCGAGCCCCTGGTCACGGTGCACGGCCAGTCCGACCAGCACCGGCTGCTGCGTCCGGGAATGCAGCGCGAGGCGCTGGACGCGTTCGCCGGCGACCGGGCGCGACTGCTGCGGGAGCGCTTCGCGGGCGACCACCAACGGCTGCGAGAGACCGAGGCCGAGCTGGACGATGTGGTCACCCACGCCCGGGAGCGTGCCCAGGAGGCGGACCTGCTCCGGTTCGGCCTGGCCGAGGTCGAACAGGTGGCCCCCCGCCCGGGAGAGGAGACCGAGCTGGCGGCCGAGGAGACGCGGCTCGGGTTCGCGGACACCTTGCGCTCCGCCGCGGAGCAGGCACGTGAGTGCCTGTCCTCGGAGGAGGGGGCCG
The DNA here is from genome assembly GCA_963839365.1 of uncultured Actinomycetota bacterium. Lineage (GTDB taxonomy): Bacteria > Actinomycetota > Actinomycetes > Propionibacteriales > Nocardioidaceae > DASSKA01. The sequence continues at coordinate 6,770 of CAWIUT010000011.1, forward strand.
CGGACGCGATGGCCGCAGTGGCGGCCGCCCGCAAGCTGCTGGACGGGGTGCGCGAGCACGACCCCTCGGTCGCCGAGCTGGCGGACCGGCTGGCAGAGGTGAGCTACCTGCTGGCCGATGTCGCCGCCGACGTCGCCTCCTACGCGTCCGGAGTGGAGACCGACCCGGCGCGACTGGCCGCCGTCTCGGAACGCCGCGCGGCGCTGGCAGGGCTGACCCGCAAGTATGGGGAAACCCTCCAGGCCGTGCTGGACTGGTCGGAGCAGGCTTCTCGGCGGCTGCTGGAGCTGGACGGCACCGACGACCGGGTGGAAGGACTGCGAGAGGAGCGGGACCGCCTGCGAGCCGCCCTCGCCGACACCGGTGCCGCGCTCTCGCAGGAGCGGGAGTCGGCCGCGGACCGGCTGGCGGAGGAGGTCACCACCGAGCTCGCCGAGCTGGCGATGCCGCACGCACGGTTCTCGGTGCGCGTGCGCCAGGTGGACGACGACGCCGGGCTGGACGTGCAGGGGCGTTCGCTGCGGATGTCCGCCTCCGGGCTGGACGAGGTCGAGTTCATGCTGGCGGCCAACCAGGGCGGCGCGCCGCGACCGCTCGACAAGGGCGCCTCCGGCGGCGAGCTGTCCCGGGTGATGCTGGCGGTCGAGGTGTCGCTGGCTGCCTCCGGCCGGGTCCCCACGTTCGTCTTCGACGAGGTGGACGCAGGGGTCGGCGGCAAGGCGGCGGTGGAGGTCGGCCGGCGGCTGGCCCGCCTGGCCAGGCACGCCCAGGTGCTCGTGGTCACCCACCTGCCCCAGGTGGCCGCGTTCGCCGACCGGCACGTGGTGGTCGTCAAGAGCAGCGACGGGTCGGTGACCGCCTCGGGCCTGACCACCCTCGACGAGCCGGGCCGTGTCAAGGAGCTGTCGCGGATGCTCGCCGGGCTGGAGGACTCCGACACCGCCATCGCGCACGCACGAGAGCTGCTCGACACCGCACGAGAGGCGCGGGTCACGACCCGCTGACCCGCGTGGGAGCGTTGGTGCACCCCCAGCACGTGGCAGGATTGCCGCGTCATGAAGTTCCCGACCCGCCAGAAGTCCCTCGCTGCGCTGCCCGGAACGGTCGGCACCGCACGGGTGGACCGGCGCACCCCCTCCGTCGTACGCCGGCTGCGTCCCGGCGACGTCGCGGTGATCGACCACCTCGACCTCGACCGGGCCAGTGCCGAGGCGCTGGTCGAACGTGGGGTGGCTGCCGTGGTCAACGCGTCCCCGTTCATCTCGGGCCGCTACGCCAACCTCGGCCCCGAGGTGCTCACCAGGAACGGCGTCGTCCTCGTCGACGACGTGGGCACGGAGGTGTTCAGGCGGGTGCATGATGGGGCCACGGTCCGGATCCATGACGGCCGGCTCTTCGTCAAGGACGAGCCGGTGGCCGCCGGGCGTCAGCTCGGCGCGGAGGACGTCGAAGCGCTGATGCAGGAAGCCCGCAACGGGCTCTCCACCCAGCTGACCAGCTTCACCCACAACACCACCGAGTTCCTCAAGCGTGAGCAGGACCTGCTGCTGCACGGTCAAGGGGTGCCGCGACTGCGCACCTCCCTGGCCGGCCGGCCGGTCGTGGTCGTCGTGCGTGGCTACGACTACAAGGCGGACCTGCGCCTGCTGCGTCGCTACATCCGCGAGCAGCGACCGGTGCTGGTCGGCGTGGACGCCGGCGCCGACGTGCTGCTCGCCGCCGGCCACCGTCCTGATCTGGTGGTCGTCGGGCAGGAAGGGCTGTCCGCCTCCGGCCACGACTCCGCGGTCTCGGACAAGGCGCTGCGGGCCGGCAGGGAGGTCGTGCTGCACACCGACCGGGCCGGCCATGCAGTCGGCTCGGACCGGCTGGACCGGGTCGGGGTACGCGCCCCTTCGCTGACCGCTTCCGGGGGCACCGAGGACGTCGCGCTGCTGCTGGCCGACGCCGCCGGGGCCTCGCTGATCATCACGGTCGGCATGCATGCCACCCTCGACGAGTTCCTGGACCGGCACCGCTCAGGACTCGCGAGCACCTTCCTGACCCGGCTCCGGGTAGGGCCGAGACTGGTGGACGCCAAGGGCGTGCCCCAGCTGTACGCCGGGCGGACCCGCCCGTGGCACCTCGCCGTGGTGGTGCTGGCCGGCCTGGTTGCCCTGGCCGTGGCACTGCTCGCGACCCCGGTCGGCCACACCTGGTGGGCGTCGGTGCAAGGGTCGCCCCAGGACTTCGTCGACTGGTTCCAAGGACTCTTCTCGTGATCTCTTTCCGCTACCACATCGTCTCGATCGTCTCGGTGTTCCTGGCCCTCGCGGTCGGGGTGGCGCTCGGCGGCGGCCCGCTGAAGGGCGAGGTGGACCACACCCTGGTGAACCAGGTGAAGGCCGACAGGGTGCAGAGAGCCGATCTGCACGCGCAGATCTCGGCGATGCGCAGCACCAACCGCTTCGAGGACTCGTTCGCCCAGACGGTGGCGCCCGGGCTGCTGGCCGGCTCCTTGAAGGGACGAGTGGTCTCCCTCGTGCTGCTGCCCGGCGCGCAGCAGTCCGCGGTGTCCAGCCTGTCCGACCTGATCGGCCAGGCCGGCGGCACGGTCGGCGGCACCCTGCGGATCGGTCAGAAGCTGGTCGATGTCTCCAACAAACAGCTCGTCGACGAGCTCGGCAGCCAGCTGCTCGACAGCGCCTCCGGCGTGAACGTGCCGTCCGGCGCCAGCGGCTACCAGCGGATGGGTGCGCTCATCGCCCGGGCGATCGGCACCACCGAGGACGGCGGCGCGGCCGTCGACGACACCTCGAACAGCATCCTTGCCGGGCTCAGCACCGCCGGGCTGATGACCTCCGAGGGAGACCTGCACCGCCGGGGCAGCCTGGTGCTGGTCGTGGCGGGCGCCTCGTCGGCCAAGAGCCAGCAGCAGGGGTCCAGCACGATCGTGGCCACCTTGGCCGAGGAGATCGATGCCGACACCGACGGGGTGGTGGTCGCCGGGCCGGTGGACACCGCCCGCAACAACGGAGTGATCGCCGCCGTGCGGTCCGACGTGGTGGCGGCCCGCGACGTGTCCACCGTCGATGTGCTCGACCGGACCGCCGGCCGGGTGGTGGCGGTGCTCGCACTCGCCGGGCAGGCGCACGGCAGGACCGGGGCGTACGGCGCGGAGAACGCCGCCGACGGCGCGATGCCGGGTGCCGCCGCCGGCAGCTGACCCGGCGCGTCGTGGTCTCGGCGGGGCGACGGTTGGTAGACTGGAACCCCGTGGACGGTGGGTGTGATATCCGCCAGAGCCGCAGTCGTCATGAACCGCCGCAACCACGGGAGTCTCCTTGGCCGCACCCCAGCCGACACGTCACGTCTTCGTCACCGGCGGAGTCGCCTCCTCGCTCGGAAAGGGGCTGACCGCCTCGTCGCTGGGAAGCCTGCTGAAGTCCCGGGGTCTGCGGGTGACCATGCAGAAGCTGGATCCCTACCTCAACGTGGACCCGGGCACCATGAACCCGTTCCAGCACGGTGAGGTGTTCGTCACCAACGACGGCGCGGAGACCGACCTCGACGTGGGCCACTACGAACGGTTCCTTGACACCGACCTGTCGCAGACCGCGAACGTGACCACCGGACAGGTCTACTCCGAGGTGATCGCTAAGGAGCGGCGGGGCGACTACCTCGGTGACACCGTCCAGGTGATCCCGCACATCACCAACGAGATCAAGGAGCGGGTCCGGGCGATGGCCGGCCCCGGCGTGGACGTGGTGATCACCGAGGTCGGCGGCACCGTCGGCGACATCGAGTCGCTGCCCTTCCTCGAGGCCGCCCGCCAACTACGTCACGACGTGGGCCGGGAGAACTGCTTCTTCCTGCACGTGTCCCTGGTGCCCTACATCGGACCGTCCGGGGAGCTGAAGACCAAGCCGACCCAGCACTCGGTGGCGGCGCTGCGCTCCATCGGGATCCAGCCGGACGCGATCGTGTGCCGCTCCGACCGGCCCATCCCGGAGTCGGTGAAGCGCAAGATCTCCTTGATGTGCGACGTCGACGACGAGGCGGTGGTGAACGCCAGCGACGCCGCGTCGATCTACGACATCCCGAAGGTGCTGCACAGCGAAGGCCTCGACGCCTACGTCGTACGCCGGCTGAACCTGCCGTTCCGGGACGTGGACTGGACCCGCTGGGACGACCTGCTGCGGCGGGTGCACCATCCCGTCGAGGAGGTGACCGTCGCCCTGGTCGGCAAGTACGTCGACCTGCCGGACGCCTACCTGTCCGTGGCCGAGGCGCTGCGCGCCGGCGGGTTCGCGCACGAGACCCGCACCAACCTGCGCTGGGTGCCTTCCGACGAGTGCCAGACACCGGAGGGGGCGGCCAAGCACCTGTCCGACGTGGACGCGGTGTGCGTGCCCGGCGGGTTCGGCATCCGCGGCATCGAGGGCAAGGTCGGGGCGCTGAAGTACGCCCGCGAGCACCGGATCCCCACCCTCGGCCTGTGCCTGGGGCTGCAGTGCATGGTCATCGAGTACGCCCGCAACGTAGCCGGCATCGCCGACGCGGACTCCACCGAGTTCGACGAGAGCTGCGCCGAGCCGGTCATCGCCACGATGGCCGAGCAGAAGGAGTTCGTCTCCGGCGCCGGCGACCTCGGCGGCACCATGCGGCTCGGCCTGTACCCCGCCACCCTCAAGGAGGGCAGCCTGGTGCGTGAGCAGTACGGCGAGGCGAAGGTCGAGGAGCGGCACCGCCACCGTTACGAGGTCAACAACGCCTACCGGGAACGGCTCGAGCAGGCCGGGATGGTCTTCTCCGGAGTCTCGCCGGACAACAACCTCGTCGAGTTCGTCGAGCTGGCCCGCGACGAGCACCCTTACTACGTGGCCACCCAGGCGCACCCCGAGCTGCGCTCGCGTCCCACCCGGCCGCACCCGTTGTTCGTCGGGCTCGTCGGCGCCGCGCTGGACCGCCAACGGGAGCTACGCTTCCCGATCGACGAGTCCGGGCTCCGCCGGTCGCCGGCAGCCGACGGCGACGGGGCCGGCGTGCAGCCCACCGACCGGACAGCGGACGGCGAGCCCGCCGGCCTGGTCCGGTGAGCTCGTTGTCCGACGAGCTCCGCGACCGGCCGGAGTCCTGGCCCGTGGTCTCGACCGAGGACCTCCACCGGGACGACTGGGTGATGGCGCTGCGCAAGGACGTCGTGCACCGGCCCAACCACCCCGACGAGCCTTTTCCGCGGCTGGTGCTCGAGCACCCGGGCGCGGTGATGGTGCTCGCCGTGGACGACGACGAGCGCGTGCTGGTGCTGCAGCAGTACCGCCACCCCGCCCACCGACGGTTCGTCGAGCTGCCCGCCGGACTGCGGGACGCCGACAACGAGGATCCGCTGACGACTGCCCGCCGCGAGCTCCTCGAGGAGGCAGCTTTGCAGGCCCGCTCCTGGGAGCATCTGCTCACGGCGTACTCCTCGCCCGGGATCAGTGCGGAGCGGATGGAGTTCTTCCTCGCCCGGGACCTCGCACCGACCGACCGGGGGGACTTCGTTCCCGAGCACGAGGAGGCCGACATGACCGTCTCGTGGGTGCCGCTGAGGGAGCTGCTGGACGCCGTGCTGGCCGGTCGGGTCACCGACGCACCGCTCGCGCTGGCGGTGATGAGCTACGCGCTGCGCCGTCCCCCGCATAGCGGGCCGGCGGCCGCCTCGGAATAGACTTCCGGCGTCCCGCAACGACGCGGAGGCGGTTTCCCCGAGAGGCTAGGACAGCACGAGATGAAGGTCGGCGTTCCCAAGGAAGTCAAGAACCACGAGTACCGCGTGGCGCTCACCCCGGTCGGGACCCACGAGCTCACCGCGCACGGGCACGAGGTGTACGTCGAACGGGGCGCCGGCGTCGGGTCGCAGATCAGCGACGACGACTACGTATCCGCCGGCGCGAGGATCCTCGACTCCGCCGACGACGTGTGGGGCACCGCCGATCTGGTGCTCAAGGTCAAGGAGCCGGTCGCCGAGGAGTACGCGCGCATGCGCGAGGGCCAGACCCTGTTCACCTACCTCCACCTGGCGGCCGACAAGAAGCTCACCGAGGAGCTCGTCGCGCGCCGGGTGACCGGGATCGCCTACGAGACCGTGCAGCTGCCGTCGGGCTCGCTCCCGCTGCTGTACCCGATGTCCGAGGTGGCCGGCTGCCTGGCCCCGCAGGTCGGCGCGCACTCGCTGATGAAGGCCCAGGGCGGCCGTGGCGTGCTGCTCGGCGGCGTGGGCGGGGTGGCCAACGCCAAGGTCGTGGTGATCGGCGCCGGGGTCGCCGGACAGAACGCAGCCAACATCGCCATGGGCATGGGCGCGGACGTCACCCTGCTCGACACCGACCTGGACAAGCTGCGGATGTCGTTCTGGCGCTACAACAACCGGGTGCACGGGCTGGCCTCCTCGAAGCTGGCCATCCAGCGGCAGGTGATCGAGGCCGACCTGGTGATCGGCGCGGTGCTGATCCCCGGCGCCAAGGCACCCAAGCTGGTCTCCAACGAGCTGGTGGCACAGATGAAGCCGGGCTCGGTGCTCGTCGACATCGCCGTCGACCAGGGCGGCTGCTTCGAGGACAGTCGCCCCACCACGCACGCCGACCCCACGTTCGAGGTGCACAACTCGGTGTTCTACTGCGTGGCCAACATGCCCGGCGCGGTGCCGAACACCTCCACCTACGCGCTCACCAACGCCACTCTTCCCTACGCGGTGGCGCTGGCCAACAAGGGCTGGGAGCAGGCGCTGCGCGACGACCGCTCGCTGGCGCTGGGCCTGAACACGCACGCCGGCCAGGTGACCAACGGTCCCGTGGCCGAGGCGCACGGTCTGGGGCACGCCGAGCTCGAGGCGGTGCTCGGCTGAGCGGTCCGACCAGCGACGCGGCGGCCGGCGCCGGCGAGGCGCCGGGCCGGGCGCCGTCGGCGTTGGTGAAGGCGGTGCGCACCTACCTGGACCACCTCACCGTCGAGCGGGGGCTGGCGGAGAACACCCTGAAGTCCTACCGCCGCGACCTGCGGCGCTACCTGGCCTACCTTGCCGGACGCGGGGTGGAGGACCCCGCCGAGGTGGACGACGCGGTGGTGGCAGGGTTCTTGATGGCACTGCGAGAGGGCGACACGAACCATCCGCCGCTGTCCGCGGGTTCGGCCGCCCGCACCGTCGTGGCGGTGCGTGGCTTCCACCGGTTCGCCGTGCGTGAGGGGCTCACCGCCGCCGACCCGTCGGCCGCCGTGCACCCGCCGACACCTGCGAAGCGGCTGCCCAAGGCGCTGCCACTCGGTGACATCGAGCGGATCCTGGAGGCGGCGGGAGCGCCGGGCACGGCGCTCGCACTGCGGGACCGGGCGCTGCTGGAGCTGTTGTACGCCACCGGGGCGCGGATCTCCGAGGCGGTCGGGCTCGACGTGGACGACCTCGACCTCGAGCCCGTCGCCGGAGAGGAGCCCGGACAGGAGTCCCGCCAAGGCGGGGGACAGGGCAGCGTGCTGCTGCGCGGCAAGGGCGGCAAGCAGCGGGTGGTGCCGATCGGCTCCTTCGCCTGCGCGGCGGTGCACGCCTACCTGGTGCGCGCCCGGCCGCGGCTGGCCTCCGCCGGCGGCACGGCGGGCACGGCCCGGGGAGCCGCTCCTGCGCTGTTCTTGAACGCCCGCGCCGGCCGGCTGTCCCGGCAGAGCGCGTGGACGGTGCTGGTGCGGGCGGCTGACCGTGCCGGGGTCACCGCGGAGGTGTCCCCGCACACCCTGCGGCACTCCTTCGCCACCCACCTGCTCGACGGCGGCGCGGACGTCCGGGTGGTCCAGGAGCTGCTCGGCCACGCGTCGGTGACCACCACGCAGGTGTACACCCTGGTCACCGTGGACAGCCTGCGTGAGGTGTACGCCAGCAGCCACCCGCGTGCGCTGGCCTGACCGGGCCGGGACCCACAGAGCTTTCCACAGCACGAGGACCACGTGTGCACGGCGCGCCTGCCGTGGACACACCCGTTCCCCGGCTTTACTAGAGGTGTCCCACGTGGAGCGGTCGCCCCGTCGCTCGGCCGTCGTTTGGCTGTCGTTCGGCTTGTCGGTCGCAACACGGACCACATAGAGTCGCCGCGTTGCGCGTGCGACGACCCGAGGTGTCGGCGAGTCGGCACGGCAGCGCAGCCACGACGAGAGGCGAGTGCGCGTGAACGACTACGGAGCAGGTTCGGTGGGCACCAGCGCATCCGCGGTCCCGCCGCTGGCCGACCCTCGACGCGTGCCTTCCCCCGACCCCACAGGAGACCACGAACGCGTGAGCGAGCCGATCCGGTTCCCCGGTGCCCGTCCGGCCAACGGCACCTCACAAGCCACCCAGCAGTCGGGGCAGGCCGCGGAGCCGGTGCTCGGCCCGACCGGGCGACCGGTGCCTGATCTCCCTGAGCCCCGACCGGTCGCCTCGCACGGCGGCGCCCGGGTGATCGCGATGTGCAACCAGAAGGGCGGCGTGGGCAAGACCACCACCACGATCAATCTCGGTGCCGCGCTCACCGAGTACGGACGCAAGGTGCTGCTCGTGGACTTCGACCCCCAGGGGTCGCTCTCGGTCGGGCTGGGGCTCAACCCGCACGAGCTGGAGCTGTCGATCTACAACCTGCTGATGGAGCCCGACGTCACCCTCGACGACGTCGTGGTGCCCTCCGGGGTCGACGGGATGGACCTGCTTCCGTCGAACATCGACCTGTCCGCAGCGGAGGTCCAGCTGGTCAACGAGGTCGCCCGCGAGCAGACCCTGCAGCGGGTCCTCGCGCCTGCGGTGGCCGACTACGACGTGATCCTGATCGACTGCCAGCCTTCGCTCGGCCTGCTCACCGTGAACGCGCTCACCGCCTCGGACGGGGTGATCGTGCCCTTGGAGTGCGAGTACTTCGCGCTGCGCGGCGTCGCGCTGCTCAAGACCACCATCGACAAGGTGCGGGAGCGTCTGAACCCGAAGCTGAACATCGACGGCGTGCTCGGCACCATGTTCGACGGGCGTACGCTGCACGGCCGCGAGGTGATGGAGCGGCTCGTGCAGGCATGGGGAGACACGGTGTTCCACACGGTGATCCGGCGGACCGTCAAGTTCTCCGACTCCACCGTCGCCGGGGAGCCGATCACCAGCTACGCCAGCTCGTCGGCGGGTGCGAACGCCTACCGGCAGCTGGCCAAGGAGGTGCTGGCCCGTTGTCTCGACGGGTGAGCCTGCCGGCTGCCGACGACCTGTTCCGACCCACCGCCGCTCCCGATGAGGTCTCGCCGGCACGCGACGAGCCCGCACCCGACCTCGCGGCTGAGCCGTCCGCCTCGCCGCAGTCGTCCGGCGAGGAGGAGGCGGCGGAGTCGGCGCCGGCAGAGGCACGGCCGGCATCCAGGGGGGCACCCCGGACGAAGGAGCCGAGCGGCCGGGTGCGCCACGACGAGAAGATGACCGTCTACGTCACCGCGGAGGAGCTTCTCGACCTCGAGCAGACCAGGCTGACCCTGCGCACGCACGGCATCTCCGTGGACCGCGGCCGGTTGGTCCGCGAGGCGGTGGCGATCGCGCTGGCCGAGTTCGAGACCAGCGGGCAGGACAGTCTCCTCGTCCGCCGCCTGACCGACTCGTGAGCGCCGACGTGGCGACCGAGCTCCCGGCCGAGCCGGCCGCCGAGGAGACGGCGGCCGCCGGGTTCGCCGTACGCCTGGACAACTTCGAAGGCCCCTTCGACCTGCTGCTCTCGCTGATCGCCAAGCACAAGCTGGATATCACCGAGGTGGCCCTGTCGAAGGTCACCGACGAGTTCATCGCTCACATCAAGGCCCGCACCGGTGACGGCGGCTGGGACCTGGAGCAGACGTCGTCGTTCCTGCTGGTCGCCTCCACCCTCCTCGACCTCAAGGCGGCGCGGCTGCTGCCCAAGGGCGATGTGGAGGACGAGGAGGACCTGGCGTTGCTGGAGGCCCGGGACCTGCTGTTCGCCCGGCTGCTGCAGTACCGCGCCTTCAAGCAGGTGGCTGCGCTCATGGAGCGGCGGCTGGAGCAGGAGGCGCGCCGCTACCCGCGGTCGGTCGGTCTCGAGGAGCGGTTCGCCACCCTTCTCCCCGAGGTGCTGATCGGTCTCGGCCTGGAGGAGTTCGCGGCCCTGGCGGGGCGGGCCATGGAGCCCAAGCCCGCCGCCGAGCTGACCTTGGCCCACCTGCACGCCCCGACCGTGAGCGTGCGGGAGCAGGCGGCGCTGGTGGTCTCCCGGCTCCGCCGGCAGGGGGCCACGACCTTCCGCACGCTTGCCTCGGACTCCCCGGACACGCTGACCACGGTGGCCCGGTTCCTGGCGCTGTTGGAGCTGTTCCGGGAGGGCGCGGTGGCCTTCGACCAGGTCAGCCCGCTGGCCGAGCTGACCATTCGCTGGACCGGAGCAGCCGAGGGCGACGTCGCCATCACCGACGAGTTCGACGGGCACCCGGGACCCGAGCCCGCCGGGGACCTCCCACCGGGTGAGCCCGCCGCGGCTGGCCCGGAGCCGGACGGACCGGAGCCGGACGGACCGGAGCCGGACGGACCGGAGCCGGACGGACCGGAGCCGGACGGACCGCAGCCGGACCACCAGGCCGGCGAGCATCAAGAAGCGAAGGACCTGCCGTGACAGAGCGCGTGAAAGAGGGACAGCAGCCCGAGACCCTGGAGGTCCCGCTGGCACCGTTGCGCCCGGCGCTGGAGGCAGTGCTGATGGTCGCCGACCAGCCGTTGGACCACCTCACGCTCGCGTCCGTGGTCGGCTACCCGCCGGGGCAGGTCGCCGACACCCTCGACGAGCTCGCCCGGGAGTACGCCGAGCAGGACCGCGGCTTCGATCTGCGCAACGTGGCCGGCGGCTGGCGCTACTACACCCGCGAGGACTACGCCCCGGTGGTGGAGAAGTTCGTCCACGACGGGCAGCAGGCCAGGCTCACCCAGGCGGCGCTGGAGACCCTGGCCGTGGTCGCCTACAAGCAACCGGTCAGCCGGGCCCGAGTCTCCGCGGTCCGTGGGGTGAACGTGGACGGGGTGATGCGCACCCTCGTCGCGCGCGGGCTGGTGGAGGAGTGCGGCAACGACAGCCAGACCAACGCGGTGCTGTACCGCACGACCGGCTACTTCCTGGAGCGCATCGGGATCTCCTCCCTCGACGAGCTGCCCGAGCTGGCGCCGTTCCTGCCGGACATGGCAGACGTCGACGACCCGGACGCCCGGCCGGAGGAGGCAGCGGGCCAGGAGAACGCGTGAGCCTGCCCGACGACGGCGCGCACCTGGTCCGGCTGCAGAAGCTGCTCGCCCAGTCCGGCGTGGCCAGCCGGCGCAAGTGCGAGGAGCTGATGCTCGCCGGGGAGGTGGAGGTTGATGGCGAGGTGGTCACCCGGCTGGGCACCAAGGTCGACCCTGCCACCGCGGTGATCCGGGTCTCCGGCCGCCGGCTGCCGCCGGCGAGCCCGCACGTGTATATGGTGCTCAACAAGCCGCGCGGTGTGGTGTCGACGATGTCGGACCCGGAAGGCCGGCCGACCTTGGTGGACTACGTGGGCGAACGGCCGGAGCGGCTGTTCCACGTCGGTCGGCTGGACACCGACACCGAAGGGCTGATCCTGCTCACCAACGACGGGCAGTTCGCGCAGCGGATCGCGCACCCGTCGTACGAGCTGGAGAAGACCTACGTCGCCCAGGTGCGCGGGGTGGTACGGCGGGCGACGCTGAGCCGGCTGCGCGACGGCGTGACTCTCGAGGACGGGCCGGTCACGGTGCACCGGGCCAAGGTGCTCTCGAGCTTGCGCGACCGGTCGATCGTCGAGCTGGTCATCCACGAGGGCCGCAACCGGATCGTGCGCCGGCTCCTCGATGAGGTGGGCCACCCGGTGCTGCGGCTGACCCGGACCGCGATCGGCCCCGTCGAACAGCGGGGGCTGCGCACCGGCGAGCTGCGGGAGCTCACCCGCGACGAGCTGGGCGCCCTGCTGGACGCTGCCCGGCTCTAGTGCCACTAGGGTTGCCCGTCAGGAGGTGGTCACCGGTGGCGGTGCGGGCGGTCCGCGGCGCGACCCAGCTCGAGGACGACGTGCGTGAGCACATGCTGGAGCGGGTCGCCGAGATGGTGCAGGGCGTGATGGACGCCAACGGCCTGACCGTCGACGACTTCATCAGCGTGATCTTCACCGCGACCTCGGACCTGGTCTCGGAGTTCCCCGCCTACGCTGCGCGCAAGCTCGGGTTCGGGGAGGTGCCGCTGATCTGCACCCGGGAGCTGGAGATCGAGGGCTCGATGCCGCGCGTGGTGCGGATGCTGGCGCACGTCGAGACAGCCCTGCCACGCTCGGAGATCACCCATGTCTACCTTCACGGGGCGGCTGGGCTGCGCCGGGACCTCACCCACGTGCGCGAGGTCCCCGACCGGCCGGCCGGCCAGTGACCGCAACCCAGCCGGGCGCCGCGGTGCCCGGGCCGGTCCTGGTCGTCGGCGCGGGGCTGCTCGGCACGTCGACCGGACTGGCGCTGCGCCGCCGGGGTGTCGACGTGGCGGTCAGCGACATCAGCGTCGAGAACACCCGTATCGCCACCGCGGTCGGGGCTGCGAACCTTCCCGCCGACGCCATCACGCCGGGGCTCGTGGTCGTCGCAGTTCCCCCGGACCATCTCGGCCCGGTGATCGCCGAGCAGCTCGAGCGGGACAGCGCTGTGGTGACCGACGTCGGCAGCGTCAAGTCCGCCCCGCTGGCTGCGGCCGCGGCGCTGGTGGGGGAGCAGAGACTGCGCCGCTACGTCGGCGGGCACCCGCTGGCCGGCAGCGAGCGGTCCGGGCCGTTCGCCGCCTCAGCGGCGCTGTTCGACGGCAGACCCTGGGCGCTCACCCCGCATCCGGGCGCCGACCCCGAGGCCGTGGTCGCCGTCGAGGCACTGGCGCACGCCTGCGGCGCCACCCCCGTCCGGTTCAGCCCTGCCGAGCACGACGAGGCGGTCGCTCGCACCTCGCACCTGCCGCACCTGCTGGCCGCTCTGGTGGCCGGGCGCCTCACCGAGGCGCCGGCGAGCCATCTGGCGCTCACCGGCCAGGGGATCCGGGACGTCACCCGGATCGCTGCCGGCGACCCCGGGCTGTGGCAGCAGATCGTCACCGCGAACGCGACAGCAGTCGCAGACCTGCTTCGGTCGGTGCGCGAGGACCTGGACGCCCTCATGGCCGCGGTGGCTGCCGGCGACCGGGCCTCGATCGGCGCCGTGCTCGGCCGTGGGGTGGCCGGCACCGGCAAGCTGCCGGGCAAGCACGGCGGTCCTGCCCGCGCCGACACCGCGTTGTACGTCGGCGTTCCCGACCATCCGGGCGAGCTGGCCCGACTGCTCGCCGAAGCCGGCGAGATCGGCGTGAACGTGGAGGACCTGCGGATCGACCACGATCCTGACCGGCCGGTCGGTCTGGTCGAGCTCACCGTCGCCGCTGACAGCGTGGAGCACCTGCAGAGCTCGCTCGAGGCGCGGGGCTGGACCACGCACCGCTAGCGTCCACCCGGGCACCGGTAGGCTTCGCCCCGGAACGTGTCGGTCGAGCAGGAGAGGGCAGCGGTGGGTTCACGGGTGGTCGTGGCGGTCGACGGTCCCTCCGGATCCGGCAAGTCGAGCACCTCCCGAGGGGCGGCTGACCGGCTGGGGCTGCGTTACCTCGACACGGGCGCGATGTTCCGCGCGCTCACCTGGTGGATGCTGCAGCACCACGTCGACGTCGACGACGCCGACGCGGTGGCCGCGCACGCGAACGAGCCGGTGCTGCTGTCCGGGACCGACCCGAAGGTGCCGACCATCAGCGTGGACGGGGTCGACGTCTCCGGCCCGATCCGCTCCCCGGAGGTGACCGCGGCGGTCAGCGCGGTCAGTGCCGTTCCCGCGGTCCGGGCCCGGCTGCTTGCCGAGCAACGCGCCATCATCGGCGACGGCGGCATCGTCGTGGAGGGGCGGGACATCGGGACGGTCGTGGTCCCGAACGCTCCGGTGAAGGTGTTCTTGACGGCTGCCCCGGACGCCCGCGCCCTCCGTCGTACTGCTGAGCTGAGCGTCGAGGTGGACCCGGGCCAGACCGAGGCGGATCTGCTGCGCCGGGACCTGCTGGACTCCGGCCGCGTGCACGCGCCACTGGCGCTGGCGGCCGATGCGGTGCGCATCGACAGCACCGCGCACTCCCTGGACGAGGTGGTCGACATGGTGATCGCACTCGTGCAGCGGGCGCAGGAGCGGGCCAAGGCGTGAGCGGCAGTCGCGCCGACCACCTCGAGCTGCCGCGCACCGATGATGCACCGCACCCGCGGCGCCGGCTGCTGCAGACGCTGCGCCCGGCGGGCCGTTCCTACCTGGAGCGGCGCTACGACATCCGGCAGCACGGCACCGACCGGGTGCCGCGTTGGGGTGGGTGCATCCTGGCCGCCAACCACATCGGTCTGCTGGACGGGCCGCTGATCACCACCGTGGCTCCCCGCCCGGTGCACTTCTTGACCAAGAAGGAGATGTTCGAGGGGCGGGTCGGCACCGGGTTGCGGATCACCGGCCAGATCCCGCTCGCGCGCACCGAGTACGACGCGGCAGCGGTCAAGGGCTGCCTGCGAGTGCTCCGCGACGGCGGGGTGGTCGGCATCTTCCCCGAGGGCAGCCGCGGGACCGGGGAGTTCGAGGCCTTCCACGGGGGCGTGGCCTACCTGGCACTCGTGACCGGTGCGCCGATCGTACCGGTCACGGTGTTCGGCACCCGGGAGCCCGGCGGTCACTCCGACTCGATGCCGGCGCGCGGGGCCCGGCTCGATCTCGTGTACGGCGCCCCCGTCCGGCTGTCGCGGCAGCCCTGGCCCCGCCGTCAGGAGGAGGTTCGACGTACCTCGCAGATGCTGCGGAACAGGTTCCGGGATCATCTTGTTGAGGCAAAGAACCTCACCGGGCTCGCGTTGCCCGGCCCGATCCCGGGGCAGACCGCGCCGGGCCACGACTCCCGTGCGAAGGAAGTGTGATGACGACCGAGCCCGTCGCCGTGACTGGCAGGATCCCGGTCCTGGCCGTCGTCGGCCGTCCCAACGTGGGCAAGTCGACGCTCGTGAACCGGATCCTGGGACGCCGCGAGGCGGTGGTGGAGGACGTCCCCGGCGTGACCAGGGACCGGGTCTCCTACGAGACCAGCTGGAGCGGTCGGGCCTTCACGGTGGTGGACACCGGCGGGTGGGACCCCGACGCTCGCGGACTGGCGGAGCGGATCGCGGCACAGGCCGAGGTGGCCGTGGACATAGCGGATGCTGTGCTCTTCGTCGTGGACGCGACGGTCGGGATCACTGACGCAGACGAGGCGGTGGTCCGGATCCTGCGCAGGTCCGGCAAGCCCGTCGTACTCGCGGCCAACAAGGTCGACGACATGCGCGGTGAGGCCGAGGCGTACGCGTTGTGGAACCTGGGGCTGGGGGAGCCGTACCCGGTCTCCGCGCTGCACGGCCGCGGCTCGGGCGACCTGCTCAACGCGGTCCTGGACGCGCTGCCGGAGTCCCCGGAGGAGTCGTTCGAGGAGGTCGCCGGCCCACGCCGGGTGGCGATCGTCGGGAAACCGAACGTCGGCAAGTCCTCGCTGCTGAACAAGCTGGCGGGGGAGGACCGGGTGGTGGTCGACGATGTGGCCGGCACCACGGTCGACCCTGTTGACGAGCTCGTCGAGCTGGGTGGCCGCACCTGGCGGTTCATCGACACCGCGGGGATCCGCAAGCGGGTGAAGGAGGCCTCCGGCCACGAGTACTACGCCAGCCTGCGCACCTCCACGGCCGTCGAACGCGCCGAGGTCTGTGTGATGGTGGTGGACGCCTCGGGGCCGCTCTCGGAGCAGGACCTGCGCATCATCAGCTCGGTAGCCGACGCCGGCCGGGCCCTGGTGATCGCCTTCAACAAGTGGGACCTCGTCGACGAGGAGCGCCGCTACTACCTGGACCGGGAGATCGAACGGGACCTGGTCCGGGTGCAGTGGGCGCCGCGGGTGAACATCACCGCCCGCACCGGGTGGCACGTGGACCGGCTGGTCCCGGCCATCGACGCGGCCCTGGAGGGCTGGGAGACCCGGGCCACCACCGGGGCGCTGAACTCGTTCCTGGGTCGGCTGGTTGCCGAGCACCCCCACCCGGTGCGCGGCGGCAAGCAGCCCCGGGTGCTGTTCGGCACTCAGGCCTCCACGGCGCCGCCCACTTTCGTGCTCTTCACCTCGGGGCAGCTGGAGGCGTCCTACCTTCGGTTCGTGGAACGGCGGCTCCGCGAGGAGTTCGGGTTCGTCGGAACGCCCGTGCACGTGCAGCAGCGCGCTCGCCGCCGCGACCGCAAGTAGCCGGTTCCGCGTTATCCGGACCCCTGCGATAAGGTGCTCTGGCCCGGGCGTCGTACGACGCCGGGCATCGGGCTGTGGCGCAGTTTGGTAGCGCACTTGACTGGGGGTCAAGGGGTCGCAGGTTCAAA
>CAWIUT010000012.1:0-16766 GCA_963839365.1 uncultured Actinomycetota bacterium
GGCGGACGCTCGTACCAACTGAGCTACCTGCCCCCGTCCGCGGTCTCCCTGACGGAGCGCCGCAAGCAGCGCCCGCGCAGTGTCCGCGGACGTCGCGATCATACATGGCGAGGTGCCCGGCTCGTGCCGGGGCTGGCCCCGCCAGCGACGCGGATGGGGCGGGCGTGGTCGGCTGGGGCGACCGGTGAAGCGGACGAAAGGTTCCGTTGAGCGGAAGTCGACTTCAAACCGGATCGTCCGGACCTCGATCCTCAAGCGCATCCCCTTCGGCACGAGAGGACGGATGCACCATGAGCTACCCCATCGAGTTCGTCCGCGACCAGTGGTACGTCGCGGCGTACGGAAGCGAGATCGGCCGCGAGCTGTTCCCGCGCACGGTCCTCGGCGAGGACCTCGTCTTCTACCGCACCAAGAGCGGCCAGGTGATCGCGCTGGCCGACCGCTGCGTGCACCGCCGTTACCCGCTCTCGCAGAGCAACCTGGACGGCGACAACGTGGTGTGCGGCTACCACGGCTTCACCTACGACCAGACCGGCAGCTGCGTCGCCGTGCCCGGGCAGAAGCGAATCCCCCGCACCGCGCGGGTGAACGCCTACCCGGTGGTGGAGCAGGACTCGTTCGTGTGGGTGTGGTTCGGGGACCCGGAGCGCGCCGACCGGGACCTGATCCCGCGGGCGCCGTGGCTCGACGACGAGAAGTACGAGGTCGTGCAGGGCCTCGAGCACCTGAAGGCGCCGTACGGCCTGCTGGTCGACAACCTGATGGACCTCTCGCACGAGACCTACCTGCACGGCGGCTACATCGGCACCCCCGAGGTCGCCGACACCCCGATCCGCACCGAGGTCGACGACGAGCAGCAGGTCGTCTACGTCAGCCGGCACATGGACGACGCCGCCTGTCCGTCCTTCTACGCCGAGTCCACCGGCATCGGCGGCCGGATCGTGCGGTGGCAGGACATCGAGTTCCACCCGCCGTGCCTGTACCTGCTGCACAGCCGGGTCGCGCCCGTCGGCGTGCTGCCCGACGACGACGGCACCGACCCGAACGGCTTCCACGTCGAGATCGTCTACGCGATCACCCCGGAGACCGACGGCACCACGCACGACTTCTGGATGGTGGCCCGCGACTTCGCGATCGGCGACGAGAAGGTCTCGGAGTTCCTGCGCGAGTCGAACCGGACCGTGGTGCTCCAGGACGTGGTGGCGCTGGACAAGCTCGCCGAAGCGCTGCGCACCGAGAAGGCCGGCTACCAGGAGCTGAGCATCAACATCGACACCGGTGGGCTGGCCGCGCGCCGCATCATCAAGGCGCAGATCGAGAGGGGCCTCCACCCGCACGAGGAGCAGCCGGTGCCGGCCC
Source organism: uncultured Actinomycetota bacterium (assembly GCA_963839365.1). Taxonomy (GTDB): domain Bacteria; phylum Actinomycetota; class Actinomycetes; order Propionibacteriales; family Nocardioidaceae; genus DASSKA01. The sequence goes on from CAWIUT010000012.1 coordinate 1,360, forward strand.
CTGCGGTGGCCGGATGACCGCGGTCTCCAGCCTGAAGGACAAGACCGGCTCGGGGACCATCTTCACCGTGGAGTGGGTGCTGGGCACCGACCGGCTGCTCGGGACCTGCTACTGCGGAGCCCGCCGGGAGGCGGAGGACCCTGTCGAGCTCTGGGAGTGGCTGACCGCCCACCCGGTGGGGCACGACGGTGGCTGAGCTCGAGACCGACGCGGTCGTGCGCGCCCGGACCGCCGCCTCGGACGGGGTGGTGTGCCTGGACCTCAACGCCCCCGACGGTGGGGAGCTGCCGCCGTGGGCGCCGGGCGCGCACGTCGATCTGCTGCTCGGTGAGGGGCTGGTGCGCCAGTACTCGCTGTGTGGCGACCCGGCCGACCGGTCGACGTACCGCATCGGCGTGCTGCGTGAGCCGGGCGGCCGGGGTGGCTCGGCGTTCGTGCACGAGCGGCTCGCCGTCGGCGACCTGGTCCGGGTGCGCGGGCCGCGCAACCACTTCGCGGTGCAGGACGCGGCGTCGTACCTCTTCGTCGCCGGCGGGGTCGGCATCACGCCGCTGCTGCCGATGATCGCCGAGGTCGACCGGCGCGGTGCGGCTTGGCAGCTGCTGTACGGCGGACGCACCCGCTCGTCGATGGCGTTCCTCGACCAGCTCGCGCGCTACGACGAGCGGGTGGAGATCGCGCCGCAGGAAACCCACGGGCTGCTCGACCTGCACGGCTTCCTGACCCGGCACTCGCCCGGGACCCTGGTCTACGGCTGCGGGCCGGAGCCGATGCTGCGCGCCTTGGAGGAGGCCTGCACCGGTCTGCCGCCGGGCACTCTGCACCTGGAGCGGTTCAGCCCCAAGGAGGAGCTGCGCGCCGAGGCCGACGACGGGTTCGAGGTCTACCTGAAGGCCTCCGGGCTCACCGTCCAGGTCCCGCCGGACCAGTCGGTGCTGCACGCCGTCGAGGCGGCCGGCGTGCAGGTGCTGTCCTCCTGCCAGGAGGGCACCTGCGGCACCTGCGAGACCGACGTGCTCGAAGGGGCCCCGGACCACCGCGACTCGCTGCTCACGCCTGAGGAGCGGGCGAGCGGTGAGACCATGATGATTTGTGTCTCGCGCTGCAAGGGCCAGCGGCTGGTCCTCGACCTCTGAGCCGCCGGTGAACGGGCCGTCCGTGAGCTCCCGGCTGCTCGCCCTGCTCGACCTGTTCACCGCCGACCGGCCCGCGCTCACCCTCTCGGAGATGAGCCGGCTGTCCGGCACGCCGATGAGCACCACGCACCGGCTGGTCGGCGAGCTCGCCTCGTGGGGCGCGCTCGAGCGCGGCGAGGACGGCCGCTACCGGGTCGGCCTGAAGCTGTGGGAGCTCGGCTCGCTGGCCCCGCGCGGACTGCCGCTGCGCGAGGTGGCGTTGCCGCTGATGGAGGACCTCTACGAGGCCACGCACGCCAACGTGCAGCTCTCGGTGCTGAACGGCAACGAGGTGGTCTACCTGGAGCGGTTGGCCGGCCGGCGGGCGGTGCCTACCTTGGTGCGTGTCGGGGGCCGGTTCGCGGTGCACGCCACCGGTGGCGGGCTGGTGCTGCTTGCGCACGCCCCGGCGGCGTTCCAGGAGCAGGTGCTGAGCGGCCCGCTGGAGAGCTTCACCCCGATGACGATCTCCGACCCGCGACAGCTGCGCCGGGTGCTCGCCGAGGTGCGGCGAAGCGGCTTCGCGCTGAGCGACCGCCAGGTCACCATGGACGCGCTGTCGGTGGCCGCGCCGATCCACGGCCCGGGGGACCACGTGGTGGCCGCCCTGTCCCTGGTGGTCTGGCACGAGGGCGCCGAACCCCGCTCGCTGGTGCCGCTGGTCCGCTCCACCGCCCGCAGCATCTCCCGGATGCTCGGCTCCCCCCAGGCGAACGCGCCGTCCTCCGCCGACTACCTGGGCAGTGACGCTCAGATAACGAAATAGGCAGGAAACCTGTACTTCTCGATCCGTTCGTGGGAGAGTTCCGTCGATTCGTAGGGGTTTGCTGCATCGGAGGGGACATGACGAACGTCGCGACTGCATCCACCGGTCGGAAGGCGATCCACACCAAGTACCTGGCGCCCGGCACCCGGACCTCCACGGCGCTGGCCGTGCTGGTGGCCCAGGTCGGCCTGGCCATCCCGGCCGTGCTGAACGGCCTGTTCCAGGAGGACCTGCACACCACCTCCTCGCAGCTGACCTGGATCTCCGACGCGTTCCTGGTCCCGGTGACCCTGCTGGAGCTGACCTTCGGGGTGATGGGCGACCTGTTCGGCCGTAAGCGGCTGCTGATCGGCGGCAGCCTGCTGATGGCGGTCGGTGAGGCGATCAGCGTGCTGGCGCCCGCCGCCGGCGCGTCCAACACGGGCGCGATCGCCACCCTGTGGACCGGTCAGGCGCTGACCGGGATCGGCGCCGCGGTGCTGTTCCCGACGACGCTGGCGATGGTCGCCGCCGGCACCCACACCGTGAAGGACCGGGCACGCGGCATCGCGATCTGGGCCGCGGCGCTCTCGTCCGGCGGGTTCGTCTCCCCGCTCCTCGGCGGCATCATGACCAAGTTCTCCTGGGGCGGCAGCGAGACGGCCAGCTGGCGGTGGGCGTTCGTCGCGGTCTGCATCCTGGCGCTGATCAGCGCCGCGGTGGCCACCACCGCGCAGAACTCCTCCGCGCCGGAGGGTCGCTCGCTGGACTGGCCGGGCCAGATCACCATCGCCGTCTCGCTGTTTGCGCTGCTGTTCGCGGTGATCCAGGGATCCACCAGCGGCTGGGGCAGCCCCTGGGTGATCGGCGGCTTCGTGGTCGCGGTCGTGTTCTTCGTCGCCTTCATCGCCGCCGAGAAGCTCTCCGAGGCCCCGCTGCTGCGGCTCAGCCTGTTCAGCAGCCGTGCCTTCAGCGCCAACTCGATCATCACCGTGGTCGGCATGTTCGCGTTCTTGGGCACGGCGTACTCCACCAGCATCCGGCTCGCTGCCATCCAGGGCTTCTCGCCGATGAAGACCTCGATCGCTTTCGTGCTGCTGCAGGGCTTCGCGCTCTTGCTGATGCCGTTGACCGCCAAGGTCATCCACTCGTTCAACCCGCGCTGGGCGCTGGGCGGCGGCTTCCTGCTGATCGGGGTCGGCGACCTCTGGATCTCCACACAGTCGGTCACCGCGATGTCCTTGATGCCGATCATCGCCCCGCTGGTGCTGGTCGGGATCGGCTTCGCGTTCGCGCTCTCCAGCGTCACCGCGGTCGCGGTGAACACCGTCCCCAACCACCTGGCCGGTATGGCGTCCGGCACGACCAGCCAGCTGCGCGACTTCGGGTTCACCCTCGGCCCCGCCGTCATCGGCTCCATCGCGCTCAGCCAGGCCGCCGCCGAGATGCACAGCAAGATCGCCTCCAGCCCGCACCTGCAGGCGGCGCTGGACGCGTTCAGCAAGCACGCCCCGGCGCCGGTGGTGGGCGCGGTGAAGTCCGGCCCGCTGGGCGCCAACGCGATCCCGGACAACCCGCTGAAGAACATCGCCTTCCACGCCCTCGACCACGCCTACTCGCTGGGCTACATCGTCTGTGGTGTCGCCGCGCTGGTGGCGGCCGTGCTCGCGGCGGTGGCGCTGCAGGGCACCGCCGACCGGCCGATGGTCACCGAGGAGTCGCTGCACGAGTGAGCCGGAGCCCGAGGCCCGGACCGGTGGTCCCGAGACGCTCGCCGCTCAGGCGGCTCGACCGCGGGCGGGTGCTCGCCGGTCAGCCGGCCGGGTGCGCGAACGCACGGCGGCACGAGTCCAGCAGGGACCGGAGCTGCCGGCGGTCGGCGGGCCCGAGGTCGTGCAGCATCCGCTCCTCGAGCTCGCCCACCGGCGGGTCGTACTCCGCGAGGAACCGCTTGCCCTCCTCGGTGAGGCTGATCAGCAGCCGGCGCCGGTTCGCCGGGTCCACCGCCCGCTCGATCAGGCCGCGCCGCTCCAGCGCGGAGATCAGGTCCGCCGAGGACTGGGCGCGCACGAACGAGTGCCGGGCCAGGTCGGCCGCGGACATGGTGGGGGTGCGCTCCAGCACGCTGAGCGCGGTGTACTGCAGCGCGGTCACCCCCGAGTCCTTGAGCAGCACGTCCAGGTGCGCCCGGATCGCCAGCTCGAGCTGCTTGACGACGTACAGCAGGGACGGCGCGGGAGCCGCGGGCTCCTTCCGGCGCTCGGTCATCGCGTCCTCCCAGCGGTCTCCGACGGTGCGTGGCGGCCCGGTGCTGCAGCGCCGGCCACCGAGATGGTAATTTAACAGGAAACCTGTCATTGATGATGGAGGTGGCCGTGGCCGTCCTGCCCGAGCAGCACCGTGCCCTGCCCCGCACCCTGCGGGTCGCGGTCAGCGACCACGTGGCCGAGCTGACGCTCGCCCGCCCGGAGAAGCGCAACGCCCTCGACGACGCGACCGTGCTCGGCCTCGAGACCTTCTTCACCACCCTGGACCCGCAGGTCCGTGCGGTGGTGCTCACCGCTGACGGCGACCACTTCTGCGCGGGGCTCGACCTCGGTGAGATGACCGCGCGGGACACCATGGCCGGCATCGCGCACTCGCGGATGTGGCACCGGGTCTTCGCCGCCATCGAGGGTGGGAGCGTGCCGGTGATCGCCGCGCTCAAGGGCGCGGTGGTGGGTGGCGGCCTCGAGCTCGCGGCGGCCACCCACGTGCGGGTCGCCGAGCAGTCCACGTTCTACGCCCTGCCGGAGGGGCAGCGCGGCATCTTCGTCGGCGGCGGCGGGTCGGTGCGGGTCCCGCGGCTGATCGGGGTGCCGCGGATGGTCGACATGATGCTCACCGGCCGCCGGTACGACGGAGCCGAGGGCGGTGCGCTGGGCCTGTCCCAGTACGTCGTGCCGGACGGCACCGGCCGGGACCGCGCCCTGGAGATCGCCCACCGCGTCGCGCAGAACGCGCCGCAGAGCAACTTCGCCGTGCTGCAGGCGCTGCCCCGGATCGCCGAGGCGAACCCGGCCGAGGGGTACTTCATGGAGGCGCTGATGGCCGCCATCGCGCAGGGCACCGACGACGCCAAGGGGCGGATGCGCGACTTCCTCGAGGGGCGCGCTCGCCGGGTGACCGAGGACTGACCGGCGATGGTGCAGCAAGGCGACCTGGTGTGGACTCCGCCCGCCGATGTGCTGGAGCGCAGCCGGGTCGGGGAGCTCCTCGGCTGGCTGCGCCGGCGCCGCGGACTGTCGTTCGCCACCCACGACGAGCTCTGGCGCTGGTCGGTCACCGACCTCGACGGCTTCTGGAGCGCGATCTGGGAGTTCTTCGGGGTGACCGCGCACGCGCCGTACACCGCCGTGCTGGGCAGCCGGCAGATGCCCGGGGCTCGCTGGTTCCCGGGGGCGCTGCTCAACTACGCCGAGCACGCGCTCGGGGCGCCCGAGGACGCCGAGCGGACCGCGGTGCTGGGCCGGTCGCAGACCCGGCCGGACGTGGACCTCACCTTCGCCGAGCTGCGTGACCAGGTGGCCCGCGCCCAGCGCGTGCTGCGGCAGCTCGGGGTCCGGCGCGGCGACCGGGTGGCCGGCTACCTGCCCAACGCGCCCGAGGCGTTGGTCGCCTTCCTGGCCACCGCCAGTTTGGGCGCGGTGTGGGCCAGCTGTGCCACCGAGTTCGGGCCGCGCAGCGTGGTGGACCGGTTCGCGCAGATCGAGCCGGTGGTGCTGCTGGTCGCCGGCGGCTACCGCTACGGCGCCAAGGACGTGGACCGTCGTGAGCAAGTGGGCCGGGTGCGCGCCGAGCTGCCCAGCGTGCGGCACGTGGTCGACATCCACTACGGCGACTGGCGGGTCGACGACGCGCTGTCCTGGCCGCAGCTGCTCGCCGACGCCGACGACGGCTCACCGGAGTTCGAGCCGGTGCCGTTCGACCACCCGCTGTTCGTGCTGTTCTCGTCCGGTACGACGGGGCAGCCGAAGCCGATCGTGCACGGGCACGGCGGGATCCTGCTCGAGCACCTGAAGAACCACGCCCTCTCCTGGGACATGCGCGCCGGAGACCGGATGCTGTGGTTCTCCACCACCGCCTGGATGATGTGGAACGCGCTGGTGTCCTCGCTGCTGGTGCGCGCCTCGATCGTGATGGTGGACGGCAACCCCGTCCACCCCGACGTGGGCTGGCAGTGGCGGCTGGCCGAGCAGACCCGGGCCACCATCATGGGCGCCAGCCCGGGTTTCGTGATGGCCAGCCGCAAGGAGGGGGTGCGGCTGGTCGAGCACGACCTGGCGGTCCGTGTGGTCGGCTCGGCCGGTGCGCCGCTGCCCCCGGAGGGGTACGCCTGGATCCGGGAGCAGCTCGGCCCCGCGGTGCAGCTGAACGTCGGCAGCGGCGGCACCGACGTGTGCTCCGGGCTGGTGCAGAACAACCCACTGCTGCCCGTCTACGCCGGGGAGATCTCCGGCCGCTGCCTGGGCGCCGACGTGCACGCCTTCGACGAGGACGGCCACGAGGTGGTCGGCCGGCTGGGCGAGCTGGTGATCACCTCACCGATGCCGTCCATGCCGGTGTCCTTCTGGGGGGACGAGGACGGCCGACGGCTGCGCGCGGCGTACTTCGACCACTATCCGGGCGTGTGGCGGCACGGGGACTGGATCATCTTCCACGAGAACGGCAGCTGCCACGTGGCCGGCCGCTCCGACGCCACCTTGAACCGCGGCGGGGTCCGGCTGGGCACCGCCGAGCTCTACCGGGTGGTCGAGGAGGTCGACGGGGTGGCCGACAGCCTGGTCGTGCACCTGGAGGACCCGGACGGCGGCAAGGGCGACCTGATCTTGTTCGTGGCCCTGGAGGACGGGGCCGCGCTCGACGACTCCCTGCGTACGACGCTGGCCGGGGAGCTGCGCAGCGCGCTGTCCCCGCGGCACGTGCCCGACGAGGTGGTCGCGGTGCCGGTGGTGCCGCGCAACCTGACCGGCAAGAAGCTGGAGCTGCCGGTGAAGCGGATCCTGCTCGGGGACCCGCTGGACGCGGTGGCCAGCCGGGACGCGCTGGCCGAGCCGACCTCGCTGGACCCGTTCGTGGAGCTGGCCGCCCGCCGCCACCCGCCGGCAGGTGTCCGGTGACCGCCGCCGAGCAGGTGCGCACGCTCACCGTGGTCGGGGCCGGTGCGATCGGCGCCAGCTGGGCCGCCCTCGGCCTGCACCGCGGCCTCCAGGTGGTGGTCACCGACCCGGCCGAGGGTGCCTTCGAGCTGCTCCAGGACACGGTCGCCGACCGGGTGGCCGAGCTCGACACGCCGGCCGGCCGGGGCTGGCGGGACCGGCTGGTCTTCGAGCCGGACCTCGCCGCCGCCGGCGCGCGGGCGGACCTGGTGCTGGAGAGCGGTCCGGAGCGGCTGGAGGTGAAGCGGGAGATCTTCGCGGTCCTCGACGCGGCGGCCCGGTCCGACGTACTGCTGGCCAGCAGCTCCTCGGGACTGCGGCCCAGCGAGTTCCAGGACGCCTGTGCCCGGCACCCCGAGCGGGTGCTGGTCGCGCACCCGTTCAACCCGCCGCACCTGGTGCCGCTGGTCGAGGTCGTCGGAGGGCGGCAGACCTCGCCGGAGGCGGTGGAGCAGGCGCTGGCCGTGTTCCGGCACCTGGGCAAGCAGCCGATCCACCTGCGCCGGGAGCTGCCCGGCCACGTCGCCAACCGGCTGCAGGCCGCGTTGTGGCGGGAGGCCTACCACCTGGTCGCCGAGGGGGTGGTGTCGGTGGCCGACATCGACACCGCGATCGCCTCCGGGCCCGGGCTGCGCTGGGCGCTGCTCGGCCCGTTCGCCACCCAGCACCTGTCCGGCGGGCCGGGCGGGATGGCGCACGTGCTGGAGCACCTCGGCCCGCCGATGGTGGAGTGGTGGTCCGACCTCGGGGAGCCGGAGCTCACCCCGGAGCTGGTCGACAAGCTGGTGGCCGGCGTGCGTGAGGAGCTCGGTGGCGCGGAGCGGGACGTGCTGGCCCGCCGGGACCGGGCGCTGCGCGCGTTGCTGGAGCTGAAGGCACGCCAGGGCCTGGGCTGAGCGGAGCGCCCGGCAGGGCGGCGACCCGAGGCGAACGGCAAGGAGGAGGCAGACCATGCAGGACCAGGGACTCGGCTCGTGGCCGACCCGGCGGGCCCGGATGAGCCCGGACAAGCCGGCCCTCCTCCAGGACGGCAGGAGTACGACGTACGCCGAGCTCGACGCCCGCGCCACCGAGCTGGCCCACGGGCTGCGCGCCCGCGGCGTCACCCGCGGGGACCGGGTCGCCTACCTGGGCCTGAACTCCACCACGTTCGTGGAGACCATGTTCGCCGTCGCCAAGCTCGGCGCGGTGGTCGTCCCGCTGAACACCCGGCTGGCCGCCCCCGAGATCGGCTTCATCCTCTCCGACAGCGCCCCCCGGGTCCTGGTGTGGGCGCCGGAGCTCGAGGCGGTGGTGCGCAGTGACGAGGTGCAGCGGCTCGGCCTGGACCTGGTCGCGATGGCCGGCGAGGGCCCGGACACGCTCGCCGCCCTGCGCGCCGTCGGCAGGACCGTTCCGGAGCCGGTCGACGAGCCGGTCGGCCACGACGACCTGTTCATGATCCAGTACACCTCCGGCACCACCGGCCGCCCCAAGGGCGTGATGCTCACCCACGGCAACATCGTCTGGAACGTCTACAACCTGCTCGTCGACGTCGACCTGCGCAGCGACGAGGTGTCCTTGGTGACCGCGCCGCTGTTCCACACCGCGGCGCTGAACCAGGTGCTGTTCCCGACCCTGCTCAAGGGCGGCACCGCGCTCATCGAGGCCCGCTTCGACCCCGACCGGGCCTTGCGGCTGGTCGAGGAGCACGGCGTCACGCTGCTGTTCGGGGTCACCTCGATGTACCTCGCGCTGGCACAGACCGACCGTTGGCAGACCGCCGACCTGAGCAGCCTGCGCAGCGCGCTGAGCGGCGGGGCGCCGCTGCCGGAGGCGCTGCTGCGCACCTACGCCGACCGGGGGCTGCCGATCATCCAGGGGTACGGGCTGACCGAGTCCTCTCCGGGCGCCACCATGCTGCGGGCCGCCGACAGCGTGCGGAAGCTCGGCTCGGCCGGCACCGCCTGCTTCTTCACCGACGTCCGAGTGGTCACCCCGACGCTGGAGCCGGTCGCTCCGGGGGAGGCCGGCGAGGTGCTGCTGCAGGGGCCGAACGTGACACCCGGCTACTGGCAGGTGCCCGATGCCACCACCCAGGCGTTCGTGGAGGACCGCTGGCTGCGCACCGGCGACCTGGCCCGCCTTGACGACGAGGGCTACCTCTACGTGGTCGACCGGCTGAAGGACATGATCATCTCCGGCGGGGAGAACATCTACCCCGCCGAGGTGGAGCAGGCCATCTACGCCCACCCTTCGGTGGCCGAGTGCGCGGTCATCGGGGTGCCGGACGACCGGTGGGGAGAGGTGGGCCGTGCCGTCGTCGTGCTCCGGGCCGGGCAGCGGCTCAGCGAGCCGGAGCTGCTCGCCTTCCTCGACGGCCGGCTGGCCCGCTACAAGCTCCCCAAGTCGGTGCTGTTCGTGCCCGAGCTGCCGCACAACGCCTCCGGCAAGCTGCTCAAGTCCCGCCTCAAGCAGACGTACGGCGCCCGGGCGTGACCAGCCCGGCACCGGGAAAGGTGCACCCGTGACCTACCAGCCCCGGATCGACCTCGACGGCATCGTCGCCCTCGACGTGCACGTGCACGTCGAGCAGGACACCCATGGGCAGCTCTCCCTCGGCCAGGAGCTGATGGACGCGTCCGCGGCGTACTTCCGCTCCTCGGACAACCGCACGCCCACGGTTGCCGACCTGGCAGCGCGCTACCGGGACAAGAACATGGCCGCGGTGGTGTTCACCGTGGACGCGACCACGGCCACCGGCCACCCGGGGCTGTCCAGCGAGGAGGTCGCCGAGCAGGCCGCCGAGCACGCCGACGTGCTGGTCCCGTTCGGCTCGGTCGACCCGCTGCGCGGCCGGCACGCGGTCGGTCAGGCGCGCCGTCTGGTGGAGGAGCACGGCGTTCGGGGGTTCAAGTTCCACCCCAGCCTGCAGGCGTTCTCCCCCAACGAGGAGCGGTTCTACCCGCTGTGGAAGACGATCGAGGAGCTCGGCGTGCCCGCGCTGTTCCACACCGGCCAGAACGGGATCGGCGCCGGGCTGCCCGGCGGCGGGGGGATCAAGCTGCGCTACTCCAACCCGCTGCTGCTCGACGACGTGGCCGCCGACTTCCCCGACCTGACGGTGGTCCTGGCGCACCCGTCGGTGCCCTGGCAGGGGGAGGCCATCTCGATGGCCACGCACAAGGCGAACGTGTTCATCGACCTGTCCGGGTGGTCCCCGAAGTACTTCCCGGCCGAGCTGGTCAGGGCCGCCGGCGGCATCCTCAAGCGCAAGGTGCTGTTCGGCAGCGACTACCCGCTGATCGCGCCCGAGCGGTGGATCGAGGACTTCTGCGGGCTCGGGCTGAAGGAGGAGGTGCTGCCCGGCATCCTCAAGCACAACGCGGCCCGGTTGCTCGGGCTGGCGGGGGGAGCGCGGCCGGGAGCGCAGTGACGGGTCGCCGCGACCGGTTCGGGCCGGTCGACGATCAGCTGCCCGAGCGGGCCTCGTCGGTGGCCGCAGCGGTGGCTTCGGCCGCGGGGCTCAGCGCCAGGACCACGCTGGCGCCGACCGCGACCAGGACCGACACGACCGCCAGCCAGCCCAGGCCCGGTCGGACGCGGTCGCCGAGGGCGGCGACGCCCACGATGCCCGCAGCGCCCACCTCGACCGCCCACATCAGCGCGGTCGCCGGCCCGACCCGCCCGGACTCGAGACTGCGCGCGTAGCCGAGCGCTCCCAGCGCCCCGAACACCGCGATCGCCCACGCGAGCGGGTCGAGCGCGAGGTGCCCCCACCCTGCTGAGACGTCCAGCTCCCGTGCGCAGACCGCGGCCCCCGCGAAGGCGCCTCCGGCGACCGTCGACAGCAGGGCCCAGTGGCCACCCCGGTACGTCGCCGCGAGCAGGCTCGCGAGCAAGGCCGCCGCGACCCAGCAGGCGGGGATGAACCAGTGCGGCGCCGCCCCGGCCGCCTCGCTCCCGGCGGCGACGGTCACGCCCACCAGGGCGGCCACCAGCAGCACCAGGGCGGCGACGTGGCTCGGCCGGAGCCGCGCGCCGAGGAGCCACCAGGCCAGAACGGCCGTGACGCCCACCGAGCCGGCCAGCAGCGACTGCACCGCGAAGGCCGGCATCTGCTGCAGCGCCACCAGAGAGGCCAGCCATGCAGCGCCGTCGCAGGCCAGGCCGAGCAGGTAGGTGGGCTGCCGGACGACCGCGGGACCGCTCGCGCGCGAGGCTCCGACCGCCTGCAGCACCGAGGCCGCGCCGTAGGCGAGCGTGCCGAAGAGCGCAGCGACGAGCGCGAGGATCACTGGCGTGCTGCCTGCCCGCGGCGACCGAACACGCTCGGCGTCGTCATGGCCTCACCCTATGCCGCCCCAGGAATAGGGACGTCCTGCCCTGTCAGCCGCCCCCCGGGCGCTCCTAGGTTCCGGGCATGGACGCGAACCTCGGGACCGCTCCGCCCGTCTCGTCGGCCGACCCCCGCCAGGGGGGTGCCGGCCAGGCACGGGACCCGCTCGCCGAGCGGCAGCGCGGCGCCTTGTCCCCGATGACGCTGCTGGACGGGGTCATGTTCGTGCTGGCGGGGCTGTGCGCGGTGTGGCTGGCCTACCTTCTGCTGGCGGCGAGCCTGCAGCCGAGCTGGCAGCTGTCCCTGCTCGTGGTGTTCTGGCTCGTGGTCGCCTACCTGGCGCTCCCGCGGCTGCACCGGATGCTGACCTACATCTACGTGCCCGGCTACTTCATCGGCCGGACCCGCACGAGCGACGGGTTGCTCGGTGACCCGGTGAACCTCGCGTTCCTCGGCGCGGAGCCCCAGCTGCACACCGCGCTGACCGGGGCCGGGTGGACCCGGGCCGACGAGGTCACCCTGGCGAGCAGCACGCGTATCGTGCGGGCGACGCTCGGCCGGCGGGCGTACCCGGAGGCGCCGGTGAGCCCGCTGTTCCTGTTCGACCGGCGGCAGGACTTCGCCTACGAGCAGGAGGTCGCCGGCAACCCCGCCCAGCGGCACCACGTGCGGTTCTGGCGCTGCCCGGACGGTTGGCGGCTGCCGGGGGGCCGCCCGGTGGACTGGGTGGCGGCGGGCACCTTCGACCGCCGGGTCGGGCTCTCGCTGATGACCCTGCAGGTGACGCACCGCATCGCGCGCTTCATCGACGTCGAGCGGGACCACATCGTCGGATCGGTCACCGCGGCGAACCCGGGGGTCGCCGTCCGCCGCATCCGTCACTTCGCGACCGGCTACCACACCCGCAACGGCGGCGGCGACCGGATGGTCACCGATGGCGACCTGCCGGTGGTCGACGTCCGCACGCTCCGGTCCCCGGACGACGGCCCGCGACCCGTCACCGACAGCCGGGACCGGCGGCCCGCGTCCCTCAGCTTCGGCGCCGGCGTGGCCGTGCTGCGCGGGGTCGGTGGCGCCCTGCTCGGCGTGCTGGTGCTCCTCGGGATCGGCTCGTCGTCGGGCTTCCGGTCGGGGCTGGCGACCCTCGCGGTCACCGCCGGCGGCCTCCTCGCGCTGGGGGCCCTCGATGCGGGCCTGGGGGTGGCGACCTACCGCGGCCACAACTGGGCGCGCGTGCTGCTGATGGTCTCCGCGGCGGTCACGGTCCTGGGCGGCTTCGTGGCCACCACCCAGGGGGTCCCGCTCCCCACCCCGGCCCACGGCCTCCCGCACGAAGCCCTGGGCATCCTGCTTCTGCTCGCGCTCACCAGTCCCGACGCCCGGCAGTACGCCACCCGCCGCGCGCGCCGCCGTCGAGGAGAGGTGGCGGGAATCACGGCGGCTGGTCCGGACCAGGATTTGCGTGTGACACGCATCTAGTTGCATGCTTGTCACATGCAATCCCAGTCGTCCGCACCCGAGACGGCCACCCTGTCCGACGTACCCCGGAGCCCGGCCGAGGCGGTGGTCAGCCTGCTCATGCAGGCGGGCCGTCGGCTGCGCACCCGACACCCCGAGGACGAGGTGGAGCCGTCGTGCTTCCCCGTCGCCAAGTTCTTGTTCCACGAGCCGATGCGCATCTCCGACCTGGCCGCCAAGGTGGAGCTCGACTCCTCCACGGTGAGCCGGCACATCAAGGCCTTGCAGGAGTCCGGCCTCGTGGAGCGCACCACCGACCCCGCCGATGGGCGGGCCAGCCTGGTGCAGCTCAGTGAGCAGGGCCGCGAGATCATGCGCGCCGCCTTCCAGCGCCGGTTCCAGCGCATCGAGGGCGTGCTCGAACCGTGGAGCGAGCGCGACCGCGCCGACCTGCAACGCCTCCTGACCCGTCTCGCCGCCGACCTGCAGGCGGCTCACGACCACGAAGAATCGAGCAACTGATGTCCCAGCTGTCCTCGCGTCCGGCCCACCAGGCCGACCAGGAGGGTTACCTGTCCCACCGGCAGATCCTGGTGGTGATGGCCGGCCTGATGGCCGGCATGTTCCTCGGTGCCCTCGACCAGTCCATCGTCGCGACCGCGTTGCCCACGATCACCAGCGAGCTCGGCGGTCTCGACAAGCTCTCCTGGGTGGTCACCGCCTACATGGTCACCGCTACCGCGGTCACCCCGTTGTGGGGCAAGATCTCCGACCTGTACGGCCGGCGGCTGATCTTCCAGGCCGCGATCGTGCTCTTCCTGATCGGCTCGCTGCTGTCCGGGCTGTCGCAGAACATCACCGAGCTGATCGTGTTCCGCGCCGTCCAGGGGGTCGGCGGTGGCGGTCTGTTCGCGCTCGCCATGGCCACCATGGGTGACGTGGTGCCCCCGCGGGAGAGGGGCAAGTACGGCGGCTACTTCGGCGCCGTGTTCGGCACCTCCAGCGTGCTCGGCCCGGTGCTCGGCGGGTTCTTCGCCGACGGCCCCGGCTGGCGGTGGATCTTCTACATCAACCTGCCGATCGGCATCGTGGCGCTGGTGATCACCTCGGTGGCGCTGCGCATCCACCACGTCCGTCGTCAGCACAAGATCGACTACGCCGGTGCCACCTCGATCGTGGCCGCGGTCACCTCGTTCCTGCTGTACACCAGCTGGGCCGGCCCGGACCACGGCTGGGGCTCGTCGCTGGGGCTCGCCCTGCTCGGTGCGGGCGCCGTGTTCAGCGCCCTGTTCGTGGTCGTCGAGATGCGGGCCGCCGAGCCGATCATCCCGATGGAGCTGTTCGGCAACTCGATCTTCCGGACCAGCAACATCTTCGGTGTGATCATCGGCTTCGCGATGTTCGGCGTGATCGTGTTCATGCCCGTCTACCTGCAGGTGGTCGGCGACATGAGCCCGACGATGTCCGGCCTGGCGATGCTGCCGATGGTGGTCGGCATCTTCAGCACCTCGATCAGCTCGGGGATCTTGATGTCCAAGACCGGGCGCTACAAGATCTTCCCGGTGCTCGGGGCGGCGACGGTCGCGACCGCGCTGTACCTGCTGTCCCTGCTGGACGTGAACAGCCCGTACTGGCACACCGCGATCTTCATGTACGTGTTCGGCGCTGGTCTCGGCCTGACCATGCAGACGATCATCACCGCGGTGCAGAACTCCGTGGACCGCAAGCACATGGGGTCGGCCACCAGCTCGGTGATGTTCTTCCGGCAGATGGGCGGAACGTTCGGTGCCGCGGTCTTCGGTGCGATCCTGACCAGCCGGCTGGCGGTGCACATGGCCGCGGAGTTCGGCGGACAGGCGCCGTCCGGCGGCGGCAACGTCACCGGCAACGTGGACGCGATCAAGAAGCTCAAGGACGCCGCCCCGGTGATCTACCACAAGGTCCTGGACGCGTTCTCGCTCTCGCTGCACGACGTGTTCCTCTCCGCCCTGCCTGTGGTGCTCGTCGCGCTGATCGTGGCGCTGTTCATCAAGGAGATCCCGCTGCGGCAGCGTCAGGCGCCGGCGGAGGGTGAGCAGCAGGAGAACCCGGAGCAGCCGGAGCTGGCCGCCCGGCGCTGAGCGGCTCCCGATGCGGAGGGCCACAGCCGATCGGGCTGTGGCCCTCCGTCGTGCAGCAGGCGTGCAAGCCGTCGCGCCCCCGTCTTGCTGCGCGGCTCGCGCCGCCGGCCTTGAGGGACGGTCCGGCGCGATGGGGTCTGTGGACACGCCCGACACCGGACGCCGGCTTCTGGGACCGTCGCCGGGTGGCAGCGGTGCAGGCAGCGCAGTCGGGGCAGACGGCGTCCCTTGACGTGCGACGCCCCGGAAACGGCGATGTCCCGGACACCATCCGGTGTTCCGGGACATCGTGCGCGACCCCGACGGGACTCGAACCCGCGGCCTCCGCCGTGACAGGGCGTTCCGTGGCCTAACGGCCATCGTCGACTGGCGTTGAGATCCGACGAAGCCGCA